>NZ_JAFCLU010000011.1 GCF_018130385.1 Bradyrhizobium sp. AUGA SZCCT0283 | reverse complement strand
CGCAATTTTGTTTTGAGATCTACCGGCTGCATGCAGCCGGTAGATCTCAATTCGCTCTTCAAGGCTGAGCTGGCCATGTCGTGAACCCAAGGGGTATCCGCCGCGGCCCCAATTGGTGGACCGCGGCGTTTCTGCAATTAACGCCGGTGTTTACTGGATCACCCGCCTTCGCGGGTGATGACAGCTAGTGCTGGAGGCGCGGTCTACGCCTCTCCTCACGTCTCGATCTTCACGTATTCGAAATCGCCGGGCTTGTTGTCGATGCCGACCTTCGGCGGCGAGATCCAGGGAGCGTAGGCACCGATTTCGGTGACCGGCTTCATCAGCGAGGCGATGAAGTCGCCGTCGGCGGTTGTCGGCAGCCATTCGCCCTTGCGCTTGTTCCAGGTGGCGTCGTCGATCAGCACCCCCTCGGGCGTGGCGTGGACATCCTTGAACTCGCCGATATGGCGGTGGAACGCGACGTTCGGCAGTGCCAGCTTGTACTGATAGCCCGCGGTCGAAATGACCTTGTTCCAGCGCAGCATGCCCTTGACGCAGTCCTGGGTGTAGTCATCGCGCAGCCGCATGTTGAGCGCGGTCAGCGCCGGCTCGTCGACGCGCTTGATCACGCCGTCGACCAGCTTGAGCACCGGATAGGTGGCATTCTTGAGCTGGTGGTCGTCGTCGATCTGCGTCTCCTTGTAGCGGCCCTTGATGCCGGCATTGAAGGCATTCGCCGCGTTGGTCGAAACCTCGGAGCCGAACAGATCGAGCGACAGCGAGTAATGCAGGTTCAGCTTCTTCTGGATGGTCGGCAGGTCGATGACCCCGAGCGCGCGGACTTTTGCGACGTCGGTGGGATCGCTGATGCCGGCTTCCTTCATCGCCTCGCAGGTGCGCTGCACGACGCGGCTGATGCCGGTCTCGCCGACGAACATGTGGTGCGCCTCTTCGGTCAGCATGAAGCGGCAGGTGCGCGACAGCGGATCGAAGCCGGACTGCGCGAGCGAGTGCAGCTGCATCTTGCCGTCGCGGTCGGTGAAGTAGGTGAACATGAAGAACGACAGCCAGTCCGGTGTCTTCTCGTTGAAGGCGCCCAGCATGCGCGGGCTGTCGGTGTCGCCGGAGCGGCGGCGCAGCAACTCGTCCGCCTCCTCGCGGCCGTCGCGGCCGAAATATTTCTGCAGCAGGTAGACCATGGCCCAGAGGTGGCGGCCCTCCTCGACATTGACCTGGAACAGATTGCGCATGTCGTAGAGCGAGGGCGCGGTCTTGCCGAGATGGCGCTGCTGCTCGACGGAAGCAGGCTCGGTGTCACCCTGGATCACGATCAGGCGGCGCATCATGGCGCGGTATTCGCCGGGGACTTCCTGCCAGGCCGGCTTGCCGTAATGCTCGCCGAAGGGAATCACGCGGTTCTCTTCCTGCGGCGCCAGCAGGATGCCCCAGCGATATTCCGGCATCTTGACGTAGTCGAACTTCGCCCAGCCGCGCGGATCGACCGAATAGGCGGTGCGCAGGTAGACCATCGACTGCTGGAAGCCTTCCGGCCCCATGTCGCCCCACCAATCCATGTAACCGGGATGCCAGCCCTCCAGCGCTTTCAGCACCTGGCGGTCTTCGCTGAGATTGACGTTGTTGGGAATCTTGGTCGAGTAGTCGACGTTCATGAAGTTCATGGTGGTGGCCTCCCGTGTTGGGGGTGTTTGGCGAATTGCGAATGGCGAGTAGCGAATAGAAGAAGGGCAACTATTCGCCACTCCCTATTCGCTATTCGCCCCTTAAACTCTCGTCATATCGAACTGCGCCTTCTGGCCGGTGCCGTAGCGGCGCAGCGCGCCATTTTCGCCGACCGCGTTGGGGCGCTGGAAGATCCAGTTCTGCCACGCCGTGAGGCGCGAGAAGATTTTCGATTCCATGGTCTCCGGACCGACGAAGCGCAGGTTCGCTTCCATGCCGGTAAGGCCGTCGGGCGAGAAGGACGTGCGTTCCTCCAGGAACACCCGCACCTCGTCGTCCCAGTCGATATCGTCGAGCGCGAAGGTGACGAGGCCGAGCTCTTCGGCCTCCTCCGCGTCGAGTGTCGTGCCGATGGTAGCTTCCGCGCGCTCCAGATCGGACGGATCGGCCTGGAAGCGCGATTGCAGCCGGGTCAGGCCGTGGCACATCGGATAGGGGCCGAAATTCATCGCGGTGAGCTGGATCGCGGGAGGCGCGCGGTTGTCGCCCTGCCGCGAGCCGATCAGCATGTAGGAGCGGTCGGCGGCGAATACGAGTTCGGCGAGCGTGCCGGCAAAACAGGAGCCGGGCTCGACCAATGTCACCAGCGTGCGCGAGGTGACGTCGATCCGCTTCAATACCCGCTTCCAGTAGTGCCTGATCTCGTTGACCAGCCAGTGCGCCTTGTTGGCTTCGAGGAAGGTGTCGCAGGCCACCACATTGGCGGCATCGCCGTGGCTCTTGAACAGCAGCATCGCGATCTCGAGTTCGTTGATGCGCAGATGAAGGATCGCATCGTCGAGCTCGCGCGCCACCTGCAGCGGCCAGAACGATGCGCCGTGCGCGATCAGGCCGTCGATATCGGCCGGCGGCGCGGACTCCGGCGCCTTGATCGAAATGGTCGCGATCCGCTGCGCGCGGTCGATGTCGACATTGACAAAACCGTAGCGGATGCCGCTGTCGTCGATGGTGCGGTTGAGCGGCGAAAGCGTGATGCCCCGGCCGTTTCCGTTGCGCTTCGAGGCGGCAGCGAATTCTTTTGCGCGCTCGGCGACCTTGCCTTCGAGCTTGCTGTTGGGAACGATCTCGTCGACCAGCCGCCAGGCGACGGCCCGCTTGCCCTTGATGCCTTCCTCGATGGTGCAGAAGAAGTCGGCATGGTCGCGGCGCACCTTGCGCTTGTCGACCACGCGCGTCAGGCCGCCGGTGCCCGGCAGCACCGCGAGCAGCGGCACTTCCGGCAACGACACCGCGGCGGCGCCGTCATCGGCCAGCATGATGTGATCGGTCGCCAGCGCCAGTTCGTAGCCGCCGCCGGCCGCGGTGCCGTTGACGACGGTGATGAAGCGCTGTCCGGAATTTTCCGATGAATCTTCCAGACCGTTACGGGTCTCGTTGGTGAATTTGCAGAAATTGACCTTGTGGGCGTGGGTGGCGCCCGCCAGCATGCGGATATTGGCGCCGGCGCAGAACACGCGGTTCTTAGCCGATCGCATCACCACCGCCTTCACTTCGGGATGCTCGAAGCGCAGCCGCTGCACGGCATCCGCAAGTTCGATGTCGACGCCGAGGTCGTAGGAGTTCAGCTTGAGCTGATAGCCCTCGAACAGGCCGCCGTTTTCGTCGACGTCCATGGTGAGCGTCGCGACGTCGCCTTCCACGCCCAGCTTCCAGTGCCGGTAGCGCTGCGGATCGGTTTGAAAATCGATGTATTTCGCGCCGCCTGCGAGGACGCGATCTTCACCGGCCATGAGCCACCCTCTGTCGTTTTCTCAGGATTTGCTTGGTTCGTTAGATGCACAATAGTGCATGTTTTTGGGCAAGTCTAGCCTAAAACGCAGGAACATGCATTTTGTTTCATGTTCTGATGGCGACGGCGAAGGCCACCCAATCGGCCTTGGCGAGCTGAGTCCGCTCCAGTTTGGCCTTGATGAGGGCCGCCAGCGCAGCGACCGGAAAGCAATCGGCAAACCCGTCGCCGCTGGCGTTTCGCATGCCCAATGCATCGAGCTCACCGAGCGCTTCGCCGAGCAGCCGTGCCGCGACGTGCGGCTTCTGCATGCGCAGCCGCAAATTCGCGGTCGCAATCAGGATGCAGGCGCGCAGCAGAATCCGCTCGCGACCGCCCTGCGGCGCCGCCGCCCACACTGCTTCGAGGATCTCCTGCGCTTCCCAGAAATAGCCGCGGTCGTTGAGCATGAGGCCGTAGCGCAGCGCCGGGTGGCGCGCCGGCACATAGCCGCCAAATCGTGGTGGCACCAGAACTGTGATCTGCGCCAGCGTTTCATAATCAGCGCTGGATTTCTCGGACTCGCCGGGCACATAGGCCCATCGCGGCAGCGGCAGATTGCCTGCGGCTGGCGGCGGCGTGGTCATCGGGGCGTGGCCCCGGAAGAAAAAGGAAAAGCGTTACGCGGCCCGTCCCTGCGGGCCGTCATCGACGTGCAACACCGCGTTTGCGAATTCCGAGATCGCATCGAGCGTCGCCCCCGGGGCTTCACGATGCGGCTGATGTCCCGCTCCCGGGATGACAGTCACATCGACTGGACAGTAGCACTCTTCCTGCGCGATCTCGACCTGCCGCATGGTCCCATACTGGTCGTCCACACCCTGCAGGATCGCCACCGGTACGCGGATATAGGCGAGGTATTCGGAAATATCCCAGCTGCGGAAGTCAGGATCGAGCCAGGCGCCGTTCCAGCCATAGAAGGCGTTGTCGACATCCCTGTGCCAGCGCGAAAGCTTTCCCTTCAGGTTCGTGGTCGCGTAGGCGTTCCGGATCTGCGCTATCGAGGCCACCGAAATATCCTCGACGATGAAATGCGGGGCGATCAACGCGAGACCCTCGACGCGGCGATCCTGATGGGAGCCTGTATAGATCGTCGCGATCGAGGCGCCGTCGGAATGACCGAGCAGGAGGCCGCGGCGAAAGCCGATCTTGTCGAGCAGCTTTGGCAGTACGTTGAGCGCCTCGACATGCATGTAGTCGAGCGGCCGCGGCAGTTTCACCGGTGTCGATGCACCGTAGCCAGCGCGCGAATAGACGAACACGCCCACGCCGGTCGCGGCCTGAAGCTGATCCGGAAAGTCGCCCCACAGCCTGGTCGATCCCAGGCCTTCATGCAGCATCACGATAACAGGCGCGCTGTCGGGCGGCGGGCCGATCATGCGGTATTCGAGATGCGAGGCGCCGACGGTGATGAAGCCCGAGGGGGAAAGGGTGGTCATGTCGTAGTATCCACTTGCTCCGTCATGGCCGGGCTTGTCCCGGGCATCCACGTCCTTCTTCGTCGCCAAGCAAGACGTGGATGGCCGGGTCAAGCCCGGCCATGACGGCTAACTGGGTGCGCCGTCCCGCAGCTTGAACCGTTGAATCTTCCCCGTCGCTGTCTTCGGCAGACTATCCACCACGTCGATCCAGCGCGGATATTTCCACGGGCCAATCTTCTGCTTGACGTGCTCCTTCAGCGCCTCATGCAACCCGTCGGTTTTGGCACCGGCGCGCAGCACGACGAAGGCTTTCGGCTTCAGCAATCCTTCCGGGTCGGCCTCGGGCACGACGGCGGCTTCCAGCACCGCCGGGTGAGTGATCAGCGCGCTCTCGACCTCGAACGGCGAGACCCAGATGCCGGAGACCTTGAACATGTCGTCGCTGCGGCCGCAGAAAGTGTAACGGCCCTCGGCGTCGCGGACATATTTGTCGCCAGTGTAGGTCCAGTGGCCCTGAAACGTCTGGCGGCTCTTGCTGCGCTGGTTCCAGTAACCCTCGGCCGCCGAGGGCGCCTCGACCAGCAATTCACCGACTTCTCCATCGGGCACTTCGCTGCCGGCTTCGTTGATCAGCCGCACCCTGTAGCCAGGCACCGGACGGCCGGACGAGCCATATTTGATGTCGCCGGGTGCGTTGGAAAGAAAGATGTGCAACAGCTCGGTCGAGCCGACGCCGTCGAGAATGTCGGCGCCGAACCGTGCCTTCCAGGCATTGCCGACCGATTCCGGCAGCGCCTCGCCGGCCGAGGTGCAGATGCGCAGCCGCGTGCCGGCACGCGCGTTCTTTTGCGTCTCGTCATTGAGCATCGAGGCAAACAGCGTTGGGACGCCATAGAAGATGGTCGGGTTATACTTGTTCAACAGCTCGAACATCCGCGCCGGCGTCGGCCGCTCGGCGTTGAGGACGGTGGTGGCGCCGACCGACATCGGGAACGTCAGCGCGTTGCCGAGTCCATAGGCAAAGAACAATTTTGCCGCGGACAGACAAACATCGTTCTCGCGAATGCCAAGCACCTGGCTGGCATAGGTGTCGGCGGTTGCCTGCAGGCTGGAATGCAGGTGCCGCACGCCCTTGGGCATGCCGGTCGATCCGGACGAATAGAGCCAGAATGCCGGCTCCTCGGCGTGGGTCGGCACGGTCGCGAAGGAATCGGTTTCCTTTGCCAGCTCATCGGAAAGCCGCTTGTGGCCGAACGCATCGTTGCCGGACACCACGACCTGTTCGAGGTCCGGCATCCGCCCGACGATGTCCTTCACCACGGGATACAGCGCCTCGGACACGAACAGCACGCGCGCACGGCTGTCCGCCAGCACATAGGCATATTGCTCGGATGTCAGCAGCGTGTTGAGCGGCACCGGCACGATGCCGGCGCGAATCGCGCCGAGAAAAACGGCCGGAAAATCGACGGTATCGAGCATGATCATCGCCACACGCTCTTCGCGGCGGACGCCGAGCCGGCGCAGCATGTTGGCTACTCGGCGGCTTTGCCGCTGCAGATCACCGTAAGTGAGCTCGGAGACGGTATCGGTGAAGGCGAGCTTGGCCCCGCGGCCCTCGTCGACATTGCGATCGAGCAGCCAGGTCACCGCATTGTACGAACCGGACATGCCGCCCACGACGCTTCTCCCCTGAGTTTTAAGAATTATAATTCATACAAAGACACCAGAGGCGCTTGCTGTCAATCCTCATCGGCATTATGTTTCCGAAAACCATTCAACCGCAGGCAAAGCCGAACGAGGCAAATTGACCGAGGCCAGCGACCCCGAAACCGGCTTTCTCGAGCAGCTTGGCCAGCGTGTGCGCACCATGCGCGCCCTTCGCGGCATGTCGCGCAAGGTGCTCGCCAAGGTGTCGGGAATTTCCGAGCGCTATATCGCGCAGCTCGAAAGCGGCAAGGGCAACGTCTCGATCGTGCTGCTGCGGCGCGTGTCGAACGCGATGGGCGCGCATCTGGAAGATCTCATTCCCGCAACCGAGCCCGCGCCCGACTGGGCCGTGATCCGCGACCTGCTGCGCAAGGCAACGCCTGCCCAGATCGCGCAGGCCAAGGACGCGCTCGCCGGCGGCGGCCCTTCGGCGCAGCGGCGGATCTCGTTCGCCGGCATCGCCTTGATCGGCCTGCGCGGCGCCGGCAAATCCACCCTCGGCAAGATACTGGCGAAGAAAATCGGCTGGAAGTTCGTCGAGCTCAACAAGGAGGTCGAGGCGCAGAACGGATTATCCGTCGCCGAGATCATCGCGCTCTACGGCCAGGAAGGCTTCCGCCGCATGGAGCAGGCGGCGCTGACGCAACTCTTGGCGCGCAAGGAGTTGATGGTGCTGGCGACCGGCGGCGGCATCGTCTCCGAGCCTTTGACGTTCGACCTGATCCTGTCGTCGTTCTACACCATCTGGCTTAAGGCCGAGCCGGAAGAACACATGGCCCGCGTCCGCGGCCAGGGCGATTTGCGCCCGATGGCGGATGACCGCTCGGCGATGGCGGAGTTGCGCAACATCCTCATCAGCCGCGAGCCGCTCTACGCCCGCGCTTCCGCCGTGGTCGATACCGCGGGGCTTTCCGTCGACGCGGCGGCGGCGCGGCTCAGCGATGCGGTGGCGCCGGTGCTGCATGACAAGCACGCGTTCGGACTGCGCAGCGCGGTCTCCTGAATATTTCGGCGGAACGAACACCTGCAACGCCCAAGCTTGGGCCATGTCTAGCTCCGCGCCCGACGGTTGTGGTCGGGAATGGGCGCCACCGTTAACCACCGTACAAGTTCCATGCGAGTGCCTGCAGCAACACACCCTCAAAGTGTGTTACCAAATCGTTAAATGCATGGAGGACGAATCATGTTGGAGCGCCGTCAACTTCCGAGAAACCGCGTCTATTACGGCGGAATGGTCGCGTTCAACGGGCGCAACTCGACGCTAGACTGCGTCGTGCGCAATTTCAGCCCACGCGGCGCGAAGATCGAATTCGAGAATTCGGCCATGTTGCCTGACCGGGTCGATTTCGAAGTCGCGCGCAGGGGACTTTCCTGTCTGGCCCGCCTTGTCTGGCGCGATCAGAACACGGCGGGCCTGATGTTCTCCGAAGAGCGCGAGATGGGCGACGTGGTTCCCCTGGATTGGGCGCGCAAGCTCCGCGCCAGCGAGCGTGCCAACCGTCGGCTGAAGTCGCGCCTCGATCAGATCCTGTCCGAGCACTAGGCCGCATGAGCACGGTTGAAGGCGAAGACGCCCACCTCCTCGCCGCCGCCAAACCGCCGAAAGTCCGGCGGCGCCGGCTGCGGTCGATATTGCTGGCGTTGATGGCGCAGTACACGATCGTCGGCCTGTCGGTGGCCGGCATCCTTCGCTATGTCGTGACCCCGCAGATCGTCGCCAAGTTCGAAGCGATCGAAGCCGCGCTCAAGCGCTTGCCCGCGCCATAACGTGGCCGATCAGATATCGGCGATGCGGCAGACTTCCTCGTGGAAAACGAGATAGCGTTTTGGCGCGATCAGATGCGGCGTGTTCTCGCGCCACCACGCGGCAGCCTCGGGATGCGCGTGACCGAGAATGTTGACGGCGGGAAGCGCTTCCACCGCATATCCCGCGATCAGTTCGGCGCGACCGCGAAACACCGCCAGCCACTGCGCCAGCACCGAGCGGGGCAGCGACAGCACGCCTATGGAGAGAAATTTCCGGTGCCCCGAATAACGGGCCGCCGGCAGGTCGAGGCCGACCCATTTCTCGCGTACCCATAGCGGGGCTTCGCCGGGAGGAACGGCGACGATGCGGATGATCCAATCGGGCTTGTTCACGTCAGCTCCTGCGGCACCTGCATCGACTTCGTGCCCGCCGCAGCCGACTGCGTTCATGGCCGCCTGAAAAATTGTTTCACGGCGCCAAAATTACCGGTTCCCGCAGATCGAGCTGTTCGCGATACTGATCGCGCATGAAACTGCTTTTCCTCCATGGTTCGCCCGCGGTCGGCAAGTTGACGGTCGCAAAGGCGCTGCTCCGGATCGTGCCGGGACGGCTGATGGACAATCACGCTGCCATTGATCTGGCGCTCACGGTCTTCGAGTTCGGCGCGCCCGGCTTCTGGGAGCTTGTCCATGACGTCAGGTGTTCGGCCATTGATGCTGCCGCCGAACACGGCGTGCCGCTGCTGGTCACGACCTTCTGCTATGCCGAGCCTGACGACCGGGAACAATTCAGGCAGATCGAGGAGATCGTGCAACGTCACGGCGCAAAATTGCTTCCGGTCTTCCTGCACTGTTCGCGCGAGGAAGCCTTGCGCAGGGTCGGCAATCCCGATCGGGTGGCGCGGCGCAAGATAAGTTCAGGGCAGCATTTGACCCGGGAGCTTGACCGCTACGAGCTCACCGCCGTGCCGCGGCCCGATTGTCTCAAGCTGGATACCGGGGTGAAGCCCGCTGATGTGACCGCGCAGGAAATCGTTCGTCACTTTGGGCTCGGCGCCTAGGCTCTAACCAGGCTTTGCAAAGGCGGGCGCATGCTGAATGCTTCCCGTGCTTGTTGGGAGTTCACTCCGTCCAAGAGGCAGGGCCATCCAATGCGGCCCGGCATAGGGCGAGATGAAGCCGCTCGCCTTGCCGGCATCGAATCCGAAGCGCCGATAGAAGGCGGGATTGCCGAGGACGAAAATTCCGAGCCAACCCGCGGCCTCGCTGCGGGCAATCCCTTCGCGGATCAGCTGGCTGCCGACACCGCTCCGCTGGCGTTCGGGCCATACCGCGACGGGGCCGAGCGCAAGCGCGGGAAACGGCGCCTGCAGCCGAGAGAATATGGCATGGCCGATGACAGTTTCGCCTTCAACAGCGACCAGCGAGAAAACTGAATCGCCTGCATCGCGCAGATCGTCGACCAACTGCGCTTCGGCGGGCTGACGGAATGCGGCTTTCTCAACGGCGCGAATGGCCGCAACGTCGCCGGGCGTTTCCGATCGGACAATCATCCCGTCAAACCAGCATCGACTTCACCGAGGCCGCCGCCTCGCGCAGCCGCGGCAAAAAGCGTTCGACCATTTCGGCTGACGACACGCGGTCGACATGCGCGCCCATGTTGATGGCGGCGACGATCGCGCCGTCATAGCGGCGGACCGGCACGGAGATCGAGCGGAATCCCGGCTCGGCTTCGCGATCGACCAGCGAATAGCCTTTGGCGCGATCGGCGATGATTGTCGTTTGCAACAGCTTCCTGTCGGTCACCGTGAACGGCGTCAGCGGCGTGAGGTCCATTTTGTCGAGCGCCGCCGCCAGTTCGTCGTCGGGCAGCCGCGACAGCAGCACGCGGCCGACCGAGGTACAGAACGCCGGCAGCCGGTAGCCGATGTCGATGCCTGCAGAAAATATCCGCGTCGGGCTGGCGCGGGCGATGAAGACGACGTCGTTGCCGTCGAGGATCGCCATCGACGAGATTTCCTGCGCCTCGCCCGACAGCTTATCCAGCGCCGGCTGCAGCACCGAGACGACATGGTTGGAGGCGAGATAGCTGGAGGCCAGCACCAGCACGCGCGGCATCAGGCGGAACAGCTTGCCGTCGGTGGCAACGAAGCCGGCGCGTTCGAGCGTGAAGAGAATTCGCCGCGCGGTCGCGCGCGGCAGCTCGGCGGCCTTGGCAAGGTCGCTCAACGTCATGGGCTGGCGGCTGCCGCCGAACACCTCGAGCACGCGCAGGCCGCGATCGAGGCTTTCGATGAAATCGGTCGCGCCGCGGTTGTCTGCGTCTCCCACGCGCTTAAGCTTCGGCATCGCTGCCTCCATAATCCGCTTGCCTAACGCCAAGCCTACGTTAAAATCGCACAGAAGTTCAATAGGCGAACAAATCTGATATTTGGAGATCCTCGCCATGATGAGCCAGGAAGCGAACGACCTGATCACCCGCACCGGCCGCAAGGATCCCTGCGGCAAGCTGATGCGGATGTATTGGCAGCCGGCGGCGCTGGTCGACGAACTGCAGGGACCGCGGCCGGTGCGGCCCGTCAAACTGCTCGGCGAGAACCTGGTGCTGTTTCGCGACGAGGAAGGCCGCTACGGCCTGATCGACCGGCACTGCGCGCATCGCGGCGCCGACCTCGCCTTCGGCCGGCTGGAGAATGGCGGGTTGCGTTGCGCCTTCCACGGCTGGCTGTTCGACGTCAGCGGCCAATGCCTGGAAACGCCCGCGGAGCCAAAGGATTCAAAGCTATGCCAAGGCATCAAGCAGCGCTCCTATCCCGTGGTCGAGAAGAGCGGCATCCTCTGGACCTATCTCGGCGAAGGCGAACCGCCGGCGTTTCCGGAGATCGACTGTTTTGTCGCGCCCGACAGCCATACGTTCGCGTTCAAGGGCCACATCAATTGCAACTGGCTGCAGGCGCTCGAAGTCGGCATCGATCCGGCGCACGCCTCGTTCCTGCATCGCTTCTTCGAAGACGAGGATACCTCGACCGCCTACGGCAAGCAGTTCCGCGGCGCTTCCGCCGGAAGCGACATGCCGATGACGAAGATTTTGCGCGAATACGACAACCCGATCATCAATGTCGAGCACACCGAATACGGACTGCGCCTGATTGCGCTGCGTGAGTTGGATGCGGAACGGACGCATGTGCGCGTCACCAACCAGCTTTTTCCGCACGGCTTCGTCATTCCGATGAGCCAGGAGATGACGATCACGCAGTGGCACGTGCCTGTCGATGACGAGAACTGCTACTGGTACGCGATCTTCACCAGCTACACGGCGCCGGTCGACAAGAAGAAGATGCGCGACCAGCGGCTCGAATTGTACGAGCTGCCGGACTACAAATCGCGCAAGAACAAGAGCAACGATTACGGCTTCGATCCGCACGAACAGGCGACCGCGACCTATACCGGCATGGGCAACGACATCAACGTCCACGACCAATGGGCCGTGGAATCGATGGGCGCGATCCAGGACCGCACCAACGAACATCTCGGCACCTCCGACAAGGCGATCGTGCAGTATCGCCGCCTGCTGCGGCAGGAGATTGAAAAGGTCGTCGGCGGCGAGAAGCCGATGCTGTTCCTCGACGATGCACACGCGCGCAGCATCCAGGGCCCGGCGACGATGGACGGTATAGGCCCGACGTTAGGTTGGGAAATCTACTGGATGGAAGTCGACGTCAAACGCCGCCGCGGCGCGCCGTGGGCCGCGCCGGTGCCGAGCGAGATCGCCGGAAAGATCCGGCATTTGTCGGCGGCGGAGTGATATTTGTTGCACCGTCATTCCGGGATGGTCCGAAGGATCAGACCCGGAATCTCGAGATTCCGGGTTCGATGCTTACGCATCGCCCCGGAATGACGGAAGAGGGGGGAATGACGCGTTGAATTTCGTCGAACGTCACGGGCTGTGGTCGAAGGAACAGCAGGAGGCGGCCAGCCACCTGCGCAAAATCGTCGAAGAGAAAAATCTCGAAGTCGTCAGGCTGTCATTCCCCGACCAGCACGGCATTTTGCGCGGCAAGACGCTGGTGGCTGGCGAAGCGATGGCTTCGCTTGAGAGCGGCTGCTCCATCACCACCACGATGCTGGCCAAGGACACCTCGCACAAGACGGTGTTCCCGGTGTTCACGGCCGGCGGCGGTTTTGGCATGAAGGAGATGGAGGGCGCCGCCGACGTGTTGATGGTGGCGGACCCCACGACGTTTCGCGTGCTGCCATGGGCACCGACGACGGGATGGCTGCTGTGCGACCTCTATTTCAGCGACGGCCGCCCGGTGCCGTTCGCCACGCGGCATCTCTATCGTAGGGTACTCGATCAACTGGGAAGCCGCGGTTACGATTTCGTCGCGGGGCTCGAAGTTGAATTCCACCTCTTCAAGCTCGAAGACGCCCACATGGCGCCGGAAGATGCCGGCCAGCCCGGACGTCCGCCTTCCGTCAGCCTGCTGTCGCACGGCTACCAATACCTGACCGAGCAGCGTTACGACCAGATGGAGCCGGCGCTCGAAATCATCCGCCGCGACGTGCTGGCGCTCGGCCTGCCGCTGCGATCGGTCGAGGTCGAGTTCGGCCCGAGCCAGTGCGAATTCACCTTCCAGCCCACCAAGGGCCTCGCTCCCGCAGACAACATGGTGCTGTTTCGTAGCGCCGTGAAGCAGATCGCCCGCCGCCACGGCTATCACGCCACCTTCATGTGCCGTCCGAAACTGCCGAATGTATTCGCCTCCGGCTGGCACCTGCATCAATCGGTGGTGTCGCGGGCGAATGGCGAGAACGCGTTCATGGCCAGCGACAAGGGCGAGGCGCTGAGCGCGTTCGGCCGCGCCTACCTCGCAGGACTACTGGAGCACGCCCGCGCCTCCACCGTGTTCACGACACCGACCATCAACGGCTACAAGCGCTACCGCTCCTACTCGCTGGCGCCGGACCGCGCGATCTGGGGCCGCGACAACAGAGGCGTCATGATCCGCGTGCTCGGCCGCGCAGGCGATAGCGCGACGCGCCTGGAAAACCGGATCGGCGAGCCTGCGGCCAATCCCTATCTCTACATGGCTTCGCAAATTCTCTCCGGGCTCGACGGCGTCGACCGCAAACTCGATCCGGGGCCATCAGCGGATACGCCGTACGAGACCAAGGCAGAGCTATTGCCGAAGAGCCTGCGCGAGGCGGTGTTCGCGCTGCAGGACGATCCGTTCTTCCGGCAGGCGCTGGGCGCGGAGTTCGTCGACTATTACGTCCACATCAAGAATGCGGAGATCGAGCGGTTTCAGGCCGAGGTGTCGGACTGGGAGCACCGCGAATATTTCGAGATGTTTTGAGGCGGGCGTTCTCTAGTCGTCCCTGCGAACGCAGGGACCCATAACCACCGATGCCAATGATTAGAGGAAGACCATCGACCACCGCCTTAAATAACAACGGCCGCGGCGTATGGGTCCCTGCGTTCGCAGGGACGACGACAGGGATCGCTCAAATCCCCAGATACCGGTGTTGCAAATCCGGCTCGGCGATGAGTTGCTCACTCGTCCCCGTCCATACCGTCCGCCCGCGCTCGATGATGTAGTGGCGATCGGCGATGCGGGAGAGGTTGGCGACGTTCTTGTCGATGACCAGCACCGATTGGCCGCGGCCCTTCAGCATCGACAGGCAGCTCCAGATTTCCTCGCGGATCAAAGGCGCAAGGCCTTCGGTGGCTTCGTCGAGGATCAACAGTTTGGGATTGGTCATCAGCGCGCGGCCGATCGCCAGCATCTGCTGCTCGCCGCCCGACAGCGTGACGCCCATGTTGTTGCCGCGCTCGGCGAGCCGCGGAAACAGCGCGTGGATTTTCTCGATGGTCCAGGGATCGGGATTGCCCAGACGGTTGCCCGAGGCTGCGACCAGATTTTCGTACACCGTGAGGTTCGGAAAGATCTGGCGGCCTTCCGGCACCAGGCCGATGCCGAGTTTTGCGATTCTGTACGACGGCAGGCTGCGCACTTTCTCACCCGCGAAGCGGATGGTGCCTGCGCGGGCCGGCGTCATGCCCATGATGGAACGGATGGTCGTGGTCTTGCCCATGCCGTTGCGGCCCATCAGGGCGACCATCTCGCCGGACTGGACCTTCAGCGACAGGCCGAACAGCACCTGGCTGAGCCCGTAGCAGGTCTCGATCCCGTCGATTTCCAGCAAGGTTTCAGCCATGACGGGTCACCGCATGCTGCTCGCCGAGATAGGCGCGCTTGACTTCTTCGTTGCTCCTGATGGCGTCGGGATCACCGGAAGCGATCACGCGGCCATAGACCAGCACGGTGATGCGGTCGGCGAGCGCGAACACCGCCTCCATGTCGTGTTCGACCAGCACGATGGTGACTTCCTTCCGCAATTCCTTCAAGAGCGCCACCATGCGCGCGGATTCGGTGACGCCAAGGCCGGCCATCGGCTCGTCGAGCAGCAGCAATTGCGGTTTGGTCGCGAGCGCTACCGCAAGCTCCAGTTCGCGCTGTTCGCCGTGGCTCAGTTCGGACACCGGCACGTCGGCGCGTTTGGCGAGCCCTACCCGCGTCAGCGCCGCCTGCGCCGCGTCACGCAGATGCTTCTCCTTGCGGGCAGCGCCCCAAAAGCGGAACGAGTGTCCGTCATGCGCCTGCGCCGCGAGCGCGACATTGTCCGCGGCCGTAAAGTCCGGCAGCAGGCAGGTGATCTGAAACGAGCGCGCCAGGCCGAGCCGGCTGCGCTGATAGGACGGCAGCCACGTGACGTCGCGGCCGGCGAAGTAAATGGCGCCGGAATTCGGCATCAACTGCCCGGTCAACTGGCTGATCAGCGTGGTCTTGCCGGCGCCGTTGGGGCCGATGATGGCGTGCAGTTCGCCACGAGCTACGTCGAGCGACAGATTGTCGGTGGCCTTGATGCCACCAAAGCTGCGGACCAGGTTTTCAACGCGGAGCATAAGATCAGCCACGGCTAAACCTCCCGAGCACGCCCATGATGCCGCCGCGCGCGAACAGCACGATCAGCAGCAACAGCGGGCCCATGATCAGCGCCCAGTATTCGGTGAACTGCGACAACAGCTCTTCCAGCAGCAGAAACACGATGGTGCCGATGACCGGGCCGAACAGCGAGCCCATGCCGCCGAACACCACCATCACCATCAGTTCGCCGGAGCGGGTCCAGTACATTCCGGCCGGACTGACGAAGTCGGTATTGTTCGCCAATAGCGCGCCGGCAAGGCCGCAGATGGTGCCTGAGATGACGAAACAGACCAGACGATATCTGTTGGCATGAAAGCCGATCGCCTGCATGCGCTGCTCGTTGGAACGAATGCCCTGCACCACCATGCCGAACCGCGAATTGATGATGCGCCAGATCAGATAGATGCCGCCGAACAGGCAGAAGAGGCAGAGGTAGTAGAACTGCACACGGTTCGACAGGTCGATCAGGCCGCCGAAAGTGCTGCGCTTGTAGATGGTGAGGCCGTCGTCGCCGCCATAGCGCGAGAGGCCCGAGGTGACGTAATAGGCCATCTGCGCAAAGGCGAGCGTGATCATGATGAAATAGACACCGCGGGTGCGCAAGCTGAGCGCGCCGATCACGAGCGCATACAGCGCCGACGCCGCCAGCGCCACCGGCCACTGGATGAAGCCGGAGCCGATGCCTTCGAAGGCGAGGATGCCGACCGCATAGCCGCCGATGCCGAGATAGGCGGCGTGGCCAAAGCTCATCATGCCGCCATAGCCCATGATGAGGTTGAGGCTGGCGGCGGCGAGCGCGAAGATGACGATGCGGGTGAACAGCGTCAGGATGAAGATGTTGCCGGTCAGCGCGGAATAGACCGGCAGCAGCGTGAGGCCAAGCGCGACGAGCGCCACGACGACGTTGCGGACGTTGATTGGAGATTTCATCGCTTGGCGGCCGGAAACAGCCCCTCCGGCCGCACGACGAGCACAATCGCCATCAGCAGATAGATCAGCATCGAGGACAATGCGGGTGCCGCGGTGGAGGCTGCGGAAGAACTCAAGACCATGCGCAGCAAATCAGGCAGGAAGGCGCGGCCGAGCGTATCGATCATGCCGACGAAAATCGCGGCCATGAAGGCGCCGCGGATCGAGCCGATGCCGCCGATCACGATGATGACGAAGGCGAGAATCAGGATGTTCTCACCCATGCCGATCTGCACCGTCAGAATCGGCGCCTGCATCAGCCCGGCGAGGCCGGCGAGGGCCGCCCCTAACCCGAACACCAGCGTGAACAGCAGTTTGATGTTGATGCCGAGCGCGCCGATCATTTCGCGGTTCGAGGCGCCGGCGCGGATCAGCATGCCGATACGGGTCCGCATGACGACGATATAGAGCAATGCGGCGACCGCGAGCGCGACCACGATGATCGACAGCCGGTAGGCCGGATAGAACACGCCGGGGACGATCTGCACCGGCACGGTTAGCCAGGCCGGAAGCGGCAGCGACAGGCCGGCCGGTCCCCAGATCAGCCGCACCGCGTCATTGAAAAACAAAATCAACCCGAACGTCGCCAAAACCTGGTCGAGATGGTCGCGGCCATAGAGATGGCGGAGCGCGATGAATTCGAGCGCTATGCCCAGCAGCAGCGTGGCGCCGAGCGCGAGCAAGATGCCGAGCACAAAACTTCCGGTCCATGCCACGAAGGTGGCCGCGAAATAGGCGCCCATCATGTAGAGCGAGCCGTGCGCCAGATTGACGAAATCCATGATGCCGAACACCAGCGTCAAGCCGGCTGCCAGCAGGAACAGCAGCAGGCCGAACTGCAGGCCGTTCAGCGATTGTTCTACGAGGACGAGCATAGATCCCTTGGACTCTGGGCCTAACAAAACAGCGGCAGCACATCTGCGCCGCCGCCATTTTTCTTGTTGGGCGGATGATCTGTCGCAAACCGCCCCCGGGTCAAGCCCGGGGCGTGTCCGCGAGATCATGCACCGGCCATGCCAACCATCACTTCATCGGACATTTGTCGTGGAAGCGGTCCTGGTCATCCTTGACGATGGTGGCCACCGTCTTGAGCGAGAGCTGGCCGTCGGCGTCCTTGACCACGTCCTGCAGGTAGAAATTCTGGATCGGAATGTGGTTCTTGCCGTATTTGAACGGACCGCGCACCGACTTGAAGTCGGCCTTCTCCATCGCGGCCTTCATCTCGTCCTTCTTCGAGGTGTCGCCCTTCACGGCGACGACCGCGCTGTTGATCAGGTTGGCGGCGTCATAGGACTGCGCGCCGTAGAAGGTCGGGCGCAGCCCGGTGTACTTCTTGCGGTAGTCCTCGACGAACTTCTTGTTCTCGGCGTTGGGCAGGTCGTTGACCCACTGCTGCGCGCCGGGCACGCCGATCGCGTTTTCCTTCTGCAGCGGCAGCGACAATTCGTCGATGGTGAACGCCGTATAGAGCGGGATCTGCTGCTTGAGCCCGGCCTGCGCGTACTGATTGAGGAACTGCACGCCGGCAGCACCCGGATAGAACACGAAGATCGACTCGGCCTTGGAGTTCTTGGCCTTGGTGAGTTCGGCGGAGAAGTCGAGCTGGCTCGGCCACACCGTATATTCTTCGCCCACGACCTGTCCCTTGAACGTGCTCTTGACGCCGGCCAGCATGTCCTTGCCGGCCGCGTAGTTCGGGCCGATCAGGAACACCGACTTGACGCCCTTCTGGTTCATGTAGGTGCCGACCGCCTGCGGGGTCTGGTCGTTCTGCCAGGAGGTGGAGAACACGTAGGGCGAGCAGAGCTCGCCGGCGAGCTGCGAGGGACCGGCATTGGCCGAGATCAGGAAGGTCTTGGAATCGACCGCGGTCTTCAGCGAGGCCAAGAGCACGTTCGACCAGATATAGCCGGCGATGAAATCGACCTTGTCGGACTGGATCAGTTTTTCGGTCTTCTGCTTGCCGACGTCGGGCTTCTGGCCGTCGTCCTCATAGATCACCTCGACCGGCTTGCCGCCCATCTTGCGGCCGAGATGGTCCAGCGCCAGCTCGAACGAGTTGCGCATGTCATTGCCGATCACAGCGGTCGGACCGCTGAAGGTCGAGACAAAGCCGATCTTGATGGTATCGCCTGCGAGCGCCGTCTGCGTCAGCGCGAAAACGGTTGCGCCCGCCAGCCAGAATGCCTTCTTCATAATCACTCCCCTCCTCGTTATCGAACCAGACCCGGTCGACCGGGCGACCACGCTGTCCCGCGCGCCTCATTATCAGGTGAGGTATTTTGTGCGCGAAATGGCCGGTCAGCGGCAAGCATGAACCGCCGGTCCCGCTTTGGACCTTCGGCTCATACCGCAGCGGCCTGCACCATAGTTCGCAGATGGCGGGGATGGCAAGAATTATAGTTCAGGTCGACGGGCCAGAATTGTCGCACCGGGGAGCGGTTCAGACCGAATATTTCGCACCGTCGATCGCGTACGCCGCATGGCGGAAATCACGGATGGTCGCGACCTTGTCGGCCGACCAGCCCAGCAGGACGAAATATTTCGGCCCCTTATCAGGCACGTTCGGATCGAACACCAGGATGGCGGGATGTCCCTCCACCAGGCCTGGGACCAGACGCCAATCGCTGACCTTGGCGTAATTGCCGAAATAGCGAAAAACTTCGGCCTTGCCGCGCATATGGGTCCTGCTGACGAGATCGAGCCTGACGTCGTCCGAGATCATGGCGCGGATCGCGTCGAAATCCCGCGCGTTGAAATGGGCGACATAGGCGCCGAGGCGCTTGCGATCGGCATCCGACAATCTCTGTTGCGGCGCGTCGTCCGGCTCGTCGGCGATTTCCCGCAACTGCGCGCGCCCGCGATGCAGCGCAGCCTTGGCCGCCGGCAGGCTGCACGCCATGATCTCGCAGATCTCCTTGAGCGAGCAGCCGAGCACGTCCATCAGGATCACGCTTGAGCGCTGCGGCACCGGCAGGCGCATGAAGGTACGCAGAGAGGTCGCAGCGATCTGGCGGCTCTCCACGGCATCGAGCTGGTCCACGATCATGTCCGCCTCCGCTGGTCCGCGCAGCGCCTCCTGGCGGTTGCGCCGGCGCAAAAAATCCAGCGCGGTGTTGTGCGCGATCCGGAACAGCCAGCCCTCGGGATTGCCGATGTCGCCGGCGACGGCATGCGCCTCCACCGCCTTGATCAGCGCATCCTGCAGCACGTCCTCACCGTCGATCACAGAGCCGACCATGCGCGCGCAATAGCGATGCAGCCTCGGCCGCATCGCGGCCAGCAGCCGTTCGATGTCGAAGGCGGCGGACGGCTCGGGGACCAGTTTCATTCTGCCTCTGGCACGCGAATTCAATTCTCGCCCAGCATGCGATAATTGCCGACGACAGTGGCGCCTTTGGCCAGCGGCGGCTCGGCGCAACGCTCCCGAATGCCGCTCTGGAACGAGCCGAACGCCGCCAGCTTCGGCAAGGGGCTGGCCCCATCGTCGGCCGCGCTCTCGACGAAATGGATGAAGGTGTCATCCTCCAGCCGCAGCGACATATAGCGAAGGCCTTCCGGCTGCACCGCCTTCAGTTCCGCAAACACCGCCGCGACCAGTTCGGCATTCCTGTCGGCCATTTCCGGCTTGGTTTTATACCTGATTACAGTCCGTTTCATCGCTTTCTCCTCGCTTGCGGCTGCGAAAGCAGCGCATCTCGCTCCAAGGACGTTTGGGATCGGGCAAAGGATGCGGGCTCGGAAAAATCTTTTCGCGCCTTTGCACGATACGCTTTCGCTATCGGCCGATTGGCAAAGGTGTCTTGGACCGGAGCGACAAATGGCTACATAATCCAATGTGTTGAGACATCCGAAACCGGGGTTGCATGCCATGACGACAGCGCCGAAACAGCCCCATCATGTCGTCATCGTCGGCGCCGGTTTCGGCGGGCTGGAGACCGCCTTCGGCCTCGCCGGCGCGCCCGTCAAGATCACGCTGATCGACCGCCGCAACCATCATCTGTTCCAGCCGCTGCTCTACCAGGTCGCGACCGCTTCGCTGGCGACGTCGGAAATCGCCTGGCCGATCCGCTACCTGCTGCGCGGACGCAAGGAGGTGACGACGCTGTTCGCAAATGTCAGCGGCGTCGATGCCGCGGGCAAGCGCGTGCTGCTCGATGACGGCGATGCGATCGCCTACGACACGCTGGTGCTGGCCACCGGCGCCCGCCACGCCTATTTCGGCCACGACGAATGGGAGCCGTTCGCGCCGGGCCTGAAGACGCTCGAGGACGCCACCACACTCAGACGCCGCATCCTCGTCGCCTTCGAGCGTGCCGAACGCGAGAACGATCCGGCGCGGCGCGCGGCGCTGCTGACCTTCGTCATCATCGGCGCCGGCCCGACCGGCGTCGAAATGGCCGGAACCATCGCCGACCTTGCCAAGGACACGCTGCCGCCGGACTTCCGCAACATCGACACCCACAAGACCCGCGTCGTGCTGATCGAGGCCGGCCCGCGCGTTCTCGCCAGCTTTCCCGAAGACCTCTCCGCCTATGCGCAGCGCTCGCTGGAGGAGATCGGCGTCGAAGTGGTGCTGGGACAGCCCGTTACCGAATGTGCGGCCGATGGCGTCGTCTATGGCGGCAACAAACTGGAGGCCAGAACCATCGTCTGGGCTGCCGGCGTGCGCGCCTCGCGCGCGGCGGAATGGCTGAACGCGCCCGCCGACCGCGCGTATCGTTTGAAGGTTGAGCCCGATCTCACCGTGCCCGGTCATCCCGATGTCTTTGCCGTCGGCGATACCGTGACGATTGCCGGCCCCGACGGCAATCCCGTGCCCGGCATCGCGCCGGCCGCCAAACAGCAGGGACGCTATGTGGCGGCGCTCATCAAGGCACGTTTGAGCGGTAGCACCTTGCCGCCGTTCCGCTACAAGCACGCCGGAAATCTCGCACAGATTGGCAAGCGCAAGGCCGTGATCGATTTCGGCTGGATCAAGCTGCGCGGCAATCTCGCCTGGTGGATCTGGGGCATCGCCCACATCTACTTCCTGATCGGCCTGCGCCACAGGCTCAGCGTCGCACTGAGCTGGCTGTGGATCCACGCCCGCGACCAGCGCGCGGCGCGGCTGATCACGCAAGGCTCGAGCAAGGTCTCGGGATAGTTTTCTTCTTCACGGCGCGCAGGCAAAACTGGCCGCGCGATCGACCGGTCCCGATTTGTAATGCGGCCATGAGGGCCACTGGCACAACGGCAGCGCGCGCTTCGTTTCGAACGCCGGCGCTTCGACCTTCTGCTCGATCACTTCGAGATCGCCGGGCGCCTTGCCATTCTCGACCCAGTCGACCAGCACGGAGAGCATGTCGACATTGGCGGGCGCACCCGAGCCGACATGATCGACGCCAGGCGCCGTGTAGAGCCGGGCGAACCCCGCCGTCTTCTCCTTGCCCAACGTGCGCTGCACGTTTTCGAAGTAGCGGATTCCCGCATAGGGGCTCTGGGCGTAGTCGGACATATTCTCGAGAATCACGAGCCTGCCGCCGCGTGCGCTGAAACGGCTGAGGTCCGGATTGGTCGAATCCATCAAACGCGATACCTGCAGCAGGCGCTCCTTGTGATCTTCCGGCTTGTATGTCGTGACGTCGAGCTTCGGGTCGCGCGCGAAGACATATTGGATGCCGCCCGCGCCATAGATCCAGGCGATGCCGTTGGCCGGCACCGGCGGCTGCGCCGGCGCCGCCTTGCCGAGCCACCAGGCGATCCAGCCGCCGGTCGGACCGAAGGCAGGCGTGTTTTCGCCCGAGACGCCCCAGCCCGGATAATCATCAAGGCCGTTCTCCAGTGCGAACGGGAATTTGTAGGTCGCGTGCAACGTCTTGATCGCCGCGAGCTGCGCCTCGCTCAGGCACTGGTCGCCGCTCTGGCCCGCCGCACAGCGCAGCGACTCCGGCTGGAATTTCGCCTTGCAGCCGACCGGATCAAGAACAAGCAGATCCTCGGCGCCATCCGCCTTGTCGCACGCCTGCAGCACCGCCTTGGCGACGAGTTCGACCTGTGCAGGACGAATCCAGCCTTCGCCCATCGTTACGAGCCCCGACCGCGTCCCGGCATGCTGCAATCCGACCCAGTTGATGACAGGCACGCGGGCAAAGATGCCGTCAAAGTCATCGGGGTAGCGCTGCGCCATCGTCAGCGCCTCGCGGCCGCCTTCCGACGATCCCATGAAGTACAGTTTGGCCGGCGGGTTGCCATAGGCGCGCACCATCAGGGCGACGGCGGCGTCCCGCACGCGCTTGTAGGATCGATGTGCAAAATTCTCGAACGCCTCATCGTTGAGCGCAAACACCTGCGGCGGCTCGCCTGGCTTGGTCTCATGGCCGGAATCCGTGCCGTAAGTGACGAAGCCGCGCGCCAGTGGCGAAGCCATGCCGAACGGATAGGCCGGCGGCAAGGCGAGACCGGTGATCAGCACGCCGTTGAAGCCGCCGCCGCCATATTGCAGCGAGCGGCCGTTCCACTCCACCGGGAGATTTACCTGGAATTTGATCGGCGGCGCATTGGGATCGGCCGGCGCGATCTGGCCGAGCACCTTGCAGAATTCCGGATTGGCCGGGGTGACCCGCGCCGCCGGCGTCGGTCCCCTTTCGGCGACCGCCAGCGGTGTCGGCGTTATCATGGAGGCGGAGTCGATCCGGACGGCGTTATCGGTCGGTCGGATAAGGTCGCTGCAGGTCGCCGCCGGCTCGCCGGCCATCTTCGCGGCCATTGCATCCACGGCAAAGACCGAAGCAGCCGCAACCAGCAAAGCGAGCTGAACCCGCGCGTGCATATCGAACTTGAAGTGTTGCATCGTTTCCCCCCGCTATCGTCTTGCAGCCGCATTTTGGCCGGCCGTCAGGCCTACAATGGTTCACGCCACGCGGGCGTCAATCGAAATAAGAACGAGTGGCATCGGCGTCATCTTGAAGAACGGCGGCCGGAGGCCGCCTACGCCTCCCCCCGCAAGCGCGAGAGAGAGCAGCCGAGCCTCACTTCACCAGCGAGCAGCCGCCATCGGCGAGCGGACGGAAGGCCTGGTCGGCCGGAATGGTCGAGACCAGTTTGTAGTAATCATAAGGGTATTTCGACTCTTCCGGCTTCTTCACCTCAAACAGATACATCGGGTGAATGACGCGGCCGTCCTGGCGGATGGTGACGTCGCCGAACAATTTGTCCTTGCCCTTGAACTTCTTCAACTGCGGCACCGCGTCCTTGGCGTGGTCGCTGCCGGTCGCCGCCACCGCGTTGAGATAGGCCAGCGTGGACGCGTAGACGCCCGCCTGATTGCCGCTCGGCATCTTGCCGTTCACGCCCGGCCGCGCCGCGAAGCGTTTGGCGAAGGCGCGGGTGTCGTCGTCCATGTCCCAGTAAAACGCCTCGAACAGCTGCAGGCCCTGGCCGACCTTCAATCCCATGCCGTGGACGTCGTTGATGAACAGCAGGAACGCCACCATGGTCTGGCCGCTTTGCTGAAGACCGAACTCCGCCGCCTGCTTCACCGCGTTGACGGTGTCGCCGCCGGCATTGGCAAGCCCGATCACCCTGGCCTTGGAATTCTGCGCCTGCAGCAACAGCGAAGCAAAATCCGCCGTGTTGAGCGGATGCTTGGCCGAACCCAGCACCTTGCCGCCGTGCTTTTCGATGTAATTGGTGGCCTCGGCCTCGATGCCCTGGCCGAGCGCGAAATTCACCGTGATGAAATACCATTCCTTGCCGCCGCGCGCCATCATCGCCGCCGCGGTGGAATTACCGGTCGCCCAGGCGTCGTTGACCCATTGTATGGTGTTCGGCGAGCAGGCCTTGCCGGTCAGGTCTGAACTGGCGGTGGATGACGCGAGGAATGTCATGCGCGAGTCGCGCAACAGCGAGTTGATGGTGAGGCCGACCGCCGAATTCGGCACGTCGACCACGGCATCGACGCCGTCGACATCGAGCCATTTGCGCACGATCGCGGAACCTACGTCGGCCTTGTTCTGGTGATCGGCGTAGACGATCTCGACCTTGATGTTCTTGCCGCCGCTGTTGAAATCTTCCGCCGCCATGCGCGCGGCCTCGACCGAACCCATGCCGTTGGTGTCCTGGAAGATGCCGGAGATGTCGTTGAGCACGCCGATGCGGACGACATTGTCGGATATCTCCGCACGCGCCGCGCTCCACGTCGCGCACGACAAGGCAAGCGCCAGACCGAACCTGCAAACCTTCATTGTTTTCTCCCCTTTGGAATTTGATTTTGAGCTTCCCGGACTTCGCCGGGTTTGACTTCAACGCGCGATATCGGACGATGCCGCCGTCACAATTGCCGGTCCGGCAGACGCAGGACCAAGCCATCGAGATCGGCGGCGAGATTGATCTGGCAGGACAGGCGGCTGTTGGCCTGCCGTTCGGCGGCGGCGCCATCCAGCAGCGCGTCCTCAGCGCCGCCCATGGCCGGCAGACGGGCGAGCCAGGCCTCGTCGACATAGACATGGCAGGTGGCGCACATGGCGTTGCCGCCGCATTCCGCGAGGATGCCGCTGAGATCGTTGCGCGTCGCGGCCTGCATGGCGCTCTCGCCCGCGCTCGCCTCGATCTGCTGCCGGCTTCCGTCGGGATGGATGAAGATGATGCTGGGCATACGCGGTCCGTCAGGCCGGAGAAATCGTGATGGGGAGACTTTCGAGACCGCGCAGCGTGTTGTTGTAGCGGCGTTTCACCGGGCCGGTGATCTGGATGGAAGCCACCTTGTGCGCGATTGCCGCCAGCATCACCTCGCCTTCGACGCGCGCCAGTAACTGGCCGACGCACATGTGGATGCCCGAGCCAAATCCGACATGACCGGAAGTGCGGCGGGTCACATCATAGCTGTCAGGATTTTCCCAGCGCCGCGGATCGCGGTTGGCGGCGCCGAGGAACATCAGCACCTTCTCGCCCTCGCCGATGCGGTGGCCTGCAAGTTCGACCTCCCGCGTCGTGGTGCGGAAGAAGGTCTGCACCGGGCTTTCGTAGCGGATCGCCTCCTCGAACGCGTTGCGCGCCAGGGTCGGATCGCTGCGCAGCCGCGCGAACTGATCGGGGAAGCGCGCCAGGCAATAGACCGCTGCGCCGATGCCGTTGACGGTGGTGTCGAGGCCTGCCGAAAGCAGCGAGCGCACCAATAGCGGCGCCTCCTCCGGCGTGATGTCGGCGGCGTCGGCGCGGGCATGGACACAGGCGCCGAAACCGCCGGGCGCGAGATTTTCGCGCTGGCATTGCGCGGCGACATAGGCCTGGTGCGGCGCCGAGCGTTCGATCGCCTCCTGCCGCAACTGGTTCGGCGGCCCGAAGGAGTTGAAGACGAGACTGGCATAGGGCAGCAGGTTCTCCCGTCCCTCCCGCTTCAGGCCCATCGCATCGGGAAACACCGAGAGCGGATAGGCCTCCGCGAGATCGGCAACCGCGTCGAAACTTCCGCGTGCCAGCAATTCGTCGACCTTGGCGGCGGCCATCGCCGTGAAATGTTCGCGGACCCCTTTCATCGCCGTCGGCGACAGCACTTGGGCGAGCACCGCGCGCGTCCTGGTATGCGCCGGAGGATCCGCCTCGAGGATGATGCTTTGCGGACGCCACGGCTTTTCCTTGGCGAAATCGCTCAGGCCCACGCCGCGGCTCGAACAGAACGTGAGGGGATCGTTGAGAACGGCGTGCACTTCCGCATAGCGCGCCACGCCATAGACACCCCATTTGTCAAGCCACACCAGCGGCCCGGCCTCGCGGAGAACCTCGTGGATCGGGTGCGGATCCTCGAAGAACTCGGTCGAGAACGGATCGACGTCGAGCCTTGGTACGCCGGCCGGCGCACCCTGCTCAGAGGTTGCTGCATCTATCCGGGAGGTCACGCTCATGTGGGTCTCCTGCATAATGTTCTTGCAGAGCGGTATGTGCTGTCTCTATGTCTGAAGTGCTGGAGCGGTTTCGGAAGAGCATGAGCAGGAACAGACAGGCGCGCGCCCCCCGCACGGGCGCGGCAGGCAGGGGTGGACGGGCCGAACAGGTGCTCGACCTCGACCGTTATGTCCCGGCGCTCATCACCTTCATTGCCAACAAATTGTCGCGCAGCGCGACCGTGGTCTATCAGAAGCGCTTTGGCGTCAACGTCACGGAATGGCGGATCCTGTCGCTGCTCGCGATCGAGCCGGAAATTTCGGCGGCCCGCATCTGCCACGTCATCGGCTTCGACAAGGGGCCGGTCAGCCGGACGCTGGCCGCAATGGAAGAACGCGGGCTGGTCAGCATCAGGGCCGACCGGCAGGACGGCCGCACCCATTCGATCTCGCTGACCGCGAAGGGATATACCACCCACGACCAGGTCATCGCGGTCGCGCTCGAGCGCGAACGCCGGCTGCTTTCCTGCCTGAGCAAGCCGGAACGCGAGACCTTGATCGGGCTGCTGCTGCGAGTCCACGGCAATCTCGACGCCGTGAAAGGCGCGGGCGAGGTCGACGATCGCGCCTGAACGGCGCGCGCCAGCCGTAGCGCTCACGCGCGCTGCCGCAAAGCCAACGCGCGCGCACCGACGCATCACGTCGTGACGATCCGATCGTCCGGACATCCGTTTCTCCCCTGCACGGCCTGGCAATCTCTGTGCTCTTCGATCGGCCGCTTGTCGAAAACAGGCTCGCACAAATTAGTTGCCTTGGCAACATATACGACAAGCCCCGAACACCGATTTTCGGCGGCGGCCGGTTCCCGCCGACCGCCGCTAGTCAGGTCATTTCTTGACCAGCGGGCAATTGCCTTCGCTTTCGGGACGAAACGCCTGATCTCCTGGGATCGTCGCGACGACCTTCAGCAGATCCCATTTCGATGTGGATTCCTCGGGCTTCTTCACCTCGAGCAGATAGAACGGGTGAATCTTGCGTCCGTCGGCGCGGATGGTTCCCTTGCCGAACAGCGGATCGTCGGTCGGCAGCGCCTTCATCGCCGACACCACGGCCTTGCCGTCGGCCGCGCCGCCAACCTTGTCGACGGCCTTTAGATAATGCAGCACCGACGCATAGACGCCGGCCTGCATGTCGTTCGGATAGTTCTTCTGCGGATGGCGTTCGGCGAACCGCTTGGCGAAGGCGCGCGTGCCATCGTTCAAATCCCAGTAGAACGGATTCATGATCTGCGCGCCTTGCGCCGCCTTCAGGCCGAGCGCGGGAATGCCGTTCATGCCGAGGATCAGCCCGACCAGCTTCTGCTTCTGCGTCAGCCCGAACTCGGCCGCCTGCTTGATCGAGGTGATGGTGTCGTCGCCGGCATTGGCGACGCCGACGATATCGGCGCCCGAGGCCTGCGCCTGCAGCAGGAAGGATGCGTAGTCGGCGGTGCCGAGCGGATGGCGCACGGCGCCGAGCACTTCGCCCCCCGAGGCCTTGACACCTTCGGCGGCCTGCTTCTCCAGATCATGGCCGAAGGCGTAATCGGCGGTCAGGAAGAACCATTTCTTGCCGCCTTGGGCGACCACGGCTTTGCCGAGGCCGCGGCCGTAGGCATAGGTGTCATAGGTCCAGTGCACCGTATTCGGCGTGCATTTTTCGCCGGTGAGCAGCGCAGTGCCGGCGCCGGAGCCGATGAAGACCTTGTTCTTCTGCTCGCTCATGTTGGCGACCGCGAGCGCAATCGCCGAATTCGGCAGGTCGAAGATGGCGTCGATGCTTTCGGTGTCGTACCAGCGCCGCGCGATACCGACGCCGACGTCGGTCTTGTTCTGGTGATCGGCGGTGATGACGTCGACGGGCTTTCCAGCCGCCTTGCCGCCATAGTCCTCCACGGCCATTTGCGCTGATATCACCGAGCCGATGCCCTGGTAGGTCGAAAACACGCCCGACTGATCGTTGAGCACGCCGATCCGGACGCGATCCTGGGCATGGGCTTGGCTTTGGGCGGCGCCGACGAACATGCCGCCGAGCGCGGCCATGAGCATTCCTGTGCGAAACAACTGTCGCATGCATTCCCTCCTGTAAAAGAAAAGGCGGCCTTCGCGACCACTTCGAAATTACTTATAACTTATAAGCATTTTGAGGATTGTCAATTCAGGTGATGCCGTGCGAGCTATTGCCATGGGAAGAATCGCCAAGGTTTCGACGCGCAAGGGCAACGGGGGAGCCAGACCGGCCGAGCCGGATGGGGTACGGGAACTGGACCTCACCGCGCTACGGCAGACCCCGGGATTCATGATCCGGATCCTGCAGTTGCAGAATTTCGAGGCGTTCTACCCCTATTTCGAAGCGCTCAAACTCTCGCCGCTCGAATACGCCATCCTCGTCACGGTGCGCGACAACAGGACAGTGACGCAGAGCGAGCTTGCCGGCGTACTGAAAATGCAACTGCCCAACCTGGTGAAGATCCTGTCGCGGATGGAGGAGACCGGAATTCTCAAGCGCAAGCGGTCCATGCGGGACAAGCGGGCGGTCGAGCTCAGCCTCAGCGCGGCGGGCGAAAGGCGCGCCGACGAAGCCAGCCGGCTCGGCGAGCGTTTCAATGCGCATACGCTTTCCGCACTCAGCAAGCCCGAACAGGCCGCCTTTCTCCAGATGCTGGTGCGGCTGGTTGAAGCGCACAAGAACGGATTTTGAGGGGCGAACGCGTCTCAGCCGGCGCAGCCGATCCATTCAGCCGACGAATCATCGTCCAGCGTTGCCACCGCGCCCGCGCGGCGCGTCAGCACCGCGCGCTGGTTGATGTAGCCCTTGTCGGTGATCTCGCCGCCGTCCACGGACGCGATCTCGGCCAGCAGCAGCGCCCGCGTGGCATGCCCCGACGAGTTGCCGCTCTGCGCTTTCAGTTTGGCGAGCCCCTGTGCAATCGCACCGCGAACCTTGTCGTGACCGACCACGTCTTTCACATCGGCATTGTCGGGCAGGCCGGCATGGGCCCGGCAGGCCGCGATGTTCGGAAATACGAGGAAGCGGACCTCATCGCCGCCGTGGCCGGTCACGACGATGTCCTGTGCCAGCGGCGCCAGCGCAGCGATGCCTGCAACGCGCAGGGTGCCGACGTTGACCCAGGTGCCGGAATTGAGCTTGAAGTCTTCGGCGACGCGGCCGTCGAAGAACAGGCCGAGTTCGGGACGCGCCGGATCGGCAAAAGTCACGGCGTCGCCGATCAGATAGAAGCCTTCGCTATCGAACGCCTGCTCCGTCAGTTCCGGCGCCTTCCAGTAGCCGGGCGTGACGTTCGGGCCGCGCACGCGCACCTCCAGCTTGTCGCCCGACGGCACCAGCTTCAGTTCGGTCCCCGGAATCGGCACGCCGATATTGCCGGAGCGTTTGGCCTGGAAGTGGCAATCGGTGGCGAGCGGCGAGGTTTCGGTCGAGCCCCAGGCCGACACCATCGGCATCGCGCGGCCCACCGTCTTGATCGAGAGTTCTTCCAGCGCATCCCAGAGATTCTGCGGTAGTGCTGCGCCCGCGTAGAAGGCGAATTTCACCTCGCCGAAGAATTTCTTGCGCAACTCGTCATCGCCTCGCAGCGCCGCGATCAGCATGTCGAAGCCGCGCGGCACGTTGAAATAGACCGTCGGCATCACGCTGCGCAAATTGGCCAGCGAGGTCGCGAACAGCCCTGGCGCCGGCTTGCCGCCGTCGACATAGAGCGTGCCGCCATTGCGCAGCACCAGATTGAAATTGTGGTTGGCGCCGAAGGTGTGGCTCCAGGGCAACCAGTCCAGGATTACCAGCTTCTCGCCGATACCATCGAGGAACGTCCAGGTCTGTGCCTTGGCCTGCTGGCTCGTGGTCAGCATGCGCTGGGTGTTGATGACGGCCTTTGGCGTGCCGGTCGAACCCGAGGTGAACAGGAATTTTGCGATCGTGTCGGGCGTGATCGCGGCGAATGCCTTTTCGACATCAGGCGTTTCCGGCGTGGCCGCAATGCTGCGAAACGAGATGGCGCCAGTGTCGCCGGCGCTGCCGCTGACGATCGCGGCCGAATGCAGCGGCTGGATCGCCGCCAGCGCCGCCGCGAACGGCTTGGCGCCGGAAACATAGATCGCGCCAGGTCCGAGCAGCGTGATCATGCTCTTGAGCTTGTCGAAGTCCCTGGACATCAGCGAATAGGCCGGCGAGATCGCAGCCGATGGCACGCCGACGTGCTGGGCCGCAAGCGCGAACAGCGCGTGCTCGACGCTGTTGTCGGACAGGATCACCAGCGGGCGCTCGGCGCTCAGGCCTTGCGCGAGGATCCAGGCGGCCACCGAGCGCACCTGCTGCAAGGCGTCCTTGTAGGTGACCGTCGTCCACGGCGCATCGGCGGCGGCGCGATCGGCGAGAAAAATCCGCTCCGGCGCCTGCCGCGCCCAATGCTCCAGCCAGTCGCCGACGCAACGCGCACCCGGCTGAAGCGGCATGGTCGACTTCACCAGGATGCTGCCGTCGGCGCGGCGGTCGGCGACAATCGCTGGCGTCGCGAACAGACTGCGGGAATTGTCACCGCTTGCGGCGGCGAGGGTCATGGTTTCCTCCTGTCCCGGCTGGTTCGGGGTTGCCGCGCGTCATGCCGGCTTGCGGCTCGAAGGGCCGCTTGGCCCTAATGTTGAGCACAACAATTGTTGTCGTCAACAACAATCTTCCCATTAAACCCGCGAAGCGCTAGAAGGAGGAGCTATGGCGGGGAACAGTCAAATGCCCAGGACGGCGAAATCGCGCGCAAGCGCGCGACCGCGTGCCGGCCGGACGCAGGGTCGAAACGGCAGCACGCAGAGCGGCGTCATGGACGACGAGATCGCCCTCGACGCGCTGGCCGGCCACGCCGGATATGCGGTGCGGCGCTTCCAGATCTGGATTTTTCAGGATTTTATTCGCACGCTCGGCGCCGTCGATATCCGCCCGACGCAGTATTCCGTCCTGACCGTCATCGGCGCCAACCCCGGCCTGAGCCAGATGGCGGTGGCCAAGCGGCTCGGGATTGAGCGCGCCAGGCTGGTGCACCTGCTGGACAGCCTCGAACAGCGCGAACTGGTCAGCCGCCTCAGATCGGCCACCGACCGGCGCTCCCACGCTCTGCACCTGACCGCGCGCGGCAGGACCGCGCTGGCGCAGTTCAGGCGGCTCGCCGCCGAACATGAGCGCCATGTGGCCGTTAAAATCGGCAAGGAAAACCGCGAGCGGCTGCTGCAAATCCTTTCCGCGTTCACCTGACCGCGGCCACCGCCTCGCCGTGGGCTCTTTCGCCTAAACTTTAGGCAATCATTCGGCCGCGCCAAGCCCGCAGCGCGAGCGCGATCACATCATAAATACCTGATACTACGTATCTATCCTTCAAGGTCGACTCCATCCAGCCATTGTACACAATGGCACATCGCTTGCTTCATTGCCGGTAACCTTTGCTCGCTGGAGTTTTGCTCGCCATGGGGTCTGACGCGCCTGAGACCGTTGCCGCCATCGTCTCCGCGCATCGCGCCGCGACCATGACCCCGGCGCAAACCATCGCGCGCAGCTACCAGCGCATCCGCGCCTATAACGATCCCGCCGTGTTCATCAGCCTGCGCGACGAGAAGGAGGCGCTGGCGGACGCCGAAGCGCTGGCCTCGAAGGACGCGGCGGCGCTTCCCCTTTTCGGCGTGCCGGTCGCGGTGAAAGACAATATCGACGCGCAGGGCATGCCAACCACGGCAGCCTGCCCGGCTTTCTCCTATTCGCCCGCGCAGGATTCGACGGCGGTTGCAAAACTGCGGGCGGCCGGCGCCATCATCATCGGCAAGACCAATCTCGACCAGTTCGCGACCGGTCTCGTGGGCGTCCGCTCGCCCTATGGCATCCCCGTCAATCCGGTCCGCGCCGATTTGATTCCGGGTGGGTCGAGCTCGGGATCGGCGGTCGCGGTTTCCGCAGGGCTAGTGCCGCTCGCACTCGGCACCGACACCGCAGGTTCAGGCCGCGTGCCCGCAATGCTCAACAACATCGTCGGACTTAAGCCGAGCCTCGGGCTGATCTCCAACGCCGGTCTGGTGCCGGCGTGCCGGACGCTGGACTGCATTTCGGTGTTCTCGCTTACCGTCGACGATGCGATGACCGCGCTGACGGCGATGGCGGGACCCGATGGCGCCGATCCGTTTTCGCGCGACCGGCCACTGGGAGCACTGTCCGCATTCCCCGGCCAGTTGCGACTGGGCGTGCCGCGCAACGGCCAATTGATCTTCTTCGGCGACCGCGCCGCGGAGAAGGCCTATGGCGAGGCGCTCGAGCGCTGGACATCGCTTGGCGCCACGCTGGTCGAATTCGACCTCGAGCCGTTTTATGAGACCGCGCGGCTGCTCTATGAGGGACCGTGGGTGGCCGAACGATACCTTGTCATCCGCGATCTCCTGGCATCCGCGCCGGATTCGATCCATCCGGTGACGCGCGAGATTACAGCCGCCGGTGCGCGGCTGACGGCCGCCGAGACCTTTGCCTCGCTCTATCGGCTGCAGGCCCTGCGCCGGGTTGCCGAGCGCGCCTTCGCCCATTTCGACGCGATGGTACTGCCGACGGCGCCGACCGCCTATTCGACCGCGCAGGTGCTGGCCAATCCGATCGAACTCAACAGCCGGCTCGGCACCTACACCAATTTCGTCAACCTGCTTGACCTCTGCGGCCTCGCACTGCCGGCCGCGATGCGTGCCGACGGCATTCCGTTCGGCATCACGCTGCTGGCGCCCGCAGGCCACGACGCCAAGCTCGCCAGCATCGGGCGCGTGTTTCACGCCGACACCAAACTGACGATGGGAGCCAAGGGCCTGACGCAGCCCACGCTCGCTCCGTTACCGGCTGCGGCCGGCAGCGACGAAATCACCCTCGCCGTGGTCGGCGCGCATCTCTCCGGCATGGCGCTGAACGGGGAACTGCAGGCACTCGGCGCGCGTCTCATCGAGGCGACGGCGACCGCACCGGACTACAAACTGTTTGCGCTCGATACGGTGCCGCCGAAGCCCGGCATGCTGCGCGTGGAACAAGGCGCAGGAAGTTCGATCAAGATCGAGCTATGGGCATTGTCGGCGGCGGCGTTCGGCAAATTCGTCGCCGCCATCCCTCCGCCACTCGGCATCGGCACGATACGGCTCACCGACGGCAGAGGCGTGAAGGGATTTCTGGTCGAGCCCGCCGCCATCACCGGCGCGCGCGATATTTCGGCATTCGGCGGCTGGCGCGCGTTCATGGCGGAGAAGGCAACGGTGTAGGGTTGGACGCGGACAGGCTGCCGCTAGTTGCCGCCCGCGCCAGCGGCGAGCCATGCGGCGATGCTCGCGCGTTCCTGATCCGTCATTTCCGTGACATTCCCCGGCGGCATGGCATTCGACCATGCTGCAAATCGGCCGATGAGCTTCGCGTTACGCAGGATATGCTCCGGCCGGTCGAGCAGGACAGCTTTAGGGGCAGTCACAATCGATCCCCAGACCGGCTCGCTGGCGTGACACATGCCGCATCGCGACGACACGATCTCTTCGATTTCCGCAAACGCCGGTTGCGCCTTGGATTGTACCTTGGGCAGCGCGCCGACCGCGGCGCCGGTCGGGCCTGCCGCCGAAAGCCAGCCGATCGCGATCATCCCGGCTGCGGCGACGATCCAGACCCACCAGGGAGATTTTTTCCCGGCGTGCCGCGCGTTGAAGAAATGCCTGATGACGGGCCCAAGCAGCAACAGGATCGCGACAATCAACCAGTTGTAGCGCGTGGCGAAGATGAGCGGATAATGATTGCTCATCATCAGCGCGACCACCGGCAGGGTCAGGTAGTTATTGTGAATGGAGCGAAGCTTGCTCGCCTTTCCAAGCCGAGGGTCGGGCGGCTGTCCGACAAGCAAGGCGGCGACGATTTTCTTCTGATTGGGGATGATGACCAGAAAAACGTTGGCCACCATGATCGTGCCGACGATCGCCCCGATCTGGTTCAGGGCACCGCGCCCGCTCAGGACATGGGTGAAGATAAAGGTCAGGCCAACCAGGAACAGGTAGCCGCCCAACGCCAATTGCCATTCATTCCGCGCCAGAGCGGTCTTGCAAGCGGCATCGTAGAGGATCCATGCAAGGACGAGGCTGCCGGCGCTGAAGGCGGCCGCCTGCAGCGGCGAGAGATCGAGATTCGACTTGTCGATCAAGAACAGATCGGCGTCCAGATAGTAGACGACGATCATCAAGGCGATGCCGGATAGCCAGGTGGTGTAGGCTTCCCACTTGAACCAGGTCAGTTCGTCGGGCATCGCCTTCGGCGCAACGAGATATTTTACGATCCGGTAAAAGCCCCCGCCATGGACCTGCCAGGCGCCGCCCTGGACGCCATCGGGAAGGTCGCCGCCCGGCTTGAGGCTGAGGTCAAGATGAATGAAATAGAACGAACTGCCGATCCATGCGATAGCAGCGACGATATGCAGCCAGCGAAAGACCAGGCTCATCCAATCCGTGATGATGGATTGCCAGATCATCGCGAGAGCGCGTTTTCAAACACGTTCAAGGCACGCGCCAGCTCGTTCCGGTGCCCAACGTCATCCTTCGGGATGCGATCCACCGTCCGCGCCAGCTCGGTCAGTATGTCGGCGAAGAGGCCGAAGTTGATGTGCATGTGAACCGATTTGCGGCTGCTTTCTTCACCGGGGCGTTCCAGCACCAGGGCAATGCCGCTATGGTCGACATGCGCCTCGAACCGCGACGAGCGTTCAAAAGTGCCCACATAGAATTTGTCGGGATATTCCAGCGCGACCTCAGCCTTGTCCCGAATTGCCTTTGTCATAGGTCCTTCTCGGGTCCTTCCGCATCCGCCCAAAAACTTTACTGCAGGCCAGTCGGCAGAGAGTTGATACCGATCAAAGCAACTCATCCCGGAAAACGACTACACCGACACCGCGTAAATCTCATACTCCCCGCGCACCAACTCGATATGCGCGCGCATCGCGGCGGCGGCGCCGGCCTTGTCGCCACGCATGATCGCGACCACGACGCGGTCGTGCTCGGCGTGCGATTTCGCCAGCCGCCCAAGGTTGCGGAACTGGGCGCGGCGGAACGGCTGCACCCGCACCCGGGTCGCCAGCGTCATCTCGGCGATGTAGCTGTTCTGCGAGCCGGCATAGATCGCGTTATGAAAGCGTTCGTTGACCTCGTGAAAACGTTCGGGATTGCCGGCATGGCTCAGCACGCGCAATTCCTCGTGGATCGCCTCCAGCTTCTGGCGATCGGCCGGCGGCATCCGCTCCGCTGCGAGCCCCGCGCACAGCGCCTCCAGCTCCGCCATCGCCTCGAACATTTCGGTCAGCCGATCGAGCGACGGCTGCGCAACGACGGCGCCGCGGTGGGCGCGGGCTTCGACCAGCCCGCTGGCCACGAGCTGGCGCAGCGCCTCTCGGACCGGCGTGCGCGACACGGAAAAGCGCCGCGCGATATCGGTCTCGTCGAGCGCCGATCCGGGCGGCAGCACGCCGCGCACGATCTCGTCAGCGAGTTGGAGGCGCAGTTCCTCCGCGCGCGTGACCTTGTCGCGGTGCGACGAAGGGCGATCGACGCGGCGAACCACCGTCCCGGATTCGGCGCTCGGCTGCGGTGCGCGCGCCGGAAGATCATCCAGGCTCATGTCTTTTGATCCTTCGGTTCTTCGATAATGCTGACATGGGCAGCGACGACCTTCCAGCCGTCAGCGAAGCGTACCCAGGTCTGCATCTGCCGCCCGACCTTGCCGGCCAGCGAGTCGCGATAGAACAGCGTGGAGGCAACCGCGGCATCACGGCCATAGGTCGTGATCACGGTCTTGTCGGTCCGGCGCCCCAGCCCGATCGGTGAGCGGGCCGAGCGAAACGCCATGATCGCGTCATAGCCATAGAGATTTTCGCCGACGCCGTAACGCAGCGTGCGGGGATCGTTACGGAACAGTTCGTCGAGCACCGCCACGTCATTCGACACCAGCGCCCTTTCGTAGCGCGCGAATTGCGCGGTGACTTCGGCGAGTACATCCGGAAGATCGATCTCCATCGCTAAAATCCTCTCGGCGGAGGCGCTGCCGCGACGCCCATGCGTTCCAACGCATGCGCAACCCGTAGCGCGATATCTTCCCGCCACGGTGCGGCGATGATCTGCACGCCGATCGGCATCGGCTCCAGCGGCACTGGCACAGCGACCACGGGCAGGCCGATGAACGAGATCGGCTGGGTGTGGATACCGATATTGGCGCGCACCGGCAGTTCGACACCGTCCAGCACGAAATTCACTTGGCCCAGCTTGGGCGCGATGCAGGGCGTGGCCGGCGCGATGATCACGTCGACCGACTTGAACAGCTCCAGCACTTTCGCGCGATACCAGCGGCGGAATTTCTGCGCGCGATCGACCAGCGGCGCCGGGACCATGGCGCCGGCGATCAGGCGGTCGCGCACCGCCGGATCGAAATCGTTCGGGCGCTTGCGCAGGCGGTCGAGATGCAGCGATGCGCCCTCGGTCGTCGTGATCACGTAAGCCGCCGCGCGGGCGCGCGCGGCCTCTGGAATTTCGATCGTGGTCGTCGCGTTCAGCGCCTTGGCGACGCGCGAAACGGCCTCGACGGCTTCGGGAAAGACGTACTTCTGGAAATAACCGCCGGCCACGGCGACCCGCAGGCCGTCGATGCCCTGCGCCAGCAGCGGCGTGACCGGCTCGACCGGCCGCGTCGTGCAGGCCGCGTCATCGGCGTCAGGCCCCTGCATGGCGTCATAGGCCAGCGCGAGGTCGCCGACATTGCGCGCGAACGGGCCGAGATGATCGAAGCTTGCGACAAAGGGAAACGAACGGGCCCGCGACAGCCGGCCGTAGGTCGGCTTGAGGCCAAAGATGCCGCAGAACGACGACGGCACCCGGATCGAGCCATTGGTATCGGATCCCAACGCGATCGGAACGAGTGCCCCTCCGACCGCACTGCCCGAGCCACCCGACGAGCCGCCGGTCATCCGCGTCGGATCATGCGGATTGCGCGACGGGCCGTCATGCACATTCTCGCCCGTAAAATCGTAGGCGTATTCGCCCATGTTGAGCGCGCCGACCAAAACGGCGCCGGCCGCCTCCATGCGCTCGATCAGCATGGCATCGCGCGATGACGGAGCGAGATCGCGGTTGATCTTCGATCCAGCACGGGTGGAGAGACCCTTGACATCGAACAAATTCTTGACCGCGAACGGTACGCCGGCGAGCGGCCCGATCTCCTGACCGGCGGCGATCTTGGCATCGATTGCTTTGGCCGTGGCACGGGCGCGGTCGGCGGTGACGTCGGTGAACGAGTTCAGCACGGAATCGTGTTTGGCGATCCGCGCCAAGGCAGCCTCGGTCGCATCGAGCGCGGAAAGCTTGCGATCCGTTACGGCTTGCGCGATTTGTTGGGCCGACAGCCCGTCGGTGTTTGCGGTCATGGCGCGGTCAGGCTGTGTAGACACTGGCCGGCTCGGTTTCATCCGGCAGCGGGAATTCGTCGACCAGCCGCGCCAGCCTCAGCGACACTTCGAGGTTCGCCCGCACGGCAGGCCGCCAGGCTTCCTCGACCGGCAGGGCCAGCGCCGTGGCGACTGAATCGATGTAATTATCAAGATGATCGGCGGCCATTTCGCTCTCGTTCGATTTTCTAGTGCACCGGTAACGGCGGATGCGGGATCGCCGTCAGCAGCTCCTTTGTATAGGCATCCTGCGGATCGCCGAGCACTCGCTCGGATGAACCTTGCTCGACGATTCGTCCCGCACGCATCACGATGACACGATCGCACAGCAAACGCACCACGTTCAAATCATGGGACACAAACAAATAGCTCATGCCCATGGATTGCTTGAGGTCCTGCAGCAGATTCAGCACGACCGCCTGCACGGAGACGTCGAGCGCGGCGGTCGGCTCGTCGAGGATCACGAGCTTTGGGTGCAGCGCGATTGCCCGCGCGATGCCGACGCGGGCCTTCTGGCCGCCGGATAATTGGTGCGGGAACCGATCGAGCAGGTTGACCGGAAGGCCGACCAGGCCGGCGAGTTCCTCACAGCGGGCGCGCAGCGCGTCGCGTCCCCTGACATCGCCGAGTTGCATGATCGGATCGGCGATGGCGCGTGCGGCAGTGAAGCGCGGGTTGAGGCTGTCAGTCGGATCCTGGAACACCATCTGGATGCTCTTGCGCAGCGGCAGCCGCGCAAAGGAATTGGGCATGATGGCGCCGATCTCGTCGCCGTCGAACACGATGCGGCCCGAGGTCTGGTCCAGGAGCCGCATCACCATCATCGATGTGGTGGACTTGCCGCAGCCGGATTCACCGACCAGGCCGACACTCTCGCCGTGGCCGACGGTGAAACCGATGCCGTCGACCGCCCGGAATTGTTCCACTTCGACCGGCGGCTTGCGGGAAAACAGCTTGCCGAGCACGGCCGTCGCGCCCTGACGCGGATATTCCTTGACGAGCTTTTCGACCAGGAGGAGCGGTTTTCCGGAGTTGTCGACCGCAGGCGTCGGCGCGGCGGCCGGCGCTGCCGCGCCTTCTTCCTCCGGCAGGAGATCGCGCAAGGAGACGCCGAGCCGCGGCGTCGCGCGCATCAGTTTCTTGGTATAGGCGTGCTCGGGCTTGGCAAAGATATCGGCCGACTTCGCGGTCTCGACCACGCGTCCCTTCTCCATCACCACCACGCGATCGCAATAGGCGGCGGCCAGCCCCAGATCATGCGTGATCAGGATCGTCGACATGCTCCGGCGCCTGGTGAGTTCGACGATCAAGTCCATCACCGCCTTCTGCGTGGTGACGTCGAGGCCGGTGGTCGGCTCGTCGGCGATCAGAAGCTGCGGATTGCAGGCCAGCGCCAGCGCGATCACGACACGCTGGCACATGCCACCGGAGAGTTCGAACGGATAGGCGTGATAGCGCTCGCGGGGGCGCGCGATCTTGACCTGCTCCAGCGCCTCGATCGCCTTCTCGCCGCGGTCGCTGACCTGCGACTGCTGCACATGCTGGCGCAGCACGTCCTCGATCTGGTCGCCCACTTTCCGGATCGGATTCAGCGCCGCACGCGGGTTCTGGAAGATCATCGAGATTTCGCGGCCGCGCAGGTCGCGCATCTCGTTTTCGCTCGCCGCCTTGACGTCGATGCCGGAAAACATCACCGAGCCATCGGCGATCCTGCCGGCGCGGTCGAGGATCCGCATCACGGCATACGAAGTCACCGATTTGCCGGAGCCGGATTCGCCGACGATGCCGAGCGTCTCGCCCTTGGCGACGGAGATATTGACGTGCTGCACGGCTTTCACGATGCCGCGCCGGGTGGAGAATTCGACCGTGAGGTCATGGACGTCGAGCAGGGGTTGCGCGGTCATGATGGCCTCCGCAAAAATATCGAAAACAACCCCATGCAAAGTAGAACGGTCAGCGCTCCTGTCGCATTTCCTCGGCCCATGCAGGGGTCGAGGCGAGCAAAGCTTGAATCGGCCATCACGTCCTCCGCTGCGGATCAACGATGTCGCGCAGGCCGTCGCCGAGCAAATTGAAGCAGAACACCGCGATCATCAGCGCCAGCCCCGGGAACAGCGCGATCCACCATTCGCCTGACACCATGAAGCCCGCCCCTTCCGCGACCATGATGCCCCATTCCGCCGTCGGCGGCCGGACACCGAGCCCGATGAAGGAAAGCCCGGCGGCGTTGAGGATGGCGTAGCCCATGGTCAGCGACATCTGCACGATCATGATCGGCATGATGTTGGGCAGGATATGCACCAGCAGGATCCGCATCTCGCCATTGCCCGACAGCCGCGCCGCCTGCACGAAGCCGGCATTGCGGCGCACATTCGCCTCGGCCCGCGCCACGCGCGCATAGAGCGGAAAATTCACGATCGCGGTCGCAATGATGATGTTCTGCACGGTATTGCCCAGCGCTGCCACGATGCCCATCGCCAGCACGAACAGCGGGAACGCCATGATGGTGTCGGCGATACGGCCGACGATACGGTCGGTCCAGCCGCCGAAATAGCCGGCGGCGATGCCGGCAAGGCCGCCCATCAGGAACACCAGCGCCACAGAGGCGACCGCGATGAACGTGTCGAGCCTTGTGGCGACAATGACGCGGCTGAAAATATCCCGGCCCAATTGATCGGTGCCGAACCAATGCGCCGCAGACGGCGGCTTCAGGGCTGCTGCGGTATCGCTGGCGAGCGGATCGTAAGGCACGATATAGGGGCCGAAGATCGCGGCAAACAGGATGACGACCAACAGGCCGAAGGCGAAGGCCGTGACGCGATTCTCGCCGAGCACGTAGCGGGTGTGTTCAAAGATCGCTGATAGTCCCGAGGTACGCGCGGGACCGGCGGGTTCAACGGCAGGCGCAACGCTACTCATCTTCCAACCTCACCCTTCCAGCCGCACGCGCGGATCGATCACGCCGTAGAGAATGTCGATGATCAGATTGAGCAGCACGTACATGACCGCCATGGTCAGCACAAAACCCTGCACCGGCGCGAAGTCCGACGAGATCAACGCTTCGACGGCATAGGAGCCGATGCCGGGCCAGGCGAAAACTTTTTCGACCAGCACATTGGCCCCGAGCAGGAACGAGAACACCATGCTGAGCGTGGTGATGACCGGCAGCATGGCGTTGCGAAACGCGTAGGTGACGATGACGGTCGACGGTGACAGTCCGCTGGCGCGCGCGGTGCGAACGAAATCGGACGCCAGCACCGCCAGCATCGAGGCCCGCGTCATGCGCGCGATCGGCGCCAGCGAGAAGATCGCCAGCGTCGCCGCCGGCAGGATCAACTGGCTCAGCGCCGAACGAAACGTCTCGAAATCGCGCGCGATCAAGGCGTCGATCAGATAAAGCCCGGTCACGCTGGGCGGCGCGCTGTAGAACACGTCGAGCCGGCCGAGCGGCGCCGGTGACCAGCCGAGCCTGAAATAGAAGACGTAAACCAGCACCAGGCCGGTAAAGAACACCGGCAGCGACACGCCGGCCGTCGTCGTGATGCGACAGAGATGATCGATCCAGGAGCCCGGCCGGGTCGCCGCCAGCACGCCGAGCGGGATCGCGATCATGACCGAAACGACGAGGCCGAGCAGCGTCAGTTCGGCGGACGCCGGCAGGCGGTTGCGGATTTCGGTCGCGACCGGCTGGCCTGTTGTCAGCGAGTTGCCGAAATCGCCATGGGCGAGATCGTTGGTGTAGCGGAAAAACTGCTCGATCAGCGGCCTGTCGAAATCGAGTTTCTTGCGGATCTGCTCGATGGCTTCCTTGCTCGCCGCGGGACCTGCGAAATAGGCCGCGGGATCGCCGGGCAGCGCGCGCGTCAGGAGGAACGTGACGATCACCACCCCGATCAGCGACGGGATCGCAAACATCAGCCGCTTTCCGATCATGGTCAGCATGGGCAGCGCTCCGCGCTTGCGAATAGCGAATGGCGAATGGCGCATGGATGAAGTTCAACGCCCTGTGTCACCATTCGCTACTCCCTATTCGCCGTTCGCCTCTTACGCCTTCACCAGTGCGCGGTAATCGAGCCTGCGGTGGAACCAGTACTGATAGCCCGACACATTCTTCTGCATCGCGACGTTGACATAAGGCTGATACAGCGGGATGCGCGGGATGTCCTTGAAGGCGAGATCGACAAAACCCTTGACGTCAGTGTCGTATTTGGCGGTGTTGCCGACCGCCGCGGCGTCGACGGCGCCGTGAATGAATTCGTCCATCGCCTTCGACTGGTAGCTCATGGTGTTGAAGATCGAATTCTTGCCGTCGTAGCACCAGATGAAGAAATACTCGGGATAATCGAGCCACCCGGAGAACACGTTGGTGTAGAGCGGCAGCACCTTCTTGTTGAGTTCGGTACGCCAGTTGGCGCCGGGGATCTTGTTGATCGTGGTCTTGATGCCGATCTGCGCGAGACTCTCCTGCACCAGCACGCAGAGCGGCTCGTTGACGCCGGCGAAGCCGAGGTCGAACGACAGCGTGGTCTCGAAACCGTTGGGATGGCCGGCTTCCGCCAGCAACGCCTTGGCCCTGGCGATATCGGTGACGTATTTGGTCGGCTGCGGCCACGCCACCTCGGTTGCCTTGTCGGCGGCGGCGCCGAACATCGGCTTGGCCAGGCCGAACAGCACGGCATCCATGATCTTCTGGTAGGGGATCGCGCAGGCCACCGCCTCGCGAACCTTGGGGTTGTCGAACGGCGGGATCTTGACGTTCATGCCGATGTACTGGACGCCGTTGGAATACGGCACCGAAACAATGTTGAGCTTGCCGCTGTCCTTCAGCTCGACGAAATCCTTGTTCGGCAGATCGTAGGAGATGTCGGCGTCGCCGCGTTCCAGCAGCGCGCGGCGGTTGCCGGCCTGCGGCACCATGCGCCAGATCACGCGCTTGACCTTCGGCAAGGGACCACCGGCCCACGCGTCGTTGCGCTCCATGATGACTTCGGTGCCGGCGGTCCACTTCGTCACCTTGTAGGCGCCGGAGCCCGCGGTCTGCTGCTTGGTGTATTCGAGGCCCCAGGGATCCTTCTCGCTGGCGTTCTTCTTCACCAGCTCCGAATTGACGACGCAGGGGACGATGACCGCGAGGTCCGGGATGGTGAGGCGGTCCTTCCTGGCGAAATCGATCCGCACCGTGTTGTCATCGACGACGACGAACTGTTCGGGCTTGGTCAGCGAGCCCGCGCCCATCTGGAACGTCGGAAAACCGCCGACGCTCACCGCGCGATCGAGCGACCACTTGACGTCCTTGGCCGTGACCGGCGCGCCATCGTGGAACGTGGCTTTCTTCTTCAGCTTGAAGGTGACCGACATGTCGCCGACATTCATGTCCTCGGCGAGTTCGGGCTTGAACTTGTCGCGGTCGTAATACGGCACGCCGCCCGGACCGCTCTTCATCTCGTGGCTGATCAGGCGGTCGTAGCAATTCCACGACACCTCGTAGCCGGGCACGTTGGTGCCGACGCCATGAATGTCGAGATTGTTGGGGCCGCTTTCGGAGACGATCAGCAGCGTTTCCGACCGCGCATCAGCCTTGGCCGCGGACCAGATCGCCGGCGCGGGCACCATCGCGCCCGCGGCAACTCCGGTGACGGATTTCAGGAAATCGCGACGCTTCATGGGTGATGCTCCAACGCCTGAGGGGAAATGGCTTGGAACTGGAATCGCAAGGTTTGTGCCAACCGTTAGAGGAAGGCTAATATCGATCTAAAGCACTGATTTATCTAAGTAATGAGAAGCTGGTGGCCAGTTTGATGGCGAGGCCTTCAAGCCCACATTGCATACAAAGATGCTAATTTGCCTAATATTTCATCACATATTCGCCCCAGCCGCCTTGCTGTGCGATTTCGTCGCACGGGCTCAGATGGGCCACAGCAAGTCCTGCAATTCAAAGAGGTCTGCTTTCTGTTGCCAGCCTTCAATGCAGAGCTGGCGAACGGGATCGCTGACCCGATGGAGGAGAAACAGCGCCATCAGCCGGCGCTTCAGGGTCGGCGTCAGGTCGGTGCTCGCATATCCAAATCCCTCGAACAGGCTGCGAACCCGCCGCGGGACGCCTGCGGTCATGAAGGCGCTCGGCCCCAGCAGGTCGTATTCGCCCCAGCCCGTCATCACGTCGCCGAAATCGATCAGGCCCGAAACGCGCCAGCCTTCCGTTTCACGCCTCAACAAAAAATTTTCCGGAATGTACTCACCGGTCAAGATAACCGGCGGCGCATCCAGAGGAATGAGCGCGGCCGCATCACGAAGAATATCGTCCAAGCCAGCCAGAAATTGGCGTGGCAGTCCGAGGCGCTCATGCCTCGCCCGGCATCCCTCGATTTGCCTTGGTATGAACTGGTCCCAACGCAGCCCGATTTGCGAGAGATCGCCCAAGGGGACGCGCTGCACTTCTGCGATGGTCTCCCCGATCTGAAAGAGAACGCGCTCCTTCTGATCTTCAGGCAGGCGCGGCCACACCTCCGAACCCAAGCGGCCGTAGAGGCGCGTGATCACGAGATACGGCCATTGGTCGCGTTCACCTTCGAACACGATCTCGGGGATCGGCACAGCAAGTCGGCCGCGAAGCTGCGCCAGCGAAGCACGCTCCGATGCGAATTGGCCACGAAGAAATGGAGGAAAAATCTTCAGGATGAGTGGCTCATCGAGTCCAACGACGAGATTGGTACCTGTGGAGAATATCTGAGGTTCTGTGCAGGCGAGCCCGTGGCCATGGGCGATGTCGATCGCCACCGGCAGCCATTGCGACGGATCGGCGCGAAAGGGGCGGAACAGCTCATAATCCGTGAATGCCGGCAGCGATGCGGTCATGGTGACGCTGAACCTTGTTTGTCGTCATTGCGAGCGAAGCGAAGCAATCCATCTCGCCGCGCAATGAAAGAATGGATTGCTTCGCGGAGCCTGTCATCGGGCGCGCATTCGCGCGACCCGTTGGCTCGCAATGACGGCGGGGAGGCTATCGGTCCGGATTGGCCCGCTCGAACTGGCGCAGCAGGCGGTTGCCGCGCTCGGCGGCGACGTCCAGCGCCGCCTGCGCGGTCTGCTTGCCGCGGAAAACCTGCTCAAGTTCCTCGTCGATCACGCCGCGGATCAGCACAAAGGATCCAAGCCGGATTCCCTTCGAATTCTCGGTCGGCGGCTTCAGGGTCATCTGCTCTATACCGATCGCAGCACCGGGATTGCGATCGTAGAAGCCCTGCGCGCGGGTGAGGTCGAAGGCGGCGCGGGTGATCGGCAGATAGCCGGTGTTCTGGTGCCAGGCAGCCTGGACTTCCGGCTTCGAGAGATAGGCGAAGAACCGCGCGACGCCGGTGTATTCCGCGCCCGGCCGGTCGCGCAGCACCCATAGCGTGGCGCCGCCGATGATGGAGTTTTGCGGGGCGCCGGCGACTTCGGGCCGGTACGGGATCATGCCGTAGCCGACCTCGAACCTGGAATTGGCCTTGATGTCCGCGCGCGTCCCGGACGAGCCGATGAAGATGGCGCATTCGCCTTTCTGAAAGCGCGGCTCGGCCGATTGCCCGCGGCCGCTATAGTCGAAGACTTTCGTCGCCTGCCATTCCGCCAGTTGCGCAATGTGCCGCACCACGTCCGGATTGTTGAAGGTCAATTCCGTATCAAGCCCGCTAAAGCCGTTGGCCCGGGTTGCCAGCGGCAGATTGTGGAATGCGGAAAAATTCTCGACATGAACCCAGGAAGGCCAGGATGTGGTGAACCCGCAAGGCGACCCCGCCGCACGCAGGCGCTTTGCCGCGGCGCCGACCTCGGCCCAGGTCTTCGGCGGCACCTCCGGATCGAGGCCCGCGGCGCGGAACAGATCCTTGTTGTAGTAGAGGATCGGCGTCGAGACATTGAACGGGAACGACAGCATGTTGCCGGCGACATCGGAATAATAGCCGGTCACGGCCGGCAGATACGCCTCCGGCGAGAACGGCTCCGACTGATCGCGCATCAATTCGTATACCGGATAGATCGCCCCCTTCGCCGCCATCATGGTTGCGGTCGCGATCTCGTTGACCTGAACGATGGCGGGCTGGCTTCGCGAACGGAATGCGAAGATCGCCGCCGTCACCGTCTCGGTGTAGTTGCCCTTGTAGGTCGGCACGACCCGGTAGTCGGACTGCGATGCATTGAAATCGGCCGCCAGCTTTTCAAGCTGCTTGCCGAGTTCCCCCGACATCGCGTGCCACCACATGATTTCGGTGGCAGCCTGCGCCGGAGACGCCAGCGCCGTGGCGACGAGCGCTGCAAATTGCAAGAATCTCAAGACCAATTTCACTGGTGATTATCCTGCTCTGCCGCGCCGCGAAATATCCGCTGGCTACGCCCTCATAATTCCCCCGGGCTCTGGTTTCAATCCACCCGGCATCACCGCAGCGCACAACACAATTTAAGATTGCAGAGAGATTATCAGGATTACCCGCGGCAGGCCCCCTGCCAGCCCAGCCCCCAATAGCCAAACATCGGTAAATTCTGCTAAAAATGCGTTGAACCTTTTCCCCCCGCTGCAGACTCCATCTCTAAGGGGATTTGTCGCCTGTGTATCGCCGCGCCGACCTTTCGCGGACCTTCGTGCCTGTTGTTGCGCTGTTGCTTACGGCGGTTTCAACGGGCGCTTTTGCGCGCGAATTTCGCCCCGCCCATCCCCAAAACGAGAGCCATCCGATCGAGGCGTTCTATTCCCGCCGGCCCGGCGCGGAAAAGGAAGCCCTCGAACATATCAGGACCGGCGCGGCCGATCTCAACCGTACCAAATTTGCATTGATCGGGACGATGACGCCGGTATTGATCGGGCGCCTTCGCAGAGTGGAACGAATTTGACCGGCGCGCCGCACCAGCACCGAACAGCGGAAGGGCCGGCGAGCTTCGCCGCGCGCGGCCGTTTTCGCGTCGTGCAGTGGCTGCGCGCGGTGCCGATCCGCTGGCGCATCCTGTCGATCGCGGCATTGAACTCCGCCGTCGTCGTGGTGCTCGCCGTATTGATCTGGAACGGCGCCAAGGTGCTGGGTTCGGCCTGGGACGACGTCCGGCAGGTCCGGGAGTCCGACAAGATCCTGGCGCTGCTGGAAAGCGAGACCAGCCGGCTGCAGAACCTGATCCATCGCTACATCAACCAGCCGAGCCCCGACCTGTTCGCCGAGATCCTGCTGCTGCGGGAAGCGGTTCTCGGCACGCTCACCACGCGCGCTGCGACCGACCCGATGCTGTCAGATTCGGTCGAGCGGCTCGAACACGTCACCGACCGTTTCCTCAACGGCTTCGGCGAATTGCGCGCCGTGCAGGCCACCATCACCAAGACCTATGAGCAGCAGGTGCTGGGGCCGGCCCGGGAAATGGCCGGGCTGTATTCGATCATCGAGGGCGCCACCGGGCATCGCGATGCGCAGATCTGGCCGGCACTCGGGAAATCCCGCGAGGCGTTCACGGCCATGCTGGTCGCCACCAACGCCTATTATCTGTCGCGCGCCTCGACCTCCGCCGAGGACGCCCGCAGGAACACCGAAACGATCGAGAACACCATCCCCGCGATGGCCGACCTCGCCGACAACGACCTGCAACGCATGGCGCTGACGCGGCTGAAGGCGCGGACGGTGGCGCTGCGCGAGGGGATGGCCAAATTGACCGAGCAGCTCACGATCCGGACCGAGCTCCTGCGCAACACCATCGATGCCAGCCAGGCCGAGGCCATCGGCGTCATCGACGAGTTGTCGGTCAAGATGCGCCAGCGCGAGCAGAAGGCGCAGGAGACGTTCGACAAGACGTTGTCGGGCATCTCGCGCCGGGTGCTGTCGATCGCCGTGATGTTCCTCGGCATCATCCTGTCCGCAGGCGTCCTGATCGCGCTCTCGATCCGCCTGCCGCTGCAGCAGATCCTGGCCGCGATGCATGCGATCACCTCGGGCAATTACGATCGCCGCGTGCAGGGTACCACCGCCAGGGACGAGGTCGGCGCCATGGCACGCGCGGTGGACGTCTTCCGCGAAAACGCCATCGCCAAGCGCAAGACCGAGGACGAACTGCGCGCCTCGAAGGAAAAGGCCGAAAGCGCACTGCTCGAGCTCAACACCGCGCAGCAGAACCTGATCGACGCCGAACGGCTGGCGGCGCTCGGCGGGCTGGTCGCTGGCGTCGCGCACGAGGTGAACAACCCGATCGGCATCAGCCTGACGGTGGCCTCGAGCTTTGCGCGCCGCGCCGAAATGTTCGAATCCGAGTTGCGCAGCGAGCCGCTGCGCCGCTCCAAGCTCGACGAATTCGTCAAGATCTCGCGCGACGCAGCAGGGCAATTGGTGGCGAACCTGCACCGCGCCGGCGAGCTGATCCAGTCGTTCAAGCAGGTAGCGGTGGACCGCTCGCACGCCGAGCGCCGGCAATTCAACCTCAGCGAGGCCACCGACCAGATCGTCGCGAGCCTGCGGCCGGTGTTGAAGAAGGCGACGATCACGCTGTCGGTCGACGTGCCGGAAGGGCTTGTCATCGACGGCTATCCCGGCTCCTACGGCCAGATATTAACCAATCTTTTCCTCAACGCCGCCAATCATGCCTTTGCCGACGGCCGGTCCGGGGCGATCACGATCTCGGCGCGGGCGCGCGGCAGCGACGATGTCGAGATCATTTTTGCCGACAACGGGGCCGGAATGACGCCGGACGTGCAGCGGCAGGCGTTCGACCCCTTCTTTACGACCCGCCGCAACGAAGGCGGTACCGGGCTGGGCTTGCATATCGTCTATAATCTTGTCACTCAACAGCTCGGCGGCCGGATGATGCTGGAGTCAAGGCTGGGACAAGGCACCACATTCCGCATTATCATGCCCAAAGTCGCCAGGGGCGAACCCGCGATTACAGACCAGACAGCAGCCGACGGAACTTCTCAATGGCCGAACAGGACGATGTCCTCCACCTGATCGACGATACCGGGACCGTTCCGGAGGACTCGTCCGCGCGCAAATGGAAGATCGCCGTCATCGACGACGATGCCGCCGTGCACGAGGGCACCCGCTTTGCGCTGAGCGACTACAATCTCCACGGCGCGACGCTGGAAATCCTGTCGGCCTATTCCGCGGCCGAAGGCCGCACCTTGATGCGCAACAATCCCGACGTCGCGGCCGTGCTGCTCGACGTCATCATGGAAACCGACGTCGCGGGCCTCGACCTCGTCGAGTACATCCGCAACGAGCTCAAGAACGAAACCGTCCGCATCATCCTGCGCACCGGCCAGCCGGGACAAGCACCCGAGCGCCGCGTCATCGTCCAGTACGACATCAATGACTACAAGGCCAAGACGGAGCTGACGGCCGACAAGCTGTTCACCTCGCTGACGGCCGCGCTGCGCAGCTACCAGCAGCTCGAGCGCATGGTGCAGACCAGGCGCGGCCTCGAAATCATCATCGACGCCGCCTCGACGCTCTACGACTTCAAATCGATGCAGCGGCTTGCGGAAGGCGTGCTGACGCAGCTCGCCTCATTGCTCAATGTCGACTGCGCCGGCATCCTGGTGCTGCGCGACGACGGCGCCGCGGGGAGCGAGTTCTCGGTGCTGGCGGGCTCGGGCTGCTACAGCCGCTTCATCGGCACCACCAGCTCCAAGGCGCTCGATCCGGATTTGCGGCAGATGGTGGAAGCCGCCTTCCAGCGCCGCAAGAACGAATTCGCCGACCACCGCAGCGTGCTTTATCTGCGCACCGGCTCTGGCCGCGAAGTGGTGGTGCTGCTGCAGGCCGAGCGCCAGCTTTCGGATACCGACCGCGCGCTGGTCGAGATTTTCTCCAGCCGGCTGTCGATCGCGTTCGACAACGTCATTCTCTACCGGCAGCTGCACGAGGCCAACACCCAGCTCGAGGACCGCGTCGCCCAGCGCACCCGCGCGCTGATGCAGGCCAACCGAAGGCTGTCGGCGCAGTGGCTGCGGCTGCAGCGCGCCAACGGCTTCAAGAACGAGATTCTCGGCACCGTCGCGCACGATCTGAAGAATCCGCTCGGCGTGATCCTCGGCCGCACCGAAATGCTGACCGAATTGATCGGCGCCGGTTCGCCCAAGGAGAACGTCACCGCCCAGGTCGAGCATATCCGCGACGCCACCAAGCGCCTGACTTCGATGGTCGACCATTTGATTTCGGATGCGATGGCGGATGCCTTCGACATCACGATCCGCCGCGAAGCGGTCGATATCGCGGCGCTCGTTGCCGAAGTCGCCGATTCGAACCTGCCCTCGGCGGTCAACAAGCAGCAGTCCATCGCCGTGTCGGCGCCGCCGAATTTCGTCACCATGTGCGACGCCGACCGGATTCGCGAGGCGATCGACAACCTCGTCAGCAACGCCATCAAATATTCGCCGATCGGCGGCAAGATCACGGTAGGCGTCACCCATGATGGCAGCGACACCGTCATCCGTATCACCGATCAGGGCGCCGGATTGTCTCCGGAAGATCTCGGCCGGCTGTTCGGCCGGTTCCAGCGGCTGTCGGCCAAGCCGACGGCAGGCGAAAGCTCGACCGGCCTCGGCCTGTCGATCGTCAAACGCATCATCGACATGCATGGCGGCCATGTGACCGCGGAAAGCGCCGGCCCCGGACAGGGATCGACGTTTACCGTTACACTGCCAGCGACAGAGACGACATGACCCAGAGCCCGCACATCTTCATTGTCGATGACGAGCCGCCGGCCCGCGAGATGGTCGGCGATTACCTCAAGATGCACGGTTTCAGCGTCACGCTGTGCGACGGCGGCAAAAGCCTGCGCCGCGAGATCGAGACCAACGTGCCCGACCTCGTCGTGCTCGACCTCAACATGCCTGAGGAAGACGGGCTCTCGATCATCAGAGACCTGAAGAGCCGCATCAACGTTCCCGTCATCATGCTGACGGCGACCGCAAGCCCGATCGACCGCGTCGTCGGCCTCGAACTCGGCGCCGACGACTACATCGCAAAGCCCTGCGAGCTGCGCGAACTGATGGCGCGCATCCGCTCGGTGCTTCGCCGCAGCACGCCGGCCAAGGCGGCTGCCGCGCCAGAGGCAGCGGCTGCAAAGGCGGAGAAGGAACAGCTGGTGCGGTTCGGCACCAAATGGCTCGACCTCGAAGCCCAGGCGCTGCGCGACGACGAAGGCAACGAGCATCCGCTGACGGCGTCCGAATTCGGCCTGTTGAAAGTGTTCGCGGCCAACCCGAAACGCGTGCTGTCGCGCGAGCGGCTCCTGGAATTGGCCAACGCGCGCGACGCCGAAGCCTTCGACCGCGCGGTCGATCTGCGCATCATGCGCATCCGCCGCAAGATCGAGATCGACCCGACCAAGCCCGCCGTGATCCGCACCATCAGAGGCGGCGGCTATTTGTTCTCGCCGACGGGCGAGAAGGGTTAGCGGCGCGCTGCTGCTGCCCGCCCCTCATGGTGAGGAGCCGCGAAGCGGCGTCTCGAACCATGTGGCCCGTATGTGGCCTGCATCCTTCGAGACGCGCGTTCCGCGCTCCTCAGGATGAGGGTCTACCACTGGAACCATTCAGCGTCTGAAATCTTCCAATTTTCCGCATATTGAAATTACTCGCATTTCACCCCCGAATGTTTCGTCGCAGGGCCCCCGACGAAACAATTCTCTGCTGCACGAAACCATTTTCCCCCTTTGGTGCAGACATCCCGAAACCGAGCCTAATTAACAATTCTCCCAACGAAGCGCCTGTTGGCGTCGAATTGGGAGCCTGTCATGTCGAACGTCATCGCCATCAACGCCGCAGCCAAGCTGTCGATTGCCGCCGCCCGCGCGACATCCGACGAAATGCTGCTGCAGAGTATTGCCAAGGGCGACCGCACGGCGATGCATGTGCTTTATTCGCGCCATAACGTCCGGGTTTACCGCTTCGTGCTGCGCATGGTGCGCGATACCACCATGGCGGAAGACCTCGTCAGCCAGGTGTTCCTCGACGTGTGGCGGACCGCCAGCCAGTTCGAGGGCCGTTCGCAGGTTTCGACCTGGCTGCTGTCGATTGCCCGCTTCAAGGCGCTGACCGCGCTGCGCCAGCGCAAGCATGAGGACATCGAGCAGGAAGACGTGCTCGAGATCGCCGATGAGGCCGACACGCCGGAAGCCTCGCTCGACCGCAGCAACACCAGCGCGATCCTGCGCGCCTGCGTCGCCAAGCTGTCGCCGGCCCATCGCGAGATCATCAACCTAGTCTACTACCACGAGAAGTCGGTGGAAGAGGCCGGCGCGATCATCGGGATTCCCCAGAGCACGGTGAAGACCCGGATGTTCTACGCCCGCAAACAATTGGCCGAGTTGCTTAAGGGCGCCGGCGTGGACAGCCTCGCTGCATAAAGCACAGCTATTTCAACAGATTAGATTGGCATTGGGGACGGAAACCGGGTCGATTTCGACGGACAAAGATTACCTCCGACGAAACAAATGAAACAATCGGCGACATCACCCGGAAAAACTCACCCCCTATACCGACGTTCAACAACTTAAACACCAACGCCGAACAGGAGAGCGAACATGCTAAAGCCGTCCTTCCGCCTTTTCATCGTCCCGCTCGGCGCCGTCGCAACGCTCGCCACCCTGTCGGCCCAGAACGTCCAGCCCCGCGCCCAGCGCGACACTGGTTCGACGTTCGTGCGTGAACAGGTGGTGGATTGCGGCACCAAGAGTCCCAAGGAGGTCTGCGTGATCTCCTACGACAGCGAGACCCCCCGCTGAATTTCTCACCTCCCAAGCTCTAGACCCCCCAAGTAACCTCCAACGACCCGGCCGGGATGCCCCCCAGCCGGGTCGCTCTGCGTTTGCGCCTGATTTCGTGTGCGCAGTACGAAAAAGTCTCACAGAGACGTGACGCCTCCCGAGCCGTCGCGCGCGTAACGCCCTGCCCCACCACCGCGAATTTCAGCAAGCACCCGGCAATGTCTCGCCGGGACCGGTGATGGATGCTTTCGATGCTGAATCTTGTTCTCGCGCTGCTCGCAGGTGTCGTCACCGTGGCTGCCCCTTGCACGCTGCCGATGCTGCCTATCCTCCTCGGGGCATCGGTCGGCCAGACCCGCAAGGTGCGGCCGGCGATGATCGCGCTCGGCTTTGTGATGTCATTCTCGATGGTGGCATTGCTGCTGAGTGCGATCACGCGCGTGTTCGATTTCGATCCGAATGTTCTGCGCTCCGGTGCCGCCGTTCTCCTCCTCGGCTTTGGAATACTGATGATCTGGCCGACGCCGTTCGAATGGCTGTCGACCCGGATCGGTGGCATCACCGGCCATTCGGCCGCGTCCCGCCAGGGTGTGATTGGAGGTTTCGTGCTCGGCACGACGCTCGGCCTGGTCTGGACGCCCTGCGCCGGCCCCGTGCTGGGCTCGATCCTGACCGTCATCGCGACCTCGAAGGATACCGTCTGGGCCAGCCTGTTGCTGATTGTCTATGCCGTCGGCGCCGCACTGCCGATGCTCGCCATCGCCTATGGCGGCCAGGCCGTCACCACCCGAATCCGCAGCGTCGCGCGGATCGCGCCGCGGCTGCAGCAGGGCTTCGGCGTCGTCGTGATCGCCTTCGCGCTGCTCTCCTACTTCCAGTATGACACGCTGATCGTGTCGTGGCTGACCGGATTTTACCCCAACGGCCAGATCGGCCTCTGATACCAATGGAGATATCCATGATCCTGCGCTCACTCGCTGCGTCCGTCGCAATCGTTGCAGTTTCTCTCGCGGGCTCGGCGATACCCGCCTTCAGCGGCGACGCACGCGCGACGGAAACACCGTTCGCCGTCGCCGCGACGCAGGCCACTGCGCCCGATTTCGTCGGTCTCGGCAACTGGTTCAATTCCGCGCCGCTTAAACTGGCCGATCTCCGCGGCAAGGTGGTGCTGGTGAATTTCTGGACCTATGGCTGCGTCAACTGCGTGAACACGCTGCCGCACGTCACCGGGCTCTACGCCAAATACAGGGATCGCGGGCTCGTCGTCGTCGGCATCCACACCCCGGAATTTCCGTTCGAACGCTCGGCGTCGAATGTCCAGACGGCGCTGAAGCGGCACGGCATCACCTATCCGGTGGCGCAGGACAACGACTCGCAAACCTGGAACGCTTACCGTAACCGCTATTGGCCGGCGCAATACATCGTCGACCAGAACGGCAAAATCGTGTTCCAGCACGATGGCGAGGGCCAGTACGAGGAGATCGAGCGCACGGTCGCCGGGCTCCTCAACGCTCCGAGCTGAGATCAGGCAACGCAGGCTTGCCGCATTTCAGCCGCACATTTTTCCGCTTGATATGACCACGGCGGTCGTGGTGCTTGCCGCTGGCGATGGATGCTGTGGCAAACGAGAATGAAGTCAGGCTACGCAAGGGCACGTCGCTCAACGAGCGATTCGTTCTCGCAGGCCTGGCCATACTCCTGTGTTTGGTTGCCTTGCCTGGCCTTGTTCACCTGGAGAATGGTCATTGGCTTGGCATCGCCGCTCTGTTTGCGCTGCTGTTCGGATGCCTCCTGCTGGGCGCTGCCCTACTTGATCGCAACGTCGTTTGGATCATTACATCAGGCGAAATCCTGATCGGCGAACAGCGTCCCTTCGGGAAATTGCACCGAAGATTGGTCAGGGATGACGAAATATCGGGGATGCATCTCCGAAGAAGCAGCGGCAAATCAATCGAGTTCAGCCTCGTATTCAAGACGGAATCGGGGAATTTACTCACCTCGCCCCCGCTGCCTGATATCACCCAGGTTCACCAAACCACCGTCCGGATTGCCCGGCTGCTTCGGCTTCCCGATCCCGAACCGGTCGAGAACCCGCTCGACGCGGTCAATGCCGGGATCCAACTGGGCAAGCCGGCCAACCCCAAACGGGTGCTGGGATACACGGTTCTCGCGGTGCTGCTCGCCTGTGTGCTGAGCTTTCCGTTTATCCATGCGCTCTGGAACGGCGCATTGTCCGCCCTCGGCATTGCCGTCTGGTCGCTCGGCGCGATCGTGGTCTTCGTACTGTTCAGATATGTCCATCGAATGAGCGGCGCATGCTGGATCATCCAGGATGGTGGAATCAGGATTGAACGGTTTTCATTGAAAGGCGCGACAGAGGTGGAGACGATCGGCGGTGAAGATGTCGAGACAATCGACGTCGAGAGCGGCCCCAAGGATGGCCTCTACGTGATCGCAATCCGGCTTCGCACCGGAAAGAAAATGCGAAGCCCGGCGCTGGCCGGCAAGGATCAGACCCGAGCCGTGCAGGCCGAGATCATCAGGCGGTTGAGATTGAATCCATCGGGCGGCGGATAGGCTCGCACGCCTGTCCCGCGCGGCACGCAGGTATAATCGCCGCATCGGGCGTGGTAAGATAGCGTCTGGTTCGGGCGCAATTCTTCGAGAACTGCAGTGCCGTTTTTCGAAAAGATCGCGCCTGACGAAACTTGCGACAGGTGGTGCCGATGTTCGAAGGCTGGGATGCGGTCGTATTGGCCCGGGCGCAGTTTGCTTTCACGATGTCGTTCCACATCATATTTCCAGCCTTCTCGATCGGGCTCGCGAGCTATCTCGCGGTGCTCGAAGCGCTGTGGCTCGCGACCGGACGCGAGGTCTACATCAACCTGTTCAATTACTGGCTGAAGATATTCGCCGTCGCCTTCGGCATGGGCGTGGTGTCGGGCATCGTGATGTCCTACCAGTTCGGCACCAACTGGTCGGCCTTCTCCGACAAGACCGGCCCGGTGATCGGCCCGCTGATGGCCTACGAGGTTTTGACCGCGTTCTTCCTGGAAGCAGGCTTCCTCGGCGTGATGCTGTTCGGCCTGCGGCGCGTCGGTCCAGGACTGCATTTTCTGGCGACGCTGATGGTCGCGATCGGCACGTTGATTTCGGCGTTCTGGATTCTGTCCGCGAATTCCTGGATGCAGACGCCGGCGGGCCACGCCGTCAATGCCGACGGGCAGTTCATCGCCGCCGACTGGCTGAAAGTGATCTTCAACCCGTCATTCCCCTACCGTCTCGTGCACATGGTGCTGGCGGCATACCTGACCACCGCGCTGGTGGTCGGCGCGGTCGGCGCCTGGCACCTGCTGCGCGACCGCCACCTCGCCGGCGCCCGCGTGATGTTTTCGATGGCGATGTGGATGGCGACGCTGGTGGCGCCGATCCAGATTCTCGCCGGCGATCAGCACGGGCTCAACACGCTGGAGCACCAGCCGGTGAAGATCATGGCGATGGAAGGACATTTCCAGAGCCACAAGGACGGCGCGCCCCTGATCCTGTTCGGCATGCCCAACCAGGCCGCCGGCAGGGTCGACTATGCGATCGAAGTGCCGAAGCTGGGATCGGTGATCCTCAAGCACTCCCCTGACGCGCCGATGGCCGGCCTCGACACGGTGCCGCGCGAAAACTGGCCGCCGGTGGCGATCACGTTCTGGTCGTTCCGGATCATGGTCGGCATGGGATTGCTCATGCTGGCGCTCGGCCTGTTCAGCCTGTTGCTGCGCGTGCAGGGCAAGCTGTACGATTCCCGGCTGCTACACATGTTTGCGGTCGCGATGGCTCCCGCAGGTTTTATTGCCGTTCTTGCGGGCTGGATCACGACCGAGACCGGGCGGCAGCCCTACACCGTGTACGGATTATTGCGCACGGTTGAATCGGCTTCGCCGCTGGCGGCGCCCGCGGTTGCCTCCTCGCTGATCGCCTTCATCATCGTCTATTTCGCCGTATTCACAGCCGGCGTGATCTATCTGCTGCGCCTGATGGCGGCCCCGCCGCATCCCGGCGAACAGGGACCGTCGCACGAAGTTCCGATCCGCACGGCCGGCATCACGCCTGCCGCCGGCGCGGCAACCGAGGGAGCCGCCCGATGATCCCGATCGACCTTGCCATCATCTGGGCCTTCATCATCGCCTTTGCCGTGTTTGTCTATGTCGTGATGGACGGGTTCGACCTCGGCCTTGGCATCCTGTTTCCGCTGTTTCCGGAGAAGCGCGATCGCGACGTCATCATGAACAGTGTTGCGCCGGTCTGGGACGGCAACGAAACCTGGCTCGTGCTCGGCGGTGGCGGCCTGATGGCTGCGTTTCCGCTGGCCTATTCCGTGCTGATGCCGGCGCTTTACACGCCCATGATCGCGATGCTGCTCGGACTGGTGTTCCGCGGTGTCGCCTTCGAATTTCGCTGGCGCACGACAAAGGAACGGAACAAGTGGGACATCGCCTTTGCCGGCGGATCGCTGCTGGCGACGCTGGCGCAGGGCATTGCCCTTGGCGCCATCCTGCAAGGCATCCACGTCTCGGGCCGCCACTATGCCGGCGGCTGGTGGGACTGGCTGACGCCGTTCAGCATCCTGACCGGCGTGGCGCTGGTGATCGGCTATGCGCTGCTGGGGGCGACATGGCTGGTGATGAAAACGGAAGGCGAATTGCGCGACCGCGCCTATCATCTGAGCTGGATGTTGTTGCTTGCAATGCTCGGGGCCATCGGCGCTGTCAGCATCGCGACGCCGTTCCTCCACGTGCAGTACACGCAGCGCTGGTTCTCCTGGCCGAACATCCTGCTGACCGCGCCGGTGCCGGTCGCGGTGGCTGCGGTTACGGTCATGCTGCTGCGCAGCCTCGCCAACAAATACGACTACCAGCCGTTCTTCCTGACGCTGGCGCTGTTCGCGCTGTCCTATGCCGGGCTCGGCATCAGCATGTATCCCTATATCGTGCCGCAGAGCATCACCATCTGGCAGGCGGCGGCGCCGGAGAACAGCCAGATCTTCATGCTTTTCGGTGTCGCCGTGCTGATACCGCTGATCCTGGGCTATACCGCGTGGGCCTATTGGGTGTTTCGCGGCAAGGTCAGACCCGAGAGCGGGTATCATTGATTTGGACCAAGCCAAATCCACGCCCTCTCGCGCAGCGTTTACTGTGGTTTGTGCTGCTATGGCTCGGCGGCGTCGGTACTGTGGCGCTGATTTCGTTTTGCCTGCGGCTGTGGATCGCGCCGAAATAGGCCAAAGCCGGATACCCCATGAATTGGGCGGTTGGCGGAAATAGAAGACATTTCAGTCACCTATCCGCCTCATTCGCCCTAAACTTGCCATCAAGCTGGCCCTGAGATTTGATGGTTCCCGAGCGCGATCAGCAAAAGTGGGAACCGGTTTTGCGTCCGATCGCGCTCTGACTTAAAAGTGACGCATGATCTTATCGCCCAACCGCTTACACTTTGGCGGATCATGCGCATTTGGCCAACGTGCCACGAGGAGAGCTCTGCGATGACGAAATTTCGGCACCTGATCTGGATGATGATCGCTGCAGGCGGTCTGGTCCTTTCGGCCCCGCAGAGCCAGGCGCAGACGCGACAGCCCGACGTCGGCGACCAACCGGGGCTTATCCCTGACGAATCCGTCGAACTCGATCCGCAGTTCAGGAAGACTGCGGTGCTCTATCGCACCAGCGAAGCGCCGGGCACCATCATCGTGGTCACGGCCGAGCGCCATCTTTATCTGGTTCAGGGCAACGGCCGCGCATTGCGCTACGGCATCGGTGTCGGCCGCGAGGGATTCCAGTGGCAGGGGCTCGTGAACATCACCCGCAAGGCGGAATGGCCGGACTGGACACCGCCACCCGAGATGATCGCGCGCCAGCCCTATCTGCCGCGCTTCATGGCCGGCGGCCCCGGCAATCCGCTCGGTGCCCGCGCAATGTATCTCGGCACCACCGTCTACCGCATCCACGGCACCAACCGGCCCGACACGATCGGTACCGCCGTCTCCTCCGGCTGCTTCCGCCTGGTCAACGCCGACGTCGCCGATCTCTACGAGCGCGTCCCGGTCGGCACCAAGGTGATCATCCGGCAAAAGCCGGAACTGTAATTGCGACGCGATTCCTCCAGCCGACCCATTTCCCTGAAATTGTGAGTTAGAAAATGCTACGGACATTTCGAGGCGGCCTCCTCATCGGGCTGGCGGTCGCAATCGCGGTCGCGGCTATCGCGATCACCTATGAGCGTTACGACACCAAGACCCTGAAGCGGACCATCCGCCGCGGCGACGTGCTGTGCGGCGTCAACAAGGGCCTGCCCGGCTTCTCGATCCCCGACGACAAGGGCGACTGGACCGGCTTCGATGTCGACTTCTGCCGCGCGGTCGCCGCGGCGATCTTCGACGACCCAAAGAAGGCGAAATTCGTACCGCTCGACGCCAGCGAACGCTTCAAGGAATTGCAGAGCCGCAAGGTCGACATACTCTCCCGCAACTCGACCTGGAGCATGTCGCGCGAGACCAATTACGACCTCTATTTCCCGGCCGTCGCCTATTATGACGGCCAGGGTTTCATGCTGCCGCGCTCGCGCAACATCGATTCCGCGCTGGACCTCAACAACAGCAAGGTTTGCGTGCAGGAGGGGACGACGACGGTGCTCAACGTCGCCGACCATTTCCGCGCCAACAACATGAAATACACGGAAGTCAAGTTTCCCAAGCTGGAAGACGTGCTCAAGGCCTATGAATCCGGCAAGTGCGATACCTTCACCGCCGACGTCTCCCAGCTCTACGCACTCCGCTTGAACCTCATCCAGCCGAGCGACCACGTCATCCTGCCCGACGTCATTTCCAAGGAGCCGCTCGCTCCCGTGGTACGTCAGCGCGACGACGACTGGATGATGCTCGTGAAGTGGACGCTTTACGCGATGATCAACGCCGAGGAGCTCGGCATCACCTCGAAGAACATCGATGAGGCGCTGAAGTCGAAGAAACCCGACGTGATGCGGCTGGTCGGCACCGAAGGCAGCTACGGCGAAGACCTCGGCCTGAGCAAGGACTGGGCCGCCCGCATCATCCGCCATGTCGGCAATTACGGCGAGATCTACGAGCGCAACGTCGGCGAAGGATCGAAGCTGAAGATCCCGCGCGGACTGAACTCGCTGTGGAGCAACGGCGGCATCCAGTACGCGCCGCCGATCAGGTAAGAGAAGCCGCAAAGCCGTCATTCCGGGATGCGCCCTCTTGGGCGCAGGGCCCGGAATCCATCAGGCCGCAATTGCAAAATGGATTCCGGGCTCGCGCTTCGCGCGCCCCGGAATGACGAGCGCTAATAACTCTTCATCCGCGCCAGTTGATCAGCGTGGTAATTGCTGTCCCCAAACAATTCCTGGCAGACCCGCGCGCGCTTCATGAAGAAGCCGATGTCGAACTGGTCGGTCATGCCCATGCCGCCGTGCATCTGCACACCCTCCTGTACCGCCAGCGTCGCCGTGGTGCCGGCGCGGGCCTTTGCGACTGCGACCGCGGCGCCAGCGTGCTCGAAATCGCCGTCAAGCATCTGCAGCGCCTTCAGGACGGCCGAGCGGGTGATCTCGATGTCGATGTAGAGCTGGGCGGCGCGGTGCTGCAGCGCCTGGAATTCGCCGATCAGCTTGCCGAACTGCTTGCGCTCCTTGAGATACGTGACGGTGCGGCCGAACACCTCCTCGCTCAGGCCCACCATTTCGGAGGCCACCGCACCGCGGCCGATATTGAGCACGCCGTCCAGCAGCGCCCCGCCCTGGTCGACCTCGCCGAGCACATGATCGGCATCGACCTCGACATTGGCGAATTCGATTCGAGCGGCGTTGTGCGCATCGACCATCACGGTGCGTTCGATCGCAACGCCCTTGGCCTTGGGATCGACCAGGAACAGTGTCAGCCCGTTGCGCTCACCGGCCGCGCCGCCGGTGCGGCCAGCGACGATCAGGAGATCGGCGGTGTGACCGTCGACCACGAGAGCCTTGGCGCCGTTGAGCTTGAAACCGTTGCCGGAACGCACCGCCTGCAAGTTGATCTGCAGCGGGCGATGCTTTGTCCCTTCATCGACCGCAAGTGCGGCCAGCAGCGAGCCGTCCGCGACCTTCGGCAGATGCGCCGACTTCTGCGCTTCGCTGCCGCCGCGCGCCAGTGCGGACACCGCCAGCACCGCTGTCGACAGGAATGGCGACGGCATCAAAGTGCGGCCGATTTCCTCCATGACAACGCCGGCCTCGACGCAGCCGAGCCCGGAGCCGCCGAAATTTTCCGGCACCAGCAGGCCGGAAAATCCCATCTCGGCAAACGCCTTCCAGAGGTCGCGGGAGAAGCCCGTTGCGTCCTTGCTGTCGCGCAAGCTGCGCAGGTGCGCCACCGGCGCCTTGTCGCTGATGAGGCCGCGGGCGCTGTCGCGCAGCATGGATTGTTCTTCGGTGAGGACGAGTGCCATTGGACAGATATCCGCTTCAGAGGTGAATTAAGTTGCTTCGTCGTCCCTGCGAAAGCAGGGACCCATACGCCGCGGCTTATCGAGTATGAATGGTGCTAGCGTCACAATGCTCAGACAGCGGTGGTTATGGGTCCCTGCTTTCGCAGGGACGACGTGAGAGAACGGCTGGAGGCTCACGCCCCCGGCAGATCGAGGATGCGCTTGGCGACGATGCCGAGCATCACCTCGGAGGTGCCGCCTTCGATCGAGTTGGCCTTGGTGCGCAGCCAGGCGCGCGGGCGGGCGCCGCCTCTGGAGCGCCCGCTTTCCCATTCCAGCGCATCGATGCCGCCCGCCGACATCAGGATTTCGTGGCGGCGCTTGTTGAGCTCGGTGCCGTAATATTTCATCGCCGAGGAAAACGCCGGATGCGACTGCCCGGCTTTCGCCAGATCGACGGCGCGTTCGGCCACGGCTGCAAACGCCGCCTCGTCGATGTCGAACGCGGCGATCTGGCTGCGCAGCATGGCATCGTCGAGCCGACCGGAATCATCACTTCCGACGGAGTCGGCGGCGACCTGCCCGAGCGGACGGCCGATACCGCGCTCTCCAGTGCCCGAGATCATCGCCCGCTCGTGCTGCAACAGATATTTCGCCACATCCCAGCCGCGGTTGACGGTACCCACCACATGCGACTTCGGCACGCGCACATTATCGAAGAAGGTTTCGCAGAACGGCGAATAGCCCGAGATCAGGAGAATAGGTTTGGTCGACACGCCCTTCGAGGCCATATCGAACAGGATAAAACTGATGCCGTCATGCTTCTTCGCCGTCGAATCGGTCCGCACCAGGCAGAAGATCCAGTCGGCGTAGTTCGCGTAGGACGTCCAGATCTTCTGGCCGGTGATGATGTAATCGTCGCCATCGCTCTCGGCGCGGGTCTGCAGCGAGGCGAGGTCCGATCCGGCGTTCGGCTCGGAATAGCCCTGGCACCAGCGGATCAGGCCTGCGGCGATTTTCGGCAGATGCTCCTTCTTCTGCGCCTCGTTGCCGTATTTCAACAGCGCCGGCCCGAGCATCCAGATGCCGAAACTCGACAGCGGCGCGCGGGCGCCGATCGCCGACATCTCCTCGCGCAGCACCTTGTGCTCGGCGCGATCGAGCCCTCCGCCGCCATATTCCTTGGGCCAGTCCGGCACGGTCCAGCCCTTGTCGCGCATCCGCTCGAACCAGACACGCTGCGGCTCCGACGAGAATTTGGCATTGCGGCCGCCCCAATAGGTGTCGTTCTCCGAAGTCATCGGACGCCGCATCTCCGGCGGGCAATTCGCCTCCAGCCAGGCGCGGGTTTCACGGCGGAATATTTCCAGATCGGACATGATGGCGTTTCCATGTGGGATGTTGGGAGCGACCTTAGCCCTCGCGTTGCGGAATTCAATATATGTCTGACGTCAGCCCATGCTGCTGCGGTGGTGGTCATGACGCGGAATCGGGTGTATGCGCAAAGCCGTAACGATTGAAAAACAAGAGGAAACGGGCATGCGGCTGAAATTGCTTTCGCCTGGCGAAATGAGCGCCGAACAAAAAGAAACCTACGACGAGGCGATATCAGGCAAGCGCGGCGCCCCGCCGGCGCCGATGATGGCCTGGCTCAACAGCCCGGACATGGCGCGGCATGCCACGCGGCTCGGCGAGCAGCTTCGTTTCAACACGATGTTTCCCGCAAAGCTTTCCGAGATCGCAATCCTCGTCACCGCGCGGCACTGGACCTCGCATTACGAATGGTTCGCGCACAAGCGGCTGGCGCTGAAGGGCGGCGTGGACCCCAAAATCATCGAAGACATCCGCGACCGCCGCACGCCGACGTTTGACGACCCAAAAGGCCAGATGATCTACGACCTCGCCAAGTCGCTGCATGAGGGTAAAGGGGTCTCGCAACCGCTGTACGATGAGGCGGTGAAGGTGCTCACCGAACGCGGGATTGTCGAAGTGATCGGGCTGTGCGGCTACTACACGATGGTGTCGATGACGCTGAACACCTTTGAGTTCGGACTGCCGGACGGTGAGATATCAGATCTTGCGTGAGTTCTCTCTTCCCCTCTCCCCGCACTTACGCGGGGTCGAGACGAGCGAAGCTCGCTCTTAGAGGGTCGGGGTGAGGGGCTCCCTCCGCGAAACGTGACCTCACGATAGACTGTACCCCCTCACCCGGACTTTCCGCTTCGCGTAAAGTATAGCCGAAGCCCTGCTTCGGCGTTCTTTATTGGACGGCCGTCGAAGGCGGCCTACGCCTCGCCCCGCAAGCGGGGCGAGGTTGAGAACCGCAAGCGGAGAAGCACATGCCCCAGAACCCACCCATCATATCAGGCACCCGGATCGGGCATGTTCACCTCAAGGTCGCCGATCTCGAGCGCGCGCTGGGGTTCTATTGCGGCGTGCTCGGCTTCGAGGTGATGCAGCGGATGGGCGCCAGTGCGGCGTTCATTTCGGCGGGCGGCTATCACCATCACATCGGACTCAACACCTGGGAAAGCAAAGGCGGCCATCCACCGCCGCCTGATGCCACCGGGCTGTTTCACACCGCCATTCTCTATCCCACGCGCCCGGCGCTGGCGGATGCGCTGTATCGCGTGATCGAGGCCGGCATCGAGCTGGACGGCGCCAGCGACCACGGCGTCAGCGAGGCGCTGTATTTGCGCGATCCCGACCAGAACGGCGTCGAGCTCTACCGCGACCGGCCGCAGGAAGAATGGCCGCGAGCGCCGGATGGATCGCTGGCGATGTTCACGAAACGGCTGGATCTGGAGGATTTGCTGCGGCAGCGGGAAACCTAATTCCTCATGGTGAGGAGGTCTTTGTGTGGCGCGCACGCCCGCGGATCATGACCAGCAAGGCCGCCGTCAGCTCCACCGCGATACAGCCATAGAACGGCAGCGTGTAGCTTCCCGAGAGATCGCGCAGCAGGCCGACCACGCCGGGGCCGAACGCGTAGGTGATCTGGTTGATCGCCGTGATCAGGCTGACCAGCACGCCGAATGAACGCGGGTCGAATTCGCGCTGCACGATCAGCGCCGGCAGCGTGATCAGATTGCCGACCGAAAAGCCAAACAGCGCGCAGGCGGCGATCAGCGCGTAATCATGATGCACGTTGATGACGATCAGAAGTGCGATCGCCTGGCTCAAAAAAGACAGCGCCGACGCCAGTCGCTGGTTCATCCGGTCGATCACGAAGGAAAACAGCACGCGGCCGACCACCGCCATCGCCGTCAACAGCGCCACCGCAATCGCCGCCTGCTGCCGCCCGATCACCGAATCCAGAAACGAGATCAGGTGCACGATGAAGCCGACCTGCGCGAACAGCACCAGCGCGAACGCCGCTGACACCGAGAGGAAGCCGATATCGCGAAACGCTCGCCCGCGAATTTGCGTCTGCGACGGCGCGTCCGCAGCGTCGACTGCGCCCGCGCTTGCAAGGACCGGCGGCCGTCCGACGGACAGCAGGATCACCGGAACCATTACCGCGACCATCACCACGGCGGAGGCGGTCATCGCACCGGAAAAGCCGAAATAGCCGATCGCCATGATCAGCAGCGGCACGCCGGCGATGCCGCCAAAGCTTGCGCCGTTCAGCGCCAGGCTGATCGCCATGCCGCGCTTCTTGTCGAACCAGAGGCCCAGCGTATTGGTGATGATGCCGAGGCTGGTCCCCGCCCAGCCGAAGGCGAGCACGGCATTGGCCAGGTAAAGTTGCCACGGTTCCCTGACCTGACCGATCGAGATTGCGGCGGCCGCCATCGCCAACGTTCCCGCGACCAGGCAATTGCGCGGGCCGAACGCCTTGATGGCTTCGCTGACGAACGCGACCAGCGCGGCGCCGAACAGATAAAAGAACGTCGTGCCGGACGAGATCAGCGACGCCGGCCAGCCGTGCAGCCGCTGCAACTCGGCGACATAGACGCTCTGGCCATAGAAGCCGAGCCCCCAGCCGAACGTCGCCAGCAGGAAACAGACGACGACGATGCGCCAGCCGTCGTAGCGGATCGAGGTTTCGTCCAGAGGGGTGTAGTTGCGAGCGTCCAAGCGATGTCCCTTCGTTGCTGTCTCGTCATGGCCAGCTTGTCCCGGCACATGTCGGCAACAGGTCACAAAGCTACAAGGGCTATCAATTCGATGGACGCCGAACTGTCAGCAGATGGCAACTAGGCGGCCGGCTTCGACGGATCATAGAAGAACCGCTCGCGAAAAACCTTGTCGCCGCGCCATTCCTGCAGCGCGACTTCGTCGAAGCGCCCCGTCTTGCCGGACTTGTAGACAAACTCGAAAACCCAGTTGATCGCGACATGATCGCCTTCGACAACCGACGTCACGCAAGTCGACGTCACGCTCTTGACCCGTTCCAGCACCGCGCGCTCATGCGCGACCAGGACGTCGCGGCCGACCCGCGGCGCCGCCGCGTTCTCCTGCATGCTGGCGTCCTCGGTGTAGAAACGCTCGATCGCCCCGGCATGATCGCCGGAGACGACGGCAGCAATGAACTCATTGAGACGGGCGCGCGACGGCATGGGGCCTCCAGCAATCCAATTGAAGATCAGATAGTCGGATCGGGAATCTCGTTGACCGCCTGCAGCTTGGCCCGGCGCCTTGCGAAAGACGCAAACGACAGGATCGCAAGGCCGAGCAGCACCGGCGGGAACACCACCATGTTTACCATCGACCAGCCGTAATGGGCCAGCAGCTGGCCGGACGAGAACGAGCCCAGCGCCATCATCCCGAACACCAGGAAATCGTTGAAGGCCTGCACCTTGTTGCGCTCCTGCGGCCGATGTGTTTCCAGCACCAGCGCGGAGGCGCCGATAAAGGCGAAGTTCCACCCCACCCCGAGCACGATCAGCGTCGCCCAGAAATGCATCGCGGTGATGCCGGCAAGACCGATTCCCGCCGCTGCGGCTTCCAGCAGCAGGCCGAGCGCAACGATCCTTGGCGCGCCGAAGCGCGCGATCAGCGAGCCTGTGAAGAAGCTCGGCCCGTACATCGCCACGATGTGCCACTGAATGCCGAAATTGGAATCGCTGACAGTCAGTCCGCACATCTTCATCGCGAGCGGCGCCGAGGTCATCACGAGATTCATCATGGGGTACGCAATCACCCCGCACAGGGCGGCTGCAATGAAGCGCGGCTGCCGCGCGATCGTCCACAGCGGCCGGCCGCCATGCATGTCCGACGGCGCCGGCTTTGGCGCATCGACACCCCACAGCACCGCCATCGCCACCAGCGCGACGAAGGCCTGCACCACGAAGCTGAAAGCAAACAAATAAGGCGGCCAGATATCCATCGTCCACTGCACGAGCTGCGGACCGAGCACGCCGGCGAACACGCCGCCCGCCATCACCCACGACACGGCCTTCGGCCGGAACGCCGTGCTGGCGCCGTCGGCGGCGGCAAACCGATAGGACTGCGCTACCGCGCCGTAGAGACCGCCGAGGAACGTCGCGCCGCAGAACAGCCAGAACGAAGCGTACAGAACGGCAATGGCGGCGAGCGCGCCGGTCAGCACGCCGCAGAAGGTACCGATGATGAAAGCGGTGCGGCGGCCATAGGCACGCGAGATCGCGCCGGTCGGCAGCGTGCCGGCGGCGAGCCCCAGCACATACATCGAGAGCGGCACGGTGGCGAGCGAGATGGTCGGCGCCAGCATCGCGCCGACGATCGAGCCGGTGGCGAAAATCACCGCCGAATTGGCGCCGGTCAGCGCCTGCGCCGCGGCGAGCCGCAGCACGTTGGCGCGCGCACGCGCGTCGTTGGCGATCTCTTGGGTAGCAGTCGTATCCAGCATCGGCCTTCCCGCCCGGCAGGCCCCGGGCAGGGAGCCACATCGATTCATTGCGGGGGCACTATGAAGACGTGAGGGGACGCGATCAACCGGCGCAAACGGGCGCTCGCTATGCGCCCGCGTCACCCTTGGGAGAGCCTTTGTCCGAATCCTTGTCCGATCGCCCGAACACCAGAATCATGTTGTTGGCGGGCATTGGCACGGTTTCGATCAATGTGAGGCCCGCGCCAGCGGCGAGCTTCTCGAGATCGGCGATGTCGCGCACGCCCCATTCGGCGTCCTGCTCGCGCAGGCTGGTGTCGAACACGGCGTTGCTCATCGCGGTGTGCTTGCCGTCGCGCTTGAACGGGCCATAGAGAAACAGGCGCCCGTCGCTGCGCAGATAGCGGCCTGCGCCGGCGAACAGGCCCTCAGTGACGCGCCACGGCGCGATGTGGATCACATTGGCGCAAAACACCGCGAGCAATTCGGCCGGGCCGCTGCCGTCCTGCATCGCCGGACACCACGCGGGATCGGTGAGATCGATCCGCAGCGGCGGACGGATATTCGGCAGAGCGGCATGCGCGCGCCATGCCTCGATGCTCTTCAGGTGCCGCTCGTTGAGATCGCTCGGCCACCAAATGATGCCGGGGGCGTGTCTTGCGAAATGCACGACATGCTGGCCGGTGCCGCTGCCGGCCTCTACCACGTCACCGGACTTGCCGGCGAGGAATGCCTGCAGCACCGCCCAGATCGGCTCATGGTTGCGGTGGAATGCCGCCGCATCGAGCCGGCCGTCGGGTTCGACCGGCCGTCCATCCTTGCCGAATTCCACCACATATTCGGCCATTGCCGCCTCGCCTGAAATCGTTGTGGATCTGAAACGCCGGAGGCGTCACTTCAGTTCGCCGCAATAGATTTCTTTCAGCACTTGCAGCAGGCGCAAGGCGCGCGGATCGGCAACCCGGTAGTGCAGCGTCTGCGACGTCCGCCGGAATTCGACCAGGCCATCGGCGCGAAGTTTCGCCAGGTGCTGTGACAAAGCGGACTGGCTCAGCTTGACGATGCCGACGAGTTCCCCGACCGTCATCTCGCCGCGCGCGGCCAGAAAGCAGAGAATCAGCAAACGCTTTTCGTTGGCGAGCATTTTCAGAAGTTGCGCGGCATCGCCGGCCTGCTTCGCCAACTTCTTCAGCGCTGCCGCATCGTCGGCGTCGGCGCCGGCGGCAAATTGTGTTTCTTTGGCTATCGCTGCGGCTGCTCTCATAGTGTCAAATCCGGGATGGTTTTCCGTGCCTGTGAAGCACACATGACATACTAGCGTTCCGGCCTTTCTTTAGCATTGACTAAATTAGCAAATATCGATACCGGTTCAAAAAAGCAAAAAATGATGCGGCGATGCGGCCGCCAGGGGAAGAAAACGTGCGGCATAACCCGTTACGCAGCAAAGCTATTCTCTCCGATCTTGCCGGCCCGGACGCGCCCTTGGGGCGACGCAGCTTTCTCACCCTCGGCGCGGCGCTGACCGGCAGCCTTGCCATTGGCGGCAAACCGGCCTTGGCCGACCCCGCGCAGGGGTCTCCTCCCGCGGACGCCCCCTGGTCGCAATCGATCGGCGCGGGCGTAGTCGACCGGCCTTACGGCCGGCCTGCGGATACCGAAGCCTCCGTCATCCGGCGCAACGTCCCCTGGCTCACCGCCAGTATGGAATCCTCGGTGAGCTTTTCACCGTTGCAGGACCTGCACGGCATCATCACGCCGAACGGACTGTTCTTCGAGCGCCATCATGCGGGGCGACCCGATGTCGATCCGGCGCAGCACAAACTCATGATCCACGGACTGGTCGAGCGCCCGCTGCTGCTCACCATGAAGGACATCCTGCGCTTCCCATCCATATCGCGCATCCATTTCATCGAGTGCCCGGCCAATGGCGGCATGAACTGGCGCGCCGCGCAGATGAACTCGCTGCAATTCAGCCACGGCATGGTCAGTTGCGCCGAATGGACCGGGGTCCGGCTGTCGACGCTGCTGGAGGAGGTAGGCGTCAAAAAGGAAGCGAAGTGGGCGATGGTCGAAGGCGCCGATGGCGCGCATATGAACCGCAGCCTGCCGCTCGACAAATGTCTCGACGACTGCCTCGTGGTCTACGCGCAGAACGGCGAGGCGCTGCGCCCCGAACAGGGCTATCCGCTGCGGCTGGTGGTGCCGGGCTGGGAAGGCAACGTCAATATCAAGTGGCTGCGCCGGATCAAGCTCGGCGACAAGCCATGGCATTCGCGCGAGGAAACCTCGAAATACACCGACCTGATGCCGGACGGTACCTCGCGCGGCTTCACCTGGCTGATCGACGCCAAATCCGTCATTACCTTTCCCTGCCCGGAAAAGCCGCTCGATGGGCCCGGCCTCTATGAAATCAGGGGGCTGGCCTGGACCGGCAACGGCAAGGTCAAGCGCGTCGACGTCTCCATGGACGGCGGTATCAACTGGCAGACTGCGCGGCTGCACGAGCCGGTGCTGTCGAAGGCGCTCACCAGGTTCTCACTGCCCTGGCGCTGGGACGGTCGCCCGGCGCTGGTCGCATCCCGCGTCATCGACGAGACCGGTTACGTGCAACCAACCATTGTGGAGCTGCGGAAGCAACGCGGCTCGAACTCGGTCTATCACAACAATTCGATCCAGACCTGGCAGGTCAAGCCCGACGGAAGCGTCTTCAATGTACAGCTCGCGTAAGATCTACCTGCCGATCGTGGCCATCGTGCTTGCCGGCGGAAGCCTCGCAGGCGCAGCAGAGCCCGGCTCGTTCGGTTACGGCCGCGTGGCGACGCCGGCGCAGATCGCCGGATGGGACATCGACGTGCGCGGCGAGGACGGAGCAGGCCTGCCGCCGGGCAAAGGCACGGTCGACCGGGGCGCCGACGTCTATGCCGAGCAATGCGCCGCCTGTCATGGAACCTTCGGCGAGGGCGAAGGCCGCTTCCCCAAGCTGGTGGGCGGCGTCGGATCGCTCCGGGACGAGCGTCCGGAGCCGACGGTGGGCAGCTACTGGCCGTTTGCCCCGACCCTATGGGACTATATTAACCGCGCCATGCCGATGCCCGCGCCGCACACATTGTCAGCGGATGACGTTTATGCTTTGACCGCCTATATTCTGAACCTGAACGACCTCGTTCCCCAGGAATTCGTTGCTGATCGCAACAGCTTGCCGAAAGTCAAAATGCGCAATCGCGACAATTTCATCTGGACCGACCCGCGCCCCGATACGATGGCCAAGCCCTGCATGAACGATTGCGTCAACGCCGCCGATGTCAGCATATCGTCGACGGCGGAGGGGCGGAACCTGACGCCACGCACCACCGGACCGCTCGACACGATGCAACCGAAATAGAAACTACGGAAACGCCTGTGACCGATCATTCCCTGATGAAATCCGCAAGGCTCCGGACGTTGATGCTGCCGGCGTTCACGCTGGCGCTGGTGATCGGCGCTTTCGCTTCCACTGCCCCCGCGCAGGCGCAGTCCGCGGTGGACGAAGGCCGCAACCTCGCTTTCGACCGCGGCAAGGGCAATTGCCTGACCTGCCATGTCATCAAGGGCGGCACCCTGCCCGGCTCGATCGGGCCCGAGTTGAGGGACATCAAGAGCAAATATCCCAAACGCGAGGATCTCGTCGCCATTCTCAACGACGAAACCCAGCGCAATCCACTAACCGTAATGCCTCCGTTCGGACGCAACCGGATCCTGACCGAAAAGGAAATCAACGCGGTGGTGGATTTCCTGCAAACGCTGTGACGCAAGCGCGCACGCTTTAGGAGACGATGGACATGACTGACGTCGGATTTTCGGCCACGCGGCGGCTGATCCTGCAAGGTGCAGGCGCAGTCGCGCTTGTCGGCCTCGGCAACCTTCCCTTTGGCCTGACACCGGCGCTCGCCGCGGCCAACGACAAATATCCTGAGGAGGCGTTCAAACAGAAGAGCGATGCCGACGTCATCAAGTCTCTCTACGGCAAGACCGCAGAGCCCTCGGACAAGGTGAAATTGGACGCGCCTGAAATCGCCGAGAACGGCGCCGTGGTGCCGATCTCGGTCTCTACGACCCTTGCCGACGTGACTTCGATCGCGTTCCTCGTCAGCGAAAATCCGAATGTGCTGATCGCAAAATACAGTATCCCGACAGACACGATGCCGAGCGTCGCCAACCGAATCAAGATGGCCAAGACCAGCAATGTAACGGTGCTGGTGGAAGCCGGCGGCAAACTCTACAGCGCCACCAAGGAAGTCAAAGTTACCGTCGGCGGCTGCGGCGGCTAACGGCACCGGGAGAATATTCAGATGGCATCCACTATTCGCGTGCGCGCTTCATCGAACGGCGAGATCACGGAGGTGCAGGCGCTGATCCAGCATCCGATGGATTCCGGCTTCGTCAAGAATGCCAAGGGCGAGATCATTCCGCCGCATTTCATACAGCAACTGACGTTCGAACATGACGGCAAGAATGTCTTCGCAGCCGACTGGGGCGGCGGCGTTTCCAAGGACCCCTACGTCAAGTTTGCGTTCAAGGGCGCCAAGAAGGGTGACGAGTTGAAGATCAGCTGGATCGACAACAAGGGCGCGACCGACACCACCACGGCGAAGATCCAATGAAGCTGCGATACGCGATCTATCTGGCTTCCGCAGCCCTTGCATTCGGGATGCTGACGCTTGCGAGCACGCTGCCCTCGGGCGCCGCCGACAAGGTCGATCCCGTCGCCGACGCCAAGGCGTTCAAGAAATTCTTCACCGACAAATTTCCGAAGGTGAAGCTGGAAGATTTCGTCAACGGCCCCTATTCGATGAATGAGGATCTGCACCGGCAGTGGCAGGAGAAGGAGCAATTCCCGCCTTACGAGTTCTCGCTCGAAATGGGCAAGGAGATGTTCTCCAAGCCGTTCAAGAACGGCAAGACCTATGCCGACTGCTTCCCGAATGGCGGCATCGGCGTTCGCCAGAACTACCCTTACTTCGACGAGAAGGAAGGCAAGGTCATCACGCTCGAGCTGGCTTTGAACCGCTGCCGCGAAGCCAATGGCGAAGCGCCGTATTCCTACGTGAAGGACGAAATGGCGGCGCTGACCGCCTATATGGCCTTCACCTCGCGCGGCAAGCCGATGGATATCAAGATCCCGGACGATCCCCGCGCGCTTGCGGCCTACGAGAACGGCAAGGAATATTTCTACACGCGGCGCGGCCAGCTCAATTTCTCCTGCGCCGCCTGCCATGTGCAGAGCCCGGGTGAGCGCATCCGCGCCGAAATCCTGGCGCCCGCGCTCGGCATCGTCAATGCGATGCCGATCTACCGCTCGGAGTGGAGCGGCATGGGCACGACCAGCCGGCGCTTCACCACCTGCAACAGCCAGATCCGCGGCGTGCCGCTGAACCCGCAGGACGATGAGTATCGCAACGTCGAATACTACCTGTCCTATGTCAGCAACGGGCTGCCGATTTCGGGTCCGGGAGCGCGGCCATGAGGAACGGGATGCACAAATCCGCATTGGTTCTGGCGCTGCTTGCCGCGGGCGCTGTGTCCGCGCTCGCCGCAGGCTCCGAGGACGACTTCAAGGCGGCGTACGCCGCGGCTGAAGCCGCCAACAAGGAAGCCGGCAAGCTTCGCAATCAATGGACCACCACGGCGAACACGCTTGCCGCGGCGAAGAAGGCGGCCGATGCCGGCGATTTCGACAAGGCCACCGCAGCGGCCAAGGAGGCCGAGGCCCTGGCCAAGGCTTCGATCTTCCAGGCCACCAGCGAGAAGACCCGCTGGAAGGATATGGAAATTCGCTAGAGCATGATCCGGAAGGTGGAAACCGGTTTTCCGCCAAGATCATGCTAAACAATTAAGAGCCTTACGACGCGCGGAGACCCGCATGACCATCCGCCGCCGAGATTTCCTGACGCTAGCGGGCGCCGCCACCCTGTCCGGCAGCCTGCCACGGCTCCGCGCGCAGGCCGCCGATAATAATGCCGGCGTCTACGATCTCGAGCGCTTTGGCAATGCCCGCATCCTGCACATCACCGATACCCATGCGCAGCTCAGGCCGGTGTTTTTTCGCGAGCCGAGCGTCAATCTCGGCGTCGGACCGATGCGGGGCAACCCGCCGCATCTGGTCGGGCGCGCTTTCCTCGAGCGCTTCGGCATCCGCCCCGACAGTGCCGACGCCTATGCCTTCACCTGCATCGAGTTCGAGAAAGCTGCCGGCCGATTCGGCAAGCTCGGCGGTTTCGCGCATCTGAAGACGCTGGTCGACCGGATGCGCAGCGAGGCCGGCGCCGGACGCGCGCTGCTGCTCGATGGCGGCGATCTCTGGCAGGGCACCGGCCTCGCCAATACGCTGCAGGGCGCCGACATGGTCGACGCCGCCAATCTGCTCGGCATCGAAGCGATGACCGGCCATTGGGAATTCACCTATGGCGAGAAGGCGCTGCGCGTCAACCTCGAACGCTTCAAGGGCGAATTCCTGGCGCAGAACGTCTTTCTCACCGAGGAAGCCGCGTTCAACGACGCCAAGGCGTTCGATCCGGCATCAGGGCGCGTGTTCAAGCCGTCCATCATCAAGGAGATCGGCGGGCATCGGATCGCCGTGATCGGGCAGGCGTTTCCCTATGTGCCGATCGCGCACCCGAAGCGTTTCACGCCGGACTGGAAATTCGGCATCCGCGACGAGGAACTGCAGAAGCTCGTCGATGTCCATCGCAACACCGACAAGGTCGATGCCGTCATCCTGCTCTCGCATAACGGCATGGATGTCGACCTCAAGCTCGCCAGCCGCGTCACCGGCATCGACGTCATTCTCGGCGGCCACACCCACGACGCCGTGCCGCAGCCGATTGCCGTGACCAATCCGGGCGGCGTCACGCTCGTCACCAATGCCGGTTCGAACGGCAAGTTTCTGGCGGTGCTCGATCTCGACATCGGCAAGGGCAAAGTTGCGAATGTGCGCTACCGGCTGCTGCCGGTGTTCTCGGAGTTGCTGAAGCCCGATACGGCGATGCAGGCGCTGATCGACAAGATCCGCGAGCCGCACGCGGCCGCGCTGAACGAGAAGATCGCTTCCGCTGACCGCCTGCTCTATCGCCGCGGCAATTTTAGCGGCACGATGGATCAACTGATCTGCGATGCGCTGCGCGGCGAACTGAACGCCGAGATCGCGCTGTCGCCGGGCTTCCGCTGGGGCACCACCGCGCTGGCAGGCCAGCCGCTGACGATGGAGGACGTGCTGGCGCAGACCGCTGTCACCTATCCGGAAACCTACGTCCAGACCATGACCGGCGGCCAGATCAAGGACGTGCTGGAAGACATCTGCGACAATCTCTTCAACACCGATCCCTATTACCAGCAGGGCGGCGACATGGTCCGCGTCGGCGGCCTCGCCTACACCTGCAGTCCGAACGAGACCGTGGGCAAGCGGATTTCCGAACTCAAGCTCGATAACGGCCACGCGCTGCAAGCCGGCAAGCGCTACAAGGTGGCAGGCTGGGCCTCCGTCAACGAGCAGACCGGCGCGCCGATCTGGGATGTGGTCGCCAGGCATCTGAAGTCCGGCAAGCCGCCCAACCGGTCGCTGCCGGGCGTCACACTGAAAGGCGTTGAGGACAATCCGGGCATTGCGGGACAGGGATGAGCGGTTTTTCGACCATCATTCGCACCATGGCCGCGGCGCTTCTGATCGCAGCCGCCGCGCCCGATGCCCGCGCCCAGCAGGCGCCGCTGCAGGACAAGCCGTTTGCCGAGCACAAGATCGTGCTGCAGCTCTCCGACAACGATCCGCGCAAACAGGGCCTCGTGCTCAGCGTCGCCAGCAACCTGATGAAGCATTACGATCCCGACAAGGTCGCGATCGAGGTCGTGGCGTTCGGTCCAGGCGTCGATCTGCTGCGCCCGGAAAATCCCAACCGCAAGATGGTCGAGAGCCTGGTGGCGCAGGGCGCGCGTTTCGACCTCTGTCTCAATACCGTTGACACGCTCGAACGCGAGAGCGGCAAGCGGCCGGAGTTCATATCAGCGGCAACGCCGGTGCAGGTCGGCGTGGCGCAGATTCTGTTTCTGACGGAGAATGGGTATACGCTGGTGAGACCGTGACCGTTTCCACCGTCATTGCGAGCGGAGCGAAGCAATCCACCTTTCCGCGTGGGGATAGATGGATTGCTTCGTCGCTAACGCTCCCTTGCGCAAACGCTTCGCGTTTGTCGCAGGCAATGACGGGGATAGACCTTCATTCAACCGGGCGATCTGAATTAACGCGGACGTGTCAGCCATGATCTTTCGTCAGCTTTTCGACAGCGTTTCGGGCACCTACAGCTACCTGCTGGCGAGCCGCGCCGGTGGCGAGGCCCTGATCCTCGATCCCGTGCTGGAGAAGGCGGAACGGTATTGCCAGCTCCTGCGCGAACTGGATTTGCGGCTGGTGAAGGCGATCGACACCCATCTGCATGCCGACCACGTCACGGGGCTGGGCGAACTGCGCGACCGCACCCAGTGCATCACCATCATGGGCGAGCAGAGCAAGGCCGACGTGGTGTCGATGCGGGTTTCCGACGGCGACAAGGTGATGATCGAGGGCTTAAGCCTCGACGTCATGTACACGCCCGGCCACACCGACGATTCCTACAGCTATTTGATGGGCGATCGCGTCTTCACGGGCGACACACTGTTGATCCGTGGCACCGGCCGCACTGATTTTCAGAACGGCTCTTCGCGGGCACAATATGAATCGATCTTCAACCGGCTCCTGAAACTGCCTGACGAAACCATGGTATTCCCCGCCCACGACTACAAGGGCGATACCGTTTCCACCATTGGCGAGGAGCGGCGCTACAATCCGCGGCTGCAGGTGCGTTCGGTCGACGAATATATCGAGCTGATGGCCAATCTGAAGCTGCCGAACCCGAAGATGATGGACGTGGCGGTGCCCGCCAACATGCATGTCGGCCTGCATCAGGAGGAGCTTGCCAGGCAGGGGCTCGCGCTCTCTGCCCGCGACGCCATCAACAGTCTCGGCCGGCCCGATATCCTGCTGGTCGATCTGCGCGAGGCCAGCGAGCGCGCCAAGCACGGCACGATCTCGGGCGCGCTGCATGCGCCCTACCCCGGCATCGCCGAGAGCCTCAAGCCCGGCGGCATGCTGCGCGAAGTCGCCGCCGCCACCGGCCGCCGCGTGGTGTTCTTCTGCGCCTTCGGCGAACGCTCGGCGATGGCAGTGGCCGCGGCGAAGAATGCGGGGTTGGCCAACACCGCGCATATCGAAGGCGGTATCGACGCGTGGAAGAAGGTCGGCGGCCCGGTGGTCCACGGGTAGTCCTTATGGGGCGCGTCGTCCCTGCGAACGCAGGGACCCATACGCCGCGGCCCTGCGATTCAAGGCAGTGGCCAACGCCTTGCTTAAATTATAACGTCCTGTGGTTATGGGTCCCTGCGTTCGCAGGGACGACGAGATACTTGTATCCGAACCCTACCGCCCCACCCGCTTCACCTCCGCCGCCAGCGCGTCGAGCGCATCCGCCAGCATCACGCCACCGCACTCGGTCATGCGCTCCGGAATCACGATGCGCTTTTCCGGTGGATAGAAGCGCTCCAGCGCCGGATGCAGCAGGAACGCCTGACCATCATCCCTCGCCATGTGGCCGGCCTGCGAAACCACGATGAAGTCCGGCCGCAAGTTCACGATCGCCTCCAGCGAGGCAAAGCCGCCGAAGGCGAAGCCGAGATCGCCGGCCGCGCTGCGCAGCCCGGTTTCGCGGAGCAGCGAACCGACAAAGCTGTCGCTGCCCGCCACCCAGCCGCGCCGCGACAACGGCAGCACGCGATAATGCCGCTCGGAGACTGCGCGGCGGGCGCGCGCCAGCGCCGCATCGAGCCGCGCTATTTCCAAAGCCGCGCGGTCGGGGTGTCCGGTGATGTCACCGGCCTCGCGGATCTGCTGCCGCGCTTCATCGAGGGTTCGCGGTACCGCGAGTTCAGCAAGACGAAGTCCCTTGGCCTTCAACAACTCCCGCGTCGAGCGCTTGTCGAACGCGCTGGCGACGACGATGTCGGGCCGGATCAGCAGCACGTCCTCGGCGCCTCCTGATAAAACCGGATAGCGGCTGATGTCGCCCGCCTGCGATTGCCAGCCGTCCCGCGAAAACCGGCTCAATCCCAGAATCTGTTCGGGGTCGGCCAGCGTCAGCAGCAACTGGTCGGTGCAGACATTCATCGACACCAGACGCGGCAGATTGGCTGATGACGCGAGGCTGCCGGGCAACGCAAGCGCCATCGTCGCGACCAGAAATGCCAGCCGCCGTCGCATCAAATGTCCGCCCACGGCACGATGACGGTCTCGCGCTGGAATTCCGCGCGATAGGCCGAAATCCTGAACACGTCAGCCATCACCTGCTCGGACAGCGCCTCTGCCGGCGCGCCCTGCGACACCAGGCGGCCTTCGCGCAGCACCAGCACATGGTCGGCAAACCGCGCCGCGAGTCCGAGATCGTGCGTCACGACAATGACGAGCACGCCCTTGTCGGCGGTCGCGCGCAAATTCTTCATGACGTCGATCTGGTGCCGCGGATCGAGCGAGGCGGTCGGCTCGTCGGCCAGGATAACCGGCGCCTCCACCGCCAGCGCGCGGGCCAGCGCGACGCGACTGCGCTCGCCGCCGGACAATTCGGTGACGCGGCGGTCGCTGAACTCCATGACGTCGACCGCCTGCATCGCGCGCAGCACCGCCTCCGCATCCCTGGGCGACAGGCGCGCCGGATCGGTGGCGCCATGCGGATAGCGGCCGAGCGCCACGATATCGCGCGCCGGCAGCGGCCAGTGCACCACATGCCCCTGCGGCAGATAGCCGAAGCGTTTTGCCCTTTTGCGCAGCGGCAGCGACGACAACGTTTGGCCGCCGATCTCGATCTCGCCCTCGGACGGGATCAATCCCGCCAGCGCCCGCAACAGCGTGGTCTTGCCGGCGCCATTCGGCCCGACCAGCGCCACCAGATGACCCGCTTCCAGCGCCAGCGAGACGTCTTTCAGCACGACGCGGCCGGCAAGCCGCACGCCGAGTCCCCTTGCGGTCAGCAGCGCTGTCTCGCTCATGCGACGCCTCCGCCGAGGGCGCGGCGTTCGCGCATGATCAGATAGAGGAAGAACGGCACGCCGATGATCGAGGTCAGCACGCCGACCTTGATGTCCGATGTCGAGGGGATGATGCGCACCGCGATGTCAGCTGCCAGCAAAAGCGCCGAACCTGCGAGCGCGCTCGGCACCAATAGCCGCCCCGGATCATGCCCGATCAACGGCCGCATCAGATGCGGCGCAACGAGCCCGATGAAACCGATGGTGCCGGTGACGGCGACCGCGCCGCCAACGCCGAGCGCCACGCCCGAAATCACGAACAGCCGCAAACGCCCCACATCGACGCCGAGGCTTTGCGCGGTTTCCTCGCCCAGACTCAGCGCGCGAAAGGCATGGCGCTGGCTGAACAGCATGATCCCGCCGGCGATGATGAACGGCAGCGCGAGCATAACGTGCTGGAAGCTGCGGTCCTCCAGCGAGCCCAGTAGCCAGAACGCGATCTCCAGCACCACGAAGGGATTGCTGGAGAGGTTCATCACCAGCGCGGTGGCAGCCCCTGCAAAGCTCGATATCGCCAGCCCCGACAGGATGAGGATCAGCAGCCCGGCATTGCGGCCGGCGATCGAGAGCAGCACGAAAACGGACGCGAACGCCGCGACGATCGCCGCGACCGGCAGTGCGTAGGAGCGCACGTCGGCCAGCCCCAGCGCAATCACCAGCACCGCGCCGAAGGCGGCCGATTGCGGCGCGCCGAACAGCGAGGGCGAGGCCAGCGGATTGCGCAACAGGCCCTGCAGCGATGCGCCTGATAGTCCGAGAATGGCGCCGATTGCCAGCGCCAGCAGCGTTCGCGGCAGGCGGATTTCCCGCACGATCACCTGCGACACCTCGCTGCCGCCGCCGAACAGCGCTTCCGCCACCGCAAGCGGCGACAGCCGCACCGGACCGATGCCGAGCGAGATCAGCACCAGCAGCCCAACGAGCGCGGCAAGCGCCGCGGTCGCGCCGATCCGCCGGCGCGCGGTATCCTCGTTGGTCAGGGTTGCGGCCTCAACACTCATCGATCGTCCTAAAGCAGTTTTACCCGCCCCGGTACAGGAGCTCAGGCAAGAGTGCTCATGCGGCAAAAATAGCGCACTCGTCCAGTGAGGATCGCGAGCGCGCCCGAGGCGGATTGACTCGGACTTTGACAAACTTCTACCATAGTTCCCGACGGTTCACGCTTTGGGGATCAAAAGGGAATGCGGTGCGGGGAAAATCCCCAATTCCGCGGCTGCCCCCGCAACTGTAAGCGGCGAGTCCTTCGTCATAGGCCACTGGGAATCTCGGTCCTGGGAAGGCGACGAAGGGTGACGACCCGCGAGCCAGGAGACCTGCCGTCAGCCGTGGTCACACGCGAAGATGTCGGTCGGGGAGTACAGACATTAGCTTCACCTAAGCTGCGCTAGCCCATGGTGAGACTTGGTTCGCTGTGACGTGCCACTGACGTCATACCGAGGTCTGAACCATGTCTTCCATCACCGCCACGCGGCAGCGCCGTTTCTGGCTTGCCTCCAGTTTCCTGGTGCCCGTCGTATCGCTCGGCATTTCCGGCGCGCAGGCCCAGCAGGCGCCGTCCGAGCCATTGCCGCCGATCGAGGTCACCTCGCCCACCGATCCGAACCGGACCCGCGCCAAGCCGACCTACGATGAAGGATCGACGTCGCACCGCGTCGTGCCGGCGGCTGCGCCGTCGACCGGCACGCGGCCCGCAGCCGGGCCCGGCTCGAACGTCGCATCGCAAAGCGCCTCGCAAGGCGCGGGCGGAAGCGGCGGCCGACAGTTCTCCGGCATCGTCGGCGCGTCGGCGACCGTGATTACCGCGGAGGAGATTGCGCATTCGCCGTCGCAGACGCTGCCCGAGATCATTGCGCAGGTGCCGGGCGTGCAGTTGCAGTCGTTGTATGGCGGCGTCAACGGCGCGAAGACGTCGGTCGATCTCCGCGGGTTTGGCGCGTTCGCCACCGCCAATACCCTCATCCTCGTCAACGGGCGCCGGCTCAACGATGTCGACATGGCCCAGGTCGATCTCTCGACCATTCCGCTCAATTCGATCGAGCGCGTCGAAATCGCCCGTGGCAACAGCGGCGCGGTGCTCTACGGCGACAATGCGGTCGGCGGCGTCGTCAACATCGTCCTGAAGAACGGCGTCAGCGGCCCGCCTGTTGCCATGCGCGCCGAGGCCGGTGTCGGCTCCTTCAACCAGCGTATGGCCTCGGTTTCGACTGCGCTGAATTCGGGGCCATGGTCGACCTCATTCTACGGCAACGCCATCAAGTCTGACGGCTATCGCGCCAATAACGCGCTCGATCAGCGCAACGGGGTCGGCAATCTCAATTACACCACACCCGACCTCAAGGCCTTCCTGACGGTGACCGGCGACGACCAGAAGCTCGGTTTCCCCGGCGGACGCACCGTCGATCCCTCGATCGGACTAAATCAACTCGTCACCGATCGCAGGGGCACAAATACGCCGTTCGATTACGGCAACCAGCAGGGCGCCAGCGCGACCGCCGGCTTCACCAAGACAATTATGAACGGCGTCGATCTGATCGTCGATGGCGGCGTGAGGGACAAGAAGCAGCAGGCTGGCTTCTTCGGCAACTCACCGACGATTCCCTTCAACTACGTGGACGCTCACCTACAGACCTGGTCCATCACCCCGCGCCTGAGCATCAAGAACTCAATCCTCGGGGTCCCATCCCAAATTCTGACCGGCATCGACTATTACGATGCGACCTACCACTCCGACCGGCCGCTGTTCAAAGGCGCGGCACCAATCCATGTCTATGACCTTTCGCAACAGACCGTGGCCGGCTACTGGCAACAGACGGTCGGGTTGTTGCCAACGACCGACTTCTCGTATGGCGCCCGCGTCCAGAATACCAATCTGGCGGCCCGCGACCGTTACGACCCGACAGCGCCAGGCGGCCTCTTCGGTATTGAGGCATTGCCGCTCGCTTCCAGCGAGACGCAATACGCGCTGCATATCGGCCTCGAGCATCGCTTCAACAGTGTATTCTCGGTGTTCGGCCGCGCCGCACGCGCGTTCCGCACGCCTGATGTCGACGAACGCGTCTCCACCGGACCTTTCTTCCTTCCAGGCACCTTCCAGTTGAAGACCCAGACATCACATGACATCGAAGGCGGCTTCCGCGTCAAGGCTGGCGCATTCCAGATGCAATCGAGCATCTACAACATGGATCTCGAGAACGAGATCCACTTCATCCCGGCGCTGTTCTACAACGTCAATCTCGATCCGACCCGCCGCTACGGTTCGGAAACCAGCGCCTCGCTGCGCGTCAGCGACAGCGTGCTGCTGAGGGGTGGCGTGGCCTATACGCGCGCCGTGTTTCGCGAGGGGCAGTTCGCCGGCAACGACGTTCCCCTGGTGTCGCGCTACACCGCGACCGGCGGCGTGACCTGGAATATCTGGCAGAACTATCTGGTGCTGGATGCCACGGTACGGGCCTGGAGCGAACGCACCATGGACAATGACCAGGCCAACACCCAGCGGCGTATTCCGGCGGACGCCACCGTCGATCTGAAGCTGAGCGGCGCTTATGAACACTTCTTCTGGTCGCTGAGCGTAAACAACCTGCTCGATGCGCAGTACTACGACTACGCCATCGCCAGTTCGTTCACGCCCGGCCGTTTCTCGGCCTATCCGCTGCCCGGCAGAACCTACATGGTGAAGGCCGGCGCGACGTTCTGACCGCAACAGCCGGTCCGGCCTTGTGCCGGACCGGCTTGTCCTGACCTGACGAGACGGTATTCTCCTTTGGCATTGCCCGGGAGAATGCCTTTTCATGCCTGAACCGCTTCCGTTCCGCAGGTGGCGATGAGCGCCGCGGCCATCGATCTCCTGCAGCGGGAAATATCCAATCCCGATACGCAATGGAGCCTCGGCACCTTCGGCGCTATCGCCGAATTTTCGCGCGACCCGGGCGAACCGGTGCGTCTTGTCCAGTCGACTGACGCCGTTTCGGCCGTGACGCCGCGTGGCGGCATTGCCCTCAAACCTCATGCTGCCATCCGCGCCTTTGCGTCGGAGGGCATCACCAAGACCGGGTGGAATCAAAGGGTCGCGCTTTGCCTGCCGACGCACGATTGCGCCATGAACCAGCGCATCGCGCTGACCGAGATCGGCCCCGATCATCAGGCGCCGCGGGAGGCAGATCGGGATTCCGTTCTGTTCGACCTCGGCCTCGGCGCGTTGCAGGCGGATTTCTGCGTTCGGATCGGCGATCGCAGCCTCGCCGCGCGTTTGCGTGAGCACGCCGGCCGCGCCGTGTTCGAACCTGGCAATCCCGCCATGGCAATGATTCTCGCTGCCAATCCGCACCGCGTCTTCATTAGCCGGCTCGGCCGCATCGAGGTCTATCAGCCGATCCCGCCGCCGTCGGGCAAGAGCCCGGAAGGTCCCCACACCCATGTGCTGCCGAGGCTATTGAAAAGCGGCCGCACCCATCCCGCCACCGAACCGGTCCCTGAAGGTCTCGTTCCCTGCGCGCATCTCTATCCGCCGCATCCGGCGCGGGACGGCCTGGGTGAGCCCCGGCCGTTCGACGCCACGCACCATCATGCCTTTCAGCGGATGATGGCCGCGTGCGGCGATCCCACAGCCCTTGCGACCAAGCGGCGGGTGGTCGATGCGGTGCTTGCCGGCGAGCCGCCCGCGGCGGTGGCCGGTGACCGCCACGGCCGGATCAGCGTCCGCATTGCGTTGCGGCAGATGAAGTCGCAGGGCCATGCGTCAGCCGCGCTGACCGCCTGGCTTGCGAGCTTCGATCAGGCGGCCCCTGACGAGGCCGACGACGAAGCGGCCCTTCATCATGAAGGCTGATTTGACAAGAAAGTGCGGCTTTTTCGACCGAAAATAACATCCTCAGCGCCCCGATCCGTGGTAAACCGCCCCAAAACCGCTCGACGATATCTGTCGTGATTTCAGAGGTATGACATGAACGATGAGCCGAAGAGCGCCGCGGAACTCAAAGAGATCAGGCTGAACCGCAAGCGCACCCAGGAAGTCGAAGGCATCAAGGCGATGGCCGAGATCGCGGCTGCCGACGTCGCGATCCGGAAGCGGACCGAGAAGTTGCGCGCACTGCGTCTGGCGAAGGAAGCGGCCGACCGTGAAAACCCGCCGGAACCGGCGGTCAAAAGCAAGGCCAAGACCAAGGCCGCGAAAAAAGGCTGACCTGAAATGACGAAAGAGGATCGTGATCGCGCCCAGGCACGCGCCGACAAGGTGGCAAGGGCGGCCCAGGACGCGAGATCCGGCAAGGCCGAACGCGACGCCACCGCCAAGGCCGTGCTCGACAATATGGCGAAGCTGAAGGCGTTGCGGCTCGCGCGCGAGGCAGCCGAGCCGCAGCGCGCCCCCGCCGCGAAGGCCGCAAAGAAGGCGCCCGCCGGCACCAAGCGGTCAAACGAGAAGCCGGTGGCCCTGTCCGACTGGCTGGCGAGCCAGCAGAACGGCGGACGGCGAACCTGAGGTGGGACTCTTACGGGTGTCTCATCATGCCCGGGCTAAAGCGCGAAGACGCGCTTTGCGCTTTTGCCCGGCCGCGACGAAAAGTAGAGTTGATAGCGGCAGCGTTACGCCCGTCCCGGCCCCGGCCAATCGATCATCGACCGCGTCTTGTTCTCGGCGTCGTAGACCTGCACCTGAAGCATCTGAAACTTGTTCTTCAGGGCCATGCCCGCCTCCTCGGCGGCCTCGACCGTGTCATGATGCGATTTGAAATGACCGTCCACCACCAGCGAGTAGCCGGTGGTCGGCGCCTTGTCGGCGCGGATGGTTTTGCGCGGCTGCGGTTCGTCCGCCGCAGGGCGGGGCTTCTTCATGCTGGCTCCATGTGAAGGCCCTTTTGGACTGAACGCCGCAAAAAGGGCAGGAAAGTTCTTGTGGTCAGCGCTAACATGCCGGCCAGACGCGATCAGATTGAGATCATGCCGATACTCCGAATCGGCATGCAGCGCAAACGCCGATTGACCCGGCAAAAAAGGCACCAGATGGGCGGAACCGGCAGGAAGAACGAGCCTCCAAAACCGGCGGACGACAAACCGAAGAAACCGGAACGTGCGCCAGTCGAGGATGACGACTACGAGGACGGCGACATCGCCACGCCGAAGCGCGACCGCACCGGCAATGACGATGAGCCGTTGTAACGCTGGTACTTTGTAGCTGCTACGTCGTAGGGTGGGCAAAGCGCAAGCGTGCCCACCATTCACACCGACCATTCCGATAGAGATGGTGGGCACGGCGCAAGTGCGCCTTTGCCCACCCTACGATTGCAAACCCTCAATCGTCCGAATGCTCTTCAAATCCAGCAGATGCGCGCCAAAACCGCCGCGCGCGAGTTTGATCGCTGACTTCGGCCAAGCCAGCAGCAATGCCGCCGTCGCCGCAAGCGGCACGGCGCTGATCCAGTCCGCTTCCACCGGCGTGAGTTCTTCGGTGCTGCCGGCATAAGGCCCGCTGTTCGCAAACAGGCGCACGCATTCCCTGGCAATATCGCGTCGCGTGCCGCCGCGCGCCCCGCATCCGAGCAGCGCCTGCATCGCCAGACGCGTGAGTACGCCCTCGCGTCCCTCGGGCAACGCGGCCGGCGTCGCGCCCAGCGAGATCAGAAGCAGGAGCCCCACCAGATCGACCCCGGCCCGATACGCGTTCATTGGCTCGACCAGACGCGGATTGCAATCAATCAGCAACGGCGCGTCACCATCATCGGGCATGATGTAGTCGATCGACAGCGCACCGTGCCAATCGAGCGCCTGTCCGACCTTTTCGAGATGAGCGCGAACCACGGGCCGTCTCACGCTCTGCTTGATCGCCTCGCCGCCGCCCACGCCGGGCATGACCTGCCGATAGGCATGAAAGCCGATCATCTGGCCGCGGCAAAACACCGACTGCGCCTTCTCGGTCGTGCCCGCGATAAGGTCTTGCACCAGCACCTCATGGGCGAATACGTCAACGCCAAGATCATGCAACGCGCTTTCGAGATCGTCGGCATTGCGTATGAACCAGATGCCGCGGCTCGCGGTGCCGACCGAAGTCTTGACGACGGCGGGAAATCGGACGGCTTCGCGCAATTGCTGTGCTGACGTCACGATCTGCGTCGGCGGCTGCGGCAGCCCCAGGCGATCGAGCAGCCGGCTGAATCCCGCCTTGCTGTGCGCGGTGCGATAGCTTGCAAAACTCGGCAGCGCGAGACCGGCGCGGCCTTCGATGCGCCGCTTCGCCCGGGCAAACAAAAACCCCTGCTCGTGCGTCGGCAGCAGCACATCGAATTTCCCGTCGGCCAGCCGCTGCTCCACGAAGGCCAGATAGCCGACAGGATCGTCCCGCAATCCCGGGCAGCGGTGAAACTTCCGCACAAAACGCGAGAACCGCGAAAGGCACCAGGGCGAGGGATCGCAAACCTCGACGTGATGGCCCGAAAGACCCAGAATCGTAATCGCCTCCCGGGCCGAGGTGGAGGAACCTTCGGAGACAAGCACCCGGAGCGGTTTTGCGGGATCAGGCATGCCGGATCATTGCCGCGCCAGGCCGCCTTTGTCTCCCGATTTAATGACGGATTTCGCGCGGCCCTGCCCTCCGCAGGGGCAGCTATGCATCGCTATTCATGGACAAATAACGGCTGGCCCCTATTTTCACCGACGCCCCAGCCGGGCCGTTATCTTTACGGGGTTTTGAGCTGACATGGTCGACATTCTGGCCGCACCGCAACAAGCCAAGGCGGACACTTCGCTGCGTACGCTGGCTGCGATTTCGGTCGCCCATTGGGTCAGCCATTTCCATCTCTTCGTGCTGCCGATGCTGTTTCCTTTCCTTAAAGAACAACTCGGCGTCGGCTATATCGAGCTCGGTTTCGCGCTGACCGTATTCGGCGTTGTCTCCGGCCTGACGCAGGCGCCGATCGGCTACCTCGCCGACCATATCGGCGCGCGAAAAGTCCTGCTGATCGGGCTCACCGTCGGCGGCGTGGCGCTGATCATGCTCGGATTGCATCTGAGCTACGTCTCGCTGATTGTCTGCGCCGCGCTGCTCGGCCTTGCCAACAGCGTCTATCACCCGTGCGACTATGCGATCCTGTCGACGCATATGGATGAAGCGCGGATGGGCCGCGCCTTTTCTGTCCACACCTTTGCGGGCTTCCTTGGCGGCGCGGTGGCGCCCGCGATCATGGCCGCGCTGGTGGCGACTGTCGGCGGTCTCGGCGCGCTGATGGTGGCCGGCGCGGTCGGCCCCGTTGCGGCGCTGCTATTGATCGCGGTCCGCATTCCCGACGCAAGCTCGGCCGATCGCAAGACCGATGGCGGCGCGTCGGCGCCGCAGCAGAGCATCGTCACGCCGGCCATCATCGTGCTGACGATCTTCTTCATGCTGCTCGGCCTGTCCAATGCCGGCATCAGCAATTTCGGCGTGGTGGCGCTGATGAGCGGTTATGGCGTGACATTCTCGGCCGCCAATATCGCGCTGACCGCCTTTCTCGGCGCCAGCGCCGTTGGCGTGCTGGCCGGCGGCTATCTCGCCGACCGCACGAAGCGCCACGGCAATGTCGCCGCCGCCTGCTTTGCGATCAACGCCGTCATCATCACGGTCATTGCGACGATCAACCTGCCGTCGGCCGTGCTGACCGCCGCGATGGGGCTGGCCGGATTCCTCGGTGGCGTCATCGCGCCCTCGCGCGACATGCTGGTCCGCAACGCCGCACCGGCAGGCGCGGCGGGCCGCGCCTTCGGCATCGTCTCCACCGGCTTCAATTTCAGCGGCATCCTCAGCCCGTTATTGTTCGGCTGGATCATGGACCAGAGCCTGCCGCACTGGGTGTTCGGCGCTTCCGTCGTCTTCATGGTGCTGACGGTCCTGCTGGCGCTGGTCACCGACCGCAAGCCGGCGGAACCCGCCAGGGCGTAGACGCCTCGCGATGCATTCCTGAGCCTCACCGGCGGCGGTTGACAGCATCTGACAGCATCGGATCATGCGCCAACAAAACAGAACCGGGATGGAAGCCATGACCTCGACCCCCGACCTCGTGATCCGCGGCGGCACTATTGCCGATGGCAAGGGTGGCGAATTGTTCGAAGCCGATGTGGCGATCTCCGGCGGCCGCATCACCGAGGTCGGCAAGGTCACCGCGAAGGGCGAGGAAGAAATCGACGCCAAGGGCAAACTGGTCACGCCGGGCTTTGTCGACGTCCACACCCATTATGACGGCCAGGTCACTTGGAGCCAGGACATCACGCCCTCGTCGCAGAACGGCGTCACGACGGCGATCATGGGCAATTGCGGCGTCGGCTTTGCGCCCTGCCGTCCGGCCGACCATGTCCGGCTGATCCAGTTGATGGAGGGCGTCGAGGACATCCCGGAGCCGGTGCTGAGCGCCGGCATTCCCTGGGCCTGGGAAAGCTTTCCGGATTACATGGAGTGGCTGTCAAAGCGAAATTTCGACATGGATATCGGCGCGCAACTGCCACACGCCGCGCTGCGCGTTTACGTGATGGGCGAACGCGGCGCACGACGGGATCCATCCACGCCCGAGGACAACAAGGCGATGGCGGCATTGGCTGCTGATGCGGTGCGATCAGGCGCGCTCGGCTTTTCGACCTCGCGCACGCTCAACCACCGCACCTCGACCGGTGACTTCACGCCCACGCTCAAAGCCGGTGAGGACGAACTGACGGCGATCGCCGCCGCCATGCACGCGCAAGGCCGCAGCGTCTTTCAGTTCGTGCTCGATCTCTCCGGCATCGACGAAGACCTGCCGATGATGCTGCGGGTGGCGGAGAACACGAAAATCCCGGTCTCGTTCTCGATCACGCAGAACGACAGGGCGCCGCAGCGCTGGCACCAAACGCTCGACACGATCAGAGACGCTTCCGCGCGCGGCCTGTCGATCACCGCGCAGATCGCCGCCCGCCCGGTCGGGCTGATGCTCGGGCTCGAATTGTCGCGCAACCCGTTCCAGACCCATCCGAGCTACCAGGCGATCGCGCATCTGCCGCTCACCGAGCGGCTCGCGCGCCTGCGTCAGCCGGACGTGCGGAAAGCAATTCTGAGCGAGCACGCCACCGCCACCGACGATCCGCTGTTCTTCCGGCCGAACTACGACAAGATATACCTGCTCGGCAATCCCCCTGACTACGAACAGCCACCGGAAAATACCTTGGGTGCGCAGGCGAAGCGCCAGGGCCGGCAACCGGAAGAACTTGCCTATGACGCGATGCTGACGGATGACGGCCGCGGCATGCTCTATGTGCCGTTCCTCAACTACGCCGACGGCAATCTCGATGCGACGCGCGAGATGCTGCGCGATCCGAATTCAGTGCCGGGCCTCTCCGACGGCGGCGCGCATTGCGGTATCATCTGCGACGCCAGCTTCCCGACCTATCTCCTGACCCACTGGACCCGCGACCGCAGCCGCGGCGAAAAACTGTCGATCCCGTTCGTGGTGGCCGCGCAGTCGCGCAAGACCGCGCTCTCGGTCGGCCTTTACGACCGCGGCGTGATCGCGCCTAGCTTCAAGGCCGACGTCAACGTGATCGACTACGACAAGCTGCACCTGCATCCGCCAAAGGTGCATTACGACCTGCCGGTCGGCGGCCGCCGTCTGATGCAACAGGTCGATGGCTACGACGCCACTATCGTCTCCGGCGTGGTGACGCAGCGCGGCGGCAACGCCACCGGCGCCCGCCCAGGCAAACTGGTACGCGGCGCGCAGGGCTCCAAGCCGCAGCCGGACGCGGCGGCGAATTAGGTGCGGCGCTGGTTCAACGAACTCGTTGTCGTCCCCGCGAACGCGGGGACCCATACGCCGCGGCCCATGTAAGGGGCACGAGGGGAGACGGCTTCGGCTCGGTTGCTCACCGCCGCATTTGGCCAGCGCACAACGTCAGTCACCACGCTTCATCGATAGATCACGCAGTATGGGTCCCTGCGTTCGCAGGGACGACGACGGAGTTATTGCGAATTCGCCTCACGCAAATTTCGGCCGCGCCGCCACCTGGGCCATCAACCTTTTGCGCTCAGTGTTCGGCCAGAGCAGCAGCAGTCCGAGCAGGCCCGACGCCGCCATGATCACGGCGTTGATGGTGAAGCCGGTCATGTAGCCGTCAAGCGGTACCGCCGCGTTCTGGATCACGACCCCCATCACCGAGGGAGCAATCATCCCCGCCAGCGTATAGATCGCGCCGTAGATCGCGAGCACGGCGCCGCGCTGCTGGACCGGCGTGAACTCACCAAGCATCGGCGGGCAGACCACATAGATCGAACCGCAGAGGCCCGAGCCGACCACGAGGAACGCGATCTGCAGCCCGGCGCCGTTGACATGCGGCAGCACGGCAAGGATCAATCCACCGACGATCAGCGGCACCGAGCCGAGTACGCCCCGCGCGCCGCGCGTCGTGAATCCGCGCGCCAGCATCACCTGCGAAATCCATCCGGTCAGCAGCACGATGGTCGCACCGAATACCCAGGGCAGCACCGAAATCCAGCCCGCATCCTTTTGCGAAAAGCCGAGCCCCTTGACGATGAAGGGCGTGAACCAGGTCAGCCCGAGCGACAGCGCCCAATAGGCGCCGAAGGTCGCGGCGCAGCAGCCGATGAACGTCCGCGAGGTCAGGAGCTGGAAATAGGGAACGCGCGGATCGGCTGCGGCCATCGCGACCGACTGCACCAACGGTCCCTCCTTGCCCATCACCAGCCACGCCACGACCCACATCAGGCCGACCACGCCGAGCGCGCCGAAAGCGTAGTGCCAGCTGTGATTGACGATGATCCAGTTCAGCGCCGGCACCGCCAGGATCACGCCGAAGGCCGAGCCCTGCGAGAGAATGGCAGTCGGCAGCGTTCGCTTCTCGTCGGGAAACCACTTGTAGACCGCGTGGGCCGCCACCGAAAATGCCGGCCCCTCGCCGGCGCCGAGGATGATGCGGCAGATCAGCAGCGTAGTGAAACTGACGGTGCCAACCATCGGAAACTGCGCCACCGACCAGATCACCGCCATCGCGAGCAGCACCCACCGGGTGGCAACGCGGTTGACGATGAATCCGACGACAATGGCCGAGATCGAAAACAGGAGGAAGAACGAGGAGCCGAGCAGGCCGAACTGGTCCGGCGAGAGTTTCAGTTCGTCCATGATCGGCGCGCCGGCGAGGCCGACCACGATCTTGTCGGCAAAGTTCACCAGCATGAACAGGAACAACAGGAAGGTGATTTTCCAGGCGCCCTTCGGCGTCGGTTGCGCGGTCATGGCTGGTTTCCCCGTTTATCTTTGCAGGCTCTGTAAGATCGGCCGGTTCCAATGGTACAAGGGGGCTCGCGGGCAAGGCAACCGGGATTTTTCCGCTGACGCCCCGCTCCGCAACTGCCGGCTGCTACGGCAGGCGCGCGCCGCAACCGGATCACGATCACGTCGCGGCGCGATTGAGGCCGTGATCCGGGCCACGCGCCCTGATATGCTGCATGCCATCACGTCAGGGGATTTTCATGGTCAGATCGGTCCATCGTCGCGCATGACCAACGGCAATCCCAGTGTGACCGGTCGGGTGCTTTACGTGACCGGCCTGACCAAGAGCTACCGCACAGCCGGCGAACAGGTCGCGGTATTGCGCGGGGTGAACCTGTCGGTCGCCGCGGGCGAGAGCGTCGCGCTGACGGGCGAATCCGGCAGCGGCAAGAGCACGCTCCTGCACCTGATCGCAGGCCTCGATGCCGCCGATGGCGGCGAGATCAGGCTGGCCGATGCACAGGTCTGCGACCTCAACGATGCCGGGCGCGCGGAGTTGCGCCGCGACCGGCTCGGCCTGGTGTTTCAGCAATTCAATTTGATTCCGAGTCTCACGGTGGAAGACAACCTGGTTTTCCAGTCACGGATTGCCGGCCGTCACGACGCGGCCTGGCACCGCGAACTGGTGGAGCGGCTCGGGCTCGGCAATTTCCTCAAACGCTATCCCGAGCAATTGTCCGGCGGCCAGCAACAGCGCGTCGCGATCGGCCGGGCACTGGCCGTAAAGCCGCTGCTGCTGCTGGCCGACGAGCCGACCGGCAATCTCGACGAGGACACCGCGGACGAGGTGCTGGCGCTGGCGCGCGATCTGGTGACGCGCAGCGGCTGCGGTTTTCTGATGGTGACGCACAGCGAAAGGCTCGCCGCTACGCTCGACAGGCGGGTGAACCTTCATGCCGGGGTGATCGCGTGAAGCGCGCGCTGTGGACGCTGGCCGTATTGCTGAGCCATTGGCGGCGGCACCCGATGCAGCTTGCGACCCTGCTGATCGGATTGATCTCGGCGACCGCGCTATGGAGCGGCGTTCAGGCACTCAATCAGCAGGCGCGCACCTCCTACGATCGCGCCGCCGCCACCTTTGGCGGGACGCGCACCGCCATGCTGGCCGCCCGTAGCGGCGCAAGCTTTCCGCAAAAGCTCTTCGTCGATTTGCGCCGCGCCGGCTGGCCGGTCTCGCCGGCGCTCGAAGGCCGGATCCAGATCGAGGGACGGTCGTTCCGGCTATTGGGCATCGAACCGGTGACGCTGCCCGCGGAAGTCGGCAACGCGCCTGCGATCGGCAAGGCCGATCTGCAATCCTTCATGACGCCGCCGGGTGCGATGCTGGTGGCGCCCGAAACGCTTTCCGATCTCAAACTCGCGGAGGGCGCCCGCCCCCAGGCCAATGGCGGCACATGGCTGCCGCCGCTTCGCGTGCAACCGAACCTGGTGCCCGGCGTATTGGTCGTCGACATCGGCATCGCGCAAAATCTGCTGAAGATGCCGGATCAGCTCTCGCGTCTTTTGATCGGCAAGGCGGCGGGAAGGCGCGCGCCGCTTGAAAGCATCGCCGGCGACACGTTTCGCCTGATCGAACCCGATCCAGAGACCGACCTCGAACGCCTCACCGACAGTTTTCACCTGAACCTGACCGCGTTCGGCTTTCTGTCATTCTTTGTCGGACTCTTTATCGTCAATTCGGCGATCGGGCTTGCCTTCGAACAGCGGCTGCCGGTGCTGCGCACCTTGCGCGCCTGCGGCGTGTCGGCGCGGATGCTCAACGCCGTGCTGGTGCTTGAGCTGGTGTCGCTGGCGCTGATCGCGGGGCTGATTGGCCTCGTATGCGGTTACTTCATCGCCGGCGCGTTACTGCCCGACGTCGCAGCCTCCCTGCGCGGGCTCTATGGCGCGCAGATTCCGGGACACCTGACGCTCAAGCCGCAATGGTGGATCGCGGGTATCGCCATCAGCATAACAGGCGCGCTCGCTGCGGCAGCCGCCAGTCTGACCAAGGCGTTGCGGCTGCCGCTGCTCGCCACCGCCCAGCCTTTCGCCTGGCAACAGGCGCAGCGGCGTTGGCTGACCTACCAGAGCACGCTGGCGCTCGCAGCGTTCGCCGCCGCGGCATGCCTGCTCTGGTTCGGCGATTCCCTGATTTCGGGTTTTGCCGTGCTCGCGGCGCTGATGCTCGGCGCGGCGCTGATCCTGCCGATGTTTCTGGAACTCATGCTGTCGCTTGGCCAGCGCTATGCGCGGGCCCCGGTCAGCATCTGGTTCTGGGCCGACAGCCGTCAGCAACTATCCGGGCTGTCGCTCGCCCTGATGGCGCTGCTGCTCGCACTGTCAGTCAATGTCGGCGTCTCCACCATGGTCGAGAGTTTCAGCCGCACCTTTCTGGTCTGGCTCGACGGGCGGCTGGCGGCGGATGTCTATGTCAACGCCGCCAACGACGCACAGGCGGTCGAGATCAAGGCGTGGCTGCGCGAGCGTCCCGAGGTCGAGGCGATCCTGCCCGGCGGCCGCGCCGATACGCAATTGGCGGACGCGCCGGTCGAGGTGCTGGGACTGCCCGATCACGCCACCTATCGCGACAATTGGCCGCTGCTGCAGTCGGCCGACAATCCCTGGATCAAGCTGCGCCCCGGCAACGCGGCCCTCGTCAGCGAACAACTGGCGCGGCGCCTGCACCTTTCCGTCGGCGACCGCATCGAGGTGCCCGCGTCAGGCGGAAACTGGACGCTCGACGTGGTCGGCATCTACGCCGATTACGGCAACCCCAAGGGCCAGATCGCGGTGAACTTCGCCGCGCTGACGCGGCGCTTTCCGGAAATCCCGCTGACGCGCATGGGATTGCGGGTCGCGCCCCCGAAAATTCCGGCGCTGATCTCGGCGCTGCAGGAAAAATTCGCCCTCGACGACCGCAATGTCGCCGACCAGGCGACGATGAAGGCGGAATCGACGCGGATCTTCAACCGCACCTTTGCGGTGACCGCCGCGCTGAACGCCTTCACGCTCGGCGTCGCCGGCGTCGCGCTGTTGACGAGTCTCTTGACGCTTGCCAATTCCCGGCTGCCGCAACTGGCGCCGCTATGGGCGATCGGCATCACGCGGCGGCGGCTCGCGGCGATCGAGCTTCTGAAGACGATGTCGGTGGCGCTGATCACTACCATCTTCGCGCTTCCGCTCGGCCTGCTGGTCGCGTGGTGTCTGCTCGCGGTCGTCAACGTCAAGGCGTTCGGCTGGCGGCTGCCGTTTCACGTCTTTCCGCTGCAATTGCTGTGGCTCACAGGCGTCGCGATGGCGGCCGCCCTCGCCGCTGCGGCGCTTCCCGTCATCCGCCTGGCGCGCATGCAGCCGGCGAGCCTGATCAGGATTTTCGCCAATGAAAGGTAGCGCCCCGATCACCCGCCGCGGCTTCATCGGCGGCACGCTCCTCGCAGGACTGGGCGGCAAGGCGCTCGCGCAGGGCTTCGCCGGGCTGGGTGAAAGCGCGGATGGATTTGCGCCGGTCGTGCCCGGCAGGACATTCGCATTTCCCGCCGACCACGGGCCACATCCGGAATTTCGCATCGAGTGGTGGTATGTGACGGCCAATCTCGCCGATGCGCGTGGAGCGGCCTACGGCGCCCAATGGACGCTGTTTCGCCAGGCGATCGCGGCGGGCGGCCCGCCGGCGGGCTGGGCCAACCAGCAAATCTGGATGGGCCATGCCGCTGTCACCCGCGCCGATACCCATCGCTTCAGCCAGGCGTTCGCGCGCGGCGGGGTCGGCCAGGCCGGCGTCGACGCAAAGCCGTTTCACGCCTGGATCGATGCCTGGGCGATGCGTGGGCTCGATCCGGTGAACGACGACAATATCGCACCGTGTGAGTTGAAAGCATCGGGCGCCGATTTCAGCTACGCGCTGCGCCTCGATGCGGATCGGCCGCTGGTGCTGCAGGGCGATGGCGGCTACAGCCGCAAATCACTGCGCGAACAGGCCTCCTATTATTACAGCCAGCCGCATTATACGGCGACGGGCATCCTTACCATCGACGACAAGCCAGTCGAAGTGACCGGACAGGCCTGGCTCGATCGCGAGTGGAGCAGCCAGCCGCTGGCCTCCGATCAAAGCGGATGGGACTGGCTTTCGCTGCATTTCAATTCCGGCGACAAACTAATGCTGTACCGGATGCGCCAGACCGACGGCCAGCATTACCGCTCCGGCAAATGGATCGCGCCCGACGGCACGGCCGAGATGCTCGGCTCCGAAGACATCGTCATGACCCCGCTGATCGTCACCGAGATCGAGGGACGAAAGATTCCGACGGCATGGCGCATCGCGATTGCGAAAACGGCGCTTGCGATCGAATGCAGGCCGCTCAATCCGAGAAGCTGGATGGGCACGAGCTTTCCCTATTGGGAAGGCCCGATCCGCTTTGCCGGCAGCCACACCGGGGTGGGCTATCTGGAGATGACGGGCTATTAGAGCGGCCCAGACACAAAATATCGAAAACAACCCCATGCAAAGTAGGATGGGCCCCGGTTCGTCGTCCCTGCGACGCATTGCAGAAACAGGGACGACCGGACTCGTAGGGTGGGCAGAGGAGCGAAGCGACACCATCCATCAGCGAACGAACTGCGAGACGGTGGGCACGCTTCGCTTTGCCCACCCTACGGCATCTACGCCCGTCGTCCCCTGCGTTCGCAGGGACGACGTAGAGACCTACTTTACCAGCGGGCAGCCGGAATCCTTCGCCGCCGGAAACGCCTTGTCGCCGGGCACCACGGCAAGCTGCTTGTAGTAATCCCACGGCTTCTTCGATTCAGACGGCTTCTTGACCTCGAACAGATAGAGGTCGTGCACCATGCGGCCGTTCTCGAGCACCTTGCCGCCTTGCGCGAAGTCGTCGTCCACCGGAAGCTCCTTCAGCTTCTTCGCCACCGCGTCGGTGTCCTTGGTGCCGGCCGCCTTGACCGCCTTCAGATATTGCAAGGTCGCCGAATAGGTCCCGGCCTGGATCATGTTCGGCATGCGGCCGGTGCGCTTGAAGAAGCGTTCGGCGAGGTTGCGGCTCCTGGGGTCGCGATCCCAGTAATAGCCCTCCGTCAGCACCAGGCCCTGCGCGGCCTCAAGCCCGAGGCCGTGGACTTCGGCAAGCGTCAGCAGCAGGCCGGCAAGCTTCTGACCGCTCTTGACGATGCCGAATTCCGCCGCCTGCTTGATCGAGTTCGTGGTGTCGAGACCGGCATTGGCGAGACCGATGATCTTGGCCTTCGAACTCTGCGCCTGCAGCAGGAACGACGAGAAGTCCGCCGTGTTCAGGGGAATGCGGACCGCGCCGAGCACCTTGCCGCCCTTGGCCCTGACGAAATCGCCGGTGTCCTTTTCCAGCGCATGGCCGAACGCGTAGTCCGCGGTCATGAAGAACCAGCTGTCGCCGCCGGATTCCACCAGCGCGCCGCCGGTACCGTAGGCCAGCGCATGGGTATCGTAGGCCCAGTGAAACCCGTAGGGCTGGCAGGAATCGCCGGTGAGACGCGAGGTCGCCGCGCCCACGACGATGTCGATCTTCTTCTTTTCCTTCGAAAGCTCGTGGATCGCGAGCGCGACCGAAGAGGTCGTCAGCTCCGTGATCATGTCGACGCCTTCGACCTCATACCAGCGCCGCGCGATGGCGGTGCCGAGATCCGGCTTGTTCTGGTGGTCTGCAGAGACGACTTCGATCTTGTGGCCCAGCACCTCGCCGCCGAAATCCTCGACCGCCATCTTGGCGGCCTCGAACGACCATTTGCCGCCGTAATCGGCATAGACGCCGGACTGATCGTTCAGAATACCGATCTTGACGCCCTGCGCCGATGCCGGCGCGGCGAGCAAAAGACCACCCACCGCAACGGCGGCCAACAATCCCGACTTCATTTTTTTCTCCCGGAATTTTTTGTCAGAGGAACCTGGCAACACTATTCAATAACCCCGTACCTGCCCATCCATTTCGGATCAGTCAAAAGTATGGGAACTCTTGAAGGCGAGGCGTACGCCGCCGCCTCATCCGTCATTTCCCGGTGCGCAATTGCGCACCTGAGGGCGCGCGAAGCGCGAACTTTGATGTGCAATTGCACATCAAAGAATCCATCTTCTCTACAGGTTATGCGGCCCGATGGATTCCGGGCCTGCGCCTTACGGCGCATCCCAGAATGACCGGATGAATGAAGCCTGCGCACTCACGCCGTCGCTGATTTCTTGCCTTGCTTCCCGTCCGCCAGATTCCGCACAATCACATAGAAGATCGGCGTGAAGATCAGGCCGAACAGCGTCACCCCGAGCATGCCGAAGAACACGGCTACGCCCACCGCCTGCCGCATCTCCGACCCCGAGCCCGAGGAAATCACCAGCGGCAGCACGCCGAGGATGAAGGCAAACGACGTCATCAGGATTGGGCGCAAGCGCAGCCGGCAGGCTTCGATCACGGCCTCCAGCCGCGGCTTTCCTTCGAGTTCGATATCGCGCGCGAATTCAACGATCAGAATGGCGTTCTTGGCCGCAAGCCCCACCAGCACCACGAAGCCGATCTGGGTCAGGATGTTGACGTCCTGCCCCATGATCCGCACGCCGATGGTGGCGGCGAGCAGGCACATCGGCACGATCAGGATGACCGCGAATGGCAGGCTCCATGAGCCATATTGCGCGGCCAGCACCAGAAACACGAACAGCACGCAGATCGGAAACACGTAGAGGCCGGTGTTGCCGCCGGTAACCTGCTGATACGACAGATCCGTCCATTCGAACGAAAAACCGCTCGGCAGCGTATCCTCGGCCAGCTTCTTCATGGTGTTGATGGCGGTCGCCGAACTGGTGCCCGGCAGCGTGTCGCCCTGCAACTCGGATGCGGGGTAGAGATTGTAGCGCGCGACGCGGTCGGGCCCTGCGATGTCGCGGAAACTCACCACACTGCCGAGCATCACCATGTCGCCGGCGGCATTGCGGGTGCGCAGGCGCGCCAGATCGGAGGTCTCCTTCCGGAACGGCAGATCGGCCTGCGCCGTGACATGGTAGGTGCGGCCGAACAGGTTGAAGTCGTTGACATAGGACGAGCCGAAATAGGTCTGGATCGTGTCGGTAATGTTCGCAATCGGCACGCCGAGCTTCTGCGCCTTGACGCGATCGATGTCGACGAACAGTTGCGGCGTGTTGGCGGCAAACGGCGAGAACACCTGGGTCAGACCCGGCGCCTTGCGCGCCGCGCCGACCAGTTCGTCGGTCGCCGCCGCCAGCATTTCCGAGCCGCGGCCCTGACGATCCTGGATCCGCATGGTGAAGCCGCCGCCGGTGCCGATGCCGGGCACCGCGGGCGGCGGGATGACGATGATGAAGGCGCCCTTGATGCTTGCCAGCCGCATGCGCAGATTGTTGGCGATCGCGCCTGCGGAAAGCCCCTTCTTGTGACGTTCCTCCGGATCCTCGAACACCGGGAACAGCGCCGCGGCATTGCTTGCCTGCGTCCTCGTCGCGCCCGAGAAGCCGGCAAACGCCGCCACGCGAATGATGCCTGGGGTATCCAGCGCAATTCGCTCGATCTCACGCACGATCTCGGTGGTGCGCGCCAGCGACGCCGCGCCCGGCAATTGCACCGAGACGATGACGTAGCCTCTATCCTGCGCCGGAATGAAACCTTGCGGCGTGGTCATCAACAGCCACCCGGCGCTGCCGATCAGCGCCGCATAGAGCACCAGCATCAGAACCGAATGCCGGATCACGAAATCGGCGGCGCTGGCATAGCCGTGTGCCAGCCGATCGAAGCCGCGATTGAAGACGCCGGTAAACGCGTCCCAGCCGCGCGCGATGACATTCCAGCTCGCCGGCGGCCGCTTGTCCTCATGCGGCTGCAGGATCAGCGAGGCCAGCGCCGGTGAAAGTGTCAGCGAACAGAAGCAGGAGATTGCGGTCGCGACCGCAATGGTGACGGCAAACTGCTGGAAGAACTGCCCGGAAATGCCGCCCAGAAACGCCGTCGGCACGAACACCGCGCACAGCACCAGCGCAATCGACACCAGCGCACTGCCAACCTCTTCCATGGTGCGGAGCGCCGCATCGCGGCGGCTCATGCCGTGCTCGAGATGGCGCTCGACATTCTCGACCACCACGATCGCGTCGTCGACCACGATGCCAACCGCGAGCACCAGACCGAACAACGTGAGATTGTTGATCGAGAATCCCAGCGCCGCCATCACCGCAAAAGTGCCGACCAGCGATACCGGAATCGCGATGATCGGGATGATGGCGGGCCGCCAGCCCTGCAAAAACACCAGCACCACGATCACGACCAGCGCCATCGCCTCGTAGATCGTCTTGATCAGCTCGCTGACGGACTGCGCGATGAATTCGGTCGGGTTGTAGCCGATATTGTAGTCAAGCCCTTTCGGGAAGCTCGCCTTCAGCCGCTCCATGGTGTTCGAAATGTTCTTGGCGGTCGCCAGCGCGTTCGAGCCCGGCCGCTGGGTCACCAGCATGGCGACGGCGGATTTGCGCAGCAGGAAGCTGTTGGTGGTATAGGCCAGCGCGCCGAGTTCGATCCGCGCGACGTCGCGCAGTTTTACCGTGCGCCCATCGGCGCCGGCCTTGACCACGATCTCCTCGAACTGTTTCGGGTCCTTGAGCCGGCCGGTGAAAGTGAGATTCGGCGAGAAGGCGCGGTCGGCAATCGGCGGTTCCGCGATCTGGCCGCCCGCGATCTGCACGTTTTGCGAGCGGATCGCCGCCAACACCTCGCTCGCGGTCAGGCCCAGCGTGGCGATCTTGTCGGGATCGAGCCACAGCCGCATCGAGTAGTCGCGCGCGCCGAAAATCTGGATGTCGCCGACGCCGTCGAGCCGGAGCAACTGGTCGCGGACCTGCAGCAGCGCATAGTTGGAAATGTAGAGCTGGTCGAATGTATCGTCCGGCGACAGCATGAACGCGACCATCAGGATGTCGGGGCTGTTCTTGCGGGTGACGACGCCGTTGCGCTGCACCTCTTCGGGCAGCCGCGGCTGCGCGATCGCGACGCGGTTCTGGACCAGTACCTGGGCCTTGTCGAGATCGGTGCCAAGCTTGAACGTCACCGTGATCGTCAACTGCCCGTTCGAGGTCGCCTGGCTGTAGAGATACAGCATGTCCTCGACGCCGTTGATTTCCTGCTCGATCGGAGCGGCGACGGTATCGGAGACGGTTTGCGCCGACGCGCCCGGATATTGCGTGGTGACCACCACCGTCGGCGGCACCACCTGCGGATATTCCGAGACCGGCAGCGTGGTGTAGGCGATCGCGCCGACAATCAGCAGCACGATCGACAGCACCATCGCCAGGATGGGCTGGTTGATGGAGAGCCGGCCGAGATTCATGTCTTGCCACCGGCCGGCTTGACCTCGGCCGTCTGCGGGGTGACTTTCGCACCCACGCGCGCTCGCTGCAGGCCGTCAACGATCACCCGGTCTTCAGGCTTCAGCCCCTCGCGGATCACACGCAGGCCCTCGTCGAGCGGCCCAAGCGTTACCGGCTTCGCCTCGACCGTATTGTCGTCCTTGACGACGAAAACGATCTTGCGCGACTGGTCGGTTGCGACAGCCGTATCCGGCAGCAGCAGGGCTTCATAGGGTGCACTGCCGATGATGCGGACGCGGCCGAACTGCCCCGGCAGGATCGAGAGATCCTTGTTCGGGATCACCGCGCGGCTGCGCAGCGTCCCGGTCGAGACATCCAGGCGGTTGTCGAGGAAATCCATCTTGCCCTCATGCGAGGGCCTGGTTTCGCCGGTCAGCGTCACCTCGACCGGGTTCGGCGTATCGCGCGAGCTTGGCCGCTTGCCTTCGGACCACAGCCGGCTATTTCGCAGGTACGTCGCCTCGTCCACGTCGAAATAGATGTAGATCGGATCGAGCGAGACGATCGAGGTAAGCAGCGTCGCGCCGCCCTCGCTGCCCTGCACGAGGTTGCCGGGCGTGACCAGATGGCGGCTCACCCGGCCCGTGATCGGCGCCATCACATGCGTGAACTCGATATTGAGCTTGGCGGCCTTGAGCGCGCCTTCGGCCTGCATTTCCGCGGCGTGCGCCGCCTGCAAGGTCTGGCGGCGCTGGTCGACGATGGAATCGGATACCGCCTGGGTCTGGTTCAGCGTCAGGGCGCGGTCGAGTTCGCGCTTGGCGAGTTCAGCTTTCGCGCGTGCGTCCGACAACTGGCCATCGGCCTGCTCGGCGACCGCCTCGAACGGACGGGCGTCAATCACGTAAAGCAGATCGCCGGCGCGCACGATGGCGCCGTCGCGGAATTCGACTGATGTCACGAAACCGCCGACGCGGGCGCGAACCTGTACCTCCTGCACTGCCTCGAACCGTCCGGTGAACTCGTCCCAGTCGGTAACGGTACGCTTCACCGGCTGCGCGACCGTAACGGGCGGCGCCGCCGCTGCCGGCTGTTGCGGCGGCTTGTCGCCGCAAGCCGACAGCGCCAGCGCCAGCAGCGAGGCCAACCATTTGAGGCCATGAGGTGAGCGAACGTCGACCTCTGCCGGCAAAGCCCGACGTTTCAATTGCTCAGTTGCAGTCAAACCCCATCTCCCTCTCGACATCCCTGATGGATGAAAGCCGCCGTGGAACCATGGCGGAGGCCACAGATGTGATCGGTTTCCAGTCTCGTCAAGAAGTCGCAGGGATCAAGCACAATCGTTATGCATTCGCATAGGCAACGCCCTGCACCACCACGCAGGCCACCCATCTTCCGCACTGCGACGACCGCGGAACGCGTTGCAACGAACGGTCAGCTAATCGCCGGCCGATGACGAAAACGTGACTGCATGAAAGCGCCGCGGCGCAGTCGTAGGATGGGGTGGAGCGCAGCGATACCCATCAACACCGGTGCGCATGGCGATGGGTATCGCTGCGCTCCGCCCATCCTACGGGCGACAGCATCACCTTCGGACATGACGCCGGGAATTTCCTCCGCTAACCTTGGCGCCAAGGCTCGCAACAAGGGCCAACATGTCCGGGGAGGACAGCCGTGCATCAAGGGCGTGTCGTATTCGGCGCGATGGAAGAGGTTGTGTTCGGGCGGCCGGCGTCCGAGGCGATTGTCGAACAATTGAACCGGCTGGGCGCGAAGCGCGCCTTTCTGATGGTCAGCGGCACGCTGAACCGCGAAACCGAAGAGATCGAGAACATCCGCCGCGTGCTCGGGGCGCGCTGCGCCGGCACGTTCGACGCGATGCCGCCGCATACGCCGCGCGCGGCGGTCATTGCCGCGGCAAACCAGGCCCGCACCGCCGACGCCGACATCATTGTTACCGTCGGCGGCGGTTCGATCACCGATGGCGCCAAGGCGGTGCAGCTTTGCCTCGCCAACGATATCCGCTATCCCGATAACATCGACAGGATCAGGGCCGGTCGCGGCGCTTCGCCACAGCTCGCCGCTCCGAAGGTGCGCCAGATCAGCGTGCCGACGATGATTGCCGGCGGCGAGTTCTCCGCCACGGCCGGAGTCACCAACGAGAAGACCAAGGTCAAGGAAGCGTTGCGCCATCCGCTGCTGATGCCGCGCGCGGTGATCCTCGATCCCTGGCTCAGCCTGCACACGCCGGAATGGCTGTGGCTCTCGACCGGCATCCGCGCCGTCGATCATTGTGTCGAGGGCATCTGCTCGCGCGAGGCGCACCCTTACGGCGACGCCCAGGCGCTGAAGGGTCTGTCGATGCTGGCGCAGGCACTGCCGCGGGTGAAGGCCGATGCCGAAAACCTCGACGCGCGGATGGATTGCCAGATCGGGACCTGGCTTTCGACCGGGCCGCTGGCTTCCGGCGTGCCGATGGGCGCCAGCCACGGCATCGGCTACGTGCTCGGCGCCGAGTTCGGCGTGCCGCACGGCTACACCTCCTGCGTGATGCTGCCGTCGGTGATGCGCTGGAACAAATCAGCCAACGCCGAGCGGCAGGCGCAGATCGCAGCCGCCATGGGACATCCGAACGAGGACGCCGGCGACGTGCTCGACGAATTCATTCGAGGCCTCGGCATGCCGCGCAGCCTGCGCGACGTCAAAGTGGGACCGGAGCATTTCGACCGCATCGCGCTGGCAGCAATGGCAACGCCGTGGGTGCCGCGCAACCCGCGCAAGATCGAGGGACCGGCGCAGGTGCGCGAGATTCTGGATATGGCCGCGTAAGGAGATCAAAGCCAACATGTACACCGGGAAGCATGCTCATCTTCGTCCGCTTCAACCCGCCTTCATCATGGCATCCACCGGCGAGACGGTGACCTATCGCGAGCTCGAAGCGCGTTCCAACCGGCTGGCGCATCTGTTTCGCAACCATGGCCTCAAGCGGCTCGACCACTATTCGATCTTCATGGAGAACAACGGCCGCTACTTCGAAGCCTGTGCCGCGGGCGAACGGAGTGGATTGTACTATACCTGCGTGAATTCCTACCTGACGGCGGGTGAACTCGCCTACATCCTCACCAACAGCCAGTCGCGCATCCTCATCACGTCAAAAGCCAAGCTTGACGTCGCGCGCGAGGCGCTGAAGGAATGCCCCAAGGTCGAACTTTGCATTGTCGCCGATGGCGAAGGCGAAAGCGATCGCATCGTCGGACTGCAGGCTGCAACCACGGATATGCCGAATACGCCGATTGCCGATGAATTCATCGGCACGGCGATGCTCTATTCGTCCGGAACCACCGGCCGCCCCAAGGGAATCCTGCGCCCGCTGCCGGAGCAGCCGCCGACCCAGCGACTGCCGCTGTTCGATTTCCTGGAAAAGCTCTGGCAGTATCGCGAGGGCATGATCTATCTGTCGCCGGCGCCGCTCTACCACTCGGCGCCGCAGGCGGCCGTCAACCTCACCATCGGCATCGGCGGCACCGTCGTGATCATGGAGCATTTCGATCCCGAGCAATATCTGCAGCTCGTCGAAAAATGGGGCATCACGCATACCCAGCTGGTGCCGACGATGTTCTCGCGGATGCTGAAATTGCCGGAGGATGTGCGCAAGCGCTACGACCTCTCCTCACTTGAGATCGCGATCCATGCCGCCGCGCCCTGCCCGGCGCTGGTCAAGGACGACATGATCAAGTGGTGGGGACCGATCATCCACGAATATTACGGCGCCACCGAAGGCCTCGGCTTCACCGCCTGCAATTCGGAGCAATGGCTGGCGCATCGCGGCACCGTCGGCAAGGTGCTGCTCGGCGACCTCCACATCATGGACGAGAACATGAAGCCCTGCCCGAAGGGCACGGCGGGCACGGTGTGGTTCAAGACCGCGAGCCCGTTCGAATATTTCAACGATCCTGCCAAGACCCAGGAGGCCCGCTCGGCCGACGGCACCATGAGCACCGTCGGCGACGTCGGCTATGTCGACGATGACGGCTATCTCTATCTGACCGACCGCGCGACCTTCATGATCATCTCCGGGGGCGTCAACATTTACCCGCAGGAATGCGAGAACCTCTTGATCACCCATCCCAAGATCGCGGATGCGGCGGTGTTCGGCGTGCCCAATCCGGATCTCGGCGAGGAAGTGAAGGCGGTGGTGCAGCCGATGCCCGGCGTTTCGCCCGGACCGGAACTGGCCGACGAGCTGATCGCCTTCTGCAGCCAGTCGCTATCGCGCCAGAAAGTGCCGCGCTCGATCGATTTCGAGGCCGAGCTGCCGCGGCTTCCGACCGGAAAACTCTACAAACGCCTGTTGCGCGATCGCTATTGGGGCAACAAGACCTCGCGGATCGTCTAGCGACATGGGGCCATCTTCAGCCGAAGCAACTTGGGGGGTTGCGATGCAACGACCGCGCTGCAACGAAGCGGCTGGATTCCGGCGATAGGCGGCAAATCATCGCAAGTTCCGGCAGGCGGATTTTCGATTAGTCCGAATTGCCAATCCCCGCATTGCCTTGGCCGGTTGCCCCAACGCTATGCCGTGGTATCGTCGATACCAATCGGCCATTTGAGACCGAAAAAAGTGGAGGGGATCATGCGGAGCGTGCAAGCGCTTGCCGTCGCGGCATTGTTATTGCTGCCGGCTTTTGACGTGGCAACGGCGGGCGAGGCGAAACAGGGCGGCATCCTCAGGGTCTATCACCGCGACAGCCCGGGCAGCGCATCGATCCACGAGGGCGCGACCTATTCGATCAACATTCCCTTCATGCCGGTTTTCAACAACCTCGTCATGTTCAAGCAGGACGTGGCGCAAAACAGCGTGGATTCGATCGTCCCCGATCTTGCAGAGAGCTGGGCCTGGAGCAGCGACAACAAGAAACTGACCTTCAAGCTGCGGCAAGGCGTCAAATGGCACGACGGCAAGCCGTTCACGTCGGCCGACGTCAAATGCACCTTCGACATGCTGATGGGCAAGTCGCAGCAGAAGTTCCGCCAGAACCCGCGAAAGTCCTGGTATGATCAGGTCAGCGAGGTGACCGTCAACGGCGATTTCGAAGCGTCGTTCAACCTGAAACGGCCGCAGCCGGCGCTGATTTCGCTGCTCGCGTCCGGCTACACGCCGGTCTATCCCTGCCACGTCTCGCCGGGCGAGATGCGCACGCACCCGATCGGCACCGGCCCGTTCAAATTCGTCGAGTTCAAGGCCAACGAGTCGATCAAGCTCACCAAGAATCCCGACTACTTCAAGAAGGGCCTGCCGCATCTCGACGGCATCGAATTCACCATTATTACCAACCGCTCGACGGCGATTCTCGGATTTGTCTCCGGGAAATTCGACATGACGTTTCCGACCGAGGTGTCGATCCCGCTGCTGAAGGAGGTCAAGTCGCAGGCACCCAGCGCGGTCTGCGTGGTCGAGCCGATCAACGTTTCGACCAACATCATTGTCAACTCGACCTCTCCGCCGTTCGACAATATCGACATTCGCCGCGCGCTCTCGCTCGCGCTCGATCGCAAGGCGTTCATCTCGATCCTGTACGAAGGCCAGGCGGACATGGGCGGCGTCATGCTTCCGGCGCCGGGGGGCCTGTGGGCGATGCCGAAGGAAATGCTGGAATCGATTCCGGGCTACGGCCCCGACGTCAACGCCAACCGGGAGGAGGCGCGCAAGCTGATGCAGAAGGCGGGTTACGGCCCGGACAAGCGCCTCGCCGTCAAGATCTCGACCCGCAACATTCCGCTTTACCGCGATCCCGCCGTCATCCTGATTGACCAGATCAAGAGCATCTATATCGATGGCGAACTCGACGTCGTTGACACCGCGCAATGGTTCCCGAAAGTCGCCCGCAAGGATTATTCGCTCGGCCTCAACCTCACCGGCAACGCCGTCGACGATCCCGATCAGTCGTTCTACGAGAACTATTCCTGCGGATCGGAGCGGAATTATACCAATTACTGCAACAAGGAGATCGAGAAGCTGTTCGATCAGCAGTCGATGGAAAAGGATGTTGCCAAGCGCAAGAAGCTGGTCTGGGAGATCGACAAGAAGCTTCAGGAAGACGTGGCGCGGCCGACCATCCTCCACAGCCGCGCGGGTTCTTGCTGGCATCCTTATGTCAAGGGTATCACCATCATGGTGAACAGTTCGTACAACGGCTATCGTTACGAAGACGTCTGGATGGACAAGTAAAGTCCAGCCATAGCGTTTTCGAGCGAAGTGGGATCCGGTTCGCGTGAAGAAAACGCGTCAAACCAAGAAAAACTGGAGTTCGGTTCTGATTTGATCAGAATCGAACTCAAGCCGGCCTGCCAGGGAGAATCGCCTAGGTGTTTGCTTATATCGTGCGACGCCTCGCCTTGATGCTCGTGACCCTGATCGGGATCTCGATCATCATCTTCGTGCTGCTGCGCGTCGTCCCCGGCAACATCGTCGACATCCTGTTCGACGCCGCCGGCTTCGTCGACCCCACCGACAAGGCCAATCTGGAAAAGGAACTTGGCCTTAACCTGCCGATCTACCAGCAATATCTGAACTGGATCGGCGGGCTGCTGCATGGCGACCTCGGCTATTCCTACGTCTCGGAGAAGCCGGCGCTGCAGGAGATCCTGCCGCGCATTCCGATCACCGCGCGGCTGGCGGCGCTGGCGCTGCTGTTCTCCGCTTCCATCGGCATTCCCTTAGGGGTGCTGAGCGCGGTCCATCAGGGCTCGCGGCTCGACTATGCCTTGCGTATCGTCAGCCTGAGCGGCCTGTCGCTGCCTTCCTTCTGGCTTGGGCTATTGATCCTGATGGCGTCGGTTTCGCTGTTCGGCAGCATGCCGATCTACAATCCGAATCCGAAGACCTGGACCGAGGCTTTTGCGATCTACGCCGTTCCGGCGATGGCGGTCGGCTTTCGCAGCGCCGCGCTGACCATGCGCATCACGCGTTCCTCGATGCTGGAAATCCTGCGGCAGGACTACATCCGCACCGCGCGCGCCAAGGGCGCATCCGAGGCGTCGGTCAATTATCGCCACGCGCTGAAGAACGCCATTCTCCCGGTCATTACGGTGATCGGCATCGAGGCGGCCTTCCTGATCGGCGGGCTGATCGTCACTGAAACCGTGTTCAATATTCCCGGCATCGCCCGCTTCCTGGTGGAGGCGCTGCGCTGGCGCGATTATCCGATCGTCCAAAATCTCGTGATGCTGATCGCCGTGGTCGTGGTGGTCGCAAACTTCACCGTCGACATGCTTTACGCCGCGATCGACCCGCGCATCCGGTACGGGGACTAGCAGCTTGGCCACGATCAACTTCGATAGCGAGTTAAGACGGGCCGGCGCCCATTCGACGCATGGCTGGCGCCGTCTGCTGTTTCTGGCGCAACGCTATCTGCTCGGCACGATCGGCCTTGTCATCATGGTGATGTTCGTCTGGATGGCGATCTCGGCCGACCTGATTTGCCGCTACGATCCGCTCAGCGTCGATTCCGCGCAACGACTGGCCGCACCCAGCATCCGGCACTGGATGGGAACCGATTCATTCGGCCGCGACGTCTGGAGCCGGATCGTCCACGGCGCACGGATCTCACTGGCCGTCGGCATCGGCGCCACCGTGCTGGGATCGTCGATCGGCGTCATGGTCGGCCTCGCATCGGGCTATCTGTCAGGCTGGGTCGATCTGCTGTTCCAGCGCATCACCGACATTCTGCAGGCCCTGCCCTTGCTGGTGCTGGCGCTGGTGATGACGGCGGCGCTCGGACCGTCACTGCCCAACGTGATCATCGCCATTGCGATCCCGCTGATTCCGACGGTCGCCCGCGTGATCCGCGCCAACACGCTGGCGCTGCGCGAACTGCCGTTCGTCGAAGCCGCCAAATCGATCGGCATGAGCGAGACCCGCATCGCGCTCCGTCACGTGCTGCCCAACACGCTGGCGCCCCTGATCGTGCTGGCGACCGCGCAGCTCGGCTCGACCATTCTCACCGAGGCCTCGCTGTCGTTTCTCGGCCTCGGCATTCCCGAGCCTTATCCGTCCTGGGGGCGCATGCTGTCGGAATCGGCGGCGGAATATGTCCGCACCGCGCCGTGGCTGGTGATCTTCCCCGGCGTCGCCATCAGCCTTGCGGTGTTCGGAACCAATCTGTTCGGCGATGCCTTGCGCGACATCCTCGACCCGAGGCAGCGCGGCTGATGACCGAGGCGCAGAAGGACGACACGGTTCTCGATGTGAAGAACCTTCAGACGGTGTTCTTCACCAATTCGGGACTGTTCCGCGCGGTCGACGACGTCTCGTTCAGCGTCCGCCGCGGCGAGACGCTGGCGATCGTCGGCGAATCCGGTTGCGGCAAGAGCGTGACCGCGCTGTCGGTGATGCGGCTGGTGCCCGACCCGCCGGGCCGGGTGGTCGGCGGCTCGGTGACGCTGGAAGGGACCGATCTACTCGGCCTTGACGAGGCCGAGATGCGCAAGATCCGCGGCAACCGGATCTCGATGATTTTTCAGGAACCGATGACCTCGCTCAATCCCGTGATGCGGATCGGCGACCAGATCACCGAAGTGCTCCGCCTGCACCGGGAAATGACGTCCAAGGAGACGTGGGCCAAGGCGGTCGAAATGCTGCGCCTGGTCCGCATCCCCGAGCCGGAACGCCGCGCGCATGAATATCCGCATCAGCTTTCCGGCGGGATGCGGCAGCGCGCGATGATCGCGATGGCCTTAGCGTGCCGGCCCGCGCTGTTGATCGCGGACGAGCCGACTACCGCGCTCGACGTGACGATCCAGGCGCAGATCCTGGCGCTGATCGTCGATCTGCAAAAGACGCTCGGCACCGGCCTGATCCTGATTACGCACGATCTCGGCGTGGTGGCGCAAACGGCGCAGCGCGTCATCGTGATGTATGCCGGCAAGAAGGTCGAGGAAGCGACGGTAGAGGACCTGTTCGCGAATCCGAAGCATCCCTACACACGCGGGCTGATGGCCTCGATGCCGGCGGTGATTTCGTTCGGCGCGAAGACCGATGCGCGGCTGACCGAGATTCCCGGCATGGTGCCGTCGCTGACGAACCTGCCGCCGGGCTGCGCCTTTGCGCCGCGCTGCAGCCTCGCCGTTGATCGCTGCCGCGCAGAATACCCGCCACTGCAGGAAGTCGGCGGTGACCACTTCGCGGCGTGCTGGCGGGCAGCGGAATTGGTGGGCGCGCCATGACAGATCAACATCCCCTGCTCGAAGTCACCGACCTCGTCAAGCATTACGCGGTGCGCGGCGGCGTTCTGCGGCGGCGCGTCGGCACCGTGCATGCGGTGGACGGCGTCAGTTTTTCGGTCGGCAAGGGCGAGACGCTGGGGCTGGTCGGCGAATCCGGCTGCGGCAAATCGACGGTCGCGCGCAGCGTGCTCCGGCTGGTGGAGCCGTCCTCTGGCGCGATCAAGCTCAACGGCATCGATATCACCGGTTTGAGCAAGGCCGAGATGCGACCGCATCGGCGCTCGATGCAGATCGTGTTCCAGGACCCATTTGCTTCGCTCAATCCGCGCATGACCGCGGGCGATATCGTCGGCGAGCCGCTCAGCGTCCACGGCCTCGCAACCGGTCGCGCGCAACAGGAGCGCGTCGCCGAACTGTTTGCGCAGGTCGGTCTCAGAGCCGACCAGATGAAGAATTATCCGCACCAGTTCTCCGGCGGGCAACGGCAACGCATCTGCATCGCGCGGGCGTTGTCACTTGGGCCGAGCCTGATCGTGTGCGACGAGCCGGTCTCGGCGCTCGACGTCTCGATCCAGGCGCAGGTGATCAACCTGTTGATCGACCTGCAACGCAAGAACGGCTTTTCGTATTTGTTCATCGCCCATGACCTTGCCGTCGTCGCCCATATCAGCCACCGCGTCGCGGTGATGTATCTCGGGCGCATCGTCGAGATCGCGGACAAGACCGAATTGTTTGCCAACCCGCGCCATCCCTATACGCAGGCATTGCTGGCCTCGGTCCCGATCGCCGATCCCAAGGCAAAGCGCCTTGCGCCCATGGTCGACGGCGACGTCCCAAGCCCGATCAACCCGCCATCAGGTTGCGCCTTCCACACCCGCTGCCGCTACGCCATGGACCGCTGCAAGGTGGAGCGGCCGGCGCTGGCGGGGGCCGGCGAGCGGCACGAGGTGGCGTGCTGGCTGAATGAGGGCACCGGGCGACCGGAGCAAATCTTGTAGGGTGGGCAAAGCGCAGCGTGCTCTCGCGCACAGCGAGAATGGTGGGCACGTCGCTGCGCTCCTTTGCCCACCCTACGGAGCTACGCAGTCCCCGCAATCTCCACCACGATCCTGCCGGTCGTCACCTGCTCACCCTCGGCCACGTCGATGGACGAAACCGTGCCCGCGACACCCGCCGTGTGCACGTGCTCCATCTTCATCGCCTCCAGCGTCATCACGGGCTGACCGGACGCCACCCGCTCACCGGGCTTGACCAGCACGGCCACCACGCGGCCATTCATCGCCGCGCGCACCTTGCCGTCGCCGCCGGCGGCAGACGCGGATTCCGGTGCTGCAAGCGTCAGGTCGCGAACGGCAATCGTGGTACCGCGATGCAGGATATACAGGCGGTCGCCATCGCGCAGGAAACGCGCAGACTCCATCATGCCGTCGGTGCGGAAGCGGATTGTATCGCGGTCGAGTTCGTCAATATCGAAACGCTGTTCGCCGCCGAGGCTCGCGACATAGCTTCCATCGCGTTCACGTACGATATCCACCTCCAGCACGCCCCGGCCAAGATCGATCCGCATCGTCAGAGGAAACGTCGCCGCCAGACTGCGCCCGCTGCGCCAGGGCGGCGCATGCGGATTGGTGACGTATAGCAGCAACGCCGCCAGTGCCGCGCCCGCATCGTCCGCACACGGCGCCAGCAACTCTTCGCGATGATTGCCGATGAAAGCTGTGGTCGCTTCACCCTTGGCGAAGCCAGGATGGCGCAGGCAGGAGATCAGAAATCCCTGATTGGTGGTGACGCCGAACGCGGCCGTCTGCTCCAGCCCGCAGATCAGCCGGCCCCGCGCCTCGTTGCGATCGGCGCCGTGGCTGATGATCTTGGCGATCATTGAATCATAGAACGGCGGGATTACGGAGCCGGATTGTAGCGCGTGCTCGACGCGGACGCCATCCGGCATCTGCCACAGCGCCATTTTGCCGGACTGCGGCACGAAATCATGGCCCGCATCCTCGGAACACAGCCGCACCTCGATGGCGTGACCGGTGAATTTGACATCCTCCTGCTTGAGCCCCAGCGGCTCGCCCGCGGCGATACGCAACTGCAGCTCGACCAGATCAAGCCCGGTGATCGCCTCGGTGACGGGATGCTCGACCTGCAGCCGCGTGTTCATTTCCATGAAATAGAACTCGCCGCTCTGGTCGAGCAGGAATTCGAGCGTGCCTGCGCCCTCATAACTAAGCGACTTGACCGCAGCGACCGCGACCGCGCCCATCCGAGCCCGCAGTTCCGGCGTCACCTTCGGCGACGGCGCTTCCTCGATAACCTTCTGGTGCCGGCGCTGCACCGAACAATCGCGCTCGCCGAGATGGATGGCGTTGCCGTAGCGGTCGCCGAACACCTGGATTTCGATATGGCGTGGATCGACGATGGCGCGCTCCAGGATCATGGCGGGGTCGCCGAAAGCGCCCTGCGCCTCCGACCTTGCGCTGCGCAGCGCATCCGGAAATGCCTCGGCGTCCGCGACCAGCCGCATGCCGCGCCCGCCGCCGCCGGCGACCGCCTTGATCATGACGGGGAAGCCGATCTTGTTGGCTTCCGCCAGCATCCCGGCATCGCTCTGGTCCGCGCCTTGATAGCCGGGTACACAGGGCACACCGGCCTTTTGCATGATGTCCTTGGCGCCCGCCTTGTTGCCCATTGCCCGGATCGCCTCCGGCGAAGGGCCGATGAAAACCAACCCGGCCTCGCGGCAGGCCTGTGCGAAATCTTCGTTCTCGGCGAGGAAGCCATAGCCCGGGTGCACCGCGCCGGCGCCACTGGCCTTGGCGGCGGTAATGATTGCGTCGATCTTCAGATAGGATTGCGCCGGCAGCGCCTCGCCGATCCGGACCGCCTGATCCGCCTCACGCACATGCAGGGCGTCGCGGTCGGCATCCGAATAGACGGCGACCACGCCATAGCCAAGCTGGCGCGCGGTGCGCATGATCCGCAGCGCGATCTCGCCGCGGTTGGCGACGAGAATCTTGAAGAACGGCGTCCGCTTCATCGCTATCCCGCTCATGGCCGCGCGACCGAGAATTGCATGCGCTGGGGCGTGCGGGCCTCGGCCTCGCGGCAGATCGCCAGCACCTCAGAGAGCACGCCGCGGGTATCGCGCGGATCGATCACGCCGTCGTCGAGCACCCGCGCGCTGGTCGAGAACACGTCCATCTGGCCGTCGAACACGCCCGTGATCTGCGCCTTCATGGCGTCCAGCTTCTCCTTCTCGATCGGCTTGCCGCGCCTGATGGCTGCAGCCTCGGTCACGATCGCCATGGTTTCGGCCGCCTGCTCGCCGCCCATCACGGCGGTCTTGGCGTTGGGCCACGAGAAGCAGAAGCGCGGGTGGAAGCCGCGGCCGCACATGCCGTAATTGCCGGCGCCGAACGAGGCCCCGCAATAGATCGTGATCTGCGGCACGGTCGCCGAGGTCACCGCCTGGATCATCTTGGAGCCGTGCTTGATCATGCCGGCTTCCTCATAGGCCTTGCCGACCATGTAGCCCGTGGTGTTGTTCATATACAGAATCGGTGTGCGCGACTGGCAGCAGGCTTGAATAAAGTGCGTCGCCTTGTTGGCGCCGGGCACATCAAGCGGGCCGTTGTTGGTGATGATCCCGATCGCCTGCCCTTCGATGCGGGCATGGCCGCACACGGTCGCCGGGCCGTAATTGGCGCCGAACTCGGTGAAATCGGAATCGTCGATGAAGCGGGCAATCGCCTGGCGCATGTCGACGGGACGCTTGTGGTCCATCGGCATGATGCCGAGCAATTCCTCCGCATCGTAGCGCGGCGGTTTGAATGCTCCTTGCGCCGGCTGCGGCCGGTCCCATTCCAGATTGGCCATGATGTCGCGCGCGATACGCAGCGCATCGCGGTCATCCTCGGCCAGATAATCGCCGAGACCGGAAATAGAGGTGTGCATCTCGGCGCCGCCGAGCTCTTCCTCCGTTGCGATCTCGCCCGTCGCGGCCTTCAACAGCGGCGGACCGGCGAGGAAGGCGCGGGTGCGGCCCCGCACCATCACGATGTAATCGGATAATCCCGTTTGATAAGCGCCGCCCGCGGTCGACGATCCGTGCGTCACGGTGACGACGGGCAACCCCGCCGCCGACAGCCGCGCCAGATTGCGAAAGATGTTACCGCCGCGGATAAAGTCCTCGACGCGGTAGCGCAACAGGTTGGCACCGGCGCTTTCGACCAGCTGCACATAGGGCAGCTTGTTCTCCAGCGCCAGTTCCTGCACCCGCAACGTCTTGTCGAGGCCGAACGGCTGCAGCGCGCCGGCGTCGATGCCGGAATCATTGGCACTGACCATGCAGCGGATGCCGGAGACGAAACCGATGCCCGCGATCACGCCGCCGCCGGGCACGCTTTTGTCCGCATCTGGCACGTCGAACATGTAGCCGGCGAGTGTCGACAGTTCGATGAAGGGAGAACCGGGGTCAAGCACCAGCGCCACGCGCTCGCGCGGCAGCAACTGCCCGCGCTTGTGGAAGCGGTCCCTGGCGGCTGCCGATGCGGTCCGTGTGCGATCTTCGAGGGCGCGCATGCGTGTGATCAGCGTCAGCATGCCGTCGCGGTTGGCTTTATAGGCGGCGCTGGAGGGGGAGATGGTGGATTCGATTACAGCCATGGACTCTCCTGCGCATCATTGCGAGGAGCGAAGCGACGAAGCAATCCATACTTTCCTTGCCGCGAGATGGATTGCTTCGCTCCGCTCGCAATGACGGTAGACACGATCGTCAATGCTTCGTCCCAAATATCTGCCGCGCTTCCACCGGGCTCGCGATCTCGCGACCGGCGCGCCGCGCGCAGGCGGCGATCGCTTCGATCAATTGCCCGTTCGAGGTCACCTTGGTGCCGTCGCCGAGATAGAACGTATCCTCAAGCCCGGTGCGCAGATGCCCGCCGAGATCGGCACAGCGCTGGTGCAGCGGCCAGATTTCGGCGCGGCCGATCGCGGTCACCTGCCAATGCGCTTCCGGCAGTTTCAGCTTCAACAGGATCGGCAGCAGGTCCGGATCCGCCGGCATGCCGGAGGCGACGCCCATCACGAAGTTATATTCGAGCGGGCCGGAATACATGCCGGTCTGCCGGTACATGCCGACGCAGCGCACGATGCCGACGTCAAAGCATTCGAACTCGGGAATCGTACCCGCTTCCTTCATGACGTCGAGATAGTCCTGCACCTTCTCGACGGCGTTATCGAACATCATTGGCGGCCAGGCCCAGGTGTTGTCGGACTTCACCTTCAGATAATTCAGCGAACCTGCGTTGCAGGCCGCGATCTCAGGCCTCGTCTCGCGCACGCAATCGAGCGCGCCCTGATATTTCGGACCCGAGGTGCCGGTGGTGTGGTTGATGATGACGCCGGGACAAGCCTCGCGGATCGCCTGCTGAACTTCCTTGCTGACGCTGACGTCCCAGGACGGCAGATGGCCCTTGTTCGGCTCCTGCTGGCGCAGATGGACATGCATGATGCTGGCGCCGGCGTTGAACGCGGCCTTGGCCTCGCGCGCCATCTGCTCCGGCGTGACAGGCACATTGTGCTGCTTCGGATCGGTCAGCACGCCGTTCAGCGCGCAGGTAATGACGGCCTTGTCGCCCATGGATCAGCCTTCGATTGCGAGACGCGAGGAGTAGCGAAAATATCCAGCGCGATCATGCGTCCCGCATCAGCCGGCTTCTTGCGTCCACCCGCTATTGCCGGCGGCGGCATGGCGGTGGCTGTAGATCGCCAGATCGCGCGAACCTGAAAAGATCGCGCGCGGCTTCAAGCCATAGAAGCGGCGGATCGAGTGGCTGAAATGCGTGGAGTCGGGATAGCCGATATCCTGCGCGAGATGCGCGAGGTTGATGTCCTGGTTGGCGAAATGCAGCAGATGCCGCGCCCGTTTCCAGGCGCGGAACGAGCGGAAGGAAATTCCGGTCTCTTCCTTGAACAGGTGCAGGAAGCGCGAAGGCGACAGGCCGGCCTCCGCGGCGCAACTCGCCGCCGTCACCGGCTCGCCGGAGAATTTTCCGATCTGCAGAATCGCGCGCGCCACGCGCGGATCGAGCATGCGCTGCGGCAGGGCCTCGCCAAGACACAGGAGATCGAATTCGGCGCTGGAGAACTCGTCGCCTGCGTGATGTTCGCGCAGTTCGCGATAGGCAGCGCGGATGCGGCTGGTGAAAGCTTCGCCTTCAGGGCCGGCGAGGCGCCCGGCGAGATCTTCCAGCGCACCGGGGCGAACGCTCTCCGGCTCGATTACGACGCTGAGCACCGAACGATAATCGCTGGCGATGGTGTGCCTGATGTTCGGCAACAGGGCGACCATTTCGCCATGGGTTTCACGACCATCGGCGGTGGTGAGCCAGAGACCGCCCTCAAGCGCGACATAGATGTTGAACCCGCCCGAGCAGCGTTGCCGGGGCCGGCCGAGCAGGCCGGCGTAGAACACGCGCTCCGGAGTGATCAGCATCAGGTGGCCCGATTTGCGGCCGACATCGTCCATGGTTCGTCCTCCTCGCGCGGCTCTCTGGCCGCTGCGATGGGGTCAACCATAGCGGAAATTCGGTGTCTGTCACCGACTGGAAAAGGTTAATTCGAAGGCCCGGATCGGCCCCTCTTCAGGCCCGGATCCGTGGCGCCACATTCTGCTCGACGCCGGCCTTGCGTTCCGCCGCAACGGCGCGCTTGTACCCGTCACGTTCCTGCAACCGGGCCCAATAGGCGGCAACATTGGGGCCAAAATCCTTCGCGAGACCGATATTGCCGGCCAGCCGCAATGCATAGCCGTTGACGATATCGGCGGCGGTAAAACGGCCGGCACAGAGGAATTCCGCGTTCGCAGTGGCTGCCTCGACAGCGCGCAGCCGGCCGAGGAACCATTTGGCATAATCGCCGGCCACCTGCGGGTTGCGGCGTTCCTCCGGCTCGAGCTGGCTGTATCTCAGCACCAGCGTTTGCGGAAAGGTCAGCGTGGCGTCGCTGAAATACATCCAGTTCAGGAACGCGCCATAAGCCGGATCGTCCTGCCCTACCACCAGCGGCGTCGGTCCGTATTTGGTCCCGAGGTAATGACAGATTCCGGACGACTCCGTCATCCTGGTCTCGCCGTCGACCATGAACGGAATGGTGCCGAGCGGATTGATCGCGAGATATTCCTTGGCGAACACCCGCGGCGGGAACGGCAGCATTTTCAGCTCATACGGCAGCCCCATCTCTTCCAGCATCCAGAGCGGACGAAACGAGCGCGCGCCGTCGCAGTGATAGAGCGTGATCATCTGGCGTTCCCTTCGTAGCTTCCGATCGCTTCTTATTGGTTTTTCGGCAGTGTGCCCATCATCTTGCACAACACCGTCAGCATCACCTCATCAGCGCCGCCGCCGATCGAGGTCAGGCGGCTGTCGCGATAGGCCCGACTCACCGGCGTCTCGTTCATAAAGCCCATACCGCCCCAGAACTGCAGGCAGGCATCGGTGAGCTCGCGGCCCAGACGCCCTGCCTTCAGCTTGGCCATGGTGGCGAGCCGCGTCACGTCCTCGCCCGCGACCAGCGCCTCGGCGGCGCGGTAGATCAGCGCGCGCAAGAGTTCGACCTCGGTCTGCATCTCCGCCAGCTTGAAATGGACGGTCTGGTTGTCGAGGATCGACTTTCCGAACGCTTTTCGGTTGCGGGTATATTCGATGGTCTCTGATATGATGAACTCATGCGCCTTGAGGCAGGCGGCCGCGCCCCACAGCCGCTCTTCCTGGAACTGCACCATCTGGTAGGTAAAACCCTTGCCCTCCTCGCCGATCCGGTTGCGCTTGGGCACCCGCACATTGTCGAAGAAGATCTGCGCGGTGTCGGAAGAGCGCATCCCCATCTTGTCGAGCTTGCGCGCGACCTGCACGCCCTTGCTCTTCATCGGCACGCAGATCAGCGACTTGTTGCGATGGACCTGGTCGTCGCTGGTATTGGCGAGCAGGCAGATCCAGTCGGCCTGCACGCCATTGGTGATCCACATCTTGCCGCCGTTGATGACGTAGTCGTCGCCATCGGAGCGCGCACTTGTCTTGATCGAGGCGACATCGGAGCCGGCGCCCGGCTCGGAGACGCCGATGCAGGCCACCGCGTCGCCGGCAATCGCGGGCGCCAGAAACTCGCGGCGCACCTCGTCCGAGCCGAACCGCGCCAGCGCCGGCGTTGCCATGTCGGTCTGCACCCCGATCGCCATCGGCACGCCGCCGCAGGTGATGGCGCCGAGCTCTTCGGCCATCATCAGCGCGTAGGAGTAATCGAGCCCTTGGCCGCCGAATTCGACCGGCTTGTTGAGGCCGAGAAAGCCGAGATCGCCGAGCTTCTTGAACAGCTCATGCGCGGGGAAGATGCCGTTGTTCTCCCATTCGTCGACGAAAGGATTGATCTCGGCGGCGATGAACTTTTGCAAGGCCCGACGGGGTTCGTCGTGGTCGGCGGTGAAGAGCATCGTTTCATTCATCCTTCTTCATTCCGGGGCAGCCCAACGGGCTGAGCCCGGAATCCATTGCGCCACAACACTTGCAGCTCGATGGATTCCGGGCTCGTCGCTTCGCGCCGCCCCGGAATGACGCAAATTGACAGATCCGAACTCACAACCCCATCTGCCTCGACGCGAGATCCTTCATGATCTCCTCGGTACCGCCGCCGATGGCGTTGACCTTGACCTCGCGGTAGATGCGCTCGACCTTGACGCCGCGCATGAAGCCGGCGCCGCCAAAGATCTGCACGGCCTCGGAGGCGCAGAACGCCATGGTCTGGGTCGCCTGGTTCTTCATCATGCAGATTTCGGCGACCGGGCTCTCGCCCTGACCGAGCCGCCAAGCCAGCATTTCCAGCATCGCCTGCGACGCCGCGACCTTCTGCGCCATGTCGACCAGCTTGTGGCGGATCACCTGGTGCTGCGCGATCGGCTTGCCAAACGTCTTGCGCTCCCTGGCGTAGGCGATGGCCTCCTCGACGCAGACGCGGGCATAGGCCGTGCAGCTCGCCGCCATGCCCATGCGCTCGCTGTTGAAATTGTGCATGATGATCTTGAAGCCTTGGCCCTCCTCACCGATCAGGTTTTCGGTCGGCACACGGCACTCGTCGAAATGCAGCGTGGCGGTGTCCGACGCCCACCAGCCCATCTTTTTCAGTTTCGTGCGCGACAGGCCCGGCGTGTCGCCCTCGATCAGCAGCATGCTCACGCCACCCGGCCCCTCGCCGCCGGTGCGCACCGCGACCGTCAGATAATCCGCCCGCATGCCCGAGGTGATAAAAGTCTTTTCGCCGCTGACGACGTAATGGTCGCCATCACGCCGCGCCTTGGTGCGGAGGTTGGCCACATCCGAGCCGCCGCTCGGCTCGGTAATCGCGAGCGCGGAAATCTTCTCACCCGCCAGCACCTGCGGCAGCACCCGCGCCTTGACCTCAGGGCGTGCGGCCCGCGCGATCGGCGGCGAACCGATGGTATGGCTCATCAGGCTCGCACTGATCCCGCCCGCGCCGGCGCGCGCCAGCTCCTGCGACGCCACGATCTTCATGAACTGGTCGGCGGCGACGCCGCCATATTCTTCCGGGAAGCCGAGCCCGAGCAGCCCGATCTCGGACGCTTTCCGATAAAGCTCGCGCGGAAACTCGCCGGCCTCGTCCCATTCGTGGGCGTAAGGCTCGATCTCGCGCGCCACGAAGCGGCGCATCACGTCGCGGAAGGCTTCGTGTTCGCTGGTGTAGAACGGGCTTTGCACCTTTGTGCGCTCCAGCATGGTTTCCTCCCCTAGGAGTCACGATGCCCCGATTTGGCCTGCGCAAACTTGCGTTGAGCGGCTGCGGCCGATCTGGCCACGGGCCAGCTACACAACGCAAGACAATATGCCGATATGCCGGCTTCACTCGATAAAAATGAGATAAAATCGGCCGATATCGCGGCGCAAGACCGCTCTACCCCTGGAGGAAGCATGTCGTCGGTTCGCCATTACGACTGGATCGCGCATTTCGGCCGGCGCACGCCGGACAAGATCGCAGCCCACGACCTCGCCAGCGACCGCCGGCTTTCCTACGCGCAGTTCGACGCGCGCATCTCACGCCTTGCCACCCACCTGCGCGATGCGCTCGGTGTCACGCGCGGCGACCGCGTCGCCGTGCTGGCGCTGAACACGACCGATACGCTGGAGGTGCAGTTCGCCTGCGGCCGGTTAGGGGCGGTGTTCCTGCCGCTGAATACGCGGCTTACGGTTCCTGAATTGCAGTTCATCGTCGGCGATTCCTCGCCGAAAGTGATGATCCACGATACCGATCTCGCCGAAGTCGGGCTGACGGTCGCAAAGCTCTGCAATGTCTCGTCGGCGCTGCTGCTCGGCGCAGGCGGCTCCTATGAGGCGGCAATTGCAAGCTCAAAGCCGCTCGACCGCTTTGAGGAAGTCACGCATGACGACATCTCGACCATCATGTACACCTCGGGCACGACAGGCCAGCCCAAGGGCGCGATCATCACCCATGGCATGACGTTCTGGAATTGCGTCAATCTCGGCGGCCCCGCCTATGTCTCGCCGTCGACGGTGCTGCTCACCGTGCTGCCGCTGTTTCATACCGGCGGGCTCAATTGCTACACCAACCCGGTGCTGCATGCCGGCGGCACTGTCCTGATCATGCGGGCGTTCGATCCCGGCCTGGCGCTGCAACTGATCAGCGACCCATCCTACGGCATTACCCAATTCTTCGGCGTGCCCGCGATCTACCAGTTCATGGCGCAGCATCCTTCGTTCGCGACGTCCGATTTCAGCCGCCTGGTGATCGGCGGCGTCGGCGGCGCGCCGATGCCGGTACCGCTCCTGAAAGTGTGGGAAGAGCGCGGCGTCGCCCTGCAGCAGGGCTACGGTATGACCGAGACGTCTCCGGCGGTGCTGGCGCTCGACCGCGAGGACGCCGCGCGCAAGGCAGGCTCTTCCGGCAAACCGGTGCTGCATACGGAAGTGCGGATCGTTCGTCCGGACGGAACCGACGCCGATGTCGGCGAGCTCGGCGAACTCTGGGTCAAAGGGCCCAACGTCACCCCCGGCTACTGGAACAGGCCGGAGGCCAACCAGTCGTCATTCACCGATGGCTGGCTGCACACCGGCGATGCCACGCGCATCGACGAGGAGGGCTTCTACTACATCGTGGACCGCTGGAAGGACATGTACATTTCCGGCGGCGAGAACGTCTATCCGGCCGAAGTCGAGAGCGTGCTGCATCAGCTCACGGCAATAGCCGAAGCCGCCATCATCGGCGTTCCCAACGAGCAATGGGGCGAGGTCGGCATGGCGATCATCGCCGTGAAGCCCGGCCACACGCTGACGCCTGCGGAAGTTCACGCCCATTGCGCGGCCAATCTGGCGCGGTTCAAATGTCCGCGGCTGATCGAATTCGTCGATGCCCTGCCGCGCAACGCGACGGGCAAGATTCACAAGCCGACGCTACGAAAGACTTTCAGCGCGCCGAAAGCCACCGACAAGCTCGCCTCGTAACGGCCTGTCTGCGGGGCCAACAGAAAGAAAAAGCCCGCTGGCTCATCGCCAGCGGGCTTGATTGTTCAGAAGCCGATCAGAGGATCCCAGTACATCCGTGGTGATCCTCCATCGATCGCCTTAACCGACGCGGAGGTTTTCCGCGCTGGTCTTGCCGCGCATGCTGTCGACCTTCGCTTCATATGAAAGCTTTTGGCCTTCATTGAGCGAGCTCAGACCCGCACGTTCGACGGCGCTGATGTGAACGAAAACGTCGGTGCCGCCATCATCGGGCTGGATAAAGCCAAAACCCTTGGTCGCGTTGAACCACTTAACTGTTCCGGTAGCCATGTAACTATCTCCAAGATGCGCGAAAGCGCTTTTGCCCGCACGACCTCCGCGCAGGCTTCATCCGATTTCAACGATGTCTTGGGGAGTGGGGCCGGTTTCGGCGCGGTCAACAAGGCAGAGCGATAATTCGAATATTCCTCATATAGTCTATTTCGCCGGGAATGCAAGGCTGGAGCCTTGTCCGTTCCGATTGTATCGGAACGAGGCTCCAGATTCTTGATTTGACGCGTTTTCTTGACGCGAACCGGCCTCCACTTCGCTGGAAAACGCTCTGGAGAGCGCTATCCCGGCAAGAACATCGCGAACGGCTCTTCCGTCGTTCGCCGCAAATGCTGGCGGTACGCCACGTAATTGGGGTCATCTGACGAAACCCTGCCAAAAGTCGGGTTGGCGACCATCTTGATCGGCAGATAGGCGATCGGGGCTGCGATCGGCGTCAACCGCGAGCCGCGGCCTGCCAGCAGGGTCGTGATGATGCCGTGCATCTCGCCTGATATGGCCAGACGTGCCACCGTGATCAGGCGATGCTGACCGTGCCTGTTGGTGACGAGATAGATATGGCCCGATTGATTGGGCACCGCCACTTCACCGTATTGGGTGTATGCCGCATCCTGTCTCTCGCTCTCGTGGAACACGAGCGATGATGCGGCTGTATCCCAGGAGATCTCGGTGCGGTAGGCGAATATCGCTTCCTTGTCGCCGAACGAGGGACGCACCGTGACATAGGTTCCTTCGATCCACGCCACCGCACGGCGCGAATAGGCTCCTAATCCATCTGGCGCAACCTCGCCGTTGACAGCAGCCGCGGGAGCCGGCCCCTCCGGCGTCTTGCGCAGGGAGACGCCGAGCGCCTGCTCGAGGCGGACGGTGGTAGCGAGGGTAAACGGGCGGCGGCCGCCGAGCACCTTCTCCAGCGTCGAAAGGCTGAGTTTTGCAAGCTCCGCCAGCGATTGCCGTGAAATGCGGCGACGGGCGATTTCCTCACGAATAGTGTCCGCGATCTGCCGGCTCTGCTCGGCGGAAAGCTGCTTGTCCGGCGCTGGCATCGTTACCCCTAGTTTCGCAGGGCCAGTCTAGCAGACGCACAATCCATCACAAACCCGCACAAAGCCGCCGCGGGGGTGGCGGAGCCCGGTGGCGGGCGACCGAACAAGGCCGATCATTCCGCTCGCGTCAAATCACGGCTTTCCGCACCCTCACACCACGGCGAAATCGCCGTTTTGGAGTGAGCGACATGACGACATGCGACGAAATCGAGGCTGACAAACGCAGCGAACAGCCCGGCCTGGTCAGGCTGGTGCTGTTCTTTGTGATGCAGGGCGTTGCCGTAATCCTGGTCGGGTTTGCGGCATTATTTTTGAGCTTTGAGCCGGTGTGGTCGGCCGAACGTCTGTCGGCTGCCTTTCTCAAACCCGGCGACGCGCGTTCCGGCTCGTTGCTCCTGAAGAACGAAGAAGGCTATGCCGACGCGACACGGCTCGGCATCGATGTCGATCTTACCGTATCGGGTCCGACGGTCCGCGCCCGCGTCACCCAGATTTTCCGCAACCCGACGCAAGACTGGGTCGAGGCCGTCTACGTCTATCCGCTGCCAGCGGGCGGCGCGGTCGATACGCTGAAGATGGTGATCGGCGACCGCGTCGTGGTCGGCGACATCAAGGAGCGGCAGCAGGCCAAGATCATCTACGAACAGGCGAAGCAGAAAGGACAGAAGGCGGCGCTGACCGAACAGGAGCGGCCGAACATCTTCACCAACTCGGTCGCCAATATCGGCCCCGGCGAAACCGTGCTGGTGCAGATCGAATATCAGGAGCCGGTGCAACAATCCGGCAACGAGTTCTCGCTGCGGGTGCCGATGGTGGTCGCTCCGCGCTACAATCCCGTGCCGGTCGTGCAGAGCGTCGACTTCCGACCCGACGGCGGCGGCTGGGGTTCGGCCAAATCCGATCCCGTGCCGGATCACGACCGCATCTCGCCCGAAGTGCTCGACCCCGCGACCAACGCGCCGCTCAATCCAACCCGCATCACCGTGCGGCTGCAGGCCGGCTTCCCGCTCGGCGAAGTCAAAAGCCACCATCATGCAATCAAGACCGAGAAGCCCGATGCCAGCACGAGCATCATTCGCCTTGCCGAAGGGCCGGTGCCGGCCGACCGCGATTTCGAACTGACCTGGAAGCCGGCCGCGGAGAAAGCGCCCTCGGTAGGATTATTCCGCGAGCACGTCGGCGACAGCGATTACCTGCTCGCCTTCTTCACGCCGCCGTCAGTCGAACAGGCTCAGCAAAAGCCATTGCCGCGCGAAGTCATTTTCGTGATCGACAATTCCGGCTCAATGGGTGGCGTCTCGATCATCCAGGCCAAGGCGAGCTTGATCTATGCCCTCGGCCGCCTGCAGCCGAACGACCGTTTCAACGTGATCCGCTTTGATCACACCATGGATGTCCTGTTCCCGGCGGCCGTGCCGGCCGACAGGGAGCATATCGGCCGGGCCACCTCCTTTGTCGACGCGCTGCAGGCCAATGGCGGCACCGAAATGGTGCCGGCGATGCGCGCCGCGCTATCCGACAACGCCGGCGATACTAACTATGTCCGCCAGGTCGTCTTCCTGACCGACGGCGCGATCGGCAACGAGCAGCAATTGTTCGAAACCATCAACGCGCTGCGCGGCCGCTCGCGCATCTTCATGGTCGGCATCGGCTCGGCGCCGAACACCTACCTGATGACGCGCGCCGCCGAACTCGGCCGCGGCACCTTCACCCATATCGGATCGGTGGAACAGGTCGAAGAACGCATGCGCGGCCTGTTCGCCAAGCTGGAGAATCCCGCGGTGACCAATCTCACCGCAAAATTCTCCGACGCCACGGCCGATATCACGCCCGTCGCAATCCCCGATGTCTATCGCGACGAGCCGCTGGTTCTCGCGGCAAAGCTCGACAAGCTCGCGGGCTCGGTCGAGATCAAGGGCCGCATCGGCGACCGCCCCTGGATCGTCACCCTTCCGCTGGCGAATGCGGCCGAAGGCAAGGGCCTGTCCAAACTCTGGGCGCGGCGCAAGATCGCGGATGCGGAGGTTGCGCGCACCACGCGGCAGGCAAGCCCCGAAGACGCCGACAAGACCATTCTGGCGCTGGCGCTCGAGCATCAGCTCGTCACGCGGCTGACCAGCCTGGTTGCGGTGGACAGGACTCCGAGCCGCCCGGAAGGCGAACCACTCAAGGTCTCGGAACTGCCGATCAACCTGCCGGCCGGTTGGGACTTTGAAAAGGTGTTCGGCGAGCGCCCACGGATTCCTGCAACGCCGACGGAACGGCGCGCGGATACCGAGCAGGCGCGGGTTCAGGTCGCGGCGCTGAAACGGGTACAGCCTGTCGTCACCCAGGCGCCCAACACGGTCACGCTGCCGAAGACGGCGACCGACGCCGAACTGAAGATGATTGCGGGCGTGATCCTGCTCACGCTCAGCCTGATCCTGTTCGTGTTTAATCGACGTCAGATGTCACCGCGTTGACATCGGCTGAAAAGAGGAGGCTCCCCCACCTCCTCTTTCCAGAGCGCGCGCGGCTTCCACCCGTCCCCCCAAGGGCCGCGCGCGCCGCTTTCTCAATGACGGGAGAGCCAACATAATGCTCCGCTTCATCCTCCCGCTTCTGCTCGCCGTCATCGGCCTCATCCTGTTCGGCCAGGGCGCCTACATCCATGCCAAAGCGCTGGTTGCACAGGTCCTGCTGGAACGGGCCTTCGAAAAAACCGTCGCCACCGGGCGCGAGACAAAGCCGTGGTCATGGGCGGATACATGGCCGATCGCGCGCATCGAGGTGAAGCGGATCCATGCCAGCACCATCGTGCTCGCGGGCAGCAGCGGCCAGGCGCTAGCCTTCGGCCCGGGGCACGTCGAACGGACGCCCGATGCTGGTGAGCGTGGCGTCGCCGTCTATTCGGCGCACCGCGATACCCATTTCGCCTTCCTGAAGAACGTCGTCATTGGTGACGAGATCAACGTGATGCGAAGCGACGGCAAACAATTCCACTACCGGGTGGACGCCACCTCGGTCGTGCGCTTCGATGGTTCCGGCATCGAACCGCTCGCGGATGGACATCAACTGGTGCTGTCGACCTGCTGGCCGTTCGACGCGCTGACGCAGGGGCCCGAGCGCTATCTTGTGCATGCCACGATGCTCGGGGAAGCGGCGGGTTCACGCTGAATTCTCCGCGAGCCGGGATATCGTGCGTCGCGCGAATGGCGCTGCGCGCGCAACGCGTGTTGCCTCCCCCGCCAAGTCTCAATAGAAAGGCCTCAATCATAAGAAAACCATGGCGCGGCGTTCGTCCTCGATCGCCACGGCCAAAAGAAACAACAGAGTTAAGGGATATCCATGGACGCTCAGGCAAGCACCGCATCGCATCAAGCCGAAAAATGGTCGCCCTCGCCTGACGCCAGCGACATCGTAAAAAGCATCCATGCGATGCTGCACCCGCGCAATATCGTGCTGGTCGGTGCCACCGACAAGCCCGGCAACTATGCCGAGCGCATCTGGAACAATCTGATCAAGTACGGTTACGAAGGCGGGCTGTTCCCGGTCAACGCCAAGCGCGAGACGATCTGGGGCGTGCCCTGCTACAAGGATTTTGCGAGCCTCCCGGAAAAGCCCGATCACGTGCTGGTGCTGGTGCCGGCGCGCTTCGCCGTGCAGGTGATCCGCGATGCCGCAGCGGCCGGCGCGCGCTCCGCCACCATCGTCACCTCGGGCTTCAGCGAGTTGCAGGACGAGGAAAGCCAGCGGCTGGCACTCGAATTGAAGGAGGCGGTGCGCGAAACCGGCCTTGCCGTCACCGGCCCGAACTGCCTCGGCAATTTGAGCGCGGGCGAAAAGCTGTTCACCAATATCGACGACCGTATCGTCACCATGGAAGCAGGCCCGGTGGCGATTGCCGGGCAATCCGGCGCGATCGTGATGGCGATCCGCCAGACGCTGGAAGATCGCGGCGTCGGTGTCGGCTACATGGTCACGACCGGCAACGAGACCGGCCTCGAGACGCCGGACCTGATGGCCTATTTCGCCGCCGATCCCTCAATCCGCGCCATCGTGGTCTATCTCGAAGGCGTCAGGAACACAAAAGTGTTTCGGGAGGCCTGCAAGGCCGCGCGCGCCGCCGGTAAGCCTGTCATCGCGCTGAAACTCGGCGCCTCCGAGGGCGGCCGCGCCGCCGCGATGGCGCACACCGGCGCGCTCGCCGGCTCGATCGAAACATTTGACGCGATCTCGACGCGCGAGGGCGTGATCCGCGTCCGCGGGCTCGACGAATTGATCGAGACCACCGAATGTTTCGTGCATGCCGAGCCGCCGAAGGGCAATCGCCTCGCTGCGGTTTCCCTGTCCGGCGGCAAGCGCGGGCTCCTGATCGACGCGTTCTATTCGGCCGGCCTGAATTTTGCGCCGCTCAGCCCGAATGCGACCGCGCAACTGGCAAAGATGCTCGGTCCCGGCAGCATCGTCGGCAATCCGCTCGATGCCGGTTTTGCCGCGGTCGTGGACCCCTCGGTCTACATGAACTCGATCAAGATCATGATCGACGATCCCGACACCGACATCGTCATCATTGACGCCGAACTGCCGAAGGCGCCGCATGAATTGCGCGAACGTAACTTACGGATCGTCAACGAGATGGCCGGCGCCGCCAGCAAGCCCGTGGTCTACATCAGCGCCATGTCGATCGGATTCACCGAATTCACCAAGGCCTTGCGCAAGTCGCTGCCGAACATCGCGGTCATGCAGGGCCTCGACCGTGCGGTCGGCGCGATCAAGTCGCTGATTGAATATTCTTCCCTGCGCAAGGAAGTGCCGGACATCGTCTCGAGTTCGAAGGCATCCGCGCGGGCGGTACTGGAGAAAGCGCTCAAGGCCGCCAACGGCGCCGCGGCGCTGGACGAGGTCGCCTCGAAGAAGCTGCTCAAGGCGTACGGCATTCCCGTTTCAAAGGAAGAGATAGCGCAGACCGCTGCGGAAGCGGTGAAGATCGCCAAGAAGATCGGCTTCCCCGTCGTGGCCAAGGTGGTCAGCGCCGACATCCTCCACAAATCCGACATCGGCGGCGTGGTGCTGAACCTCAACAGTGCGGCCGAGGTGAAGAAAGCCTTCAACGACATCACCGCGCGGGTCAAGAAGATCAAGAGCAAGCCGAAGCTCGAAGGCATTCTGATCGCGCAGCAGGTCAAGGCCGATCTCGAACTCGTGGTCGGCGCCTCGCTCGACGCCGAGATGGGGCCGGTGGTGCTGTTCGGCACCGGCGGCGTCGATATCGAACTGATGAAGGACGTAGCCCTCGCCGGCGCCCCGCTGGACGAGGCCGAGGCGAAGCAGCTGATCGCCAAGACCAAGGCCGGCGTGAAGATGAAGGGCTATCGCGGCAAGCCGGCCCTGCACGAGCCTTCCGCCGTGAAAGCGCTGGTCGGCCTCTCCAATCTGATGGCCGACGCCGGCAGCCGCATCGCGTCGATCGATGTGAATCCATTTTTGATCAACAGCAAGCTCGGCGTCGCCGCCGACGGCCTGATCGTGCTCAACAACGCCGCCGCGAACAAGGCAGCGAAGCATTAGGGGTTGGTTCGGTGGCCATTGTCGTCCCTGCGAACGCAGGGACCCATAGCCACCGATGCCAGTTGTTACGAAGACTATTAACACCATCGTCTTACCGATGGGCCGCGGCGTATGGGTCCCTGCGTTCGCAGGGACGACGGAAGTAATTACAGCCCCATTCCCCACTTCTGCGCGGTCTGCACGATCCAGTCTCGGTACAGCGTCAGCGGCGTAACACCGGTCATGCCGCCGCAACCCGCCGAGCCGTTCGGCCCGGTCGACCAACTCACCACGCCGACGATCACCGGCCCACCTTGCTTGTCCTCGAAAACAGGCGCGCCGGAATCTCCCGTGCAGGCGCCGAGTCCCTCACGCGTGCCCTGCCCGACCGGATCGACAAGCCGGATCTGCAGCGTGCCGGGTTTGCCGGTCGCGACCAGACCGGCGACGCGGATGGTGCCGCCGCTCTTGCCGTCGCCGCGCACGGTTACGCCGATGCCCGCGACGGAAAAACGGCTGCCGACGTTGATCGGGATATCAGGCGATCCGAGCGCGGCCGGCGTCTTTCCCTTGGGCGGCGCGGCCAACTGCAGCAACGCGACATCCGCCGTCGCACGATGTCCCGACATCGCCTGCATGTTGAAGCCGGGATGAATGGTGACGCTCTTGACGTCCAGCAGCGACGGCTGCCGGTCGGCGCCATATTCAACGATCTTGTACTCCGCGCCTGATGGCACGCAGTGCGCCGCCGTCAGCACCAACTTCGGCGCGATCAACGCGCCGGTGCAAAAATTGCCGCGCGAGCCGACGATGGTAACGACCGAGCGGGCCACGCCTTCCGTCGACGGCGCACCGCCGCCGACGATGGCGTGCGCGGGAACGGATAGCAGCAGGGCAAGGCCGGCAATAAGGCTGGCACTCAAGCGAGGCAGGATGTTCATCGGCGCAGCAATAACCCGCGCTGCGCATGTCGCCAAGCGCCCGATCGCTCTGGTTCCAGCAGGCAATTCGTGTTAGCCGCTCGCCAACACATTTGTTTCAGGCAGGGCATGATGATCGAGGCAGTGATCTGGGATTTCGGCGGCGTGCTGACCACCTCGCCGTTCGAGGCTTTTGCGCGGTTCGAGACCGAGCGCGGGCTGCCCGCCGACATCATCCGGCGCACCAACGCCGCCAATCACCTGGAAAACGCCTGGGCCAGGTTCGAGCGGGCCGAGGTCGACATCGAAGCCTTCGACGAGTTGTTCGCGGCTGAATCGCTGGCGCTGGGCGCGGCAGTTCGCGGCAAGGACGTGCTGCCGCTGCTGTCGGGCGATCTGCGGCCCGAGATGGTCGAGGCGCTCAAGCGCGTGAAGGCGCAATTCAAGACCGGCTGCATCACCAACAACCTTCCCGCCAACGCCATCGGCAGCCATAGCGGCCGCAAGCTCTATGTCGCCGAAGTGATGGCGCTGTTCGACCATGTCATCGAGTCGGCGAAAATCGGCCTCCGGAAGCCCGACCCGCGCATCTACCGGATGATGGTTGAAACCCTGGAAGTGAATCCCAAGAACTGCGTCTATCTCGACGACCTCGGCGTCAACCTGAAGCCGGCGCGCGACATGGGGATGACCACGATCAAGGTGGTCAACGCGGCGCAGGCGATCACGGAACTGCAAGCCGCAACCGGGCTGGCATTGCGCTAGGCGGAAAATACCGGAATTTGCGCGCTCGTTATGACCAAACGGCGCTTGTTCTTTGCCGGGAACGCAGGCAGAACATTTCGGAAATCTATCGAATTCGGAGTTGAAACCCGTGGCTGAAAACCGGCCGTCGGCCTCGATCGAGGCAGTGGAAAGCGGTCTTGCGGCGCAAGGCTATATTGCAAGCCGCCAGATCGCGACCGCAGTCTATCTGGCGCAGCAGATCGAAAAACCCATCCTGGTCGAAGGCCCCGCCGGCGTCGGCAAGACCGAGCTCGCAAAGGCGATCGCCGCATGGCGCGGCATGAAGATGATCCGTCTGCAATGCTATGAGGGGCTCGACGAGGCCAAGGCGCTCTACGAGTGGAAGTACGCCAAGCAGCTTCTGTACACGCAGATCCTCAAGGACAAGCTCGGCGAAGTCCTCGGCGGCGCTCCGACGCTGGAAGCGGCGCTCAATCAGCTTCACGATTTCGGCGACGTGTTCTTTTCCAAGGAATTCGTCGAGCCCCGGCCGCTGCTGCAGGCGCTGGAGCAGCCTGCCGGCTGCGTATTGCTGATCGACGAAATCGACAAATCGGATGCCGAGTTCGAATCGCTGCTGCTGGAAATTCTCAGCGATTTCCAGGTGACGATTCCGGAACTCGGCACCATCGTCGCCGTCGCGCCACCGACCGTGATCCTGACCTCGAACAGCGAACGCGATCTCGGCGACGCGCTGAAGCGGCGCTGCCTGCATCTTCATATCGGCTTTCCCGAACAGAGACTGGAAGAGCGGATCGTCGAGAGCCGGGTGCCCGGCATTTCGCAAACGCTGCGCAAGCAGATGGTCAGCTTCATCCACGAGGTCCGCACGCTGGACCTGAAGAAGCTGCCGTCGGTCAGCGAAACCATCGACTGGGCGCGCGTGCTGGTGCTGCTGCAGGCGCCCGAGCTTGGTCACGAGGTGGTCAAGGACACGCTGAACGTTCTCCTGAAATACGAGGCGGACATCGAGGCCACCATGCCTCAGGTCTCCACCTTCATCGCCAAGGCCTCGCGTCAGAACGTCTTCGGATAGACAAGGGATGAGAGAGAACCTGCATCGCTTCTTTCGTGCGGCGCGGGGCGCAGGCGTGAGGCTCTCGCCGGCCGAAAGCATCGACGCAATGCGGGCCGTCTCCAAGGTCGGCTTTGCCGACCGCACCATCCTGCGCGACACTTTTCTGCTGACGCTTGCCAAGACGCAGGATGAGAAGAAGGCGCTCGGCGATTGTTTCGATCTGTTCTTCGATCAGCCCGAGCCGCAGCCGCTGCCCGAGGACGGCAAGGCCGACGAGCAGGATCCGTCCGGATCCAATTCAGCCTCTGATTCACCCGGCGACGCCAGCGGCGGCGACGAGCAGGCCGAGGGGCTCGGCCAGCTCGCCCAGATGCTGCTGGCGCAGGACCGCAACCAGATTTCGGCCGCCATCGCCAACGCCGCGAGCGCGGCCTCGCTGTCCGACATCCGCTATTTCACGCAGCGCGGCATCTTTTCCGGCCGTATCCTCGATCAGATGGGCATCCAGCGCCTGCGTGACGATCTCGACAATCTCGCCGCGACCAACCCGGCGCTGGCGGAACGGCTGACCAAAGCGCTGGACGGGCTGCGCGGCACAGTGCGCGAGACCGTCTCGCAGGCGCTGATGCTGTACGGGCGCGAGGAATCGGAAAACCTGCGCAACGAAATCTTGCGCAATGCGCCGCTGTCGCGGATCGAGCCGCGGCAGGTCGAGCAGATGCGGCACCTGATCCGCCAGATCGCGCGCCGCCTGCGCGAGCGCTACTCCAAGCCGCGCAAGCGACAGCGCCGCGGCCATCTCGACGTTCGCCGCACCATCCGCCGCAATGCCGCCTGGGGCGGCGTGCCGTTCCTCACCGCCTGGAAACGCCGGCACCGCGACAGGCCGAAGATCGTGGCACTCTGCGACGTCTCGGGTTCGGTGGCGCGGGTGTCGGATTTCTTCCTGCTGCTGATCCACAGCCTGCACGAGGTCGTGGACGACGTCCGCTCGTTTGCGTTCTCCGGGCATCTGATCGAAGTCAGCGACATCCTGGAATCCAAATCGCCGGAAGAGGCGATGGCCGAGATCATGTCCAAGGCAGGCTTCGGCTCGTCCGATTACGGCAATTCCTTTTCCGATTTCGAGCACGGCTGGATGAGCGCGATCACGCCGCAGACCACCGTGATCGTGCTCGGCGACGCCCGCAGCAACAACCTCGATCCGCGCGCAGATATTCTCCGCCGCATCGCCGAGCGGTCGAAGCGGGTGGTCTGGCTCAATCCGGAGGGCCGCATGGCCTGGGGCTGGGGCGATTCCGAAATGCCGCGCTATTCCACCTTCTGCACCGTCGTCCGCCAATGCGCGACCGCCAAGCAGCTCGAACGCGCGGTGTCGGATATCGTGGCGAGCTATCAGTAATGTCCACTCCCGCCGCCCTTCACCGCGATGCTGTCCCCGATGCGCTGTCCGTGTTGAATTCCGTGTTCGGCCTGCCGGCCTTTCGCGGCGCGCAGGAGGAAATCGTCCGGCACGTGACGGAGGGCGGCAACTGCCTGGTGCTGATGCCGACCGGCGGCGGCAAGTCGCTGTGCTATCAACTGCCGTCCTTGTTGCGTGAAGGCTGCGGCATCGTGGTGTCGCCGCTGATCGCGCTGATGCGCGACCAGGTCGCGGGGCTGCTGGAGGCCGGCGTCAACGCGGCGGTGTTGAACTCGACGCTGTCGTTCGACGAAGCCTCGGAAGTCGAACGGCGGCTGCTCGTCGGCGACCTCGACCTGCTCTACGTCGCGCCCGAGCGGCTTCTGACGCCGCGCTGCCTGTCCTTGCTTGGACAAGCCAATATCGCGCTGTTTGCGATCGACGAGGCGCATTGCGTGTCGCAATGGGGGCACGATTTCCGCCCCGAATATATCGGCCTGTCTGTCCTCGCCGAACGCTTTCCCAACGTGCCGCGCATCGCGCTGACGGCGACCGCCGACGAGATGACACGCAAGGAGATCGTCACCCGGCTCGGGCTTGCCGGTGCGCCGAGCTTCGTCGCGAGTTTCGACCGCCCGAACATCCGCTACGAAATCGTCGAGAAGCAGAACGCCCCGGCCCAGCTCAAGGCCTTCATCAGCGAACGCCACGCCGGAGACGCCGGCATCGTCTACTGCCTGTCGCGCGCCAAGGTCGAGGATACAGCTCAAGCGTTGACCAGCGCCGGCATCCCGGCCCTGCCCTATCACGCCGGGCTTGATGCAAGCTTGCGCGCCCGCAACCAGGATCGTTTCATCAACGAGGACGGCGTCGTCATCGTCGCCACCATCGCGTTCGGCATGGGGATCGACAAGCCGGACGTACGCTTCGTGGCGCATCTCGACCTGCCGAAAAGCATCGAGGCCTATTACCAGGAGACCGGACGCGCCGGGCGCGACGGCAAACCCTCCAGCGCCTGGATGGCCTATGGCCTCTCCGACATCGTGCAGCAGCGCCGCATGATCGACGAATCCACCGGCTCCGACGCCTTCAAGCGCGTCTCGATCGGCAAGCTCGATGCGCTGGTCGCGCTGGCGGAAACCGCGGGCTGCCGGCGCAGCCGCCTGCTCGGTTATTTCGGCGAGGAAGTCACCGGCGGCAATTGCGGCAATTGCGACAACTGCCTGTCGCCGCCGCAGCTTCGCGACGGCAAGGTCGCCGCGCAAAAACTGCTGTCCTGCGCCTACCGCACCGGGCAGCGTTTTGGTGCCATGCACCTGATCGATGTGCTGGTCGGCCGCATGACCGAGCGCGTCACGCAATTCGGCCACGACAAGCTGTCCGTATTCCGCATTGGCAATGACCTGAACGAGAAGCAATGGCGCGCCGTGATCCGCCAATTGGTCGCCATGGGTCATCTGCGGGCCGACAGCGAAGCCTTTGGCGCGCTGAAATTGACCGAGAGCGCACGCGGCGTCCTGAAAGGCGAGACCGAGGTGATGCTGCGCGAGGCGGCGCCCGGCACGCGCATTCGCGCCAGCCGCGCCAAATCAAGGCGCGGCGATCTGGCGCCGCGCGCTGAGACCAAGCCTGCCGATGCGCCCCTGCAGGCGGCGCTGCGGGCCTGGCGCGCCGATATCGCGCGCCAGCGAAGCGTTCCGGCCTATGTCGTGTTGCATGATTCCACGATCGACGGCATCGCCGCCGCACGTCCCTCGACGCTCAACGAGCTCCGCAACATCCCGGGGATCGGCGACAAGAAGCTCGAGCATTACGGCGACGAACTGCTCGCGCTGGTGCGGGCGGCGGACGTCTAGAGCTTCGGTTCTGATTGAATCAGAATCGAAGCTCTAGATTCTTGTTTTGTCGCGTTTTCTTCACGCGAACCGGTATCCACTTCGCTCGAAAACGCTATGGTAGCCGTCATCCGTTGCGGAACGTGTAGGCGTATCCGTTGATGGCGGGCGCACCGCCGAGGTGGGCGTAGAGCACCTTCGATCCCTTCGGGAAATAGCCCTTGTTCACGAGATCGATCATGCCCTGCATCGATTTTCCCTCGTAGACGGGATCGGTGATCATGCCTTCGAGGCGCGCGCAGAGCCGGATCGCCTCCTTGGTCTCCTCTGAGGGAACGCCGTAAGCCGGGTAGGCATAGTCTTCGATCAGAACGACATCGTCCTCGACGATCTCCCCGCCCAATTCAACGAGATCAGCGGTGTTGCGGGCGATGTCGAGCACCTGGGCCTTGGTTTGGGCCGGGGTGAAGGAAGCGTCGATGCCGATCACCTTGCGCGCGCGGCCGTCCTTGGCAAATCCAACCAACATGCCGGCATGGGTCGAGCCGGTGACCGTGCAAACCACGACGTAATCGAAGGCGAAGCCGAGCTCCTTCTCCTGCGCCCTGACCTCTTCGGCAAAGCCGACATAGCCGAGCCCACCATATTTGTGCACGGAGGCGCCGGCCGGGATCGCATAGGGCTTGCCGCCCTTGGCTTTCACATCGGCAATCGCATCTTCCCAGCTTTGGCGAATGCCGATATCGAAACCTTCATCGACCAACTGGACGTCGGCGCCCATGACGCGGCTGAGCAGGATATTGCCGACGCGGTCGTAGACCGCGTCTTCATGCGGTACCCAGCTTTCCTGCACCAGGCGGCACTTCATGCCGATCTTGGCCGCAACGGCTGCGACCATACGGGTGTGGTTGGATTGCACGCCGCCGATTGAGACCAGTGTGTCTGCATTGGAAGCGATCGCATCGGGGATGATGTATTCGAGCTTGCGCAGCTTGTTGCCACCGAAGGCAAGCCCCGAATTGCAGTCCTCCCGCTTGGCGTAGAGCTCGACCTGGCCGCCGAGATGCTGCGACAGCCGCTCCAGCTTCTCGATATGGGTGGGCCCGAAGGTGAGCGGATAGCGTTCGAATTTCTCCAGCATCGTCGTCCTCGTTGATGATCCTGATCTCCGAGAACGGCCGTATCATTGATGGCTTGAAAAGTGCTCTCTAAATTACCAGAACCCCTTCATAAACATTGCATGTTTACGGACTTAAACTAGTATTTCGTCCACTATTAGATAGAATTTCGAGAGATTCTTTCATGGCCGGCAGGCTCGACCGTACCGACCTTAAGATATTGCGTTTGCTGCAGAATAGCGGCCGGCTGACCAATGCCGAGCTGGCTGAAACGGCCGGCGTCAGCGCCGCAACCTGTCACCGGCGCACCCAGCGGCTGTTCGACGAGGGATTCATCTCCCAGATCAGGGCGATGGTGGCGCCGCGCAAGGTCGGCAAGGGGGCGCTGGTCATGGTCGGCGTCGTGCTCGACCGCTCCACGCCGGAAAGCTTTGCCGCCTTTGAGCGGGCCATCGCGCAGCTGAAATTCGTGCTGGATTGCCACCTGGTGGCCGGCGATTTTGACTATTTCCTCAAGATCCGCGTCGGCGACATGGAGGATTTCAACCGCATCCATGGCGAACAATTGATCGCGCTGCCGGGCGTCCGCCAGACCCGCACTTTCTTCGTCATGAAGGAGGTGGTCGACAACGCGCCGCTCGATTTCTGATTGCCGTTTGGCGCTGCAAACAGGGCTATCTTACCTTGGTGCTCTTCCGGAACCCTGCGAGACTCTGGTCACACAGCGCGCCATGTCCTATCAACCGGGCATGACCATGAAATTTTGCCGGCAGGCTTTCGCCCTTGCCATCATTTTCATTGCAACGCCGGCCCGCGCCTCGGACGAGCTTCAGCGGCAAGAGCCCGACACCGTCATCTTTGCGATGATGTCCGGCAGGTGCAGCACGCTCAAGGTCGCGGGACGGGATTTTGCCTGCCGGGCCGTTGCTTTCTTCCAGACCGAGGAAGGCCGGGCGAATTTTACCGTGGCGCTCGACGATCCCGACGATGGCAGCCACATCATCACGTTCTCCGGCGACAACGGGCGAAGGCCGGACGCCAATCTGTACGAATTGCCGATCGACCGGATGCTGCTGAAATCCAAGGACAGGCCGAAGGCCGACGGGCTGCCGGTGCCGTCCGTCGAATCGACCGCCGGCCTCTGCAAACAGGTCGGCAACTTCGTGACGCTCGAACTTTCCAGCATCACCTGCAGCGCGGTCGACAGGAACGGCAAGAAATACGAACTGCAGTACCAGTCCGACGGTGCGCCGATGGCGGTGCGCCGCATCAAGCGGATGCGCGTCGGCAGCCCCGCGGTGTCGCCGTTCGACGATATGAAATGAAAAACCGGATGTGAAATGAAAGGCCGCCGGCGGAAAACCGACGGCGGCCAGTGTCGATCCACGCATGGCTCGCGACTGCGCGGACAAGCTCATGCTAGTTTGAAATTCCTCCCACGGAGTGGAGGCTATCCGTCAAAGTCGAGCGATTGCCTTCACACGAGCTTTACCGTGGGCCGCTTCGCTCGCGCCCGCTCTTCGTTGGCAGGATGGCGGTCGCGATTTCAAACGCGACGGCCCATCGCGGCTTTTCGTCCTCCGCGCCGGGCACGTTGATCTGAACGCCGCCCCCGTCGCTGATCGTATAGGATGCGGCCAGTGCGGCGGCTTCGAGGGCGGCGCCTCGCGAATCGTAGACGCCGCCGATCTTGACGTTGTCGGCAAATACCGACCAGCCCAGCGGCGCCTTCACGATTTCGAACACTGATCGTTCCATTAACTCACCTGTCTCGTTTCACCTGTAACGCTTCCGTCCCTCGCCCACGCGGCGAATCCTGGTCATGGGCGCGTGGCGTCGGGACATGAGCTTGTCGCCGGCGGCCTTCACTCGCCAGGCTGAAGCCTGCAACCCCGTCAACGAATGCATCGCCGGTGCAAGCGCGATTTCCTTCCGCACGGCATCGACAATTCGTTCGAAATCAACTTCGCTCATCGCACGCTCCGTTGCGCCGGGCCGGCATTCTGCCGCCAGGACGATAAGAGGGACCGCGCTGAGCACAGATCGCCATGCAAGTTTGTTGTTAGAAGGCTCGGTCGCGGTCGCTTCGATGGCAAAAAAGGGGTCGAAATCGGGAACGTCCGAACCGCGCCCTGCAAAACCGGTGGCCCCGATGGCCCCGCCGGCGCCCTCCCTTGGCCCAACTTGCCCGATGCGTGCTAGATTCGGCCACGAATCAGGAGGGTTTGCATGCCGGTAGACAGTGACAGCGCCATTGCTTGGCACCGCGCCCAGCTCAAGAAGCTTCGCGAGACGTTGAAGAGCATCGAAACCGCGAGGTTCACGGTGGGCGAGCTTGCCCAATCGAGCAGGACCGGCAAGACGCAGAAGGCGATTGCCGAACTCGAGCAGAAAATCCGGCAGTCGCAGCACATCATCGCCGCCTATGAGCGTCAGACCCGGCGGCCGCTCGCGACGGACCAGCGAAGCCTCGCCAGCGTGAGCTGGAGCAGCTGGAATGCCCAGACCGCGCATGGCCGCGGCAACTCGCGGTAGGCGTTAGAGCGGCCCGAAGCGCGGCGGTGCAGCGATCATGAGTCGCTTTTTTCGTCATGGCCGGGCTTGTCCCGGCCATGCACGCCTTTCTTGCTTATGCAGGAAAGACGTGGATGCCCGGCACAAGGCCGGGCATGACGAGTTCCCATGAGAGCCCTATTTTATTGGCCTCATTTTGGGTCAGACTCTAAGGATGGCGCTTGCCCCTCGGCGGGCGCGGGCCACCGAGGCGCGTGCAGTAGAGGAGATACTCCCCGTCGTCGTCCCAGGCGTTGGTCTTGAGGATATCTTTCCAATCAAGTTTCGTTGCGTCGCGCTCCAGCACGCTTCGGGCCATCGCCTCTCGACCTTGGGGCGTCAAAGGCGCATTCTTGTGGACGTTCATCTGGTCTCTCCTGGGAACACTGAAGCTTCGCAACCTCAGCTTCCTCGGTTCAGACCAGATGGACAACCTCCTGAAAGACCACACCTAGAGTGAAACAATGACGGCGCGGCCTCCGCCCCTAATTCTTCGCGGTCTCTTTGTCCTTCGCCTTGGCCTTGCAGGAGATCAAGAACGTAAACGCCCTCGCATTGCGCGCAATGTCCGCCGTCTTCAGTTCGGCCTTGTCGTCGGAGATCTGATACGGCACCACGCTGTTATCGAGAAAATCCCGCAGCGCCCCGGTCTTGATGGCGAAATTGATGTTCTCGGGGATGTTGCCCGTTGCCCTCACGAATTTCAATGCATTCAGCTTCGCTGCGACCACGCCGACCACGTCACCGCTCGAGGCCAACAGCGGTCCGCCGCTGTTGCCGGGTTGGATGGCCGCGCTGATCTGCAGGAAGCGCGTATCATTCAGCACGCCGCTGAGCGAGCTCACGATCCCGGTCGTGACCGTGAAATCGGATGTCAGCAGTCCATGAAAGGGATAGCCGATCGCCACCACGCTGTCGCCGGACTGTATCGCCTTGTCCCTGATCCTGGCAACGTCCTTGAACGAGCCGGTCACCTGCAGCAGCGCAAGATCGTTGGTCTCGTCGCTCGACACCAGGCGCAGTTTGGCGGGCGCCTCGCCGCTCAAATTGCCCTGAATGTCGCCGACGCAGCCCTGCACGACATGCGCATTGGTCACGAGGTGTCCGTTCGTGCTCACCAGAAAGCCGGTGCCGGTCTGGTCGAACAGTCTGTCGGGCTTCGCCGGTGCAGAATCCGGCGCCGCCGCCGCGGCGACCGGCTTGGCGGCGGGCAGCACCGAGAAATCGCCGGCGCTGGCCACGCCCGATTGCCTGACCTTGGCGACGCAATGCGCCAATACCGGCAATAGCTGGCCGGTCTGGTCGAGGTTGAACTGAAAGAGCTGGCCTTGCGTATAGACCGTCATGGCCTTTGCCCGCCGGAACTGGGCTATGAGCGAGGAATTGCTCGGCATCGGAACGCGAACCAGCTTGTCGGCGATCGGAACGCCGTGAACGTTGAACGGCTGCTGGCCGTCGAATGTCAGGGTCAGCGGAAAGGCCTCCCCGGTCGTCAGCCGCCATTGTTCATGCATGAAGCCGAGGCTCCACCCGCCGCCATTGTCGATCATCACGACAAAATACACGCCACTGGCGTATCGGGCGCCTGCTGCACAATGCGAGAAAGATCCGGTCTGGTCGTTGGTGTAGGCCCCGCCCTTCCAGTTGCCGACGCTGATCGAACCGTAGGGCCCGCGCGCTTCCGCATTCGGACTGGCAAAAATCGCACACAACAAAACTGCGACCGCAGCAGCACGGCATTTCATAGGTGTTTTCCCCACAGACCTCAGGGCGAGCATATTTGTCTTTGCAACCGGAGTCCATTTGGGCGGTGCGAGAAGGCCGAAATTTCCTGCCGTGGGAGTGCAAAAAACGGCGCGGCACCGGTTTCATGCCCGCAGGCGGCCCAACTGCCGAAGCGCTTTCGTTAAGTTCTTTGCCGGATCATTCGGCACATCCTCTCGATCGTCGTAAGATCGACACCGATTCGCATCCGCCCGCAGCAAGACAGCTCTTCGCTTGGCAGGACAACGCATGGACTTGGCACACGGCGGAGGCAATTTCCAGCAGAGGGACGTGCTGCGTCCACCCGTGGTCGTGCTGATCCCCGGCCTCGTGATGGCATTTTACGTCTGGCTGAATCTGCTCACGACCATTCCCTATCCGGGCAAGATCGGGCTCGACTACAATACCCTAGGCACCGACTGGATGGTCTTCTACGGTGCGATCCGCTCGGTCCTCGATGGCAACGCGCCGTTGATCTTCGACGGCGATCGCTTCACCGACTTCCTCAACACGACGTTTGCAGGCTGGCTCTCCAAGCCGCTGGAATTCCGGCCATGGGCCTACCCGCCGAGCTTTCTGCTGATCCTGCTGCCGTTCGCGCCATTGGGTTTCTTCGGCTCCTACGTGGCGTTTCAGGTTGTGACCGGCGCCCTGCTGGCGCTGACGCTGCGATCGAGTGCTGGAGCCGCCCTGCCATCGGGCGCCCTGGTCGTGGCCGCGCTGGCTTGCCCGGCATCAGCCATCAATGCGATCGACGGTCAGGCGGTCTTTCTGGTCACAGCCCTGATCGTCGGCGGGTTTGACCTTCTCGAACGGCGTCCTTATCTCGGCGGATTGGTGCTGGGACTGCTGACGTTCAAACCCCAGTTCTGCATCCTGGTCCCGTTCGCCTTGATCGCGGCCGGACAGTGGCGCGCGCTCTTGGCGTCAGGCCTGTCCGCGATGGCCATGATGATCGCGAGCGGATTGATTTTCGGATGGGACCTGTGGCTGCGCTGGTTTCCCCTCATCCTTGAAAATCTCGTCAGCCCGAGCGAGAAGTGGATCGAGTACGGCCGCATGTGGGGGCACAGTGTCTACACCTGCGCGGTTCTGCTCGGCGCGCCGCAACGGCTGGCGTCGTGGATTCAACTGCTCGCCCTGCTCGGCGCAGCGGCATCCGTCGTCATCGCGTTCCGATCGCGGCTGGGGACCAGGGAAAAGACGGCCGTCTTTCTGGCCGCCACGGTCCTCGCCGCACCGCATTCCGGACCCTATGATGTGACGCTGCTGGTGATCGCGGCGGCTTTCTGGTTGATGGCGCGCGGCGCGCCGCTGCCGCTGTGGTGCTGGACGCTCGCGTTCTTGATCTGGCTGATGCCGATGCTGAGCCCGCCTTTGCTGTTTCCGGTGGCCAGGATCGCCCCGCTGTTTCCCGTGCTGCTGATCGTGCTGCTGCTCCGTCCACCGCCAGAGCGCATCTAGCCGCGCGGCGATGGTCTGCGGCAAGTCCACCGAAGGACGAAGCGTTCACTTCGACCCAACAGCAGCGCCCATCAGGTGATCAGGCAACCATGTGGCGATACTTGGAAAGATTGACAGGATGATGATAGCGACAATCATCATCATGACATAGGGCACGGAGCCCCACAGCACCGTCTTGGTGGGGACGTCCGGCGCTATGGCGTTGACCACGAACAGGTTCAACCCTACCGGCGGGGTTATAAGGCCGATTTCCATATTGATGGTCACGATGACGCCGAACCAAACCGGGTCGAAGCCGGCGGCCGTGATAATCGGCAGCAAGATTGGTGCGGTCATCAGGATGATTCCGGCGGGCGGAATGAAGCAGCCGCATACCAGCAGGAAGACGTTGATGAGTCCCATCAGCACCCAGCGATTGAGCTGCGCGTCGGCAATGGCCTGCGCCAGTGTCTGCGTGATGTAGAGCGAGGTCAGCATGTAGCCGAACAGCACCGCGGTTGCGATGATCATCAGGATCATCACCGACTCGCGCGTGGTCGAGCGCAGGATCTGCCACCAGGCCGTCGGGCTCCACATCCGGTAGATGACGATCGCCAGGACGACGCACAGCGCGGCGCCGACGCCTGCCGCTTCCGACGGCGTCGCGATGCCGCCATACAGCACGTACATCACCCCGATCACGATCACCAGGAAGGGCGCAACTTTCGGAATCGATTCAAATTTCTCGCGCCAGGTGAAACGGAATCCCGCCTCGTAGGCACGAAAGCCTGTGTACCAAATGTAGGCCAGCGTCCACAGCATGAAGAGGCCCGTCAGCAACAAGCCCGGAAGCACCCCGGCCAGGAACAGACGACCGATGGAGGTCTCGGTCGCGATGCCATAGAGGATGAAGGTAATCGACGGCGGGATCAGGATGCCGAGCGTGCCGCCTGCGCAGATTGACCCGGTTGCCACTTCGTCCGGATAGCCACGCTTGCGCATCTCCGGGATGCCCATCTTGCCGATGGCGGCGCAGGTTGCCGGCGAGGAGCCGGTCAGCGCCGCGAACAGCGCGCAAGCGCCGATATTGGAAATCACCAGCCCGCCAGGCACCCGGTAAAGCCAGCGATCGAGCGCGATGTAGAGATCCTTGCCGGCCGGCGACGAGCCGATCGCCGCGCCCATCATGATGAACATCGGAATCGAGACGAGCGTGAAATCATTCAAGCCCGAGTAAAGTGTCTCCGCCGCAACCCGCAGCGAATCGACGCCCTGGAACAGCACCAGGAACGAGACGCCAACGGCGCCGAGCCCGAAGGCGACCGGCGCACCGGTCAGTAGCACCAGCACCGTCGTGACGAGCACGAGGACACCTTGAACAGACGGACTCATATGCCGGCCCCCGGGATGTTCACCTCGGCACCGCTCTCCGGCAAGCTGACGTCGACGGAGCGCTCCCTGACCTCAATACCGAACGGCGGCTCGCGGCCGGTGAGCAGATTGAGCAGATCGGCGACATACTGCAGCGTGAGAATCCCCAATCCCACCGGCATGGCGCCGTAAGGAATCCACAGCCGCGCCCGCCACATGGTGTCGGACACCCAGCGGCCCTCATAGGCCTCATACCAAAATTGAAAGGTGAGCACGGTCATTAACAGGCAAAAGCCCAGCGACACCGTGATCGCGCAAATAGCAAGCCAGAAGCGCGCCCGTTCGTTCACATACATCGGCAACACGTCCACGTTGACGTGGCCCTTGGTCAACAGCACGTAGGGGGCGCCGATGAAGGTGGCCGCAATCAGGCTATAGGTGACGAAATCGGTCTGCCAGATCGTGTTCTCGTTGAGAACATAGCGGATGAACACCATCTGGCAGACAATGATCACCGCGACCGCCGTCAAGGCCGCTGCGAAAATACCGCAGGCCTGCGAGACCCGCTTGATAATTCGATTGAGAGTGTTCATTCGTCCCTCGCTCCTGTGAGCGCAAAGGGATCGGCCGGCGAACGGGCCGGCCGATCTTTTCCAAAGGAGCGTTACTTCACTGCCAGTGCCTCGTCGATCAGTTTCTTGCCGTCGGGCACTTCCTTGGCGAACTCCGCGTAGGAGCTTTTCTGCGCCACATCGAGCCAGGCCTGGTACTCAGCCGCCGACAGGGTGACGACTTCGATCTTGTTATCCTGGAAGGTCTTGACCATCTTGTCGTCGAGACCCTTGCTCTCCTTCGCGAAATATTCCTCCGACTTCTTGCCGGCCTTGAGCAGGACGTCCTGCTGCTGCTTGTTGAGCTTGTCGAACGCCCTCTTCGACATCAGCACCGGCTCGTACATGAACCACAGCGCATTTTCACCCGGAGCGGTGATGCACTTGACCTGCTCGTAGATGCGGAACGACACAAAGCTGCCGGACGAGGTATCGGTGGCTTCCGCGACACCTGTCTGCAGCGCGTTGTAGACTTCGTTCGACGGGATTGAGACGATCGAAGCGCCTGCCGCCTGCCACATGGCTGCGAACGTTGGGCCGGCCGAGCGGATCTTCACGCCCTTGATGTCTTCCGGCTTGCGGATGCAACCCTTCTTGGAGGCCACAGCGCCGGCGAGCCAGGCGTCGGCGAGCACGATGACGCCGGCCTTCTCGATCTTGGCCTTGATTTCCTTCATGAATGGTGAGTTCGCCATGCGCGCTGCGCGGTCATGGCTGCGCACGAGACCAGGCATCAGAGTGGCGCCGAAGGCACGCACCTTGCCGCTGGCGTAATCGAGCGGGAATGACGAGATGTCGAGTTGGCCGTTGACCATGGCGTTCCACTGGTCGTTCGGCTTGAATAGCGAGGCACCCGGATAGACCTGGATATCGAGGCCGACATTGGCCGCCTTGGCTTCCTTGGCGATGATCTGCACCATCTCGTCACGCGGATCGCCTTTGCCGCCCGGAAATTGGTGCGAGGCTTTCAGCGTCACTTGCGCCTGAGCCGGCCCCAATAGCAGGAAGGCCGCCGTCGCAGCGAGCAATATTGTCGAGACTTTCCTCATCTTGTTCCTCCTCCACAGGTCTCTTTTTGGCAGCGGGTGCGCCGCCGCGTTTGGTCGATCGAACAATAGCCAAGATCGCCCGCCGCGCCCAATTTTCACCTTAGCCACCGGTGCGCCACGGCGCTATAGAGCCCCGCGCTTCCATGGCCAAATGCAACTAACGTATTATTCCGGCCATGGCCAGCGCCGGCCGATGACCTTGCGACGATGTGTCCGCGATGCCTGAACAATTTTGGGATCGTGTTGCGGTCGCTCGCGATCACAGCGCCAAAACGAGTGGCGGCGTTCCCCGAGCTAACTTCTGCCGCGGAAGCAGGCTTGCCTGGCTATGAGGTATCGACCTGGTCCGGCCTATTCGCACCCAAGGACATGCCGCCGGAAGTCGTCCAACGGATGGCCAAAGAAAGCACCCTGGCCTCAGTCCAATCCGGATGTTGCCGTAATCCGAAGCGCCGGCTGACTAGTCGCTGCCGCGCACGCCGTAGCGTGTGAAGTCGTCATCGATTCCGGCCTGGATCGTCTTTGCCGCGGAGAAATCGGCCTCGCTGCCAGCTTTGTCGCCGTTCTTCAGCCTGGCAAGCCCGCGCCCATAGAGCGCGCTCGCCAGCTTCGGATCAAATCGCAGTGCAGAACTATAGTCGTCGATGGCCACGCCGAGTTGGCCCATCTTCAGGTGGATCAGTCCACGCGAGTCATACGTTGCGGCATCGTTCGGCCAGGACTGAAGCACCTTGTTGCAGTCCTCAAGCGCCGCTTGCAACGAGCCGAGGATGGCCCGGGTCCAGCAGCGTCCGCTCCACGCGGCTTCCAGATTGGGCTCAAGGCGAATTGCCTCGTCGTAGTCCCGCACCGCGCGATCGTACTCGTTCTTTTTCAGGTAGACTCCGGCACGGTTGACGAAGGCCCTGCCGTAGTTCGGGTTCAGCTTGATCGCCTGATCGAGAGATTTGAGGGCGAGGTCGTATTCGCCTTTCCGCAAGTAAGCCGCACCGCGGTTGTTGAAGGGCTTGGCAGAAGTTGGATCCAGCTTGATCGATCGATCGAAATCAAGGATGGCGCGGTCAAAGTCTCCCTTTGCCGTATGCGCATTGCCACGATTGTTATGGGCAATGGCAAGCGCCGTCGTCGTACCTTGACCGGAATCGATGAGCGCCGTGCACCCATCGATCCGGGCTGCAAGCGACGTACGATCCGAGCCGTTGCACAGTTCGATGTTGCCGAGATAGTCGCTCTTCTTCGGGCTCTGCGCGGCAGCCAGTGACCCGAGCAGCAGCAAGGCACAAACAGGCGCCACGCCGTGGATGATGCGCCCGCTTGCACTCGATTCCATATCCGGCATTCCGATGTTGGAAATAGCGAATGGGCGGCCGTTGGCTTGAACGCGGCACGCCCGGATCTGGTTGACCGATAATTTCTCGCACCGCGAACGGCTTGCGCCGGGAACGGGCCTAGCACCCCCGACAGATGTTCAGATTTGACTTGGGAAAAGGCTTTTGGTCGGGCTGCTGCGCCGCTGGCGCTGCCGGCTTTCTCGCGACCTTGCTCTTACCCTCTTCAATGAGCGTGGAAAATCTCACCGTCCCGTCATCCGAAATTTCGACGCGTGGCGTGGTGCCTCGAACGCCCATGGTCGCGACCGGAGTGTCGACCTTCATATCGCCGGTCTTCGCGACTTTGCCCGCGACGAAGGTAAAGGTGCCCTTGGTCAGATTGAACAAGCTCGCGTTGGACGTACTATTTGGATCGTACACGAACTCGTCCAAAACCATGCGCGCGTTGTGCGACAGATTGAAGGAACTGCCATCGGTGAAGTTGATACCGACCCGGCCATCGGCGCCGGTTGCAACGGCATCGCCCTGATAGACGAAATCACCAACCTTCGCCTGACCAGATTGACCTGCGGTGCTCACCTGAATGACCGCCGCACTCGCACGTTCGAGTGTGACCGAACCCGTGGCGACAACAACTTTTCCAATTGGTTTTGATGCGAGATCCCGAACGGCGGGCCTGGCGGAATCTTGCTGCGCGTGCGCCGGCCCGGTGAAGGACCCGACTGCCGCCAGAAGGAAACCTGTCACCCATACGGCAACCACATGCGTGCGCATGATCCCCCCTTTCCCGAGAAGATCTCGTCCGAGCGACCGCTCACCGGCGCTTTGAACCGAAGGCCAAGGCAACATTGGACCCGAACATTAGACCCTATATCGGGGCAAAGGCATCATCTATCATCCGCTCGAAAGGATTACTCCTTTTGAGCCTAAAGCCAACGCCCATGCATTGGGGTAATTTGCAAGCCTGCGGCTGGACCGCCGTAATATTTTGATCTCTGGGATATTTTGATCGCATTGGCTGGGCAAAAGCCAAGCCACGAAAATTTTCGCACGAGGGGCGGGGGTTCGAGCCATGCTCGTCGGGTCCCACGCCGAGACTGGGGACGAATTTAAGGCCGCTGCGGCCCCGCTTCCCCACGTCATCGGCAACGTTCAGACCGCGGCCAGTCCCGGCACCCTCAGACGTGCGACCAGCACTACCCCTCAAGTCCCAGGCGAGGATCCTCGAAGCCGGGCTCATGCCGGTGGCTTCGGCATGCTGTGGCTCACAGCACTGACGTTCTCGCTTATGAAGGAGGTCCGGGCCGCCGACCCGAACGTCACGTTCCTGGATGACGACAACATCACATACAAAGACCTCGAGCACGGTGCGTTCGAACTCGTGACCAAGGAGGCCGTCCCGCGGCACATCATCGTCGAGGACCCTGGGGAGACAATCGTCCTAAGCAGGATCGGATCCTCAGTCAGCGTAAGCCCGAGCGCGAATACCCGTGCCCGGATGGAGGAGCTGCGGGAGGCCCAACAGGACGTGCTTGCCAACCTCGCGAAAGGACTGGGGCCGGCCGGGTCGAGCGCACCTCCCTTCGTCAATCAACTGCCGGCGCAACGAATCAATTTTATTCAGACCGACGCCCCCACAACGCCAAATTTTCTCCCACCGCCGGAGTGGATCAACGTCGTAGCTCCCGAGATCATTTTCGGAAAGTTGCCGCCTGAGCCGCCGACGCTGAATGCGGTCACCGGGCCAATCGAAATCGACACAGTGGTGTTTGATGCCTTCACCGCGACGAGCGGAACTTTCGTTGCCAGCAGTCCCAACAGCAACGCCACACTAACCTTCGGCGTCAGCGGAGGAACCGCCGGCAGCACCGTAATTGATGGGGTGACGTACGGTGTATCGAAGGCTGGTCCCTACGGTACGCTTTACGTCAATAGCACGACCGGCGCCTATACGTTCGTTCCGAACAATGACGCGATCAATGCACTGAAGACGCCGACCACCGACAACTTCATTATCACGGTGTCGGACGGCTCTCAGTCAGCCAGTCAGACCTTCACGGTCATCCTCAACGGCGTCGACGACGCGGCCATCATTTCCGGCACCACGACCGGCTCAGTGATCGAGGTCCGTGGCGTCGTCGATGCCACGCCTGGCACGCAGACCGCGACGGGCACACTCATTGACACCGACGTCGACGATCCACCCAATACCTTCACGGCGGTGAGTTCGCCGACGAAAAGCAAGAGCGGCTACGGCACCTTCACGATGACCGCGGCCGGCGTGTGGACATACACGCTCGACAACAACAACTTCGATGTGCAGACGCTCAATGTCGGCGACACGCTGACCGACACCTTCACGGTGACCACCATCGACGGCACCCCGCAGGTGGTAACGATCACGATCCACGGCCCGTTGATTGCGGCGATGGGGACGGCTCCGTCGCTGACGCTGAGCGAGACGCATCTGACGGCGACGGCGCCGGACGACAACATCGCCGGCTCGGCGCCGGACGCGACGCTGACCACAACGTCAGGCAACTTCTCAACGGCGTTCACCTCGGTTCAGGGAGTGGACGGTGCGACGATCAGCTATGCGCTGTCGATCACCGGCGGCGACGGTATGGCGTCGGGCCTGATCGACTCGCACACCGGCCAGGCCGACGTGCTGGTCCTGAACGGCAACACCATTGAAGGCCATGTCGGCACCACCGGCGGTCCGCTGGCGTTCACCATCACGCTTGATCCGACGACGGGGCTCATGACCTTCACCGAGTACCGCGCGGTGAGGCAGCCTTTCGGCACCAACCCGGACGGCGGAGAAGGCGTGTCGCTGACCGCCGGGATTGTGAACCTGACGGCGACGATCACCGACAAGGACGGCGACTTCCAGACGGCAAGCCTTGATCTCGGCAGCCGGCTGACTATCACCGACGACGGCCCGACGATTGGAGGTTTCGACCACGCAACTATCGTCGCCAAGGACAATCAAGTCGTTAGCGGCACGTACAACGTCAGTTTCGGCGCGGATGGTGACAGCGCGATGCGCGTGGCTATCCACGACGGCGCTGTGAATGGTTACAATCTGGCGACAACGGATCTGGGCGGCGGCATCACGTCGGTACACGTGACCGGGAATGGTGACGATTACACGTTCTATTACACGACCCAGGCGGTGAGCGGCGGCGTGAAGCTGAATGCGTTCTTCACCGATACCAGCGGGACGCTAAGCGATCCATTCTTTACGCTGCTGATCAATCCAGACGGAACTTACACCTTTGACATCCAAACCGTCGGCTTCTTGCAGCAGACGACGGTGAGCGGTTCCGATTTCGGAGCATCCAGCAGTGGCCAGCCGTCCCTCACCGCGCCGGACGGTCTACTCGTCATCACCGGCGATTTCAATGGTATCCCTGCTGACGTCAAAGCGTCGAACAATGGCATCGCGGTCGGTGACACCGGACTGCAAATGGATCAACAGGAGACCTTGCTTCTGACCTTCACACCGGAGCAAACGGACGTCAGTTTCCATCTGACGCAGTGGCAAGGAAACGGCACTGCAGACGTCGTCTTCAAGGTCTATGATGGCGCCACCGACATCCATGACTTCAACATAAACATTCCAAAGCCATCCGGCGACGCCCACATACTGGTAGAAAAGACGTCGAATCCCGCGCTTGTAAACACGTACACCTTTGACCCCGCAACTTCGACCTATACGCTCTACGTTGGATCGGAATTCAATCAAATAAGGGTGTCGTACGATGACGCAGTAACCGGCAACACCACGTTTACCGTCAACGACATCACATACAGCGCGGGAACGACGATCCCCAGCACCGATCTGCTGTTCGACGTGACGGCAGTCGACGGTGACGGCGATACGGCAACGACCAGCCTGCAAGTTGACCTTGTGGGCAGCACGAACGTTGCGAGTGGCCTCACGTTGAGCAGTCCCCCAGGTAACGATGTGCTGGTTGGCGGCACCGGTAGCGACACGCTGACCGACACCTTCACGGTGAACACCATCGACGGCACCGCACAGGTCGTGACGATCACCATCACCGGCGCCAACGACGCAGCCGTCATTTCCGGCACCACGACCGGCTCCGTGATCGAGGCTGGTGGCGTCGCCAATGCCGCGCCCGGCGCGCCGACCGCGACCGGCACGCTCACCGACGCCGACGCCGACAATTCGCCCAACACTTTCACGGCCGTGAATTCACCGACGGCGAGCGCAGGTGGCTACGGCACCTTCACGATCACGGCGGCCGGGGTGTGGATCTATACGCTCAACAACGCCAACAACACGGTGCAGGCGCTCAATGTCGGCGACACGCTGACCGACACCTTCACGGTGGCCACCATCGACGGCACCGCACAGCTCGTGACGATCACCATCACCGGCGCCAACGACGCAGCCGTCATTTCCGGCACCACGACCGGCTCCGTGATCGAGGCTGGCGCCACCCCCGGTACACCGACCGCGACCGGCGCGCTTACCGATAGCGACGTCGACAATACGTCCAACACTTTCACCGCGGTGAGCTCACCGGCCGCGAGCGCGGGCGGCTACGGCACCTTCACGATGACGGCCACTGGCGTGTGGACCTACAGGCTCGACGATACCAACAGCGTGGTACAGGCGCTCGACGTCGGGGACACGCTGACCGACACCTTCACGGTGACCGCCGTCGACGGCACCGCACAGCAGGTGACGATCACCATCCACGGCGCCAGCGACGCAGGCCCCAATGATTTCGACTATTTGGCCACGGGGACGGTTGTCATATCTGATCCACCGTTCGTCTACGGCACTCCCCGAGGCGACAGCATCGCTGGAGGCGGCAACGACGGACAAATAATCTATGGGGGTGCCGGTGATGACACCCTCAACGGTACCGGCCAAGGGGACAACATCTACGGCGGCTCCGGCAATGACACGATCAAAGGCAATGACGGCGATGACACGATCTACGGAGGCTCGGGAAGCGATACCATCAACGCCAATAATGGAAACGATACCATCATCGGCGGGTTTGGAGCAAACAAGCTCACTGGCAGCAATGGAGATGACCGCTTCGTTTATTTGTCCGTAGCAGATTCAAACGCGGCCCAGTTTGACGTCATCTCCGATTTTAGATCCGGATCTGACAGGATCGATCTGGCGGCCCTCGGCGCACTTGCCTTCTTGGCACTGACTTCCACAAGCACTTCCGTGCCGGCGCACACCATTGCCTGGATCTATGACAGCGCGGCGAATGAAACCATCGTGTATGTCAATCCGACAGATCAAACCCTGAGTATTGGCGCTTCCGGCCTGCTGGAAATCCATCTGCAGGGGATCGTTAGCGTTGACGCATCTGACTTCGTCTACGCGGCTGCGACGGCGTCAGCTGCGGTAGCCGGCGAGCCCGTCGATCTTGCGCTAGTCGCAACGGCGGCAAGCGATGACGAGGCCATCGTCACGGCGACCGCCGCCGAAGCCTCATCCGACTGGACCGTCAGTGACGGCGCGCTCCTTACCGACGCGAGCTGGACGGTTCGAACAATCGGCGAGCGTGATAGCTTTGTCTTTTCCAGCGACGACGAAGCCCGGACATACTCGACCGAATCCACCAATGATGACGCGGCGATTGCTACTCCAACAAGTGGACCGCCAGTCGAAGTACAGCAGGTTAACCTCACGACGCCAACGACAGATAACCTCGCGTTGGATCAGAAGCCGGGGCTCGACGCTACCCTGCATGTCACGAATTTTGTCGCGCCAAACAACGAGATGGCGGCGCCGCCCCAGGTCGACCATAGCCAAACCCTGGATGACGATGTCCGGACTGCGCGATCGCAAACCGAAATCCATTCCGCAACCCACTCCAACACGCAGAGCAATGAAGATCACGGGCAAGGGCACGATCACGAGCCTCCAACGGTGAAGGACGTCGCGATCACTGAGCACGCGCATGGCCATGCGAGCCATGTCAACTCAAACGTCGGGCAGGACTTCGAAGCCCTGGAAGTGCAGGAGCACAGCGGTAACCACCATTCGATTTCAGGCGAATTGAACAAACACGACACCGCGTCCAAGCATGGAGCCCCTGGTTCCGAGCCGTCAACGGCCCATGAGGCGTCTGGCTCAGCGGCTGCCCATACGCATGGACTTGGAGACACATTCCACTTCAAGGACAAGATTTCCGCCCCTGCGGCGTCGGATGTCGTCGAGGATATAGAGGTGGACCCCATCGCAGCGTCGACCGGCCACCCCGGAAACGCGGTAGACCCCAACGGTCCGCCAACGATTTCGGAGATAGCCCAATTGATTGAACTGTCGCCACCAAAGCATCACCCGTCTGACGATTTCAATCACGGCGGGGGCCACATGGGGAACGGCCATGCCCATGCGGCGCTCGACCTGATTGTGTGACGGAGCTGCGCTGATTTTCCAGCACTGCCACTTCGGCGTCGCGCGAGTAGCCTACTTCGCTTCACTCGCCTTGATTCCCGAACTTTCAATGAGCTTGGCCACGCGCGGCAAATCGGCGGTGCGGCGGCCGTCGATCTGAGGTCCGGACCCGTTGGCTGACAAGCGTTCTTTCGTTCAAAGGGATTACTCCTTTTGGGCCTAAAGCCTATCGGCCATGGATTGGGCTAAGTTGAATCAGGACATTTCTGCGGCTGGCCCCTTGGCTAGCAACGCTAAATATTTGCCTCATGGGCAGGAAAAAGCCAGACCACGAAAAATCGCACGAGGTAAGTGGCAAGACGGGGTAGGGCCATGCTCGTCGGGTCCCACGCCGGGACCGGGGACGAACGTAAGGCCGCTGTGGCCCCGCCTCCCCGCATCGGCAACGTTCAGACTGCGGCCGGGTTCGGCTCACTTGGACGCGCGACCTGCGCTGCCGCTCAAGACGGGACCGGCGGCTCTCGAAGCCGGGCTCATGCCGGCAGGTTCGGCATGCTGTGGCTTACGGCACTCACCTTCTTGCTTGGGAAGCAGGCCCAGGCCGCCGATCCTGATGTCACGATCCTGGACGACGGCAACATCACATACAAGGACCTCGAACATGGCGCATTCGAGTTGGTCACCAAGGAGGCGATTCCTCGACACTTGCTCGTTGATGATCCTGGACAGACCATCGTCCTGCGTTCGCAAGGGTCCTCGGTCAGCGTGAGTCTGAGCACAAACTCCGCTGCGCGAATGGCGGAGTTGCAGGCGGCCCAGCAGGAGGCGCTCGCCACCTTTGAAAAAGGACTGGGGTCAACCGGGTCGAGCACGCCTCCTCCCCTCGAGCCGCTACCTGTGCAACCGATCAATTTCATCCAGATTGATGATTCTTCCCCAGCGCAGGACTTGCCTGCGCAACCCGGGTCGATCTTCGCCTCGGTCCCGGAGACCATTTTCGGAAAATTGCCGCCTCCACCGCCAACGCCGCCGACGTTGAATGCGGTAGTCGGGCCGACTGAGATCGACACCACGGTCTTCGACCTCTTCACTGCGACAAGCGGCACTTTCCTTGCCAGCAGCCCCAACAGCGGCGCGACGCTGACCTTCAGCATCAGCGGGGGAACGGCCGGCAGCACCGTCATCGATGGCGTAACCTACGATGTGTCAAGGGCTGGTCCCTACGGCACGCTTTACGTCGATAGCACGACCGGCGCCTATACGTTCGCTCCGGATAATGACGCGATCAATGCGCTTATTGAGCCGACCACCACGGATTTCACCATCACCGTATCCGACGGGACGCTCTCGGCCAGTCAACCCTTTACGATCGCCATCAACGGCACCAACGACGCGGCCATCATCTCCGGGGCCACCAGTGGCACGGCGATCGAGGCCGGCGGCGTCGCCAACGCCGCGCTGGGCGCGCTGAGCGCCACCGGGACGCTCACCAGCACCGACGTCGATGACGCGCCCAATACTTTTGCGGAGGTCAGCACGCCGACCGCGAGCGCGCGCGGCTTTGGCACCTTCACGATGACGGCGGCCGGCGTATGGACCTACACGGTCAACGATGCCAACAGCGCGGTGCAGGCACTCAATGTCGGCGACAAGCTGACCGACTCCTTCACGGTGACCACCATCGACGGCACCCCACAGACGGTGACAGTCACCATCAACGGCACCAACGATGCGGCAGTCATTTCCGGCGCCACGGCCGGCTCCGTGACCGAGGACGGTGGCACCAAGTGCGACCTGCCGACTGCGACCGGCACGCTCACCGCTTCCGACGTCGACAATGCGCCCGGCTTTACGGCGGTCAATTGCCCGACGGCCGGCGATGCCGGCTATGGCACCTTCACGATGACGGCGGACGGCGTGTGGACCTACACGCTCGACGACGGCAATTGCGCCGTGCAGGCGCTCAATGTCGGCGACACGCTGACCGACACTTTCAAGGTGACGTCCCTGGACGGCACCGCGCAGCTGGTGACAGTTACCATCAATGGCACCAACGACGCCGCCATCATTTGCGGAACCAAGGAGGGCTCGGTCATCGAGGCCGGCGGCGCGGCCAATTCCATATCTTGTAAACCAACCGCGACCGGCACGCTCACCGACACTGACGTCGACAACACTCCCAACACCTTTACGGCGATCGATACGCCAAAGGCTAGCACGGGCGGCTATGGCACCTTCACCATGACGACGGATGGCGTCTGGACCTACACGCTCGATAACACCAACTGCACAGTGCAGGCACTCAATGTCTGCGACAAGCTGACCGACTGCTTTACCGTGACCACCATCGACGGCACTCCGCAGGTCGTGACGATCACCATCAACGGCGCCAATGATGCCGCCGTCATTTGCGGCCCCGCGACCGGCTCGGTTACCGAAGCTGGCGCTTGTACATACGGTACGCCGATCGCGACCGGCACGCTCACCGATACCGACGTCGACAACACGCCCAATACGTTCACGGCAGTATGCGCGCCGAAGGCGAGCGATGCCGGCTATGGCACCTTCACGATGACGGCGGATGGCGTCTGGACCTACAAGCTCGATAACGCCAATTGCGAGGTGCAGGCCCTCAACGACTGCGACACGCTGACCGACTGCTTTAAGGTGACCACCATCGACGGCACCGCACAGGTGGTGACAATCACCATCAACGGCGCCGACGACACGTTCCACTTCAAGGACAAGATGTCCGACGAAAAAACTTCGGATGTCATCGACCTTGCAGAGGACATCCCGGCGTCGATCAGTTCCCCCGAACACGCGGCAGGAACCAGTGGACCGGCAGCAATTTCAGTGGCAGCCCAGACGATCGAGATGTCTGCACAATGGTCCGACACTCCCGTTTGGAACCAGCCGGACAATGATGTCACTACTCGCGCGCACCACGATCTGATGGTGTGATGGAGCTGCGCCGATTTCAGCCCGGCCATTCCCGCGTCGCGAAGCGTCTTACTTCGCTTCGCTCGCCTTGATCCCCGAGCTTTCAATCAGCTTTGCCACGCGTGGCAGGTCGGCGGCGAACAGGCGCACATGCGCCTCAGGCGTCAACTCGTTGTCGGGGAATGGCAGGGTTCCGAGCTGCTTCATCTTCTCCAGGAGCTCTGGCTCGGACAGCGCCACGCGGAGCGCCGAATTCAGCGCATTGATGGTTTCCCTGGGCGTGCCCTTCGCCACGTAGAGCCCATGCCACATCGAGTAGCTGACTTCGGGCATGCCGAGCTCGGCGGTGGTCGGCACGTCCTTCAACTGCTCGAGACGTTGTGGCGACGTAATGGCGATGCCGTGCAGTGTTCCGGCCTGAATCTGCGGCAGTGCGTTGGTCACCTGATCCCACAGCAGATCGATCTGCCCCGCCAGCAGATCGCCGATTGCGGGGGCTGATCCGCGATAAGCCACGACCGTCGGTTTGAAGCCGAGCACATTGCCCATCATCACCGCGCACAAATGACTGTTTGTCCCGAGACCACCATGCGCGAAGTTCGCCTTGTCGCCCTGCGCCTTGATCCAGGCCACATGGTCCTTCGGTCCCTCGCCGGGGATCGACTTGCGGCCAATCAGGACCATCGGCGCATTGTTGACGAGGCCGACCGGCTCGAACGCCGTTTTGGTATCATACCGCAGGTTGGTGAACAGGCTGGGCGCCGCGAGCAGCGCGACGTGATTGATCAGGATTGTCGAACCGTCAGGCGCCGATCGGGCAACACGATCATTGGCCAGCGTGCTGCCGCCTCCGACCACGTTCTCGATGATGACGGTCTGGCCGAGCGTGCGCGCCATACGCTCGCCGATGAGGCGAGCGACGGTATCCGTACCACCGCCGGCCGCAAAGGGCACCACCAGCGTCACGGTCTTCGGGGTCGATTGCGCATGGGCCTGCGGCGAAAGCGCGGCGATCAGGAGACCGAGGCCCATGAGGGCGCTTCTGGAAGGGAGATTCATCACGATGGCGTCCTCCAAGGTCTTTGTTTTTGTTGTTATGCCGCATTGTTGCGGACGTATGACTTCGGATCATGCTGATTGCGCTCGCGCAAATCAATTACAAAGCGAGCGTAGCTCGCCGGCAGACCGGCGTGATACCATGTCCTTGGGGCGCGGATAGCATCGGGGACGGAGTTGAAATGAGCCAGGCTGCATATGTCGCGGTCGATTGGGGCACGAGCAGTTTTCGGCTTTGGCTCGTCGATCGGGCCGGCAACGTCCTGGGGGAACGGCGCAGCCACGAGGGCATGATGGCGGCAGGCAAGCTCGGCTTTGCGCCTGTGCTGCAATCGCATCTGGAAGCCGTCGGCGCCGCGCCTGGGCTGCCCGTTGTCGTCTGCGGCATGGCCGGCGCCCGACAGGGGTGGGTTGAAGCCGGATATGTCGACACGCCGGCGCGGCTCGCATCGATCCTGAAGCAGGCCGTCCCGGTGCCGGGGCAGGACAGTGACATTCGGATCCTCCCGGGAATCGCGCAACGCGACCCCAAGGCGCCGGATGTCATGCGGGGCGAGGAAACTCAGTTGCTCGGTGCGCTGGGCGTGGACGCGGCGGACGATGCGGTCGTCTGCCTGCCGGGGACCCATTCGAAGTGGGTCAGGACGAGTGGCGGGACCGTCGAGCGCTTCGCCACGTTCATGACGGGAGAGCTGTTCGATGTGGTGTCGCGCGAGACGATCTTGTCGTACGCGGTGACCGGCGCCGATGAGGCGGACGACATCGACGCGTTCAAATCGGCGGTCATTGCTGCGTTCGAGACGCCTGCGTTCGCCGCCAATCTGCTGTTCCAGGTGCGATCGGGTCAGCTCCTCTATGGCGGCAAGCCAGCCTCGGCCCGCGAAAAAATATCCGGCACCCTGATTGGTCTCGAACTGGCGGCGGGGCTCGCCGGAGAACTACCCAGCACCGGCATCACATTGATAGCGTCAGGGCGGCTCCAGATGCTTTACCAGTTGGCGTTTGAAACGGTTTCCGTTCCCGTCCGATCAATCGGCGCCGAGGATGCGGTCCGTCGCGGCCTTTCGATGGCCGCTGAATCGATCTGGAACGTATAAAGGATAGACGGATGAGCGTTGTCCCATTTCCCCCGATGAAGCGTCCGCTGGTTGCGATCCTGCGCGGCGTGAGGCCCGAGGAAACGGAAGATATCGTCGGCGTGCTGATCGACAACGGCATGACGGCGATCGAGATCCCGCTCAACTCGCCGGATCCGTTTCGCTCCATCGAGATCGCCGTCAAGAAGGCCCCCGCCGGGATCCTGGTCGGTGCCGGCACCGTCCTGACGCTGGAAGCCGTCGAGCGGCTCCATGATGTTGGCGGCCGGCTCCTGGTAACCCCCAACGTCGATCCCGAAATCATCGCCGGCGCCCGGGCGCGCGGCATGGTCACGATGCCCGGCGTCTTTACCTCGACGGAGGCGCTGCTCGCAGCCAAGGCGGGAGCCTCCAGCCTCAAATTCTTTCCGGCGAGCGTGCTTGGAGCCGCGGGGATCACCGCCATTCGCGCCGTGCTTCCCGCAGACCTGATGATCGCCGCCGTGGGTGGCGTCTCCGACCAAAACTTCGCGGACTACACGCGGGCCGGCATTGTTGCGTTCGGCCTCGGCAGCAGCCTCTACAAACCCGGCATGACGGCGGCGGAAGTAGCTGTTCGCGCCAAGGCGACGATCGACGCGTACGACATGGCCGTTCAACAGGCGCGGTAGAGCAGCGATAGAGGGCAACTCGCCGACAGCCGCGAAACGAGCCCGCCATGGGCCGTCCCCGTCCGCGCGGCCGCCTTTGCCCACCCCACGACGTTGGTCTAGAACGTCTGCATGACCAAATCATTGAATGCGCCCCTGCCGTTTGACCAGCTTGCCAAGGCCATCGAAGCGCGCCGTTCTGTCTATGGATACATCAGCGGACTTCGGCTCGACCGCGCCGCGCCTGGCGAGGCCTGGTCGAGCCTGCCCTACCGTCCCGTCTTCGTCGGTGACACCGAGACAGGCGTTCTTCACGGCGGCGTTGTCACCGCCATGCTCGACGAAAGCTGCGGCATGGCCGTCCAGCTCGCCCTCGATGGGACGCGATCGATTGCCACCCTCGACCTGCGCATCGACTATCAGAAACCCGCCACGCCGGGCCTCGACATCAAGGCGCATTCGCTCTGCTATCGCGTCACCCGCTCGATCGCCTTCGTACGCTCCGCCGCCTACCAGGAATCCGAGGATGATCCGGTCGCCACGGCGACCGCCTGCTTCATGGTTGGCGCGAACCGGACCAACATGCTGACCGACGAGCGGGTACACGATGGCCCGCCTCCGGCGCTCGAAGCCCCGGAGGATCCGACAAGCCCATTTGCCAACAGCCCCTTCGCGCGTTGTCTTGGTATCCGCATCGGCGAGGACGACACGCTTGTCATGCCGTTCTCGCCAAAGATCATCGGCAATCCGATGCTGCCCGCCATCCACGGCGGCATGACCGGCGCCTTTCTGGAAACAACCGCGATTGTGGGTGTGACGCGCGAGCTCGGCGCACTGGCACCGCCCAAGCCGATCGGTCTGACCATCAATTACCTGCGCTCCGGCCGCGCGCTGGACAGCTACGCCAGGGTTTCGATCGTGAAGCAGGGCCGCCGCGTCGTCGCCTTCGAAGCGCAGGCATGGCAGGACAACCCGGCCAAACCGATCGCTTCGGCGTTCGGACATTTCATGCTGAGGAAGACGCCAGACGCGGATGAGGAATAAGGTGGCGGAGAGAGTGGGATTCGAACCCACGGTACGGTTTCCCGCACACACGCTTTCCAAGCGTGCGCCTTAAGCCACTCGGCCATCTCTCCGGAGGCCCTCTCTTGAAGGGGCAGGACTGATTTTGCAAGGGACGCCGGGCGCGGCCGCCAAAATTTCCCCAATTCGTTGAATTTATTTGGTAATTTTTGTCACCTCGACGCCGGATGACTGGCGCTCTGTCGGGCCTTGAACCGGAATCCGGCCACGATCGACGACGATAAGTGGCAACCCTATCGGTGGAGGACGGCATGATGATCACGCGGGCGCTTCAATTCGCCATCCTGGCATCGGCGCTGGCGTTAGGCGCAGCCAACCCCGCGATGGCGCAGTCCTGCACCCGGCAAGGGGTGGACGTGAGCTGCGACGACGGCCGGCGCGGGATTTTCGCCGGTGAATCCATCATCTGGGCGGACGGCTCGCGATCGAACCTGGTCTCGCCGCATCCGAGCGTCATCATCGGCAACAAGTCGTCCGTCGTGATCGGCCCCGGCGTGTTCGCCGGCTCGGGCTCAGGCAAGGGCATGGTACCGATGGAAAATCCGAGCGCGCCGAACAAGGCGCGCTGCCCGGTGCTGGATGGCGTGTCGTATTGCTATTAGGCGCGATCGCTTAAGGTCGGCGGCTCCATTATCTCAAACCACATGGGGAGGAGCCGCAGCGCGACTCCGGACGGTGCTGCGCATGGCCGCGAGAACCATGAGGCCACAGCCGGGCCTTCATCCTTCAAGACGCCGCATGCGCGGCTCCTCAGGATGAGGTCGAAAGTTCCGCTTCCAGGCTAGTGATACCGCGCGCCGCCATTGGGGACGGAGCGAAGCGGCCATAGTACGGGCTCGGCGATCACAGGCGCCAGCGCTTCCCTGTCGAGCTGGCATTCGTGCAGCGCTTCGGTGAAGTCGGCGAACCATTGCTGGATCGTGTGGCTGCGCAGCTTGGCCATCATCGCCTCCCAGCGCATCCGCCGTTCGGTCAGCGGCATCGACAGCGCGACCGCGATGGTGCGCGCCATGGCGTCGATATCGTGCGGATTGACCAGCAGGGCGGTGTCCAGCTCGTTGGCGGCGCCGGCGAATTTCGACAGCACCAGCACGCCGGGGTCGACCGGGTTTTGCGCGGCGACATATTCCTTGGCGACGAGATTCATCCCGTCCTGCAACGGCGTCACCACGCCGACCTGCGCGGTGCGATAGAGACCCGCGAGCACGGCCTGGCCGTAGCCCTTGTTGAGATAGCGGATCGGCGTCCAGTCGACCTCACCGTGAAGGCCGTTGACGTCGCTGACGAGCCTGGCGACCTCGCTCTGCAGATTGCCGTAGGCTTCGATCGCTCCGCGCGAGGGCGTCGCGATCTGCAGCAGCGACGCGGTGCGCTTAAGCTGTGGATGCAGCGTCCACATCCGGTCGAACGCCTTGATGCGGTTGATCAGTCCCTTGGAATAATCCAGCCGGTCGACGCCGATCGCGAGCTTCTCGCCGTTCAGGCTGCGCCGCAGCCGCGACACATCCGGATGGGTCGATGCCTTCGCCGCCAGCTGGGCGAATTGCTGAGGATCGATGCCGATCGGAAATACCGCGGCGCGCGTCCGGCCGTGGCGCGAAATGACGACGCCGTCATGCACGACGAGGCCGAGGTCGGACTGCGCGTAAGACAGGAAATTCTCGCAATCTTCATCGGTCTGGAAGCCGATCAGATCATAGGCCAGCATCGCCTCGATCAGCTCGCGATGATGCGGCACGCCTGATATCACCGAGCGCGACGGCCACGGCGTGTGCAGGAAGAAGCCGATCGGCTCGGTGACGCCGAGATCGCGCAGTTCGGCGCCGAGCGCGAGGAAATGGTAATCCTGGACCCAGAACGCGGAATCCGTTTTTCGGAATCGCAGCAGCGCGCGCGCCATGAAGGCGTTGACTTCGCGATAGCTGAGATAGTCCTCCTGCGTGGCGCGGATCAGATCGGCGCGCGAATGCAGCGCCGGCCACAATGCGGAATTCGCAAAGCCCTCGTAATAGCCGCCGTAATGCGCGGCCGGCAGATCGAGCATCGCAAGCGCACCGGTACCCAGTGCTTCGATTTCGGCAAATGGTTCCTTCAAGTTCCCGTCGCGGACCTTTCCGCTGGAACCGACCCAGATCGCGCCCGACTTCTCGACGATCGGCAATAACGCCGCGGCGAGTCCCCCCGTCATGGGTTCACTGGGTTTTCCGCGGGAAACGCGGTTAGAAACGACGACGAGGTTCACAGGTCCCCTCCCGTTGATAGGCTCGCGTTAACAACCGTTCATCAATATGGTTCCTGATCACCCTTTCAACGAATTGAAACCAAATTCGGGCTGCGGCGCGGAGGAACTCACCGGAACTCACGAAAAATAAATTTTGTCGTGAACCTCGGCATCAAGCGCGAGAATCTGTGTTCGAAAGCCGTCGAGACGAAAAACATTATGGCAGCGGTGCGTCCCTTTCGTCATCAAGCAGGTGCGTAAGGAATTCCCTGACATCGCTCGGTGCATCGAAATGTCCGGCGACGCCCTTGGTGCGGCGTCCGACGGAGAAGGCAAGGCCATCGAGATCAGGCATGATCGCAAACACGGTCTCGTCGGTGACGTCGTCGCCGATGAACAACGGACGGCGGCCCCTGAACGGCTCGCGTTTCATCAACTCGTGCACGCCGCTCGCCTTGGTGAATCCGGAATGCTTGATCTCGCAGACGCATTTGCCCGGCAGCACCTCGATCGGCGCATTGGGAAGATCGGCCCTGATCAGCGACACCGCGGCATAGATCGCCTTCTCGGCGTGCGGCGCGAGGCGATAATGCAGCGCCAGCGAATAGCCCTTGTCTTCCAGCAATATTCCCGGGCTGAGCTTTGCGATCGCGGCCAGCCGGCGCTTCAATTCCTTGTCCAGTGGCGGCGCATGGGCGTCCACTGACTCGCTATCCGGCTCGATCCGCATCTCGGCGCCATGGCCGCCAACGGCCGGGAATTGATCCGGCGCGAAAATCAGGTCGATGTCGTTGAGCGAGCGGCCGCTGACCAGCGCCAGCGCGCCGTTGGTTCGCACCAGCAGGCGATTCAAGGTCTTCACCAGGCCCGGCGGCACCCAGACTTCGCGCGGCGTCGGCATCAGATCGAGCAGCGTGCCGTCGATGTCGAGCAGGATGGCGGTCTCGCTCAGATGCGGCACCAGCGAGCGCGGCACCGGAACGGTTTCCGGCGCAGCGTCGTCTTCACGGACGATATCTTCTTCCAATGGCATTTCCAGCAGATCCTCATTCATCTCATCCTACTCCACAAATGCGAGCGGCCGTGCGACAGATTCGAGCGACTTGCGCTCGGCCGCGATGGCATACCGCCACGCGACGGCGGCGGCCACGATCATCAATGCCGACCCGAACAGGTAGCCGGCGAAGACACTGTTACGCGATCCGGTATCGACCAGCGCGCCGAACAGCGCCGGTCCTGCCACGCCGCCAATGCCCGTGCCGATCGCATAGAACAGCGCAATCGCGAGCGCGCGCACCTCGAGCGGAAACGTCTCGCTGACGGTGAGATAGGCCGCGCTCGCCGCCGGCGAGGCAAAGAAGAAGATCACCATCCAGGCGATGGTCTGGGTCTGCGCGGTCAGAACGCCGATTGAGAACAGATAGCCCGACAGCGCGAGCAAAATGCCCGAGACGCCATAGGTCACCGTGATCATCATGCGCCGCCCCAGCGTGTCGAACAGGCGGCCGAGCAGCAGGGGTCCCAGGAAATTGCCCGCCGCAAAGGGCAGGATATACCAACCGATGTGGTTGGCCGGGATGCCGAAGAAATCGGTCAGTATCAGCGCGAAGGTGAAGAAGATGGCGTTGTAGAAGAACGCCTGCGCGCCCATCAGCACCAATCCGACCACCGAACGCTGCCGATAGGTCGTGAACAATGTATGCGCCACTTCTCCCAGCGGCGTATGGCTGCGCATCCTCAGCCTGATCTTCGGGAATACCTCATCGGCCAGATGATCCGGATGTCGCGTCGACGACCTCTCGATGTCGTCGACGATCGCATGCGCCTCCTCGGGACGGCCATGGATCATCAGCCAGCGCGGGCTTTCCGGAATCCACATCCGCATCACGAACACGATCAGGCCGAGACCGGCGCCGATGAAATAGGCCAGCCGCCAGCCGAGATCCGGCGCCAGTACCTTGGGATCGAGCAGCACGATGGCGGCGACCGCGCCGATCGCAGCCCCGATCCAGAAGCTGCCGTTGATCACGAGATCAGTCCAGCCGCGATAGCGCGCCGGCACCAGTTCCTGGATCGTCGAATTGATCGCGGTATATTCGCCGCCGATCCCCGCCCCGGTCAGGAAGCGAAACAGCGCGTAGCTCGCCACGCTCCATGACAGCGCGGTGGCTGCGGTCGCGGTGAGATAAAGCGCGAGCGTGATGAAGAACAGTTTCTTGCGCCCGATCCGGTCCGTCAGCCAGCCGAAACCAAGCGCACCCAGCACGGCGCCCGCGAGATAGGCGCTGTTGGACAGCCCAACATCGAAATTCGAAAATTGCAACGTCGGGCTTTCCTTCAGCGCGCCCGACAGAGCGCCCGCAAGCGTGACCTCAAGTCCGTCCAGAATCCAGGTGATGCCAAGCGCAGCCACGACACGGGTATGAAAGCCGCCCCAGCGCAGGCAATCGAGCCGCGCAGGGATGCTGGTCTCGATGACCCCGTCATTGTCCTGCCTGGCCGCTGCGGAAACGGATGCACTCTCACCCACTGCCACACCGTGCCGTATTGCTGTCGCACCCATCGGATTGGACCAAATAAAAAAACACCCCGGAACGCCCCAGCCCCAGGGTTTTCACGTCAAATTGCGGCAAACATGATGCCCGCCACCAAGATAACACCCTGCCGGGACTGGGGTTCCGCGGGCCTTAGGGTGGCGAAATTGCATAGCTGCTGTCATACCGCATGCATGCGTACGATGCTGGACAGATTTCGCAGGACGGGTGGAGCGAAGCGATGCCCATCAATGCCGGCGCAGAAGATGCAGAAGATGATGGGTTTCGCTTCGCCCTACCCATCCTACGATCGACATACCTTCGCGATCTCGCGGCTTCATTCGCCCGAGGTTTGCTGGATAACTTCCCGCCCTCTTTGTCAGAGGGCGCAGGGAAGACCGGGTGCGCGCCGCACCCGCGGTCTCGCGTGCCAATGCACATGGCAAAAGGCATCACACGAGCATACAGGTTCGGCGGAAACACTCCGGCCTTCCCTGCGCAATGGCTTTACGGCTTACTTCGTGCTCTCCCCGGTGAACGGCTCTTTTGCCACCGTCGCTACGCAGGAAAATGAACCTTGCGCAACTTGACGCCAGCACCGCGGCGTCAGAACCACACGACTTCGCCGTACGCTCAAGCCACACACGTCAGTCGCAGCTCTCGCGTCCATCGCATCTCACCGCGCGTTCGTGACGATCGCGAGCGCCCCTCATCCGCCGTGGGACGGGCGGAGTTATTCTCACGGCCAGAGAAAATCAGCACCGGCGCTAACGCGAAACTGCCTTCCAAAGCAGATAACCGCCCAGCAAGATCAGTAGTACCGGGGCAAGCGGCCACTGTAGCGCCAGCAGTTCCCAAGCCGCGCCTGCAAGGAAGATCACGCCGCACGCGACGCCGAAGCCGTCGACCTTCAGGGCCATTTGCCACCGGCATATCTGTGCGCCCAAGATAAGAGCGCCGACGCCGACGAGGAACCAGCCCCATGGTACATGGGCCAGCATGGTCACGCCGACCCAGATGAAGAAGACGGCCCAAGCTGCAGAGTCAATCTGCCGGGATCGTTCACTGCTATTGATGAGCGATTCCTGCGGCTGCGCGGGATTGTCCATAACGTCTGCCTCCGCGTTGATGCCAAGATCGGTCGAACTTCATTCGAACATCTTGACATGGATCAAGCAGGCACAGACTCGCAGATGACGTCCGCGTCGGGGTTATTTTCAGACTCGTCCCGCTTTCCTATGAGGTCCGCTTCACACCCCGCGAGCGGACATCACGAGCCTGTTCGCTCTGGTCCGAAAAGTGGTCCTGAGCGGACCTTGGGTCGTATCTGAGGTAGGCCCATTGATCCCTCCCCTCAGCAGCGGACCTTCACTGATCTTGGCCCAGTTGCTGGCCGGATAGGTTTCCGACCGGCGCACGTTCTCCATATCCGGGCATCAATCATCTCGCAGCTTTGAATATTTCAAGCTGCTCATCTGCGGCAAGCGCGGCCCGTAGCTCCGCGATCAATTTCTCGCACGCGGGTAGATGGCGCTCCTCCACATCCAAAATCCGGAGAAATCCTCGTTTTTTTATTGCCGCTACGGCGGCTGGAGACTGGGATTCAGAGCCGGCCGCCTCAGAAACGATATCGATCAGACGATCAATGGCGTGCAAGCGACCCAGCAGGTAGTCGTTCTCGCGGTAAGCGCGCGACAAAAACGCGGCAGATTGACCGAATGCAGTGCCCTTTAGCTGAAACGTCCCCAGCCTGTTGATACCGACGGCATCTTGCGCACTGATCCGGTCAACTCGGACCTCATTGAATTCCCCTGCCTCCCGCCACGGCATCACTGGAAACGTCACAACGTCCCAGAACGGAAACCCGAGATGATTCACAAGCACCTCTTGCCTCGCAAGGGGAGGCCATCGCTCGGTTTCGGCAAGAAGAACGTCAATGTCCGACGTGCTGGCTTTGAGATCTATATCCGACCCGAGGCGTTCGATGAGCATATCGATCTTGTCCTTGTGTCGCGCGGCAAAAGACTGCGCATACTTGCCTATCTGTCTTACTTCAGTCGGAGACGGCCCTGCCCGAAAGATGTCCTCGACCAGATTGCAGGTCGTTGGGTTGACGGAGGTAGCAGTCTCGCTTTGCTCCAGCGCGTCTGCGCATTCGTAGAACCTGCGTTTCAACCGCTCGACGCTGGCCGCATCCAGACCCTCGAACTCTCCTGAACCAAGCATCTGCAAAAGGCGATTTTGACCTTCGATCAGGAAACGAAGCCTGCGCCTTCGATAACCGACGTCAAACGCAAGCAAAAATGTTATCCACTTGGGGGTGTCCGGGCCTGCAACAGTTTCCGCCTGCAAGGATCGGCCATCTGCGGGCTCGTAGGTCACTCCGGCCTGGACTGCCCAGGCGTCTATGATCTCCGCAATTGACCGCGCGAACGGAGATTCGGGACGAACGCCGCGGATCTCCATGATCAGTCGACTGACAAAGTCGCGCACAGAGGCAAGTTTCAGACGCACATAGGCATCGTATGCGAAACCGGCGTCGCGGGCGGCCTTGATATTTGCCTGCTCGCGCCAGCTGCGAATTTGATCCCCGCTGCTCGGCTCTTCGCAGTCGGTGGTCATGACCTCTGCGACAAGCCGACGGATATTCGGCCGCGCGCTGTCGACGATCGCTCTGAGCCGGCGCACCTGTTCGTTGAAATGGGCTATCCAACTGAGCTCGTCGGTCACGGGTTGGGACAATGGAATCTCGGACAGCGCACCTTTCAGCGTCGGAAAGAATCCCGGCAGACCATGATGCGTGGCTAAGCCCGCGGGTGTGGGGTTGGGATCAACATAGACCACCCGTCGATCTACTTCACGATACGCGGCGCGGCCTCGAATGGCGCCAACGGCCTCGCGAAAGGGATGACTGCTCAAAACGCTGCCATCGATAAACGGAACCGAAGCTGCGTCGACGTTCATTTGGGCGTAGTTGTCGAAATTCCGCGCAATGAACTCCGCGCGGCGCGGCCAAGCAATGGAGCGATCCCTGAGGAGCTGATCGACCTCCAGTATGCGCGCTGGTGGAAACGCTCCCGGAATTGATGACGTGGCACGCGCGGCGAAAGCCAGCGCAGGCGCATCTGCCATTTCAAAATCGCTCTCAATGGCTCCGCCGGGACGTCTCCGGTATTTGAAATGAAGCTGGTGACGGTGTTCGCGCTCATGAATGATCGGCGGATTGTCAATCTGCATGGTTCGCTGGTAACCATTGAAATCAGTCAGGGTCACGAACAAATCGAGACCTTGGCCTGAAGGAAGCAGAGAAGACACCTCCTCCCGTGGCGCTCCCATGGCAGCCACCGCATCGTACATCAGAGCGGTCATCTTCAGGCCATCGAATGGTGGTTCAAACCAGCGCGACCGCATGAACAATGACAGTTTGGTACGCACCTCCGGATCGCTGATCAGTCCCGTGCCTGTCAGGCCCGCTGCCCAGAACAGCGGCCGAAGAATCCACTTGCTCGATATGTGCGCCTTCGCTTCCGATGCCAATAGTTCGGCGACATCGGCATTCTCAAGCCAGAGATCGCGCAGCCGACCCATGGGCAGATCATGACTCAACGCCCGTGCCAGCATGATGCCGTTGATTCCGCCTGCAGAGGCTCCCGCTACGATGTCAACGATGACGCGCAGATCGACCGTTCGACCGATATCGCGCAGGAGATCGAAATAGATCGCTTCGGTGTCAAATTCGGGATCGGAGCGGTCGCGGACATCGAAGAATGCTGAGGTCGAGCGTTTTGCCCGGACGGTGATGGTATGAAGGGCGCTGGACGCCCTGGCGAGCTTCAGAATCTCCTTGGTGATCCCATGCATATAGATGGCAAGCGAGGCGCCGCCGAAGCAAACGAGCGCTATGCGGAGTTCCTTTTCGCGCAAGACTGCCCCCATCGTGAAAAGATTTAACGACGCATCAGAATAGCAATATCGTGCGTAGATTGTGAAATGGACCGCGGGAGCACCGTGTTCTGGGACGGTGGGCAGGCGCCGCGCATGCCCTCAACACGGGTAGAGCCTGCCGATCACTGCGACGCCAGAATGTCCGGTTCGGGCGCTTTCAACCGAGTCTGCGGATTTTGCCTGCCATTCGATGTCCGCTTTGCCCCGAAAGCAGCGGGTGCCGGGTGCCGGGCGAGAGCTATGCTTGACCGGACGCCCGTGAGTCAAACTCCCAACAGAGAAGTCCCGAATCATGCGCTATGAACTCGCCGACCGTGAATGGGGCCGCGATCAAGCCGATGCTGCCCAATATGCCGCGTAGGGCTCCTCGGGTGAACGACCGTCGTGTCCTCAACAGCATCTTCCGGGTCCTGCGATCTGGAACACCCTGGCGCGATCTCTGCCGGATGCGTTCGGTCCCCACACCACTTGCCGCCACCGCGGGGAAGAGCACGCTGGCAGTTGCCCCGCAAACAATACTCAGCGGGTGGCTGTGGTCCCCTGCTTCCGCAGAGGCGGCGGAGGATTACGGAATTGCGGAACCGAACAATTCGGCGGTCGTTCTCTGCGGAGGAGAAAATGGAGCCCACGATGGCGGAACGCCGCAGGATTGCACGCCCGCACAAGACCTCGGCTCGAAAAGGTAGACGCAAGACCGCCGCGGAGAAATCGTCGCCGAAGCGATGGTCGCAATGCGTCACCCGGGAAAGCGATGCGCTCGATCTGAAGAGCGGTGTCTTCAAGCTGACCAGCGCGAAGAAGATCGCCGCCTCGCTCAAACGATCCGCTGAACGCAGTACGCGCCGCAAGGCCGGCGCCTATCGCTCGGCGCTGTCGATGCTGACCTTCTATATCAACCGCGCCGGCAAGACCTTGCCGAAGACCCAGCGTGCGCGGCTGGAGCGCGCAAAGGTCGAGCTGAAGCATCAGTTCGGGAGAGAGTAGTTTCGATGTCGTCCCTGCGAACGCAGGAGCGACAGGTTAACAGGCTCTCGCCTTTCCCCACGGTCGTCCCTGCGAACGTTCGCAGGGGCGACAGCGATGGATACCCTCACGCCGCCCTGATATTCGCCATGAAGCGGTCGAGCTCTTCGCGCAGCCGCGTGCTTTCGGTGGACAGCGTGCGCGCCGAATTCAGCACTTCCTCGGAGGCCGAGCCGGTTTCGGTCGCGCCTCGGTTGACCTGCATGACGTTGGCGGCGGCCTCCTGCGTGCCTTGCGCGACGTTCTGGACGCTGCGCGCGATTTCCTGCGTCGCGGAGCTTTGCTGCTCGACGGCGCTCGCGATCGTCGAGGCAATGTCGGAGATCTTGCCGATGGTGCCGCCGATCTCCTTGATCGCGGCGACCGATTCCTGCGTCGCGCCCTGCATGCCCGAGATGTGATTGGAAATCTCGTCGGTCGCTTTCGCGGTCTGGCTGGCGAGCGATTTGACTTCAGACGCCACCACGGCAAAGCCGCGGCCGGCATCGCCTGCGCGCGCCGCCTCGATGGTGGCGTTCAGCGCCAGCAAATTGGTCTGCTCGGCAATCGCCGTGATCAGCTTGACGACGTCGCCGATCTCCTGCGCGGCGCGCGACAGCTTGCCGATCCGCCCGTCGGTCTGTTCGGCCTGGCGGACGGCTGCTTCCGCGATCTGGCTACTTTCCTTGACGCGCCGCCCGATCTCGTCGACGGAGGCCGACAATTCCTCGGTCGCGGACGCCACCGACTGCATGTTGGTGGAGGCTTCTTCCGAGGCGCCGGCGACCTGGCTGGACAGGCTTTGCGTGGTCTCCGCGGTCCGTGTGAGTGTGCCCGCCGCCGTTTCGAGCTGCACGGCTGACGAGGACACGTTGGCGACAATCGCGCCGACCGCGGCCTCGAATTCGTCGGCGAAGCGAATGAGTTCGGCGCGGCGCGCGGCGCTCGCCGCCTTGTTCTGCGCTTCCTGGGTGGCGGCGTCGCGCTCGGCGCGGGCGATGGCCTGCACCTTGAACTCCTCGACCGCGCTCGCCATCTCGCCGAGCTCGTCCTTGCGGCCGAGGCCGGGCAGCACGACTTCGAAATTGCCGGCGGCGAGTTCGCGCATCGCGTTGCACATCGCCGTCATCGGCCGGGAAATTCCCTTGCCAAGGAAGAAGGCCCAGACACAGCCGAGCAGGAAGCCGCCGGCCGCCAGCATCAGAATGAGCCGCTCGGTTTCGCCGATGGCGGCGTCCGACTCGGCATCGAGCCGCTTCTGATCGGCCAGCAGGTCGGACTTCATCGCCGCCGAGCCCTTGTTGATGGCGGCGGCCGACTCCGTCATTTCCAGGGTGAGTTCGTCGATCTCCTTGGAATTATCGACCAGCTTGGCGAGCGACTTCTGGTATTCTTCCAGGAGAACCGAGATCTCCTCGACCCCCTGACGAAGCTTGTCATTGTTCGCCGGGATCGCCTTTAGCGAGTTGCCGAGAAATTTCAGGCGCGCAAGTGCGCTGGATGCGACCGTCTTGTCCGAGTTGATGACGAACGTATTGGCCAGTCCGACCACGGCCTGAAACTCATCGGCCACTTTTTTCGCGCTGAAGGTAACCGCCTGAAGCTCCGATTCATCGGCGTTGCTGGGGAGATCGTCGAGCTTGTAATAGAGCGACTGGCCGCTGCGCATCAGCTGATTTTGCGCGATCCGCGCGCTCTCGTCCTTGACCTTGAGGATATCGGCGAAAATCTTGGTAAAGGCGCGGAATTCGCGCTCCAGTTTTGCGACCTGTTCGAGCCGCCCCGGGCTGGTGGTGCTCTTCATCGAGGCGATGATCGCGTCCTTCAGGTTAGCTTCGGCCGCCAGCGCCGCCTTGCCGTCCTCTTCCCTTCCGGTGACCACGAAATAGCGCGCCAGCGACCGGTAGGAGATCAGTTCGCGATCGATGTTGCGCGACAGGTCGGCCTCCTGCACGCTGCGCCGGTAGGAGTCCACGCCGGCGGAAACACGTTCGAATCCGAGATAGGCAAACCCCATGCTGGCGGCCGAGATCGCCAACACGACGGCAAAGCCGAGCATGATCTTGGCGCGGAACCGCAGGCTTGGAAGCTTGAAGGACGAGCCGCCACGTTTCAAAAGTCGCACGTCACACCCCGTTTTCGTTCCGAAAAGCAGGCATCGGGGGTCCAGCCCCCCAATCCGGTGCGCAAAGTTAAGGCAGAATGGATAAGGGGGCGTAAATCCGGGCAAAATTGGCAAGGGTGCCCGGGATGATCGTCTCTCTTATACCCTCCCCTGGAGGGGGAGGGTCGACGCGAAGCGGCGGGGTGGGGTGACGGTCTCTCCACGTCTAACAGTGCCCGAGTTGAGAGATCACCCCACCCTGTCTCACGCATCTGGCGATGCGTGACGACCCCAGAGCGAGCTTCGCTCGGCTCGACCCCTCCAGGGGAGGGTAGGAAATTCGCATTGAGACTTTCTGCCGCGCATTTGCGCCCGCGAATGTCATCACAATGACGGGCTCACCCAAAATCCTAGTTGCAAGTTCCCTCTCCCGTGTTTCTAATTGGAATAATTATAAAACATCGGGGAGGTACCACGCGTGTCTACAGTCAAATTGACGGTGAACGGCAAAGCCGTGTCGGCCGAAGTCGAGGACCGGACGCTTCTGGTCCATCTCCTGCGCGAAAATCTGAACCTGACCGGCACCCATGTCGGCTGCGACACCAGCCAATGCGGCTCCTGCGTCGTCCATATCGACGGCCGGGCGGTAAAGTCCTGCACCGTGCTGGCCGGCCAGGCGGCGGGCTCGAACGTCACCACCATCGAAGGCATCGCCAAAGGCGACGAACTGCACCCCATGCAGGCGGCGTTCCGCGATAATCACGGCCTGCAGTGCGGTTACTGCACCCCGGGCATGATCATGTCGGCGATCGATATTGTGCACCGCCACAGCGGCCAACTCGACGAGGCGACGGTCCGGCACGAGCTGGAAGGCAACATCTGCCGCTGCACCGGTTACCACAACATCGTCAAGGCGGTGCTCGATGCGGCCGGGCGCATGAAGGTCGCGCAGGCGGCGGAATAGACGCCGCCGGCCACCAAATCCGATTTCGACCGCGTTTCTAAACGAAATGGCGGAAACAATAACTCCGGTTGGGAGGACAGGACATGGGCGTTGAAGGCATTGGCGCAAGCGTTGTGCGCAAGGAAGACCGCCGTTTCATTACCGGCAAGGGCCGCTACGTCGACGATATCAAGCTGGTGGGCATGACCCACGCACACTTCATCCGCAGCCCGCATGCGCATGCCAAGATCAAGAGCATCGACACGTCGGCGGCGATGAAGATGCCGGGCGTGGTCGGCGTGCTGACCGGCCAGCAGATCGTCGATGACAAGATCGGCAATCTGATCTGCGGCTGGGCCATCACTTCCAAGGACGGCACCGGCATGAAGATGGGCGCTTGGCCGGCGATGGCGCCGGAAATCGTGCGCTTCGTCGGCCAGGCGGTCGCGGTGGTGGTCGCCGAAACCAAGAACCAGGCCAGGGACGCGGCCGAGGCCGTGGTCGTCAATTACGAGGAATTGCCCGCCGTTCCGGACATTCGCGCCGCGATCAAGCCGGGTGCGCCGCAGTTGCACCCGGAAGCCCCGGGCAACGTGATCTATGACTGGGTCATTGGCGATGAGGGCGCAACGGACGCCGCCTTCAAGGCGGCGGCCAATGTCGTCTCCCTCGACATCACCAACAACCGCCTCGTTCCGAACGCGATGGAGCCGCGCGCGGCAATCGCCGAATACAACGAGCCGGAAGAGCATTTCACGCTCTACACGACCTCGCAGAATCCGCATGTCGCCCGCCTCGTGCTGTCGGCCTTCTACAACATCGCGCAGGAGCACAAGCTGCGCGTCGTGGCTCCCGACGTCGGCGGCGGTTTCGGCTCGAAAATCTTCATTTACCCTGAGGAGATGGTGGCGCTGTGGGCTTCCAAGAAGGTGGGTCGCCCGGTGAAGTGGACCGGCGATCGTTCTGAGGCTTTCCTCACCGACGCCCATGGCCGCGATCACCTCACCAAGGCGGAAATGGCGTTCGACAAGGACAACAAGGTCACCGGCCTGCGCGTCAAGACCTACGCCAACCTCGGCGGCTACATGTCGCTGTTCTCCTCCTCGGTGCCGACCTATCTCTATGCGACGCTGCTGTCGGGCCAGTACAACATCCCGAACATCTTCGCCGAAGTGATCAGCGTCTACACCAACACCGTGCCGGTCGATGCCTATCGCGGCGCGGGCCGCCCCGAGGCGAGCTTCGTGGTGGAGCGGCTGATGGAGACGGCGGCGCGGCAGTTGAAGGTCGATCCGGCAGAGTTGCGCCGCAAGAACTTCATCACGCAGTTCCCGCACCAGACGCCCGTGATCATGGCCTATGACATCGGCGATTTCGGCGCCTCGCTTGACTCCGCGATGAAGGCGATCGATTACGCGGGCTTCCCGGTGCGCAAGGCGAAAGCCAAATCCGAAGGCAAGCTGCGCGGCATCGGCGTCTCCTGCTACATCGAGGCCTGCGGCATCGCGCCCTCGAAAGCCGTCGGCAGTCTCGGCGCCGGCGTGGGCCTGTGGGAATCGGCGGAAGTGCGCGTCAATCCGGTCGGCACCATCGAAGTCCTGACGGGATCGCACAGCCACGGCCAGGGTCATGAGACGACCTTCTGCCAGCTCATCGCCGAACGCCTGGGCATTCCGATCAGCCAGGTGCAGATCGTCCATGGCGACACCGACAAGGTGCAATTCGGCATGGGCACCTATGGTTCGCGCTCGGCGGCCGTCGGCCTCACCGCGATCCTGAAGGCGATGGAGAAAGTCGAAGCCAAGGCCAAGAAGATCGCGGCCCATCAGCTCGAGGCGTCCGAAAACGACATCGTCATCGAGAACGGCGAGTTCAAGGTCACCGGCACCGACAAGTCGATCGCCCTGCCGATGGTCGCGCTCGCCGCCTACACCGCGCACAACCTGCCTGACGGCATGGAGCCGGGCCTGAAGGAGGGCGCGTTCTACGACCCGACCAACTTCACCTTCCCGGCCGGCGCCTATATCTGCGAAATGGAAGTCGATGCCGCCACCGGCAAGAGCACCTTCGTCAACTTCGTGGCGGCAGACGATTTCGGGCGGCTGATCAACCCGATGATCGTCGAAGGCCAGGTCCATGGCGGCCTTGCCCAGGGCATCGGCCAGGCGCTGCTGGAGGGCGCGGTATACGACGCTTCCGGCCAGCTCGTGACGGCATCGTTCATGGATTACACCATGCCGCGCGCCGACGACCTGCCGTCGTTCAAGCTGTCACACACCACCACGCTGTGTCCGGGCAATCCGCTCGGCGTCAAGGGCTGCGGCGAAGCCGGCGCGATCGGCGCTTCCGCTGCCGTGATCAACGCCATCACGGATGCGATCGGCAACAACAAACTCGAAATGCCCGCGACGCCTGATCGCGTCTGGCATGCGATCCACGGCTAGCGCGTAGCCCGCAAAAGTGGGCACCGGTTTTGCGACCGGGCGTCGCGCACACAAAAGATTTGGAGAAGCATCATGTACCAGACCACTTACCATCGTCCCTCCTCGGTCGACGAAGCAGCAAGCCTGTTCGCCAAGGGTTCGGACGCGAAATATCTGGCCGGCGGCCACACGCTGATTCCGGTAATGAAACAGCGGCTGGCCTCGCCATCCGATGTCATCGATCTCGGCAAGATCAAGGAACTGGTCGGCATCGAGGCGACCGGTGACGGAATCATGATCAAGGCGGCGACGACCCATTACGACGTCGCCGCGAGCGAAACCGTGAAAAAGGCGATCCCGGCGCTGGCTTACCTCGCCTCGCTGATCGGCGATCCGGCCGTGCGGCATCGCGGCACCATCGGCGGCTCGCTCGCCAACAACGATCCCGCGGCCGACTATCCGGCGGCGGTGCTGGCGCTCGGTGCCACTGTGAAGACCAACAAGCGTTCGATAGCGGCGGATGATTTCTTCAAGGGCCTGTTCACCACGGCGCTCGACGACGGCGAAATCATCACCGCCGTGTCGTTCCCGGTTCAGGCCAAAGCGGGATATTCCAAGTTCAACCATCCGGCGTCGCGCTTCGCCCTGACCGGCGTGTTCGTCGCCAAGACCCCGGCAGGTGATGTCAGGGTCGCCGCGACCGGCGCATCGCAAAACGGCGTGATGCGGGTGCCGTCGATCGAGGCGGCGCTGAAAGCGAGCTGGTCGGCTGGCGCGATCGACGGCGTCAAGATATCCGCCGACGGCCTGATGAGCGATATTCACGGCACGTCGGACTATCGCGCCAACCTGATCAAGGTGATGGCGCAGCGCGCGGTGACCGCCGCGGGCTGACAGCGCCTCAACACAACCTTGCGGACAAGCGGCGCGCAGCGATGCGCGCCGCTTTCGCATTTTGGTCCGATTCTCGGCAAAAGAAGCTTGCCACACTCTCGCTTCGGCAGGACAATTTAGCTAATCAACTAATTAAGACGTTCCCTTGGGAGAGAAAACAAGTGCTCGACAAACCAGCCACCCAATCCGCCACCCGCGCCTCCGGTCCGCTCGCCGGCTTTCGGATCGTCGAATTCGCCGGCATCGGCCCGGGCCCGTTCGCCTGCATGATGCTGGCCGATATGGGCGCCGAAGTTGTCACGCTCGATCGCGTTGGCGCCAAGAAGAACCTGAAATCGGTGGCGGGGCGCGGCCGGAAAGTCGTCGAGCTTGATCTGAAGGACAAGGCCGCGATCGCGCAGGTGCTCGACCTGCTCGCTAACGCCGATGCGCTGATCGAAGGCTTTCGCCCCGGCGTGATGGAGCGGCTTGGCCTCGGGCCCGATGTCGTGATGGCGCGCAACCCGCGGCTGGTGTTCGGCCGCATGACCGGCTGGGGCCAGGAAGGCCCGCTGGCGCAGGCCGCCGGCCATGACATCAACTACATCTCGGTCACCGGCGCGCTTGCCGCGATCGGCACCAAGGAGAAGCCGGTGCCGCCGCTCAACCTCGTCGGCGATTTCGGCGGCGGCGCGCTCTATCTGGTGGTCGGCGTGCTCGCCGCCCTGCTGGAGGCCTCGAAATCCGGCAAGGGACAGGTGGTGGACGCCGCGATGTGCGACGGCGCGGCCTCGCTGATGTCGATGTTCTTCGATATGACCGCGATCGGCCGCTGGGTCGAAGGGCGCGAGCAGAATTTCCTCGACGGCGGCGCGCATTTCTACGGCATCTACGAATGCTCGTGCGGCAATTTCATTTCGATCGGCTCGATCGAACCGCAATTCTACGCGCTGCTCCGCCAGCATGCCGGCCTCACCGACGCCGACTTCGACGCACAGATGGACCGCAAGGCCTGGCCGGCGCTGAAGGAAAAGCTGACGAAAGTGTTCAAAAGCAAGAGCCGCGAGGACTGGTGCAAGATCATGGAAGGCACCGACATCTGCTTCGCGCCGATCCTGACCATGGCCGAAGCGCCGAAGCATCCGCACATGGCCGCGCGAAATATTTTTGTCGAGCGCCACGGCGTGACGCAGCCAGCGCCAGCGCCGCGATTCTCGCGAACGCCGTCCGCGATCCGGGATGCGGAGAAGGCGGATATCGGGGAACTGACGAGCGCGTGGAAGCGATGACCGTCATTCCGGGGCGCGCGTAGCGCGAACCCGGAATCCAGAGATCGTTACGTCGAGATTCCGGGTTCGATGCTTCGCATCGCCCCGGAATGACAAGAACCTACGCTGCATTCCCCACCTTCAGCACGCCCCGGCGAATCTGATCTTCCTCGATCGATTCGAACAACGCCTTGAAATTGCCCTCGCCGAACCCATCGTCGCCCTTGCGCTGGATGAATTCGAAGAAGATCGGCCCGATCGCGTTCGCCGAAAAAATCTGCAGCAGCACCTTGGTGTGGCCGCCATCGACGACGCCCTCGCCGTCAATCAGAATGCCGTCGCGCTGGAGGCGGGCGACATCCTCGCCATGCTGCGGCAGCCGCGCGTCGATCTTCTCGAAATAGGTAGCGGGCGGTGACGGCATAAACGGCAATCCCGCCTCGCGCAGCGTCTCGACGGCAGCGTAAATGTCGCGCGCACCGCAGGCGATGTGCTGAATGCCCTCGCCGCGATAGATGTGGAGATATTCCTCGATCTGTCCGGAATCGCCGGCATCCTCGTTGATCGGAATCCGGATCTTGCCGTCCGGGCTGGTCAGGGCGCGGGAGAACAGGCCGGAGGCGCGGCCCTCGATGTCGAAGAAGCGGATCTGGCGGAAGTTGAACAGCTTTTCGTAGAAGCCGGTCCAGACATCCATGCGGCCGCGATGGACGTTGTGGGTGAGGTGGTCGATGTAATAGAGCCCGGCACCCGCGGGGCGCGGGTCCTTCGCGCCCAGCCATTCGAATTCGAGGTCATAGGCCGATCCCTTGGCGCCGTAGCGGTCGACGAAATAGAGCAGGCTGCCGCCGATGCCCTTGATGGCGGGAACGTCGAGCGTCTTCTGCGCGGTAGAGATATCGGCGGGCTCCGCCCCGAGCGACAGTGCGCGCTCATAGGCAAGCTTCGCATCGACCACGCGAAACGCCATCGACGGCGCGCAAGGCCCGTGCGCGGCGACGAAGCCATGGCCATGGGTACCCGGCTCCTCGTTGACGAGATAGTTGATGTCGCCCTGGCGATAGACCGTGATCCTTTTGGTCTTGTGGCGGGCGACCGCTGCATAGCCCATCATCCTGAACAGTGCATGCAATTCCTCAGGCTTCGGATGGGCATACTCGACGAACTCGAAACCGTCGGTACCCATCGGGTTGTCGGCGCTGATGGTGGCGGCCGGTGCGTCGTGCGGAAACGGACCCATGGCGAAATCTCCTGAAATTGATCTGGATCAATATCGATCGAAACAGGTGCAAAGTGCATGCAAACGGACTCGCATTCGGCTAGTATGGCGCACGATCCATGCATGAAAGTGGCAATTTACGCATGATATCCGTAGACGCCTTTGACCTCAAAATGCTGGCCGCGCTGCAGGACGATGGCCGGCTGACCAATCAGCAGCTCGCCGACCTCGTCGGCCTGTCGGCCTCGCAATGCTCGCGGCGGCGGATGCGGCTGGAGGAAGAGAAGGTGATCGCCGGCTATCACGCCGATCTCGCCGGCGAGGCGCTTGGCTTCAACCTGATCGCCTTCATCCACATCACGCTGGCGACGCATTCGCCCGACAATTCCAAGAAATTCCGCGCGCTGGTCAATCGCGTCGACGACATCCAGGAGGCCTATTCGCTCACCGGCGACGCCGATTACGTGCTGAAGGTGGTGCTGCGCGACCTCAAGGACCTCTCCGACCTCGTCAACAACGTGCTGATGCCGCACCAGAGCGTCGCGCATGTGCGCTCATCGATCGTGCTGGACCGGCTCAAGGAGAGCGCGAGGTTGCCGCTGAAAGCCTAGATGGCCCGATTCGAGGGAAATTTGTCATTCGCGTTTTCGGCCCGATTTGCGATGATCCCTGGGAATCACATCACGAGACGACGATGGCGCTGCAACTCCGGCCGAACTGCGAATATTGCGACAAGGACCTTCCGCCGAACGCGACAGATGCGCGGATCTGTTCCTACGAATGCACGTTCTGCGCGGATTGCGTGGACAACAAGCTGCACAATGTCTGCCCGAACTGCGGCGGCGGCTTTGCGCCGCGGCCGATCCGCCCCGCGACCGAGCGGCGGCCGGGCGTGTGCGTCACCAAGCAGTTGCCGTCGGATAAGCGGGTGCATCTGAAATACAGTGTCGAGGATGTTGCGGCACATTCGGCGCGCTTGCGGGATATTCCGCCGCAGGAGCGGTGAGCCATCCGCGTCATTGCGAGGAGCGATAGATGCCGTGTGGGCAAAGCGAAGTGTGCCCACCGTCCCCCGGCTCCGCGGCTGATGGATGGTGGGCACGTCGCTTCGCTCCTTTGCACACCCTACGGATCCTCGCAATGACGGGGAGAGAGCGTTACTCCGCCGCCAAAACCGTCCCCTCGACCTCGCCAAAACCGACGCGATAGCCGTCGCCCTGGCACCAGCCGCGCATGACGAGCGAATCGCCGTCCTCCAGGAACGAGCGCTTGACGCCGGCCGCCAGCTCGACCGGCTCGGTGCCGTTCCAGCTGATCTCGAGCAGGCTGCCGCGCTGGTCCTTCTCCGGACCGGAGATGGTGCCGCTCCCCAAGAGATCGCCGACATTCATGGCGCAGCCACTTGAAGCGTGATGCACGAGCTGCTGCACCGACGACCAGTACATGTACTTGAAATTGGTGCGGCTGATGTTTCTGGGCGCGTTCATCTGCGCCGCGCGCAAGCCGACCTCAAGCGCCATGTCGTAATTGTTCGGCTGCGTCTGCTGCAGATAGGGCAGCGGTTTTGGATCCTGCGCGGGGCCGTGCAACCGAAACGGCTCCAGTGCCTCGCGCGTCACCACCCACGGGCTGATCGAGGTCGCGAACACCTTGGCCTGGAAAGGCCCGAGCGGCACATACTCCCACTGCTGGATGTCGCGCGCGCTCCAGTCGTTGAGAATGACAAACCCGAAGATCATTTCCTCGGCCTGCTTCTCGGTCAGCATTTCGCCCATCACCGACGGCTGGCCGACCACCACGCCCATTTCAAGTTCGAAATCGAGCCGCTTGCACGGACCAAAGCTCGGCACGTCAGCCGTCGGCGGCTTCAACTGCCCGCGCGGCCGGCGCACCGGTGTGCCGCTGACGACAACGGTCGAGGCACGGCCGTTGTAGCCGATCGGCATGTGCAGCCAGTTCGGCTGCAAGGCGCTGTCCTTGCCGCGGAACATCACGCCGACATTGGTGGCGTGCTCCTTGGACGAGTAGAAATCGGTGTAGCCGGAGACCGCGAATGGCAGATGCAGCTTGACATCCGCCATCGGCACCAGCGCGCGCTTGCGCGAGCTTTCATTGTCGCGCAGTTCGGGATGGTCGTGCCGCAGCAGCTCGCTGATCCTCGCGCGCGTGCTCGACCACACTTTTGGCCCCAGCGCCATGAACGGGTTGAGCTGCGGCGCGGCAAACACCGCGGGTTCGACGACATCGAAGCGGCAATCCTGCGCAAGCTGCCAGAGATCGAGCACGTAGTCGCCGATCGCAACGCCAACGCGCGGGGCGAGACCGTCCTTGGCGGAGAACACGCCGTAGGGGAGATTCTGGATCGGGAAATGGGAATCGGGCGCGACGTCGATGAAGGAGCGGAGTTTGGGGTCGTTAGGATGGGGCATGGTTTCCTGCCGAGTTTTGGACGCGCTCTGCCCATCGTCATTCCGGATGCGCCGGAAGGCGCAGGCCCGGAATCCATTGGGCCACGTAAGCCGACGGAGAAATGGATTCCAGGCTCGCGCTTCGCGCGCCCCGGAATGACGGCAAGTGTGACTCTACGGCTTGTTCGGATCGAACCGCTTCTCAAGTCCCTTCCAGCAATCGGCGTAGTCATCCTGCAGCGTCGCCGATTTCGCCGCGTGCGCGGTGACACGCTGCGGGAAGCGCGTTTCGAACATGAAGGCCATGGTGCCGGCGAGCTTCACCGGCTTCAACTCGCCATTGCTGGCGTGATCGAAGGCCTCGCGGTCGGGGCCGTGCGGCAGCATCATGTTGTGCAGGCTGATGCCGCCGGGGGTAAAGCCTTGCGGCTTGGCGTCGTAGACGCCGTAGATCAGGCCCATGAACTCCGACATGATGTTCATGTGATACCAGGGTGGACGGAAGGTGTTTTCGCCCACCATCCAGCGCTCCGGGAAGATGACAAAATCGATATTCGCGGTGCCGGCGGTTTCCGATGGCGAGGTCAGCACCGTGAAGATCGAGGGATCGGGGTGGTCGAAGCCGATGGCGCCGACCGGCGAGAAGGTGCGCAGATCGTACTTATAGGGCGCGTAATTGCCGTGCCACGCCACCACGTCGATCGGCGAATGTGGCAGCGTGGTCTTGAACAGCGAACCGCCCCATTTCACGTAGAGTTCGGTCGGCGTGTCCTTGTCCTCATAGCTGGCTACAGGGGTAAGAAAGTCGCGCGAATTGGCGAGGCAATTGGCGCCGATCGGCCCGCGCTCCGGCAACGTAAAGGCGCCGCCGTAGTTTTCGCAGAGATAGCCGCGCGCGGGCCCTGCCGGAATCTCGACGCGGAATTTCACGCCGCGCGGAATCACGGCGATCTCGCCCGGCTCGATATCGATGCGGCCGAACTCGGTGACGAGCCGCAGATTGCCCTGCTGGGCCACGAACATCATCTCGCCATCGGCATTGTAGAAATGCTGATCGACCATCGACTTGGTGATGAGATAGACATGCGCGGCCATGCCGGCCTGGGTGTTGGCATCGCCCGCTGTCGTCATGGTCTGCACACCCTGCAGGAAGGTCATGTCTTCCTTCGGGATCGGCGCCGGATCCCAACGCAACTGCTCGACCATGATCTCCTGCTCATGGCACGGCGCGGTGCGCCACAACCCGGCATCGGCTTTGGCAAAGCGCCCTGAATGCTTCACCGACGGGCGGATGCGATAGAGCCATGAGCGCTCGTTGCTGCCGCGCGGCGCGGTGAAAGGCGAACCGGAGAGTTGCTCGGCATAGAGCCCGTAGGCGCAGCGCTGCGGCGAGTTGCGTCCCATCGGCAGCGCGCCGGGCAACGCCTCGGTCTCAAAGCTGTTGCCGAAGCCGGACATATAGCCCGGCGTCAATTGCGCGGAGCTGCGAACGATCTGATCAGGCGAGGTGTTGATATTCATGGTCATCCTCCTCCTTGCAGGGCGGCCCACATTTCCTGGTCGCGCTTGTCGGTCCAGATTACGGGATCATCTATACCGGATGCTTCGTCGAACGCGCGCGAGACGTTGAACGGCAGGCAGTGCTCGTAGATCGCAAAGCTGGAAAACTTGGGATCCATCACCTCGCGCGTCGCGGCCATGGTCTCCTTCAGCGAGCGGCCCTTGGCAACCGAGCTTTCCGCCGCGCCATAGAGCGAGGTGACGAAATCGCGCGTCATCGCGATCGCCTCGCGCCCGGTCGATAGACCCTTGAGCGCATCGCCGCGGCCCGGCGCGATCGCCTTGGGATTGAAGGCGCGGATTTCATTCAGCGTGGCGGGCCATTCGCGCAAATGCGCGTCGCCGCAATAGCAGGCCGAGTGATATTCGATCAGGTCGCCAGAGAACATCACTTCGGCGTCCGGCACCCAGGCGACGATGTCGCCCGACGTATGCCCGGCGCCAAGCTGCATCAAGCGCACTTCACGCTTGCCGAGATAGATCGACATCTCGCCCTCGAAGGTCAGCGTCGGCCAGGTCAGGCCGGGAATGCTCTGCGCATCCTGAAACAGACGCGGGAAGCGACCATATTCGGAATCCCAGTCCTGCTGGCCGCGCTCCTCGATCAGCCGACGGGTTTCCGTCGACGCCACGATGCCCTGCGCCTTGTAGGCGGAAGCGCCGAGCACGCGCACGGCGTGATAATGCGACAGCACGACATATTTGATCGGCTTGTCGGTGACCGTGCGAACGCGCTCGATCACCTTGTTGGCCATCGCCGGTGTCGACTGCGCATCGAACACCAGGCAGCCGTCGTCACCGACGATGATAGCGGAGTTCGGATCGCCCTCGGCGGTGAACGCGTAGAGATCGGTGCCGATTTCGGAGAAGGTGATCTTCTTCTCCGCCAGATCGGTCGTGGACGCGAAACCTTTGGCCATCAATTCGATTCCTGACTTCGTTCGAGACGTAAATTATTGCTGCTGTTGCTGCTGCTGCTGGCTCGCATCGAGCATTCGCCGCTTGGCGAGCGCGATGGCCTCGTGCAAAACGGCGATATCGCCGATGTGGTTGGCGAGCACGAGCACCAGCGCCGCATCGAGATCGGCGCTCTGTTCGTCGCTCAAGCCCCGATGCGCCTCGACGATGGCGCGAAACGCGTCGTCAGGCTTGGCGAAATTCGAAGCGGTCGATAGCGCCATGAGAAAACCTCAGCTCGAAACCTCAGTTGTGGCCTGCGGCACGCGCCAGCGCGGCATCGAGCCCCTCGCGTGTCGGATGCCGGAACCGTGCCGCGACATAGCCGTCGGGGCGAAGCAGATAGGCGGTGCCCGGCTCGGCGTCGTAGCGCGCGGCGGCGAGACCTGCAGAATCGGCCAGACCATCCTTGCCGCCAATCCTGATCGCGCCCAATCCTTCGGGCCGTTCCGGCATCGCACCATTGCTAAACTCCAGCAATGTGAACCGCGTTCCGGCCGAGATGAAGGCATCTGTCAGGAACGTCGACTCTCCGCCTGGGCCTGCAACGGGCGCATCCGCCATCGACGCGCCGGGCCGCGGGCCACCGCGCCACGCGTCGCGATCGGCGGTCGAAAGTGGGGTTTCGTAGGTCGAGGGCGTCGAGAGACGCCCCGCATTCACCATGCGCTTGCCGAACTCGGTTTCCTTGGCGAGCGACAGCACCGCCTTGCGCAACCGCGCCTCCTGGTGCGAGTTGGGCGCCATGAAATCGGTCGAGCGGGTGGACTCGCGGATGTTCTCGTCGGCTGCCGCACTACGTTCGGTATGATAGCTCTCCAGCAGCGTCTCGGGCGAGGTGCCCCGCAGCACGCGATCGAGCTTCCACGCCAGATTCTCGGCGTCCTCGAGCCCGGAATTGGCGCCGCGGGCGCCGAACGGCGAGACCTGATGCGCGGCATCGCCGGCAAAGATGACGCGGCCATGGATGAACTTGTTCATCCGCCGGCACTGGAACTTGTACAGCGAGATCCATTCGAAATCGAACTTGTCATGCCCGAGCATGCGCGCGATCCGGGGCCGCACGTTCTCCGGCAGCTTTTCAACGGCGGGATCGGCAAAGCGATTGAGCTGCAGGTCGATCCGCCAGATGTCGTCGGGCTGCTTGTGCAACAGCGCGGAGCGCCCGGCATGGAACGGCGGATCGAACCAGAACCAGCGTTCGGTCGGAAACGCCGCCGTCATCCTGACGTCGGCGATCAGGAATTGATCCTCGAACACTTGCCCTGCGAATTCCGCGCCCACCATTTGCCGCAGCGAGGATCGGGCGCCGTCGCAGGCAATGACGTATTGCGCATTCACGCGATAGGGACCGTCCGGCGTCTGGATCGTCAAAGCCACATGGTCGTTGCGCGGCTCGAGCCCCGTCACCTTGTTGCGCCAGCGCAGGTCGATGGCAGAGAGTTCCTCGACGCGGTCGACCAGGTAGGCCTCCGCATAGAATTGCTGCAGGTTGATGAAAGCCGGCCGCTTGTGACCCTGTTCCGGCAGCAGGTTGAACTGGTAGAGTTGCTGCTCGCCGTGGAAGATCTTGCCGACGCTCCACACCACGCCCTTGTCGACCATGCGCTGGCCGACGCCAAGGCGGTCCCAGAATTCGAGCGCGCGTTTTGAAAAGCAGATTGCCCGCGAGCCCTCGCCGATCCGGTCGGCGTCGTCGAGCAGCACCACGGATTGGCCGCGCTGCGCCAGATCGATCGCCAGCGACAACCCCACGGGACCGGCGCCGACCACGACAATCGCGTGTTCGGCGACGTTCGCATCCGCCCGATCCTGATCGGGGTGGCGACGATAGCCGAATTGGGTATTAGTCAGTGCCATGCGGGCTCGACCCTGTGACTAGCCAAGGACGTGCGACCCTGCTAAATTAGTCGCATCTGCAACTATCTTAAACCCCGAGCCGGGCCCGGCGTCAACTCAAATTGGAGCGATTTTGCCAAAGGCGTCTTCAAGCGAAGTGGCTGCCGGCCCGCGAGAAGAGAGCGCGTCGAAGCGAAGCGCCAGGCTGGATCTGTTCGGATTCGTCCCGTTCCGCCTCAACCGGCTCGCCGCTGAGGTCAGTTCGGCGCTCTCGGTCGAGTATGCGACGCGCTACGGGCTCGATATTCCGGAATGGCGCGTGCTGGCGACGCTCGGCTTCCGCCACGATGCCTGCAGCGCGCAATTCATCGCCCAGTGCACCCGCACGCATAAATCCACCATCAGCCGCGCGGTCACCGCGCTGATGAAGCGGCAGATCGTCGAGCGCGTCGAGAACGAGGACGACCGCCGCGAATTCCGCCTGCGCCTGACGCGCAAGGGCGCAGCGCTTTACGAAGAACTGATCCCGCGCCTGTTGCGCAAGGAGCAGGAAATCCTGTCATGCCTCTCCGCGCAGGAGCGGCGCGATTTCGCGCGGCTGCTCGGCAAGATCGAGCAGAGCCTCGATCTGGTGCAGACCAGCGAAGAGGCGGACGCGAAAGAGGCGTATTGAGGTGCGTGTATTTGATGTCCAGTTTCGGGGGGAACCGGGCCCTCCCGCGATTGCCGCTCGCAGGTCCACAATAAAGTGTTAGGCTCCTCCTTGTCCCAGCGACGTGCTTTGCCTGGTCGTTCGGAGGACGCTGTGACGGAGCACCGGGTTCAGAGGCGACTAGCGGCGATCCTGGCCGCTGACGTGGTTGGTTATTCCGCGCTCATGGAACGCGCCGAGGAAGCGACCTATGCTGAGTTCGAACGGCTCAAGCGAGAATTGATCGAGCCGAGCCTCTCCCGCCACCAAGGACGACTCATCAAGACAACGGGTGATGGCGCGCTGGCCGAGTTCGCGAGTCCCTTGGCCGCCACGAGATGCGCGGTGGAGATACAGGATCATCTCGCCTCTGGCAGCAGTTCCCTGAGGTTGCGCGTCGGGCTCAACCTTGGTGACGTTATTGTTGGGCAAGACGGTGACCTTTACGGCGACGGGATCAACATTGCGGTCCGGCTGGAGGGGATCGCCGATCCGGGTGGCATCCTGATGTCCGAGAAGGTCTACGGCGAAGTCGAAGGCAAGCTGGACGCCGGCTTCGAGGACCGGGGCGAACAGCAGCTCAAGAACATCGCCAAGCCGGTCCGCGCCTACGCGGTGCGCGCGGGAGCGCATAGCGCGCTGACTGCGAGGATAAGCGCGGCTCCTCCACTTCCAGACAAGCCCTCCATCGCCGTGCTGCCGTTCGAGAACATGAGCGGCGACCCCGAGCAGGAGTATTTCGCGGACGGAATGGTTGAAGAGATCACGACGGCGCTTTCGCGGTTTAAGTGGTTGTTCGTGACCGCTCGCAATTCGAGCTTCACCTTCAAGGGCCGAGCCGTCGACATCAAGGAAGTCGGGCGCAGACTTGGCGTGCGCTATGTCCTTGAGGGGTCTGTGCGCAAGGCGTCGGGGAAAGTTCGCATCACAGGGCAGTTGATTGATGCGCTTACAGGCGCGCACATATGGGCAGACAGGTTCGAGCGCGACCTAACTGACGTTTTCGCTCTCCAGGACGAAGTGGCGGTCGCCGTTGTCTCAGCCATTCAGCCAAAATTGCTTCAAACAGAAATTGCACTCGCGACGCGGCGGCGACCAGAGAACCCCACCGCATATGATTTTTTTCTCCGTGCTATGTCGCAGTTCTACCTAACGACCCGCGAAGGGTTGGCCGAGGCGATAGGACTGGCTCATCGCGCTTTGGAACTGGACCCTCGGTTCGGCTTCGCCGCTGCTCTGGTAGGTGCCTGTCATATGCGAAACGTCATTTGGGGTTATGCTATCGATCCTGAATTCGAGCGCAAGGAAGCGGTTCGGCTTCTTCACTTGGCATTGAGCATCGATGATGGTGATCCAGATACGTTAGCATGGGTTTCCATAACCTCGGCGTTCATGGTCGGCGATGGCGAAAGTGAGATCGAAATGGCAGACCGGGCGGTTGCGCTCAACCCAAATTCATTTAACGCATGGAACTGCAGAGGCTGGGTCTTGAAAGTTGCCGGGCTGCCGGAGGAAGCGGTCCGGAGCTTTGAACGTGCCATTCGCATGAGCCCGGTAGATCCGCTGCTACACCGGTCGTTTGTTGGGATGGGATCGGCCTTTATTGAGCTTTGTCGCTTTGACGAAGCCATCGCCGCAGGGAAGAAAGCCGTTCGTCAGAACCCCTCTGCGGCATCAGCTTATCGCTGTCTCGCGTCCGCTTTCGCCCATCTCGGACGTGATGCGGAGGCACGTGAGGCGGCGGCGCATCTCCTTGAGACCGATCCCGCCTTTACAATATCCGCGTGGATCGCCCGGGGCGGCCAATCAAACTCGAAGCTGTTGATTGAGGGGCTTCGGAAAGCGGGGCTGCCCGAATGAGCCTGTGCACGCTTGTGCCGACGAGGTGATCGAATAGAGCCCCTTTTTGCTGCGGTGCATGAGTCAGCAATTGGCCCCAACCGGCCGGCCCCGCCTGCGACCACGTCGACATCAGCAAAGCCAGGCGAGATTGGCGCTTTTGACCCACTGCGACTCCGACGGCCTTCGCCAAGGCGAGCCTCGATCTGGTGCAGACCAGCGAAGAGGCGGACGCGAAGGAACCTTACTGACCGGCTCACTTCACCGCCGTCACCACGATCTCCACGATGTGCGGCGGTTCGAGATCGACGCCGATGCAGGCGCGCATCGGCGGATTCCTGGTATCGACCCATTCGTCCCAGGCGCGGTTCATCTCGCTTTTGCGCTTGATATCGGTGATATAGACGATGGCCGAGAGAATTTTGCTCTTGTCCGTGCCGCAGAGCGCGAGGCTTTCGTCGATGCGGGCGAGCGCCTTTGCACTCTGCTCGTACATCGAGGAGCTGACCGGATCGGGCGCGACGGCCACCGTGAAAACCAGATCGTCGTGAGCGACGGCGCGGCTGCGGGTGGGCGTGAGCCCGGCAAAGCGAGTGATCATCAGGAATCTCCGGTTAGCGGCCACCAATATGCTTCGCGATGACAGGGAAATAATTGTCTCCCGACCCGGCATCGATGGCTTCCTGCAACACCTTAGCCATCAACTCCGCGCCGCGAATCCTGATGCCCGCGTCGGACGCCAGCTCCAGCGCATAGGACAGATCCTTCAGCGCATATTCGGTTGAAAACGCGCGCTCCGGAAAATTGCCCGGCACGATCGCCTTCATGCCGTGATTGCGCAGCGCAAAGCTGTCGGCCGAGCCCTTTGAAAGCGTATCGAGCAGCAGCTTCGGATCGACGCCATTATGCCTGGCGACCGCAACCGCCTCGGCCAGCGCATTGACGGTCTCGAACAGCACCATGTTGTTGAGGATTTTTGTGACCTGCCCGGCGCCGACCTCGCCGCAGAGCGTGACATCGGTGGCAAAGCAGCGGATCAGAGGCTCGATATCGGCGTAAAGCGCGGACGTCGCTCCAACCATCACGCTGAGCGTGCCATCCTGCGCCGCCTGACGCGTGCGCGCGATCGGCGCATCGGCCCAGGACGCACCCTTGGCCTGCAATTGCCCGGCAAAATCGCGGGTCTGGCTGACCGACGACGTGCCGAGATCGACGACGACCTGCCCGCTCCGGATGTTTTTCAGAATGCCGTCGCCTTCGAACACCGCGCGCACATGTTTGGCGCTCGGCAGGCACAGGAACAGTAAATCACTTTGCTTGATCACGTCGGCAACAGAGCCCGCGATCTCGGCGCCCTCGGTACGCAGCCGCGCCAATGGCTCCGGCGACAGATCAAAGGCAAGGATGCGCTTGCCGCTCTTCTTCACGAGGTTGCGGCAGATCGGTGCGCCCATCACGCCGAGGCCGATGAAGCCGACAGTCTTGTATTCTCGCATCGTTTTCTTGAACCTATTTCACGAACGATCGCGAAGGCTGCAAATGCAGCGCGAACGCATCGACCTTGTCGCTGGCGCGCGGATAGATCTCGCTGACGATCGGATCGTGGCCGGGGATGAAACGGTCGGGATGGCCGGCAAGGCGTTCGACGATTTCCCAGCCCTGCGCCATGTCGCCGACATTGTAGACGATCGGAAATGGGCTGCGCTTCTGCAGATTGGCGTAGTAATGCGCCGCATCCGAGGCCAGCACCACCGGCCCGCGCGCCGTTTCCACGCGCACCACCTGCAATCCGTCGGAATGGCCGCCGACGCGATGCACCGTCACGCCGGGCGCGACCTCGCCATCGCCGGAATGGAAGGTGACGCGCTCGCCGTAGACATGGCGCACCATCGTGGTGACGTGCTCGACCGAAAATGGATGGCGCAGCATGCCGTTGCACATGCAGCGCCCGGTCGCGTAGCTCATCTCGCGGTCCTGCAGATGAAACCGCGCGTTCGGGAAGCGGTCGAGATTGCCGGCGTGGTCATAGTGCAAATGGGTGACGATGACGTCCTTGATGGTGTCGGCCGAAACGCCAAAGTCCGCCAGCGCGTCGACCGGATTGAGGCTAAGCTTGCGCGAGCGCGCCCTCGCCTCTTCGGCATTGAAGCCGGTATCGACCAGGATGTCGGGGCCGGCCCCTCGGATCAGCCAGACGAAATAGTCCAGGTCCTGCGCCGTGGTCTCGTGCGGATCGGGGACCAGAAAATTCAAATGGGGGGTGCGCGGCGACATCGTCGCATAGCGCAACGCGTAGATTTCGTAGGCATTTCCCATCGGTGTCACTTTTTTCTTGGATGTTTGGATTGGCCGATGCCGGCAACAAGCCATTGTCATCCGCAAAGGTCAAACGCGGCGCGCGAATGACAGCCGCGCGACAGTTCGGCACGCTATGTGAGAGGGATCACATTGCCGCCCGCGAAGGTGGTGACTCAGCATTGGCGGCGATAGCCATAGAGTCGAGGACTGCGGCGTACTGCATACCCCGCTTTCGCGGGGTATGCCGATCAGGTCCGGGACACGAAGCCGGGTATCTGCGCGAAGGGGTTGTCGGCCTGATTGGGAACCGTTTGCACCGGCCAAACCGCACGCTGTGGTTCTGTCGCAACGGACGCTTTTATTCGGTTCGTCCGCCCCGCCCCTGTCGCGGTCAATTGTCGCAATTAGTGACGACATCGCAAGCGGTTGACGGGCAGCGGGCGTGGTTTGATAATGCCGAAAGCGTAGAGTAAGGTCGCCGCGGCGCGAGCTGGCATCGGCGCTATTTTGGCTGGACTGCCGTGATCTGGACTGCCGTCATTATGAAAATCCGCCTCGCATTGCTCCTAACTTTGTTCTTTTCAGTCGCGTCGGTAGCCCCGTCGTTCGCAGCCGGTGAGCGCTACGCGCTGGTCATCGGCAACGCGAAATATCCGGACGCCGAGGCGCCGCTGAAGGAGCCGATCAACGATGCGCGCGACATCGCCGAAGAGCTCAAGCGCGACGGTTTCAATGTCGATATCGGCGAGAACCTGACCGGCGAGCAGATGCGCCGCGCCTTCGAGCGCCTGTATGGCAAGATCAAGCCGGGCTCCGTCGCGCTGATATTCTTCTCCGGCTTTGGCGTGCAGTCGAGCCGCCAGAGCTACATGATCCCCGTCGATGCCCAGATCTGGACCGAACCGGACGTCCGTCGTGACGGTTTCAGCCTCGAAACCGTGCTGGGGGAGATCAACAGCCGCGGCGCCGGCGTCAAGATCGCGCTGATCGACGCCTCCAGGCGCAATCCGTTCGAGCGCCGGTTCCGCAGCTTTTCCGCCGGCCTTGCGCCGGTGATTGCGCCGAACGGCACGCTGGTGATGTATTCGGCCGCGCTCTCGTCGGTCGTTTCCGACAATGGCAGCGACCGCAGCCTGTTCGTGAAAGAGCTGCTGAAGGAAATCCGCACCCCCGATTTGATGGCGGAGGAAACGCTGAATCGCACCCGCGTCGGCGTGACCCGCGCCTCGCGCCAGGAACAGGTGCCGTGGATTTCGTCGTCGCTCGCCGAGGATTTCTCCTTCATCCCCAGCGGCTCAGGCCCGCGGCCGGCGAGCCCGCCGCCGCCGACTCCGGTGGCCACGGCGCCGGTGCCGCCTCCTGCGCCTGCCCCCACCCCGGTGGCCGCACCGACACCTCCGCCCCCGCCTCCGCCGCCCGCGGCGGCGAAACCGGTTGAAGCCGCGATTCCGCCGCCCCCGCCACCGGCCAAGCCGGCGGAGAGCCCCAGTCCGATAGCGGTCGCGCTTGCCGACGATCCGACCATCAAGAGCCTGACCGCCAAGCTCAACGACAATCCGGACGATGCGGCCGCGCTGTACCGGCGCGGGCAGGTCTATGCGAGCAAGGGCGCCTACGAACTCGCCATCAAGGACTTCAACAATTCGCTGCGGCTGAACCCGAAGGATGTGGAAGCCTTCAACAACCGCTGCTGGGCGCGCACGGTGATCGGCGACCTGCAGGCGGCCCTGAAGGATTGCAACGAGGCGTTGCGGCTGCGACCGAATTTCGTCGACGCGCTCGACAGCCGCGGCCTCGTCAACCTGAAGAGCGGCCAGAACAAGAATGCAATTGCTGATTTCGACGCGGCGCTCAAGATCAACCCGAGATTGACGTCGTCGCTGTATGGTCGCGGCCTGGCCAAGAAACGCAACGGCTCGATTTCGGAAGGCGACCTGGATATCAACAATGCGAAGGCGATGGACCCCAATATCGTCAAGGAATTCGCCGATTACGGGGTGCAGTGACGATTTTTTTTGGATGAAGGCTGGCGGCCCCTCGAACCCTGTGGCGGGGCGTCCAGACTAAGGTAAAGCAGCCGGCCGCAATCAGGGTCTGGCAGCCAATTTGGATGACGTTGGAACCGCGTGGGAAGCCCGCAGGAGGGGACTGTCAATGGCAAATATCTCGGCAGCGAAGACCTTCACCGCAATCGTCTCGGTTGCGGCGCTCGGCGCCGCAATTTCCTTCAGTGCGGAAACCGCCCTGGCCCAGGACAAGAACGTCACCGAGGACCAGATCGTTCGCGCGCTGGCGCCGGAAAAGAAGCCGCTGACCCGCGGCCTTTCTACCGGTCCGCAGACCGTCGTCGACCCGGCAGTAACCGCCGCCGAGGGCAAGTTCGTCCAGAAGATCCGTGGCCGCTCCACGCGTTCGCTTTCGAGCGCCGAGCGCGAGGAGATCGCCGCCATCGTCAAGGACAAGCCGAAGATCGATCTGGAGATCAACTTCGACTACAACTCGGCCGATATCAGCACGAAGTCGCTGCCGTCGGTTCAGGCGCTCGGCCGCGCCCTCACCAACAATGATCTCAAAGGCTCGACCTTCGTGGTCGCGGGCCATACCGATGCGGCCGGCGGCGAAACCTACAACCAGGATCTCTCCGAGCGCCGCGCCGACGCGATCAAGCGCTATCTCGTCGACAAATATGGCATCAACGGCACCGACCTCGTCACGGTCGGATATGGCAAGAGCAAGCTCAAGGATCCGAGCCAGCCGATGGCCGAGGTGAACCGCCGCGTCCAGGTCGTGAACATGGAAAACAAGGCCACGGCGTCGAACGCAGCCAAATAAGGCTTTGCAGGCAAGGGCGTGGCGCCGACCAATAGTTTCCGGTTACAATACGTCCCGCAGCACCCGTGCGGGACGTATTCGTTTTGGCTCCATTGCAGGTCGTCGGCCGGCCTGACGCGCCCTGTTTGTTTTGACTTCCAGTCTGGATTGATCCGGCGATGAAATTCTCCGAATATCTCAAACCTGCGCTCGGAGTGGCTTTCGTTGCCGCTCTGGCCGTCGGCTATTACTGGTTCGAGCACCGTCCGCGCGCCGAAGAGAAAGACACGCCGGGCCAGGCGCTGGTGATCGTGACCAAGTCCACCAATGCCTGCTTCTCCGACATGGTGCGGGTCACCGGCTTTATCGTGCCGCGCCGCGAGGCCCAGGTCGGCGTCGATCAGGAGGGCTCCAGGGTCACCGACCTGTTCGTCAAGGAAGGCGACACGGTCACCGAGAATCAGGAGTTGGCGCGCCTCACCGCGCCGCCGCAGCAGCCCGGCGCTCCCGGCGGCCGACAGGGCCCGATCTCGCTGCGCGCGCCCGCTGCCGGCCTCGTCACCGAAGCCAGGACCGCCATCGGAGCGCCGGCCTCGCCGCAGGCAGGCCCGATGTTCCGCATTTCCGTGAACAATGAAATCGAGCTCGAGGCCGAAGTGCCGAGCGTTCATCTGCTCAAGCTCAATCCGGGTGCGACGGTGCGCATCAGCCGCGACGACGCGCCCGACGTCGTCGGCAAGGTCCGGCAGATCTCGCCGCAGATCGACCGCACCACCCAGCTAGGCAAGGTCCGGATTTCGCTGAACAACAATCCGTCGCTCAAGGTCGGCATGTTTGCCCGCGCCAATATCGACGCCAAGCGCTCCTGCGGCGTCGCCGTCCCGCGCACCGCCATCGACCGCCTGACGCTGCAGGTCGTGAAAGGCAACACCATCGAGACGCGAAGAGTGCGCGTCGGCCTGACTTCCGAAACCTCCACCGAAATTCTTGAAGGCCTCGACGTCGGCGAAACCGTCGTGGCCGATGCTGGCACCTCGCTGCATGACGGCGACCAGATCAAGATCATGTTCGCCGACGAACTCGAGCGCACGCGGGCACGCTAATGGCTTTGAATATCTCGGCATGGTCGATCCGGAACCCGCTGCCTTCGATCGTCTTCTCGATCATTCTTTTGGTACTGGGCTGGGTCAGCTTCACCAAGCTCGCGGTGACACGGCTGCCGAGCGCCGACATCCCCGTGATTTCGGTCGCGGTCGCGCAATTCGGCGCTGCTCCCGCCGAGCTGGAAAGCCAGGTCACCAAGACCATCGAGGACGGCGTATCCGGTGTCGAGGGCGTGCGGCATATTTCGTCGTCGATCACCGACGGCCTGTCGGTGACCACGATCCAGTTCGCGCTGGAGACCAACACCGATCGCGCGCTCAATGACGTCAAGGACGCCGTCACCCGTGTACGTTCCAACCTGCCGCAGAACGTCAACGAACCGCTGATCCAGCGCGTCGACGTGATCGGCCTGCCGATCGTCACCTATGCCGCGATCTCGCCCGGCAAGACGCCGGAGCAGCTTTCCTATTTCGTCGACGATGTCGTCAAACGCGCGCTGCAGGGCGTGCGCGGCGTGGCGCAAGTCGAGCGCATCGGCGGTGTCGAGCGCGAAATACTCGTCTCACTCGATCCGGACCGGCTGCAGGCGGCGGGGCTCACGGCCGTCAATGTCAGCCAGATCCTGCGCGGCACCAATGTCGACCTCGCCGGCGGCCGCGCCGAAATCGGCAAGAACGACCAGGCGATCCGCACGCTTGCCGGCGCCAAGACCCTGAACGAACTCGCCGGCACCATGATCCCGCTGTTCGGCGGCGGCGAGGTGCGGCTCGACGATCTCGGCACCGTCACCGACACCATCGCCGATCGCCGGACTTTTGCCCGTTTCAACGGTGAACCCGTGGTGGCGCTCGGCATCAAGCGCTCCAAGGGCGCCAGCGATGTGGTGGTCGCCGACGCCGTGCAGAAGCGCATCGAAGCGCTGAAAGCGGCCTATCCCGATGTCGACTTGAAGCTGATCGACACCTCGGTCGAATTCACCAAAGGCAATTACCATGCCGCGATCTCGACACTGTTCGAAGGCGCGATCCTCGCGGTCATCGTCGTCTTGCTGTTTTTGCGCGACATTCGCGCAACCATCATCGCCGCGATCTCGCTGCCGCTGTCGATCTTCCCGGCGTTCTGGGCGATGGACCTGCTCGGCTTCTCGCTGAACCTGGTCTCCTTCCTCGCCATCACGCTGTCCACGGGTATTCTGGTCGACGACGCCATCGTCGAGATCGAGAACATCGTGCGCCACATGCGCATGGGCAAGTCGCCCTATCGCGCGGCCCTCGAAGCGGCCGACGAAATCGGCCTCGCGGTGATCGCGATCTCGCTGACGATTATCGCGATCTTCGCGCCCGCCAGCTTCATGTCGGGAATCGCCGGGCAGTTCTTCAAGCAGTTCGGCATCACCGTGTCGGTGCAGGTGTTCTTCTCGCTGCTCGCCGCGCGCTTCGTGACGCCGGTGCTGGCCGCCTACTTCCTGAAGGATCACCCGCATGAGGACCCGCCGCCCGGACGCATCCTGCAGGTCTACACCAGGCTCGTGACCTGGTCGGTGAAGCACTACTTTATCACGGTATTGATCGGCTTTGGCGTCTTCGCGGCTTCGATCTGGAGCATTACGCTGCTGCCGCAGGGCTTCCTGCCCGCGCAGGACACCGCGCGCTCGCTTCTGGCGATGGAGCTGCCGCCGGGCTCGCAGCTCGCCTATACCGAGAAGGTGACGGAGGAAATCGTCGCCCGCCTGCGCAAGCGGCCCGAGGTGAAGAGCATCTTCGTCGATGGCGGAAGGGTGCCGCCGGGAACGCAGGAGGTGCGGCGCGCCGCGCTGATCATCAATTACACGCCGAAGGCCGATCGCAAGATCACCCAGCGGCAACTCGAACTCGAGATCGGCCAGGAACTGGAAAACGTTCCGGACATCCGCTTCTGGTTCCTGGACGAAAACGGCCTGCGCGCGATTTCGCTGGTCGTGACCGGCGTCGACAGCAACATCGTCAACAACGTCGCCAGCGAGCTGGCGACGCAGATGAAGCGGATTCCGATTATCGCCAACGTGATTTCGGAAACCTCCCTCGACCGGCCCGAGCTGCGCATCCGGCCGCGCGCCGAACTCGCGGCGCGGCTTGGCGTCTCCACCGAAAGCCTGTCGCAGACAATTCGTGTCGCCACGATCGGCGACGTCGGTCCGGCGTTGGCGAAATTCGATGCCGGCGACCGTCAGGTGCCGATCCGCGTCCAGCTCGAGGACAGTGCGCGCAGCGACCTGCAGATGCTGCAGCAATTGCGGGTGCCGCTCGGCCAGCGCGGCGAACGCGGCGGCGTGCCGCTGTCGGTCGTCGCCGACATCCAGCTCGATCAGGGCCCGACCAGCATCAACCGCTACGACCGCGAACGGCAGGCCACCGTCGCGGCCGATCTTGTCGGCAACGCAGCGCTCGGCGACGCCACCAAGATGATCTACGACCTTCCGGTCATGAAGAGCCTGCCGAAGGGCGTGAAGGTAAGCCCTTCGGGCGACGCCGAAAGCCTCAACGAATTGTCGGAAGGCTTTGCCACCGCCATCACCGCCGGCCTGATGATGGTCTATGCGGTGCTGGTGCTGTTGTTCGGCACGTTCCTGCAGCCGATCACCATTCTGTTCTCGCTGCCGCTCTCGATCGGCGGCGCGATCGCTGCACTGCTGCTGACCGGCAAGCAGCTCACGACACCGGTGTGGATCGGCATTTTGATGCTGATGGGCATCGTCACCAAGAACGCCATCATGCTGGTGGAGTTCGCGGTCGAAGCGATCCGCGAAGGCAAGAAGCGCGACGAGGCCATCATCGACGCCGGCATGAAGCGCGCGCGCCCGATCGTGATGACGACGATCGCGATGGCCGCGGGCATGATGCCGTCAGCGCTGGCGATTGGCGCCGGCGGCGAATTCCGCTCGCCGATGGCGCTCGCCGTGATCGGTGGCCTGATCTTCTCAACCATCCTGTCGCTGGTGTTCGTGCCGGCGATGTTCATGGTAATGGATGATCTCGGCGCGCTGTGCTGGCGCTTCGGCAAGAAGCTGATCGTCTCCAGCGCGGAGACCGAGCCCGCCGGCCACCGATCGGATCATCACAACGAGCCGCCCGCGAAGGGCCCGCCCGCGGTGCCGCCGGCGATGTCGCCTGCGGCGAAATAGGGGCGGCCCTGCACCGGCTACCTATCGTTCTTCCACGCTCTTCGAGAGGTATGCCGGATGTGCAGAATTTCTATCGCGTCTCGCACCCGATAGAAGTTCCTCGCGCCGTCAGCAGATCGTTCTCTCAAGTATTCGATTATTCGCTCTCGATCGGAGAAGGCAGCGGGCGTATAGCGTATCTTCATCCGCCGCGGCGCTCGTCGGCTTCGGTAACGATCTCGTCAGACACGAACTCCCCGCGATCGGCCTCAGCCAACCCTTTCCCGACCGCCGCTCGCTCATCGTCTGACATCGAGTAGACGCCGGTCCGACGCGCCTCGATTTCTCGGGCGTACTCGGCAAGTTCCTGCTGATCCTCCACGGGCCAGGTCTCGGCGTGCTCGATCACTTCTTTGAGTATCCTATTCATATGGTCATCATATCACAGCAGGTCATGGTTGACGAAGGAGGGAACCTCACTCGTTCCTTGCCACCGCCGTCAGCTTGGTCATGTTCTGCAGCAAGATCCGGCCGCGCTGCAGGTCCAGAATGCCGTCCTTGCGCCAGAGCTGCAGTTGACGGTTGACGCTCTCGCGGGCGGCGCCGACGAAGACGCCGAGTTGCTCCTGCGAGATGTGCACTTCGGAACCGAAGTCAGAGGCGAGTGCGCAGAGCCGCCGCGCGAGGCGAACCGGCAGCGGCTGCAGCACGGATTCCTCCATCCGCTCGCTCTGCCAGCGGATGCGCTGGCATAACAGCATCATGATCTTGATCGCGACCTTGGGCTCGCGTTCCAGGAAGGCCAGGAAATCCTCGCGCCGCAGCACGAACAGTTCCGACGGTTCGCCGGCGGTGGCGTCCGCGGTGCGGCTCTGGCCGTCGAGGACGGCGACTTCGCCGAACAGATCGCCGGGGCCCATGAAATTCAGCGTCAGGCGGCTACCGTCGGAGGCGCCCGTCTCGATCCGGATCTGGCCGCGCCGGACCCCGTAGAGGGCGTCGCCGGCATCGCCTTTCTGGAACAGCATTTCGCCGAGGCCGAGCTGCTCGGTGTGGCAAAGGCCGGAGATGCGCTGCAATTCGTCAGCGCCCAGATCCGCAAACATCGGATTCATTTTCAAAATGACCGCAAATTCGGCCTGTTTGCTCATTGTACTACCTTCCAAAATCAGCCCGTACCCGCCCCCTCAGGCCGTTAGCAAGATTCCGACGCCCACGAGTGTGTCATAAGTCACATAACTTTGCAGTACCCCCGGAATATTTTTGGCTTCTTTGGGCCCCACCCCCTTTCCGGGATAAGCTCGCCTGACCGGTTGCGCCCGCGTCTGGCGCCGCCGAAATAAGTGCCGTTTGCGCGGTCTGGAATGTCGATATGAAAGCACTGAAACTTGCCGGCGTCGCCATTGCCGCCGTGATCGTCGTCATCGCGTTGTTGCTGGTGATCGGCATCCCGTCGGGCTTCCTGACGGCGCAGATCCAGGAGCGGGTCGAGCGTGAGACCGGCTACAAGCTCGCCATCAATGGCGGCGCCAAGATCGGCCTGTGGCCATCGCTCAACATCACGCTGAACGATGTCACGCTGCAGAATCCGAACGACCGCGACATCAACCGCCACTTCGCGGCCGCAAGTATCGAGGCGGACGTGACGCTCGCGAGCCTGTGGGCAGGCAAACCGCAGATCACCGACCTCGTCATCATCCGCCCGGTGGCGAATTTGCCGCTGCGACGCGAGCGCGACAGGGAGGCCAATCCTCCCCCGAAGCCCGCTGCCGGCAAGACATCCGAGGCTTTCTCGATCGAGCACATCAGCATCACCGGCGGCACCATCGTATTCTCCAACCTGCGCGACCGCGTCGAGCGCAGGATCGAGACCGTCAACGCTGACATCACCATCGATTCCGACCGCAAGGTCGTGCTGACAGGCAGCGCCCGCAGGGACGGCTATCCGCTGAAATTCGAGATCAAGGCGGCACCGCCCGCACCGCCGATCGAGCGGCAGAATATCCCGGCCGACATCAAGATCGACGCACCCGACCTGTTGCGCACCCCGCTCACCGCCAAGGCTGAAGTCCGGCTTAACGGCTCCGTCGTGATGATCAACGGCGTCACCGGCGCGCTCGGCGACGCCGCGTTTAACGGCTGGGCCTCGGTCGATCTGTCGAGCAAGCCGCTGGTGAAGCTCGACCTCGATTTCCAGAAGCTCGCGGTCGCGATGACCCGCAGCACCGGCAGTTCCGCAGGCCAGCCCTGGAGCAGTGCAACGATCGACATCAACGGCCTCAACTATGTCGATCTCCAGGCCCGCATTTCCGCGTCCGAACTCAAGATCGGCGACGCGCGCTTCACCCCCGCCGCGATCGACGCCACGCTCACAAGCGGCGTCCTGAAGGCGCAGGTTTCCAACCTCGGCGCCTATGACGGCAACGCCAATGGCGATCTGACCGTCGACGTTTCCACCGCCAATCCCACCTACACGATGCGGGCCGACCTCGCCGGCGTGCGCGCGCTGCCGCTGTTGGACGGCCTTGCCGACTTCAACAGGATCGACGGCAAGATGCAGGCGAAGGTCAGCGTGCGCTCCTCCGGCACCAGCCAGCGCGCGATCATGTCGAACATGGCCGGCACCGCCTTTGTCGTGTTCCAGGACGGCGCCATCAAGGGGCTCAACGTCGCGCAGATGATCCGCTCGCTGACGGCGAGCACGCTGTCGGGCTGGCAGGAGAGCGAGGAGAAGGCGACCGACCTTTCGCAATTGTCGGCGTCGTTCAAGATCGACAAGGGCCAGGCGCAGACCACCGATCTCAATCTGGTCGGCCCGCTGGTCAAGATGACCGGCGCGGGCACCATCGACCTCGGCACCAAGCAGATCGGATTCCGGGTCGAGCCGAAGCTCGTGATGACCACCGAAGGCCAGGGCCGCGCCACCGATCCGGTCGGGCTCGGCATCCCCGTGATGATCGCGGGCCCGTGGGGGAGCCCACGGATCTATCCGGAAATGCAGGGCATCCTCGACAATCCCGACGCCGCCTATGCCAAGCTGAAGGAGATGGGCAAGGGCCTGTTCGGCCAGAACGGCGGCGGCCTCGGGGCTGCGATCGGCAGCCTGCTCGGCGGGCAGCCGGGGACGGCCGGCGGACAACAAGGCGGTGCGGCCGGCAGCCAGCAGCCGGGCAATCCGCTCGGCGGCCAGCTCGGCGAGACCCTCGGCAATCTCCTGCAGCAGGGCCTGAGCGGATTGAATCAGAGCCAAGGCCAAGGCGGCGGCCGGCCGAGCGGCCAGCGGAGCATCCCGAGCCGCACCTTGCCGGCCGAGGCGCCGACCGAGGCCGCCCCGGCTGAGCCCGCCCCTCCCATACCGCCGAGCGATGCGACCGCCCAGCAGGACAGTCAGCCAATGAACGAGGTCTTGCGGCAGTTGTTCAACCGGTGAAGCTGCCACTCCCTCGCCCCGCTCTTTTTGTTCAGACCGGGGCGAGGTTAAGCAAGCCCGGCCACGACGAATCCCGCGATTCCTGCCTATAATCGGGGCTAACCATGTGGGTGGACGCACAATCCCGCCCCCCCAATTCGTGCTAAACAGGGCCCTCATGCCGGGGCTGCCGAGACAGGCCGGCGCCAATGACAAACCGACGCGCGCGCGAGGCTGTGGCGCACGAGGGTCCGGATGAACGAGGTCAAGGACAGAACCGGGTTCCTGCGCGAAGGCCTGTTCGCCAAATACGTCGTCGCGCTGGTCGGCCTCGTCGTGTTCGTGCTGGCGGTCAACGGCGCGATCGAAATCTGGATCACCTATCGCGGCATCAAGAGCTCGCTCAACGACGGCATGTCGGAGAAGGCGGAAGCGACCGCCAAGCGGATCCAGCAATCGCTGTCCGACCTCGAGCGGCAGATTTCCTGGGTGACGCGCGCCTCCTCCAACACCACCGACCTCCGACGCGCCGACTACGCCCAATTGCTGCGGCAGGTGCCGCAGGTCAGCCAGCTCTCGCTGCTCAATGCCCAGGGCCGCGAACAGCTCCGCATGACGCGCCAGACCGTCACGCTCGACAGCAACGCCGATTTCTCCCGCGACGTCAGGCTCACCGAAACCATCCCGCGCGGCACCAGCTTCGCGCCGGCTTACTTGCGCGGTGAGCGGCCGTTCATGTCGATCGCGCTGCCGCATGCCGATGGCAGCATCACCGTCGCCGAGATCGACCTCGACTTCCTGTCGGAGTTCCTGATCGACGCCCAGGTCGGCAAGGTGGCGTTTGCCTATGTTACCGATTCCAGGGGCGACGTGCTGGCCGCCTCCTCGAACGGGCCCGAGGTCGGCAGGAATCTGTCGACGCTGCCGCAGGTCGCAGCCGTCAGCAGGCCCGGCGGCGTGGCGCCGGCGTCGGGCAAGGATGCCAAGGGCAACGCCGTGCTGACCACATCGAGCCTGGTGCCGAAGCTCGGCTGGCACGTGTTCTTCGAGCAGGAGACCGCGCAGGCGCTGACGCCGATCCGCGATCAACTGATGCGAATCGCGCTTTTGATCGCGCTCGGCCTCGTGGTCGCGATCATCGCCGGCACCATCATGGCGCGCCGCATGCTGGTGCCGATCACGGCGCTGCAGGCCGGCGCGCGGCGTCTCGGCGCCGGCGATTTCGGCCACCGCATCGAGGTGAAGACGTCGGACGAGCTGGAGGAGCTGGCGAACCAGTTCAACGGCATGGCCGGGCAGCTCGCCGCGACCTATTCCGGCCTCGAGGAGAAGGTGAAGGAACGGACGCGGGATCTGGCGCAATCGATCAACGAGCTCAAGGTGCTCGAGGAAGTCGGCCGCGCGGTCGCCTCCTCGCTCGACCTCAACGCCGTGCTGCCCACGGTCGCCGCGCGGGCGCTGGAAATCACCCATGCCGACGCCGTGCTGATCTACGGCTATGACGCCGGCAACCACCAGTTCAGCCTCGCCGAATCGATCGGCATCGACAAATCGGCCGAAGGCGGCCACCGCGCCATCGACGCCGACAACTCCCCGCTCGGCGAGGCCGCCACCACGGGCGAGCCGATCGCCATTCCCGATCTCGGCGCGGCGCCCGAACATCCCTTGCGCGACGTCGCGCTCGAAGCCGGCTTCAACTCGGTGCTGGTAGTGCCGCTGGTCGACCAGACCGGCATACTGGGCTCGCTGGTGGTGCTGCGGCAGAATGCCGGCGAATTCTCCGACAATCTGATCGGGCTGATGAAGACCTTTGCGCACCAGGCGGTACTGGCGATGCGCAATGCTCGGCTGTTCACGGAAGTGGACCACAAGAGCCGCGAGCTCTTGGCCGCCAACGACATCGTGCGCGAGCAGGCCGACAAGCTGCAGGAGCAGACCGACCAGCTCAGGGACTGGAATCGCTCGCTGGAGGAACGCGTCGAGACCCAGCTCGGCGAGATCGAGCGCATCCGGCGGCTGGAGCGCTTCCTGGCGCCGCAGGTGGCGCAACTGATCGCCTCCTCCGACGGCCATGAGGGCCTGCTCGACAGCCACCGCCGCGAGGTCACGGTGGTGTTCTGCGATCTGCGCGGTTTCACGGCGTTCACCGAGACCACCGAGCCCGAGGAGGCGATGAACGTGCTGCGCGAATATCACGCCGCCCTCGGCGAACTGATTTTCAAGTATGAAGGCACGCTCGACCGCTATGCCGGCGACGGCGTGATGATCCTGTTCAACGCGCCGATCCAGTTCGACGACCACACCGCGCGCGCGGTGCGGATGGCGGTCGAGATGCGCGACACCATCGGCGGGCTGACCGACAAGTGGCGCAACCGCGGCCACAATCTCGGCTTCGGCATCGGCATCGCGCTGGGCTACGCCACGCTCGGCCAGATCGGCTTCGAGCAGCGGCTGGAATACGCCGCGATCGGCAGCGTCACCAATCTGGCGTCGCGGCTGTGCGACGAAGCCAAGGCGAACCAGATCGTGGTGAGCAGGCGCGTCTACGGCATGGTCGAGCCGTGGGTGGAGGGCAAGCCGATCGACGATCTGAACCTGAAGGGATTCAATCATCCGATTTTGGCGGCGGAGATTTTGAGCTGGCGCGAGGAAGTCGACAATGTTGTCGATGCGGCCGCGGCCGCGGCGCGGATGAAGAAAAAATCTTAGTCGTCCCTGCGAACGCAGGGACCCATACCGCGTGATCTATCGGTGAGACGCGGTAGCTGACACTCTGCTCCCAACAACCGCCGGTGGCTATGGGTCCCTGCGTTCGCAGGGACGACGATGAGTGTGCCGCACGCTCGCCTCACATTTCAAACAGCAGCAATCTTCCCGCGGCGCCACGCGCCCGGGGATTTGCATCATTCATTCGCCCTCCGAAAATTCAGAGGGCGCAGGGAAAGCCGGGTGCCCTCAGCACCCGCGATCGTGCGCAGAAATGCACACGGGTGACCGCAAGGTGCGCCGGACCACCCGGCCTTCCCTGCGCAATGGTTTTACGGCTTATAACGCGCTCTCCCTGGAGACGAATTCCTCTTGCCTCCATCGCTGACGAATTGACGATCCACCGAAGCCCGGTTGGGCCCGACCAATCTCCATCAGCTTGACACCAGCCACGGGTGCCAGGACCACACGCCTTTGCCGTCCGCGGCTTCCTCCACCAAAACGCTTCGACCGGCTCATGTGCTGCCGACCGAAATTCCGGCGAAGGCGTTTAAGCGCCGGTCGTCTGCGCGCCGGCCGGCCGCTCACGGAAATCCGCCCTGCGACCCCTCGCGCGCCCGACGCTGCCGCGTCCATCGCATCCCGCACCCAACGTCCGTGACGATCGCGATACGCCCCTCTGAACAGGACGGGATGCGCGGAGTTGTAAGGGTGATTTGGGTCAATCGGAAAGCGAATTATTTTTGCGGAAGATCGCTTTTTGATTTGCGCTGTCCGGCAAATCAGTGCTGGGCAGTCTCATTGGCCTTCGATCATGCAGGAAAGGGCGCCGTGCTCCATCCGTGCATATAATCAAGCTAACGGATACGCGGCACCCGCACGAGGAGCGATGCATTAGTTCTTAGTCCCGCTGTACCCTCGGGCCAATGAATTGAATTATCTCGTCCGCAAAGTAGGCGCCCTGCACTTGTTGGCCTTGTGCCAGCTTCAAGACTCGTATGTGGACGTCCTGGCCCGGCTGCGGCCGACATACTGACAAGACGCCGCACCCGCCCGTCAGTGCCAACCCGGCTGCTGCATTCGCGCGCGAGTCTGCGCCAGTTCTTCGAGCCTGCTCTCGATCTCGGAGCGGGTCATCGCGAAATCCTGGAGCTGGCGGTCGTCGAGCCTGTGCAGGGCGGCGCGCGCGGCGTGGCGCTCGTGGCGCGCGATCACCGCCGCGAGGAAGCGGTTGATGAGACGGCGCAGGCGCGCCAGCAAAACTGCAGTTCGCCAGGCAAATGGCCTGGAGTCTTCTCCGTTCCGATTGAATCGGAACGGGGCTCCAGATTTTTGATTTGACGCGTTTTCTTGACGCGAACCGGTCCCCACTTCGCTGGAAAACGCTCTGGTGGCGGAGGTCGGAATGGTGGTCAGCATCGTCATGGCTATTTTCTTTCAAAAGCAACCGGAACCCGGTGAGCTTGCCGGTACCCTTTCTATCGAAGGCCTGCTGCCAGCATGGTGTCAGCAGGCTTCGGCGCGGCGACGAGCACCGGACACGGCTGCGTGAACGATCAAAATGAGGAAGCGATGCGCCGCACCGCCGGCAGGGCCAGCCCGCTGGCGATGCAAGGCGCCGCGCGTCAGGCCACCTTGCATCCGGCCGCGAGCTCCTTGACGGCTTCCGTGGTCAACGACTGACCGCCGACGCCCCAATCGCCGCTCGCGACTTCGGAAATCTTGACCCAGGTGCCGCCGCGCATGTTCTCGCCTTCGATCGACACCATGGCGTCGGTGAGCTTGCTGATCATCTGGCGCTTCTGCTCGGCATTGAACACGTTCTCGATGACGTGAACCTCTATCAACGGCATGCTGTTCTCCTGCTCTTTTTTTGACGCGTTTTCTTCACGCGAACCGGTATCCACTTCGCTTGAAAACGCTCTGGACCTCGCGGAAACGAGGGCAGCGTCAACATGCCCGTTACGGTCGGCCAAGACTTTCAGACAGCTGTGATTTACCGTCCAGTTCGGCTTGAGATATCGCCGCGCAGCGATTGCAGATCTCAATTATCGCAAGCCCGCGCGCCGAAACCCTTCCACGTAATGCGCCTTGTCCGCGTCGTGCTCGAACGGCAGTTCGCCGGCCAGCCAGGCGAGCGTGACGTTGGGCTGGGCGCGGCGGAGGCCCTCGAGGGCTGCCTTGGCGGCGTCAGCGCCGCCGGCCATGCCGAGGGAAGCCGTCAGCACGCGGTGAGCGCCGACAAAATCGGTGCGGTGCCGCAGCGCTTCACGCGACAGGCGGATCGCCTCCGCGTAATTCTTGCCGACATACTGGCAATAGGCGGCGACGCCGCAATAGATCGCGGCAAAGGGATCGCGGGGAGAGAATTTCAGCGCCTCGCGCGCAGCGCGATCACCCTCCTCCCAGCGCCCGCGATAGGACAGCGCAACGCCGTAAACGCCGCGCGCCGGCGAAAAACTGGGATTGAGCCGCAGCGCCAGCTCGAATTCGGCGATGCAATCATCGAAGCGCCGGTTGAACAAATAGACGCTGGCGAGCGCATAATGCGCCCACGCGTCCTCGCTGTCGGCCCGGATCGCCGCCAGCGCCGCGCGTTCCGCGACCGGGACGGCGCTTGCCATTTCCTGCCAGCCCATATGAGCGCTGAACGTATGGCAAGCCGCCAGCAGGCTGAGCGCCTGGCCGTAACCGGGATCGACACTGATCGCCTTTTCCAAAAGCGCCTGCGCGACCAGATTGTCCTGCCGCGTCACGCGCCAGTAATGCGACAGCGCTCGCATCACCAGGTCCCACGCATCCATGTTGTCGGGCGTCTTGCGCCGGGCCCGAAAATCCTCGGCGGCGTAGAGTTGCGGCTCGATCGCCGCGACGACGGCCTGGGTGATTTCGTCCTGCACGGCGAAAACGTCGGCGAGATCGCGGTCGTAGCGCTCCGCCCAGAGGTGACTGCCGGTCGCCACGTCGACCAGCTGGGCCGTGATGCGCACATGGTCGCCGTCCTTGCGCACGCTGCCTTCGACGATGTAGCCGACGCCGAGCTCTTCGCCGATTCTTTGGTGGTGGACGGATTTCTGCTTGTAGATGAACGAGGAATTCCGCGCGATCACATAGAACCAGCGCAGCTTCGACAGCGCGGTGATGATGTCCTCGCTGATGCCTTCGGAAAAATATTCCTGCTCCGGCTCGCCACTGAGATTGGCAAAGGGCAACACCGCAATCGCGGTGCGATCGAGCGGCGGGAGTGGCGGGTGCAGTTCGCCCGTGGAATCGAGCGGCTGCAGCGCACCCGCGTGCGCTTCGCCACCGTTCGCGGCTTTCGGCTGCACGTCGCCGACGAAGCGAAAACCTTTTCGCGCCAGGGTGCGGATCACGGCTTGATCCTTGCCGCTGTCGCCGACCGCCCTGCGCGCGGCGTTGATCCGGCTCGTCAACGTGGATTCGGAGACGATGCGGCCATCCCACACCGCCTCGATCAGATCGTCCTTGGTGACGACGTGGTCGCGGTTTTTGACCAGGTGAACCAGGAGATCGAACACCTGCGGCTCGACCGCCACGCTCTCGCCGCCGCGGGTCAGTTCGCGAAGGTCGACATCCAGCACATGGTTGGAAAAGTGAAATTGCACGGCTTCATCCCGGTTAAATCATCACAGATCACTTTGTCCCGCACTTGTTTGAGCATGATCTCCGGGCAACGCGTTCCGCGCTCGTCCCGAGGGAAAACCGGTGCCCACTTTTCCGGATCATGCTCCCCGGAAAGGTAGAGCGAATTTGCCGTCAGGAACGTGTGAGAAATCTCACAGGAAAAGAAATCTCACTGAAAAATCAGGATCGTCTCAAGGCAAAATCAGCCCGGCATCACAGTCTTTAGGTCCTGACAGGGCCATGTTCGGTTCATCGCAGCCCCATTCCGTGGCTGCATGACACGGGAGGAGACACTGATGGCAGCCCAGACCGCGATCGCAGCGAGTCCGACCCAAGCCGATTCTGCCCCACCTGCCCCCGATCTTGCCGCTCTCAAGACGCGTCAACAGGCCGCATGGTCGTCCGGCAATTACGCCATTGTCGGCGCGACGCTGCAGATCGTCGGCGAGGAACTCTGCGAGGCGCTCGATCTCAAGGCCGGATCAAAAGTGCTTGATGTCGCCGCCGGCAATGGCATGGCGAGCCTTGCCGCGGCGCGGCGGTGGTGCGACGTCACCTCGACCGACTACGTGCCGGCGTTGCTGGAGCGCGGCCAGGCGCGCGCCGCGGCGGAAGGCATGCCAATCGAATTCAGGGAAGCCGACGCGGAAAACCTGCCGTTCGACGATGGCAGCTTTGACACGGTGCTTTCCACCTTCGGCGTCATGTTCACGCCGAACCAGGACCGCGCGGCCGCCGAGCTGATGCGGGTCTGCAAGCCCAAGGGACAGATCGGCCTGGCGAACTGGACGCCGGAAGGTTTTATCGGACAGGTCTTCAAGACGCTCGGCAAATATCTGCCACCCCCCGCCGGCACCAGGTCGCCGGCGCTGTGGGGAACACGCGCGCGGCTGACTGAAATGTTCGACGCGGGGGCGCGCGCGATCAGAGCGGAATCGCGCCTGTTCAAGTTCCGCTATCGCTCGCCGGCGCACTTCCTTGACGTGTTCAAAACCTATTACGGCCCGGTGCTGAAAGCGTTCGCAGCGCTCGACCCGGCGAAACAGGAAGTGCTGCATAACGATCTGCATGCCCTGATCGTCCGCATGAACAGGTCCGGCGACAGCACCATGGTCGTGCCCAGCGAATATCTCGAGGTCGTCATCACCAAGCGGTGAAACCTCGCGCCAGAAAAATGCCAGCGGGGCCATTGGCGCGGCTCCGCTGATGGCGTCCCGTCTAAGAATCAGCAATTTTCCGATGACCAATGTGATTCAGATTTCGCGCCCAGGGCGCGGCAGGGAACGCGAACAGGCTTGCGTCGTGGCCCTGCATTGCTCGCTCGGCTCGGGCCGCCAGTGGAAGACGCTCGCCGATGAACTCGGGCGCAGCCATCGATTTTTCGCCCCCGATATTTCCTGCTATGGCGCCAATGGATGCGCGCTGGACCTGCGAGGCACGTCGCCCGCGCGGACGAATTCGCAAGCGTTCCGCTGGCGCTCGAAGCGGCGTCGGCGGGGGCCGTCAGCCAGGCCGAGGGGTGACGTTCTTAGGCTTGGCTGTCCTGTCGGCCTTCTGGTATCGGTAGAACCGAAACCGGGAACGAAATGCCGATGACCATCCTCCGCGCGCGCGACCTTTCACTGCGGCTGGCACCCCTGATCGCAGCGGGGATGTTCTGCCTGTTTTCCTCCCCCCTTCTCGCCGCCGACGACGAAGCCCCCCCGAAGGGCGCTGCCGTCACCGTGCTCAAGGCCGCGAAATCCTGTTTCGCCAATATCGTCGAGGTCTCCGGCACCATCATTCCGCGCGAGGAGACGCAGCTGCGCCCCGAACGGATGGGGCTGAAGGTCGCCGAGGTGATGGTGGATGCCGGCGACAGCGTCACCGCGGGGCAGGTGCTGGCGCGGCTGACCCTCCCCGAGGGCGGGCAGATCACGGTGCAGGCGCCGGTGGGCGGGGTGATCTCGGCCTCGACGGCTTCGGTCGGCGCGATGGCCTCGGGCAAGGGGGAAGCGCTGTTCTCGATCATCGCGCGCGGCGAGTTCGACCTGGTCGGCATGGTGCCGACGCGCGACATCCAGAAGCTTCAGGTCAACCAGACCGCGCGGATCAAGGTGATCGGCGCCGGCGAGGTCGACGGCAAGGTGCGGCGGCTGTCGACCACGGTGGAGCCGAACAGCCAGCTCGCGCAGGTGTTCCTCGGCGTCACCACCAACCGCCGCCTGCTGGTCAATTCCTCCGGCCGCGCGCAGATCAAGACCGGGCAGAGCTGCGGCGTCTCGGTGCCACTCACCGCCATCCTCTACGGCTCCGCCGGCACCGTGGTGCAGGTGGTGCGGCGCGCGCGCGTCGAAACGCGGCGGGTGGAGACCGGGCTGATGGCGGCCGGACAGGTCGAGATCACCTCGGGGATCCAGGAAGGCGACATCGTAGTGGCGCGCGCTGGCGCGCTGCTCCGCGAAGGCGATCCGGTGCGGGCGGTGACAGCGAGCGCGGACACGAAGTAGGCAGACGAAGCTGCCGTCGTCCCTGCGAAAGCAGGGACCATAACCACAGGCGCTCGTTGTGTGGTAAAATATTAGCTACCGCGCCTCATCGATAGATCACGCGGTATGGGTCCCTGCGTTCGCAGGGACGACAGCGGTGTTTCGCGCATGTATTACGTTTACATTCTCGCGAGCCGGCGGCACGGGACCCTGTATATCGGGGTGACCAATTCCCTTTCGAAACGGATGGAGCGGCATCGCAATGGCGAAGGGTCTTCGTTCGTCAAAACCTACGGTGTTTATCGGCTGCTTTACGTCGAGGCGTTCGAGCGGCCGGATGAGGCGATTGCCCGTGAAAAGCAACTCAAGCGCTGGAAGCGGGACTGGAAGATCGAGCTGATCGAGCGCGAGAATCTGGAATGGCGCGATCTCAGCGATCTGATTGTGTGAGGGATGCTCTCCCTCTTCGTCGTCCCTGCGAACGCAGGGACCCATACGCCGCGGCCGGTGTGAAGAGCACGCGGGGAGACGGCTTCGGTTCAGCAGCCCACAGCGCTAGTCTGGTTGATTAATGCAGAGCGTCAGCCACCGCGCTTCATCGGTAGATCACGCGGTATGGGTCCCTGCGTTCGCAGGGACGACGTGTGGATAGGGTTGTGCGCGAAAGCGCCCTTTAACCGCCGATACGGACGTCTTCCAGCAGGGACGACGACACCTGCGGCACCTGCTCGCCGTCGGAGGCGCGGGAGACGGAGATGCGGGTCTTGTTGAAGGCGGTGGCAGCGCCGGATTGCGAATTCAAATTGTTCAAGAGCTCGGTCACCAGCACGCTGTACTGGCCCTTGCCGTCATCGGCCACCTTGCCCGGCGTCGCCGAGGTCAGGATCAGCGCGTTTTCCGGCGCGGAGATCGGGGCCAGCCCATGGGAATAGGAGCGGAAGCGGCGCTCATAGGGGTTGCGGCGGGAGGCGTCGACGACGACCAGCTTGGCCTTGGCGCCCTTCTCGGTCATCGCGTCCAGCACCTGTTCGATGCTGACGCCGTCGCGGCGGACGTCGGCTTCCTTCCAGATCGCGGCGTCGATCGGGATCATGAAACTCTCGCGGCCGACCTGGACGCCATAGCCGCCGAAGAACAGCATCGCCACGGTGTCCTGTTGGATCTTGGCCTTCAGCCTGATGATGGCGCGGGCCATGTCGTCCTTGGTGGCGTCCTCGACCACGTCGACGTCAAAACCCTTGGCGCGCAGCGCGGCGGTGAGGCCGCGGGCATCGTTGATCGGCTGGGCCAGCGGGGCTGACGCATCCGGGTAATGGCCGTTGCCGATCACGAGCGCGACGCGGCTGGCCGACGTGCCGATCGAGCCGGTCTGTTCGGTTCCGATTGCCTTGGCGGCGTCGAGCGAGCGCTTGTTCAACGCCGCATGGGCGCCGATCGCCAGCGACACCAGGCCGATGAAAGCGACGGCAATGGTGACGGTGCGGCGGGAAATGCAGAGCTGACCAAGGTTCATTGCGATACCATTCCCAAGTTTGTCCAAAGGGCACCAAACAAGACCGCGCCAGTTAGTCGCGTGAGGACCGTTCAGGTTTGAAGGGGTTGCAGGATGTGTGCCGTCCAATTGCGCTCAATTTGCGGCACCGCAACAACCGGGCTTTTAGCCTGCCGGGCCCGCCCGAACAACCTCATTTGGTGCATGGAGCCAATTGCCGCCGACTATGGCGGAGGGTTAATGCCAGTTAAGTGACCTACATCACATTTGTGTTTTTCGCGGATTTGTATAGTTTTCAAGGGCTTGCAGGCCCGATCCGGCCGGCGGTGGCCGCCTTGAGCTAGTTGCCATGCTCAACGCGGCCCTCCCTTCACCGTTCCGGCGGAAAGAAACTGCATGGGCTTCCACACCATCGCCGGCGCCGCATTTCGGGCGCTGACCGCGCGGAAAGACGGCCCCTCGCTATACGACGTCTGCGATCCCGTGCTGTTGAAATACCGCGGCGGCGACCCCCATCTCGGCAAGTTCTATCGAACGGCGCTCGGCAATCCGGCGCTGCGGCCGCTGCTGCGGCGGACCGGGCTGCCCGCGCTGCGGGATACGAAGCGGCTCGGCGCCCTGCAGGAGGCGCTCCGGCTAGCGCGCGACGAGGACGAGCCGGACTGGGCCGCGGTCGGCGCCCCGATCGCCGAGCTGATGGCCGATATCGGGGTGCGACACCCCGCCCCGCCGCCGGTGGCGGCACCGGGCCGGGCGCCTGAAGCAAGCGAGATCGACCGGGTGATCCGCCGCTGCGGCGCGTATCTCCTGGGCTCGTTCGCCAAAAACGGCTTCATCCCGACCTATGCCGCCTTCAACCTGATCGGCGACCCCGACATGGGCGGGCGCGAAATGCTGATGGCGCTGACCGGGCTGAACTCGCGCGGCTACAAGAACTCGACGCTGTTGTTCAGCCTGGCGCGGATCTTCATCGCGCATTCGCCGGCCCGCGCGCTGATCAACCCGTCCTGGACGGGGATCGCCGAGCCGATGTGGGAGCCGATGCAGATCCGCCACCGCTCGGCCTATTACGACGCCTTCTTCACCGAGGCGCTGTTGAGCTATGTCGAGACCGGTCTGGCGTCGGCGGACGAGGCCGCGGCGTCGCGGCGCGCCATTTCGGAGATGGTGGATTTCTGCCTCAAGACCTCAGCCGAGGAAGTGCCCTCCCATGACGGTTCCACAGTGCGCGTGATCACGGCGCTGGCGCCGCTGCCGCATCCGCGCTTCTCGCGCTTCTTCGCCCAGATCAAGCAGGATCTGGGCTTCGGGATCTACGTGCCTGACTGTGACACCACCGCGTGCTCGTTCTCGGCGGCGACGCAGGCCGGCTCGACCGATCCGATCCTCGACCAGCCGCTGCTCGACTTCTACCGCGGCTACCAGGTGCGCGAGGGCGCCAACGAGCCGCGCGTCACCGTGCCCCTGAACGACAACATCGATTACGAGGGCGGCGTCGTCACCTGGATCGACAATCTCGCCGGCGAGCGGCCCTACGGCAACGACCTCGATCCGACGCTCAATCTCGACATTCTCGAAGTCTCCTTCCGCAATCTTTCGCGCTGGAACATTCTGGAGACGCCTTCGCGGCTGGAGACGGTGCATCGCATCATCGGCTTCCAGCGGCGGCTGGTCGAAAGCGGCGCCTTCGCCAACCCGCGCTCGCATATCTATTATTTGCCGGAACTCTACTCCGCCTATTTCGGCCGCTGCCACGCCGCGTTTATGGCGTTGCCTGATGCCGCGCGGCGGGCGATCGATCCGGACGGCACGTTCGCGTTCATCCGCGGCAAAGTGCTGGCCTACGTCGAAGGAGAATTGATCGCGCGCGAGATGAACCCGTTCGACGCCGCGCTGGCGCTGATGGCGCTGGCGCATCTCGGCGCCGACATCTCGACCTTCGCGCCGGCGCTGAACTGCATCGTCGCCAGCCTCGGCGAGGGCGGCAGGCACGGGCCGTACAAGGCCTATGAATGGAACAAGATGAAGACGCCGACGCGGATTCTGGTCGGCGGACCCGAGGTGACGTCGGCGTTTGTGCTGATGGGGCTGGCGTTGGCGCGAGGCGTGATGATGAAGAATGCGTAGGGTGGTTGTAACCCACCGACCTGTTCGTCGAGCCGAAAGATCTCGGTGGGTTACGCTTCGCTAACCCACCCTGCGAAGCGCTACGCAATGACAGGAAGTTGAAAGCGATGCGACGTTCCGGCTCTGGCAAGATGGCCCCATTGTCCGCACTATCCGCATCATTCCGCTGCTGGGACTGCCGATGAATTTATGGAAATTGCTGTTCGCTGTTCTGCTGCTGTCGCTCCCCGCCATGGCGCAGGCGGCCGACATCACCGGTGTCCCGAAAATCCGCGAAGGCGATCAGCTCCAGATCGGCAACCACCGCATTCGCCTGGGCGGCGTCGACGCGCCTGCGGTCGATCAGCTATGCCTCAACACCAAGGGCGAGCGCTGGACCTGCGGCGCCGCCGCGCGCGACGAACTGATCAAGCGCTTCGGTGGAAAGAGCTGGAGCTGTCATACCAGGGCCGTGACCGACCGCCGCGGCCGCACGGTCGCGCGCTGCGAGGCCGACGGCGAGGACGTCCAGAAATGGCTGGTGTCGAACGGCTGGGCGCTGGCGCTGACGCGCGTCTCGCACGATTACGAGGCTGACGAGAAGGCCGCGCGCGAGGCCAAGGCCGGGATGTGGCAGGGCGCGTTCATCGCGCCGTGGGACTGGCGCGTCCGCAACAAGAAGACCGCCATTCTCGGCGCCGTCAAGCCGCCGGAGAACGCCAGGGCGATCCTGTTGGCGTCGGCATCCGGTTCGGTCGCACCCTCGCCCGACTGCACCATCAAGGGCAATGTCAATCGCTCGGGCGAATGCATCTATCACCAGCCGACAAGCCGCTGGTATGCGAAGATCCAGATGAAGATCTCAAAGGGCACGCGCTGGTTCTGCTCGGTCGAGGAAGCCGAAGCCGCCGGCTGCCGCGAGACGAGGCGATAGTTTTCTTTCTTAACCTCGCCCCGCTTGCGGGGTCGAGACAAGCGAAGCTTGCTCTTAGGTCGACGCGCTCTTGCGCGGCGGGTGAGGGGTACAGGTCTATCGACAATCCTCATCGCGCGGAGAGAGCCCCTCACCCCGACCCTCTCCCCGCGAAGGGCGGGGAGAGGGAGAAGTGCGACTGCCGTTCACTGATAGACTCGTAAGAACACAACACCGTGCCGGATATTCAAACCAACCAACGACCGCGGCCGCCGAGAAAGCGCGGCGGGCTGCGGCGCGCTGCGTGGCTCACGCTCGTCATCCTCGGCGGCTACGGCCTGCTCGCCTATCTGGTGCTGCCGGGGTTCTGGACGCATTACGAGCATCAGCGCGGGCTCGCTGAGATGCCGATGGTGACGCGGACCGCGCAGGGCATTCCAGGCGATCCCATGAATGTCGGGCTGATCGGCGCCATCGGCGACGTGGTCTGCGCGATGCACGCGGCGGGCTGGTATCCGGCCGACCGGATCACGCTGAAATCCTCGATCGAGATCATCGGCAGCGTGCTGCTCGACCGTCCCTACAAGGACGCGCCGGTCAGCAATCTCTATTATCTCGGCCGCCGCGAGGATCTCGCCTATGAAAAGCCGATCGGAGCCAGCGCCGACCGCCGCAACCATGTGCGCTACTGGAAGGTGCTGGAAAGCGGTGCAGAGAAGCGACCGGTCTGGCTTGGGGCCGCGACGGAAGATCGCGGCGTCGGCGTCAGCACATACACCGCCGCCGTCACGCACCATATCAGCCCCGATCTCGACGCCGAGCGCGCGCTGCTTGCGGCTGATCTGGAAAACGCCGGCATGGTGGAGGCCAAATATCAGGTCACCGGCATCGGGCCGACGATCGCGGGCCATAATGGCGGGGGCGACCTCTATTACACCGACGGCGAAATCTGGGTGCTGCGGCTGGTCGAGGCCTGCAAAAAGCGCGAGGGGCCTGCGGTGACGATCCCGAGCCCACCGGCGACCGAATTGAAGGATCAGATCTGGCGCGCGATCGCCAATGCAATGGGCAAATAGCTTACGCAGTCACCACTGTGGCGCGGAGCAATGAGAGCAATCGGTTTTTGCAGCTTTGGATTGCTTCGCTGCGCTCGCAATGACGGCTGCGATGGCTTAATATCAATACGACACCGAGATTGAATCTCCTGCCGACAAGGAAAACCAAAAAATGACCGTTCGCGCGGGCCGGGAATTTCTGGCCATCCCGGGACCCACCACCATGCCCGACGAAGTGCTGCAGGCGATGCATCGCCCGGCGCTCGACATCTATTCCGAACAGATGCTGGAATTGACCGCAAGCCTGCTCGCCGATCTCTCTAAACTGTTCGCCACCAAGGGCCAAGCCTACATCTACATCGCCAACGGCCATGGCGCATGGGAAGCGACGCTGTCCAACGTGCTGTCGCGCGGCGACAAGCTGCTGGTGCTGGAAAGCGGACGCTTTGCGATCGGCTGGGGGCAGGCGGCGGCGGCGATGGGCGCCGAGGTCGAGGTGCTGCGGGGCGACTGGCGCCGCGCGATCCGGCCCGCCGAGGTCGAGGCGCGGCTGAAGCAGGACAAGGATCACAGCATCAAGGCGATCGTCGCGGTGCAGGTCGATACGGCGTCGGGCGCCTATAACGACATCGAAGCCATCGGCAAGGCGATCAAGTCGACCGGCCATCCGGCGCTGTTCATGGTCGACACTGTGGCCTCGCTCGGCTGCATGCCGTTCGAGATGGACAAATGGGGCATCGATGTCGCGATGTCCGGCTCGCAGAAGGGCCTGATGACACCGCCCGGCCTCGGCTTCGTCGCCGCCAACGACCGCGCCCGCGAAGTGCACAGGAAGGCCAATCTGCGCACGCCCTATTGGGACTGGACCGAGCGCGAAGGAGCTGAGCACTACCGCAAATATGCCGGCACCGCGCCGGTGCATTTGCTGTTCGCGCTGCGCAAGGCGATCGACATGCTCCACGCGGAAGGGCTGGAGAACGCTTATCTGCGCCACCGCCTGCTCGCCGAAGCCGTGCGCCGCGCGGTCGCCGTCTGGAGCGAGGGTCAGGTGATCGGCTTCAACATCGCGGAGGCCAATGAGCGCTCCAACACGGTGACGACGGTGACGATGAACGGCTTTGATCCGGCCGCGCTGCAGCGCTACTGCAAGGAAAAATGCGGCGTGGTGCTGGGCACCGGGATCGGCGACCTCTCCGGCCAGGCGTTCCGCATCGCCCATATGGGCCATGTGAATGCGCCGATGATTCTGGGCACGCTCGGCGTCATCGAGGTCGGCCTCAATGCGCTCAATGTTCCCCATGGCAAGGGCGGAACCGAGGCCGCGATCGAATATCTCGGCGAGAACGTCGGGGCGTAAGCATGCCTATCGCGAGCCTAACTTGTCGTCCCTGCGAACGCAGGGACCCATACCGCGTGATCTATCGATGAAGCGACGTGGCTACCGCTCTGCGTTTTCCAACACCCGCTGCGGATTGCTGAATCGGAACCGTCTCCCCGCTTGCCCTTCACATCGGCCGCGGCGTATGGGTCCCTGCGTTCGCAGGGACGGCGCCGACCGATGGCTTAGCGGAGCTGATGGGTATCGCTTCGCTCCACCCATCCTACGGCCTGCGTCTCTCACAATGTGAAATCCTGCGCCGGCGCCATTGCGCATCAGCGCGCGGACCACATCGTTTCTAACTCAACTCCCTTTCCCAACCCGTTTTTGTCCGTATACTGGCATACCAAGCCGGGCGCTGATCCGTGCACGAACAAGAGTGGGAGTGAGGCGATTGGCGTCGGTGGATTTGCGCGGCCTGACCAAGCGATTTGGCTCGCTTGCGGTGGTCGATAACGTCTCATTGAAAATCGATCATGGACAACTGGTCTGCCTGCTCGGCCCGTCCGGCTGCGGCAAGACCACGACACTGCGGCTGATCGCAGGCTTCCTCGAACCTTCCGACGGCGAGATCCATGTCGGCGACCGGCTGGTGTCGTCGAAGGCCCGCACGCTGCCGCCCGAGCAGCGCAGCATGTCGATGATCTTCCAGAGCTACGCGCTGTGGCCCCACATGACGGTGACGGAAAATATCGTCTACGGCCTGCGTCTGCGCAAACTCGACCGCGACACCATCGCGAGGAAACTGGCCGCCATTCTCGCCACCACCAAGCTCGAGGCGCTGGCGCAGCGCTATCCCGGCGAACTCTCCGGCGGGCAGCAGCAGCGGGTGGCGCTGGCGCGCGCGCTGATCGTCGAACCGGAAACGCTGCTGCTCGACGAGCCGCTCTCCAACCTCGATGCGAATCTGCGCGAGGAGATGCGGTTCGAAATCCGAAGGCTGCATGACGAATATCGCTACACCACCGTCTATGTCACCCACGACCAATCCGAGGCCATGACCACGGCGGACCTGATCGCGGTCATGAATAGCGGGCGGATCGACCAGCTCGGCACGCCCGAGGACATCTATGCCCGCCCCGAGTCCGAATTCGTCGCGCGCTTCATCGGCGCCAGCAACGTCATCAAGGGCACCGCGCTTGATGTCAGCCATGTCGCCTTTGCCGGCGCGACGTTGAAGGTGGTCGGCGCGCCGCTCACATCGGGCCAGGACGCCGTGGTCGCGATCCGCCAGCATGATATCGGGCTTTCGACGCAGCCGCCGGCTTCGCCCGGGAACGCAATCAAGGCCATCGTGACGCGGCAGGTCTATCTCGGCGCCGCGCGCGACTACATGGTCGAGGTGGCCGACGGCACCAGTTTGCGCGCCACCACGCCGACCGAAACCAGCGTGCAAAAGGGCGGCGAGGTCTGGCTGACGCTGCCGCCCGAGCGCTGCCGGGCGCTGAGCCGTTAAAGAAGAAAAGCACAGGAGGACGCGATGGAGAGACGAAGACTTTCGAGACGCGACATCCTGCAAGGCGCGGCCACGCTTGCCACTGGCGCCCTATTCGCCTCCCCCGTTCGCGCCCAGGCGCCGGAGCCGGTCGCGATCACGCCGGCACTGGTCGAGGCGGCGAAGAAGGAAGGCAAACTGATCCTGTATTCGTCGATGGACCTGCCGGTCGGCGAAAAACTCGGCAAGGCGTTCGAGACCGCCTATCCCGGCGTCACCGTGCAGATCGAACGCTCCGGTTCGGAGCGATTGTTCCAGCGGATCGACCAGGAATTTGCGAGCAACATTCGCGCCGCCGATATCGTCAACTCCTCCGACGCCTCGCACTTCATCGTCTGGAAGAAGAACGGCTGGCTGATGCCGTTTGTCCCCGAGGACGTCGCCAAGCATTTCCCCGAAAGCTATCGCGACCCCGACGGCATGTTCGTGACCTCGCGCGTCTGGCTGTCGTCGATCGCCTACAACACCAACCTCGTCAAGCCGGAGGATGCGCCGAAGAGCTTTGCCGACCTGCTCGATCCCAAATGGGCGGGCAAGATGGTCAAGGGACACCCCGCCTATAGCGGCACCATCATGACCGCGACGTTCCAGATGGTGCGCGAGCTCGGCTGGGAATACATGGAGAAACTTTCAAAGCAGCGCGTGATGCAGGTGCAGTCGTCAACCGATCCGCCAAAGAAGCTGTCGCTCGGTGAGCGCGCCGTTATGGCCGACGGCAACGAATACGGCATCGTGCTCTTGAAGGAAGCCGGCCAGCCGGTCGAGCCGGTCTACCCTGTCGAGGGTACGCCGACGATTTCGGGGCCGACCGGCATCTTCAAGACCGCGCAGCACCCCAACGCCGCAAAACTGTTCCAGGCCTGGCTGCATACGCGTCAGACCCAGCAATTCTTCATCGACTTCACCGCGCAGTATTCGGTTCACGCGCAGGTGCAATCGAAGCCGGGACGGCGGAAGATTTCGGACATCAAGCTGATGAAGGAAGATGCCGAAGGCGTCGAAAAGATGACCGAAGAGATCAAGACGCGCTATGCGCGGCTGTTCAGGGTTTGAGGATGGGCAGCCCCAGCCTTTGCCGTCATTCCGGGGCGCGACGAAGTCGCGAACCCGGAATCCATGCCAGCCGGAGAAATGGATTCCCTGATGTGCAATTGCACATCAAAGCTCATCGCTGCGCGATGCCCCGGAATGACGGTGAGAAAGTTTTCGCATGACCACCATCACCGCCACCGACACGCCAAAATCCCGCATCGACTGGACCCGCCCCATCCTGTGGCTGTTCGCCGCCTTCATGATCGTGCTGATCGTGCTGCCGATGTCGTGGCTGGCGGTGTTCGCGTTCACGGACAAGGCACGGCATCCGACGCTGCAGAATTTCGTCACGCTGTTCACCGACCCCGCCTTTCTCGATCCGCTGCTGACGACCGCGATCATCGCCACCACCTCGGCGGTGATCTGCTGCCTTGTCGCCGCTCCGATCGGCTGGCTGGTGTCGCGCACCGACATGCCGGGGCGGCAGACCATCCGCGCGCTGGTGACGGCTTCGTTCGTGACACCGCCGTTTCTCGGCGCGGTCGCCTGGGAATTGCTGGCGGCGCCCAATAGCGGCCTGTTGAACCAGCTTTACCGCTATCTCACCGGCGCCGAAGATCCCCTGTTCGACATCTATTCGCTGACCGGGCTGATCTTCGTGATCTCCTGCTACACTTTTCCGTTCGTCTTCGTGCTGGTCGCCAACGCGCTCGACAACATGCCGGGCGAGCTGGAAGACGCGTCCGCCATTCTCGGCGGCAAGGCCTGGACCACGGCGCGGCGCGTCACGATACCGCTCGCGCTCCCGGCATTGGTCGCCGGCGCATTGATTGCGTTCCTGCAGGCCATGACGCTGTTCGGATCGCCCGCGATCCTGGCGCTGCCGGCCGGCTTCCACACCATGACGACGAAAATCTGGAGCCTGTTCCAGTATCCGCCAAAACTGGAATTGGCCGCAGCCGCCGCCGTGCCGCTGCTGTTGCTGACAATATTGCTGTTGCAGGGCCAAAAATTCCTGCTCGGCCGCCGCGGCTTCTCGGTGGTCGGCGGCAAATACGGCGCGCCGCGTCAGGTCGAGATGAAGGGATGGCGCTGGGCGGCGCTGGCGTTCTGCCTCGTCGTGCTGCTCAATCCGGTGTTCCTGCCCTATTTCGCGCTGCTCAATGCGGCGTTCTCGCCGAACGCGACCACGCTGGTGACGCCGTCGACGGCGACCCTGCACAACATCGTTTTCGTGTTCACCGAGTTGTCGTCGACCCAGCTCGCGCTGAAGAACACGGTGATCCTGGGCGCCTCGACGGCGACCATCGGCACCATCCTCGCGCTGGTCGTCGCCTATGTCACGACGCGGCGCGTAATCGCGAGCCACCGCATACTCGGCTTTCTCGCCACCGCGCCGGTGGCGGTACCCGGCATCGTGCTCGGCGTCGGGCTGTTCCTGAGCTACACGCGGCCGCCCTTCGTGCTCTACGGCACGCTGTGGATCCTGCTGCTGGCGTTCCTCACCATCAATTTGCCGTCGGCCTATCAGCAATTGCAGGCGGCGTTTGCGACCATTCACCCCGAGCTGGAAGATGCCAGCCGCATCCTCGGCGCGACGCGGCTGCAATCGCTGCGCCAGATCACCGCGCCCTTGCTGCGCACCGGCGTGATCGCGACCTGGTGCTTCATCTTCATCGGCGTGATGCGCGAACTGTCCGCGGCGATCGTGCTGTTCACCTCGCAGACCAAGGTGCTGTCGGTCCTGATCTACGACCTCAACGAAAGCGGCGACCTCGCCGCGATTTCGGTGCTCGGCATCGCGATGCTGGTGATCACCTTTGCCGTGGTGCTCGCGGTGAACCGGATCCCGGTATTCGGCGGCGGCGCCGCGGCGAGGCTGCGGAATAGTTAGGACTGGCTCTATCGATATGTCGTCCCTGCGAACGCAGGGACCCATACCGCGTGACCCCTCAATGAAGCGCGGTCGTGGACGCTCTGCGTTAGCAGACTACTGCTGTGAATTGCGGAAGCAGAGCCGGCACCGCTCCTGCCCATTACACCGGCCGCGGCGTATGGATCCCTGCGTTCGCAGGGACGACGACGGTTAGCTAACGCTCCAGCTTATACGCTTCGACCTGCGCCTTTAGTCGATCCAGCGAGGCCAGCGGCTTCGTGCGGTCAACGACGTATTTCCGTTCCGCCAGCCACGCCAAAATCGTCAGATCGATCGCCGGCGAGTGGTGGATCACGTCGCCGTAATTGCCGAGGTCGTGGGTGATCTCCTTCACGTCGCGGAAATCATGCAGTCGCACATTGGGGAACTGCAGCAATCGCGGGAAGGCGTAGGCCGTGAAGTCGTAGGCGATCGTAAGCGTCGCCGGCGAGGCGTTGCGCATCGCCACGAAATGCAGGATCGAATAGGGCGCGAAGTAGATATCGAAGGTGACGTGCGGGTTGTTTTCGATCAACGCGACCGCATCGCGCTCGAAATTCCGGACCATCGCGTCGTAGATGTAGCCTTCCGCGATGGAACCGCTGCGCGCAGGATCGGTGAGACGCCTGAAGGCCGCGGCGGCACTTTTCGCATTGTAGAACCCCGCCACGTCGAAATCAGGGCGCAGGGCATTGATGTCGTCGATCCCCGAAATCGAAAATTTGAACATGACACCGTTGGTCAACCGCGCGACGATCGGTTCGGACAGCGGGATCGCGCGCGCCAGAATCCACAGCGACTCGCGCGCCATCGCGCCACTGAACAGATAGCCGGCGACGCCCTTGGCGTTGCGGCGGTAGAGATCGGCCGGAATGTGGACGTCGAAATCGATCTTCGGCGCGTCGCGAAAGATCCAGTCGTCCATCTGCCAGACGACCCGCTTCGGGCGGCGCTCCATCGCGGCCGCCAGCACAAAACCTTGCTCGCGGGAATTCGAACCGGTCATCGCGAGCTTCAGCGAGCGGACGCCCAGCGCCCTGTCGATATCGCTCTGGCGGAAGTGAATCGCGAGCGAGGTGCCCATTAAGACGGTATCGAATTGTTGGCTGCGGATCAGGCCGGCATCCTGCATGCGGCTGTCGACCGAATACATCGCCGGAAACCACCGCGCGGGCCGGAACAGCTGCAGGGGATCGACGACGAAGTTCAGCGCTGCCACCATCAGGATGATGGTCGCCGTCGCGCACAGAAACCGCCTCAAGTTTTTTGCCGATACGCTCATCAGAACCTGAAATAGATGAATTCGCTGTGCTGCTGAATTCCAAGAATCCCGAACGCCAGCACAGCCGCGGTGGCATAGAGAAACAGCGGGCGCATCCGCTGCGCGCGAAGCCCTTCGCCGACGACCCGGTTCTTGTGGTCGTAGCCCATGATCTCCTGCGTATTCGGCGCGAACCAGGCCAGCGCGGCGTAGATTGCGACGAACAGCGCATAAACGATTTCAACGCGGCCAAAGGCGATATTGGAGGGATCGGCCATTTTCGACAGCACCGCGAGCGCAGTCGCGATGTCCGGGGCGCGGAAGAAGACCCAGGCGATGACGACGGCCAAAAATGTCAGGGCCGCTCCCGCGATATCGGCAAGAAGGGCGAAACGCGGCGGCGCCTTGGGCCCGTAGTTGGTCCATGCGTGATTGATGCAGAGATAGACGCCGTGCAGCGCGCCCCAGGCCACGAAGGTCCAGGCCGCGCCATGCCAGAGGCCGCCGAGCAGCATGGTGATCATGAGATTGACATAGCGCAGGACGCGGCCATGGCGGTTGCCGCCGAGCGGGATGTAGAGATAGTCGCGCAGGAACTGCGACAGCGTCATGTGCCAGCGCCGCCAGAAGTCGATGATCGAGACAGCCTTGTAGGGCGAGTTGAAATTCAGCGGCAGGAAGATGCCGAACATCAGCGATAGGCCGATCGCCATGTCGGAATAGCCGGAGAAATCGAAATAGAGCTGGAACGTGTAAGCCAAGACGCCGATCCAGGCTTGATCGAAGGTCGGCGCATTGGGACCGAACGCCTGTGACACCAGCGGCTGAATGCCGTCGGCCAGGCAGGTCTTCTTGAACAGGCCGATCGCGAAGATGATGAGGCCGCACAGGATCAGATGCGGATCGGGGCGTTTTGTTTCCGCGCGCTCGAACTGCGGGATCATATCCCGGTGGTGCAGGATCGGCCCCGCGATCAGATGCGGGAAGTATGCAACGAACAGCGCGTAATGCGGCAGCGCGTAGCGCGCGACGTTCCCCCGATAGGCATCGACCAGAAACGCGATCTGGGTGAAGGTGTAGAAGGAGATGCCGACCGGCAGCACGATGTTGACGACGAAGCCGGTAGAAAACAGCGCGTTGAGATTGGCGGCGAAAAATCCCGCATATTTGAAGATGCCGAGCACCACGAGATCGCCGGCGACACCGATGGCGAGCGCGGCAAACCGTACACCGGGGCCGAGCTTGCGCGAGATCAGGAGATAGCCGACGCCGTAATTGAAGGCGATCGAAACAAGCAGCAGCGGGACGAACTGCCAACCGCCGAAGGCATAAAACACCAGCGAGGCCAGCGCCAGCCAGACCACCGGGGCCAGATTGCTGCGGCGGCCGAGCGCGAAATAGCCGAGCAGGACGACCGGCAGGAACAGGAAGATAAGGGAATGCGAGTTGAAGAGCATCAGGCCTTTCCCGGTGGTGCCGAAAAGCCTAACCATACAATGCAGATGTCACAACCCGCGCCGATCTGGCAATCGGCGCATTCGAACCGATATAGAGGGGGCTCCTCTCCCTCTCCCCGTCCTTCACGGGGAGAGGTGGTGCAAGCCCGTACATTGAATCGACCCGCGGAATCGACCCGCGGCCATCTCGCCCAGGAACTGAACGAGGATTGAGTGACTGAACCCTTAGCCAGGAAGACTTCTCTGCCCGCCCCATCGGCGCCGCGCCGTCCGCATTCCTTCACCACGCACGGCATCACGGTGACGGACGATTACGCGTGGCTGAAAGACGCCAGATGGCAGGAGGTGCTGCGCGATCCCTCGATCCTGGACCCGGATATCCGGAAATATCTGGAAGCGGAGAACGACTACACCGAAAGCCTGCTCGGCCACACCGCGCCCTTGCAGAAAAAGCTGGTTGCGGAAATGCGCGGGCGGATCAAGGAAGACGATTCCAGCGTCCCCGCGCCGGACGGTCCGTTTGCCTATTTGCGGAAATTCCGCGAGGGCGGGCAGCATGAAATGTTCGGCCGCACGCCGCGCGATGGCGGCGACATAAGAATCGTGCTCGACGGCGACGCGCTGGCCGCGAACCATGAATATTTCAAGTTCGGCAGCGCGCGGCATTCGCCTGACCATGAATTGCAGGCGTGGAGCGCCGACACCAAGGGCTCCGAATATTTCTCGATCCGCGTGCGCGACTGGAACACCGGGACGGATCGCGACGATCTCGTCGAAGAGACCGATGGCGGCATCGTCTGGAGTAAAGACTGCAACAGCTTCTTCTACGTCAAGCTCGACGACAACCATCGCCCGATGCAGGTCTGGCGCCATAAGCTCGGTACCCAACAGGCAGACGACACGCTGGTCTACGAGGAACAGGATTCCGGCTGGTTCACCCATTTGCATGAGAGTTCCTCCGGCCGCTTCTGCGTCATCGCCGGCGGCGACCATGAGACCTCGGAGCAACGGCTGATCGACCTCGAACATCCCGAGGCGCCGCCGCGGCTGGTCGCGGCGCGCGAGGAAGGCGTGCAATATTCGATCGCCGACCGCGGCGATCAACTGTTCATTCTCACCAACGCCGACGACGCGATCGACTTCAAGGTCGTCACCGCCCCCCTCGCCGCGCCCGAACGCGCCAACTGGCGCGATCTGATTCCATATCGCGAGGGCGTCTATGTGTTGGACGTCGAACTCTATGCTGGCCATATGGTGCGGCTGGAGCGCGCCAACGCGCTGCCTGCGATCATCATCCGTGACCTCAAGACGGGCGAAGAGCACGCCATCGCCTTCGACGAAGCCGCCTACTCGCTCGACACCATGGGCGGCTACGAATTCGAGACCACGAATTTGCGGTTCTCCTATTCGTCGATGACGACACCGGCGGAAGTCTATGATTACGACATGGCGACGCGCGCGCGGGTGCTGCGCAAGCGGCAGGAGATTCCGTCCGGCCATAACCCGGCCGACTACGTTACCACGCGCATCATGGCGACGTCGCATGACGGCGCGTCAGTGCCGGTCTCGATCCTGCACCGCAAGGACCTGGTGCGCGACGGCAAAGCGCCGCTGTTGCTCTACGGCTACGGCTCCTACGGCATGGCGATGCCGGCGTCGTTCGCCGCCAACCGGCTGTCGCTGGTCGATCGCGGTTTTGTTTATGCGATCGCGCATATCCGCGGCGGCGCGGATAAAGGCTGGGGCTGGTATCTCGACGGCAAGCGCGAGAAGAAGACGAACACGTTCGAGGATTTCGCCGCGGCCGGGCGCGCGCTGATCGCGGCAAAGTACACCAGCGCAAAGCGCATCGTCGGCCACGGCGGCAGCGCCGGCGGCATGCTGATGGGCGCAGTCGCCAACCGATCAGGCGAATTGTTCGCGGGCATCGTCGCCGAGGTGCCGTTCGTCGACGTCTTGAATACGATGCTCGACGACACGCTGCCGCTGACGCCGCCGGAATGGCCGGAATGGGGCAACCCGATCGAAAGCGAAAAGGACTTTCGCACCATTTTGTCGTACTCGCCGTACGACAACCTTGCCGCCAAGGAGTATCCGGCGATCCTGGCGATGGGCGGGCTGACCGATCCGCGCGTTACCTATTGGGAGCCCGCAAAATGGATCGCGCGCCTGCGCGCGACCATGCGTGGCGGCGGCCCGGTGCTGCTGCGCACCAACATGGGCGCGGGCCACGGCGGCGCGTCGGGGCGGTTCAACCGGCTCGATGAAGTCGCGATTGCCTATGCGTTCGCGCTCTGGGCGGTGGGATTGGCGGAGAAGGCGGAGGTCTAAATTGATTCCAATGCACTGAGGATTAATCTGGATACGATCTACAAACGTAGACGATTTGCAGATGAGCATGCGCAATCAACCCCCGGACAACAACAACCGAGCCGCCCGCTCTTAAAGGTCGCATAGCGACGATACATGAATCAGCCTCTCACCCGGCGCTATGCGCCGGGTGAGGTGAAGGCCCTCATGGCATCGTGTAGGCTGTCTTCACCGTCGTATAAAATTCGGCGGCGTAGCGGCCCTGCTCGCGGGCGCCGAAGCTGGAGCCTTTTCGGCCACCGAACGGAACGTGGTAATCGACGCCGGCGATCGGTAGATTGACCATCACCATGCCGGCTTCGGAATTGCGCTTGTAGTCGCTGGCGTATTTCAGGCTGGTGGTGCAGATGCCGGATGACAGGCCGAAATCGGTGTCGTTCGCGGTCGCCAGCGCTTCGGCATAATCCTTGACCCGGATGACCGCGGCCACCGGCCCAAAGATCTCCTCGCGCGCGATCCGCATGTTGTTGCTCACATCGGTGAACAACGCCGGCTGCAGGTAGAAGCCGGGCGCCTCGCGGTTGAGGCGCTCGCCGCCGAAGGCGAGCTTGGCGCCTTCGTCCTTGCCGATACTGATATATTTGAGATCCTGATCGAGCTGGCTCTGATCGACGACGGGGCCGATATCGGTACCGGCCTTCACCGCGTCATCGACCTTCAGGCCGCGCATCCGCTCGGTTAGGGCCTCAACGAATTTGTCGTGAATGCCGGCGGTGACGATCAGCCGCGAGGCAGCGGTGCAGCGCTGGCCGGTAGAAAAGAACGCGCTGTTGGCGGCGCATTCGACGGCGACCTTCAGATCCGCGTCGTCGAGCACGACCAGCGGATTCTTGCCGCCCATTTCGAGCTGAAACTTCTTCATCGGCCGCGAGGCGATGCAGGCCGCAGCGACCTTCTGGCCGGTGGCCACCGAGCCGGTGAAGCTGATCGCGGCAACATCGGGATGCTCAAGCAGGACCGCGCCGACTTCCGAGCCGCGCCCGATCACAAGGTTGAGCACGCCCTTCGGGATGCCGGCGCGATGCAGGATATCGACCAGCGCCCAGGTCGAGCCCGGAACAAGATCAGCAGGCTTGATCACCACGGTATTGCCATAGGCCAAAGCCGGGGCGATCTTCCAGGCCGGAATGGCGATCGGGAAATTCCACGGCGTGATCAGGCCGACAACGCCCAGCGCTTCGCGTGTAATCTCGATGTCGATGCCGGGGCGCACGGAAGCGAGTTTCTCACCGGCCATCCGCAGGCATTCGCCGGCAAAGAACGCAAAGATCTGGCCGGCGCGCGCGACTTCGCCGACGCCTTCCGGCAGCGTCTTGCCTTCCTCGCGCGACAACAGCCGGCCCAGTTCGTCCTTGCGGGCCAAGATTTCGTCCGACGCCTTTTTAAGGATGTCGTAGCGCGCTTGCGGCGTCGATCGCGACCATGCCGGAAACGCCGCTTTGGCAGCTGCAATCGCAGCCTCGGCTTGCCCACGCGTGCCGCGCACGGCTTCGCCAACGATGTCCTTGGTATCGGATGGATTGACGTTCGGCGCGCGAGCGCCATCGGACAACCATTCGCCGTCGATCAAATTGTTGAACATCAGCATGGGTGGTTCCTCCACTGTTACGTCGTTTCTGGATCGCGCGTCCGGGAATAGAAGACTATCGTCCGTTGGCCCTGCGCCAAGCAGCAAAATCCTTCAGCGTCTGCTCGTCGGTTGCGGGATAGAGGCCCAGGATCGAGCGGCCCTTGCGCACTTCCTCCGTAACAAAATCCTCGAACGAAGTCATCTCGACCGCCTCGTCCGCTATCTCATCCGCCAGATGCGCCGGGATCACGATGACGCCGTCGCGATCGCCGAGGATGACGTCGCCGGGGAATACCGGCGCGTCGCCGCAGCCGATCGGGACGTTGATCTCGATCGCCTGATGCAGCGTCAAATTGGTCGGCGCACTCGGGCGATGGTGGTAGGCGGGGAAGCCGAGAGCCGCGATTTCCGCGGAATCGCGAAAGCCGCCATCGGTGATCACGCCGGCGCAGCCGCGCTGCATCAGCCGCGTCACCAGGATGGCGCCGGCGGAGGCGGCACGGGCATCCTTGCGGCTGTCCATGACCAGCACCGCGCCAACAGGACAATCCTCGATCGCCTTGCGCTGCGGGTGGCCGCGATCACGGAACACGTCGATCTTATTGAGATCCTCCCGCGCCGGCATGTAGCGCAGCGTAAAGGCCTCGCCGACCAGCACCGGCTGATCGGGACCGAGCGGATGCACATCCTGGATCATCTGGATACGAAAGCCGCGCTTGAACAGCGCGGTGGCGACGGTAGCGGTGGAGACCGTCCTCAGCTTGTTGCGGGTGGCGTCGCTTAGTTTTGTCATTTCATTCTCGCTTTCTTGGTCGTCATTCCGGAGCGCTCGCGCCAGCGAGCGAATCCGGAATCTCGAGGTTCTCAGGTGCGCAATTGCGCACCATAGTTCGATGCTTCGCATCGCCCCGGAACGACGGGTGACTCACACCGCCCCATGCGACTCCACGTAAAGCGCGTAGACCGAGTGGCAGCTCGTCATGTAGAGGCGGTTGTTCTTCGGGCCGCCGAAGGTGAGATTGGCGCAGCGTTCCGGCAAGCGGATGTGCGCCAGCGGCTTGCCGGCGGGGCTGAACACCATCACGCCGTCGAGGTCCTCCGGCTTGCCCTTGAGCTGGAACACTTTTCGGCCGCCGACGTCGGTCGGTTCGGGTTGCAGCGCGCCGTTGGAGCCCCAGCCGCACCACAGATTGCCGTCGCGATCGACCCGGAAACCGTCGAGCGCCCCCTGATCCGCGGCGTCGATCAGCTTGGTCTTGCCGCCCACCGTGCCGTCGGCATTGACGTCAAAGCTCCAGATGCTGCGATTCGGCGTGCCCTTCCATTCCACCACATAGAGCTTCTTCTCGTCGGGCGAGAAGGCGAGCCCATTGGGATTGACGATGTCGGTAATGACGGCGCTGAGCTTACCGTCCTTGGTCAGGCGATAGACGTTGGTGGTGGCCTGCTCGGGCTTTTCCTTCTTGCCCTCCCACTCGCCATTGATGCCGAACAGCGGATCGGTGAACCAGATCGTGTCGTCGGACTTCACGACAATGTCGTTCGGCGCGTTCAGCCGCTTGCCCTCGAATTTATCCGCCAGCACCGTGATCTTGCCGTCCTTCTCGGTGCGGGTGACGCGGCGGGTGACCGAATGCTCGCAGGTGACGAGCCGGCCCTGGCGGTCGCGCGCGTTGCCGTTGGCATAGTTGGCGTTGGCGCGGAAGACGCTGGTCTGGTTGGTCTTCTCGTCGAACTTCATGATGCGGTTGTTGGGGATGTCGGAGAACAGCAGATAGCCGCCTTCGGGGAAGTAGGCCGGCCCCTCGGCCCAGCGCATGCCGGTCGCGACCTGCTCGACCGTGGAGGAATAGATCCGGTATTTCGCGAAGCTGGAATCGAGGATCTGCACGGCCGGATCGGGATAGCGCTGGTTCGGCGTGAACGGAAACGATTGCGCAGCCGCGCTGCGCGCGAGAAGCGTGGAAGCAGCAGCGGCGCCGGCCCCTGCGAGCAGATTACGTCGAGACATGGTCATTGGTTGTTCTCCCTGTGATGCTTTTTGTTTGGTATCGGCTCTTCGAACGCCATTGCCTGCGACAAACGCGAAGCGTTTGCGCAAGGGAACGAAGCGACGAAGCAATTCATTCTTTCTTTGTGCCGTGAGATGGATTGCTTCGCTTCGCTCGCAGTGGTGTATTCCAGCTAGTAAATCGACGGCTCCTCCACCGGCGCCCCAAAACCAGTCTCCAGAAAATCGAAGTCGCAGCCTTCATTGGCCTGCTTGATGTGGCGGGTGAACATCCAGCCATAGCCGCGCTCGTAGCGCGGCTCCGGCGCTTTCCATGCGGCGCGGCGCTTTGCGAGCTCAGCCTCCGGCACATCGAGGTTGATGGTGCGGGCGTTGACGTCCAACGTGATCTTGTCGCCATTGCGCACCAAGGCCAACGGCCCGCCGATGTAAGACTCCGGCGAGACGTGGAGGATGCAGGCGCCGTAGCTGGTGCCGCTCATGCGCGCGTCCGACAGCCGCACCATGTCGCGCACGCCCTGCTTCACCAGCTTTGTCGGGATCGGCAGCATGCCCCATTCCGGCATGCCAGGCCCGCCCTGCGGCCCGGCATTGCGCAGGATCAACACATGATCGGCGGTAACATCCAAATTCGGATCGTCGATCGCCTTCTTCATCGAGGGGTAATCGTCGAACACCAGCGCCGGCCCGGTGTGCTTGAGGAAGCGCGGCTCACAGGCGCTCGGCTTGATCACGCAGCCGTCGGGCGCAAGGTTACCCTTGAGCACGGCGAGCGCGCCCTCGGCATAGATCGGATCCTTGACCGTGCGGATGACGTCGTCATTATAGACTTCGGCGCGCGCGATATTTTCGCCGAGCGTCTGGCCGGTCACCGTCATGACGTCGAGATGCAGATGCTCCCTGATACGGCTCATCAGGCCCGGCAGGCCGCCGGCATAGAAAAAGTCTTCCATCAGATATTTATCGCCGCTCGGCCGCACATTGGCGATGACGGGCACCTTGCGGCTGGCCTTTTCGAAATCGTCGAGCCCGATGTCCTGGCCGGCGCGGCGGGCCTGCGCGATCAGATGGATGATCGCGTTGGTCGAGCAGCCCATCGCCATCGCCACCGTGATCGCGTTCTCGAAGGCTTTTCGGGTCTGGATCTTGTTCGGCGTCAGATCCTCCCACACCATCTCGACAATGCGGCGGCCGCATTCCGAGGCCATGCGGATGTGGCCGGCGTCGGCGGCGGGAATGGAAGACGCGCCCGGCAAGGTCATGCCGATCGATTCCGCAATCGCCGTCATGGTGGACGCGGTGCCCATGGTCATGCAGGTGCCGTAGCTGCGGGCGATGCCGGCCTCGACATCGACCCAGTCCTTGTCGGAGATTTTTCCGGCGCGCCGCTCGTCCCAGTATTTCCAGGCGTCTGAGCCCGAACCCAGCGTCTTGCCCTTCCAGTTGCCGCGCAGCATCGGCCCGGCGGGAAGATAGATCGTCGGCAGGTTCATGCTGGTGGCCCCTAACAGCAGGCCCGGCGTGGTCTTGTCGCAGCCGCCCATCAGCACGACGCCGTCGACGGGGTGGCCGCGCAGCAATTCCTCGGCGTCCATCGCCAGCATGTTGCGGTAAAGCATGGTGGTCGGCTTCAAAAACGATTCCGACAGCGACAGCGCCGGCAGTTCCATCGGGAAACCGCCCGCCATCAGGATGCCGCGCTTGACGTCGTCGACGCGGCTCTTGAAGTGCATGTGGCAGGGCTGCGCGTCCGACCAGGTGTTGAGGATCGCGATCACCGGCCGGCCCTTCCACTCTTCGGGCGCGTAGCCCATCTGCATCGCGCGCGACCTGTGGCCGAAGGCGCGGAGATCGTCGGGCGCGAACCAGCGCGCGCTGCGGAGGTCGGCGGGGTTCTTGTTTTTGGTCATGACTGGGTGCCCCATTTCTGAACGGTGTTGCGCTCGATCGTCCGGAAGATCAGGTTTTCCACGATCAGGCCAATCACGATCACCGTCAACAGGCCGGCGAACACCGCGGGTATATCCAGAAGATTGCGGTTTTCGAAGATGAACCACCCTAAACCGCCCTGCCCCGACGACACGCCGAACACGAGTTCGGCCGCGATCAGCGTGCGCCAGGCGAACGCCCAGCCGATCTTCAGGCCGGTCAGGATCGAGCCGAAGGCGGCAGGGATGAGAATGCGCGCGACGTAAGGCAGGCCGCGCAGGCCGTAATTGCGGCCGACCATGCGCAGCGTATTCGATACGCTCTTGAAGCCGGAATGGGTGTTGAGCGCAACCGGCCACAGCACCGAATGGATCAACACGAAGACGAGGCTGCCATTGCCGAGGCCAAACCAGATCAGCGCCAGCGGCAGCAGCGCAATCGCCGGCAAGGGATTGAACATCGCCGTGATGGTTTCAAGGAAGTCGGTACCGATCCGGGTCGAGATCGCGAGAATGGTGAAGATAGCCGCGAGGATGATGCCGGCGGCGTAGCCCATGAACAGCACTTTTAACGACGCCCAGGCGCGCATCGGAATGGTTCCGTCGCGCACCTTGTCAAACATCGTCAGAATCGTATCGTGGAAGGTCGGAAACAGCAGCGGATTGTCGAGGATGGTGCCGTAGACCTCCCACGCCGTGGCGAGAAAGAGAATGATGACCGTCTTTCGGACGAAGCCGTCGTTCCACAGCAGTTCCAGCACGCTGAGCTTGCGTTCGACTTCGGCCGGCACGGTCGCGGTCAGGTCAGCGGCATCGCGCAGCAGGATCCTTGCTTCACCCATGATGCGCTCCCCTAGTGTGCCGTCACGGCGTCGGCGAACAAGAGATCGTGGATCTGCTTTTCCAGCCGAGCGGCGCTGCCGTCCTCGCTGGAGACCTGGTCGACGTCGACGACCTCGGCCTTGACCCGGCCGGGATGCGGCGACAGCAGCAGGATGCGGTTGCCGATCTTGATCGCCTCGGCGATCGAATGGGTGACGAACAGAACGGTGAATTTTGTTTCCGCCCAGAGCTGCAGCAGCTCGTCCTGGCAGGTGCGCCGCGTCAGCGCGTCGAGGGCGGCGAACGGCTCATCCATCAGGAGAATATCCGGCTCCATCGCCATGCCGCGCGCGATCGCCACGCGCTGCTTCATACCGCCCGACAGCGTGTGCGGATAGGAATCGACGACGCGGGTGAGGCTGACCTTCTCGATATAGGCCCGCGCCCGCATCTCCGCGTCCTTGCGCGGCAGGCGGCGCGTCATCAACAGCGGAAACATCACGTTTTCCAGCACCGTCTTCCACGGCAGCAGCTGGTCGAACTCCTGGAAGATCATCATGCGGTCGGCGCCCGGCTCCGATATTTCCCGGCCCGAGATCCGCATCTTGCCTTCGCTCGGCGTCATATAGCCGCCGACCGCCTTCAACAGCGTCGACTTGCCGCAACCGGAGGGGCCGAGCAGCACGAAGCGATCGGAACGAGCGACCGTGAAGCTGACCCGCTCGGTCGCAGTCACGACCGCGCTCGAAGTCTTGTAGCGCAGCGTTACGTCACTGACGTCGAGAAGCGCGGCCATGTCGATCAGTTACCCTTCAGGTCGTGCGCGACCGGCAGGTAGTAATCGGTGAAGGCCTTGGGCATCGTCTTCAGCGTGCCGACCTTGAACAGATGGGCGGCGAATTTCATGGTGCCCTGCGGCTGCAGGTTCCATTCCATCATACCGGGCTCCTTGAGCCACGCCAGGAGATCGTCGACACTGGTCTTGTCGCCGGTGACTTCCTTGTAGATCTCGACCGCAGCCTTGGTGTCGCTGCGGATCAGGTCCTGCGCCTCCTTGGTGGCATCGCGCACCGCCTGCACGATCTTCGGATTGGCGTCGGCGAATTTGGTGGTGGTGAAGAACTGCGCCTGGCTGAGCGGGCCGCCCATCACGTCGGGCGACGACAGCACCACATGCGCGCCGGGGACGTTCTTCAGTTCGAGGAACGTGAACGGCGGAATCGAAAAGTGATTACGCACCTCGTGCTGCGCGTTGGTCAACGCCACATAGGCGTCGGGATGGCCGAGCTGCACGGTGTTGACGTCGAGCTTGGACCACTGGTCGGCGCCGAAGGCTTCGGCGGCCGCGATCTGCAGCACGATCGCCTGCGTCGAGACCTTGACGGTGGGCACCGCGATCTTGTCGTTCGGGCCGAAATCCTTGATCGACTTGATATTCGGATCACGGCTGATCAGCGTCATCGGCTGCGCCGAGGTGGCGACGATGCCCTTGACGCCGCCGCGGGTGCGATCCCACAGCAGCAGCAGATTGCCGGTTCCGGTGTTGAGGATGTCGACGCTGCCGGCAAGCAAGGCATCGGTCTGCGCGCCGCCACCGCTCAGATTGATCCATTTGGTTGACACGCCGGGAACGCCGAGGGAAGCGGCGTGCTTCTCGATCAGCTTGTTCTTTTCCATGATGTGGGAGGGCATGTAGAAAATGCCCGGCTGCCGCGACAGCGTGATCTCCGACTTCTGCTGGGCCGATGCCGGCGCGTCCGGCAGCAACATCAGCATCGCAACGGCGCCCGCGCAGGCGCTCCACATCCTGTTTTTCATTGTGCATCTCCTCCGGCGTCTCGTTGACGCTGCTGCCGAGATGCACTAATGTATTAGTGCATCTGAAGCAAGTCCCTTCTGAAACGGCCGATCGCCCGATGGCTCCCCCGCAAATCGTCTCCCGCCGCGCAGCCCCCCGTTCCACAGGCGGGCTCGATCGCGACCGCCAGGCTGCGCCGCAGGTGTTCGAGCGCCTCCGCGGCATGATCATTTCGCTGGAACTGCCGCCGGGATCGCCGCTGTCGCGCGCCGCATTGGCCGGCCAGTTCGGCGTCAGCTCGACGCCGATCCGCGATGCGCTGATGCGGCTTGAGGAGGAAGGCCTCGTCGACGTGTTCCCGCAATATGCAACCGTGGTCAGCCGGGTCGACGTGCGGCTGGCGCAGCAGGCGCATTTCCTGCGGCAGGCGGTCGAACTCGAAATCGTGCGCGGGCTTGCGATCCAGCACGACGAAACGCTCGTCGCCGAACTTCACGCGACGATTGCCCGCCAGCAGCAATATGCCAAAGCCGGCGACTTCGAAAAATTCATGGCAGCCGATAACGAGTTCCACAGCCAACTCTATGCGGCTGCCGACAAGCAGGACATCTGGGCGCTGGTGCGCAGCCGCAGCGGGCATATCGATCGGCTGCGCCGGATGCATCTGCCCTCGCCCGGCAAGGCGCAGGATATCGTGCGGCATCACAGGCTGATCGTGAAGGCGATCGATACCGGGCAGCCCGATGACGCGCAGAAGCACTTGCGCACCCATCTGTCGGGCACGCTCAGCGAACTCGCCCGAATTCGATCGCGCTATCCGGAATATCTCAGCAACTGATCCTTGAACTGATCCTTGAACTGATCCTTGCGGCCCCTTGCGGCCTCGCTGCATGCGGCTCGCTCGCGCGGGCGAATCACGTTCGCTGGCGCAGGCCGCTTCGTATTTGTCTGCCCGGCAACATGCGGATAACGGCGTTTGTATGGGCTTTTTGACCGCCCAACCGGCACGTTCCCACCGGGGAAGCAGTTGCGGCAACACAAGGATTCGGCAAAACTCGCAACCTGCCGTTGATTTGATTCCAGCGGGGCCCGGAGAACTTTTTACTTTGGCAAGAATACTGGTCGTGGATGACGACATAGCGGTCCGGATGACCGTCCGCCTGTTGCTGGAGCGCGCCGGCCATAGCGTGGTCACTGCCGATGACGGGCGGAAGGGCCTGGCATTGTGTCAGACCGGAGATTTCGATCTGTTGTTTCTCGACATCTTCATGCCGGGAATGGATGGATTTGAAACCATGCGGATGGTTCGCCAGCACCGGCCGCAGATTCCGATCATCGTCATCTCCGGCCGGCCGATCTCTTCGGAGCCGGAATCCGCCCCTGACTTCCTGACCATGGCGACCAAGCTCGGAGCGATCTCCAGCCTGCAGAAACCGTTCCGGCCGGCCGATCTCCTGGCAGCCGTCACGGGTTGCCTGGAAGCCGCAGGGCGCGGCTCGCCGCGCCCTCCCGGCAGTGTTGCTTCCTCCCCGTAATGCGCCATAGCATCCGATTCGTCCGGCGGCTTGCCGGGCCGGAGCGGGAGGGCGATCGACCACCGACATGACGCTCACAACCAGGCTTGCCATCGCGATGATTGCGCTGGTAGCGATCGCGGTTTCCGCGGTCGGATGGCTGAGCTATCGCAACCTGGAACAGGCGCTCCTGCAGCGAGCCCGCGACCGCATCGAGACGCATTCGCGCCAGGTCGCGACCGATCTCGAATACTACGCGGCCAGCGCGACCGGAGATGTTGCGGGCTTTCGTTCGGCGGTGGCGCTACAAGGACTGGTCCGCGCCCGCAAGGCGGGCGGCACCGATCCGATCGACGGCGTCTCGGAAAAGACCTGGCGTGACCGGATCGCATCGCGTTTCGCGGCGGAACTCGAAGCCAAGCCGATCTATGCGATGTTCCGGATTATCGGCCTCGACGACGATGGCCGCGAGCTGGTCCGCGTCGACCGCAACGGACCGAACGGCACGGTTCGGATCGCCCCCGAAGCGGGCTTGCAGAAGAGAGGCGATCGCGCCTACTTCCAGGAAACGATCCGGCTCGGTCCCACACAAATCTACGTCTCGCCGCTCGATCTGGGCCGCTTCAACGGACTGATCGAGGAGGTGCACAGGCCGACGGTTCGCGTCGCGACGCCGATCTTCGCGAACGACGGCAAGCCGTTCGGCATTTTCATGATCAATGTCGACATGCGGCGCGCGTTCGACCGGGTCCGGTCATCGGTGTGGCCAGGCGAGACGATCTATGTCGTCAACCGGTCCGGCGATTATCTCATTCATCCGGACCGTTCGCGCGAATTCGGCGCGCTGCTCGGCAAACCCAACGACTGGAAAGCCGACTTCCCGCATCTGGCGGCGCAGGCTGGGGCAAAGCAAGGCAGCGCCGAGATCGTACAGGACCATGCCGCCCGATCCGACGGGGTCGCGTTCGCGCCGGCCGTTCTGGCCGGTTCCGAATGGATCGCGGTCATCGAAACCACCCCCAACGCCGTGATCATGGCGCCGGCTGCGAGCATCAGGAACACCTCGCTTCTGGTCGGAGCGGTCGCGGTGTTGTCAGCGGCCGTGCTCGCCCTGTTGATCGCGAGATCGCTGACCCGGCCGATCGTCCGGCTGACCGAAGCCGTTCAGGGGGTGGCCGGCAAAGGCAAGGCCGTCATTCCGGTCGATGCAAGCGGCGAGACCGGTGTGCTCGCGCGCGCGTTTGCGCATGCGATCGAGGAAATCAATGCAAAGACCGCCGCACTCCAGCAAGAGGTTCAGGAGCATCGCCGCACCGTGGCCGCGCGCGATCATCATGCCGAGCGGGAACGGCTGTTCAGCGCGGCGGTCGAATCCTCCAACGACGCCATCATTACGACCTCGCTCGACGGCACCGTCACCGGCTGGAACTCGGCGGCGGAGCGGCTGTTCGGATACAGCGCGGCGGAAGCCGCGGGCCAGAACATCGCGCTGATTGTACCCGAAGATCGACTGCCGGAGCTGCAGGACGGACTGCGCCGGATCGGCTGGGGCGAAAGCATCGAGCACAGTGAAACGGAGCGGCTGCGAAAAGGGGGCCAGCGGATCGAAGTCTCGCTCAGCATCTCCCCGATCAAGTCCCCCTCAGGCGCGACCATCGGCATCTCGAAGGTGGCGCGCGACATCACGGAGGCCAACAAGACCAGGCAGATGCTGCGGCGGCAGACCGAAGAGCTTCGCCACATCTTCGAAACCTCGCAGGATCTGATCATGGTGATGGATTCCAGGGGTTTTCTGGTTCAGATCAGCCCGAGCTGCGAGACCATATTGGGCTATCGGCCGGAGGAAATGATCGGCCGCAGCGGGGTCGACTTCATTCATCCCGACCATCTCGAGAAATCGCAGCAGGAAATGCGCGCGGCGCGGCGCGGGCAGCGCCCGAAGATTTCCGATACGCGCTGCATTCACAAGAACGGGCGGGAGGTGTGGCTGTCATGGCTCGGAACATGGTCCGGCCCGGTCAAGCGCTTCTTCTTCGTCGGCCGCGACATGACCGAGAGCCGGCTGGCGCAGGAGACGCTGCGCGAAAGCGAACAGCTTGCGCGCGGCATCATCGACACCGCGCTGGACGCCTTCGTCCAGATGGACGATCAGGGCACGGTCACGGACTGGAACCCGCAGGCGGAGAATATTTTCGGCTGGTCGCGCGCCGAAGCGGTCGGCACCAGGCTGAGCAAACTGATCGTTCCCGACGTCCACCGCGATGCGCACAAGGCCGGCCTGGAGCGGTTCCTGCGCACCGGCGAGGGCGCCATCCTCGGCCGCCGTTTCGAGATCGAGGCAATGCGGCGCGACGGAAAGGAAATCAAGGTCGAACTCAGCGTCACCGAGCTGCGGCGGCGCAACGGATTTGTGTTCAACGGATTCATGCGCGATCTCACCGACAAGATCGCGGCCGAGGACAGGATCCGGCAGGCCGAAAAGATGGAGGCGGTCGGCCAGCTCACCGGCGGCATCGCGCACGATTTCAACAATATCCTGACCGTGATCACGGGAACGATCGAAATTCTGGCTGACGCCGTCAAGGGCGAACCGCAGCTTGCCGCCATCACGCGAATGATCGACGAGGCCGCGTCGCGCGGCGCCGACCTCACCCAGCATTTGCTCGCTTTCGCGCGCAAGCAGCCGCTCGAACCAAAGGCGACCGACGTCAACACGCTGATCATCGACACCGCGAAGCTGCTGCAGCGCACGCTCGGCGAGCATGTCGAGATCGAATCCGTGTTCGACGACGAGAGCTGTCCGGCGATCGTCGATCCCAATCAACTCGCCACCGCGATCCTCAATCTGGCCCTCAATGCCCGCGACGCCATGCCGGACGGCGGCAAGCTGATCATCGAGACCGGCTTCGTCACACTCGACGACAATTATACGAGGATGCACAGCGACGTCCGGCCCGGCCGCTACGCCATGATCGCGGTGAGCGATACCGGAACCGGGATCCCGGCGGCGATCCTCGACAAGGTATTCAATCCGTTCTTCACCTCGAAGGGTCACGGCAAGGGCACCGGCCTTGGGCTGAGCATGGTGTACGGCTTTATCAAGCAATCGGCCGGCCACATCATGATCTACAGCGAAGAGGGCCATGGCACGACGATCAAGATGTACCTGCCGCCGGCCACGGGCGCCTTGCCGGCGGCCGAGCCGGCGCTGGCGCCGGCCGTCGAGGGCGGCCATGAAACAATTCTGGTCGTGGAAGACGACACGCTGGTGCGCAACTATGTGCTGGCGCAGCTGCATTCGCTCGGCTACGTCACGCTGGACGCGGCGAACGCGACCGAGGCGCTGGTGCTCGCCCACACCGGCCATCCGTTCGACCTGCTATTCACCGACGTGATCATGCCCGGCATGAACGGCCGCCAGCTCGCCGACGAGATATTGAAGGTGAGGCCCGGGTTGAGGGTACTGTTCACCTCGGGCTATACCGAGAATGCCATCATTCATCACGGCCGGCTCGACGAAGGCGTATTGCTGCTCGCCAAGCCCTATCGGAAATCGGATATGGCGATCATGATCCGCAAAGCGCTCGCCGAGTGATCGCAGCCGCGGCGCCCGCATCCGGCTTGCCTGCAATCAGATCATTAATCAGATCTGACCCTGACGCTGCGTGGTCATCACGATCCGGACCAGGTCAGCCGCATTCCGCGCGCCGAGCTTCTTCATGATATTGGCGCGGTGATCCTCGATCGTGCGCGGGCTGATCCCGAGATGCCGCCCCGCTTCCTTGTTGGACGCGCCGGCGGTGAACTGCTCCAGCACCTCGCGTTCGCGCCGCGTGAGCGGTTCGCGTCCGGGAAAATGCAGGGCCGCAATGCGCGATGGCGCATTTTGCGCCTGCCGGCGCGCGTAAGCCTCGATCGCCTCATCGAGTCTTGCCACGATTTCACTGCCGCGAAACGGCTTTTCGATGAAGTCCAGCGCGCCGTTCTTGATGGCGCTGACCGCCATGGCGATATCGCCCTGCCCCGAGATCATGAAGATCGGCGCAGGGTAGTCCTCGCCATGAAGCTCTTTCAGAATATCGAGACCGGACTTACCGGGGATATGCACATCGAGCAGGATGCACGCTGGCGTCCGCGTTCGTGCAATCGCCAGCAATGCGGCGCCGTCGGCGAAACAGATGACCTGATAGCCGCCTGCCGTCAGGACCATCGAAAGCGTGTCGCGAATGGCAGGATCGTCATCGACTACGAAGATCTCCCCACGGGAGGGGGGTTTCTCAGCCATGTTCCATCGTCCATGCGTGGTTGAATGTGACGCACACTCGGATAACGGTATCGAACTCCATACCGGACCGTATTTGTACGGGACCGCAGCTTAACGCACAAGTAGCAACGCGCACCTAAAAAAAAACTAAGGAGTGCACCCATGCAGAATGCAGCAGGCGACGGCGTCGCACAGGCGCCCCACGACCAGAACGCCGCCTACCGCGCCGTGGTTTCGGACCTCGTCAGCCTGGTCGAGCGCGTCCAGAACAGCCTGCGGCTGATCCAACAGACGATCGCAAAGGAAACTTCGCCGGAAACGTCGCCCGGCGGCCCCGAGAGTTCCACCAACCTCATCGTGCTCGACGACGTATCTCCCCGCTACATGAAGGCTGCCGCCGCGGTGCAAGCCTGCGACGTCAATCTTGGCATCGCCCTGCGCTCCCTGATGGATTCCGCCGATAGCGATCCCGGTGCCGCGAGCCTGCCCGCACTTTCGGTCATCGGAGCGTAAGGCCGACACGGCGCCGTCCCGCTGGAGCGCACGATGTTCCTCCACCGCAAATTTTTCCCCGGATTTTCTCGCGCGGTTAACCGCCTGCTGCGATCGCCTCAGTGCGCCGCCTCTTCGGCCTTTGACGAGGCGCCCGGCCGCTTCTTGGCGGGCTTGCCTCTCAGGAAACGAATGTCCATTTCCGTGCCGTTGACGCGGACCAGTTCGCACCGGCGATAGGCGAGGCCGGTCGACGACAGCAGCAGAAAGAACTCCTTGAGATTGAGGCCCTGAATCGAGCCTTCCACCGTCAGTTCGGCGTCGGTGTCCGAGATCGCGTTGAGCTGGCAGTCCCTGCGCCAGGTCCCGTCGATCGCCATGATGCAGACGTCATAGCCCCGGCTGAACGTGACCCGCTCCGCGCCTTTGCTGTCCTCTGTCATCGCTCACCGTCCCGCCATCGCCGCAATTTTCGGCATCGACGTTGCGCCCTGCGGTGACGCGGCACGCGCGCCGCTCGGCCGATAGAGACCGCGCTTGTCCGGGAACGGCTTGAACACGTCCGTCAGGCCGACGACCGTTTCCGCCGCGCCCAGCACCAGGAAGCCATCGCCTTCCATCGCCTTGGCGAGTCGGCCGAAGATATTGATCTTGGTGTCCTGATCGAAATAGATCAGGACGTTGCGGCAGAAGATGATGTCAAAGGTGCCAAGCTGGGAGAAATCGTGCAGCAGGTTCAGTTGCCGGTGCTGAACCATGGCGCGCAGCTCCGGACTGATCTGCCAGAGCTCGCCGTTCTGCTTGAAATATTTGACGAGCAATTGAATCGGAAGGCCACGCTGAACCTCGAACTGGCTGTAGACGCCCGATTTCGATTTCTCGAGCACTTCCGTGGACAGGTCGGTCGCGATGATTTCCACACGCCATCCCGCGAGCACTGCCCCCATTTCCTTCAGCGCCATGGCAAGCGAGTATGGCTCCTGGCCGGTCGAGCCGGCGGCGCACCATATCCTGATGCTCTTTCGGCTGGCGCGCGCCTTCAACATCTCCGGCATGATCGTATCGCGGAAATGATCGAACGGCACCTTGTCGCGGAAGAAGAAGGTTTCGTTGGTGGTCATGGCTTCGACCACCTGGGCGATGATCGATGACGACCCGCCCTTCATCTTCTGCACGAGTTCGCCGATGCCCGACACGCCGCATTTGCGCGACAGCGGAAGCAGACGGCTTTCGATCAGATATTGCTTGTCTGCGGACAGGTCGAGACCGGAATGATCCTTCAGGAGCTTACGCAGATACTCATAGTCTGGCGGGGTCACGAGGGCCTCTCAAGGGCAAGCGGATAGGATTTAGACCGAGCTCTGTTCCGTAAGCGCGACCAGACCGACTTCCTGGAACTTCGCGGTGACGATGTCCTTGTCGAACGGCTTCATGATGTACTCGTTGGCGCCGGCATGCAGCGCACGCGAGATATGATCCATGCCGTTCTCGGTGGTGCAGAACACCACCTTGGGCACGTCGCCGCCGGGCAGGCGGCGCAGATTGCCGAGGAATTCGTAGCCGTCCATGACAGGCATGTTCCAGTCGAGCAGAACCGCGTCAGGCATGGCCTCCTTGCAGGACGCAAGCGCCTGCTCGCCGTCCTCGGCCTCGGTGATCTGGAAGTCCATGTCTTCCAGGATGCGGCGCGCGATCTTTCGCACGACGCTGGAGTCATCGACCACAAGACAGGTTTTCATTTTAGGCCTCCTTGCTTGACGAGCGGCGCTACGCGGCGAGCGTTGTTTTCGGCACGATTTCGAGAACACGGTCGACGTCGAGGACGACCATGAGCTGGCCGTCGAGACGGTGAACGCCGCCGGCGAGCTTGGCCATGCGGGGGTCGAG
>NZ_JAFCLU010000109.1 GCF_018130385.1 Bradyrhizobium sp. AUGA SZCCT0283 | reverse complement strand
CTGGGCGGATTCAACCGGTCGTCGCAACACTTCATGTATGGCTCACTCGGAGAAATTCGTCGAGAGTTTCCGCTGGTGTTTTCCAGCCGAGGGTTTTCCGAGGTCTGGTGTTGAGTGCTAGAGCCACGGCCTCAAGGTCATCGACACTGTGTGCGCCAAGATCGGTACCTTTCGGAAAGTACTGTCGCAGCAGTCCGTTGGTGTTCTCGTTGGAGCCGCGCTGCCATGGGCTGTGAGGATCACAGAAGTAGACTTGCACGCCCGCATCGATCTTCAGGCGTGCGTGCTGAGCCAACTCGGCTCCTTGATCCCAAGTCAGAGACCGACGCAGTTGCTCGGGCATGGTGACGATCGCGCGTGCGATAGCGTCGCGCACCGCCTCAGCCCCGTGTCCGGCGAGTGCCGGTCCATTCTTCGCACGAACTTCATGAATATGGCCCAGCATGCGCGGCAGATGCAGCAGCATGGTAAATCGTGTGGTGCGCTCCACCAAGGTGCCGATCGCAGAACTTCCAAGGCCTACGATGAGATCCCCTTCCCAATGTCCCGGCACGGCTCGATCGGCTGCCTCCGCCGGTCGTTGACTGATCATAATCTCGGGAGAAACGAAGCTTCTGCCCTGCTTGCGCGTACGCGCCCTTGGCATCCGAAGCGCCCGTCCCGTACGCAAACAAGCCGTCAGTTCGCGGCGCAGCGCTCCTCGGCCTTGCACGTAAAGTGCCTGGTAGATCGCCTCGTGACTGATCCGCATCGTCTCATCCTCGGGAAAGTCGAGCCGAAGACGGCGAGAAATCTGTTCCGGACTCCACGCCGTTGCCCAGCGTCGGTTCTGCCGATGCACGGCCCGACGCCCCTTCCACACAACCTTCGGGCCGGCGACAGGCGTCCCGTCCTGAGTAGCGATCATACCGGCAAGCCTGTCTTGCACATAATCCCGCAGGATCGGGTTGACCGCCAACTTCGCCGGCTTTGGGCGTCGGGCGGATTGATCCGCGTGCCATTGAGCCGTCGTCGCTCGGTATTCCGGAGCGCCGTGGCGGCGGGCCGCATTGCGCCGGAGCTCACGGGAGATCGTGGATGGGGGGCGACCAAGATGACCAGCAATGGCTCGTACGCCGTGACCCTGCGCGCGCAAGATCGCGATCTCCTCACGTTCGGCGAACGAAAGATAGCGCCCTGAAGGAGGTTTTGACGATTGCGAGAAATGTGTTGGCGGCATTCCGCCGGCCCTCCGGAACCACCGCACTCCGACAACCGGCGAAACGCCGGCGTCAACAGCAGCATCTTCGCTCGAGCGCCCCGAGGCAATCGCCGCCCAAAACCGTCTGCAATTCTCCCGCTGTGCCTTCGGAAGCCGGCCTGGTGGTCGCGCACTCCGGCCCGAATCTTGTCCGTATCCATTCATCGCAACCTCCTTGGCTGAAGTGTTGCGACGACCGGTTGAATCCGCCCTGGGT
>NZ_JAFCLU010000108.1 GCF_018130385.1 Bradyrhizobium sp. AUGA SZCCT0283 | reverse complement strand
CTAGTGGTTCATCATAGTGATTTTGACGTTTTGATACCGAGCCATTGGAGGATCGGCAAGCTTTCGGGCGGCACGAGGATTTCGATGCTTCTGGGGATGCCGGGTTGACGTCGGATGAAGCCGTTTCGTTCGAGGGTGACGATCATCTGGTGGACCGAAGGCGGGCTGACGCGGAAGTGACGCTGGATGTCGGCTTCGGCGGGTGGGCGTCCGAACATGTAGGCGTAGGTATGGATGAAGGCCAGGTAATGACCCTGCTTCTCGGTGAAGTGCGCGCCTGATTTTTGACTCATCGCTGGATTCGTCCCGGCCTCCGACAAGGAGGCAAAGCATGAATGTACGTTATCGGGTCGAATTGAGCCAAGCTGAGCGCGATGAACTGACGGCGATGCTCGGCGGCGGCAAACACGCCGCCCGCAAGCTTAAGCGGGCGCAGATTTTGCTGGCGACCGATTGGGGCGGCCGCGACGAGGAGATTGCCCGGACCGTGAGTGTCAGCCTCTCCACCGTCGGCCGGATCAAGCGCCGCTTCGTGGAAGGCAATCTGGAGCGGGCCTTGAGCGAGGAGCCGCGCCCGGGCGCAAAGCGCAAGCTAACCGGCAAGGAGGAGGCCCTGCTGGTGGCGACCGCATGCACCAAGCCGCCCGCCGGCCACAAACGCTGGACGCTGACGCTTCTGGCCGACACGATAGTCAAGCTCACCGATCACGACAGCCTGTCGGGCGAGACCGTGCGCCGCCGGCTGGCCGAGAACGATCTCAAGCCATGGCGCAGGGACATGTGGTGCATTCCCCATGTCGATGGCGAATACGTCGCCCGCATGGAGGACGTGCTCGATCTCTACGCCGAGACGCCGGATCCCGCCCGACCGCTGGTTTGCTTCGACGAGACACCCGTCCAGCTGATCGGCGAGGTGCGCCAGCCGGTCCCGGCGCAACCGGGACAGCGCGAGCGCTACGATTACGAGTATCGCCGCAACGGCACCGTCAATCTCTTCGTCACTTTCGATCCGCATCGGGGCTGGCGCAACGTCAAGCTCACCGACCGCCGCGCCGCCGTGGACTACGCCCACTGCATACGTGAGCTCGTCGACGTCCATTATCCCGACGCCGCCTGCATCCGTGTCGTACAGGACAATCTGTCGATCCATAAACCTGGGGCGCTGTATGAGGCCTTCGCGCCCGCCGAGGCCCGACGCATCCTGCGCCGCCTCGAATTCCACTTCACTCCGAAACACGCCAGTTGGCTCAACATGGTCGAGTGCGAGATCAGCGTGCTGCAGCGCCAGTGCCTTGGCCGCCGCATCGACGACCCAAAAAGGCTCCGAAACGAGATCGCAGCATGGCAAAAGCGCCGAAACAAAACCCGAGCCAGCATCAAATGGATGTTCACAACCGACAAAGCCCGCGCCAAACTCGGCCGTGCTTATCCAGCCACCGCCAAAGACTCAAAATCACTGTGATGAACCACTAG
>NZ_JAFCLU010000107.1 GCF_018130385.1 Bradyrhizobium sp. AUGA SZCCT0283 | reverse complement strand
ACCTCTCCGACGGACAGTTTCGGGTCCTTGATCCGAGAGCGGTCCTTGCGATCGTTCTTTTGTGCTTCGAGCTTCTGCAGGAAACGGAAACGCGGCGATCGGGTCGCATATCCTGATCGGCCGTGCTTTGTCATACCGAAGCCCTTTTGGCCGCTGTGCGTCATTTGATCACCAACGAAAGGCCATGCGGCCCATTTGGCCGTTCTGTCTAGATCACCTCGAATATTTGGCCGTAGCCGATAACCGATGCGCGCGAGCCGGCTAAACGCCGCGCGTGCCAAAACACGACTTGGTTTGCGGTTAACACCGGCGGCCAGGTCGCGAACCTGAAGCGGCACGTCCAATCCGTTATCCATCATCAACGGCCGTCCTCCGGCCAATCAATGGGCGTGAACCTAAGCCGCCGTCGGTCCATTTCTTCGCGAAGCTTATCCGCGTATGCGCGGACGCCATCGCCCGCGAAGCGGTAACGGCTTCCTGCATCTAAAGCGACTTGCTGACGGACGTTCCCGTAAAACGCCAACAGGCGCTCGTCCTTCATTTGGGGATAATTCATCGATGGCCTCGAAATACGCGGACCAAAGAGAAGTTTAGACACCATTCCGGCTTTGAGCCAAGGGCTTTCACTCGGTTTTCGCTCTCGGCTCAAAAGGGCTGTGGAGCGACATCTGGGGTAGAACCGCAGTTGCTCGCCGAAATCGAACGCCGCCCCACGTGTGCGGGTAGGAAGTTGCGGTATTCGTTCTTTGACGGCATCCGAGAAGCGACACGGCGCGAACTACCGTAGCTCCATTGCCACACGGTATAAGTTTCGCATTCTTGTGTTGGTTTCGGTGCAGACGCCACCGAAGGGATCATTAGCCTCTATGACCGGCGGCGCGGCGGTTGCGAACTCGCTCGAAGGGGCCAGCGCGGTTCTAACCCTTCGAACGAGTTCGCTCGCGCGGCTGCTTCATGACCGCTGCTTGGCCAATCACGTCAACACCAAGGGCGCGGGAGCGTTGGACAGCTTGTCGCGCTGCATGCGAAGCGAACAGCCAAGCCTTCATTGATCAAAGTTGATCCTACATCCACGCCATTGACTCGGAGAGTGCCGCAGCGGCGACCGAAGTTGCAGGCATTTGTGCCTTCCGTGCCGGGGGGACAGGAACACGAGACTTGATTGAAGTCTAACCGCCCACTGCTAACGAGTTCACGAAGGCGCTGTTTGGCAACTTCGCCCTTTTGGCGTTCTGCCTCGCACCGCGCTCGATTTCCCGTTTCTGGCGCGTTCAATCCGACTAGACGAACGTTCGGCTTGCCGTCCTCAAGGCTGATCGTGTCTCCGTCAATCACGCGCACCGTGAAGGAAGCGGCGACTGGCTTGGCTAATTCGGGTTTAAGTCTGGGCCATGCCTGGACAACTACGAAGCCGATAAGCAAGCAGAGAACCACCAGACCAGAAAAGTAGCGCGAACCATGGCGTTTCGGCTTGAAGTCGGCGACCTTGAACCGATT
>NZ_JAFCLU010000106.1 GCF_018130385.1 Bradyrhizobium sp. AUGA SZCCT0283 | reverse complement strand
GCATCGGATGTCAGCTATCGGAGGGATGCCATGAATCAGGCAAGGCGATTGAAGTACTTCCTATCCTCCGATTTCATCGTTGAGCACGGGGCCGAACAGCTCCCACCTCTCCCCCTTGAACCGTCTGAACTGCACTTGCTTGATCGGAGCGAAATCAGTCGGACTGGTGTTGATCGTGATGCCCGGCAGCAGGTTATCGGTTCTGAAGCCCTTTAGATTCGCTGCCTGCTTCATCACGTTCTCGCGGGTGAGTTCGTCGCCGCACTGCTTCAATACCTGAACCAAAGTCTGGGCATTGTTATATCCCGTGACCACGAAGTTGTCGGCCCGATTGCCTTCGGGAAAATACTTCGCCAAGAATTCGTCAAAAGCCTTCATTCCCGGATGATCACTCCATTGCGGATCCATCGGATCCATCAAGTAAGCCACCGAAATAATATCCTGCGCGTTCTCTAATCCGGCCGGCCTGATTACGGCGCCAATCGAGGTGGCGACGATATTGAGAAAGTGCATCGGCTTCCAGCCGATCTCGCCCGCCTTTTTGATGGCCTGCGCCGCGAACTTCGGCGTGGTGATGTTAACGAACACGTCGGCATTGATAGATTTCATCTTGACAACATGCGTATCGATGGTCGGCTCGGCGACCTCGTAAGCGTCCTCCGCTATGATCATCGACGCGGCCTTGTCGCCCAGCCCGTCCTTCAGGCCTTTGAGGTAGTCCTTTCCGTAATCGTCGTTCTGATAAAGAACACCGATTCTGGCGTTTGGCTTTTCCTTGAGAATATACTTCGCGTAGATCCGCGCCTCGTTCTGATAATTGGGCTGCCAGCCCATGGTCCACGGATAGGTTTGGGGATCATTCCATTTGGTCGCACCCGTCGCCACGAACAACTGTGGCACCTTTTTTGTGTTCATGTACCTCTGAATGGCCGTATTAGACGGCGTGCCGAGCGGGCCGAAGACCAGGAGTACCTCGTCGCTCTCGACCAGCTTGCGCGCCTGCTCAACCGTTTTCGGCGGGCTGTAGGCGTCGTCATAGGAGATGAAGTTGATCTTCCGTCCATTGATACCACCCTCGGCATTGATTTTGCGGAAGTACGCAGCTTCGGTTCTGCCGATTACCCCATAGGCCGACGCGGGTCCGCTGTACGGCATGATGTTGCCGATCTTTATTTGGGTGTCGGTTGCGCCGACATCATATTTCTTCTGAGCGAGCGCACCGCCCCCGCTGGCAGCGAGCATAATGACCGCGGCAGAAAACGCCGCCAATCGTCGCGCGACGAAGGACATGTTCGTTTCTCCCTAACGAAATCATCGAATGTGTCTGGTTGCTATAAAGGGGACCTCCTCGGGTCCACTTCAGATAGTGAACACCTTGCATTCGGTTTTGTCGATCCACCGGGCTCACTCCATTCGTCAGTACGGCTGACTGATTTTTCCAGGGCCGCGCCGCTCGGCACACCGGTGATCCAAGAATTAGCCAGGTCCTACCAAGGAAAGGTCTGCCGCTCCGCCCGAC
>NZ_JAFCLU010000105.1 GCF_018130385.1 Bradyrhizobium sp. AUGA SZCCT0283 | reverse complement strand
CTTCCGGCCCAGCCCGACAATGCCCCACATCGCGCGCTGTCCGGGGCGCCCTTCGGTGTCGAACACCTGCTGGCACAAGGCCCTGGTCTGCGGTCCGATGCGCTCGGCGCTCGCCAGCAGCACGGCGGTTTGCCGCGACGGGTTGAACGGCCGTTCGCTGGTCGGCAGGACGACAGAACCGGGGTGCGCCATCCGGGAATGAACACGCAGCAGCGCACGGGTGTGGCGATCACGGATCTCGATCGTGGTGGTGTAGATGCGCACGACGACCTGGCTGCCGATCGGCGCGGGCCGCGCGGCGTAATAGCTGTTGTCGACGCGTACGGTGGTGTCGTCGCAGACAGTCCGGACGACTTCGGTGAAGATGCGGAAGGGAGCGACAGGCAGCGGCCGCAGGTGCGGCTTCTCTTCCTGGAACATCGCCTCGACCTGACGGCGCGTGCTGCCGTGGATGCGTTTGGAAGCCCAGTTCTCCTCCCAGTGCCTCAAGAACTCGTTTTGCGCCTCCAGCGTCTCGAAGCGCCGTCCGGCCAGCGCAGTGCCCTGGGTATGTTGAATCGCATTCTCGACGCATCCTTTCCGATTTGGATCGGCCACGCGCGCGGGATCGGCGACCACGGCGTAATGAGCCAGCATCGCGCTGTAAATCGGGTTGAGCTGGGGCTCGTACAAATCCGGCTTGAGGACGCCTTCCTTCAGGTTGTCGAGCACGACATAGCTGGGGACCCCGCCAAAATACCGGAACGCCTCTTCGTGGAGCTGCGCCCAGACTTGTTGGCTGGACTTCCAGACTACCCGCCGGAAGCTGCGCCGCGAGTAGCGTAGCGTCATCACGAACAGGCGGGGACGACGGTACCGCCCGCTCTTCGGATCAACCGTCGGCGCGCCCTCGCCATAGTCGACCTGAGCTTCCTCGCCGGGGAGGAACTCAAGACGATCAAACTGCTCAGGATCAGCGTGCCGCAACCGGCGCACAAACCGCTTGACACTCTGGTAGCTGGACGGAAAGCCAAATTGATCAACCAGGTCCTGGTAAATCGCCTGCGCGTTCCGCTTCAGCCGGACCTGTTCTTCGATCCACGTCCGATGCGCTTCGCAAGCCGAACGGGCCAGGCTGCTGGTGACCGTCGCTTCCGATGTCCCAAAAGCCGGTGGTCGGGGTGGAGGAATTTGGCCGTCCGCGCTCACCGAGCCGGTGGTCACTTCCCCGGGGGAATTTGCCTCCGCACCGGCCCGCAGCGCCTGATAACGCCGGATCGTCTTGCGATCGACACCCGTCAGCCGGTGAATCTCGCGCTGGCTGGTGTTGCGATCAAGTAATGTAAGTACGGTGCTTTGCAGATGTCGCTTCAAGACGTTCAACTCCCCGGCCCCTTGCTGGCTAAAGGGGTCGAACATAAACGTCCTGCCTGACCGGCTACTGCTGTTCAGCGGCGCTGACGGCGATCATCAGGTGGGGGAGTTTCAAGTGACCATACCCGGGGGATTTTGACCGACCCACGGGGGGCATCCCGACAAATGCCCATGTCCCATTGGTGAACATGCCGTTCGCCGATGACGAATACCGCGGACGTCTCTGCCATGTCT
>NZ_JAFCLU010000104.1 GCF_018130385.1 Bradyrhizobium sp. AUGA SZCCT0283 | reverse complement strand
GATTGATCAGGGCATGTGTTGCTCCTGGTTGTTGTCGTGGAGCGCGCTGCGCTCGCAGTGGCTGTTTCGTTCCGATGGTTGATCGCTGCGCCAGGCGTAGCCGCCGTCAAGGCTGGCCGCAGGCCACCGCCGGAGGCGGCGCGTAGCGGCCTTGACGGCGGCAAGGCTGGCGCGAGGCTTTCTGATCGGAACGTTTCGAGGCGCGCGATTGGCGGCTTGACGTGATGTCCTGGACTGGGCCGTGACGTCGTTATGCGGCAGACACCGCATCAACTTGTATCCGGTCGGGTGTGGTGACCCGGACCCTGATCTTTCATGCACGGGTGAAGGTAAGGCCCAGAAGAGACGGGACCCATCTACGAAAGCGGAATCCGAAGACCCAAGCCCGGGTTCGGTCACGCGTCTGTCCTGGGTCACGTCGGCCGTCATTGGCGCACCGGCGTCCGTTAAAGGCTTGGGCGCATCGCCGCGCCGGTTGGCACGAGGCCGGTTTCCAGATAGCGCCACAGCGCCACCATCAGCTTGCGTGCCAACGCCACGATGGCGATCTTGCGGATGCGGCCCTTGAGGTTACCAACCCGCTCGCGGAACCAGCGGCTCAGTTCGCTGTCGGGCTGATGCCTCAGCCATAGCCAGGCGAGCTCGATCGCGGTCGTTCGCGCGCGATGGTTGCCGGTCTTGCTGATGCCCTGCTGTCGCCGGCTGGCGCCGCTGTCGTAGGGTGTGTCGGTCAGTCCGAAACAACCGCCGACCTGACGCCGGTTCTTGAAGTCGCGGTAGAAGACCTCATTGGCCAGAAGCTGGGCGATCTGCGGGCCAATCGCCTTGAGTTGGGCAAGTTGGACCGCCTTCGCCTCTACCGAGTCCTTGGCCGGTGCTCGATGCGCGGTCGCATTCGCTGCCTCGAGCGCCTTGATCTGCTTGTGCACCAACAGCAAGCGCTCATGCTCGCGACGGATCTCCTCCTTCAGCCGGGGCGGCAGAACGCGTCCATCGCCGGTACGCATCTCGTCCAGACCCGACAAGAAGCCCGGCTTCAAGGGCATGGCATCGCGGATGCCCTGGCCATGCAGCAGCCCCTTGATCCGGTTGCTGTGCCCGGTGCGCTCCTTCAGCAGCCGCTCGCGCTCGCGGGTGCGCCGTTTGCGATCCTCATCCTCAGGCGTGGGAACCCGAACCATGCTGCAAACCCGCGGTTCGCCACGCAGGTAAGCCAGAAACGAGCGCATCAATTGCGTCAAATCGATCCGATCGGTCTTGGCACGCCGTGCCCGCCGGTTCACCTCGATGCTCGACGCATCGATCTCGTAATTGAGTACCTCATTGTCGGCCAGCCAGCGGTGCAGCCAATGACCGTCGAGACCCGCTTCATAGCAAGACAGGATACGAACCGGCTTCCCCGTCTGCTCCGCCTTCGATCGACCCTTGACCAGCAAACCCGACAGCGCCGCCAGGTCGCCTCCATCAATCCGGTAACGGCTCATCTTCTCGGTACCAGGCATCATTATGCCTAGCTGCCATTTCGCCTTGCTCAGTTCGAAAGCAATGTAAACCGTGGCATACTCGCAGCCGGCGGGTGTGTCAGTGGGATCAGTGCGCATCGTTGATCCTCCGGGTGGTTGGGTGGTCGCAAACTCAGCTTACCCCTGACCACCTGCCACCCCATAGGATCTAC
>NZ_JAFCLU010000103.1 GCF_018130385.1 Bradyrhizobium sp. AUGA SZCCT0283 | reverse complement strand
TTTTTTGTCAAGGAGTTCCCCAGGGCAGCAAATCTTTTGTCCTTCATCAGTTTCTTTGTTCGATCTCAAGGCCCGTTTCTTCGTCCCGACCCGCGGTTTGCTGACGTCGTCGCGCGCAGGAGCTGTCAAGGTTGGCCGCCGCCCCCAACCTTGCGGCATACTCCGAGCTTGCCAGGCCATACCTTGACAGCTTCGAGCACGACGGCACGCTTGGTGCGATCGGGATGACGATCAGAGGGGAGCCCGCTTTCGGGCGCGGATCAGTCGCGCCACAACCTTGTATCCGGGGGGTCCAAGGACCCGAACCATGATGCAGTCATACGCATCGGCAGCGAAGCTCCGAAGCGGCGGACCCATTCTCCCTTTCGGCATTGAAAGCCAAGGAAACACGTCGGAATCCCGCCACCTCGAACCGTCATCGGCGACCCGTCACCAGCGGACGGACCGGGCCGAAACTGTTGGGTGTCCTTCAGTGACCACGGTTCATGATGCCGGCCGCAGAACGACACCGTCCGGCACCACACCCTCCCGCACGAGACGCCACAGGGCGATCAGGAGCTTGCGCGCCAAGGCCACGATCATGGTCTTGCGAGTGCCGCGGGCGCTCTCGGTGCGGGCTCGAAACCACTGCGCCAAGGCGCTGTCCTTCTGGAACATGAGAAATCGCCACGCCAATTGGATCATGCCTCGTCGAACCCGAGCGTTGCCAGAACGGGTCAGCCCTTTCTCCCGGCGCCTTCTGCCGCTCTCGTCGGGCGAGCCTGTCAGGCCGGCATAACGCGCTACAGCCCGTCGGTCGCGCATGCTTCGCGACAGTACCTCCTGCACCAGCATGTCGGCCGTCTCGACACCAACCCCGATCACGCGCGCCAGCAGGTGCGCCATTGCGTGTGGTCCATCACTGGGCGCTTGCTTGAGGCGCTCCAGGCGAGCGTCCTCGATCTGCCGGATCTGATCACTGACGAGCCGCCGGCGCACCATGTCGCGACGCAGCTCAGCCAGGGTGTTGGGCGGGATCGGTTCACCCTCGGGGGTGCGCAAGCCGTCAAGGCGTTCGGCGGCCTTCTTCAGCTTGGGATTGAAGCCGCGGATGCCGAGCCGGATCAACGCTGCTTTCATTCGGTTGACGATCCGACTTTGCTCTCCGACGAGGCTCTGTGCTCGCGGTTGGGCCGCTTGGCATCTTCGTCCTTGATTGTCGGGATTGCGACCATCTTGCAGTGATTACGCTCGCCCCGCAACCAGCCGAGAAAGCTGCGTTTGAGCAGCTCGGTGTCGAGACGATCGGTCTTGGCGCGCCGGTGCTCGCGCGATACCGCTACGCTCGATGTGTGAATGACATGGGCCTCGATGTCGCGCGCCCTGAGCCAGCGTGCCAGCCAGAAACCGTCACGGCCGGCCTCGAAAGCGACCGCGATGCGTTCGATCCGATGTCCTGCTTTCTCCGCCTCTTCTCGCCAGCGATTGAGCAGCTTCAGCAAGGCATTCTCGTCAACTACGAGCTTCTTTAACGGCTGGCGCTCGACGCCAGGCACGATGCCTGCAACGAGCCAACTCGACAGGCTCATCTCGATCACTGCGATCAACGTGCCGTCCAGTTGGAGGGGGTTGAGGGAACGGCTCAGATCGTTCAACTTCTGCATGGGGTGCTCCATCGGTTCACATCAGCGACGATGGATGCAATATCCTCGCCGCAGCCCCATAGCATCTCCCTTGGAGGCTTTCGGACGCCGGCC
>NZ_JAFCLU010000102.1 GCF_018130385.1 Bradyrhizobium sp. AUGA SZCCT0283 | reverse complement strand
TTTAATAATTTTAATAACGTTATACTTTTTATTTTGATTTCAATAATTATTTCATAGAAAAATTTAGCACAACAGTTTTTGTTGTATCTGTTTTAATAACTCTATCCCATACAATTCTATAACCATTTAATGATTACAAATATGGAGACATAGCAGATTAATTGGCATTAGCAGTATATTGAAAGAAATTAGCAGGAGTTAATGCTAAAATTTCAGCAGTAGTAGTTGCTTTTGGCGGTTTTACAATAATCGCCCTAAATTATTATCCAGTCATAGGACCTTAATTTAAAGAAAATTTAACAGAGAATGAAGACCACCATATTGTTTTACCAATACGTTAATTGTCACTAACACCTTCGGCAACAATTGGAGTTAATATTTAAATATCAAATGTATTAGAAGTTGGAGTAAATGTACTCATAGAGGTATATCTTTTAGTTTCATCATTTTTATGATCCACTTTATTAGCAATTCTCGCAATAGTTTTAACTTATTACTTAGAGAATGAAGCATTAGTTTTTTTATTTGTTTTTTTTGGCATTATTATTTTAATATATAATAATATAAAAAATCAAGGATCGTATTACTTACTTTATAATCTTAAATTATCAGTATGAATATGATTTTTGTATTACCAATTCATTCTTTCATATATAAACATAGTAGTAGTATATCTTTAAGACATCTTAAATGGTGTCCAGTTTTTAAATTCATATTCTTTAATTGTTTTTTCAATTAAATTTATTATATCTTAACTATCACCAGCATATGTTGAACTTGTAAAATGTCTTTTAATTTTTGGATTATCTTCACACAATTCATATAACAATTAATATTTGTTTTTTTATGATTTTTAAGGAGTTTTATTAGAGTTTTTTTTTAATAAATACTTCAAAACAGCGTCATTTAATTCCTTTTTTGAATATCCCCATATAACAACAGGTTTGTTATCTTTTTATATATAAGACAATAATTATTCGTGAGATGTTTTTAATTATGCACAAGCATATCCACCTTTTTAATGTATATCTTAATATATTTTTTTAATATCTTTATCGTGAAAATCTTTTAAAAATTTAGCAAATCGTTCCTATTCAATTTTTGTTTCACATTACATAATACCTTATAAATGAACATTACAATTTTCTGTTCCGACTTCTTCGTAAAAGGCAAATTTATAATCTTATTTGTATTTTTCTAATTTAGCAATAAATAATTCTTTTAAACTATCTATTGTTTCTTAATTGTAAAATGTTAGTCTTACGGAATAAATCATTTTTATTTTATATTACACAATATTTTTTTTTTTAATAAATAAACGCGTACCCATGTTCCAGCGTACATCGCTTGCAGTATAAATCATTAGTCAGTAAGTTAGTATTTTAACTATATGGTATAGTTAAAATATTTTTTTTTATAATATATATTATACACTATATAAACGCGCACCACGCAGCATTTTTATCGCACCGCACAAGTTGCCAAGGCAACTAGCGGATGTCGAAAAAATAGCTTATGCGTTAAAGCGCTTACCGTAGTAATTTATGTTTTAGTAGAAACACCCACGCCTCCCAAAAAGGAGATGATGGTTTGTTTTTTCCGAGGGCGGAAACAAACCACACTCCTTTTTCTTCGCGATACATACATTATTTTTTTTAATGTATAAGAAAATTTATAAATCAAGTATCTTTATAATAAGACATTGTCAATTTAGACATTGAATTAAGAGGTTCTGTTTCAGTTGGCAATAATAGTAATACATAAGAACTATCGGATATATCAGCAGCAGCAGTTTAATAATTTTAATAACGTTATACTTTTTATTTTGATTTCAATAATTATTTCATAGAAAAATTTAGCACAACAGTT
>NZ_JAFCLU010000101.1 GCF_018130385.1 Bradyrhizobium sp. AUGA SZCCT0283 | reverse complement strand
GTATTCCTCCGGCGAAGGCCGCCTTGCCTGAAATGATGTGGTGGTGAAGACATAGGCGTATGACTGAGCATACGCCTATTCCGAAGACCTCGCGGCTTGACGTTATCTCGACGGGAGCCCGGCGCCGTTGGACATTGGAAGAGAAGCACCGGATCGTGGCGGAGAGCTATGGCGGGCCACGGCTTGTGTCGGTGACGGCGCGGCGAAACGGGCTGTCCGCGAGCCAATTGTTCACGTGGCGCCGGCTGGCTCGGGAAGGCCGGCTTGTCGAGGCGGATGAGACCACGGTGTTTGCACCGGCGATTATCCGAGGCGAATCCCTGGCGGGCAGTCAGACCTCGGTGCCGGAACATGTCGTCCCTGCGGAGAACGTACCATCTCCATCCTGTCTGACTACGGCATCAGGCCGGATCGAGATCGTGCTGATGCACGGGCCTCGCGTGATCGTCGACACTGGTATCGACGCGGCGGCGCTTCGCCGGGTTCTCGATGTGTTGGAACGCCCATGATCCCACTTCCGCAGGGGGTGCGGGTCTGGCTCGCGACCGGCCACACCGATATGAGGAAGGGGTTTGCGAGCCTGTCGTTGCTGGTGCAGGAGGTGCTGCGGCGCGATCCGCTGAGCGGTCATCTGTTCTGCTTCCGTGGACGTCGGGGCGATCTGTTGAAGGTGATCTGGCACGACGGCCAAGGCGCGTGCCTGTTCACGAAGCGGCTGGAGCGAGGCCGCTTTTTGTGGCCGAGCGTGGCGGACGGCGCGGTAACGATCTCTCCGGCGCAGCTCGGCTATCTGCTGTCGGGGATCGATTGGCGCCATCCGCAGGAAAGTTGGCGTCCGACGTCGGTGGGATGATGGATTTGGCTTGCAGGCGGTGATGGATGTGATTCCATCGCCTTGTGAAACCCGCGCCTGAATCGCTTCCGTCCGATCTTGCTGCCGCCCACGCGATGATCCTCGCGGAGCGCGCCGCGCGAGTGGAAGCGGAAGCCGTTGCGGCGAGCGCCAAAGCCGAGGCGGCCACCGCTCAGGCGGACCTCTCCAGCCATGAAGCGCTGATCGCCCATCTGAAACTCCAGATCGAGAAGCTGCGGCGCGAACTCTACGGCAGCCGCTCGGAACGCACGGCGCGGCTTCTCGAACAGATGGAACTGCAACTGGAAGACCTGGAGGCCGCCGCAACCGAGGATGAACTGGCAGCGGAGAAAGCGGCGGCGCGAACGGAGACGGTCAAGTCGTTCGAGCGCAGGCGACCTTCGCGCAAACCCTTTCCCGAGCATCTGCCGCGTGAGCGCGTAGTGATTGCTGCGCCCGAGAATTGTCCCTGCTGCGGCTCGGCGAAGCTGTCGAAGCTCGGCGAGGACGTCACCGAGACGCTGGAGGTCGTTCCCAGGTCCTGGAAGGTGATCCAGACGGTGCGGGAGAGATTCTCCTGCCGGAGCTGCGAGACGATCGCGCAGCCACCGGCACCGTTCCATGTGACGCCGCGCGGCTTCGCTGGGCCGAATATTCTGGCCATGATCCTGTTCGAGAAGTTCGGCCAGCACCAGCCGCTGAACCGGCAGAGCGAGCGATACGCCCGCGAGGGGATCGATCTGAGCGTATCGACACTGGCCGACCAGGTGGGGGCGTGCACGACGGTGCTGCAGCCACTCCACGCGCTGATCGAGGCCCATGTGCTGGCGGCCGAGCGATTGCACGGCGACGACACCAGGATCCCCATCCTGCCGAAGGGCAAGACGGTCAAGGGGCATATCTGGACCTACGTCCGCGACGATCGTCCCTTCGGCAGTCGTGCACCGCCGGCGGCGCTGTATTACGCCTCGCGAGACCGACGGCACGAACATCCCGTCCGGCATCTTCGCGACTTCGCCGGCATTCTGCAGGCCGACGCTTATGACGGGTACAACGAGCTTTACGAGCCGTCCCGCTTGCCGGGGCCGATCACGTCGGCGCTGTG
>NZ_JAFCLU010000100.1 GCF_018130385.1 Bradyrhizobium sp. AUGA SZCCT0283 | reverse complement strand
ATGAAATCGGAGGATAGGAAGTACTTCAATCGCCTTGCCTGATTCATGGCATCCCTCCGATAGCTGACATCCGATGCCATCATGGAAGCCTCTGCCTCGCCGCACCGTGAGGCGCATCACGCCGCGCCGGAACGGGGAGGCCATGAACCCATAAATCCAAATTGGTTGGCGGACTTCCGCTTTAATGCGCATTCCGGACTCAAGTTGGACATCGCGCGAGGTCGGAAAAGTGCCAGCAGCCGACAACCCGAAACGGCTCATCGGCTTGCGATGCGGCGGTCAGTCCCAGTGCTGCGGTGGCATCGGGCCGGCTTTCGCTACTATTGGCGTTGGAAATCGCGCCCACGGGGAGGGCGCCCCCAAGATCGAGACGGACCTCCGTGCGCTGATCCGGCGGATGAGCATCGAGAACCCGCTTTGGGGAGCGCCGCGCATCCACGGCGAATTGCTCAAGCTCGGGTTTGAAGGCGCGCAGTCGAGCGTCGCCAAGTAAATGGTCAAGCGGCGTGGGGCGCCAAGTCAGGGATGGCGCACCTTTCTGCGGAACCACGCGCCGGACATTGCTGCCATGGATCTGTTCGTTGTCCCGACCATCGGCTTCAACCTGCTCTATGCCTTTGTCGTCGTTCGGCTGGACCGCAGAGACCTGCTACCTTGCCCCGCTCCAGGCCCTCGCCAATCCTACGGGACCAAACACCTGCGCGGGGGTGACGGTATCCTCTGGAAACAGCGAAGCCTTTGTCGGCCGGGCGGTCACCCGACCGGCTCGGCCAGCAGGTCGCGGATGCAGGCGTCAATCTGGTCGCGCTCCGATTTGGTCATGCAGAACATCGTGAAATGCGCCCACAGGCTGTCAACCACGCGGAACTTGCTGTTCGGGATCAGCTTCTGCTCGGCCTCGCAATCGGCGGGGGGGAAGAACATGTCGCGCGAGAACGGCACGACGTAGGTCTTCGCCTTGATCCGCCCGAGTGCCGCGGCAAGGTCGCCGCCGGTGTGGCGGCTGACATCGCCGTGCCGCCATTTCCAGCCCATCCAGATCAGGTTGTTCGGGTCCATCGGCGCGAAATAGGCTTCCCAGAACCGGTGCAGGAAGTCCTCCAGCGACGTGAAGCCAACCTCGCGCCACGCTTCCTTGTTGTAGAAATCTTGGCACAGCCCCATCACCGACCAGATCTGCGCATGCCGCCGCAGGCCGACATGCACGTCGGACTGGTGCTTGTAGAATCCGTTGTTCCACGCGGGATCGGATTTCAACGCGTCCTCATGCGAGCGGACGAAGATGTAGTCGTGCGGCGTGGTCCTGGCGGTACCGGCGAACGGCAGCGCGCGCTTGACCATGTCCGGGAAGCGCACCGCCCATTCGTAGGTCTGCTCGGCGCCCATCGACCAACCGAGCACCAGTTCCAGCCGCTGGATGCCGTAGCGCTCGGTGATCAGCCGATGCTGCGCGACAACGTCGTCGCCGATGGTGATGTTGGGGAAGGCGCCGCCGTTGAACGGCGGCGGCGTATTGTTGGGCGAGGAAGAGAAGCCGTTGGCGAACTGGCCCGGCAGGATGATGAAATATTTGCGGGGGTCAAGCGGGCGGTCCTCGCCGATGAAGATCTCCATCGCCTTCGGCGTGCCGGACCACATGTGCGGGAACAGCACCACGTTGTCCTTCGCCGCATTCAACTTGCCGTGGGTCTTGTAGGCGATGCGGGCGTTGGGCAGCGTGATGCCGCTCTCCAGCGGGTAGCCGCCAAGTTCGAAGATCTCGTGCGGTCCATGCTCGGCTTCGGAATAGTATTCGGCTTTGGACATGAGTTCCTCCCATTGTGCCCGGCCGGCAAACGCCGCATACGGGAATTGACCTCCTGGATACCGATCCATTTAGGAATGCCCGGTTCGTCCCTGCTGTCTTGAGCTAGATCAATTTCATCCCGTCATTCCTGCATCGCGGACAGACAGCATGCCAAAAAGGTTCGCTATGTCCGTTAATGGGATGGTCCGGCCGTGCTCCTGCCCCGCCAGCAAGCGAAGCTGGCAAGGGGCGCCAAAGACGAGGAGCACGC
>NZ_JAFCLU010000010.1 GCF_018130385.1 Bradyrhizobium sp. AUGA SZCCT0283 | reverse complement strand
CGCGGCGCGATCTCGTTCTGCGAAAACGCATGCACCGTCTCGCGGATCGCATCCGCGGTCTCGCCGAGATCGAAGTTGAACATCCTGTGGGCGTTGGGGATCATGGCCGCCTCCCGGCGAATTAAACGTTGTTTCAAACAGCCTTATTCTTTGAGGATACGCTTGTCACGAGGCGAATGCGCCGGGCCGCCCAAGGCCGGGGACCGGTGCCGATGTGGCCAAATGCACCCAACTCGTCCTTGCGCCGGCGCACGGCTCGGGATGTAATAGGGTAAAACATCGCCCCTCCGGCATGCTTCGGCGGGGGAACAGTCAGGGAGATGCCCATGCACGGAACCATCGATCTCGCCGAAGATTCCCATCTGCGCGCCGCGCGCGACAGGGCTCAGTCGATTCCGCTCGGTGATTTCGACGTCAGCCATCCCGAACTATTCAAGACCGATTCATTCTGGCCGTATTTCGATCGGCTGCGCCGGGAAGAGCCGGTGCATTACTGCAAGGACAGCATGTTCGGGCCGTATTGGTCGGTAACCAAATACAACGACATCATGGACATCGAGACCAATCATGCGGTGTTCTCGTCGGCGGCTTCGCTTGGCGGCATCACCATCCGCGACGTCGCGCCGGACCTGCGCCGTGAAAGCTTCATCGCCATGGACCAGCCGCGCCACTCCGCGCAGCGCAAGACGGTGGCGCCGATGTTCACGCCGACGCATCTGGACCAGCTCGCGATCAACATTCGCAAGCGTTCGGCCGAATGCCTCGACAACCTTCCGAAAAACGACGTGTTCGACTGGGTCGACCAGGTCTCGATCGAGCTCACCACGCAGATGCTCGCCGTGCTGTTCGACTTCCCCTGGGAGGACCGCCGCAAGCTGACGCGCTGGTCCGACGTCGCGACCACACTTCCCGGCCCCGGCGGCCTCGTCGCCACCGAGGAGGAGCGGCAGGCGGAGCTGATGGAATGTGCGACCTATTTCGCTCGCCTCTGGAAGGAGCGCATCAACCAGCCGCCGAAGAGCGACCTCTTGTCGATGATGGCGCACAGCGACGCCACCCGCGACATGGACCCGAAGAATTTTCTCGGCAATCTGATCCTGTTGATCGTGGGCGGCAACGACACCACCCGCAACACGCTGTCTGGCAGCGTCTACGCGCTGAACAAGAATCCGGACCAGTACCGCAAGCTGCGCGACAATCCGGAGCTGATCGACAGTTTCGTCCCCGAGGTGATCCGCTGGCAGACGCCGCTGGCGCATATGCGCCGCACCGCGCTCGAAGACATCGAGTTCCGCGGCAAGCAGATCAAGAAGGGCGACAAGGTCGTGATGTGGTACGTCTCGGGCAACCGCGACGAGGACGTGATCGACCGTCCCTACGAATTCATCATCGACCGCGCCCGGCCGCGCACCCACGTTTCCTTCGGCTTCGGCATCCACCGCTGCGTCGGAATCCGGCTCGCCGAGCTGCAACTCAAGATTATCTGGGAAGAAATTCTCAAGCGTTTCGAGAATATTGAGATGGTCGCCGAACCCAAGCGGGTGTATTCGAGTTTTGTCAAAGGCTACGAGACCCTGCCGGTCCGGATCGCCGGCTAAATCCTGGCATTTGCGCCCTATCACCTGGGATAATCAAAATGAACGTCCAGACCGGCATCAGAGCCGACAAGAAAGAACTCCTGCGCGCCGCGCGCGAGGAGGCCTATTCGACGCCGCTCAGGGATTTTCATCCCGGTGCGCCAAAGCTGTTCCAGAACGACACGCTGTGGCCGTGGTTCGAGCGGCTGCGCAAGGAAGAGCCGGTGCATTACTGCACCAACGCGCCGATCGAGCCCTATTGGTCGGTGACCAAATACAACGACATCATGCATGTCGATACCAACCACGGCATCTTCTCGTCCGACTCGACACTCGGCGGCATCTCGATCCGTGACGTGCCGCCCGGCTACGACTATCCGAGCTTCATCGCGATGGATCAGCCGCGGCACTCGGCGCAGCGCAAGACGGTGTCGCCGATGTTCACGCCGACGCATCTGGACGAGCTGGCAAAGCTGATCCGCGAGCGCTCGCAAAAGGTGCTGGACAATCTGCCGCGCAACGAGACCTTCAACTTCGTCGAGCGCGTCTCGATCGAACTGACCACGCAGATGCTGGCGACGTTGTTCGATTTCCCCTGGGAGGAGCGGCGCAAGCTGACGCGCTGGTCCGACGTCTCGACCGCACTGCCCAAGAGCGGCGTCGTGGAATCGCCGGAGCAGCGGCGCCAGGAGATGGATGAGTGCTACGCCTATTTCTCCAAACTCTGGAACGAGCGCGTCAACGCACCGCCGCGCAACGACCTGTTGTCGATGATGGCGCATAGCGACGCGACCCGGCACATGGACCCCGACAATCTGATGGGCAACATCATCCTGCTGATCGTCGGCGGCAACGACACCACCCGCAACACCATGAGCGGCTCGGTGCTGGCGCTGAACGAGCACCCGGACCAGTACCAGAAGCTGCGCGACAATCCCGCGCTGATCGATTCCATGGTGCCGGAAGTGATCCGCTGGCAGACGCCGCTCGCCCATATGCGCCGCACCGCTCTCGTCGACACCGAGATCCGCGGCAAGAAGATCAGGAAGGGTGACCGCGTCGTGATGTGGTACGTCTCGGGCAACCGCGACGAGGAAGGCATCGAGCGTCCCGACGAGTTCATCATCGACCGCGCACGCCCGCGTACCCATCTGTCGTTCGGCTTCGGCATCCACCGCTGCGTCGGCATGCGGCTCGCCGAGCTGCAGCTCAAGATCGTTTGGCAGGAAATGCTGAAACGCTTCGACCGCATCGAGGTGGTCGGCGAACCGAAGCGGGTCTATTCCCCCTTCGTGCGCGGCATCGAGCAGCTCCCGGTCCGCATTCCCGGGTGAGCGCGCGCTCACCCCGCGGCCATCAATCCTGAATGGTCGGCGGACGTCTGCTCCGGCAAAAGAGCTGTTGCACGCTATTCGGGGGAAATCGCCAGATTTTCGAGGGGGGCCGTCAGGCGGCAAATAAGTCCGCTTGATTCATACGACACTTCCACGGAGCCTCCGAAATCGTCCTGCAGCACCCGGGAAATCAGGCGCGAGCCAAAGCCCACACCAGCGGGCTCCGACGCAGGCGGGCCACCGAATTCCCGCCAGACGAAAACGAATTTTGGCTCACCCTCCTGATCTTCGGATCTCCATGCAATCGACACGTGGCCGCTCGCCACAGTCAAAGCGCCATACTTCAAGGCGTTGGTGGCAAGTTCGTGGATGGCCAGGGACAGAGCGAGGGCCTGTCGGGATTTGACAATAAGTGGCGGACCCGAAACCTTAAACCGGCCTTCATCCGTTTTATAAGGAATCAGGGCGGTGCTGATCACATCCTGCAGGGGCGCTGCAGCCCAATTTGCGGCGGTAAGCAGGTCGTGCGCTCGCGCGAACGCAGCCAGTCGTCCCTGATATTTTTCGAGATCGGCTTTGCTCGCTTCGTCGCGAAATGTCTGAGTGGCCACGGCACCAAGCACGGTAAGGGTGTTCTTGACGCGATGCTTCAGCTCTTCATTGATGAGGTTCAGCGCTTCCCTTGCCATGTGCTCGGACGTGACATCTTTGCAGACGACAAGCACGCCGCCCACTTTGCCTTCGAAATCGATCGGACCAAAGCTATAGGTCCACCACACATCCTCGCGACGGCCGTGACGCGTTACCGGTACCAGTTGGTCCTCATGCCAGGTCGCCCCGTTGCCTGCCATGACGTACGCGATCTGGGGGCCGATGATGTCCCATATCTCATCCCAACAATCGCGGCCCCTCGCTCCCAGAGCGCTTGGACGCCTTTCGGGGCCCATCGTCTCGCGGTATGCATCGTTATAGAACTGGATGAGTTCCGGTCCCCACCAGATGAACATCGGGTGACGCGAGGTGAGAACGAGCCGCACCGTGACCCGAAGGCTTTGCGGCCATGTTTCCGGAGAGCCGAGCGGCGTTTTTGACCAGTCGAATCCCCTCGTCAAGGCGCCCATCTCGCCGCCGCCCGCCAGGAAGTCGCCGACTATTTCCCCGTCCATACGCGCGCGACCTCACTCAGACACCCGTCGCCAAGCCTAACGCCACAGTTCAGCAAAGTGCAATGTTCCCTTTGGGGTCAATTTCTGACTCGTGAGGCTTGGACTTGGCAAAGACAAACCGTAGCAAGGTCTCATCGCAGCGGCGCGGGTGATCCGCGCCCGCGGGCTAGGCGATCTCGCCGCGGCGCGTTATTCTTTTTCCACTCCACGTTGTCTCGGCTGCATCACACTGGTGACTTATGGACAACGATCCCTCACAGATCCCCGTCGAGCCGATTCCATTCGAGCACGGCGTGACCCACTTTGCGCAGGGCCTCGCCAGAGGGCAGGCCAAGATCGTCGCGATCGGCTCGTCGACGACGGCGGGTAGAGGCGATATCGCGGCCTATCCGGGGCGGCTGCTGTCGTTCCTCCAGAACGACTATCCGAAGGCTAACATCGCCATGGTCAACAAGGGAATCGGCGGCCAGGAAGCGCCGATCGAGCTTCAACGGTTCGATACCGACGTCATCGCCGAGAAGCCCGATCTGGTGATCTGGCAGGTCGGAACGAATGCGGTCTGGCAAAGCCCGGACCAGCATCCTCCCTCCTTCAACGAAACCACCGGGGCCATCCGCGATGGTCTGGTCAGGCTGCACGACGAAACGCAGGCCGACGTCATCGTGATGGACCTCCAATACGTGCCGGCGGTGCTGACGCCGGCCAAGAAGGACAAAGCGATCGCGATGGTCGAGGCGGTCAGCGAACTGGCGCGGGACGCCGGCGTCAATGTGTTCCGCCGCTTCGCATTCATGAAGGGCTTGTATCAGGTTGAGCAGGTCTCGTTCGACCGGATGGTCGACCCGACCGATGAGCACAGGCTGCACGACAGCGACTGGGTCACGCATCGTGTGGCGTGGGCGATGAAGCTCGCGATCGTCGGCGGCGTCGACAAGGCACGGTCATCGGTAGCCGCGAACATCAGCTAGGGCGTTTTTCCGAAAATACCTCGATGTCTTCGCTTCCACTGAGCTAACAGCAATCGTTTCAGCAAGCCTGCGCCGCCCTATACAATTGCGGCATGACAGCTGTAGCCAGATGAGAATGCCGGGCTGGCCGCATTTGTTCTAAGCCAATCTCCGGCCCTCACATCGGCTCAGGCGAGCTTGATGTCCCAGAGGCCCTCTTCGCGGCAGGCGACAAGTTCGCTGCGTAGAAGCTCGCTCACAAGCGTGATGGCAGTCGAGCCGGGATGGTCGATGGGAGACGCAAGGGTCAGTTCGCGCATCGGCGACGGTTTTGATATCGCGGCCGTTTCCAGCCGGCCGGAGGCTACTTCATGGCGCACCGAGGAAGGCGGCAACAGCGTGTACCCCAACCCTTCCTCGACCAGGCTGGTTAGCACCCGAAACGAGTCCGCTTCCAGCTTGATGTCGAGCTTGATTTTCTTCTTCGCCGCCGCCTGCTCGATCAGCGCCCGGAGCCCGTGCGAATGACTGGGCAACACCAGCCGCTGCCGCAGCAGCCAGCCGATATCGACTTGCTTCCTTTGCGACAGCCCGCTGCCGCGCGGCCCCACGGCGACGATGGGATCGCGGCCGAGGCTCTGCACGGTCAGATGCAGGTCGCTCGACGGCCCGTAGATCAGCGCCAGATCCATCTCGCCGCGGTGCAGCCATTCCATCAAATGGCCGCTGTAGCTCTCGACGATGCAGAGCGAAATGCCCGGATATGTGTCGACGGTGCGCCGGGCGAGCCGCGCCGAAATCACGCAGCTCACGGTCGGCACCAGCCCGAGCACCACACGGCCCGACGGCGGGCCGCCGGCGGACTGGATCTCGTCGCGCACCTGGTCGATCTGGCGGACGATGCCCGCCGTGCGCGCCAGCAGCAGGCGGCCGGCGTCGGTCAGCACCATGCCGCGGCCGTTCCGGGTAAACAGATCGGCGCGCAATTCATGCTCGAGCAGCTTGATCTGGCGGCTGAGCGCCGGCTGCGCCACCCGCAGCGTGTCGGAGGCTTTGCTGAGGCTGCCGAGCTCCGCCACGCAACTGAAGGTCCTGAGCTGCCTGATATCCATCGCTTGCCAATCTTCGAAGGCAGGTTCATACGCTATAACAATTCAGCATAGGAGACCGGCGGTGGTTTCACAACCGACCACCGTCAGGCAATTGACATCCCCCACCATCCATCGCCAGAAAAACCAATGACCGCACAAGAACAACAAGACGAATTCCACGACATCCGCGACGCCGTCGCAAAACTCTGCGCCCAGTTCCCCGGCGAATACTGGCGCAAGCTCGACCGCCAGATGGCGTACCCGAAGGAGTTCGTCGACGCGCTGACGGAGGCCGGCTACCTCTCGGTGCTGATCCCCGAGGAGTATGGCGGCTCCGGGCTGAAGCTGTCCGCGGCGGCCGCGATCCTGGAAGAGATCCAGCGGGCGGGATGCAATGGCGGCGGCTGCCACGCCCAGATGTACACGATGGGCACCGTGCTGCGGCACGGCAACGACGCCCAGAAGGCGAAATACCTGCCCGGGATCGCCAGCGGCAAATTGCGGCTGCAGGCCTTCGGTGTCACCGAGCCGACCAGCGGCACCGACACCTCCTCGCTGAAGACCGTCGCCAAGCGTGACGGCGACCACTACATCGTCAACGGCCAGAAGATCTGGACCAGCCGCGCCGAACATTCCGACCTGATGATCCTGCTCGCGCGCACCACGCCGAAAGAGCAGGCCAAGAAGCGCACCGATGGGCTGTCGGTGTTCATCGTCGACATGCGCGAGGCGAAGGGCAACGGCCTCGAAATCCGTCCGATCCGCACCATGATGAACCACGCGACCACCGAAGTGTTCTTCACCGACATGCGGGTGCCCGCCGAAAACCTGATCGGCAACGAAGGCAAGGGGTTCCGCTACATTCTGTCAGGCATGAACGCCGAGCGCATTTTGATCGCGGCCGAATGCATCGGCGACGCCAAATGGTTCATCGCCAAAGCAACCGCCTACGCCAAGGAGCGCGCCGTGTTCGGCCGGCCGATCGGCATGAATCAAGGCATCCAGTTCCCGATCGCGAAGGCCTACGCCGCGATGCGCGCGGCCGAGTTGATGGTGAAGGAAGCCACGCGCAAATATGAGGCGGGGCTCGATTGCGGCGCGGAAGCCAACATGGCCAAGATGCTGGCGGCGGACGCCTCCTGGGAGGCGGCCAATGCCTGCGTGCAGACCCATGGCGGCTTCGGCTTTGCGGAAGAATACGACGTCGAGCGCAAGTTCCGCGAAACGCGGCTGTATCAAGTTGCGCCGATCTCGACCAATCTGATCCTGTCCTACGTCGCCGAGCATGTGCTCGGCCTGCCCCGCTCCTACTGAGAAAAACGATGTTGCCGTTAGAGGGATTGATCGTCGTCTCCGTCGAACAGGCGGTCGCAGCACCATTTTGCAGCTCCAGGCTTGCCGATGCCGGCGCGCATGTCGTCAAGGTCGAACGCCCCGAGGGCGATTTCGCGCGCGGCTATGACGCCGCGGCTAAAGGCCAGAGCAGCTATTTCGTCTGGCTCAACCGCGGCAAGAATTCGGTGGTGATCGATCTCGCCACCAAGGAAGGCCGCGCCGCGCTCGAAGAGCTGATCGCGAGCGCCGACGTGCTGCTGCAGAACCTCAAGCCCGGTTCGATGGACAAGCTCGGCTTTTCGCTGGAGCGCTTACGAAAAGATTATCCGGCGCTGATCTGCTGCACCATCTCGGGCTATGGCGACGAAGGCCCCTATGCCGATCGCAAGGCCTACGATCTCCTGATCCAGGCCGAAAGCGGACTTGCCTCGATCACCGGCGGCCCCGAGGGCCCGTCGCGGGTCGGCATCTCCGTGGTCGATATCGCGACCGGCGCCACCGCGCATGCGTCGATTCTCGAGGCGCTGATCGCTCGCGGCCGCACCGGCAACGGCGCCGACATCCGGATCTCGATGTTCGACGTGATGGCCGACTGGATGGCGGTGCCGCTGATCAATTCGGAAGCCGGCAATCCGCCGAAGCGGATGGCGCTGGCCCATCCCTCGATCGCGCCCTATGGCGTGTTCAATTCAAAGGACGGCAAAGGCATCCTGATCTCGATCCAGAGCGAGCGCGAGTGGAAGAAGCTCTGCGCCGAGGTGCTGGATCAACCCGATCTGCCGAACGACCCGCGCTTCGCCAACATGGTCGAGCGCGTGCGCAACCGCTCACTCACCGACAAGACGGTCGCCGACAGTTTTGCGGCCATGAATCGCGTCGATCTTCTCAAGCGCCTGGACGCCGCTGATATCGCGTTTGCCGAGGTGAACACCATGGCCGACCTGTCAGTGCATCCGCATCTGCGCCGCATCGAGGTCGATACGCCGAACGGCAAGGTGAGCTACGCCGCGCCCGCCGCGATCTTTGTCGGCGAGGAGCGGCACTATGGCGCCGTGCCCGCCATCGGCGACCATGTTGAATTGCCCAAAGCTCCCCGTGCCAAGAGCCGCCAGTCATGACAGAAGCCGTTGAAAAACTCGACCTCGACCATCTGCGCCAGTGGATCGGCCGCAGCACGGAAGCGACCGACGTCGTCACCGCGCAACTGGTGAAGGGCCTGCGCGCGACGTTGTTCCAGGACATCGGCGAACCCGCGAAAGGCGACGCCGCGCCGTGGACCACGCATTGGTGCCTGGCGCAGCCGGTGTTTCCGATGTCGCAGCTCGGCCCCGACGGCCACCCGACCCGCGGCGGTTTTCTGCCGCCGGTGCCGCTGCCGCGCCGGATGTGGGCCGGCGGCGAAATCGAATTTATCGCGCCCTTGCGCGTCGGCGATGAATCGACGCGCGCCTCGCGGATCTCAGATGTGACGATGAAGACCGGCTCGACCGGCGTGCTCTGCTTCGTCTCCGTCGAACACACGATCACGACGCCGCGCGGGGTTGCGATCCGCGAACGGCAGGACATCGTCTACCGCGACATGGGCGGCGCGGCCCCTTCTTCGTCGCCCAAGGCGCCTCCGCCCGTCGCAAAACATCGCGAAAGCCATGTCAGCGATCCCGTGCTGCTGTTTCGCTATTCGGCCCTGACCTTCAACGGCCACCGCATCCATTACGACCGCGATTACGTCACCAAGGTCGAAGGCTATCCGGGCCTGATCTTCCATGGTCCCTTGCAGGCGGCGCTGATCGTCGAGTTCGCCGCAAAGCTTCACGGCGACTCGGCGCCGAAGAAGTTCAGCTATCGCGGCGTGCAGCCGCTGTTCGAAGGCACCGAGTTCTCAATCAACGCCAATGAAACCAGCACCGGCATGGAATTGTGGATCGCGAACGCCGAGGGACAGCCGACCATGAAGGGCACGGCGACGTGGTGATGTTTCACCGTCATTGCCTGCGACAAACGCGAAGCGTTTGCGCAAGGGAGCGCAGCGAAGCAATCCATCTATCCCCGCGTTGAAGCATGGATTGCTTCGCTGCGCTCGCAATGACGGAACACTAATCGAGTTGGGAGTCTGCTGATGTCGTCCCGCAAACCAGCCAAAGCCGCCACCACCACCGTCAAGGACGCCACCTTCGGCCTGCTCCGCGCCTTCGGCATCAAGCGCGTGTTCGGCAATCCCGGCTCGACCGAATTGCCGTTCCTCAGCGACTGGCCCGACGACATCGATTACGTACTTGGCCTGCAGGAAGCCTCCGTCGTCGGTATGGCCGATGGTTACGCGCAGGCCACCCGCAACGCCGGCTTCGTCAATTTGCATTCCGGCGCCGGCGTCGGCAATGCGCTCGGCAATATCTACACCGCCCACCGCAACCAGACGCCGCTCGTTATCACCGCCGGCCAGCAGGCCCGCTCGATCCTGCCGCTGCAGGCCTTTCTCTATGCCGAGCGCGCTTCCGAATTTCCGCGACCCTATGTCAAATACAGCGTCGAGCCGGCGCGCGCCGAAGACGTGCCGGCGGCGATCGCGCGCGCCTATTACGTCGCGATGCAGCCGCCCTGCGGGCCGACCTTCGTCTCGATCCCGATCGACGACTGGACGCGCCCGACGCAGCCGATCGAAGCCCGCCGCGTCAGCCGCGAACTCGGCCCCGATCCGGAGGCGATGAAGGCCTTGGTAGCCGCGCTCGCGGCGAGCAAGCGCCCTGCCCTCGTCGTCGGCCCCGGCGTCGACCGCGCCGCGGCCGTCGATCTGATGGTGCGGGTCGCGGAGAAGACGAAGGCCGCTGTATGGGTCAGCCCGTTCTCGGCGCGCTGTTCGTTCCCGGAACGGCATCCGCAGTTTTCCGGCTTCCTGCACGCCTCGCCGGGGCAGCTATCGGACGCGCTGCGCGATCATGACCTCGTGGTGGCGATCGGCGCGCCGGTGTTCACCTTCCATGTCGAGGGCCATGCCGCGATCTTTGACGGCGCCACCACGATCTTCCAGATCACCGACGACCCGGACGCCGCCGCCGTCACGCCGTCCGGCGCCAGCATCATCGCCACCATGAAGCCGGCGCTTTCGATGCTGCTCGACCTGCTTCCGGAATCAAAGCGCGCCATGCCTGCGGGCCGCGTGCTGCCGCCGGCACCTGCAGCCGCCGATCCGCTTCCGGTCGAATTCCTGCTGCACGCGCTGTCTGAAGCCATGCCCGCCAATGCGGTGCTGGTGGAGGAAGCGCCCTCGCATCGCCCGGCGATGCAAAAATTCATGCCGATGCGCGGCCAGGACAGCTTTTACACCATGGCGAGCGGCGGCCTCGGCTACGGCCTGCCCGCCGCCGTCGGCATGGCGCTGGGACGTCCCGGCGTCCGCACCGTCTGCCTGATCGGCGACGGCTCGGCGATGTATTCGATCCAGGCGCTGTGGACCGCGGCCCGGCGCAAGCTGCCGCTCACGGTCGTCGTCATCAACAACGCCGGCTACGGCGCGATGCGGTCGTTCAGCCAGGTGATGCAGGTGCGCAACGTGCCGGGGCTTGAGCTGCCCGGCATCGATTTCGTCAAGCTCGCCGAAGGCATGGGCTGCCACGCCGCGCGGGTGACGAAATCATCCGAACTCGCGGGCGCACTCAGCCATGGCCTTTCGCATGACGGCACCAGCCTGATCGAGGTGATGGTGGATTCGGCCGTGCCGCTGCTCTACGCGCAGAAGGGTTGAAGCCAAGACACTCTCCACGTCATTGCGAGCGAAGCGAAGCAATCCATGCTTCCGCTTGCTGCACTATGGATTGCTTCGTCGCTTCGCTCCCTTGCGCAAACGCTTCGCGTTTGTCGCAGGCAACGACGTGGAAAGAACTGTCGCTGCTCTACGCGCAGAACAGCTAGCCCCGGCCTAAGGCGCGCGCTGCGGCGATTTCGTTCGCAAGTCGGCCATAGTCGGCCCAGACCAGATACAGGAACAGCGGTGGCTCCTGCTGCGCCTGCAGCAGTTGCGCGTAGCGCTCCCTGGCGCCCTTCATCTCCCACCATTTCTGGGCCGACATCGCAATTCGTCGGAAGTGGTTGAGCGTTCCTGAAAATTTTCGGCGGTCGGCCCCGGCAAGGCCGGCGCAATGGTTGAGCCAGTTGAATCCGGCAATGACGGCAATCGCCAGATCGCTCATCGTATTGCCGGTGAATTCGATCACCGTTTCATCGTGCGGCAACTGGCGAAGATAAGCGTCCAGTATCGCCGGTTGCGAGTCAGGCTCGGCGAGCAGCCTGAATTCGCCCCGCGGCACCGTCAGCAGATAGCGCACGGCCTCCAGCCGCGTGTGGTTGCAGACCTGGTCCTTGTCGGCGCCAGCATCCGACGCGGTCCGCTTGCAGGCCGGATAGACCCATTTTCCGTTGTCGGCGTCATCGAGATATCGCCTGCCCCGCGTCTCGATATCAGCGATCAGCGCATGGGGCGCATCCGGCGTCGCCGGAGCTTTTCCGAATGGCCAGGCAAACCAGCTCATGAAACCTCTTCTTGATTCAAAGGCCCGACAATTCGTCTGCAAGTTCCGCACGCGGCACTACTTGACGGCCCTCTACGCTCGCACGAGAATTCAGCATGGAGCAACCCTGGAGTGAATGTCATGAAACAGCCAAGTCTTGGAAGAGCTGCCCTCGCCGTCTCTGTCTTCACATGCGCGACCATGCTCTCATTCGGCTGGAGCGAACCAAAGGGCATTTCGCTGTCTATCGAGCGTGCGCAGGCACAGATGAGCGACCCCTACACCCCGGGCGTTACCCGACGGCAGGCGCGGCGAGCCGCGGCCGGTGCCGCCGCGGTGGGCGCCGGTGCGGTCGCAGCCGGAGCGACCGCCACCTATTACGGCGGGGGCGGCCCCTACGCCTATTACGGCGGCGACGCCGGCGGCGGCCCCTATGGCTATTACGGCGGCCCGGGCGCATGGAGCCAGGACTACGCGGCGCGCAACGGCATCATCTGCCAGCCCGGCACAATGGTCCGCCTCGAAGACGGCCTGATGCACCGCTGCCAGTAAAAGAGATTTTCGGGAACGGCGGCCGAAGGGCCGCCCTTCTCGCTACGCAACTCTATTGAGAAAATTCGTAGCCCGGATCGATCCAACGGGTCGCGCGAATGCGCGCCCGATGAGGCGCAATCCAGGATCCAACCATCCGCCCGGCAACCAGCGCATGAGGGGCATCCTGCGTCGCCGGATTTTTTCTGAATGGCCAGGCAAACCAGTTCATGAAACCTCTTTTGAATCAAAGGCTGGGTACCAGTTCCGCCCGCGGCAGGCGGTATTTGCTTTGACATAGCGCAAGGGTCGGCCATGGACGCTCGCACGATAATTCGGCATGGGGCAACCTGGAGAGAAAACCATGAAACAGGCAAGTCTGGGAAAAGCTGCCATCGCGGTCTCCGTCTTCGCGTGCGCGACCATGCTCTCTTTTGACTGGACCGAACAAAAGGGTGTCTCGCTATCTGTCGAGAGCGCGCAGGCACGGGTCGGTCGTCCGCTGACCCCTGTCAGCGTCGCAGGCGTTGCCCGTCGGCAGGGACGGCGGGCCGCAATCGGTGCAGCCGCGGTAGGCGCCGGTGTGGTGGGCGCCGGCGTTGCGGCAGCCGGCTATTATGGAGCTACGGCCCCGTACTACGGAGGCGGCGGCCCCTACGCCTACTATGGTGGCCAGGACTACGCGACGCGCAATGGATTCGTCTGCCAGCCCGGCACTCTCGTCCGCATGGACGACGGCCTGATGCACCGCTGCCAGTAAGAGAGGGAATCGGGAAAGGCGGCCGAAGGGCCGCCCTTCTCGCAACGCTGTTTCCCGTAAGCTTCCGGCATCTGACGCGAAGTTTCTCTCCTCCGTCATTGCGAGGAGCGAAGCGACGAAGCAATCCATGCCTCCGCTTGCTGCGCTATGGATTGCTTCGCTTCGCTCGCAATGACGGGGGAGAGGTTCGTGCGCCCTCACCTCACTTCCCGTAGGCTTCCCGCATCTTCGCCTGGATCTTCGCCATGCCCGATATCCAGCGGTCGTAATTCTCGGTCTTCTTGCGCATGTAGCCGAGCACCTGCGGGTGCGGCAGGATCACAAAGGTTTCCTCTTCCAGTCCTTTCAGCACATCCTGCGCCACCTGCTCCGGCGAAAGATCGCCGTCGCCGGATTGCGGGCCCTTCGGGATCGAGCGCAGCATGTTGGTATCGACGCCCTGCGGGCAGAGGATCGAAACCTTGATGTTGTCGGCCTTGTGCGAGATCGCGAGGTTCTCGGCAAAGCCGACCGCGGCATGCTTGGTGGTCGAATAGGCCGGGCTGCCAACCTGCGACAGCAATCCCGCCGCCGAAATCGTGTTGAGGAAATAGCCACCGCCGCGCGCCTTCATGCGCGGAATCAGGTGGCGCGCGGCGTAGACATGCGCCATGACATGAACGGCCCAGCTTCGCTGCCACGGTTCGTCGGAGTTTCCGCCGGCATTCACCGACAGCGGATCGAAACCCCCGCCGATGCCGGCATTGGAGCAGAACAGCGCAATCGGGCCGAATTGATGCTCGGTCTCCTCGATGACGTGATGGACGTCCTTCTCCTTCCCCACATCGCATTTGAAGGCCGCCCCACCGATCGGAGTGGCGACGGCTCGCGCGGCATCGGGATCGATATCGGCGACAACGACCTTGGCTGCGCCTGCACGATGGAAGGCCTCGCACATCGCCTTCCCGATGCCGTTGCCGCCACCGGTGACAACCACGACTTTGCCCGTTACCTGCATGGCCGTCTCTCCCCTTGTTTTTGGTCTCTTACGTCAGAACCATATCAAGGATAGCCGTATAGTGGCAGGCCGCGCCGAGCAAGACGAAGCCATGCCAGATCGCGTTCTGGAAACGCAGCCGCTGCCAGGCGTGGAAGATCACGCCGGAGGTATACAGCACACCGCCTGCGAGCGTGAAACCCAGCGTCAGGGTTGGCAGCTTCTCCACCACGGCGTCATAGAGCATCATGCCGCTCCAGCCCATGGCGAGGTAAAGTCCGGTCGCCAGCCGGTCGTACCGGCCCGGCCGTGCGATCTTCAGCACGATGCCGACGATCGCCAAACACCACACCCCGATCAGAAGCGCGATAGCGAGGGTGCTTTCCTTCAGTTGCATGATGAACGGCGTGTAGGTCGCCGCGATCAGCAGATAGATCGCGGAATGATCGAAGCGGCGCAGCACCCATTTGGCGCGCGAGACCGGCCACAGATTATAGGTCGCCGACAGCACCAGCATCGCCAGCAGGCCCGCGACATAGACCGATATGGCGGCGATATCGACGGCGGTGGCATAGACAGCGGTCAACACGATCAGCGCGGTGGCGGCCACCAGGCCAAAACACACGCCGACGATATGCACGACGCCGTCGGCGATCAGTTCGGCGCGGTCGTAGTTCCAGTGCATGGCGTCGGCCGCCGCATGGAAGGAAGTCGAGGCGATTTGCTTCAGTCTGAAAATGGTCATGCAGGCCTGCGGCAGATGATGAGGGAGCGACCGACGGAGCCTGTCATCGGGCGCGCGTTCGCGCAACCCGGTGGCAGAATATGACGAAAGCTTGATTTCGGCCCGCCAATCGCCACTTTTCCTGTGATTACCCCACCAAAGCCTCTCTCGCACCGAGCCTTCCGCACCCCCCATGGCCCCCAGTTTTTCAGACATCGTCGAGGAAGCGCGCCTGTCGGCGCGGGCGCTTCTCGATTACGGCGACAGCTTCTTCCATCCGACGGTGCGGCTCGGCGTCACCGGCCTGTCACGCGCCGGCAAGACCGTGTTCATCACGGCGCTGATCCACGGCCTGACCCGCGGCGGAAGGTTTCCAATATTCGAGCCGTACGCCACCGGGAGGATCGCCCGCGCCCGGCTGGAGCCGCAGCCGGACGATGCGGTGCCGCGCTTCGATTATGAGAACCACGTTCGCACCCTGATCGAGGAGCGGCGCTGGCCGAACTCGACCGTCGACATCAGCGAACTGCGCCTCGTCATCGACTACCAGCGGCAGAACGGCGCGGACCGTACGCTCACCATCGACATCGTCGATTACCCCGGCGAGTGGCTGCTGGATCTGCCGCTGCTCAACAAGAGTTTTGAGCAATGGTCGGCCGAGAGTCTTGCGCTGTCGCGCGAAGGCCCGCGCGCGAAACTCGCCGCGCCCTGGCACGAACATCTGAAGACGCTTCACCCCGAAGGCCGCGAGGACGAACAGGCGACCCGCATGGCGGCAAGGCTGTTCACGGGTTATCTGCGCGCCTGCCGCGACGAACGTTTTGCGATGAGCCTGCTGCCGCCCGGCCGTTTCCTGATGCCGGGCAATCTCGCTGATACACCGGCGCTGACCTTTGCGCCGCTGGAAGTGGCTGCCGACGGCAGCGCGCCCGACGGTTCGCTGTGGGCAATGATGCGGCGACGCTACGAGGCCTATAAGGACGTCGTGGTGCGTCCGTTCTTCCGCGATCATTTTTCCCGCCTCGACCGGCAGATCGTGCTGGTCGATGCGCTCGCTGCGTTCAATGCCGGGCCGGAAGCGCTGCACGATCTCGAAGCTGCGCTGTCGGGCATTCTCGACTGCTTCCGCATCGGCCGCAGCACGATCCTGAGCAGCCTTTTTCGTCCCCGGATCGATCGCATTCTGTTTGCCGCCACCAAGGCCGATCATCTGCACCATCAGAGCCATGACCGGCTGGAAGCCGTGCTGCGGCGGGCGGTCGCCAAGGCGGCCGACCGCGCCGAATATGCCGGTGCGACAATCGACGTGGTCGCGCTGTCAGCAGTGCGCGCCACGCGCGAGGCGCAGGTCGCGCGTGGCCGGGAGAAGCTGCCGTCCATCATCGGCACGCCAGCGCCCGGCGAGACCGCCAATGGCGAGGCCTTCGATGGCGAGACCGAAGTCGCGACCTTTCCAGGCGACCTGCCCGCGGACCCTGAGGAACTGTTCAACGGCGGCTTTCGCGGCCTTTCCAGCACGGCTTCCGAACAGGCCGATTTCCGCTTCCTGCGCTTCCGGCCGCCGCTGCTGGAGCGCACTGCCAACGACGAGCCCGCACTGCCTCACATCCGCCTCGACCGCGCCCTCCAGTTCCTGATCGGAGACCGACTGCAATGAGCGAGAAAACGCCGCATCGGCGGCCGGCGACGTTCAAGCTCGGCGATCCCGGCGTGGTCGTGATGGGCCCGGATGAAACCGGACGCCCCGCCCGCGGCACCGTGCACATCACGCCCGAAGCCGATCCTGCGCTGTTGCCGGTACCGATCGCGACACCGCGTGTCCCGGCTCGCCGCGGCTTTCGCTGGGGAACGCTGTTCTGGTCCGCCGTCGGTGGACTGGTGCTGCTGGCCTCAGGCCTCGGCGTCGTCAACCTGATCGAGGACCTGTTCGCGCGCAGCGAAACCCTGGGCTATGTCGCGCTGGCATTCGCTGCCGCCGCGGCGCTGGCGCTGGCGGTCGTCATCGGGCGCGAAGCCTTCGGGCTGGCGCGGCTGGCGGCGATCGAAAAGCTGCATCAGCGCGCCACGGAAGTGCTGCGCAGCGACGACCGCGCCGAGAGCCGCGCCGTCGTCAACGACCTGCTCAAGCTCGCGCATCAGAACCCGCAACTGGCGCGCGCTCGCGCCGCGCTGGTGAGCCATGCCGACGACATCATCGACGGCGCTGACATGATCAAGCTCGCCGAGCGCGAATTGATGGCGCCACTCGACGAGGAAGCGCGCAGGCTGGTTTCCACGGCCGCGCAACGCGTCTCGGTCGTCACGGCGGTGAGCCCGCGCGCGCTGATCGACGTGCTGTTCGTGTTCGTCGCCGCAATGCGGCTGATCCGGCAACTGGCGCGGCTCTATGGCGGCCGGCCCGGCACGCTCGGCATGATCAGCCTGCTGCGTCACGTCATCGGCCACCTCGCCATCACCGGCGGCATGGCGGTCGGCGACAGCCTGGTGCAGCAGATGCTGGGCCACGGCATCGCGGCAAAGCTCTCGCAGCGGCTCGGCGAAGGCGTGCTCAACGGCCTCCTCACCGCACGCTTGGGTCTCGCCGCGATCGACGTGACGCGTCCACTGCCGTTTACGGCGCTGCCGCGGCCGGCGCTGTCCGATCTCGCCAAGGACCTGCTGCGCAAGCGCGACGATGAGGCTTCTACGTAGGGTGGGCAAAGGCGCACTTGCGCCGTGCCCACCACCTATCAGCGACCGACCATCTTAATGGTGGGCACGCTTCGCTTTGCCCACCCTACGGCCTTCCCACCGAAGGCCTTGGCAGCGGCACTCAAGGTCACGCCGCGTTAGACGCCTTGGTGTTGACGCCCTTCCGAAGCGCGATCGTATTGAGCTTGGTGTTGGCCGCCTTTTCCTCGTTGAGGTTGGTGGTCAGGAAGCGGACCACTTCGTCGTGACCAAGTTTCTCGGCCCATGCGATCAGCGTACCGTAGCGGCAGATCTCGTAATGCTCGACGGCCTGCGCGCCGGCGACGATCGCCGCATCCAGCACGGCCTTGTCTTCCACTTCGCCGGCCACCTCATCGGTTTCCTTGATCAGGCCGTCGATGGCGGGGCATTGGGTACCGCTCGGCTGCTTCTCGAGCTTCAGAAACACCTTGTCCAGCCGCTCGATCTGCTTGTTGGTCTCCTCCAGATGCGCCTTGAGGCCCGCGACGAGGTCGCGGTTGGTGGCTTTCTCGATCAGCTTCGGCAAGGCCTTCGTGATCTGCTGCTCGGCATAATAAATATCCTGCAGACCGTGCAGGAAGAGGTCGTCCATTGTCTTGATGTCTTGTGTAAACAGTCCCATGGCATCCTCCTGATTGAATGCCGTTAAACGTTCTCGCCGGGGCCGTTGTTCCAAAGCAGCCCTCCGGCGCCGTCGCGAGCCCAGATCGCCACGATCGCTTCGCGGACCCCGGCTTAGCCATTTTGCGATGCTGCTCGCCAAACCCCGGCCGGGTGACGTTCGCCGCCGCCCGGTCGATAGGAACAACTCGTCCTTCCCGATCTTCTCCTCATCGACCAATGCGGAGAAACTCGACGATGAAAGCGCTGGCATGGTGAAGCCGTGATCTCATGGCGCGGGTCCTGATCGGTACGTCTGGATGGCACTACGATTCCTGGCGCGGGCCATTCTTTCCCAAGGGCCTCCCCCTCAAGGAGCTATTGCCATACTACGCGGGCCAGTTTTCGACGACCGAACTCAACGGTGTGTTTTATAGAACACCCACGCCGGAAGCGGTGACGAGCTGGCGGGATCAGACCGGGCGCGACTTCATCTTTGCCTGGAAGGCATCCAAATTCATCACCCATTGGAAGCGGCTCTCAGGCAATTCGGTCAACAGCCTCGAACTGCTGGAGGATCGCCTGTCACTGCTCGGCACCAAAGCGGGGCCGATCCTGTTTCAGTTACCGCCGAACTTTAAGGTGGACGCCGACCGGCTCACATCTTTCCTGAAGCTGCTGCCGAAGAAGCGGCGCTATAGCTTCGAATTCCGGCATCCAAGCTGGTACGCACCGGAGATATTGCGACTGCTTCGGGCGCAAAACATCGCGCTGTGCATATCCGATCATCATGACGCACCCGCCCCCTGGAAGCGCACCGCCGGCTTTGTCTATGTGCGCGGACACGGTCCCACCGGCCGTTACAAAGGCCACTATCCTCAGCGGACCCTCTCGGAATGGGCTCGCCGTATCAGGTCCTGGAAGAGGCAAGGCTGCGACGTGTACGTCTATTTCGACAACGACCAGAAAAGTGCGGCGCCGGCCGATGCCAGATCCTTGCGTGAGCTGATGGGTCAGGTCTGACGCCGCAGGGCTCCTTGGAACGAGTCACCCGATCGGAGCGTTTGATCCATCAGGATCAATTCGATTAATCGGGTCTCGCGATGGATGATACCGTCGACCGGCGCAGCAAATCGCTTTGGGCGGACGTTGCGGTAGCCCCGAGCGCGGCACCGCTTCAGGGCAGCAGCAAATGCGATGTCGCGATCGTCGGCGCGGGTATTGCAGGGATATCCACCGCCTACGAACTTGCCGCGGAGGGTTCGCACGTCATCGTCGTTGATCGTGGCAGGTCGCGGGCGGCATCACGGCCCGCACCAGCGCGCATCTGGCGCCGCTATGCGACGACCTGACGTCGGCGATGATCAGCCTCCGCGGCGAGGAAATATCCCGCCGGTTCTACCAGAGCCAGGCGGCAGCGGTGGATCGCATCGAGGAAATCCAGAAGCGGGAATCCATCGACTGCGATTTTCGTCGTCTGGACGGTTATCTGTTTCAGGCGCTCAACACCGACTCGAAGATCATCGAGGACGAGCTGGAGGCGGTCCGCAAGGTCGGCGCACCCGTCCATCGCCTGGTCGGCGTGCCCCTGGCCCATTGCGAACAGCAGCACGTGCTGCGCTATCCGCGCCAGGCCACGTTTCATCCGCTGAGATATCTCCGGGGTCTTGTCGCCGCCGTCGAGGCAAAGGGCGGCAGCTTGCACTGCGACACGGTCGTCAAGGGCGTCGAAGAGCGCAACGACGGCAAGGTCGTCGTCACGGCCGGCGGCGGGACAATAACCGCCCGAGCTGCGGTGGTGGCCACCAATGCGCCGATCGTCGATCGATTCGCCTTGCACACCAAAATGGCTCCCTATCGCACCTACGCGATGGCCTTTTCGATTCCGAAGGGAGCCATCCCGGACGCCCTGTACTGGGACACGCTCGACCCCTACCACTATGTGCGGCTGCAGCCGGGCGATGGCCGAACCGATTTTCTCATTGTCGGCGGCGGCGACCACAAGAGCGGCGAAGCGGACGACGCCGAAGTTCGCTTTCAGGCTCTCGAAGCCTGGACGCGCAATCTCATTCCAGCGGCGCAAGACGTCACCCATCGCTGGTCGGGACAGGTGCTCGACACCATCGATTACGCCGGCTTCATCGGCAGGAATCCGGGAAGCAACAATATCTACGTCCATACCGGCGATTCCGGCCAGGGCATGACCCACGGCGTGGTGGGTGCCATGATCAATTCGGCGCTGATCCTCGGACGAGAGGCCAGATGGGCCGAAGTTTATGATCCCTCGCGCAAGACGCCCGCCGGAATAAGCAACTTCCTGAAAGAGAACATGACCGCGGTGAAGAACTTTGCCGAGTATCTCGCGCCGGGCGAACTGGCGGATGTCAGCGAGCTGAAAGCCGGACACGGCGCCATCATCCGGCAAGGCATGCGCAAGATCGCGGCCTATCGCGATCCTTCCGGCCAACTATATGCGCGCTCTGCCGCCTGCACCCATGTCGGCTGCCACCTGCACTGGAATTCCTTCGAGACCTGCTGGGATTGCCCCTGTCACGGATCTCACTTTGCAGTCGATGGAACACCGCTCAATGCCCCCGCCATCGGCGCTCTGGCCGAGGCGGACATCGAGACGCGCTCAAGGGATTACGCGGACGCAGATCAAGACAGCAAACGGCAGACTTCACTCCATTCGGAAACCTGAATCGCTCAACCAGATCACGGCACACACCACCAGCGACGTTTGACGCACCCCGTGCTTTCTTGGAGAACCGCCATGCTGCATTATCCCCGTCCCCCGTTCCCGGATCAGCACCAGCCGATGCCCGGCAAGACCGCCGCGATGAACCCGACGCCCGATCACGGCGAAACGTCCTACAAGGGCAGCGGTCGCCTCAACGGCAAGAAGGCCATCATCACCGGTGGCGATAGCGGCATCGGCCGCGCGGTTGCCATCGCCTATGCCAGGGAGGGCGCGGACGTTCTGATCTCCTATCTTGACGAGCACGACGACGCCCGGGAGACCGAGCGGCTGGTGAAAGCAGCCGGCAGACAGGCCGTTCTGCTGCCCGGCGACATCCAGGAGCCGGGCCAATGCCGCGCGGTCATCGCCAAGGCGGTATCGGAGCTGGGCGGAATCGATATCCTCGTCAACAACGCGGCGCACCAGGCCAGCTTCAAATCAATCGACGAGATCAGCGACGAGGAATGGGAGCTGACGTTCAAGGTGAACATCCACGCGATGTTCTATCTCACCAAGGCTGCGGTCGGCCACATGAAGCCGGGGAGCTGCATTATCAACACCGCCTCGATCAATTCCGATGTGCCCAACCCGACGCTGCTGGCCTATGCAACGACCAAGGGCGCGATTCATAATTTCACGGCGGGTCTGGCACAGATGCTGGCCGAAAAAGGCATTCGCGCCAACGCGGTCGCCCCGGGACCGATCTGGACACCGCTCATCCCCTCAACCTTGCCCGATGATTCCGTAAAGAATTTCGGCAAACAGGTCCCGATGCAACGCCCCGGCCAACCGGTCGAGCTGGCCACCGCCTATGTCATGCTGGCCGATCCGCTTTCGAGCTACGTATCCGGCGCGACGATCGCCGTTACCGGCGGCAAGCCCTTCCTGTAGACGCACGCAGGGCAGAACGCAGCGAAACCCATCATCGCCCTGCGCACCGTGTTTGATGCCGGTCGCTTCGTTTCATGAATGCGACGACGCGTGAGGTTTTCCGGCATCGAGCGGTTGCTCTACGGCGTAGTGTCAGCGAGGCTGACGCTATTTTAATCGCCATTACGTTTGACCTGCATCAACATACGAGACGTTTATTGCGACGCATGTTTAAACTTGATGTCTTACAATGAAGGATCGCCAAGATGAAGCTCTCGATCGCGCTATCCGCGCTGCTGGTGACCGGCTTCTTGGCCACCAGCACTGAAAAGGCCAGTGCCGTGGTGTATTGCCAGTACGTCGAATATCCCGTCGGCTGCGTCGTAAGGCCCGGCGTCGTGCTACGGCCCCGGCCGGTGGCACGCGCTGTGGTGACACCTGGCGTTGGTGCCGTGGGTGTTGGAGTACGACGTGGAACGCCGATGAATCGCGGCGGCCCGGTCAATCGCGTCGGCAGGCGCTAGCATGTGAGCGTCTGACATGGCGCATGGACGAGGGCATCAATGAGGGCCAGCTAGTCGTCCGTCTGCTTGGGCACTTCTACCGTTGCGCGCCCGAACCAACGGGAATGAACTGGCATGACATTGGCAGGGGGCAGGCTATGAAGCGCGACGCATCACGAATGAGGTCCGGCTCGCTGCGGCGACCACTAAGTGGCGCTTTGGCTGCCACCGCAGTTGCTTTGCTTCTGCCTCAGATCGCCCGCGCCGACGAGAGCGGTATCTCGTTCTGGCTTCCGGGACTGTACGGCAGCCTTTCCGCCACACCGACGACGCCGGGCTGGTCGATGGCCGCCATCTACTACCACACCAGCGTCGGTGCGTCGGGCGCGGCGGCAGCGGCGCGGGAATTCCAGGTCGGAAGGTTTTCCCCGACGGTCAATATCGATCTGAATCTGGCCTTGAAGGGGCAGGCCGATCTGATGATTCTCGCACCGACCTACACGTTTGCAACGCCGGTGCTCGGTGGCCAGTTGTCGGCGACCGTGGCCGGCATCTTCGGCAGAAACTCCGCAAGCCTCGCCGGCACGCTGACGACGGCGGTCGGACCGATCGTGACCACGCGCACGGGATTTCTCGAAGATGCGCTCACCTCTTATGGTGATATCTATCCGACCCTGAAGCTGAAGTGGAACAGTGGCATCAACAACTACATGGTCTATGCCACCGGCGACATTCCGGTCGGCGACTACAATCCGAACCGGTTGGCCAATATCGGCATCGGCCACGGCGCCATCGATCTCGGTGGCGGCTACACCTATCTGAATCCTGCGACCGGCACGGAATTCTCCGGCGTCGGCGGCTTCACCTACAATTTCAAGAACCCCGATTCCCAATACCAAAGCGGCATCGATTTCCACTTCGACTGGGGCGTGTCGCAGTTCCTGTCGAAGCAGGTCTTTGTCGGCTTCGTTGGCTATGCCTATCAGCAGATCACCGACGACTTCGGTCAGCCGGCCATTCTCGGCGGCTTCCGCTCGCGCGTTCTCGGCATCGGCCCACAGGTCGGATATATTTTCTCGATCGGCAGCAACCAGGCGTTTCTCGGCCTGAAGGGATATGGCGAGTTCGATGCGGCAAACCGGCCATCGGGCTGGAACACCTGGCTGACGTTCTCGATCTCGGAGGCCGCTCCCGTCAGCACGGTGTCGCCGACCCGGCACAAGGTGTCCAAGTAGAGAACCCAAAAAAGGAGACCTGCGATGAAGCGGAATCTCGTGTTTGCTGCTGTCAGCTTGATGTTGGGCTCTACAATTCCATTGACTGCCCATGGCCAATCCGCTGGCGGCAGGCTTGATGACGCCGGCACCATGGACAAGAAGACCGTCGAGAGAGTGTTTCCATCCAAGCCGATCTACTCGCCCTATGCGGGGCGCAAATTTCCCACCCGTCCGCTGTTCGGCGACACGCATTTGCATACCGCGGCCTCATTCGATGCCGGTGCATTCGGTGCGAGGCTCGGCCCCCGCGACGCCTATCGCTTCGCCCGCGGGGAGGAGGTGACGGCGTCGAGCGGACAACCGGCGAAGCTGTCGAGGCCGCTCGATTTTCTGGTCGTCGCCGACCATTCCGACAATATGGGGGTCTTTCCCGACCTCTTCGCCGGCAAACCGGAAATCCTGGCCGACCCGACCGGAAGGAAGTGGTATCAGATGATCATGGACGGCAAAGGCGCCGACGCCGCCTTCGAAATGATCATGTCCTTCAGCGCCGGGACGTTCCCGAAGCAGATGACCTACGCGCCGGACACGCGCGCGTACAAGGCTGCTTGGCAGGACAATGTCGCGGCGGCTGAACAATACAACGAACCGGGCCGGTTCACGGCCCTCATCGGCTACGAATGGACCTCGAACACCGGCGGCAACAACCTGCATCGCAACGTCATCTTCCGCGACAACGGCGACAGGGCAAATCAGATCGTACCGTATACGACGATCGCTCCGCTCGGGAGCGACAACCCGCGCGATCTCTGGAAATGGATGGCGGCTTACGAGCAGAAGACCGGCGGCAGCGTGCTCGCAATCGCGCATAACGGTAACCTCAGCAATGGCCGGATGTTTCCGATCATCGAGTCCTTCACCGGAAGGCCGGTCGACAAGGAGTACGCCGAGCAACGAGCCAAGTGGGAACGGCTTTACGAAGCAACCCAGACCAAGGGCGACGGTGAGGCTCATCCGGTGCTGTCGCCGAACGATGAGTTCGCCAATTTCGAGCGCTGGGACTTCGGCAACCTTGATGCCAGCGCCGCAAAGACAAAAGACATGCTTGAGTTCGAATATGCGCGCTCCGCGCTGAAGAACGGCCTGAAGCTGGAGGCGCAGCTCGGCACCAACCCCTACAAATTCGGCATGGTCGGCAGTTCCGATGCCCATACAGGCCTCACGGCCATGGAAGAAGACAATTTCTTCGGCAAGACCACGCCACAGGAGCCCAGTCCGGAGCGCGCGACTGCGACGTTCGTGGAAAACCCCAAGACTGGCATCAAGGTCATGGACTGGCAGGTCAGTTCGTCCGGCTATGCCGCGGTCTGGGCCACCGACAACACGCGCGAATCCATCTGGGACGCGATGCAGCGAAGGGAGACCTACGCGACCACCGGCTCCCGGATGGCCGTGCGTTTCTTTGGCGGTTGGGACTTCGACCAAGCCGATGCCCAGACCCGCAGCCCGGCCATGACTGGTTATGCCAAGGGCGTGCCGATGGGCGGTGACCTCGGTGGTGGGCCGGCGGGAAAGGCCCCAACCTTCCTGGTCGCGGCGCTGAAGGATTCCCTCGGCGGAAACCTGGATCGTATCCAGATCGTGAAAGGCTGGATGGACGCCAAGGGCGAGTTGCAGGAGAAAGTCCACGACGTCGTCTGGAGCGGCGACCGCAAACCCGGCGTCGACGGCAAGCTTCCGTCCGTCGGCAATACCGTGGATGTCGCCAATGCGATCTGGACCAACACCATCGGCGCGCCGGAGTTGATTGCGGTTTGGAGCGATCCCAATTTCAATGCTGCCGAGCGGGCCTTCTACTACGTCCGCGTTCTCGAAATCCCCACGCCGCGGTGGACGGCCTACGACGCCAAGCGTTTCGGAATAAAGCTATTGCCCGGTACACCGATGACGGTGACCGAGCGCGCCTACACCTCGCCGATCTGGTACACGCCGGGATGATGAGGCGGCTTCTCAGGGAACCGCTGCTGCATTTTTTGCTGCTGGGCGCCATGCTGTTCGCGGCTCACGGCATCTTGGCGCGGGGTGCCGGCAGCGAGCCAGGCCGGATCGTCGTCACGCAGGGCCAGATCGAAAGCATGGTCATGCTGTTCTCGCGCACCTGGCAGCGGCCGCCTTCGGATGAGGAGTTGCAGGGGCTTATCCGCAACCATGTCCGCGAGGAGGTGTTGTACCGCGAGGGCGTTGCGTTGGGGCTGGACCGCGACGATCCGATCGTCCGGCGTCGGGTTGCGCAGAAGCTGGAATTCGCCACAGAACATGCCGAAGCCGCCGAGCCGAGTGACGGGGACCTGCAGGCGTATCTCGATTTGCACCCCGGGGTGTTTATGGCCGAACCGAAGATCACCTTCCGCCACATATATCTCAACCCGAGACGACACGAAAAGACGCTTGCATCCGACGTCCAGCGAATGCTCAACGAACTCAATAGCCCGGCAAGCGCGCCCGCCGTCTCGGACTTGGGCGACCCCACCACGCTTCCGCTTGACTTCGACAAGGCCACGGCGAGCCGCATAAAAAATACCCTCGGCTACAAGTTTTGGAAGACGCTTGACCAGATTGCACCCGGTCCGTGGACCGGCCCGGTGGAGTCCGGCTACGGGATGCATCTTGTGCAGGTCAGCGAGCGCATGGAGCCGCGCATTCCAGCGCTTGCGGAAGTGCGCGAAGCGGTCAAACGGGATTGGCTGCTCGCCCGCCGTCTCGAGGCCGGCGAGAGATCGTACCGGAAGCTGTTGCAGCGCTATACCGTGGCCATCGAGCCGCCGCGGCTGGCGCGACAAGCCACCGAAGCCGCTTCGAAGGGGCCGCAATAAACATGCGCCATCTGGTTCGCAGCATCATCGGGCTCTTCGCATTGATGGTCGCGACCGCCGCAGGCGCCGATGAATTCCGGCCGGGCTACCTTGAACTACGCCAGCGGGATGCCGAAACCTACGACGTCTTCTGGAAAGTCCCGGCGCAAGGCGACAATCTGCGGCTTGGCATTTACGTCGTGTTTCCCGCCGATGCCGTCAATCTGTCGGAGCCGCGCGGCGCGTTCCACGCCGGCGCGTACTCGGAACGCTGGCGGTTGAAGCGTCCTGGCGGCCTCGTCGGGCAGACAGTTCGCATCGAGGGGCTTCCTGCGAGCGTTACCGACGTACTGGCGCGTGTCGAGAGGTCCGACGGAACCACGCAGGTGTTGCGCCTTCTGCCGTCGAATCCGGCGTTCGTCGTCGAGGCGTCCGCCGGGGCATGGGAAGTTGCGCGGACCTATCTTGTGCTCGGCGTGGAGCACATCCTGCTCGGGATCGATCACCTGCTCTTCGTACTGGCCCTGTTGCTGGTGGTCAAAGGCGCAGGGCGCGTGGTGGCGACGGTTACGGCCTTCACCATCGCGCACAGCATCACGCTCGCCGCGGCGACGCTGGGACTGGTCCGCGTGCCGGGTCCGCCGGTCGAAGCCATGATCGCGCTGTCCATCGTTTTCGTTGCGGCGGAAATCGTTCACGGCGCACGGGGCAGGCCGGGCCTGACGGCGCGCCGGCCATGGGTTGTGGCGTTTACGTTCGGGTTGCTGCACGGGTTTGGTTTCGCCGGCGCGCTGAGCGAAGTCGGCTTGCCGCAAAATGCCATTCCGCTGGCGCTGTTCTTCTTCAATGTCGGCGTTGAACTGGGACAGTTGCTGTTCATCGGTGCATTCGCGGTCGCCGCGCTGGTCATCGCCCGAGCGCATATTCTGTGGCCGCGCTGGTTGGAAATGGCGCCGGCCTACGCAATCGGCAGCATTGCGATGTTCTGGGTCCTGCAGCGCGCTGTCGTCCTGGGTGGCAGCTAAGGCGTGGACGAGAACCGCCCAGGCGCGGTTTTGTGGCGGTGGTTCCACCTGAGTGGCGATGGGGACAAGCGTTGAAGATCGCCGTGATCGGGGCCGGCCGCTTGGCAAACCGTACGGATCACCTTGGAACCGTGATCACGATCACGACTTGTTGCGCATCGTGATCGTTAGCTTCGATGTTAGTGTCAGTTTTCATTGCCGATTTGAGGGCTTTCTGATGCGAGCCTTGCTGGGCATTCTCCTGACGGTCTGGCTGACCCTGCTGGTTAGCCATCCCGCCTTTGCCGAGAAGCGCGTCGGCAGGCCCGAAGCAAAGCAAGGTATTGTCCCGCATTCTCAAAAGCCGACATCACCGCCAATGGCCGCACGCCCGCCGCTTCCTGCTGGAGAACGTGAGAAGGGTTGCACCGGAACCGCGGTCATAATGACGGGACGACCATGTGACTGACTTGCGCCATGCCCACCATCCATCGGCGAGCGCACGTCTTGATGGTGGGCACGCTATCGCTTGGCCCACGCTACGGACCAGGTGGCGATCGAGAGGACCAGCGTTGAAGAACGCCGCGGTCACACACTAGTGTCGCGCTGCAGGAACTCCGGCATGTGATGACGCAGCTCGCGCGGGGGCGGCCGCTCGGACGGGTCGCGGCCGACCTTGGATTTCAACTCCACCAGATCGGTGAAGACGTCGGCCTGGCGCCGCAATTCGTCGGCGATCAACGGCGGTTGAACTGAAATCGTCGAAACCACGGTCACCCGGACCCCGCGGCGCTGCAACGCCTCGACCAGGGAGCGGAAATCGCCATCACCGGAGAACAGCACGATCTGGTCGACGTGTTCGGCGATCTCCAGGGCATCGACCGCGAGTTCGATATCCATGTTGCCCCTCACCTTGCGGCGGCCGCTGGCGTCGATGAACTCCTTGGTCGCCTTGGTGACCACGGTGTAGCCATTGTAATCGAGCCAGTCGATCAAGGGCCGGATCGACGAATATTCCTGATCCTCGATAACCGCTGTGTAGTAGATCGCACGAAGCAACGTGCCTCTGCTCTGGAATTCCTTGAGCAGCCGCCTGTAATCGATATCGAAACCAAGCGCTTTGCTGGTCGAATAGAGATTGGCGCCATCGATTAGCAGCGCGATCTTGCCGAGGGAGGATGACATTCAGGCAATGACCCCAAATTGGATAGCAGGGAAACAAGACGCCACTTCAGGTTACTGACTGGATGCGCGGCGCAACAGGGCATCTCAGGCCGCACTCACCGTTAACGCGTAGAAGAGAGCAGGACTCGTCGCCCTGGACAGCTCAAATATTGCTGCTGTATTCGATCGCTTCGGCCGTGAAATTTTTCCCGCGACAGCCGAACCCGATCGCAGTGACGCTAAAGCACGCGACGTCAGCGCTCAATTGTCCGTTGGGTAAGTGGCGCAGATACAAACGGATGCAGCTTCTATACGAAGGTTTGTGGTCGCTGTCCGAAGATCGCAATGCAGTTGCAGGGTGGCCAAAGGCGCGTCAGCGCCGTGCCCACCATCTATCCCGAGCGTATTTCTTTATGGTGGGCACGCTGTCGCTTTGCCCACTCTGGGGACTATCGCGGCGTCGTGGTCGTAGCCCGGATGAGCGCAGCGATATCCGGGAACAAACGCCGACGGGCCCCTACGGGCTGCGAACTGATTTGCTTTGCGCGCAAGCACGATTTCTTGCAGCGGCCCGCGACAAATTGGCACGACGGGCAAATCACCAAAAGTCTGTCCAGCCCCTTTTGCAAAAATATTCCGCTTAACTTCGAGAGCAAATCATCGGCATAACTCCGCCCGTCTCGCGGCAGATGAGGGGCGTTGGCCATCGTCACGAACGCGCGGTGAGATGCGATGGACGCGAGGGCTGCGACTGACGTGTGTGGCTCAAGCGTACGGCGAAGTCGTGTGGTCCTGACGCCGCGGTGCTGGCGTCAAGTTCTTGAGAAGCAAGCTTCTTGAGGGCGACGGTGGCAAGAAAGCCGTTCACCGGGGAGAGCACGAAGTAAGCCGTAAAGCCATTGCGCAGGGAAGGCCGGAGTGTTTCCGCTGGACCTGTATGCTCGTGTGCGCGTTCCTTGTGCGCAATTGCACACGAGACCGCGGGTGCAGCGTGCACCCGGTCTTCCCTGCGCCCTCTGATAACGAGGGCGGGAAGTTGATAGCAAACCTCGGGCGCAATGCGCCGCGAGAATGCGAAAGCGTGTTTTCGTAGGATGGGTGGAGCGAAGCGATACCCATCGCCACACGCACCGGCGTTGATGGGTATCGCTGCGCTCCACCCATCCTACAGGAGTCACGTCATTGCGAGCGCAGATGCTACGAAGCTGCCTCAAATTTCAAAACCCCCGCCAGCACGCGCCAGCGGAACAGCGGCGAATCCGGCGGTGGGGAAAGCTCGGGCGTCCAGCCGGTAAGTTTTTCCAGCGCGTAGATATCCATCACCACACCGCGCCAGACGCGCTCGACCCGCGCCAGCGGTTGCCGCTTCGCGGTCGTGAAATCCCACAGCGGCAGGCGGTTGTCCGGCTCGCGCGCGACATAGAGGCCGGGTTGATCCTTGATCGCCTTCATGCCGGGATCGCGAAAGCCCATGAATCTCCCGCGCTCGTTGACCTGGACCACAGGCACCTGGCCGTTGAAATGCCAGCGCAACATCGCGTAGGTGCGATAGTCCGACGTCGCGATCCAGGTCGCGCCGGTCACTCGCAATTGCTCGCGCGCGCGGACCGCGACCTGTTCGTAGCCGGCCTCGCCGCCGACGGGATCGGTCCTGCCGATCAAATTCCAGGGCGCGGCGACGTAATAGAAGAACACGCCGACCACGAAGGCGATGCCGGAGATGACCGCCACCCTCGCCCACCAGAATGTCGATTTGACGATCCGGTCCGGAAAACCCTCGCGCGGCAGCATGACGAGATTGATGGCGGTGGCGGCAAAGCCGGCGGGCCACAGGAACATCGGCCAGGTGTCGCCGACGCGCAGGGTCAGCGACTTCCAGAGAAAATAGAGAAACGGCACCAGCACGGCGGTCGACAGCAGGATCGCGACCGGCTCGCGGGTGCGATAGCCACGCCACGCCGTCAGCGTCACGCCGGACAGCACCACCGGCAGCAGCACGAAACCGACGAGACCGAACTGCAGCCCGATAAATTCGCCGACGGTACGGAACGACAATGGATGGGTCGCGACCGCGCGCACGAACTGGAAGCGGAACGACGCCCAGTCGTGCTCGGCGTTCCAGATCAGAACCGGCAGAAGCACGATCGTCGCCATCAGCGCGGCCAGCCACGGCCAGGGGCTGAGCAGCCAGCGCCGCCGCCAGTCCGGCACCAGTGCGAACGCGAGCACCGCCGGCAGCAGCATGATCGCGGTGAATTTCGACAGCAGCGCCAGCCCGGCGAACAGACCCGCGGCCAGCCACCAGCGCGGATTGCCGCTCTCATGCAGCCGCACCAGCGACCACAGCATCGCGACCGCACAGGGGATCATCGCCGTGTCGGGCGCGACCTTCGCCATCAACAGCCCGTAGTACAGCGCCGCTTCCGGCAACAGCACCGCCAGGATGACGGCGCGAACATCATGCGTCACGCGCCGGACGATGTCGGCGAGCAGAAGCTGCGTGACCAGCATCGCGACGATGCCGCCGAACCGCACGCCGAGACTGGTGTCGCCGAAGATCGCGGTGCCGAACCGGATCAGCCAGGCGATGCCGGGCGGATGATCGAGAAAGGAAAGCGCGCTCTCCTTCGACCAGGTCCAGTAATAGGCCTCGTCGGTACGCAGATCGAGCACGCCGGCATAGATCAGCCGCATCGCCGTCAGCGCGGCGATCAGCAGCGCGACGGCAAGCCAAGGCGGCGCGCCAGATTGATCCGGCTTGGCGTGGCTGATATTGGGCGGGGCAGTCGTCACGGCGCTTTCTCCCCGACTGCCCCTCAGGTGTCAACGTGCCGTGGGAAAATGATTCGCCCGTCGTCCCTGCCTAGTGCGCAATTGCGCACGGGCGCAGGGACGACGGTAGATGGTATTCACCGAAGGAATAAAACGCTACCATCGCCGATATTGACCCTATGGATCGCATGACCGCTTTATCCCGAGAACAACTCACGACATCGCTCCGCGGCATCAGCCTCCGGCAGGTCCGCCTTGTCAGCGGCGTCGTGCTGTTCGCCTATCTGGTCAGCCATTTTCTCAACCACGCGCTCGGCAATGTCTCGATGGAGGCGCTGGCGCGCGGCGTCTATCTCCATACCTCTTTCTGGCAGTTCCTCCCCATCGCGATCCTGTTCTACACCGCGTGCCTGGCGCACACCGCGCTCGGCATCTGGGCGCTTTACGAACGCCGCCAATTCCGCTGGAAGGCGATTGAGCCGCTTCAGCTGGTGCTCGGCCTGAGCGTGCCGATGCTCGTGATCACCCATATCATCGGCATACGGATGGGCCTTACGCTTTACGGACATGAAAAGCTCTATCCGCAGGTGCTCTTCCTGCATTGGATCTCGGCGCCGTACCGGATCTGGCTGATGCTATCAGTCATGACCATCGCTTGGGTCCACGGCTGCATCGGACTGTATCTCTGGCTGCGGATGAAGGCGTTCTACAAGCGCGCCGCGCCGTTTCTGCTAGCCGCCGCCGTGCTGGTTCCAACGCTCGCCATGCTGGGCTTCTATCAGGGCGGGCGAATCGTCGTTGACAATGACAGCGTCGAATGGCGGGCGGAAAACCTGACGCAGCGCCAGGTCGGGACGCGGGAGCAGCAGCAGGTGCTCGATCGTATCACCGACTACGCCCTGATCGGCTATTTCGGATTGATCGGCATCGCGCTGCTGGCCAAGGGCGCCCGCGCCATCAACGAGCGCCGCCGCGGCATGGTCAGCCTGTCCTACGGCAACGGCCGCACGGTCCGGGTGCCCAAGGGCCTCAGCGTGCTGGAAGCGAGCCTGCGCAACAACGTGCCGCACGCCAGCGTGTGCGGCGGTCGCGCGCGCTGCTCGACCTGCCGCATCCGCATCATCGGCGACTGCAGCGCGTTACCCGAGCCCTCGCAGCGCGAGGCCTTCGTGCTCGGCCGGGTCGGCACCTCGGATCCGTCGATCCGGCTGGCCTGCCAGTTGCGGCCGGCCACCGACCTGTCGTTCTTCCAGCTCTTCCTGCCGCACACGGCCGCGGACGGCCACGGCTCGAACCCGACGCGGATCGGACAGGAGCGCTATCTCGTCAACATGTTCGTCGACATGCGCGGCTCGACCAAGATGGCGGAAAAGCGACTGCCGTTCGACACCGTCTTCATCGTCAACCGGTTTCTCGGCGCGGTGTCGCAGGCGGTGCTCGAGAGCGGCGGCATGCCGAACCAGTTCGTCGGCGACGGCATGCTGGCGCTGTTCGGGCTTACGACCACCCGGCAGGAAGCCTGCCGTCAGGCGTTGCGCGCGGCGGCGATGATCGCCGCCAATGTCGACGAATTGAACAAATTTCTCGAGCATGATCTGCGCGAGCCGATCCGTTTCGGCATCGGCATCAATGGCGGCGAAGTGATCGTCGGCGACATCGGTTACCGCGACCACATGGTGTTCACCGCGCTCGGCGACGCCGTCAATGTCGCAGCACGGCTGCAGGATATGACCAAGAGCCTTTCATGTGAGGTCGTCGTCTCCGACGAAGTTCGCGCCGCCGCGGGCCTTTCCGCCGATTCATTGCCGCAGCATGACGTCGAGATTCGCGGACGCAACGAGCCGATGATCGTACGCACGGTTGCGGATGCGCGGATGCTGTCGGCGCTGGTTAACGAAGAGCAAAGCGCCGCAGCCTGAAACCGCTGCAATAATAGCGGTTCGAAGCCTGTGTGATGTTTTTCACACCTGAATAATCGTTCAGAAAATTGTCGGCGAACGCGGCGCGGATTCCTCGAACCCGCATCTCGAGGCACGCGACAGATTGGCGATGGGTAAGACTGAAACTTAAAACCCGCGCCGAGACAAAAACGTCGAACGCGCACAGCTCAAGGAGAACGACCATGCTTCGCAAAGTGACTCTCGCTCTTGTTGCCGCCGCTTCCCTCAGCGCCATGGCGCTGGCTCCGACCTCCGCTTCGGCGGGCGGTGGCTTCATCTGGCCGCATCACCATCATCACCACCACTGGGGCCATGGCTTCGGCGTCGGCTTCGTCGGTGGCGGCTATGACGGCTGCTACGTGACCCGCCGCGTACTGACGCCGTTTGGCTTCCGCTGGCGGACGGTGAATGTCTGCTACTGATCCGGCCGCAGACGTTCCGTTCGGAAGCCCCGGTTGCTCGCGCGGCCGGGGTTTTCCATTCGCGGTTGCCCGAGGCCGGCCGCCGCCACCCTGCAAGCGGAAGAATGACGTCCACCGGCAGCGGGTCGAACCAATTGCCCAATTTTTGGAATCGCCGCCGCCCGGCCGCGGCAAATGAGCGCGAAACCCCGAAAACGGCGAAAATCGGTGGCGAATGGGCGCTTTTTTGCCGAAACGGGCGTTCCGTTTGCGCTACCCAGCCTGCCCCAACCCGCGTATCCTGATGGTTCGGGCATGCCGGTTAGTGCGGGGACCGACGGCTCGATTACTTTTTTTGATTCCGCGGAGACGACGTGAATGGCTAAAGGTACGGTGAAGTGGTTCAATCCAACCAAGGGTTACGGGTTCATCCAGCCCTCGAATGGCGGCAAGGACGTGTTCGTTCATATTTCGGCAGTTGAGAAAGCTGGTCTTTCGACACTCAATGAAGGGCAGTCCGTCGAATACGAAGAGATCGCCAACCGCGGCAAGACTTCGGCCGAGAACCTCAAGGTTTAGCGCGAACGCGCGATCGGCAACGGCGCGCTCTCGGACTAAAAATCCGGGAGTTGGGCTTAAAAAAAATTCTCAAAAACTGTGAGCGTTCGGCGGAGCGGGCACCGCTTCTGCACGCACGATGGTTACATCGTGCGCGAAACCGGCCGCTCAATCTTCCGTAACCCATTTCTGGACCGTCATCACGTCGGGTGGCTGCAGATAGCCGCGCGGCCAGAGATCGACGACCCACTCGACCTTGGTGGCGCGATCGACCAGCACCGCGGTGTTGTGCGGCGTCTGCAGCACCAGCGTATTGCCGCGATATTTCGGATCGCCGATCGCGTGATGCTTCAGCAGGCCCCACTCCTGCAACACCAGCAACAGGCTGGTGGTGTTCCGCGTCGTGTCCCAGCAATCGTAATTGTGCTTGTCGTCGAAGTAGCGGAAATCCGCTTTCGCCACGCGCTTGTTGGTGCCGAGGATCGGCCCCATGCGGCGGTCGAACCACACCACCGCCTTCTGCACCGCGGCGCGTTCGGCCGCAGCCGACGCGCGCCCCGCCGCCATGATCTGGGTCAGCGCGCTGCGGTCGCCGGCCGAAAAATCGAGGATCTCGCGGCGCCGGCAGACAAAGCCGTAGCACACGGTCATGGATGTGGCGGACGGCGGATAGATCGAAACCGAGCTGTAGAGGTAGGCGACCGCAGAGCTCATCTCGACGGCCTTCGCGGCGGAGACGCCAAGCAGCGCGGCGAGGAGAGCGCCGAACACGGCCGCGAAGGTGGTTCGCGTGCGGTTTCCCCGTATCGGCAGAGCGGCGTCTCGCATGATCCCTGCTGTTCCCAAGCGACGCCCGACGATTAGCGCGGCGCCTTCACGCTGCCAACCAGCAAGCCCGCAATCTGTGGATCACGCCGCGGAAATTCCGCCTGCTGTGTTTTCCGTGCGCCAGTTGCCGGCGCTAGCCGACCGGCAGCGGCGCGTCGCGCTTGACCTCTTCCATCACGGCGTAGGTCCGCGTCTCGCGCACGCCTGGCAGCGCCAGCAGGGTTTCGCCGAGGAACCGGCGGTAGGCCGTCATGTCGGCAACCCGGGCCTTGACCAGGTAATCGAAGCCGCCCGCCACCATGTGGCACTCCAGCACCTCGGGCGCCGTCTGGACCGCCTTGGCGAACCGCTCGAAGACGTCGGGCGTGGTCTTGTCGAGCATCACCTCCACGAACACCAGAAGGCCCAAGCCCAGCCGGTGCGGATTGAGCCGGGCGCCGTAGCCTTCGACAAAGCCGTCGCGCTGCAACCGTTTCAGCCGCTCGCCGACCGAGGTCGGCGACAGCCCGATCCGTTCGGCCAACTCAACATTGGCGATACGGCCATCCCCTTGAAGAATTGAGAGGATTTTGCGGTCTATCTTGTCAATGTCGACCATTTATCTGCCGATCATACTATTTCACCTGATTTTCTAAGGCAAAATGCCATATTTGTCTATCGAGCTCCGGTTCAACCGGCAGTAAGCTTGCATTGGGAGCCAAGAGAATCGCATGCCGGCCCATCCGCCATCCCTTCCGCCCTTCGGCGCGCCCTACGCGCCCGGCGATCCTGCAATGGCCATCCGCCTGCTCCAGACCGCCCAGCTGGATGCGGCGCAGGAGGAGCGCATCGATCGCACGACGACGGGGCTGATCGAGGCGATCAGGGCCAATGACGACCCGCTCGGCGGCGTCGAGGACATGCTGCGCGAGTTCGCGCTCTCGACCAAAGAGGGGCTGGCGCTGATGGTGCTGGCGGAAGCGCTGCTGCGGGTGCCGGACGCCCGCACCGCCGACCAGTTCATCGAGGACAAGCTCGCGCAGGGCGATTTCATCCATCACGAAACCAGATCGAGCGCGTTCCTGGTCAATGCCTCGGCCTGGGCGCTCGGGATGTCGGCCCGCGTGATCCAGCCCGGCGAAACGCCTCAAGGGACCATCGGACGGCTGACCAAGCGGCTGGGCGCGCCGGCCGTGCGGGCGGCGACGCGTCAGGCGATGCGGCTGATGGGCAACCATTTCGTGCTGGGCGAGACCATCGAGGCCGCGCTATCGCGGGCGCAGCCGCATTCCTCGCGCCATGAACGTTACTCCTTCGACATGCTCGGCGAAGGCGCGCGCACGGCCGATGACGCCGCGCGCTATTTCGACTCCTATGCCAGCGCGATCGAGGCGATCGGACGCACGGCCGATGACCGCTCGCTGCCCGACCGACCCGGTATCTCGGTCAAGCTCTCGGCACTCCATCCGCGCTTCGAGGCGGTGAGCCGCGCGCGGGTGATGAGCGAACTGGTCCCGCGCCTGATCGATCTCGCCAGGCAAGCCAAATCCCATGACCTCAATTTCACTGTCGATGCCGAGGAAGCGGACCGGCTGGAATTATCGCTCGACGTGATAGCGGCAACGCTCGGCGATCCATCGCTTGCGGGCTGGGACGGCTTTGGCCTCGCGATCCAGGCCTATCAGAAGCGCGCCGGTGGCGTGATCGATTACGTCGATGGTCTCGCACGCAGCCTCGGCCGCAAAATGATGGTGCGGCTGGTGAAGGGCGCCTATTGGGACACCGAGATCAAACGCGCGCAGGAACGCGGGCTCGACGGCTATCCGGTGTTCACCCGCAAGGCGATGACGGATCTGAACTACGTCGCCTGCGCAAAGCAATTGCTGGCGCTACGGCCACGGATTTTTCCGCAGTTCGCCACCCACAATGCGCTGACGGTCGCGACCATTCTCGAATTGGCAACGGACCAAAGCGGCTTCGAATTCCAGCGACTGCACGGCATGGGCGAGGCGCTCTATGCGAAGCTCGGCGAAGACCGCCCCGACATCGCCCATCGCACCTACGCGCCGGTCGGCAGCCACCGCGATCTGCTGGCCTATCTGGTGCGGCGGTTGCTGGAGAATGGCGCCAATTCATCCTTTGTCGCGCTCGCCGCCGACGAGGCGGTGCCGGTGTCGCAATTGCTGCGGCGTCCGGCCGACATTATCGGCAACGCAGAAAATGCCGGCCATCCGAACATCCCGTTGCCGCGCGAACTGTACGGACCCAAACGCAAAAACTCCCGCGGGATTGAATTCGGCGAGCGCGCGGCGCTGGAGCAACTCGCCTCGGCGGTCGCTGCGGAACGATTGCCCGCGGCAGGAAGCATCGCCGATGCGACGATCGCCGTGGCGAATGCCGCCGTGTCGGCAGCGCGCGATGGTTTCAAGGACTGGAGCAGGACACCAGCCGGCACGCGCGCAGCTGCGCTGGAAAATGCCGCCGACCTGCTGGAAGGGCGCGCGGCGCATTTCATCGCGCTGCTGCAACGCGAGGGCGGCAAGACGCTCGACGACGCGGTTTCCGAAGTCCGCGAGGCCGTGGATTTCTGCCGCTACTATGCCGCGCAGGGGCGCGAGTTGTTCGGCGAAGGCAAGGCGATGCCGGGACCGACGGGCGAGAGTAACGTGCTCTGCCTGCGCGGCCGTGGTGTCTTCGTCGCGATCTCGCCGTGGAATTTTCCGCTGGCGATCTTCCTGGGCCAGGTCACGGCGGCCTTGATGGCGGGCAACGCGGTCGTTGCGAAGCCGGCCGAGCAGACGCCGCTGATTGCGGCTGCGGCCATACGTCTATTGCATGAAGCCGGCGTGCCGGCGTCCGCGCTGCATCTGGTGACGGGCGACGGCCGGATCGGCGGCGTGCTGGTGGCGCATCCCGATATCGCCGGTGTTGTCTTCACGGGCTCGACAGAAGTGGCGCGGACCATCAACCGCGCGCTCGCCGCCAAGGACAGACCGATCGTGCCGCTGATCGCGGAGACCGGGGGCATCAATGCGATGATCGTCGATGCTACTGCCCTGCCCGAACAGGTCGCCGACGACGTCGTGACCTCGGCGTTCCGCTCCGCCGGCCAGCGCTGCTCGGCGCTGCGATTGCTGTTCCTGCAGGACGACGTCGCCGACCGCATGATCGAGATGATTGCGGGCGCAGCGCGTGAACTCGTCATCGGCGATCCCGCAGATCCCGCCACCCATATCGGCCCGGTGATCGATGCCGAGGCCAAGCAGCGGCTGGACGCGCATATCGAACGCATGAAGAAGGAAGCCCGGGTGCACTTTGCAGGCAGCGCTCCCCAAGGCAACTACGTCGCGCCGCATATCTTCGAATTGTCCGATGCCGGCCGGCTCACGGAAGAAGTATTCGGTCCGGTGCTGCATGTCGTGCGCTACCGCGCCGACCGCTTCGACCAGGTGCTGCAATCGATCGAGCGTTCGGGCTACGGGCTGACGCTCGGCATCCATTCCCGGATCGACGATACGGTGGAGGACGCGATCGAGCGCCTCCAGGTCGGCAACATCTATGTCAACCGCAACATGATCGGCGCCGTCGTCGGCGTGCAGCCGTTCGGCGGCCATGGCTTGTCCGGCACCGGCCCCAAGGCCGGCGGGCCGCATTATCTGGCGCGTTTTGCAACCGAGCAGACGGTGACGGTCAATACGGCGGCGGCCGGCGGAAATGCAGCGCTGATGTCTGGCGGTGAGTAGTTGCATCACTTTCCAAGATGGGCCAAATGACGTTTGAACCGGATCGCCCATAGCGATAATTCAGCAAGACCGACAAACGTCACGGAGCGGCGCTACGATGGATAAGGGCATTTTTGAAGGCCTCAAGGTTCTGGACTGCGCGAGTTTTATCGCAGCGCCTGCCGCCGCCACCGTGCTGTCGGATTTCGGCGCCGACGTCATCAAGATCGAGCCGCCGGGCACCGGCGACCCCTATCGCAACCTGCCGAATTTGCCGGGCTACCCGCATAGCGAGCATAACTTTGCGTGGATGCTGGAAGCCCGCAACAAGAAGAGCCTCGCGCTCGATCTTTCGAAGCCCGAAGGCCAGGCGGTGTTGCATCGGCTGGCTGCGCAGGCCGACGTCTTCATCACCAATTATCCGCCGCAGGTGCGCGAGCGGCTCGGCATCACCCATAACCATCTGGCGCCCCACAACGAACGCCTGATCTACGCTTCCTTCACGGGCTACGGCGAAAAAGGCGAGGAAGCCAACAAGCCCGGCTTCGACAGCAATGCCTATTGGGCTCGCTCGGGCCTGATGGACCTGGTGCGGGCGGATGAACACACCACGCCGGCGCGCTCGATCGCCGGCATGGGCGACCACCCCTGCGCGATGGCGTTTTACGGGGCGATCGTGACCGCGCTCTACAAGCGCGAGCGCACCGGCAAGGGTTCGCATGTCAGCTCCAACCTGATGGCCAATGGCGTCTGGGCGGCTTCGGTGCTGGCGCAGGCCAAACTGGTCGGCGCGAAATTCGGCGAACGCCGCCCACGCGAGCGCGCGCTCAATGCGGTCACTAACCACTACCAGTGCAAGGACGGACGCTGGCTGATCCTCTCTTTGCTCAACGAGGACCGGCAATGGCCGACGCTGGCGCGCTGCCTCGGCCGCGAGGACCTCGTCACCGATCCGAGATTCGAGACCAAGAAGGACCGCCATGCGCGATCGCTCGAACTGATCAAGATCTTCGACGAGACCTTTGCGACCAGGGACCTTGCCGAGTGGCGGAAGATCCTTGATGGCAACGGCCTGGTGTTCGGCGTGGTCGGCATCCTCGACGATATTCCGAACGACAAGCAGATGATCGAGAACGAGGTGCTGGTGCCGTTTGAGAACGACACCATGCTGACGATCTCCAGCCCGATCTGGGTCGATGGCAGCAAGAAGGTCCAGCCGCGCAAGCCGCCCGGCATCGGCGAGCACAGCGACGAGATCTTGCGTAACGCAGGCTATGACGAAGCCGCGATTGGCAAGTTGCGCGCGTCCGGCGCGGTGGCGTGAGGAAGCAAGCCATGCCCAGCTATCGCCTGCATTACTTCCCGGAGTCGGGAAACAGCTACAAGCTCGCGCTGATGCTCACGCTGTGCGGCCAAACTTTTGGGCCGGTGTGGACTGATTTTGGCGGCGGCGTGACCCGGACGCCGGAATGGCGGCGCGACGTGAACGAGATGGGCGAAATTCCGGTGCTCGAGGTGGATGGCGAGCGCCTCACCCAGACCGCGCCGATCCTGCTCAAGCTGGCAAAGCAATTCGGCCGGTTCGGCGGCGAGACTGAGCAGGAGCAGTTCGAGCTGCTGCGCTGGCTGTTCTGGGACAACCACAAGCTCACCGGCTACATGGCAACCTACCGCTATCTTCGGACCTTCACGCCGTCGCCGGACGAACACGTGCTGAAGCATTTCCGCAGACGGCTCGACGATTTCCTGTCGATTCTCGAGCAGCACATGCAGAAGAATGCATTCGCGATCGGCTCACGGCCAACGGTGGCCGATATTTCGATGATGGCCTATCTGCATTACCCCGCCGACGAAACCGGGTATGATCTCGCGGCCAGCCATCCCGCGATCAACGCCTGGCTCGGACGCATGGCGCAATTGCCGGGCTGGAGATCGGCCTATGACCTGCTTCCAGGCAAGCGACTGACGCATTACGCCAAGTGATCACTCAGGCAATTTTCAGCGGTTGAGCCACGCCCAGGCGATGCCGAACACAACCACCCCGGCAACGATCGAGACCGCGACCGCCCAGACGCTGACCCTGATATCACCGATCACCTGCCGATTGGCTTCGTTCTCCGCGATCTCACGATTGCGTTGCCTGTCCTGGTCGGAAGAGCTCATCGCCAATCTCCGCTCAGCTGCTGCCTTCACTTAGCACAATTTGCGAAGTTAGCGGCTTTTGACGAAGCACATGCCGATGCGCGAGATCTTGCCGGCGGCCTGGCAGCTCAGGCCCTCGGCGCAAGTCCAGCCGCGAAAACTTCCGTCATTGCCGGTGGCTGGCTTGCCCTGCACGTAGCAATGCGCGCCCCAACCATCGTAATAATTGGTGCCGGCGAGTTCGGTGCTGCCGCGCAACTGCGGACGGCTGGCGAACCCGCGCGAGTAATCCGGCGGCTTGCCGTCGCGCAGCGCCGTGAGAATGTCGCGGCGGCGGATCTGGTCGCCGAAGAAATGCGGCGACGCCGGCACAACGGTCGAATTCGACGGTTTATCCGCCATCCAGTCGACGCCGGGGAAGTGAAAGCCGCCGATGCCTCGCGTCTGGTGGCAGCCGGAACAGGTCACGTCGTTGAGCCTGCGTTCGAACCCGGCAGGCGAGCGGATGTTCTGCAGCTTCACGCCACCTTCCGCAGCCTTCCTGAGCGCAGCCACCACGTCAGCCTCGCTGAACACGGCGCCCTCTCCCTGCACCAGCCCGAATTCAGGCTCCAGGTCCGATGGATCGAACCCGACCGGCGTTGGCGCAATCGCGCCGTTGGCGAGGAATTTTTCCGGGATCAGCGCGGTGCCGCGATCGAACGCCACGAGATTGATGGGATCTAGCAGCCATGCCCTGAACTCGCGCTTGAGGCCATCGTCCGCCAGAAGGCGCGCGCGGTCGATCTGGTTTTCCATCGGCACTTCCGCGAAGACGCGTGCTTGCCGGTCGTAGCGAAACACCTTCAACAGATAGTCGGTGCGGAAATCGCGAACCGAAGATTTCGGCGCGTGCGCGATCTGAAGATTGGTCTCGATGCGATCGATATTCTGATAGTCGATCAGGTCGAGCGGGCCATCCTTTGCCGACAGTGTCCCGCCGAGCGGCGCGGCGAGCCAGCGACTGGCGATGTCGGAGCAGGTCACCGCCGCACCCTCGCCTTTCGCCTTCAGCACGAGGTTCAGCGTCATCGGCAGCCGCGGCGGCGAAGCGTCGTCGCCGGCTGCCTTGTTCATCCGCGTCAGGCGGTAGATCAGGCGGATCTCGCCGCAGCTTGCTTCCGCAACGTAAGCGCGGTCCATGCGGTTGACGATGCCGGCCAGCACGAACCGCGTCTCTTGCGAATAAAGCAGCGTGCGGTCGAACAACTGGAAATCAAAGCCCTCGCCGACGCCGATCGTCTCCTTTGGCAGGTTCGCTCGGTGCCGCGCGATGTAGCGATCGAACTCGCCATCGATCGCCTGCCGGACCGGCGCCATCGACGGCGCGACGAACAGTTCGCTGTTGGCGCTTGGAATATCTGCCGACCGCTCCGGCAGCAGCATGCGATCGAGGCGAAATTTTCCGCCATCGAGTTGGCGCAGCGTCGCAGGATCGGTGATGGCTGTGCCGCGCTCCAGCGCGGCATCCTGTGCCGCATGCGCCGGCAAAGCGCCGCACAGCAGAACAAATACGATGGCGAGAAATCCTGGCACGCGGCTCATGTCCCAACTAACACCGCGCAAAGAGGTCTATTCAAGGAAAAAGGCGCCTCACATCGCCGTGAAGCGCCTTCCTGTTGGCATATCGTCCCGTCAGCGCGCGACGATCAGGCCCTTGCTGGTCACGACCACCCAGCGGCCATCCTGCTTGCGAATGGCGTCGACACGGCCGAGACCGGGGATGGGATCGCCGGCATAGACCTCGTACATGCCGCGGCGGCTCTCGATCAGGGCGCTGCCATTGGCGACATCCCGCAACACCCAGCCTTCGACGGTCGGCAGCCGGGCAACCTCAGGCTTGGGCGGCGCCGCAGGTCCGGGCGGAGGCGCGGCTGCAGCCTGCTGCGGTATCGTGCCTGTCACTTCCTTCGCGGGAGCCGGCGCGGCAGCAGCTGTCGTCGTCGATGCCTGGGCGGCGCGAAGCTTGTCGACGGTTTCGCTGAGCTTGGCGAGTTTCGCGGCGGGTTCGGCCTGCGCCTTCTCGACCTTGTCGAGGCGGTCGCTGGCCTTGTTGAGCTGGCCCGTTGTCGTCTTGGAAGTATGCTCGAGGCTGGCTTTCAGCGCGACGATCTCGGCATCGATTCGCGCCATCGAGGCTTCGAGCGCGCTGTCCTTTGCCGAAGCTTGGGTCGAGGCCTGGGCCGAATCGCCGGCCATCAGCTTTCCAACGCCTGCGGTTGCCAGCGCGCCACCCAGCGCACCCGCCACCGTCGCCAGCGCCACCACGGCGGCCATCGCCCCGATCCTGCGTTTGCCGGGAGATCCTTCCACCGGTGCAGCCTTGGCATCGGCGCCAACACGGTCGCCGGGTGACATGATCGTCACGTTGCCTGGGAAGCGTGGCGCCTCCGGCTTTACGGCGTCGATTTTGGGAGGCTCAGCGTTTGAGGCCTCGACCTTTGGCGCTTCCATCCTGACGGCGTCCACCTTGGGCGCGTCGGGCTTCGGCGAGGTCTCTTCCTGGTCGGGCGCCAGTCTCGCCGCCTCTACCTCCGCCGCAGGCGTTACCGGCTCGCCCGGCGCAGGCATGGCGGGAACGGCCGGCGTGGCGCCGAGGGTTCCGGCTTCACCGCTGGTGGGCTGGGTTTGCTGATCGCTCACGTTGGATTCTCCAGAATTGATTGACCATTTGGTAACTTTTATTGCTTGCCAAATCGTTACCGGCCTCGGCCTTACCGAAATTTTAGGAACTCGTCCGGCCCGGTTTTGGGCCCCGAATGTCGGCCACCCCGGTCCGATACCCCATGCTGCCCTGCGGCATCCTTGCCGGTTCCGTTTGCGCCGGTCTGTTTCCCGACTAACATGGCCGCACCGACCAGCCAGAAAGGCAGGGGCCGCCATGACCATCGAGAAGTGCATCAACGAGTTTGATGTAGATGACGTCATTTTTGAGGAAGGCTCGACCGGGCGGGAACTGTTCGTGGTGCTCGACGGCAAGGTCGAGATCGCCAAGATGAACGGCGCCAGCAAGACGGTGATCGTCACGCTCGGCAAGGGCGAGTTCTTCGGCGAGATGGCGGTCATCGACGGTTCGTCTCGTTCGGCGGCGGCGATTGCGGCGGCGCCAAACACCCGCGTGATGCGGATCAATCACGCCCGGTTCGTTTACCTGGTCAGCCAGCAGCCGGCCTTTGCGCTGATGATCATGGATGCGCTCAGCAAGCGCTTGCGGGCCTCCAACACGGTTGCCTTCAGAGCCGCGGCGACTTCATGAGCGAGCGCAGACCGAGCCCGTTCAAGACACTGCTCGACAGCGACGTCTGTACGCTGATCGAGGCGGCCGAGAACGTCTATCAGATCCGTTTCAAGAACCGCGCGGCGAACGCCTATCTGGTGCGCGGGAGCTCGCGCACCATCATGATCGATGTCGGGCTATCCTCGAACTATCCGCACCTGCTGACGTGCCTCAACCACCTCGGCTGTCCGCTCGAGAAGATCGACATGGTGGTGCTGAGCCACGAACACCTCGACCATATCGGCGCGGCCTATCATTTCCACGGCCGCGCCTTCATCGCTGCACACCGGCTGGCCGCCAACAAGATCACGCTGCGCGACGACTTCTCGATGCTGCGCAAGATGTTCAACGAGCCGAACGTGCCGATCAATATCGATCTCTGGCTGGAAGAAGGCAATCTGATCGACCTCGGCAATTTCCGCCTCAACGTGATGTACACGCCAGGCCACACCTCGGCCTGCATCACGCTGTTCGAACAGGACAAGGGCCTGTTGTTCGCCTCTGACACGCTGATGCCGGGCGGGGTGATGGGCGGCGTGTTCGGCTCCGGCAGCATCGCCGACTACATCCAGTCGCTGGAGCGGCTGAAGGGCCTGAACTCGAAGATCCTGCTGTCGGGCCACGGGCGGCTATCCGACACCCCGCAGGACGACGTGCGGGTCGCGATCCAGCGCTCGCACGGCTTGTTGTCGGACACTGCGCAATTATTCGACGCGCTGGACGCGCGAGCGAACTTCGAGCCGATCATGCAGTCGGTGCGCGACCTCAACAAGCTCGACGACAGCTAGACTAGCCGGCCCGCAGCATATTCCGCAGCACCGAATGTGTGATCCGCCCATTTGACAAATGGCACGGCGGCCTGTTCAACGGTTCCAACAACACTGCCAAAAAAACGTCGGGAGAGACAGCACCATGAAGTTCTACGACTCGGTCGGGCCGAATCCGCGCATTGTTCGCATGTTCATGGCGGAGAAGGGCATCGAGATGCCGAAGCAGACCGTCGATCTGCGCAAGGGCGAAAATCGCGAGGCCGAGCATCTGAAGCGTAATCCGCATGGTCAGATGCCGACGCTCGAACTCGACAACGGCAACTATCTGTCCGAGATCACCGCGATCTGCGAATATCTCGAAGAGAAGCACCCGAACCCTCCGATGATCGGGACGACGCCGGAAGAGCGCGCCGAATGCCGGATGTGGACCCGCCGCGTCGATCTCAACATTTGCGAGCACCTGGGGAACGGTTTTCGCTTCGGCGAAGGTCTCAAGTTTTTCGAGAAGCGGATTCCTTGCGCGCCTGAAGCCTCGCCCGGCCTCAAGATGATTGCCGCCAACCGCCTGCAATGGCTCAACGGCCAGATGGCCGACGGCCGCGACTATCTCTGCGGCAAGCGCTTCACGCTGGCTGACATCCTGCTCTATGGCTGGCTCGATTTCGCCGGCCAGGTCGGCCAGCCGCTCGATCCTGTCAACACCAACATCGTCGCGTGGATGGCGCGCGTGGGGGAACGGCCTTCGGCGAAGGCGTGATCCCATTACAGTCCATTTGTGGAACGAGCGGGCTGGATTGAAGATATTCCTGTGACGCAGCTTGATCGTGCAAAGTTCAGCTCGTCCCTCGATCAAGAAAAAGGCCGGCGGGCGTTACGCCGCCGACCCTGTCTTGCAACTGCCGGCTCGTGGGTCCGGTTCCGTTGCTTTGCATTCCAGGTGCTACTTGTATCTTGATCGGTAGCACCCAGTGCCGGCTGACGCCATTGCACGCGGGTATGGCCAAACCGTACTGAGGTAGGCTCTTTCCATGGAATCGGATGGAGCAGACTATCCATTGGTTTAAGGCGGTGGTGGTGAGCTACATCACCACCGGCGCATCCGGCAATTCATTCCGCCCTGCCCCCTGCGCCGGAAAGTGCGTCGCCAACTCGCGCGACACCGCCTCGATTCCCTTGATCACGCCTCCTTCAAAATTTCCGGCCCTGAACTGCGTCTCCATCTCGACGCAGATTTTTTCCCAACCGGCGTGGCCGACCCTGGCGTCTATGCCACGGTCGGCAACGATCTCGAAGTCGTGGTCGGCCAGCAGCAGGTAGATCAAGACGCCGTTGTTATGGACGGTGTCCCAGATCCGCAGTTGCGAAAAAATATCCAGCGCCCGCTCCCGCGCGGGCTGATTGCGAAACAGCGGCGCGCCGTCGAGCGCGCCCTCCACCACGAAGCGCACCTGGCCGGAATGGGTGGCTTCGCCCGACCTGATCGCCTGCTCGATTCTCGCCAGCGCTTGCGGCGGAAAGATGCGCCGCAGCCGCCAGCGGTGTTCGAGGAGATGCCTGCCGATGCGCCTGATGCTCATGCTACCAGCTCCCCGATGCGCCGCCGCCGCCGAAGCTGCCTCCGCCGCCACTGAAGCCGCCGCTCGAACTGCTACTGCCGCTACTGCTGCTCCAATCGCTGCTGCCGCCGCTTGACCAGCCACCGCGTGTGCCGCGGCCGCCGCCAGAAGGCATCAGATCGAAGAACGCAGCAATCAAAAAGGCGAGTGCGCCGATGGCCAAAGCCGCCCCGAGGCTGCCGACCAGGAGCCAGGCCAGAAATCCGACGAAGCCGCCGGTCGCGGCCGAGCCAACCAGCCGACCGAGCGCCGCCCGCAATGCGCTGCCGACGATAAACACGAAAGCGAGAACGAACGGATTGAACGGGTCGATATTGAGCAGGCCGGGACTTTGCCAATGCGGCGGCTCCGGCTCGGGCAATTTTTCGCCCTCGACGACCCGGATCATCCGGCTGACGCCCGCCGAGACGCCACCGGCGAAATCGCCGGCCCTGAACTTCGGCGTAATGTCTTCGTCGATGATGCGCTTGGTGGTGACATCGGTGAGCGCGCCTTCGAGGCCATAGCCGACCTCGACCCGCAGGCGGCGATCGTTCTTGGCGATCACGAGCAGCGCGCCGTCGTCGATCTTCTTGCGGCCGATCTTCCAGGCCTCCGCGACCCGGAGCGAGAATTGCTCGATGGCCTCACCGTCCGTCGTCGGCACGATCAGGACCGCGATCTGGCTGCCCTTCCGCGTCTCCAGATCCTTCAGCGTCTGCGTCAGCGAGGCGATGTCGCCGGCCGCGAGCGTGCCGGTCTGATCGACGACGCGGCCGGTCAGCGGTGGCACCGCGACCAGCGCCAGCGCCGAACAGGCCCAGCACAACAGCAGCGCAAGAAGGGAGGCTCTTGCAGCGTTCATCGCGGATCGTCTGCTCACCCCGTTACTTCGCGGGCGCCGGCGTCGGGTTGAAGTCCACCTTTGGCGCCGTCGAGATTGCCTTCTCGTTCTCGACCGTGAAGTTCGGCTTCTCCTTGTAGCCGAACATCATCGCGGTCAGGTTGTTCGGGAAGGTGCGGATGCCGACGTTATAGTCCTGCACCGCCTTGATGTAGCGGTTGCGTGCCACGGTAATGCGGTTTTCGGTGCCTTCGAGCTGTGAGATCAGATCGCGAAACAGCGCGTCCGATTTGAGCTGCGGGTAGTTTTCGGTCACCACCAACAGCCGCGACAGCGCGCTCGACAGTTCGCCCTGGGCGGCCTGGAATTTCTGGAACGCGGCGGGATCGTTCAGCACCTCCGGCGTCGCCTGGATGCTGCCCACCTTGGCGCGCGCATTGGTGACCCCGAGCAGTACGTCCTTTTCCTGCTGCGCAAAGCCCTTCACCGAATTGACGAGGTTGGGGACCAAGTCGGCGCGGCGCTGGTATTGGTTGACGACCTCCGACCAGCCCGCCTTGACCTGCTCGTCGTTGGTCTGGATCGCGTTGTAGCCGCAATTGGTCAGGCTCAGGCACGACAGCGTCGCCAGCACGGTCCATAATCTGCGCATCGAACTCTCCCTAAAGAAAATCAAACGCGAGTCTATCAGATTGGTTGCGCCAGGTATGCAGGCGTGAGCCGGCCTCCGGTCTATTTCGCAGGCGACGGCCCTTGCGTATCATTTGCCGAAATTACAACATGGCCACCAAAGATTAAGGGAAACGCGAGGGCGCCATGGAGTTCGAGACCATCGTCGTGGAACGGCCGGAGCCACGCATAGCCCGGATCGTGATGAACCGGCCCGAAGCGCGCAACGCGCAGAACCTGCAGATGACCTACGACCTCAACGCCGCCTTCGATCAGGCGGTGCAGGACGATGCGGTCAAGGTCATCATCCTCGCAGGCCGCGGCCCGCACTTTTCGTCTGGGCATGATTTGCGCCCGGGGGCCAAGAACACCGCCGGCGTAGATTTTCCGCCGGTCGGAAATTGGGGCGGGTTCGCCGAACCCAACGCCCACGGCCGTTTTGCGCGCGAGCAGGAAATCTATCTGCAGATCACGCGGCGCTGGCGCAATCTGGCGAAACCGACGATTGCCGAAGTGCACGGCAAGTGCATTGCCGGCGGCCTGATGCTCGCCTGGGCCTGCGACCTGATTGTCGCAAGCAGTGACGCGGAGTTCTGCGATCCCGTCGTCACCATGGGTGTCTGCGGCGTCGAATGGTTCGTGCATCCCTGGGAGCTCGGCCCGCGCAAGGCCAAGGAATTGCTGTTCACATCGGACGTCTGGAACGCAGAAGAGGCGCACCGGCTCGGCATGGTCAACCACGTCGTGCCGCGGGACGAATTATCCTCGTTCGTGATGAAGCTAGCTGAAAGGATCGCAGCAAAACCTTCGTTCGCACTGAAGCTGACAAAGGAAGCGGTCAATCGCTCGGTCGACGTGATGGGACAGCCGGCGGCGATCGAGCAGGCGTTCGCGCTGCATCAGCTCTGCCACGCGCATAACCTTCAGGAATTCGGAATGATCGTGGATCCCGCAGGCCTGCACCCCTCCGTCAGAAAACCGGCACAGGCAAAATAGAACAAGCAAAGCAGATCAGATGGACCTTACCCCAAGCGACGAGCAGCGGTTGCTGCGCGAAAGTGCCGATCGCTTCGTCAGCGAGACCTACACCGCAGATCACCGCCGCCGGATCGCCAACGATCCGCTCGGCTTCAGCGCCGATATCTGGAAGCAGTTCGCCGATCTCGGCTGGCTGGCGCTGCCGATCGCCGAAGCCCATGGCGGGCTCGGCGGCGGCGCCATCGAGATCGGCATCCTGATGGAAGCGTTCGGACGCGGGCTCGTCTCCGAGCCGTATCTTTCGACCGTCGTGATCGGCGCGTCGCTGATCTCGGAATGCGGCACGGAAGCGCAGAAGCAGGCGCTGTTGCCGAAAATCGCCGACGGTTCGCTGTACCTGGCATTCGCGCATTCGGAACGCCAGGCGCGCTTCGATCTGGCGGATGTCACGACCACGGCCAGGAAAACGCCTGACGGCCGGCGTCTCGACGGACACAAGACCGCCGTGCTGGACGGCAACGCCGCCGGACCGATCATCGTCTCGGCCCGTGTCGATGACGGCAACGGCAAGCCTGGCAAGCTCTGCCTGTTCCTGGTGCCGCAAGGCACGCGCGGGCTCGCCGTGCGCGACTTTCCGCGGCTTGGCGGCGGTCGGGCCTGCAATCTCGAACTCAACGGCGTACAACTCCCTGCCGACGCGCTGCTCGGCGATGGCAGCGACGCACTGCCCGCGATTGAAGCCGCGATCGACCGTGCCATGGCTGCGCTCAGTGCGGAGGCTGTCGGCATCATGCAGACCCTGCTCGACCAGACGCTGGAATACACCAAGATACGAAAACAGTTCGGACGACCGTTGTCCGCCAACCAGGTGATCCGGCATCGCCTCGCCGACATGGCGATGCAATGCGACGAGGCGCGCTCGATGGCGCTGCGCGCGGCGCTAATGGCCGACGCCGAGCCGGTCGCACGTGGTCGCGCAGCGTCAGGGGCGAAAGCCAAGATCGGCAAATGCGCGCGCTTCGTCGCCGAACAGTCGGTCCAGCTTCACGGCGCGATGGGCGTCACCGAAGAACTCGACGTCGGCTCCTATTTCAAGCGGCTGCTTGCCTTCGAGACGCTGTTCGGCGGCAGCGCTCATCATTATCGCCGTCACGCCGCCCTCAGCGGCCGTCCCGTTCAGGCCCGATAGGAGCGCAGCATGGATCTTACCTTCAGCGCCGAAGAGCGCGCCTTTGAGAAAGAGGTCCGCGAGTTCATCGCGGCAAATCTCACGCCGGAAATGAAGCGCGCCACTGCGCTGACGCCCTCGGTGTTCTCCGATCCTGACATCGGCATGGCTTGGCAGCGCGCGCTGCACAGGAAAGGCTGGGGCGCGCCGGGCTGGTCGGTGGACCATGGCGGACCCGACTGGACGCCGGCGCAGCGCTGGATTTTTGAGACCGAATGCGCCCGCGCCGGCGTGCCTAATGTGAACGTGATGGGCGTCAAGATGGTCGGCCCCGTCATCATCGGCTTCGGTTCGCCCGAGCAGAAGAATTTTTACCTGCCGCGAATTCTCTCCGGCGAGGATTACTGGTGCCAGGGCTACTCTGAGCCGGGCTCCGGCTCCGATCTCTCCTCGCTGAAAACCCGCGCCGTGCGCGATGGTGACGACTACATCATCAACGGCACCAAGATCTGGACCACGCACGCCCATCACGCCAACCGCATGTTCGCGCTGGTGCGCACCAACGAGAGCGAGCGGCAGCAGGACGGCATCAGCTTCATCCTGATCGACATGAAGAGCCCAGGCATCACCACGCGGCCGATCCTGACCATCGGCGGCGACCACGAGGTCAACCAGGTATTCTTCGACGACGTGCGCGTGCCCGTCGCCAACCGGGTCGGCGAGGAAGGCAAGGGCTGGACCTACGGCAAATATTTGCTCGAGTTCGAGCGCGGCGCCGGCATCGCCTCGGCGAAGCTGCGCGATGCATTGAAGACGGTTTCGGACCTCGCCGAATCCGATGCCACCGGCCGCGCCATCGACGATCCCGATATCGCGGTACGGATGTCCGAGATCGAGGTCGATATCGATACGCTCGAGATGACCGAACTGCGCGTGCTGTCGGCGCTGCAGACCGGACAAAATCCCGGCGCGGTGTCGTCGCTCTTAAAATTGCGCGTCAGCGAAATCCGCCAGGCCGTGACGCGGCTCGGCGTCGACGTGATCGGCAATGACGGCCTCTATGTCGAGCCGGTACGGCCGCTCTACCGGCTCAACGAGGCGCCGGGAATTCCGGAGGAAGTGCTGCCCGTGGTGCCCGAATATCTCAACGGCCGGGCGTACACGATTTTTGGCGGCTCTTCGGAGATCCAGCGGGATATCGTCGCGAAGATGGTGTTGGGGTTGTAGGTCCCTCTCCGCCGTCATTCCGGGGCAGCCCACAGGGCTGAACCCGGAATCCATTTCGCTGCGGAACATGCGGCCCGATGGATTCCGGGCTCATCGCTTCGCGACGCCCCCGGAATGACGGAGCCCTATCCCGCCACCCTCGCATCGCGGATCGCCTGCCACACCTTGGCCGGCGTCAGCGGCGTGTTGAGCTGCTTGATGCCGAGTTCACTGAGCGCATCCATCACGCCATTGGTGACGCAGGGCGGGCCGCCGATCGCGCCGGATTCGCCGCAGCCCTTGGCGCCCAGCGGATTGGTGCGGCAGGGCGCGGAATCATCGAGCGTCACCGCGATCGGCGGAATGTCGTCGGCGCGCGGCACGCAGTAATCCTGGTAGCTCGCGGTCAACAGCTGGCCTTCCTCGCTGTAGGCGACGCCCTCGTAGAGCGCCTGCCCGATGCCTTGGGCGACGCCGCCATGGACCTGGCCGGTCACCAGCATCGGGTTGACAGCGATGCCGACGTCGTCGACCGTGGTATAGCGCACCACCCGCGTGATGCCGGTTTCGGGATCGATCTCGACTTCGCAGATATGCGTGCCGTTCGGCCAGCTCGGCCCGTCGACCTCGCCTTCGGAATCGACGGAAAGCCGCGCGCCGTCTTCCTTCTTCGCGATCTCGAACAGGCTGATGCGCTTGTCGGTGCCGACCACACTGAGCCAGCCATCGCGATACTCGATATCCTCGACGGACGTTTCCAGCACGTTCGAGGCCTTCTCGCGCGCCTTCTGGATCATGTCGTTGCTCGAGACCGCGACCGCCGTGCCGCCGACGAACAGCGAGCGCGAGCCGACGCTGCCGAAGCCAGTGGCGAGATCAGTGTCGCCCTGCACGACGTCGATCTTGTCCATGGGAATGCCGAGCGTATCGGATACCATTTGCGTATAGGTGGTCTGCAGGCCCTGCCCCATGGCCATCGTGCCGGAATGCAGGATGATGCGGCCCTCCGCGGTCGCGTGCAGGCTGACCTTTTCGGTGTGCGCGCGCCCGCCGGTCCATTCGATATAGCTGGTGAGGCCGCGGCCGTAGAGCAGGCCCTTCTTCTTCGCCGCCTTCTTGCGCGCGGCAAAGCCGTCCCAGTCCGAAAGCTCCGAGGCGCGCGACAGCATGTGCGCGAAAGCGCCTGAATCGTACACCTGGCCGACCGCATTGGTGTAGGGCAGTTGCGCGGGCTTGATGTAGTTCACCTTGCGGATGGTGCGCGGATCGATGCCGATCTGCCGCGCGGCGGCATCCATCAGCCGCTCGACGATGAACACGGCTTCCGGCCGCCCCGCGCCGCGATAGGCGCCCACCGGCGCGGTGTTGGTCATCACCGACTTCACTTCGAAATGCACCAGCGGCAGGTCGTAGACGCCGGTCTGCACGAACGGGCCGAGCACCAGCGGGATGATGTTCGCGGTCCCCGACGAGTACGCTCCGGTGCCGCCGATCGAGCGCACGCGATAGGCCAGCACGCGGCCTTTGGCGTCGAGCGCGAATTCGCCGGTCGAAGTGAGATCGCGGCCATGGGTACCGCCGACGAATTCGTCGGTGCGGTCGCCGCGCCAGCGGATCTTCCTGTTCAACTTGGTCGCGGCGTAAGCGACGATACCGTCTTCGGGATAGAGGCTCGTCTTCTGGCCGAAGCCGCCGCCGATATCGCCGACCAGCACCCGCACGCTGTCCTTCGGCCGCTTCAAAATGGATTCCGCGAGCAAGTCGCGGGTCGAGCCCGGCGTCTGCGACTGCACGTGCAGGATCAACCGTCCGGTCTTCTTCTCGATCTCGGCAATCGTCGAACGTGGCTCCATCGCGGAAGGCACCAGCCGCTGGCTGACCAGATCGAGCGAGACCGTGTGCGCGGCCTTGGCAAAGGCTTCCTCGACCTTGGCGGCGTCGCCATAGCTCATGGCGGCCACGATATTGTCGGGCGCCTCGGGCCACACCACGGGTGCGCCGGGCTTCACCGCCTCGACGGGATCGACCACCGACGGCAACACCTCGTAATCAATTTCGATCGCTTCGGCTGCCGTCTGCGCCAGCACCCGCGACGTCGCCACCACGGCCACCACCGCCTCGCCGGCATAGCGCACGATTTCATGGGCAAGCAGCCGCCGTGGCGGCACCGTCATCGGCTTGCCGTCCGGCCGCTTGAAGATCGCGAGAGTCGGGAGAGTGCCGATATCGTCCGTCACCAGGTCGGCGCCGGTATAGACGGCCTCCACCCCGGCCATTTCAAGCACGGCCTTGGCGTCGATCGCCTTGATCCTGGCGTGGGCATGGGGCGAGCGCAGCACATAGAGCCACAGCGCGCCCTCTTCGGGCTTGTCGTCGATAAACTGCCCCTTCCCGGTGAGCAGTCTCTGGTCTTCCAAACGCTTGACCGGCTGGCCCGCACCGAAACGCATATTGCCGGGAAGAATGTTCATCAGTTTGTCCTTCGAGCTTCTTGTCGGATCGGGCGGGGTTTTAGCGGTTTTTCCGGCCGAAACAACTCATTCAATTCACGGCAATAAATGCGCCAAGGTCCGCGGCACTGACCGCCGCGAACGGGTATGATCCTGCCGCAAATGCGAGTATCAGCTGCGGCCAATGTCCACGATGTCGATATTGATATCGCGCGTCTGCGAACCGCGTTTCAGGCTGATGCGGATGCTCTTGCCGGCACCGATCTGCTCGATCTGGTCGGTGAGGTCGGAAAGCCGGTGGACCGGCTTGCCGTCGGCCTGGACAATGACGTCGCCGAGCGCACCCGAACCAAAATCGACGCCGCGGATGCCGGCGCGTTCGGCAGGGCTTCCGGGCGCGATGCGCACGATGATTACCCCTTCGATGCCTAGTCTGGTCGAAACGGCCTCGCTGGCGGCGACAATGCCGATCCCGGGCGTCGGCACGCGGCCATTCTTGATGAGTTGGGGGACCACGCGATTGACGATATCGACGGGGATCGCAAAACCAATGCCGGCGCTGGAGCCCGAAGGCGAGATAATGGCCGTGTTGACGCCGATCAACCGCCCCGCCGAATCCAACAGCGGCCCACCCGAATTGCCGGGATTGATCGCGGTGTCGGTCTGGATCACGTTCGAGATCTCGCGGCCGCTGCTGGTCGGCAGCCGGCGCTTGAGCGCGCTGATGATGCCGCTGGTCAGCGATTGGTCGAGCCCGAACGGGTTGCCGATCGCGAACGCCGACTGACCGACCTTGAGTTCGCTTGAACTGCCCAGCGCCACCGGCGGCGGCAACTGACGGGCATTCTTGATCCGCAACACCGCGAGGTCATAGTTGGGCGCAACGCCGATGACTTCGGCCTTCGCCACCTCCCCTGACGCGAAACGAACCGCGACCTCGCTGCCGTTCTGTACGACATGATTGTTGGTCACCACGTGGCCGGCATTGTCCCAGACGAAGCCGGTGCCGGAAGCCGCCCCAGCCGCGCCTTCTTCGTCTTCGGCCAGGGGATTGCCGGCGGCAGCTCGCGCCGCCACCTGCACCACCGACGGGGACACCCGCTCGAAGAGTTCGATGTTCGCCCGCTCCGCCTCGGACAGCGGCCCGCGCTGGTCGACGGTCCGCGCGACCGTGTTGGTCCAGGGACTGTAGCGAATGTTGGAGACGGTCAGCGCCACCAAGACGCCTGCAACAATGGCTGCAAAAAACACGAAACGACGGTTCATGGATTACTCCCTTGGCAAGGGCGGCTCGCGTGCCAAGGTGGATGCCGCAAGCCAACGGGCCCTTCAGCCGTCTGGAAACGCCTAGGCAACGTTCCAGCCTGCCGGAGGTTTCCTGCCCTTATGGAGATCTGACGGGGCTACCGCCTACGCGAGATCACGCAGCGCGGCCTCGACCACCTTGCGCTGCTCTGCCGTCAGCGCCGCCTGCGGGGGGACGGGGTCGCCGACCGCGTAACCCTGGATGTCGAGGCCTGCCTTGATGCAGGCCGCCAGGTTGAAGCGCGCAAAGGCTTCATTGATGCGCCACAGTCTGCGTTGCAACTCCATCGCCTCGTCCCAGCGCGCCGCCTTGCAGAGGTTGTAGAGTTCGACACTCTGCCGCGGAATGATGCAGGCAGGGCCGGCCATCCAGCCCAGTCCGCCAATCAGCATCACCGCTGCCGGGATGTGGGCGGACGCGGAGAACACTTTGATGCTGTCTCCGCAGCGGTTCATGATCGACAGCAGCCGGCCGGTGTTGGTGGAGGCATCCTTGATGTAGCCGATGCGCGGGTGGGTCGCGAGCCGCGCGATCACGTCAAGTGTCAGATCGGAGCGCTGGAACTGCGGGTTGGTGTAGATTACGACGGGAATATCAACGGCCTCGGCAATGGCGCGGAAATAGGATTCGACCTGCGCGTCGGCGACCGGGAAATACGCCTCCATGATCGCGAGAATGCCGTCGGCACCGAGGTTTTGATGCGCTCTTGCCTGCGCCACCGCGTCCGCCGTCGAGGTCGAGGCGACGCCGGCGATCACGGGCACGCGGCCGTCAGCGGCTTCGATGGTCGCTTGTACGACGGTCGCGCGCTGCGTCCGATCGAGATAGGCGAACTCGCCGGTCGAACCGAGCGGCGTCAACCCATGCACGCCCGCCTTGATGAGGTCGTCGCAGAGCCGGCCCAACACCCCCGTGCGGATCTGGCCTGACGCATCGATGGGCGAGACCAGATAGGGAAAGACGCCGTGGAAATCAGCCATGGAAGGAAATGCCTCAACCAGGAAAGTCCAGACTGCTATGGCTATCGGGAATGCCGGTGCAAGGCAACGCTTCGCAGGAATGGTGCGAAGGGCGCCATCATTTGCGCTCCCTGATCCAGGCCTCGATCGCCGGCAGCGCGCGGGCCTTGAGGTCGGCGGAGATCGCAATCACCTCCTGTGCCCGGCCCGCCATCACGCGGCCGCCTGAGGTCGCCTGAGCCGGCGCGAAAGCTGCAAGTTCGGCAGCGCGGCCGTCGTCACTGAAATTGGTCATGAAGTTGGCGATAAACAGGTCGCGGAATTGCGGCCCCTGCTTTGTGAACAACGCATCGTAGTTCTTCCGCAGGAAGTCCCAGGCCAGATCAGGCTGCTCCCCCGAGGAAGCGACCGAACCGATCAGGCCGGTGACGATCGTGCCCGGCACTTCATCGGTCAGTGTCAGCGCCAGCGTGGCATCCGCCAGCGCCGGATCGCGCGCGCTGGCCGCCGCATAATAATAGCGCAATCGCTCATTGGTGACGGTGCTCTTGCGCGCCAGCGTCAGCAGCGTGTCGTACATCGTGCGATCCGCCGCGACGCCGACGACATGGGTGACGGAATCGCGCAAGGCCCCCGGCAGCGATTGCGGATCGCTGAGGAATCCGGCGAACCGCCGCTTCGCCTCCGCAATGATCTCTTCGTCGCCGAGTTCGCCGAGTGTCCAGATCAGGCTGCCGCGCAGCAAGGTGTTGTCGTCGTCACCCGAGCCGCTGCCATCCCAGCCGAGCCGGTCGAAAACGGTGCGCAATTTGGCGCTGATGTAGCGCTGCAGCGCCGGGCGTTCCGGCCGATCGCGCGACAGACGGTTGAGCGCGGAGAATACCGTGATGATCTGATCCCATACCGGACGGCAGTCATCGAAGGCGACATTCTCGACCAGGGCGAGATAGGAGGAAGGCCCGGCGCGGCCGGCCTGCACCATCGCCCAGCCGTCGGCGAGGAAATTGACGCGGTCTGCCGGCGACATCTGCGGCAGCGCCTTCGCCAGCGCGGCCGTACTCGCCGGCCCGTACTCGACCCGGTAGTAACCGATGTCGCCGAGATTGACCTTGATCGCCTCGCCGCAGGATCCGGCCGGGATTTCGGTCGAGCCCTGCAGCAGTACGACATCGGCCGATTGCGCCATGCCTACGTTCCCGACCGCAACCGGTATTTGCCAGTGGCGCGGCGGCAAGGCAGCCGTCTGCGCCGGCGCGACCACGAAACGGCCCTGCCGCAGCGTCAGCCGCTGCGTGTCGCCGTTGCAGGCGGTTTCGGCTGATATCAGCGGCACACCGTCCTGCTCGGTAAAGGACGCAGCGATATCGGTCACCGGCTTGTGGCCCGCGCGCTCCAGCGCCCGCCAGAGATCGGCCGTGGTGGTGTTGCCATAGGCATGCGCGGCCATGTAGGCGCGGATGCCGTCGCGGAACGCCGCCTCGCCGAGGTAATTTTCCAGCATGCGAATCAGCGCCTGCCCCTTGTTGTAGGTAATGGCGTCGAACGCGACCATGGCCTCGCTCTCGTTGACGATCGGCTGCTGGACCGGGTGCGAGGTGCGCCGGGCGTCGAGCGCCATGGCGAACTGCTTCTGGCCGTAACCGTTCAGCCAGCTTTGCCATTGCGGATAAAATTGCTCCGCAGCCTTCGTCGCCATCCAGGTCGCAAAACCCTCGTTGAGCCAGAGATTGTCCCACCAGGCCATGGTGACGAGATCGCCGAACCATTGATGCGCCATCTCATGCGCGATGATGGAAAAGATGCCGCGCCGCGCGCTGTCCGGATTTGTCTGGGGATCGAACAGCAGCCGGCTCTCGAAGAAGGTGATGCCGCCCCAGTTCTCCATCGCGCCGCCGAAGCCGCCAGGGACCGCGATCAGATCGAGCTTGGGCAGTGGATATTTGACGCCGAAATAGTCGTTGAACCAGGCGAGCAGTCTTGCCGCGCTATCGAGCGCGAATTGCCCTTTCGCAGCCTTGCCGGTGGTGGCGACGACACCGATCGTCACGCCTTCCGCCTCCGCCGTGATGCGCTCCAGTTCGCCCACCGTCAGCACGAACAGGTAGGTCGACATCTTCGGCGTCGGCGCGAAGGTAACGTTCTTCAGGTTCGGCTCGAGCGGCTCTTCGCGCACTACCGGCATGTTGCTGACCGCTAGGAAATGGCGCGGCACCCTCACGGCCAGGACGAAACTCGCCTTGAATGCGGGCTCGTCCCAGCACGGAAATATCCGCCGCGCGTCCGCCGGCTCGAGCTTGCTCGTCAATAGCCGCTTCACGCCGCTGTCGGTCGGATAATCGACGAAGAAGAAGCCGCGATCGAACTTGTTGATCCGCGCCGTGAACTCGATCCGTAGCCGATGCGCGCCCGCCGCGAGCGGCTGCGCAAAAGTGAAGGTCGCTGTCTCGGCCGCGGCATCCAGCGCGACGTCGGCGCGCTCCGTCCCATCATCCACGGTGACGGAAGCAAACGTGGTGTTGACGGCGTTGAGGGTCAGCCCTGCTGTCGGTTCGCGTACCTCGATGTCGATCACTTCGACGCCGGGAAGCGCAAGGCTCTCGGCGTCGGGTCTCAGCTCGATTGAATAGTTGATCGGAACGACCGTCTTCGGCAGCTTGCCCGGCGTGGCGTCGAAGGAGAAAGCCGGCTCGGCGCGCACCGCGCCTGAAACAACAAACATCAGTACGAGCATTGCACTGACATATCCCGCCAAGAGTGCCGTCTCCGTAAGCTTCACGCCAAGCTCCTATGTCAATCGGCACAACGAGATGCCGGACCATAGAGCTGCATCGCTTGCCGGGAAACAGCCGGAAGACGCAGCGTTTCGCAACATGCAGTTGCCGCACAATGGCCAAAAGATGTCCACAGATGTTCACAGGTTCTAACAATTTAACTCACGATAATTTCACGACTTTCTTCGCAGTCTCGCTGCCCCCGACCAAGCGCGAGAGTGATTTTTATGGCTCTGCAGAACGTCGCTGACGCATCCTCTTTCCGAACTTCCGAGTTCGATACGCGCGGCTCTGCTCAGGCGGCGGCAACGCCCGGCTTTCGTCACTTCCTCGGCACGCCGGCTCCTTCGCAACGCTTCCGTGCCTTCGGTGTCGATCCGCTCGGTTCGCCGTCACACCATGCAGAGCTCCGCAGACTGATGCATCGCCTGTCGCGGCGAATGGATGCTGCAATCAAATGGCCGCCACACCAGGTTCGATCGGCGGAATACTGGGAAAATCCGTTCATCCCCTCGGGCTATACCTATCTGCTGCAGTTCGTTGCGCACGACCTTGTGCATTCGGCGATTCCGCTTTCGGTCGCGGGCGGTCTCGGCGGAGGGACCACGAACGCGCGCCGCACGCCGCTTCGGCTGGAGACGCTGTACGGCAGCGGTCCTGTCGGATCGCCGCACATCTACGCGCTCGATGCGCCGAATGACGACCGCCGCACCAAGCTGCGGCTCGGGCGAATGCGCTGGAAGGAGAACGAGCCGGCGACCGGGTGCCCGTTCCGCGATATCGCGCGGACCCCGGCCGAGAACGTGACCGGAATCGACCGCAGCATTGCAGGTGTCCGCGTTGCCCTCACCGAGGCGCTGGTCGCCGATCCGCGCAATGACGATCACGCCGTCATGTCGCAGCTCACCGCGCTGTTCGCGCTGCTGCACAACGGGCTCATCGATATCATTCGCCGCCATGAAGGCAACGCGGGGCCGAACGGTCAGTTCGGTGCCGCCTACAAGCGCTTTTTGTGCGCCCGCGGCGCACTGACGGCCATCTATCACAACATCATCCGCAACGACCTGATGCGGCGGGTGGTCCATCCGGCGATCTACACGAACTATCACGGACCGAACCCCGACTTCATCGATCGCCCCCATTCCTCCGAAGGCTTTGCGACTGGCGACTGGGAAATTCCGCTTGAGTTCTCGCACGGCGCATTCCGCTTCGGTCACGCCATGGTGCGACCCGAATACCAGATCAATGACCTGTCCCTCCACGACCTCAACAACACGCTCGAAAAGAGCTCGGTAAACGACCCCGCAAATATGCCGCTCGATGAGACGTGGATGGTGCAATGGTCGCGTTTTTACGAGATCAACGGGTCGATGCCGAATTTCAGCCGCCGCATCGGACCACATCTCAGCGATGGGCTGGGCAATGATCAGATCTTTCCGGCGTTCGACGAAACGGAACGGGTCGGCCTGCTCTATCGCGACCTGCTCGGCGCCGGACTGGCCGGCATGTGGTCGGTTGATGCGCTGATCGCGGAGATCGGCAATCGCAGACCGCAGTTCATCGCCATGTCGCGCCTGCTTGCCGACCGCGCCTATCGTACCGATCAGCTTCGCGAATGGCTGGCAGCCGCGCCTGCGTATGGCGCGTTGACGACCGAGGACATCGAAACCCTTTCGAACGACCCACCGCTGCCCTTCTTCATCCTGTTCGAAGCGATGCGGCAACCGCAGGCTGAGGGCCTGCACCTCGGCCCGCTCGGATCAATCATCGTGTCGGAAGTCATTTTTGGTGCGCTCGCCGGCGACCCGCGTTGCACGGACGGCAGCTCGCTTGCCGGGCAACTGGCGGCAATTTCATGCGAATATTATCCGGCGAACGTACTTCAGGACATTCCCGATATCTCAAGCATGGCGCAGCTAGTGGAATTCACCACCGAAATTGCCGAGCTGCGGCAAGCCGTGCCTGCATTTTTGTGAAGCGGAATCCTCCGCTTCACGCAACCCGGAGAGTGAAGCTATGGCCATCGAAAGAATGCAAGTGACCAACCATGAGCGCTGGGGCAATCTGGTGAAGACCTGGTCCACCGGCAAGAACTATCTCGACGACGACAACGAATACCCGATCCCGACCACCGTCGACGAATTCAAGGAGCAGCTTGCCAAGGCCCAGGTGTTCATGACGGTGCCTGAACGCTTCAAGAAGGTGAAGTTCATCGAACAGGAGATGGACACGATCGTGGTGCGCCTGCCGCCCGCCGTGATGATCGCGGATTCGGAGGAAAACCTCAAAAAGCCGGGCGCGACCTATCCGCTTCCGCCGTTCTACAAGCGCCTATTCAACGGCCTGGATCCGGTAATTCCGGAGGCCGACAAGTTCCGCGTGCATGCCGAACGTGTCGGCGACTACACCATCAGCTACTGTGCCTGATGATCTAGCTGCGCGTTAGGTGAGTGATGCCATCGACTGGAAGCCCTCCGCCACGCAAACTTTGGCGCAGGGCTTCCCAGCGCTCCTTCACGCTGATTGGATGCGCTTGCATGACCCAGCGCGCCGCCGCCTCGTCCGTCGGCGTGGACGATCCGACCCAGAATGAACGCAGACCGTTCACAAAGCGTTGGATTTCCTGCTGCGCCTGCACGCGTTCCCCGAGTTGGAACAGCGCAGCCGCACGCCACGCCGGGAGGACTTTGTTGATGCCCTGCGCGCGATCGCACGCCTCGATGGTGCCTTCATAGTCTCCGCAAAAGAACCGCACAGTGCCGTGATACGCCCATTCGAGATAGGATGGCGCAGGTGAGAGCGCGAGCGACCGCTCGGCGCGAACGCGGGCATCCTCGATCGATCCGCAGATCGCCGAGTAGTGAGCACTGGACAGCAGCGTCCATGGGTCATTGTCGTTGAGCTCACATGCCAGTTCCATGTGCGGCGCTGCTTCCGCCTCGCGGAGCGCCATCACATAAGACCAGCCGCAGCACAGATGCGCCCTGGAATCGACCGGGTCCAGTTGAACGGCAGTCTTCGCCAGTTCAAGGGTCGCCTTGGCCTTGTCGAACTCGCGAAAGATCCCGGGATGCACCAGATGCTCGATGTTGTTCATCTGCACGAGGCTGCTGTAGCAGGGCGAGTAACCCGGATTGTCGCGAATCGCATCTCGGAAGATGGCGACCGCCCGCCGCCAGCTTTCCGGATCGAATTTCGACATAAGATTCTGGCCGCGCAGCCAGCGGTCGTGCAGATCGAGCGACACGTCAGGCTCGCCCGCCAGCCGCATCAGCCGTTCGGTCGACAATTGAACGTTGAGCGAGGTCGCGATCCGGCGGATGATGCGCTGCTGCGTCTCGAACCAGTTGCCGAGGCCGAGCCGGAAGCTTTCGCTCCAGACGTAAATCCCGGTGGTGTCATCCCGCAGCACCATCACGATGTTGATTTCGGCGCCCGCCTGGTAGGCGGTGGTTTCGATGCAGTATTGCGGCGCCGTGCCCGAAGCCGGAAGCACAACGGCCGCGGGAGGACGATCGACCACGCTCCATTCACGAAAGCGGACGAGACAGGCGGCGAGATGTTGGGAGAACCCCTGCACCAGATGGCTGTGATCCTCGTCGACGCCATGCATCGCAAAGGGCCGCAGCACCAGGCGCGTCCTGGCAGAGGCAACGACCGATCGCGACATCGGGGCCACCGGCTCGAGCGCGGTCCCCCTGATCATCCTGACGGCGAATTCGTCGTTCGCTGCCGAGGCGGCCCGATCGGCCGGCGTGCCCTCGAGAATGCCGAGCTTGATGTTCGCGACGAGCTCTTCCGTGGCCGACGACGGCTCCATCGCGTAATCGCGGTCCAGGAGATCCCACAGCGCCTTGTAAATGCGCAGCGCACCGGCGACATCGCCCTCTTCCGCATGCGCCCGCATCAGATAGCGGCAGGCATATTCATGGGTCGGATCGAGATTGACGATCGCGGCCGCGATCCTCTTTTTGGCGTCGGCGGGGACGCTTGCGGAGGTCAGACCTTCGTCGAGATTTCGCATCAGCCGTTCATGGATGGTCTGCCGCTTGGCCAGCACCCAGACCCGGAACGACGGGTCGAGATCGTCCATTCCTTCGAGCAGCCGTCCGTCGAGCTGTGGAGTATCGAGCAGCAGCGGGTGAATGCGTCCGCTTTCGGCGAGCTGGATCACGCTTTCGATGTCAACTTCGATTCGCGCGACGTCGATGCCGATCATCAGCCGCTCCGCGACGAAGCCGTCATATCCGGCCTCCTCGAGCATCGACCGCAGTTCGCGAACGACCTGGCGCAGCGAGGCACGTGCCTTTTCCTCGTCCGAACGACTCCAAAGCAGGCCAACCAGCCGCTCGCGGCTCTCCTGCTTCGCCTCCAACAGCGCAAGGTAACTAAGGACCGCCCCGGCCTTGCGGGTTCGCAATTCGATCGCCCGGCCGTTGAACCGCACGCCGAGCCGTCCGACCAGCGAAACCGATAGACGCGGAGCGCTTTCGGGCGCCGCCGTGGCCTTGTCTGCTGTCATGGCATTGGCGCTGGACGGCATGCAGGGTTTCCGGAACCGGTTGGATAATTTCGGCAGTCTATATCAAAGAGACACCTGCGGTATAGGTTGCGCCGCCTCCGGTTCGCGCAATCGCATCCTGCAGCCTGGCCGTGATGATTTCGGATGGCTCGACTTGCAGGCCCGGGGCAATCACGCGGACCACCGGAACGGCAAAGCGCTGGCGCGTGAGATCAAGGCAAAATGTCTCGATTCCCCGTTTCTCCAAACGCTGCACGATCAATCCAAATATGACGCTCGCTTCAGTTGCGTGAAGTGGCGAATGGGCCGCGTACTCCGCGACCGGCTGCAGCAGTCTGCACTGATCGGCATTGATCGCTGCGCGCTGCAGGTGGATGCGATCCTGGGCGTTGAGCGCGTCATCGCCGCGCTCGCTGCGTTTGGTTGCGACGACGGCGTCGGCCAGTTCGAGCTGACACATTTCGAGCGTAGCCGAGCGGACCGCGGCCTCGAGCGCCGGCCGCGCGGCGAGGCCGAAGGCAAAACCGGAACCGTCCGCCCGGCAAGAGACGGCCGCGACGCAGGGCAGGCCGATATCCGTCGTGATATCGAGCAGCCATGTCCGGCGCTGCACCGATGCGCCATGCCGAAGCTGCCGCAACAAACCTTCCGCCACGATGCCGGCTTCATGCTGCGGCGGAATCGATCGGGCCAGCTGACCGCCCCGCCACCACAGGCTGGCCGCATCGCGCTCGATCAATTCCAGCAGGCCGTGCAGTGCCGCGGCATCCCGTGATGGACCGGCGGCCGATCCGATGCTCAAGGGGAATGGCGGCGCGAAGTCGCGCTGCGCCGGCGGACGCCGCAGGCAGATGTCGGCCGGAAGCCACACTTCGCCGCCGTCAGTCAGCCTCGTTGTACGACACCAGGAAAGCGCTCGCTCTGGTTGCAATCGGCGTTCCGAGACGGCAGCGACCAGCTCCAGCGCCTTCGGACCGAGTTTTCCGGCCCAGTCGTCGACGCCGGGTTTGAGCAACACGTCGCTCCCGGTCTGCAATTGAGAGAGGTACTCGATTCCCTCGCCGATGCAGCCCTGAAATGCATCCCGCAACGTCAGACCGACGCCGGAAACGCCGACCATCGGGCTTCCGTCATGCAAGGGATCGGCAAGCGCTGGATCGAATTGCGCGCCAAAGCTGAACAGGCCGGGCGCATCGGGTGAGGCCAGTTCGAACACCCGCGCAAATCGGGAAGCAGCGATGAGCAGATGGGCGCGATTCGCGGTCTGCGGATCAATCCGGTTGCCGGATTCCGAGGCATATTCCAGCGCCTGCAAGACAAGTCGGGCATCGTGATCGCCGGCGGCGTTCACTTCGTTGCCAATAAGCAACGATGCCGCGCGAGCAAACAATTCCTGCATCGAATTTTCGGTACCGCTCACGGTGACCTCACGACTTGACGTGCATTCTTCGAACGAGAGGCCAGCCCGCCCTCGCCCTGGAGGAAACTTATGCTCGCGAAAGCCTTCGTCATAGCCATGGCCGCAGATATTGCCCGTTCAGACTATGCCAAGCCGACCTTGATTCGTAGCCGCAGCCGCGAGTGGCTGATCGCCTGCCGCTGGGGACCGGAGGGCGAATATCTCTCGATCGCGACGGCTGGCCCGATCACGGAGCCTCTCGCACTGGTTGCACCGCAGGTAATCGCGCCGATCCACAGCCTGGTTGGCGTGCTGGTTTCCGAATCGGAATCGCAATCCACCAGCACGTTCCTGTTGGTGCGCCAGTTGCCTGGTGCGATCGAGCTTGCGGGTACATTTTTTCCGGCCGATGGCTACGTGCTGCTGCAGGACCACGGCGATATCCATCTCGTCTGCAAAGCGCGCTACTCGCACAGCTGCGGCTGGCTCGACGGCAAGGAGATCCGCAAGGACATTCCCGATCCGGCACCCTATTCAGCCGAGGCAATGTCCTGGCATATCGAAGCGACGCGCCGTGACTGGATCGGCGAGTTCATTCCCGGCAGCAGGCCGCCGGAGCGGCTTGCGATGCGCGCGACCGGCTGACGCCTCCAACCGGATTGCGGGGCGACACAGGATTGCCGCTGGTCTTCCTGCGGAAGACTAACCTCGCGAGGGAAACTTCCGCCGCTCACCATGATCGACAGCATTGAATATTGCGACCGTGGCCTTCGCTCCGAAAGTTCGACTGGCGATGCTTTCAACCAGCTTCGCGATGCGAAGCCGCACACGCGGACTGGTCGTTCGCGCATAGGCCTTGAGAACGCGCAAGGCCCCAGGCTCGGCAAGCAAGCGAACCGGCGAATTCAGGCCGGGAGATTCGGCCCCGGAAGATTCGAACAGCTCGCCGACCGAAACACCCAGCACGGAAGCGATTTGCGCCAACCGGCTAGCGCCAACCCGGTTGGCGCCCCGCTCGTATTTCTGTACCTGTTGGGAGGTAACGCCGATCCGTTCCGCGAGCATGCCCTGACTCATGCCGCGGTTGACCCGCAACATACTAATTCTGGTACCCACCATCGCATCGAGCGGGCCAGACTTCCTCGTCGGCATGGGCAGGCTCCCAACTGTTCAAGCTGGAACCCTAGCACAACCTCAGGGAGCGCAGCACACTAATTTGCGATCACAGGAAGCATTTTTACGCGCTGCTCGACGTCGACGTGCTCAATCGTCAACCGGCCTTTCGGGTCGATCGCCGCCTTCATGGCCGGCGGGTGGCCGGTTTCGAGAAAGTGCTGCAGGACGGCACGGCTCTCGTCCGAAAGCGCAAACAGCCCGCGCATCAATTCAAAGAATCCCGGCTCTTCCGCTACATAGAGCAGTTCACGCAGTTCCGCGCCGGTATATTGCCCCAATGCCGTCAAAAGCCATTCGGTTTGGTCATTCGGATCGCTCTCAGGCACGCGATTCAGATAGTAGACAACCGATTCCGCACTCATTTCATCCCCCGATAACCTCGTGATAGCTTACAGGCCCTCCTCCCGGACGGGTTTCTGGCAGCTAGCTCCCGAGCCTAACACTGCGTGGAGCTTCGTGATTTCAGCGTGATCGCAAAAGCGACGGCGCCAGAAACTCAATTCCGCGGTTCCCGTCTGGTCAGGAATGTGCCGAACCGGTGCAACTGGGTGCAGCTTGGCGCAACATTCTTCCCATTGCGCCAGGAGCGACCGAGGATTTTCCGTTGCCCAACCGGTTACCGCGAAATCAGAAGGCCTTCGCGATGGCGCGCTGGGCATCCTGCTGTATCGCGTTCAGATGGTTCCGGTCTCGGAAACTCTCGGCGTAGATCTTGTAGACGTCTTCGGTGCCCGATGGCCGCGCGGCAAACCAGCCCGCCTCGGATTCGACCTTGATGCCGCCGAAGGATTGATCGTTACCCGGCGCCCGGGTCCGGATCGCGGTGACCGGTTCGCCGGCAAGCTGGCGCATATCGAGCTGCTCCGGCCCGAGCGCCTTCAGCGCGGTTTTCTGTTTTGGTGTCGCCGGCACGTCGATCCGCTCGTAGTGGGGCACGCCGAGTTCGGCAGTCAGAGTGGCAAACAACTGGCTCGGGTCGCGGCCGGTGCGGCCGAGGATTTCGGCGGCGAGCAGCCCCATCACCATGCCGTCCTTGTCGGTCGTCCAGACCGAGCCGTCGCGCTTGAGGAATGATGCGCCGGCGCTTTCCTCGCCGGCGAATCCGAACGCACCGCTGCCGAGGCCCTCGACGAACCATTTGAAGCCGACCGGGGTTTCGACCAGCTTGCGATTCAGCTTAACCGCGACGCGGTCGATGATCGAGCTGGAGACGATGGTCTTGCCGATCGCGGCCTCGCTGCCCCATTGCGGCCGATGCTCGAACAGATAGGCGATCGCGGCGGCCAGAAAATGGTTCGGATTCATCAGGCCGCCCGTGCGCGTCACGATGCCGTGCCGGTCGGCATCGGTGTCATTGGCAAAGGCTATGTCGAACCTGTCGCGCATCGCAATCAGGCCCGCCATCGCGAACGGCGAGGAACAATCCATGCGGATTTTTCCATCCCAGTCCGCCGTCATGAAACGGAACGTCGGATCGACGGCGGTGTTCACGACAGTCGCATTGATTCCATAATGCGCGATCAGCGGCTGCCAATAATGAACGGCGGCGCCACCCAGCGGATCGATCCCGATTTTCACGCCCGATGATTTGATCAGCGCCATGTCCACGGCATTGCCGAGATCGGCGACATAGGGACGGATATAGTCGTGCAGATGCGTCGAGGGCGCCTTGCGGGCGCGCTCATACGGCATCCGCACAACGCCCTTCATGTCGGCTTCCATGTAGGCGTTGGCGGCCTTTTCGACCTTGGCGGTCACATCCGTGTCGGCCGGACCACCATGCGGCGGATTGTATTTGTATCCACCATCCTCGGGCGGATTATGCGACGGCGAGATGACGACGCCATCGGCAAGTCCGCGCGTTTGGCCCTTGTTGTAGCTCAGGATCGCATGCGAGATGACGGGCGTCGGTGTGTAGCCGCTGCGCTCGTCGATCATGATGTCGACGCCGTTGGCGGCAAACACTTCCACGGCACTCACCAGCGCCGGCTCGGCGAGCGCATGGGTATCGATGCCGACGAACAGCGGGCCGGTCAGCCCGGCTTCGCGGCGGTGGTCGCAGATCGCCTGCGTCGTCGCCAGGATATGATTTTCGTTGAAGGAGTTTTTGAGCGACGTCCCGCGATGACCCGAGGTTCCAAAGGCAACGCGCTGGGTGGGATCGGACGGATCCGGTTTCGACGCGAAATAGGCCGTTACCAACTGCGGCACGTTGACAAGGGAGGCGGAATCGACCGGTTTGCCGGCAGCGGGATTGGGGGCAGTCACATGACCTCACGAAATGGTGGTTTCGCCGGATTATACGTAGAAGCGTTGGCATGGGCAAAAGTGGCCATGACGCCTCCGAAGCAAGCCGATGCAGCCGCCTCTAGTAAACGCCGCGTTGCCGAGGCAGTTTCCTGTCGCCCTGCGCAAAATACGGATTGGTCAGGCACTGCGCCGCGCGGCCCGATGCGGACGCTGCACACTGCGCCAGCGAAGTAAAGCTGCAGTCGATATAGCCGCCGCCGATAGCGTAGGTTTGCAGGCAGACTGGGAAGTTTGGATTATAGGTCTGGGCGCGCGCGGGCGCGGCCACCAGCACCGTTGCGATGGTGAGAATCGTGCAAGCCAATATGCGCATGGGGGGCTCCTTCGGGACAGCTTGGACCAAGACAATGTCGAGATTGATTACTTCTTGTCCACAAGCAGATAGGAAATGATCCGGAAATCAGCCACCTCAAATGAGGCGAAGCGCCGTCGGCATCGTGTTCAGCGAGCTCTTATGAGTGGTGCGCGCTCGATGCGTTCAGCCTGGCAGCCGCAGTCACGCCGGCAGGCTGCTAGGTCCGTATCGCAGGCTTGGCGAGGCAGCGCTGGCCGGCGCGTCGCAACGCGCCTGGTAATTCTTCAACGCGAGACGCATGTCGTCCGGCAGCGCAATCGATTTGTGATCCATCAGCGAGGTCGTCACGGTCACGAAGGTGGCGCGTACGCATTCGGTGCCATCCTTGAACGCATGAACCGTGAGCTTCACCGAGGTGCGTCCGATATCGCGCACGATGACCACGACGTCGAGCACGTCGCCCATACGGCTGGGCTTGGCGAAATCCGCCGAGACGTGCGCATAGCCGAGGCCGGTCCGCCGTGTTCCGACCAGTTCATGATAGGGCAGTCCCAGCGCATCGCCGTACCAGTCCTCGATCACGCCGTTGAACAGGTTGAGATATTCCGGCGTGTAGACGATTCCGGCTGGATCGCAGGAGCCGAAGCGTACCGGAAGGCGCGTGCGCCAGATGCCGCTCGGCAGCTCGGAGAGCGTCAGGGATTCAAAACGGGCCATGCAAGGCGCTCGGTTTAGTTTAGGTATAAAGTATTATTCTATAACCGGGCCGACGCGCAAAGTCGAGCGTTGAAGTCCCCGGACGCCGTGCCCCGCCCCTCAATCGGCAATTCAGCGTCGAGGCGGAGAGCCGCTTTCCGGTTAAATTCAGGTCATTTCCTGCATGACAGACCCCGCCACGCTTGCCCAGCCACGATATCCTCCGCTACGGTCGAGGTGCGGCAGGCAACCGAATCCGGGGGTGCGAGATCGTTCAAACCACTCTCGTTCCGGGAACTTGATTTGGCCCTAAAGGATTTACACGTTCGTTTCAGAACCTTTTGATGCCGATCCGCTCGGCTGCATAAGGGAATGTCGGGAGGCATGGGTTGATGGCCGGCAAGGAGATCGCGCTGATCGACGAAGAGAACATGGCCGGGGAAGACGCGGACAACCGCGCCCAGGTCAGGGTATGGCTTCGCCTCCTTGCCTGCACGTCGTTGATCGGCGCCGAGCTTCGCCGTCAGTTCCGGGAAGAGTTCGACTTCACGATGCCGCGCTTTGACGTGCTGGCACAGCTTGATCGCGAGCCTGTTGGACTGGTGCTGGGTGAGCTGCCAAAGCGCCTAATGGTCACGGCTGGGAATCTGACCCCGATCGTGGATCGCCTGGTCGAAGACGGTTTCATCACGCGGTCGCCGTCGCCGCTCGACCGTCGCGTGCAGATCGTCTGCATGACGGCCGAGGGCAGGAAGGCGTTCAGGCGGATGGCGAAGAAGCACGGCCTATGGCTGGCTTCGCTGCTTGCCGAGTTTCCGAAAGGGCGGCTCGACGGATTGGTCAAGGAGCTCGACGACCTGAAGAGCGCCGTGAAGCGCGCGACGGAGCAAGCTCGCGCCTGATTCGAGAGCGTTTTCCAGCGAAGTGGCGCCCGGTTCGCGTCAAGAAAACGCGTCAAATCAAAAATCTAGCGGCGCAGTCTGTATCCCGCCGCTTCGCGATCCCAGGTGTCGGGAGTTTTTCCGGCTTCGCGCAGCGTGATCTTTCGGATCTTGCCGTTCTCGGTCAGCGGCATTTCGGTGACGATCCGGACAAAGCGCGGCACCGCGAAATAAGCCATCTTGCCCTCGCAATGCCTGACGACATCGATCGGCTCCAGCGCGTGACCGGGTTCAAGCTGGACGGCCGCCGCGACTTCGTCCTCGCCGAGTTCGGACGGCAGCGGATAGATGGCGCAGGTAGCGATTGCCGGATGCTTCAGCAACACCTGCTCCACCTCCCAGGATGAAACATTCTCGCCGCGGCGGCGGATCGAATCCTTCATCCGGTCGACGAAGCGGTAGTGGCCGTCCGCCTCGCGCACGACCCTATCGCCGGTGTGAAACCAGAGATTTCGCCACGCTTCGGCCGTCTTGTCCGGCATTCCAAAATAACCAGTCGAGAATGCGAGCGGCTCGCGCGAACGAAGCAGCAATTCGCCCGCCTCTCCATCAGGCAGAGGCGCGTCATCGGGACCGCCGATGCAGGCCTCCACGCCCTCGACGAGATAGCCCATCGTGCCGGGACGATCGGACGGGATGGAGCTTGCGAACACGAAATTCGTTTCGGTCGAACCGTAGCCGTCGAGCAGCGGCACGCCGAAGCGTTCGAGAAACGGCCCGTGAAATTGACCGGGGACGCCGCCGCCGAGCGCGACCCGCAGGAAATGGGCGGTGTCGTCGGCGGATTTCGGCTGCGCCAGCAGCATCACGGCCATCGCGCCGAGGAGATAGCCGACCGTCGCTTGGTGCCGTCGCGCCGCGGCCCAGAAACCGGAGGCGGAGAATTTCGGCTCGAGCGCGTAGGTGCAGCCGTTCAGGAGTGCCTGATAGAATGCGTTCAGCGCATTGGTGTGGAACAGCGGCAGTGTCGTGAACAGCACATCGCCCTCGCGGATGTCGAGCGCGCGCGCCGAGTAGACGCCCCACCAGAACATCTGCGCCTGCGGGCAGCAGACACCCTTGGAAGGACCCGTAGTGCCCGACGTATAGAGGATCGCAACTGTGTCGTCCGGCCGCACCGGCGCCGGCGAAGCTCCCTCGCCGAGCGCGGGCAGCGGCGAGATCGATCCTGGCGTGACCGAAGACGCGGCGCTATCGCCGATCGTCCAGATAAGGTCCGGCAGCGCGACGTCGCTTTCCAGCGTTTCGATCGCCGGCATAAAGCCTGCCTCGATCACCAGCAGTTTCGGCGTGGAGTTGCGCAGGATGTGGCTGAGCTGGATGCCGCGCAGCGCGGTGTTGATCGGCACGGTCACGGCGCCCATCCAGGCGCAGCCGAGATAGACTTCCAAAAATTCCGGCCGGTTCGAGCACATCAGGGCGACGCGGTCGCCGGCCTGAATTCCGGCGCGCATCAGGCGGGCCGCGGATGCGGCGGCGATCGCAGCCGTTTCGGCATAGCTCCACCGTATTTCGCCGAAGACGAATAACGTGCGATCACGATATCGGGCGGCCTGGCGCGTCAGGATGGTCGAGAGAACCCGGTCCGCCGGCGGGAAGCGCTCAACCGCCTGCGACCAGATCGGCGCACCCGACCGCTGCCTAGCCGCGCCGCTATCACCTGCCTGCACACGCGCCTCCTAAGGCTTTGCCGGGCTGGTCTGCAACAGATCGCACTTGGCCGGCGAGATAGTTTAGGTTTAAAGTATTCACGAATGCTGCCGCCGCAGCAAGGGCTGCGTGCGGGTTCCGGCTGCCGTCCCTGGAGGTGGCCGCAGCCCACCAACAGGAGCGACGTCCGCAATGAGCCTCGACACTCCCTATCGATCGCCATCCGATGCTTTCGCGGCCGCGGCCGCAAGGCGGCCGGACGCGCCATTCCTGCTGGCGCCTGCAAGCGCGGGACTGCCCTACGCGCCGGAAGGCTTCAAGATCGAGTACGGGGCGTTCAAGACCGAGGTTGACCGGCTGCGCGCGAAATACGCAGCCGCCGGCTATGGACGCGGGGCGCGGGTTGCATTGCTGCTCGAAAATCGCCCCGTCTTCTTTCTGCATTGGCTCGCGCTCAATGCGCTCGGGGTTTCGATCGTTCCGATCAACCCGGACGTCCGCCCCGATGAACTGTCCTTCCAGCTTGAGTTGTCGCAGGCGGATCTCCTGGTGGCGGCATCAGATCGCATGCAGGTGACGAAGGGAGCGGCGCTCGGGCGCGCCCGCCTGATCGATACCGACAGCCGCATTCCTCCGTGCCAGACCGACATCGTCGCCCAGGATGCCGAGTTCAATGGCGAATGCGCGCTGCTGTTCACCTCAGGCAGCACCGGCAAGCCAAAGGGCTGCTTGCTTTCCAACCGCTACTTCCTTCAGGTCGCCGACTGGTATCTCGCACAGGGCGGCGTGGCCGAACTGGAGCCGGACCGCGAGATCAACCTGACGCCGTTGCCGATGTTTCACATGAACGCGCTCGGCTGCAGCGCGGTCGGCATGATGGTGCTCGGCGGCGCCGTGGTGCCGCTCGACCGCTTTCACGCCAACCGCTGGTGGCAATGCGTGGCCGACAGCGGCGCAACCGTCGTGCACTGTCTCGGCGTCATCCCGGCCATTCTGCTGCAACTGCCGGTGACCGAGGTGGAACGGCAGCATCGCGTGCGCTTCGCCTTCGCGCCCGGCGTGGATGTCCGCCACCGCGCCACCTTTGAGGAACGCTACCGCATCCCGATCGTCGAGGCTTGGGCGATGACCGAGACCGGTGGTGCTGCGGCCACCACCACCGCGCGCGAACCGGCAGGCTTTGGCGCGCGCTGCGTCGGCCGGCCGTCGGAAGGCATGGAGTATCGCCTCGTTGACGATCAGGGCGCCGACGTCGCGCCTGGGAAACCCGGCGAATTGCTGGTCCGCGCCAAAGGCGACGACGCCCGCGCCGGCTTCTTCAGCGGCTATCTGAAGGACGAGGAAGCCACCGAGGCGGCCTGGCAAGGCGGCTGGTTCCACACCGGAGACCTCGTCTTCGCCGACGAAGACGGCTTGATGTATTTCTTCGATCGCAAAAAGACCATCGTGCGGCGCAGCGGCGAGAACATCGGCGTGCTCGAGGTCGAAAGCGCGCTCTACATGGACACCCGCATCGGCGGCTGCGCGGTGACGCCCGTTCCCGACGACATCCGCGGCGAGGAGGTTTTCGCCTTCATCGTGCCGAATGCTGAGATCGACGACGCAGACGCCCTCGCGGCCTCGATCGTCAAGACCTGCGCCGAGCGCCTCGCCTATCACAAGGTGCCCGGCTACGTCGCGATCGTCGACGAATTGCCGCTGTCGTCGACGCGCAAGCTCGCCCGGGGCGAGATAAAGACGCTCGCGGCTGCGGCCGTTAGTGCCAACCGCGCGATCGACATGCGTGCGCTGAAGGCGAAGCTGCGCCACGTCTGAGCCGCGGACACCGGCTGCTGCCGTCACGGCAGCAGCTTGTATTTCCCGTTTTCGATCTGCACCAGGATCCGCGCGCGGCTGTCGACGCCGTGGCGGTCCGCCGGGGTATAGGTGTAGATGCCGTGCGCGCCGACGACATCCTTGGTCGTGAACAGCGACTCGCGCAGCGCGTTGCGGAAAGCCGGCGTGCCGGGCACAGCGCCCGTCGCCTTTGCGCGTTTGGCGGCGTCCATGAACACCAGCCAGCCATCGAACGCATAGGGTGAAAACGCATCGGCCGGCGCCTCGCCATTGGCCTTCTCATAGGCCGCGCGGAATGCGAGCGCGACCTTGCGGATCGGATTGCTCTCGGGAAGCTGCTCGGCTGCCGTCACCGGCCCGGTCGGGCAGATGATGCCCTCGGCCGACTTGCCGGCGAGCCGCAGGAAGTCTGCGCTGATCATGCCGTGATTGCCGTAGAGCGGACCCTTGTAGCCGCGCTCGGCCAGCGCGATCACAGGCAGCGCGCCGGGGGTTCCGGTGCCGCCCAGCATGATCGCATCGGGGCGCGCGGAAATCGCGCGCAGCACCTGCGCGGTGACCGAGTTGTCAGAGCGCGCATAGCGTTCGTTCGCGATCACCTTGATGTCGGCCTTCTCAGCAGCTTGCAGCAGCGAGTTGTACATCAGGTCGCCAAAAGCGTCGGAGAAGCCGATGAATGCCACCGTCTTCACGTTGCGGGTCTTCATGTGATCGACGACGCCCTGAACCAGAAGCGGCGTCGGCTGTGGCGTTTGCACCACCCACGGCCCGCCCTCTCCGGCCGCCACCGGCGCGATCGGCGAGACCGCCACCATCGGCACCTTCATCTCGATGGCCGCGGTGGCCATCGCCAGCGTCTGCGGCGCGCCAGACGTGCCGATCAGGAAGTCGACCCGTTCCTGCTCGACGAGCTTGCGGGCATTGCGCGTCGATGCGGCCGGGTCCGAGCCGTCGTCGAGCTGGATGACGCGTACTTTCTCGCCGTCGATCTCGCCGACATAGGCCTGGCCCGCGGCCAGCCCCTTGGCATTCGGCACGCCGATAGAGGACACCGGCCCGCTCAGGCCGGTGACGAAACCGACGAGAATTTCAGCACGCGCCGGCGCCATGGAGCCGAGCAGGAGGGCTGCGCCGATCAACAAAGTCTTTTTGTTTTTCATGATGTCACTCGATGTGGACGAATGGGTTCAACCTTGGCCTGGTACCAGCGCAAGGACGCGCAGCGGACTGCCGGAGCCGTTCTGGATCTTGAGCGGCGCGGCCACGATCACAGCTCCAGTCGGCGGCAGCTGGTCGAGATTGCACAGGCATTGCAGGCCGTAGCGTCCGCTGCCGTGCAGGAAATGGTGCGCCGGATAGGGCGGCTCGAGATGGCCGGCCTGGCCGGCATCCGTCCCGATCGTCTCGGTGCCGAAGCCGATGACGCCACGCTCCTCGACCAGCCAGCGCATCACGGCGGCGTCCGGCCCGGGCGTGTGCGCGCCGTCGTCCTTCAGATTGGCGTAGTCGCGCCAGCCCTTCTTCGACCAGTCGGTGCGCAGCAACACCCAGTGCCGTTCCGGAATCCGTCCGTGGCTTTTTTCCCAGGCTTCAACGACCGGGATCGTCAAAAGGAAATCCGCATCCTTTGCGGCTTGCGCCGAACAATCGATCACACAGGCCGGCGCGATCATGTCGCGCACCGGGAGCGTGTCGACCGCGTTGTTCGGCAGGTCCTTGCCGGTGAACCAGTGGATCGGCGCATCGAAATGCGTGCCGGTATGCTCGCCGAAGGTCAGGTTGTTCCAGTACCAGGCAGGGCCGGCCGCGTCGTAATGCGAAATCCGCTGGATGCGCACGGGCGCGGCCTGTCCGAATTCCGGCGGCAGCACGATGACCGGGAAGTCCGGGCTGAGCGTAAACGTCAGATCGACGACGCGTACCGCACCGGATGCAACCGCGCCGGCAAATTGCATAAGACCATTGCTGTCCATTGCGCTTCTCCCGTTTTCAACAAGCCCGCCTACGCCCCGAGCTCACGCTCGACCGCCTTTGGATTGGCCGCCAGGCGCTGGCGAATGTCTTCGGCGACGTCGCCCACGAACACATCTTCAAGCCCGCGCTTGAGCGCCGACACGATCGCGGTCGCAACCGCGCGGGGCGCGACCTTCGGCGGCGGCACCGTCTGGAACCATTCGACATCGAGCGGCCCCGTAAACACATTCACCACCTTGACGCCGCCGGGGCGAAGCTCCGCCCGCAGACAGTGCGACAATGAGAGACAAGCGGCCTGCGACGCCGAATACGCGCCGAACACCGGCCAGTTCGCCAGCGCATAGACCGACAGGATATTGACCCAGGCGACGGCGCTGTTGACGCCATCGGCGCCCCGCATCCGCATCGCCGGGCCGAACGCCTGCGCCAGATGCACGAAGCCGAGATAGCTCTGGTCGATCTCGTCGCGCACGACGCTGGTGCCCTGGCGATCGAGCAGCCCGCCAGAGCGGACGTGCTCGGCGGTGTTGACCAGGATATCGACCTTGCCGCCGATATCAGCCGCCAGATCGGCAACCGATTTCTCATCGCCGATATCGAGCGGCACGATCTCGACGCCCTCGAGAGCCCGCAACACATCCTCGCCGCGGAACGGCTTCCATGGCTCGGCGATGCCGACAAACACGATCGACGCGCCCGCCGCCTTCAGCGCGGCCACCATCTCCTGCCCGACGATGCTCCGCCCGTTCGTCACCAGCACGCGCCGGAATTTCGGATCGGCCGTCATCTCACGCCACTGCCTGTCGTCCGCCATGTTCGGGGTCTCCCGTTCGGGATGCGCGAAGGCTACCGCCTGCCCGCTTTTGTCCAGTTGAAACGACATCACGACCGGCCGCCCCTCTTCGCAATCGGCATGCAGGTGCGTCACCAGCCTCGGTCCGCATTCCATGGCAACCAGCCCGATGCGCCATGGCGCGCGCTCGCGGAAATGCACGTCGGCCGGGATGTGCAGCGTGGTTTCGGACAGCAGCGTGCCACGCCGCGGCGCGTCCGCGAAGACGAGGTCGGCGGAAAGACACTCGGGGCAGGCATCGCGCGCCGGATAGCAGAACGTCCCGCACGCGCCACAGCGCTGCAGCATGAAGCGCCCTTCGGCGGCGGCGCGCGTAAAACCGTGCGACGCGCGGCTTCGCGCGTGCGGCGGCGACGTCGGCAGCCGTGTCCGCAGCAGCGGATTCTTCCGGCGCGGTCTTACGATCGGTTCGATCATGAGCCCGGCCCCGCGAGGATCGCCGCACCCGAAGCGAGGCCGCGATCATAGTTGATCATTCCGAAGCCCGACGCCAACCCGATGCGCGCATCCCTAACCTGCGTCGGGCCGGCCTGCCCGAGCACCTGGCGCAGCGCCTCGACCACCCCGAGATAGGCGCCGCCCGCGCCGGCCTGCCCGACCGAGAGCTGGCCGCCGGAGGTGTTGTGCGGGAAAGTACCGTCGATCGTGAGATCATGCTGCCGCACGAAGTCCGGCCCCTCGCCCTTCCGGCAGAAGCCGAGATCCTCGAACTGCATCATCGAGATGACGGGATAGTCGTCATAGGTCTGGACGAAATCGAGATCATCCGGCTTGACGCCGGCCATCGCGTAGAGCTCGTCGACATCAACAGCCCATCCGCCCCGCACCTGAACGGGATCGTCGCCGAACGCATTGTGGCGCTCGATCGTTGAGAGAATTTTGGCGGCAGGCCGCTTCAGGGACGCTGCGACATCCTCGCTCATCACCAGGAAAGCCTCCGCGCCGGCGCACGGCATCACGCAGTCGAACAGATGAATCGGGTCGGCGATCGGCCGCGCCGACATGTATTGCTCGAGGGTCAGCGGCGCTTTCATCAAAGCGTCGGGGTTACGCAACGCGTTGCTGCGTTGGGCAACTGCGATCTTGCCGAAATCCTCGCGCCGCGCGCCGAACGTGCGCATGTAGTTGCGCGCGATCAGCGCGAAGCTCGCATTGGCGCCGCCGGCGCCGTAGGGATAGACGGCATCCTGGTTGAAGCGCGAGAAATTTTCCAGCGTGTAGCGAAAGGAATCGACGTGGTTGGTATCACCCGCCACGCAGGCCACGATGCGGGCGTCGCCCGCCTGCACCGCCCGCGCGGCGCGGCGGAGCGCGGCAATCGCACTCGCTCCCCCGAGCGGAATGGTGTCGATCCATCGCACGCACAGGCCGAAATGCTGGGTAAGGCTGATCCCGCTATCGAGGCCGGCCGTAAAACTCGAAACACAGAACCCGTCGATATCGCGCGGCGTGATGCCAGCACCATCCACCAGCGCCTTCAGCGCGCGGCCGATCCACCACTGCGCGCTCTCGATCGAGTAGCGCACATAGGGAATCGTCACCGGAACCGCCATCACGACCCGGTCATAAGGTGTTCGGATGGAGTTCTGCATGGGACTGCCGGGTTCCTGTGAGCCGTTCAGAGCACGGTCAGTTTGACGTCGATATTGCCGCGCGTTGCGTTGGAATAAGGGCAGCGCTCGTGCGCGCCGGCAACGACTTCCTCGGCGACGGATTTCTCCAGTCCAGGCAGCAGCACCTTGAGCTCGACGGTGAGCGCGTAGCCGACCGCGACCGGCCCCATGCCAACCTTGGCGATGACGGTCGGTTCCGCCGACGGCGTGATCTTGCGGGTGCGCGCGACGAGTTTCACCGCGCCGAGGAAACACGCGGCATAGCCGGCGGCAAAAAGCTGCTCCGGGTTGGTTCCCGGTCCGCCCGGCCCGCCCAGTGATTTCGGCAGCGACAGCGACACCGACAACAATCCGTCGTCGCTCGCGGCCTTGCCGTCGCGCCCGCCGGTCGCCGTCACTTCGGCTTCATACAGGATCTTGTCAGGCTGCAGCATGTCTTGTCCTCAAGGGCTCTTTGGTTTGTCGGGTCGCGTGCGCGCCACGGTGGCGCGGAAATCCTGGCGGGCGCAGTCGTTGGCCAGCGCGAAGCTCGGCCCCCGGCTCGGCTCAGTGCCGTTGAGGCGCTGCAACTGCACCCACATCTCCGCGCTCTTCAGCGCAACCGCCGCACAGTTGACCACGGGCGCATGACCAATCTTGAAACCGTGCTCGCTCGCAATGAGGAGACCGGGCAACACGCCGGCCGGAATGATAACATCAGCGCCGCGATCGACCAGCGGCTGCGCGCAGGCCGCGAAGTCGGTCAGCATGCGCGCTTTCGCCGCCGCATCGCCCGCGAACGCCGCGTTGAAATCCTCCGGACGGCAGCCCATCCCGGTGACGTGCACCACGCGGCCGGAAAGCCCGTAGCGATCGGCCTGCTCGTAGTGCCAGACCTCGAAAGCGGCATCGAGCGTGACAAGGCCGAGCCGCCGCCCAAGCTGAGAAGCCGCAAGCAGCGTCGCCTCGCCGGTCCCGACCACCGGAATCGTGAGCGCCGAGCGCAGTTCGTATAGTCCCGGATCCTGGAAGTGGCCCATGACATAGGCGTCGAAGCCGCGCTCCTGCGCCGCAAGCCCATTGTCGACCGCCTGGATCGCGCAACGGAATTCGCTCAGACGACCGAAGTCGCGATCGGCAGGCGTAATGCCTTCAACATGAACGCTGGTGCCGGGCGCCGCGATCTCGTTCAGATAGGCCGCAAGCCGCGCCATGTAGGGCGCGCTCGTAGCCTGGTCGACGAAGCTCTGCCAGAAGATGCGCACAGCAGATATCCTGTTCACGGGCGCGCGTGCCGGTCCTCGAACCGCCGCAGCCTGAGTGGGCTGACGACACACACATGCCGGTCGCTGCGAAAGCGCGCCGTAGCACAGCGCCATTCCATCGACCGAAATATTTCAACCACAAAATAATTTTGGCGTCAATTGAACCGCGTGCCGATGCTTTCCGCGCGCGACAAGATCGAGTGCCGAAAGGACAGGCAGGTAGCGCCTCACCCTTTTGCACAGGCGAATTCAGCCTTCGCGCCCGCACGCGCCGCCGCAAACTTTTTCCGCGGGGCACGAAGTTGGCGTATTGACCTTCGGTCGAGAAATACTTTAGGCTTTAAACAATTGGCAGGCAGCGGGGCGCCTGGGCGGGCGCACGTCGCATTGGTAGTTGCGTTGATAAAGGCTCATCACTCGTGGCTGAGATCATCAACCTCGGAACGGCAGGCGCTGCGGGCGAATTCCCATTCGCCGCGGTTGAGCGGGGCGTTTCAGTTTCCGGATCTCTGAGCGGCAATGAAGTCGCCGACGAGGCCGGCGAAAGCCTCCGGCATCTGATCGGGAAGCGGCACCATGCCTCCTGAGAGCTCGCGCAAGATGCTGCCTTCGATAGCTCCAGCGACCTTCGGAGCCACCGGATGAACGTGCGGATCGCCCGTCGGAGCAATGACCAGCGTGGGACAGTGGATCTGCCCCAGACGGTCCTCCATCCGATAGCGATTCACCACCCGGTGGCCTTCCGCCGCCATCTCGCCGGCTCGCAGGGCGTCGATCATGAAGCGCTGCAGCAGATCGATATCATCAGCGGGATAGAATGGCTGCCGGCGCGCCCAGAGCTCGGTAAGATGGGCGCCGTCGGTACGCGCTTCCACATCGTCGATGACGCGCATGCCGTGGTGTTTGGCGCGGCGCGCCGCATCGACGAAAGGACAGGCCGAGAGTATCAGCGCGCTCACGCGCGCAGGGGCCGAAGCGGCCATTTCGACCGCGATCACCGCGCCGGTATGATGGCCCACGATCGCGGCGCGCGGTTCTTCCAGCGCATCGAGCAGCGCGAACGCGCCTTGCGCCCACAGTTCAATCGAGGGCTCGCCGGCAGAGGCATCGGAATCCCCGAAGCCGAGCGTATCCATCGCGATCGCGCGGAAATCGCGGCCGAGCAGCGGCAGCACATCGCGGTACTCGTTCCACGAGCGCGGCGTCTGATGCAGCAGGAGGACGGGAAAGCCGGTTCCCGCCATCGCGACGTGGATGCGGCCAAGAGGCGTCGTAACGAAGCGGCGCTCGACGTTGGAACCGGCTCTGGTGGCGCTCATTTCACAACTCCATCCGGATGCGGGGACCAGGCCCGCGCCGGCTTTCGGCAACAACTGCGGCATCGATCGTGCTGGTCCGACCTCGATCCATGCTGACATTTCGCTCAGGTCGCGGCTGTTTTCAACCAAGGGGAATGCAATGCGCAAGATGTTGAGTTTGACTGCACTCATCGGCAGCCTCGTGGCGGCCTCGACCGCACAGGCCGACATCACGATCGGATTCGTGACGTCGCTCAGTGGACCCGGCTCCTCGATCGGCATCCCGTACGGGCGCGGCATCCAGGCCGCCATGGAATACAAGAACGAGGTCAACGGCGAGAAGATCAAGCTGATTCAGCTCGACGACGGCTCCGATCCCTCCGCTGCGACCCGCAACGCGCGCAAGCTCATTGAAGAAGAGAAGGTCGATCTGCTGATCGGCACCGCAACGGCGCCTTCGACCATCGCGATGATGGCGGTCGCGACCGAACTGAAGGTGCCGATGATCGCCGTCTCCCCGGTGATCGGGCAGCCCAACCCCGCGGATCAATGGGGCATTTCCGTTCCGCAGCCCGCCTCCCTGCTGGTCAAGGTCGTCGCCGACCGCATGAAGCGCGATGCCATGAAGAACATCGGCTATATCGGCTTCTCTGATGCCTGGGGCGATCTCGTCTACAACGGCGCCAAGGCGGTGGAAGCCGAGGACGGCATCAAGGTGCTGACCAACGAGCGCTACGCGCGTGTCGATACGTCGGTCACAGGCCAGATCCTCAAGGTTCTCGCCGTGCGCCCGGATGCCGTGCTGATCGGCGGATCGGGCACGCAGGGCGCGCTGCCGCTGCTCGCGCTCGGCGAACGTGGCTTTAAGGGCAAGACCTACGGCACGGTCGCGCTGGTCAATCCCGATTTCGTGCGCGTCGGCGGCAAGGCCGCGGAAGGCATTCAGGTCTCCGCCGGTCCGGTCATCGTGGCCGAACAGCTTCCCGACAACCATTTCGCCAAGAAGCTCGCGCTCGACTTCCGCGCCGCCTTCCTGAAGGCCAACAATGTCCCGACCACGGACGGGTTCTCGGCCTATTCCTTCGACGGCTGGATGATCTTCACCTCCGCCGCGGCGCGCGCGCTGAAGACCGCGAAACCCGGCACCGTCGAATTCCGCAAGGCCCTGCGCGACGAGATCCTCAACACCAAGGAGCTCTCGGGCGTGCACGCGGTCTACAACTTCAAGCCCGGCGCCTACCACGGCGTGGACGAGCGCGCGCTGGTGATCGTCCGCCTGAACAACGGCGCCTGGACCTACCAGCCCTGAGCGAAGCCGAGGCATAACACGGAAGGACGGCCGACGGCATGACGGCAGACATCGCAGCGATTCTTGCGATCGACGGAATAGCGACCGGGGCGGTCTACGCCCTGGTCGCGATCGGCACCGTGCTGATCTTCACCGTGACGCGGGTGATCTTCATTCCGTTCGGCGACATCGCAGCCTTCACGGCGCTCACCCTGGCGGCGCTCGACGCCAGGCAGCTTCCCGGAACGGTCGGGCTGGTTGTCGTGCTGGCCTGCATGGCCAGCGCGATGGAAGTCGTCTCGCTGGCGCGCGCCGGCGAGCTTCGCGCGGTGCCGAAGGCCGTCCTCGGCTATCTCGTGTTGCCCTTGATTGTCGTCGGGATCGTCTGGCTGACGATGCGTTTCAATCCGCCGATGCCGGTCCGGATCGTGCTGGCGCTGCTCTTGATCATGCCGATCTCGCCGCTCCTCGACCGGATCGTGTTCCGCCCGATCGCGGACGCCTCGGTTCTGTTGTTGCTGACGGTCTCGGTCGCGCTTCATTTCGCGCTGGTCGGACTTGGCTTGCTGTTCTTCGGTCCTGAAGGCGTCCGGACCGAACCGCTGACGTCGATGGCGATGGAGATCGCGGGCGTTCACGTTTCCGGACAGACGATATTGATCCTGGCGGCGGCCCTCGTGTTCAGCGGCCTGCTGTTTCTGTTCTTCGACTTCACGCTGGTCGGCAAGGCGCTGCGCGCGACTGCCCTGAACCGGACCGGCGCCCGGCTGATGGGAATCAGGCCCGCGCGCGCAGGCACCATCGCCTATCTCTTGGGATCACTGATGGCGGGAGTCTCTGGCATCTTGATCGCGCCTGTGAACACCATCTTCTACGATTCCGGATTCCTGCTCGGCCTGAAAGCCTTCGTCGGCGCTATCGTCGGCGGCATGGCCAGCTATCCAGGTGCTGCGCTTGGCGCGTTCGGCGTCGGCATTATCGAGAGCTTCGCTTCGTTCGAGAGCAGCACCTTGAAGGACGTCATCGTCTTCTCGCTGCTGATCCCCGTCCTGCTCTGGCGTTCGCTCGCCTCGCAGCATTCCGAAGAGGAAGTCGAGGAATGACACTGCAGCAGATCCGTCTCATCATTGTCGCGGCGATCGCCTGCCTCGTGGCGGCGCCCTTCGTGCTCAATCCGTTCAGCATCACCTTGCTGAACTACATCGGCATCTACTCGCTTGCGGCCATCGGCCTGGCGCTGCTGACCGGGGTCGGCGGCATTGTGTCGTTCGGTCAGGCGGCCTTTGTCGGCGTCGCGGCTTACGCAACGGCGTGGGTTACGGCGGTGAACGGCTACTCGCCCTGGCTCGGACTGGTACTGGCCGTGGTTCTCACCTGCAGCATCGCCGCGATCCTGGGCTTCGTGACGCTGCGCCTGGGCGGCCACTTCCTGTCGCTGAGCACGGTCGCCTGGGGACTGGCGATCGCGTTCCTGTTCGGCAACATCGACGGCCTCGGCCAACATAACGGCATCTCGGGCATTCCACCGATCTCGATCGGCCCGGCCGCTTTGGTAGAGAGCTGGCAGATCTATTTCCTGATCTGGGCCATCGTCGTGGCGATCCTCCTCCTCTGCTACAACCTGCTCGACTCCCGCATCGGGCGTGCGATGCGCGCGCTCCGCGGCGGCAATACGCTGGTCGAAAGCCTCGGCATCAGCGCGTTCCAGATCAAGCTGGTGACGTTCGTCATCGCCGCGTTCCTCGGCGCGCTGTCCGGATGGCTCTATGCCCATCTCGGCCGTTTCGTCAGCCCCGGGCCGTTCGACGCCAGCATGGGCATCGAATATCTGATGATGGCGATGGTCGGCGGCTCGGGGAGCATTTTGGGCGGCGTGGTTGGTGCTGCGATCGTCACGCTCCTGAAGAATTCCGTGCAGGACTACCTGCCGCTGATCGCGAAGGGTGCCTCCGGCCAGCTCGAGATCGTGGCGTTCTCGGCGCTGTTCATCCTGTTCCTGCAACGCGCCCGGCAGGGCATCGTCCCGTTCCTCGCAGGTTTTCTACCGGAGCTCAAGCAGTCCCGTCCGCAAGCGGCGACAGAGTTGCCGCGCCGCGAGCAGCCGGCGCCCGGCACGCTCCTTCTTAAGGTCAGCGACGCGCAGCGGCGATTTGGCGGTCTCGTCGCCGTCAACAATGTCAGCTTCGAGGTCAGGTCCGGCGAAATTCTCGGGCTGATCGGCCCGAACGGCGCCGGCAAGACCACGATGTTCAACCTGCTCACGGGGGCGCTGCGCGCCAACAGCGGCGAGATCGCGTTCGCGGGCCGCCCGATTACCCGCGACCAGCAATTCCACATCGCCAGGGCCGGGATTTCCCGCACCTTCCAGCACGTCAAGCTGCGCCCGCGCATGACGCTGCTCGACAACGTGCTGCTCGGCACCTATTCGCGCACCAAGACCGGCCTGCTCGCCGGCGCCCTGCACCTCAACCAGGCGGAAGAGGCCAGCGCCCGCTACGAGGCGCTGCGGCAGCTCGAACGGGTCGGGCTAGGCGACAAGCCGTTCGAGCTCGCCGGCAATTTGCCGCTCGGCAATCAGCGCGTGCTCGAGATCGCCCGCGCGCTCGCCGCCGATCCGACGCTGCTCGTCCTCGACGAGCCGGCGGCCGGCCTGCGCCGCCAGGAAAAGCTCAAGCTCGCCGAACTGCTGCGCTCGCTGCGCGCGGACCACCTGACGATCCTGCTCGTCGAACATGACATGGAGTTCGTCATGTCGCTGGTCGACCGCATCGTCGTGCTCGATTTCGGCTCAAAGCTCTGCGAGGGCGAGCCGGCGGCGATCCGCAGCGATGCCCGCGTCCAGGAAGCCTATCTCGGAGGTGTCGCGTGACACAGATGTTCTCGATCGAGAATGTGTCAGTCGCCTACGGCAAGGTCGAGGCGGTGCGGAACGTCTCGCTGTCTGTCGAGCAGGGGCAGATCGTGACCGTGATCGGCCCGAACGGCGCCGGCAAGACCACGCTGCTGATGGCGGCGATTGGGCTGCTGAAGTCTACGGGGCGAATGATCTTTCAGGGCGCCGATCTGGCGCGAATCGATGTCGAGGGCCGCGTCGAACGCGGCCTCTGCCTCGTGCCCGAGAAGCGCGAGCTGTTTGCCGACATGTCGGTCGCCGACAATCTGCTGCTCGGCACCTACAGCCTGCGCGACCGCTCGACGACGCGCAAAAGCCTCGACGACGTGTTCGACCGCTTCCCGCGGCTGAAGGAGCGCAGCAAGCAGGCCGCCGGCACCCTATCGGGCGGCGAACGGCAGATGCTGGCGCTCGGCCGCGCGCTGATGGCGAAGCCGAAACTCCTCGTCCTCGATGAACCCAGTCTCGGCCTCGCCCCGCTCATCGTCCGCGAAATCTTCCGCACCATCGCTTCGCTGCGGAGCCTCGGCGTTTCGGTCCTGCTCGTCGAGCAGAACGCCCGCGCTGCGCTCGAGACCGCGGATTACGGCTATGTGCTGGAAACCGGCGAGATCATCCAGTCCGGTCCGGCGGACACGCTGATCCACGACCCGAAACTGATCGCAGCCTATCTGGGCGGCCACTGACGCGACGGCGCGCGATAAGCATCAAGCGACGGGTTCGCGGGCGAGCCCCATGGCCCGCAGTGCCGCGGCAAAGGCCGCAAGGCGCTGCTCGCGATAGGCGGCCTGGTCGACGCCTTCATAGTTCATGAATCCTTGCCCGGTCTTCATGCCGATGCGTCCTTCGCGCATATTCGCCGCGATGATGTCAGGCGCGGCGTAACGGCTGTCGCCGAGCGCCTCGACCAGATAGCGGCTGGCATGATGCAGGATATCGCCTCCGCCCCAGTCGATGAATTCGAGCAGGCCCAACACCGCGAAGCGGAATCCGAAGCCATAAATGACGGCCTTGTCGATATCTTCGGCCGAAGCGACCCCCTCCTCCACCATGCGGGCGGCTTCGTTCATCGCCAGCGCCTGAATTCTGGGAACGATGAAGCCCGGACGCGCTGCGCAGACCACCGGCACCTTGCCGATGCCTTCGAGCAGCGCCTTCATCCGCACTGTCACTTCCGGCGCGGTAAGCCGCCCGGGAGACAATTCGATCAGCGGCACGAGATAGGCCGGATTGAGCCAGTGCGCATTGAGGAAGCGGCCGGGATGCTCGATCGATCCCGCGAGATCGTCGACCAAAATCGTCGACGTGGTCGAGGCGATGATCGGACCCTCGCCCGCGAGCTGCGAGGCTTCGGCCAGCGCGGCCTGCTTCAATGCGAGAATCTCCGGCATCCCCTCGAAGATGACATCGCAGCGCGGCAGCGCCGCACCCGCATCCTGCCGAGACACGATCGTGATGCGCTCGGCGATTGTGGGCACAAGTTCTGCCGGGAGCAGATCGATGCGTGAGAGAATCTCGAGTGTCGAGCGAATTTCAGCTTTGGCCTCAACCGCAAGCGCCTCAAATGCCGCCGCGTCCCGTTCCTTGAAGTCGACAACGATCACCTGGTGGCCAGCGAATGCGAAGACGACCGCGATGCCGCGGCCCATTCGTCCGGCACCGAGACACCCGATGACCGGCTTCATCGGAAACCCTCGGCGAGATGATTTTGCAAGGCAGCCCGGTCAAGATCTCCGAGGCCGAGCGAAGACAAGGTCCGACCCTCCACGGCGAAATCTCTGCCCGTGATCGCGGAGCCGATTGCTAGAAACGCCTTGACGAGAGGTGTCTGCACGCCTGCGAGGCCCGCCACCGATGTAAGGAACGACAGGCCAAGACGCAAATCCTCCAGCATGTAGCGGTGCTCGACGAGAATGAGGCGTTCGGACCAATCGCCGGAATCCGTGAGTTGGTCATGCGCGTCGCGCGCATACATCCAAGGCTCGCCGTCCTTCGAATAATGGTCGGCGAGCGGAAAATGCGGCCCTCCATAGCCGAGCGCCTCGCGGATGGCGATGCGTTCGGCATCGAGCGCGTCCGTCACGCGGCGTATCGCCGGCTGCGTTCCCTCCTTATGGATGTCCCACTTCTCGAAATGTTCGATCGGGCCGGCGTTCATGGTGATCAGCGGCGGATGGATGATCGGACCGGCATTCATCAGCGCGCCCGACAGCGCATCGCCGCATGGCTCGATGGCGTTCGGAAACGCGCGGTCGATCACGCCCAACGCATGCGGGGCGAGGCGTAATGGAAACACGCCGGTCGGCAGCCGCGCACCCCTGCCGGAGATGCGCACCGCATAGGGGCCCTGCTTGCGCGCCAGCCACGGCAAAGTCCCAGTCTCTGCGGTTGCGAGCTCGGCGCGGTTGCCCGCGTCCTTTGCCGCCCTGGCGAAGATGTAGGAGCCGAACGTTCCAGGCGGCAGAAACACCACCTGACCGTCGCGCAAATGCGGTGCGGCCAACTCGGCGATCGCGGCCTGCGCGAAGGCCGGTGCCGGACACAGAATGAGATCGGCCGCGTCGATGGCCTCAGCGATCGAAGACGTAACCATCGCAAGCCGAGCCTCACGTCGCCCCGACCGATCGATGACCGTTATCGTGCCGCCGTGCGCGCGATGCGCCTCGACATCTCCAGGATTACGCCGCCAGAGCCGGACTTCGTGACCGGCCAAGGCGAAATCGCCGGCGGCCGCGAACGAACCGTTGCCCCCACCCAACACTGCAATTTTCAAGATATCCTCCGCTTCAGATCCCACTACGCAGGTTTCGCCTTGGCGTTCTTTTCCTGCCACGCCGCCCAGGTCGGGCGATCGATCTGGAACAGGTCGGTGGAGCGCGCATACCAGCCGCTTCCGTGCATCCGGGCGATCAGGCGCAGCGCCTGCGTATCGATGTGACAGCGCTCCTTGTCCAGGATCACCGCATCATCCACATGGGCGCGGACCACGCGGCCGATGACGGCGGTCTGCCGCGGCCCTGTTACGAGCGAAGTGAGGACCCGGCATTCGAACGATACCGGGGATTCCGTGATGCGCGGCGGACGTACCGCCTGCGAGGCAGCCGGCGTCAGCCCGGCCAGCGTCAGCTCGTCGATCTCGGGTGGCGCGTCGATACAGGTGATATTCATGGCCTCGGCGTTGGCTTCGCCAACGAGGTTGACGACGAATTCTCCGGTATCGAGGATGTTCGCCGCCGTATCCTTGAAGCGCTCCGAGCCCGCCAGAAGCCCGATCGCGACGGTGGGCGGCTCATGCCCCATCACGTTGAAGAAGCTGAAAGGCGCAGCATTGATCACGCCGCTCGCGGAGAGCGTGGTGATCCAGGCGATCGGCCGCGGCGTTACCGTGGCCGTCAGGATTTTGTAGCGGTTCTGCGCCTCCAGCGTCTCCATGTCGAAGATCATGCCGGCCCCTCAGATCGCTACCACCGGATGGCGCAGCCGGCCGATGCCCGTGACTTCCGCTTCCACCACATCGCCCGGCCACAGCCATTCCTGCGGCGAGCGCCCGGCGCCGACGCCCTCGGGCGTGCCGGTCGCGATGATGTCTCCCGGCTCCAGCGTCATCGCCGCTGAAATGTCTGATATCAGGAGCGGCACCTTGAACAGCATATGGCGCGTGTTGGAGCGCTGCTTCTCGACGCCGTTCACCGTCAGCCAGAGATCGAGCGCGTGCGGATCGGTAATCTCGTCCGCCGTGACGATGCAGGGCCCGAACGGCGCGTAGGTGTCCTGCCCCTTCGAATAGATCCACTGGCCGGCGCGGCGATTGTCGCGGGCGCTGATGTCGATCATCACGCTATAGCCGAACACGAAGCCGAGCGCTTCGGCTTCCGAAACGCGCCGCGCGGTTCGTCCCATCACGACGGCAAGCTCGACTTCCCAGTCGAGCTGCTGCGTGATCGCCTTGTTGTGGTGGATGGCTTCGTCGGGCCCGATGACGCTGGTCGGTGGCTTCGAGAAGATGATGGGCTGCTTGGGCAGATCCTTTGCCGTGTCCAGCGCCCGCGACGATTCTGCGACGTGCTCGACATAATTGAGACCGATGCCAAAAATGTTCTTGCGTGGACGCGGGATCGGCGCCAGCAGCCTGACATTCGCCAGCGGCAATGCGGCGCCCACGGGCCAGTTGTCCTTGCCCTCATTCAATATCTTCTTGAGCGCGGCCAAGGCAGGCGGCCCGAGATCAATGAAATCGAGCATCGACGACGGAAGGGAAGCCCCGGCGTGCCGGCCTGCTTGCTCGACGTCCACGACGAGATCGTCGACAACCGCGCCAAGACGGGCAGCAGCCTCAACCGTGCTGCGATAGGTACCGAGACGCACTGCTTTTCTCTCCTCCTGTAGCGCTTTCGAGCGAAGTGGTTCGCGTGAAGAAAACGCGTCAAAAACAAGAATCTAGAGTGATGGTTCTGATGCAATCAGAACCATCACTCTACGATACGAGGGGCTGCCGGCCGCCATTGTCGCCAAAAGCTTCCTCGCGGTAGAGCCCGAGCGCGTGCATGACCGGCAGGTCGTTGAAGGTGAAGAGGCAGGCGTCCTCGCTGGCGGAGGCGTTCACATGCTCATGCCAGGCCCATGACGGAACGCAGAAGATGTCGCGCTCCTTCCAGTCGAAACGCTTGCCGTCGATGATCGAGCGACCACGTCCCTTTGCGACCTGATAGATGAAGCTGCCGGTATGACGATGCGCACGCGTGCTCTCGCCCGGCCGCAGCATCTGCATCGACGCGCCGATCGTCTGCATCACCGGCCCGCCGGTCACCGGGTTTACATAGTTCATGAGAATGCCATCGTAAGGCGAACCATCGGTGGCCTTGGCGTATCGCTGCAGCGCTTCGTAGGTCGGACCCCACTCATATTTCAGCAGCGGAGAATATCCCTTGGACCATTCGGCGCCGGCCGGACGCAGGCCGCGATTGCCCCAGATATGCGTCATGTCGTCGACGGGATAGCCGACGCTCTGCTGCAGGTCGGGATGGACTACATAGAAATTGGCTTCGAGCGCGTTGACCAGGGGAATGTCGAGGCCGTCCTGCCAGATGCAGGGTGTGCCGTCGCTGGAGACGCCGTGTTCGTGCCAGGTGCCGTTCGGCGTCAGCACAAAATCGTTGGCGCCGAGCGTCATCTTGTGGCCATCGACGATGGTGTAGGCGCCCTCGCCTTCCATGATGAAGCGAAGCGCGGATGCCGAATGCGCGTGGGCCGACGCGACCTCGCCCGGATGCATGACCTGCAGGCCGGAATAGAGCCAGCCGACTGCGGCGGCGTGCTCACGCCGGCCGGGATTGTTCAGATAGATGACGCGCCGCCCGGCCTTTTCGGGCGACACCAGTTCAACCGATCGCAGCACATGCGCGCGGAGGTTCTCATAGCGCCACAACACTGGAACGGAAGACGATCTGGGCTGCCAGGGCTCGATCTTGTTCGCGACCGTCCAGAGCGCGCCGGCCTCCAGCCTTTCGAGTTCGTCGTAATAGGCGAGCAGTTCAGGCGTATCCTCGACATTGGCCCGTCCGGCCACGTCTTCCCGGTGGTTTTCACGAGCTTTCGTTGCCATGTCGCCCTCCTGTGCTGTCGCCGTGTCCGGCGTTGCGTGTCAGTTCATCTGGTCAGGTATCATCGCGATCGCCTGGATTTCGACCTTGGCGCGATCCTCGATCAGCCCCGACACCTGCAGCGCCGTCATGGCCGGAAAGTTCCGGCCCATCACGTCGCGATAGGCCACACCGACTTCCTTCAGGCGCGCCGAGTATTCCTTGCGGTCGAGCAGGAACCACGTCATCGACACGATATGCTCGGGCCCGGCACCGCCGGCGCGCAAGACGGCTGCGACGTTTTTCAGGGTCTGGCCGGTCTGCTCCACCAGATCATCCGATTCGAACTTGCATTGTTCGTTCCAGCCGATCTGGCCTGCGACGAAGATCATCTTGCCGCGGGCAGCTATGCCGTTCGCGTAACCGCTCGGCTTGGCCCAACCGGGCGGCTGCAAGAACTCGAACATTTCCTACTCCCGTAGCAGAATGCGACTGCACGCCCGCGCGGCTAGGCCACCTTCAGGACGTCGCGTCCGATAATGAGTTTCTGGACTTCGGTCGCGCCTTCATAGATGCGCAGCGCGCGTATCTCGCGGTAGAGCTGCTCGACCATTTCGCCGGAGCGCACGCCGCGGCCGCCGAACATCTGCACGGCGCGGTCGATCACTGCTTGCGCGGTTTCGGTCGCGACCATCTTCGCCATCGCGGCTTCGCGCGTCGTGGAAGCTTTCTGCACGTCGCGCCGCCAGGCCGCGCGATAGGTGAGGAGCGCGCTGGCATCGACGCCGGCGGCCATGTCGCCGAGGGCAGCCTGCGTCAATTGCTGGTCGCCCAGCACGCCGCCGAACATCCGCCGGGTCCGCGCATGCATTGTCGCCTCATCCAGCGCGCGACGGGCAAAACCAAGTGCTGCGGCTGCGACCGACGCGCGGAAGATATCGAGCGTGCGCATCGCGATCTTGAACCCTTCGCCCGGCGAGCCCAGCAGCCGCGCCGCCGGAATCCGGCAACCCTCGAAACGCAGCGTCGCCAACGGATGCGGCGCCATCACATCGATGCGGTCGGCAATTGAAAAGCCCGGATCGTCCGGAAGCACCACAAAGGCCGAAATGCCCCGCGCCCCCGGCGCCTCGCCGGTTCGCGCAAACAGCGTGTAGACGTCGGCGATGCCGCCGTTGGAGATCCAGGTCTTCTCGCCATCCAGGATGTAATGGTTGCCCTCGCGCCGGGCACTGCAGGCCATGGCGGCAACGTCCGAACCGGCTTCCTTCTCCGACAGGGCAAAGGCAGCGACCCAGTCGCCACGCCGCGCCTTCGGCAGCACCATTGCGCGCAATTCGGGCGAACCGGCAATCGCCACCGCCCCGGTGCCAAGTCCCTGCATTGCAAAGGCGAAATCGGCGAGCCCGCTGTGCCAGGCCAGCGTCTCGCGGGCCAGACAAATCAGCCGGGAATCGATCACCGCATCGGGCCGATCGCCCGCAACCGATGCCTCCAGCAATCCCGCGGCGCCAAGCCGGCGAACCAGCGAACGGCAGGTTTCGTCGACGTCGCCGCTATGCGTATCGCCAAGACCGGCGGCAAATGCATCGAGCACCGCAGCGTATTCGCCGTGGCGGGAATCGAAGAACGGCCACGCGAGATGTTCGCGAGACGGCCCGCGTAGTTGCGAAACCGGGGTCATGTCAGTCTCCCGCAAGGCCGCTTCAGCGTACGCCCGCCAGGCGCGACGCGCTCCAATAATGTTTCATGGCTAAAATATCCTGTCAAGCGAGCCGATCCGGCGCCAGAGCCGGCCGGCTGTGCATAAAGCCCACGAAACAGGCTGCAAAACTGCACGTCGCTGCGCGCAGCGTGTTTTGTCATGCGCGAACCCGCGAGTCCGATTGACATCATTTTTGTTTGATGTCTAAAATTATATTCGGTCGTCCGGAGTTCCCCGCAAGGCCGAGGAGGCGAGCATGGCAGAACGCTCTTTCGCACGCGAGGTGGAGGACCTGAAGCTGGGCGCCGGCCAGGAATTTCGCGGCGAAGGCATCCTCGCCATTACAAAAGCACTGCTCGAATGCGGCGTCAGTTATGTCGCCGGCTACCAGGGTGCGCCGATCTCGCATCTGATGGACGTGCTCTCGGACGCGCAGGATATCCTTTCCGACCTCGGCGTGCATTTCGAATCGAGCGCCAGCGAGGCAACGGCGGCGGCGACGCTCTCGGCTTCCGTGATGTACCCGATCCGCGGCGCGGTCACCTTCAAGGCGCCGGTCGGCGTCAACGTCGCGTCCGACGCGCTCGCCAACCTGTCCTCGGGCGGCGTGACCGGCGGCGCGCTCATCATCATCGGCGAGGATTACGGCGAAGGCTCCTCCATCATGCAGGAGCGTTCGCATGCGTTTGCGATGAAGTCGCAGCTCTGGCTGGTCGATCCGCGGCCCAACGTGGCGTCCATCGTCAAGGCCGTGCACGATTCCTTTGAGCTATCCGAAGCGTCGAATACGCCCGTGATGCTGGAGGTGCGGATCCGCGCCTGCCATGTCCATGGCCGCTTCGCCACCCGCGACAATGTCCGCCCCAGCTTTCCACTTGCCCGCGCGCTCGATGCGCCGTCGCGCGACACCAACCGCATCGTCCTGCCGCCGGCCTCGTTCCTGCACGAGAAGGAGAAGATTGAGCACCGCTGGCCCGCGGCGGTCGAATTCATCCACGCCCGCGGCATGAACGAGACGTTTGACGGCGATATCGACGATATCGGCATCATCATGCAGGGCGGCATGTATAACGGCGTCATCACGGCGCTGCGCGAGGCTGGCCTTGCCGATATCTGGGGCGAGACGCGGGTGCCGCTCTATGTGATGAACGTGACCTATCCGATCGTCGACCGCGAGGTGATCGACTTCTGCCGGGCTAAGAAGGCGGTGCTGATGGTCGAGGAGGGCCAGCCCGAATTCATCGAGCAGTCGCTGCACAAGATCCTGCGCAACGCGGACATTCCGGCCAAGCTGCACGGCAAGGACCTATTCCCGATGGCCGGCGAATACACCGCCCAGGTCATGGGCGCGGCGATCGGCGCCTTCATCCGCCGCTGGCGCCCCGACGCGCTGCCGGATGCCGCACGCGCGCCGAACATCGACCGGGTCGAGGTCGACGACAAGATCCGCGCGCTGGCCGACGTGGTGCCGCCGCGGCCGCCGGGTTTTTGCACCGGCTGTCCGGAGCGGCCGATCTTTTCCGCGATGAAGCTGGTGGAAAAGGAACTCGGCCCACATCATATCGCCGCCGATATCGGCTGCCATTTGTTCTCGATCCTGCCGCCGTTCAATATCGGCGCCACCACCATGGGCTACGGGCTCGGCCCGGCGTCGGCCTCGGCCTTCAACGTTCCGGCGAGCAAGCGCTCGATCTCGATCATGGGCGACGGCGGCTTCTGGCATAACGGGCTGACCAGCGGCGTCGGCAACGCCGTCTTCAACCAGCACGACAGCGTGATCGTCGTGGTCGACAATTATTATGCCGCCGCGACCGGCGGCCAGGACATCCCTTCCTCGCGCGCCGACAACCGTTCGCGTTCGACCAAGCATCCGATCGTCGAGGCGGTGAAGGGCGTCGGCGCCAAATGGGTGCGCCAGATCGACCGCACCTACGACGTCTCGCACATGCGCGACACGCTGCGCGAGGCGCTGACGACGGAGGAAAAGGGTCCGAAGATCATCGTCGCCTCGTCGGAATGCATGCTGAACAAGCAGCGGCGCGTGAAGCCGCTGGTGGCGGCCGCCGCCAAGCGCGGCGAGCGGGTCGTGCGCGAGCGCTTCGGTGTCGATGAAGACGTCTGTTCGGGCGATCACGCCTGTATCCGCCTGTCCGGCTGTCCGTCGCTGTCGGTGAAACCGACCAGCGATCCCCTAAAGGACAATCCGGTCGCAGCGGTCGACAATACCTGCGTCGGCTGCGGCCATTGCGGCGAGGTCGCGGACGCGGCCGTCTTGTGTCCCTCCTTCTATCGCGCCGACATCGTTTCCAATCCGAACGCGTTCGAAGCGCGGCTCGACCGCGTCTGGCGGCGGATGATCGGCGCCTTGCAGCGCTGGCGGGCGGGACGGCGGGTCATGTTCCAACAGGAGGCGGCATGAACGTCTCGGTCGCCCCCTCCTCCATCGCGCTCAGTCAGGCGCGGCCCATTACCGTTGCGGTGCTTGCGATGGGCGGCCAGGGCGGCGGCGTATTGGTCGACTGGATCGTGGCGCTGGCAGAGCGGCGCGGCTGGTTTGCACAATCAACGTCAGTGCCCGGCGTCGCGCAGCGCACGGGTGCGACGATCTACTACATCGAGATGATCGCGCCCGATGCCAGCAAGCCGGAGCGTTACCCTGTGCTGTCGCTGATGCCGGCGCCCGGCAAGGTCGACATCGTGATCGGCGCCGAACTAATGGAAGCCGGCCGCGCCATTTTGCGCGGGCTGGTCTCGCCCGATCGTACGTTGTTGATCGGCTCCTCGCACCGCTCCCTGGCCGTCATCGAGAAGACCGCGCCCGGTGACGGCACCGCCGATGCGTCGCAGGTCTACGAGGCCGCGAACGTCGCGGCCAACCGCTTCATCGCGTTCGACATGGCCGAGATCGCGGATGCCACCGGCAGCGTGGTCTCTTCGGTGCTGTTCGGTGCGCTCGCGGGCTCCGGCGCCCTGCCCTTCACGACCGAGGATTTTGAAGCCACGATCCGCTCAGCCGGCGTCGGTGTCGATGCCAGCCTGCGCGCCTTCACCGCCGGCCGCGAGCGGGCCGCCGCCACGCTCGCGCAGGATCCCAAGATCAAGCCGGCGGCAAAATCGCCGCTCGCCAAACGCTTTCCGCGTCTCGAACCGATCGGCCATGCCGATTACGACGCGCTTGTCGCGCGGGCGCGGCAATTGCCGGCAGAACTGCATGGAATCGTCGCCGCCGGCCTGCAGCGCGTGGTCGATTATCAGGACACAGCCTATGGCCGCGAATATCTCGACCGGCTGGAAGCGATGCCGCGCGACGCGACCGGGCTGATGCAGGCCTTTGCCAAATATCTCGCCGTCGCGATGGCCTATGACGACGTGATCCGCGTGGCGGATCTCAAGACGCGTGCGGGGCGATTCGACCGGGTGCGCCGCGAGGCGCGGGCCGGCGACGACCAGATCCTCGGGATCACCGAATTCTTCCATCCAAGGATCGAGGAAATGGCGGGGCTCTTGCCGCCGCGGCTCGGCGAAAAGATCGAGCGCAGCGAACGGCTCGCCCGGCTCATCGATCGTGGACGCAGACTGCGGACGACCGCACCGTCGGCGTTCCTGATGCTGTACTGCGTGGCGGGCTTGCGCCGATTCCGCCGCCGCACGCTGCGGCATTCGCGAGAGATGCGCCATCTCGACCAATGGGCGCAACGCGTCTTGAAATTCGCAGCAAGCGATGTCGCGCTCGCGACCGCCGTGTGCGAGACGCGCCGTCTCGTCGGCGGCTATTCGGACACGCATTCCCGCGGCGAGACGAAATTCGACAAGGTCATGCTTGCGTCGGAGCGCCTGGCCGGCCGGCCCGATGCCGCCGAATGGGTGCAGCGGCTGACCAAGGTCGCGCTGAAGGACGCCGATGGCGCCGAGCTCGACGGCGCGTTGCGTACCGTCGAAACATTGTTCGAGGGCGCCTGAGGATGGATCAATTCGAGGTCGTGGTATCGAAGGCCGAGGCGCTCACGCCGCGCATTCGCGAATTCGTGCTGGCGCGCGCCAACGGCGCCCCGATGCCGGGCTGGGCCGCCGGCGCCCATATCGACGTGCATCTGCCCGATGTCGGCCGGCGCTCCTATTCGCTGATCGAGACGATCTCGCCGCGTGCGGCCGCCGAACATCCGACCGCCTATCGCATCGCCGTGCTGCAGGAAAGCAAGAGCCACGGCGGCTCGACCTACATGCATGGTCTCAAGACCGGCGATCGCCTGACGATCTCGCCGCCGGCGAACAATTTTCCCCTCGGATCTGGCACAGGCGAAGTCGCGCTGGTCGCGGGCGGCATCGGCGTGACGCCGCTGCTTACGATGGCCTGCGAATTGAGCGCGGCAATGCGGCCATTCTCGCTTTATTACGCCGGCCGCAGCCGCAGCGAGCTGGCTTTTCTCGGCGACATCGAGCGGCTGGCCGGCGCAAGCGCGACCATCCACGCCGACGACGAGGCCGGCCGCTTCTTCGATCTCGAGGGCCTGATGACGCGGCTCGCGCCCGACGTGCCGCTCTATCTTTGCGGGCCGTTGCCGATGATCGAAGCGGCCATCGCACTGGCCAAGCGGATGAACTGGCCGCAGGGACGGCTGCATTTCGAGATCTTCACCGCGCCCGAAGAGAAGTCCGGCGACGCCGGCTTCGAGGTCGAACTCAAAAGCAACGGCCGCGTCTACGAAATTCCGGCCGGCAAGACCATCCTCGACGTGCTGCTCGATGCCGGTGAAGACCCGATACATGACTGCAAGCGCGGCGATTGCGGGATCTGCCAGACCACCGTCATCGAGGGCATCCCCGATCATCGCGACTACATCTTGAGCGAAAGCGAAAAGGCGTCGAACAAGGTGATGCAGATCTGCATTTCGCGCGCGAAAACCAAGCGCCTCGTGCTCGACCTGTGAAGGAGGAACGCATGACCCGATATGCCGGCAACGCCGAGGCGCTTCGCGCGCTGGTCCGCGAGCAGGAAGTTCATCGCGACGTCTATGTCAGCGAAGAGGTGTTCCAACTCGAGATGGAGCATATGTTCCCGAACAGTTGGGTCTATGTCGGCCACGATAGCCAGGTCCCCAACGCGGGCGATTATTTCGGCACCACGATCGGCACGCAGCCGGTGCTGCTGGTGCGCCATACCGACGGCAAGGTGCACGTGTTGCACAACCGCTGCCCGCACAAGGGCACGCGGATTACGTCCGAGACCTGCGGCAACACCGGAAAATTCTTCCGCTGCCCCTACCACGCCTGGAGCTTCAAGACCGACGGCTCGCTACTCGCGATCCCGCTGAAGAAGGGCTACGAGAACACCGGCTTCGAGCAGAGCCACGCCGCGCCCGGAATGGCGCCGGTGCGCCACGTCCGCAACTATCGCGGTTTCGTCTTCGCCAAGATCAATGACGGCGGCCTCGACTTCGAGGAATTCTTCGGCGAAAGCCTGTCGAGCTTCGACAACATGATCGACCGTTCGCCGGTCGGCCAGCTCAAGGTCGCCGGCGGCGTGCTACGCTACATGCACAATTGCAATTGGAAGATGCTGGTCGAGAACCAGACCGACACCTGCCATCCGATGGTGGCGCACGAATCCTCCGCGGGGACCGCGGTCGAGGTCTGGAAGAAGGCGCCGCCCGGGACCAAGAAGCCGATGGCGGTCGAGATCATCGCCCCCTTCATGAGCCCGTACGAGTTCTTCGAGAACATGGGGATCCGGATCTGGGACAACGGCCACGGCCACACCGGCGTGCACCATTCGATCCATTCGGACTATTCGGCGGTGCCCGGCTATTTCGAGAAGATGAAAGCCGCCTATGGCGAGGAACGCGCCAAGGCAATCCTGGACGAGAACCGGCACAACACCGTCTATTTCCCGAACATCATGATCAAGGGGCCGATCCAGCTGTTGCGGCACTTCAAGCCGATCGCGGCCAACAAGACGCTGGTCGAATCCTGGACGTTCCAGCTCGTCGATGCGCCCGACATGCTGCTGGAGCGTACGCTGATGTACAACCGGCTGATCAATGCGCCGACCTCGATCGTCGGCCATGACGACCTCGAAATGTACGAGCGCGCGCAGGAAGGCCTGCATTCGAACGGCAACGAGTGGGTGAACCTCCAGCGTCTGTACAGCCCCGACGAGGCCGGGCAGACCAATGTGGCGGTCAACGGAACCAGCGAGTGGCCGATGCGCCACCAGTTCCGGGCGTGGACCAAGTTCATGACGATGGGGATGTGACATGAGCATGGTCGCCGAGGCTCCTCTGAAGAATGCGGTCCCTACCGATCAGGAATTGATCGACTTCGTCGTTCGCGAGGCGCGGCTGATCGACGAGCAGCGTTTCGACGAATGGCTCGATATGTACGCCGACGACGCCTTCTACTGGATGCCGCTGGAATGGAATCAAACCGATCCGCGGCTGACCTGCTCGCTGATGTACGAGGACAAGCTGCTGCTCTCGATCCGGGTCGAGCGCCTCAAGGGCGCGCGTACCTTCAGCCAGAAGCCGAAGAGCCGCTGCCATCACGTGTTGCAGACACCACAGGTGGATTCGCGCGACGCCGCCGCCAACCGCTACGTCACCTGGACTCCGATACATTATGTCGAGACTCGCCTGGACGAACAGGCGCTCTATGCGGCCTGGATCACGCATCATTTATGCGTCGAAGACGGCAAGCTGAAGATCAAGCTGAAGCGCGTCGACCTGATCAATTGCGATGCTGCCTTCGGCAACATCCAGCTCTTTATGTGACGGAGAACGAGCGTGGTCCAGCACACGGCGATCGTGAGCGGCGGCAATACCGGCATTGGCGCGGCGATCGCCCGCGGCCTTCTGGCTGAGGGCTATGACGTGATTTCGCTGTCGCGGCGCAAGCCCGACTGGAGCCACCCAAAGCTCTCCTCGCGCGAGGTCGACCTGCTCGATGCGACCGCGACCCGGCAGGCGGCGGCCGAGATCGCCGCGAAAGTTGCGATCACCCACGTCGTGCACAATGCCGGCGCGATCCGCGCCAAGCCGCTGGAAGAGGTCGTTGACGAGGATGTCGGCGCATTGGCCCAGCTTCATTTCGGCGCCGCGATTGCGCTGGCGCAGGCGGCACTGCCGGGCATGAAGCAGGCCGGCTTCGGCCGCATCGTGCTGCTGTCGTCCCGTGCCGCGCTGGGAGCCGCCACCCGCACGGTCTATTCGGCCACCAAGGCCGGCATCATCGGCATGGCGCGGACCTGGGCGCTGGAGCTTGCCCCTTTCGGAATTACCGTCAATGTCGTAGCCCCCGGCCCGATCGGCGATACCGAAATGTTCGAGAGCGTGATGTCGCCGGAATCCGAACGTGCAAAAAAGCTGGCGCAGTCGATTCCGCTCGGCCGCCTCGGCAAATCCGCCGACGTCGCGCGCGCGGTTAGTTTCTTCAGTTCACCGGATGCCGACTTCATCACCGGGCAGACGCTGTATGTCTGCGGCGGAGCCAGCATCGGATCGATTTCCATATAGCCGGTGAGATCAAAGCCATGGACGCCACAGTCAAACGAAAGGCCCGATCCCCAAAAGGCGCGCGCGGGCAAGCGTTGCGGCCGGCCGAGCCGGCGCACGAATCCGACGGCGCGCATCTGGAATTGCGCATCTGGCTTCGGCTGCTCTCCTGCGCCACCCGGATCGAGAAGGCCCTGAACGCCCGGCTGCGCAAGGAGTTCAACACCACGCTGGCCCGCTTCGACCTGCTGGCGCAGCTCGCGCGCAGGCCGGCAGGCGCGACCATGTCCGAAGTTTCCGAACTTCTGATGGTCTCAAACGGCGCGATCACCGCGCTCGTGCAGAAGCTGGAAGCCGATGGCTTCATCCATCGCGAGGTCGATTCCGAAGACCGCCGCACCTTCCGCTTGAGCCTGTCGCAGGAAGGCGCCAAGGAATTCGGCCGGATGGCGCGCCGGCATGAGGAATGGGTGATCGCCCTGATCGGCGAACTGTCACATGTCGCACAGTCGGATCTGCTGCAACATCTGACCCTGCTCAAGCGCCGCCTCGACAAGCACTCCTGATTCCGAAATGTGATCGCTTCACGCAGACGCCAGCCTGTGCCTGAAGAACGCCAAAATCTCGTCGCGTGCGGCGATCGTCGGCTGACCGGCCTCGTCGATCAGGTGCGCGGTGACGACGCTGTGCGGGGTCGTGACGTGGCGCTCGAAGAACGGCGCAAGATCGGTGTTTGCCGCGCTGTCGGGAAGCACCCGCCCGATGAAGCGGTCGCCGAGCGCGCCCCTATAGGCCGCGAAGCGTTGCGCCATGCAGAACTTGTCGCCGGCGAAGCGATAGGCCAGCACCGTCAGATCTTCCCGCTCGAGCCGCTCGCGGACGGCTTTGACTTCGTCGGGTGCGATTTCAATGCCTGCCGGATTGTTCAGCGGCAGCGACGGCTGCGAGAGCACCGGCGCCAGCATCGATCGCTCGAGCATCATGGTCAGCGCGAAGTTTCCTGTAAAACACATCCCGATGGCGCCGACGCCGGGGCCGCCGCACTCGCCATGCGCAAATCGCGCCAGCGACCGGAGCCATTTTGTGACGGGGCTGGATTCGTTTGAAGCCAAAGCGCGAAACTCGGCGCTCACGCAAGCGCGCTGAAAGATCGCCGCGCCCTCCTCCGCGCCGGGCACAGCGCCGTCGCGGCCGAACAGCGATGGCATGTAGACGGTGAAGCCGGCATCGCGGACCCAGCGGGCAAATCGCGCGACATGTGGGCTGATGCCCGGCATCTCCGTCATCACAATGACGGCGGGCCCTGTGCCGGCCACGTAGACGACCTTGCTGACGCCATCGAGCGTGATGTCGCGGCACTTGAAATCCTCGAGCGGATCATCCTGTTTCATGGACCGTTTCGGCATCGGCGCAATCCCTCCAGCCGGCATCTCTATCGATATCGTTGCGATTTCTATGCTTCGGAGCTAGTGTCAAAATTGACATTTATCGGGGATTTTTTGACATGACCAAAGTCGCCGTTCTCGAGATCGAGAGATGCATGGCCTCGAGCGCGGCCATCACCCACGATGTATTGGCGACCGCCAACCGGATCGGCGCTGCGAAGGGCCTTCCGCCATTCAAGGTTATGACGGTGCGTTGCGGATCCCGCCGCAGTAGCGTCGATCTGCGCGGAATCGAGCTCGTCATCGTCCCCGGTCTTGGAACGCCGTCGGCAGGAGAACTGGAGACGAAGTTGAAGAGCCCGATGTGCCGGCGCGCGGTCGACATGCTGACGCGAGCGCACGCGACCGGAGCCATGCTGGCCGCGTCCTGCGCGAGCACTTTCCTGCTGGCGGAAACTGGCTTACTCGACGGCCGCCGGGCGACCACGACATGGTGGTTCGCGCCGCTGTTTCGGCAGCGCTATCCCGCAGTCGAACTGCTGACCGAGCAGATGGTCGTCGCCGATTGGCCGATCGCGACCGGCGGCGCGGCCATGGCGCAGATGGACCTGATGCTTGCGGTTGTCGGCCGGTTCGCCGGGCCAAGCCTGGCGAAGGCCTGCGCCAACTATCTCCTGCTCGATGAGCGGCGCTCCCAGGCGCCATTCATGGCGATTACCTATCTGGCGAGCCAGGACCCCAGGATAGCCAAGGCCGAGAAATGGGTGCGCGACAACATCGCGCGCGACTTTGCGATCGAGGAGCTGGCGGAAGCCGTCGCGCTGGCGCCACGGACATTTGCCCGGCGCATTGCGGCGACCTGCGGCATTTCACCAATTCAGTTCGTGCAACGGATCAGGCTGGAGACCGCACGATTGCTGCTTGAGACCACGCGACTGTCGGTCGACGAGATCGCGCGGCAGGTCGGCTATGCCGAGCCTTCCACGCTTCGCCGGCTGATCCGCCGCGATACGAAACATCCGCCCGGACATTTCCGTCCTGTCGCTTGAGCGTCTCCCAGTCTTAGTGGCCCAGTATGGCCTTCACCTCGAGATATTCTTCAAATCCAAAAATCCCGAACTCGCGCCCATTGCCGGACTGCTTGTAGCCACCAAAGGGCAGGCTGCGGTCGAAAGGCGCACCGTTGAGATAGACGCGCCCGGCGCGAATGCGGTTGGCAACGGCGCGGGCGCGATCGGGGTCGCTGGACTGCACAAAACCCGCCAATCCGAACGGCGTGTCGTTGGCGATCCCGATCGCCTCGTCCTCGGTATCATAGCTTATGATGGACAGCACGGGACCGAAGATTTCCTCACGCGCAATCTTCATGTGCGGCGTCACATCGCCGAACACGGTCGGGCGAACATAGTATCCACGGTTGAGTTCGGATGGCCGCCCCGTTCCGCCGGCCACCAGCGTCGCCCCTTCGTCAATGCCGGACTGGATGAGTTCCTGCACCTTCTCAAACTGCACCTGGCTCACCAGCGGTCCCATGGTGGACGCCGGATCGAGCGGGTCGCCCAGGCGAATGGTGTCGACGGCCTCGCGCGCGGCTGCGAATGCCGCGTCCCGCTGCGCGCGAGGGATCAGCATGCGCGTGGGAGACTGGCAGTTCTGGCCGCTGTTCGTGTAACAGGCGTGAACGCCCTCGGTCACGGCGGTTTTGAGGTCGGCATCGGCAAGGATGATGTTGGCGGACTTGCCGCCCAGTTCCTGCGCGACGCGCTTGACCGTATCCGCCGCAAGCTTGGCCACCCTTACGCCGGCCGCCGTCGATCCGGTGAACGACACCATGTCGATCTCTGGGTGAGCGGCGATCGCCTCGCCCACCGTGGGCCCGTCGCCATTGACGAGATTGAAGACGCCTGCCGGGAGGCCCGCGTCGTCGACGATCTCCGCAAACAACATCGCGCTGAGCGGCGCGATCTCGCTGGGTTTCAGGACGACGGTGCAGCCGGTGGCAAGCGCCGGTGCGACCTTGGAGGCAACCTGGTTCAGCGGCCAGTTCCATGGCGTGATCAACCCGCAGACACCGATCGGTTCGCGGCGGACGATCCCGTTTCCCATCCGCTCCTCGAACGTGTAGTTCGCAAGCACGCGCGCGGCTTCTTCGAAATGAAACAGCGCGACCGTTGCCTGACGCTGGGTCGCAAACGTGATCGGCGCACCCATCTCCAGGGTCATTATCCGCGCCAGTTCCGGCAGGCGCGCCCGGAAACCCTCGATGATCTTCTGAAGCCACGCCAGACGCTGCTCGACGCTGGTTACGGAATATGCCGCGAAAGCGCGGCGCGCTGCCTTGGCGGCCCGGTCCACATCGGACCGCGAGCCCAGGCTGATCTGAGCGAACGTCTCTTCCGTCGCGGGGTTGATTATTCCAAGCGTTGATGGCGTGGTTGGATCCACCCAGGCGCCGTCGATGTAGAATTTCAATTTTTCCATTGTTTCCCGTCCCCGACGTTTCGCCGCGCCACCGTTTGCGGTGTGTTTCTAGAGGTGCCTGCCCTCGTCCACCGGCAGCACGATTCCCGTCGAACTGGTCAGGTTGACAATGCAGGCAAGCACCGCCCTTGCGACATCATCGGGCATGGTGACATGGGCCAGCGGGAGCTTTTCCGCGATCTTCTGCAACTGTTCACGGGTCCGGCCGGCGACGAAATCCGTATCCACACCGGCCGGCGAGACGGAGAACACACGGATTTTCGGCGCAAGCACTTTCGCCAGCGCGATTGTGAGCGCGTCGACGCCCGCCTTTGCTGCCAGATAGGCCAGGCTGCTGCCCAGGCCCGTGCGCGCCGCAATCGACGAAATGTTCACGATGGCCGCGCCACTGCCGCGCTCCAGCAGAGGCCGGAAGGCGCGAACCATGGCGAATGGCCCGCGCAGATTGAGCGAAACGGTCCGGTCGAAGATATCGTCGGTCAAGCCCTGGAGAACATTGGCGGGCACAGGGGTGGTGGCGCCTCCGCAATTGACCAGCACATCGAGCCGCCCGTACTGCTGGTCCACGGCCACCGCGGCTTCGGAGATGGAGGCCGGATCGTCGATCGCGATGCGCATGGCGAGATGGCGGCTGCCTTGCAAGCCCCCGACCACCTCTTCGGCCTGCGCGCGGCGGCTGTTGTAACCGACCACGACGGCAGACCCCATGGCGGCAAGGCGCGCGGCAGTTGCCCTGCCGATACCGCTGTTGCCACCCGTCACGAGCGCGATCTTCGGGACCGAAAGCGCGGGAATTTCAATACCAGGCATTCTCGCAGCTACCTCACATCGTGATCTTTGCGGCTTCGATCACGGGGCGCCATTTGGCGCGTTCGCCGTCGATGAACGCCTTGAGGTCATCAGGTGAACCGCCGACGCCCTGCAGCGAATTTTGCTCGAGGATGGTCCTGCCCTTGTCGCTTTTCAGGAAGACATTCACCGCATGGTTCACCTTGCTCACGATGTCAGGCGGCGTACCGGTAGGAGCTACGATCGCGTACCACGCGGTCGCCTCGAATCCCCTAAAGCCGGCTTCCTGCACCGTCGGCACATCAGGCAGTTGCGCGACACGCCGGCTCGTCGTCACCGCCAGCGCGCGGATCTTGCGCTCGGCCACCAGCGGCAGATAGGTCGGCATGAAATCCATGGCGACGTTGACTTGTCCCCCCAGCAGGTCCGTGATCAGCGGCGCCGAGCCGCGATAAGGCACATGCGTCATCTCCACGCCGGCAAACTGCTGGATCAGCGCTGAAGTAATATGTCCGAGCGTTCCGTTGCCGGGATGGCCGACATTGACCTTGCCCGGGTTCTGTTTGGCATAGGCGATCAGCTCGGGAAGCGTCTTCGCCGGAAAGTCTGGTGTCGCCGCAATGATCAGGGGCGACTTGGCAACGAGCACGACCGGCATGAAATCCCGCTCGGAGTCGTAAGCCAGGCCCTTGTACATGAACTTGTTGAGCGCGATCGGCGCCGGCGTCCCGAACAGCCACGTATGGCCGTCAGCAGCCGCCCTGGCGACAGCCGTCCCGCCGAGATTGCCGCCCGCTCCCGCACGGTTTTCGACGATGAACTGCTTGCCAAAATCTTCGCCCAGTGCGTGCGCAACGGCGCGCGCAAGGGTATCGACGGCGGCGCCGGCCGGGAACGGCACGACCAGGGTGACCGGGCGGTTCGGCCACTCCTGCGCAACGGCGTGGTGACACGGCGCAATAGCAAGTGCGAGGCCCAGGAGGCCGAAAGAGAGCAGGCGCATGTTTCCTCCGAATGGTGTAAGTCCGCGTTGGCACCAGCGCTTATTCTGCAGCAAACTTGTCCAGGCCCTTGCGTTGCAGCCATTTTGACAATTCGTCCGCAACGGCTTCGTTGTTGAGATCGGCAAAGGCGATGTGCGTGTTGCCGCGCAGACCCGCATCTGACAGCAGCAACACCTCGCAATCTCCACCGTGACGATTGACGATATCGCAGAAGGTCCGCGCCACCTTGACCGAGGCCGCCCAGATCGGACGCGTGTCGGTGTAGTCGCCGAACACCATCTGGATCGGAAACTTCGTCAGCTTCTTGAATTCGGCCAGCGGCACGGAATTGGGACCGTACGGTGCATCCGGCTTGGGCTCGGGCCCCTCGCCTTCCGGGAAGACGAAGCCCGGGGTTTCGTAGGCCACGATGCCCTTCATGTTGTCGCTCTTTGCCTTCAGTGCCGACAACAGCGCGCGCCAGCCGCCTGCGGAATTGGTGACGGCAATAACAGGGCCGATCTTGTCGATGGCCTGGCCGCCGGCCTCCGCCTGCAGCAATGCATTCTCAAGCGTGTCGAACTCGTCGTAACGGGCACGCGTCGCCTGGTTCCAGGCTTCCTTGTCGGCAGTCGGAAACTGCAGGCCCGGATGCCAGTTGAGATAGGTCAGGCCGAAACGCCAGGCGGCAAAGTTACGTTGATCGAAATGATCAGGCGTGTAGGTAATCGGCTCGCAGCTCCAGTTCGCACGACCGACGCGCGGGCCGTCCCACAGGTAAACCGGATATCCCCTGCGCAGGAAAATGCTCTTGTAACCTTCGCCGCCGTCCCAGCGGTTTTCCCACACCTTCGTGCTGGAACTGTGCCACATGATCAGGCCGACGCTGCGCCTTTTCGCGGGGATGAAATATTCGACGTAACCATGGTCGCAGGAGAGCGTCTGGCTGGGATCGCCGGGCTTGGCGATGACCTTGCCGCCCACTTCATACGCGCCCGTCGATTCCAGGATGATCGGTGGTTTCGACGGTTTGCGCCCCTCTTCCGCGAGGGCCGCATGGCTTAGTCCGGCAAGCAACAATACCGCTGCAAACGGCTGCAACTGCTTCCAGCCCTTCAAATGGCTTCTCCGGCGATTCATGATCGGCCTCCTCCCAATAGTGCGCGCCGCTTTTCGCGGTCTTTGTACGCGTTTGTTATGCAGCGTCCTGCGCAGCCGACTGGCTCACAGGAAGGTTCAGGAATCGTGCCGCGTTGTCGCTGATGAGCTTCCTGATCGCAGGCCGTGTCATTTGCAGATCGAGCAGAATCTGCGTGATGCTGCGAAAACCATCGACCGGACGCTGCGAGCCCTGCAGGCCGAGGTCGGACGACAGGATCGTGTTGTCGACGCCGGCCACCTCGATCAGGTGCGCGAGATCATCCGGGCTGTACTTCAGGGATTTGCCTTCGATGAACATGCAGATCGAATGTTCCATCTTGACGCCGCGCGCGACGAGCTGGCGAATATCCATGTCGCTGCAGCCGACGATGTAGGTCGGATGATTGACCATCATCTTCTTGACGCCGCGCCGCGCCGCCTCGTCAAACAGTATGTGCAGTTCGCTCGCCGGCAGATGCCCGCCGGCCAGGATGATATCTGCCTCCGCAATGAGGTCGATGACCTTCTTCGTGTCGTCCGTGAGCTTGCCGTTGGCGTCGAGCGCCGAAAGCGGAATCGGATCGAGCATCTTCTGCGAGGTTTTTGGAAAGGTCGAGTTTCCCTTCGCCATCGCTTCGATATGGTTGGCTGCCGACAGCGTCGGCATCCAGACGATCCTGGCGCCGAGCTTGATGGCGTGGTCGACGGCGTGGGGGTTGATGCCACCCGACGCATTGTTCAGCACGATACCCGAGAACAGTTTTACGTTGGTTTCGGGGAACAGCTTCTGCAAAAGGATCGCATGCGCCATGCCGGCATAGAAGTGATCCTTGTAGAGCACGGCGCGGAATTTCGCTTCCGCCGCATCGAGCAGCTCCTCGTGATGATCGAGGATGCGCGGCATGGCCGCCGGACCGCTATGGCAGTGCAGATCGATCGCGCCGACCAGAAGCTCGGCGACCTCGGCTGCTCGCGACAACGGCGGCAGCGGCACGGTGTCCGGATAGGACATTTGTCTGTCGGCCATGGTCAGAACCCTTTCGGTTACGCGTCAGGCGGCGGACTTACCGGCGGGGGTTTGCGCGGGCATCGGATATTCGTCTTCGTTCAGCACCCAGCCCGGCTTGGCCGAGAAATCCATGCGCGGCGGGCAGAAGATGTCGACGAGAATATTGAGCTTGGGATCCATGGCCTGCGAGGTGTGAATGGAGGGCGGCGGGATTACGGCAATCGAGGGCGATCCGCAGCTTTCGTGATCGTCGTCGCGCCACTGCGCCATGTCGGTCGTCCATGGCCAGCGCAGGTGATGAATGAAGGTGCCGGCCAGCGCCAGCGAGCATTGCTCGAAATCGTCATGGTGATGCGGCGACATCTTGCTCGGGTCGCGCGGACCGTTTTTCGGCTCGAGGAAATTTACCATGAAGGTCGAGCAGCGGAAGATCCGGCCGAACCGGCCGGGCGTTGCCGCGACGTCGAGACTGTAGGTGCGTATCTTCGCCCCACCGCTTGCCTCCGGCCACGGCTCGAACGGCGGCAAGTTGGGATGCGGCGTCGCGTAAGATGCGGCGTTGGAACAGCGCTTCGCGAGATCTTCCGACCGCGTCGTCATCATGCGCACGACCTTGGCCGCGCCGAGCAGCGTAACGGAGCTTACGCCGGCCGGCACGAAACTGATGGAGTGACCGCCAACGACCACGCGCTCGTTGCCCCACACGATCTCGGCGCCCGCCCCCGGATCGGGAAGCAGCACGACATATTCGTCGGGTTGGTTGGCCCGGCTCAGCACCGCGCCCTTGTCGGCGTCGCTATAGGCGATGATGAAGTTCTGGCCGCGGGCATACCAGGTGCGCGCACCGTTCTGATCATCAGTCGGCGGCATTTCGTAGAATTTCGCATATTCGGCGCCTGCGAAATGGGTGGCGGCGGGTTTTGCGCCGACCGGAGTGGCGGCGAGCGCGGCGCGGGGATCAGTGCTGTGATACATGTGAGCCATCCGTGGTCTGCACGAGCGTTTTGAAATCGGTGAGGGTTTGGGCCGCGGCCCGGCGCATCTGGCCCTGGTCCGACGAGATGATGAAGGCGCTGCCGCCGAGGCCGGCGAAATCCTTGGCTTCCGCGGCGCTCGCGACCATCACGCAGACCGGCTTGGCGGCTTTCTTCGCCGCCGCAATGATCCTGGTAACCGCATCCTTTACGGACGCATCCGCCGACGATTTGGCGCCGAGCGCGACGGTGAGATCGCCACGGCCGATGAAGAGTCCATGGATTCCGTCGACGGCGGCGATGGCGTCGATCTGATCCAGCGCTTCAGGATCTTCGATCATCGCGATTGCGCAGACCGACGCATCCTGTTCATCGACCAGGGTCCACATCGGCGTGCCGCCATAAGCGCCGGCACGGGCCGAGCCGGAATAGCCGCGCCTTCCACCGCGATAGCGCGCAGCCGCCGCAACTGCGCGCGCCTTCTCGACGGTGGCGACATGGGGCACCAGCACGCCGGCGGCGCCGCAGTCCAGGCAGGACAGGATTTTTGCCGGATCGTCCGACGACACCCGCACGATGCCGGCCAGGTTGCTGGCGCGCGCGGCGAGCAGCATGACGTCGGTCACCGCTCGATCGATCGGCGCGTGCTCCTCGTCGATCACGACGAAATCATAGCCGAGCGCGCCGAATATCTCGGTCGCGTGCGTCGTCGGCGTCTTGATGAACGAGCCGACGACGGTTTGCCGCGCCGAGAAGCGGCGGTGGAACGACGAAAAATGAGGCCTGACGACGTCTCCGGACACGGCTGTTCCTCCCCGCCATCTGTTCGGTACCGTCCTCAGAAGACGGACTCCGGCGTGGCTTGGCGAAAACCATTGCAGGGCGGGCGGCGGTGGGCCATAGCTATTCCGCCGCGTTCCACCAGGTGGAATTCAGATATGCCGCTCAAATCCGACACCGTCGAAGCCGCCTCCCGCACCCTGCTGCTGCTGGAGGAGCTCAACCGCCATCGCGTCACCTCGATCGACCGCCTGCACAAGGCGACGGGGCTGCCGAAATCGACGGTGGTGCGGCTGATGAAATCGTTATGCGCGATGGGCTATGCCGCCAACGACCGGCGGCAGGGCGGCTACGCGGTCGCCTCGCGGGTCAAATCGCTGAGCAACGGCTTTCACGGCGATCCGCTGGTGGTGGAGGCCGCGCGCCCGTGGGCGCTCGCCTTCACGCGACAATATCACTGGCCGATCGCCATCGCCGTCCTCGACAGGAGTTCTGTCGTCATCCGCTTCAGCACCATTCCCGACAGCCCGGTCTCGCCATTTCACGGCACCCTCAACACGCATCTCAGCCTGCTCGGGCGGGCGCTGGGGCGCGCCTACCTGGCCTTCTGCCCCATCAGCGAGCGGTCAATGCTGCTCGACATGCTGACCCGGTCGCAGGAGGCGGAAGACAAACTCGCCACCGAGCGCAAGCGCGCGCTGGCTTTGCTGGCGACGATCCGCAAGCAAGGTTTTGCCGAACGCGACCCGATGGTCGAGCCGCGCTCGTCCGGCACGATCGCACTTCCGATCATCGTCAACCGGCGCGTGCTAGCCACCGTCGGCATGACCTATTTCACGTCGGCGCTCGACCGCGCAGACGTCGTCCAGCGTTACGTGCCTCTTGTGAAAGCCCTGGCCGACAATATCGCCGCAAGCGTCTCGTCACTGCAGCAATAGAAGCTGCGCTTGGCGGTATCCGCCGCGAGCTTGGCCTTGACGGCCCGATACAATTCCGAAACCCTGCCTCCTTCTTCTGGGGACTGATTTCGGTGATCCGCTTTCGCCCACGGCCAGGATCGATAGACTCTTTCCGGAAGCGGACGCTTATCGGAAGTGGCACCGCTATTGCTTGCAAGCAATAAGCGTGTGAGGGGAAGGATGCAGTATGATCCGCGTGTTTCTTGATCGAATCTACCTCTTCTCCGGCTATCTCGCCGGACTCTTCCTGATTGCGATTTTTGTCCTCATGATGCTGCTGTCGGCCGGCCGGCCGCTCGGCATCAATATTCCGGCGGGCGATGATTTCATCTCCTGGTGCATGGCGGCAACCGCCTTCCTCGGGCTCGCGCACACGTTCAAACATGGCGAGATGATCCGCGTCGGCCTCCTGATCGACCGTCTCAACGACAACATCCGCCACTATGTCGAGATCGCAGCCCTCCTCGTCGGCGTTGGCTTCATCGGCTTTTTCGCGTGGCACGCTTCGGTCATGACCTGGCAATCGCTTAAGTTTTCCGACATTTCGCAAGGCGTGATCGCGGTGCCGCTGTGGATTCCGCAACTCGGCTACAGTGGCGGCCTCGTGATTCTGTTTATCGCTTTTGTGGATGAGCTGGTCCATGTCCTGCGCGGCTTCGCGCCGCGCTACGAACTACCGAAGCCGCAGAGCGCCGAGGAGATCGTCGAGCGCGCCATGCAGAGCGGGGTTTGACATGGAGCTCCTCTCCATCGCCGCTATCCTGCTGGGATTTCTTGCGCTGCTGCTCGGTGCCGGCGTCTGGATCGCCGTCGCCTTGATGGCGACGGGATGGGCCGGCATGCAATTCGCCGGCGGCGGTATTCCGGCGGGCAGCGTGCTTGCGACAACGGTGTGGGGCAACAGCGCGTCGTGGTCGCTGGCGGCCTTGCCGCTCTTCATCTGGATGGGCGAAATTCTGTTCCGCACACGGCTATCGGAGGAAATGTTTCGTGGATTTGCGCCCTGGCTGAACTGGCTGCCGGGCCGGCTCATGCATGTCAACGTGCTCGCCTGCGGCGTGTTCGGCTCGGTATCGGGATCATCAGCCGCGACCTGCGCCACGGTTGCCAAGATCGCCCTGCCGGAATTGAAGAAGCGCGGCTATGATGAAGATCTGAGCCTCGGCTCGCTGGCCGGTGCGGGCACGCTCGGCATTCTTATCCCGCCATCGATCACCATGGTGGTCTACGCCGTGCAGGCAAACGTCTCCATCATTCAGGTTTTCCTCGCCGGATTTTTGCCGGGCCTGTTAGTGATGGTGCTCTATTCCGGCTACATTGCGATCTGGTCGCTCGCCAATCCGACGCGCACGCCGCCCGCCGAACCGCCGATAAGCCTTCGCAGGCGCATTTCAGAGTCGCTCAATCTCATTCCCTGTCTGCTGCTGATCGTTTTCGTCTTTCTGTCGTTGCTGATGGGCTGGGCGACGGCGACGGAATGCGCCGCCTGGGGCGTCTTGGGCTCGCTCGCGATCGCATGGTGGCAGGGTTCGCTGACATGGGAATCCTTCTGGGCGAGCGTCATGGGCGCGACGCGGGTCAATTGCATGATCCTGCTGATCCTGGCGGGCGCCTCCTATATGGGCACGTCGATGGCCTATACCGGCATCCCGCTGGCGCTCGCGAACTGGGTGAACAGCCTCCAGCTCAGTCCCTATGCGCTGATCGCGGCGCTGACCGTCATGTACATCGTGCTCGGCACGGCACTCGACGGTATTTCCATGATCGTGCTGACCACCGCCATCGTGATTCCGATGGTGAAGCAGGCCGGCTTCGATCTCGTCTGGTTCGGCATTTTCCTGGTGCTGGTGGTGGAGATGGCGGAAGTCTCTCCGCCCGTCGGCTTCAATCTGTTCGTCCTGCAGACCATGAGCGGCAAGGATTCCAACACGGTCGCCAAGGCGGCCCTGCCGTTCTTCTTTTTGCTCGTTCTGGCGGTTGCCATCATCACGGTCTTTCCTGCTATCGTGATGGTGCTGCCGCAGATGGCGTTCCCTGGCTAGAGAAAGGTATTGTCATGTTCAGGCTTATCAAGACGTGCGCTATGGCCGCCTGCGTCGCGGCTCTTGCCGTTCCCGCAATGGCGCAGACCAAATGGAATCTCCCGGCGGCCTATCCGGCGGACAATCCGCATTCGGTGAATCTGATCGCGTTCGCCAAGGACGTCGGCGATGCCACCGGCGGCAAGCTGCAGATCACCGTGCATGCCGCCGCCTCCCTGTTCAAGGCGCCGGAAATCAAGCGCGCGGTCGCCACCGGACAGGCGCAGGCGGGCGAGGTTCTGATCTCGCTGCATGAGAACGAAGATCCGATGTTCGGCATCGATGTTGTCCCGTTCGTGGCGACGAGTTATCCTGCAGCCAAGAAGCTGTGGCTCGCCTCGAAACCCGCGGTCGAAAAGAAACTCGCATCGCAAGGTCTGATGCTCCTGTTCGCGGTGCCGTGGGGTCCGCAGGGCATTTATTCCAAGAAGGACCTCAACACCATTGACGACATGAAGGGCCTGAAGTGGCGCGCCTATAATGTCGGCACCTCGCGCATCGCCGAACTTGTCGGCGCGCAGCCTGTCACCATCCAGGCGGCGGAACTGCCGCAGGCGCTGGCTACCGGCGTTGTGAATGCGTTCATGACCTCGGGCTCGACCGGCTACGACAGCAAGGCCTGGGAAAGCATGACGCATTTCTATGATACGCAGGCCTGGATTCCGAAAAACGTGACCTTCGTGAACAAGGCGGCCTTTGACGCGCTCGACAAGCCGACCCAGGACGCGATCCTCAAGGCGGCTGTGGTCGCCGAAAAACGCGGCTGGAAGCTCGCGGAAGAAAAGGCGAAGTGGTATCTCGAACAGCTTCAAGCCAACAAGATGAAGGTGCTGCCGCCGCCTGCGGCGCTGAAGACGGGCCTTGAGAAAGTCGGGGAGCAGTTGACGGCCGATTGGCTCAAGAAGGCCGGCCCCGACGGTGAAGCCGTGATCGCCGCCTACAAGAAGTAGGACGATCGTCGTCGCGTTTCAGTCGCGTCCGGCATTCGATTGCCGGACGCTACAGTTTCGCGAGCGATCGGCCCCGCTCACCTCACCCGGCTTCGACGCACGCTTCCATGATCCCGTTGATCTCGGCGGCCGAGAGGACCCCGATCTCGGCAATGAAGACGATCCGTGCCCGCGGCACCCCGGCCGCCGGCGCCCCGCCCGGCGCCAGCGTCGCGCGCCCGCCGGCGAGCTGAAACACCATCAACCGCCCGGGCTGCTCCACCGTCTCGAACAACCCCTTCGCCCGGGCGAGCTTCGGCGCCAGCCGGCCGATCGCTTGCTGCAACCTTGGGAGCGACACTGGCCGTTCCGATGTCCAGCTCAGCGTCTCGAACCGATCAACCGCCGGCCGTCGCGGCCCCGTCTCGCGCGGCGCCGGCACGCGGTCCACCTCCGCGGGAAACAGCAGTGCTGCGGGGACTTCGCCATGCAGGGCGTCGACCACCACCGCCGCCGGACGCAGCGCCCGGACGGCATCGCGCAGCCGTGCGCGACCCGCCGCGTCCACCAGGTCTACCTTGCTCAGCGCCACCACGTCGGCCGCCCGCAGCTGAGACCGCAGCAGCGCGTCGTTCAATGTCTCCGCCTTTGTCGTCGCGTCCACCACGCACAGCACCGTTTCCAGCGGCGCCTCCTGCCAGATCAGGGGATCCATCAGGTTGCGCACGATATCGGAAGGATCGGCGATCCCGCTGGTTTCGATCACGATGAACTCCGGCCGCGGATCACGCCGCAGCAGGGTGGCGAGCGTGCGCAAGAGATCGCCTTCCAGCGAACAACAGATGCAGCCATTGCTCAGGCTGACCACCCCGTCGCTGGCGCCCGCGATCAGCTCCGCATCGATGTTAACAGCGCCGAAATCATTCACCACGGCGGCGATCCGCCGCCCCTCCGCATGCGCCAGCAGGTGATTCACGACCGTGGTCTTGCCCGCCCCGAGGAAGCCGGTCACCAGCAGGATCGGAACCGGCACGATCAGCTCTCGGTAACGGGCCGGCGCACCGGCCGGCCGGGCCTCGCCGCCACATCCAGCACGCCGTCTGATATCAGCGGCTGGCCGCTGACCACCAGATGCCGTACGCCCTCTGACGGCCGGTTCATCGCCGAGAAAGTCGCCCGGTCGGTCAGCGTGTCGAAATCGAACACCACGATGTCGGCATCCGCGCCCGGCTGCAGCCGTCCCTTGGCGCGCATGGCGGGCGTGCTGCGGGAAAGAATCTCCGCCGGGATCAGGGCGCATTTGCGGACGCCTTCCAGCAGCGACAGCGTCTTGCGCTCACGCACCCACTCGCGGATGAAACGGGTGAAGCAACCTGCCGAACGCGGATGCGAGGTGGCGTCATCCGGCAGCGGCCAGGCGTCGCCGGTGTAAACGCTGCCGTCCGACAGCGTCCAGGGCATCGCGTCGGAGGCGATCGCGCCGCCGGGATACAGCACCGAGATGTCCAGGAGGTCACGATGGTGCGGATTGTTCTCGGTATCCAGGATATGCCACAGCACCAGCGTGGAGGGCTCCTCCGCCTGCGCCGCCAGCAGTTCCTTGCGGTCGCGGAAGCGCCGCCCGTCGGTCACCCGCTGCACCGAATCGTAGCCGAGGCCATTGCGCGCCTCGAATTCCGGATCGCTGAAGAAGGCCGCCGCCAGCACCGTCGAACCGGTGCCGTACGGATAGGCCTCCACCGTAATCGGCAGGCCCTGTGCCTGCGCCTTGGCGATCAGCACCGCGCAACGCTCCACGTCCGTCTTGCTGGAAGAGTTGAAGTGGCAGATGTGCATATGCGCGCCGGTGGCGCCGGCATAGCCGATCAGGCGGATATAGGCTTCCGCGGCGCTTTCCGGGTCGATGCGGGACATATAGGCGACGTGGGTGAAGGTCGCCACATCATGCGCCGCCGCCAGTTGACACACCGCGGTCAGCTCCTGGACGCCTGCGCCCGGGGCATAGGCGTTGAGGATGCCGATGCCGATGCCGCCCTCGTTCAGTCCAATCGCGAGGCGGTCGAGAATGCCGGCCACCTCGGTGTCGCTGGCCACGTTGTCGATCCAGCGGCGATCGCGCATGGCATTGCCGAACGCCTCCAGCGAGCTTTCCGTGTTGGATCCGGTCATCGCGCCGATGCGCGCAAAGGCCCAGTTGGCGGCGGCGCCGTAGTTCAGCACGCGTCCCTTGGCGGCCTGGCGCCGATACCAGGATGCGACCGGCAATACGCCGGCCTCGAGGTCGAGCGTCGTCGTCACCCCGTCGAACGCCTGCATGCGATCGGCCGGGATCGACTGGCCGTGGGCGTGCAGGTCGATGAAGCCGGGCGCCACCACGAGGCCAGTCGCGTCGATCACCCGTTCGGCGCCGCCGAGCCCGGTGCCGACAGCGGAGATCCGGCCATCCTCTACCGCCACATCGCCAATGGCGTCCATCCCGCTGGCCGGATCCACCACCCGGCCGCCACTGATCACCAAGCCACCCATATCGCCACTCCACGCAAGAACTTTAGGCAAGGCCGGCAGCAGCGCCGCAGGCACCTGGAGCGCCCACGCACGGGCGGTCTCGGCTCCAATAGAGACAGATTTTGGGACCGACGACCACCTCCGCCGATGCGGATTCATCAAAACAACCCCATGCAAAGTAGCATCGGCTATCGGCATGAATGCAGCGAAAAACAATTTGACTCGTCGCGCAAATCAGCGGCATTCCTCCATCATTCCGCAATCTTGTAAACGCCCTGCGATACCGGGCGCGTCGGTACGATTGCGGCTCAAACCCTCACCCACAATTGAAATTGCAGAGATCGCCGCGGCGAACGATCGCCGGCGCGTGGCCGAACCGCGCGCTTGGCCCGCGCGCGCGTGGCCTAAGGAATCCCGACATGAGCACCGCTCCGGACCTCACTGTGTCAGCGACGATCGCGGCAACTGACCAGACCAAAGCTGCCGCAGCCCCGCGAATAAAGCTTCTGTCGCACGGATTCTCCATCGACCATCCAGATCAAGAGCTCGGCGAACAGCTCATGGCTGATACATTGGGGGTCACCGATCGCGAAGCGATGCATGGCATTATCAGGCAATTGGTAAAGGCCAGCGTGAGCGGCGAGAGTCCCGACGAGGTCAACCTCGCTTTCATGATTTCGATGGTGAAGAGCATCAAGCCCCGGGATTCCATCGAGGCCATGCTGGTTGCGCAGATGGTTTCGGTTCATGTGATGGCGATGCGATGCGCCCATCACCTTGCGAATGCGGACGATCTCGCTCAGCATGACAGTGCCGCCCGCGCATTGGGCAGGCTCGCCCGCACGTTTCCCGCCCAGATCGAGGCGCTGAATCGCCATCGGAGCCATGGCGAGCCTGCCATCACCGTGCAGAACGTGTCGGTCGGGGACGGCGGCAAGGCCATTGTCGGCAACGTCACGCAGCATGCGCGCGTGATCGTTTCCGACAAGAACCCGGCATCCGCGGCGCGGAATGCCCCGAAAGGCTCGGGCTCCAGGCGAAGGCGCGATTCCGCTGATGCCAAGCGGGACGCACAGGCATGAGCGGCCACATCAGAAATACCGGGCCGATGCTGGCGAGCCTGCGTTGTGGCGCCAAAACCCGTTCCGGCGGCGCGTGCCGCTCGCCGGCGGTGCACGGCAAGAAGCGCTGCCGCATGCATGGCGGCGCCCAGGGATCCGGCGCGCCGAGGGCAAATCAGAACGCGCGCAAGCACGGCCAGTTCACCAGGGGAGCGCTTGCCGAGCGAAGGCAGATTCAGGCGTTGTTGGGGGAAGCGCGGAAGCTGCTGGAAAAGATGAGGTGATTGGGTTTCGCAGCTTCGCTCGCCGCCTACGCCGCAGTCAACTTGCGAGCCTTCTTCGCTCGCACTGGCAACCTGCTTTCGACTGAAAACCCCACATTCAGCACCCGCATGATGGTGGCAATCGTTTCGAAACGCGGCTTGGCACCCGGTGCCAGCGTCTTGTAGAGGCTTTCGCGGCCGAGACCGGACGCCTTCGCGACCTCCGCCATGCCGCGCGCCTTGGCCACGTCACCAAGCGCCTTGAGCAATACGCCGGGGTTTTCGTCGCGGGCTGCGAGCGAAAGATATTCCGCAATCGCTTCCTCACTATCGAGATAGTCAGCGACCTCGAATGGCGCGTAAGTGACCTTTGCCTTTGCCTTTGCCTTTGCCTTTGCCTTCGCGTTTGCCTTGGCTTTTTCCTTGATGCTTTCCTTGGCTTTGGCCTTCTTCATCGCCCGCTCTCCTTCAACCCCCTCGCCATGCGCTTTGCCCTGGCGATATCGCGGCGCTGGCTGGACTTGTCGCCACCGCAAAGCAGCACATAGACGGCGGCACCATGACGCACGAAATAGACACGGAATCCCGGACCATGGTGGATACGCATTTCCGAGACGCCTTCGCCTACCGGCTCGCAATCCCCGAAATTGCCCAGGGGCAGCTTGCGACAGCCAGTGCAGTATCCGCGCCTTGGCCTTCTGATCTTTCAAGCTATTCAGCCAATCGGAAAAGACGGATGACCGAATGAGCGTGCTCATGGCCAAATACAGGCGTGAGCGATCACGCTCGCACTACCGCCCAATGCTGGCTAGCCCACGTTGCGGGGATTACAGCGACAGTGCACTCAACTGCGGGCGAGAGTTTCGTGCACTGTCACCGTAATTCTTAGCGGCATTAACAGCCACGCGTCCCTCGGGTTGGGAGCGCAACCAAGTTAGCGCCTCCAGGTCATCGATGGGCATTCACTCCAATACCGGCCGGCAGTCCGGCTCTTCATGCAATGTCCAGCACAACGTGCAGCGGACTGCGCGCCGATGTGCGGGAGGTGTCGGTCGAACGCGCATCAGCATTCTCGGGATGTTCTCAGGGACCGCTTTCTCGCCCCCCATCGTCGGCGCGATGCGCAGGATTGTCGCCCATGTGGCGGCACCGGGCCGCCGCTATGACCCCACGATTTCGCCACACGCATCGTGTTGTTCGTCCGCACGACCCTTCCTGTCAGGCTAGCCTTCGGAAACATGGACATGGGCGGTGATTTCATTGGCCGCTGGCGTGCGGGTAGCGGCAGGAAAACGGCACGGCAAGCGAAACCCGGACAGTACAGCGCGAAGGTGCTTGCTTGCGGCTCATTGCTGCTCTCGTGTGTCATCGTCGCTGGCATGGCGACGCAAACGGCATTGGCGGAAATAGCCGCGCCGGCCGCGACACGCGTCGCTGATAACGAAAAAGAGCAGGGTGGGCCTGGCGTCGCGCAAGCATCCCACACGCAGAAGTCGGAACCCGAAACAGTCCTGCGACAGCCTGAGGTGCAGAAGCCAGCGCCGGAAGCTGCCGTTCGCATGCCGGAAGCACGGAAATCGAGCCACGAGGCCAAGGATTTACCTGTACCACAGCTCGTCTTGCCGGGCGATCTGTCGAAGAAGATCGGCCAGAAGATCTGGCTGAATGAAACAGGCGGAAAACGTGATGCGATCACGTCATGGAATGCGAACGAGGAATTCGCTTCCCTAGGGATCGGTCATTTCATCTGGTTTCCTGTCGGCAAATGGCTGCCTTTCGAGGAGAGCTTTCCGGCCCTGCTCGAATTCATGCGCAAGAAGAACGTGCATTTGCCCGCTTGGCTGGACCAGACGCAAATTCCGGCCAACCCGTGGACAAGCCGAGCCGAATTTAGGAGAAACTCCAACTCACCGCAGATGAAAGAGTTGAGGCAGTTTCTGCTCGACACCGTGGCGGAGCAGACGCAATTCATGGTGGCGCGGGCGCAAGGTGCGATGGAGAAGATCCTCAAGACGACACCCGACGGCACGGAGCGCGAACATATCGTCATCCAGTTCACGCGCGTCATTCGCGCCTCCGAGAATTTTTATCCGCTGATCGACTACATCAACTTCAAGGGCGAGGGCACCAACCCGAACGAAGCCACCATGGACAGGGAGACCGGGCGGCGGCAGGGTTGGGGTCTCAAGCAGGTGCTGCTCAAGATGAACGGTGATACCAGCGATCCGAAGGCCGTGCGCGCCGAATTCGCCGATGCGGCGCAGTTCGTCCTGCAGCAGAGGGTTCGCAACCTTCCATCCAACCGTGTCTTCGAGGTCGGCTGGCTGCGCCGCGTCGCGACCTACCGCCGCCCGATCGCGGATCCGGAATCGAGCCCCAAACGGGCTCTGGGGAAATCGTTGCGAGTGACGGCGGCTCAATAGCTTTCCTATGAAGAGGACAGTTGCCGTTTTTGCGTATGCGTGAGGCTGCTTATCCCGCGACGATCGTCAGGCAATCGCGGGCTGCGCCTCGCCTATTTTGTCAGCAACGGCCTTTCCGAATTGCCGGCACGGCTCCTTTCGGTTCGGCCCTCAATTAGTGGCTGGTGGAGCGTCGGTTCATTTCCTCCAGAAGCTCGCGCATCGCATCGAACTGCGTGCCGAAGCCCTTCCAATCTCCGGACTTCAATCGCTCCACTGCTTGATTGTAGCGATCAAGCGCCTCCCGTGCCTGACTGGCCGCCGGGCCTGTGGCGGGCCTCTCCTCTGTCGTGGTTGAAACTGCCGGCGTAGCGCCGGGCTCCATGAATAGCGCTGACAAGGCTTCGGCGAGCGTCTCCTTCATCACCACATGTTCGCCGTAGGCTGCGATCACGCGTTTCAGCTCTGGCAGGTGTCCGTGCTCCGCTCGCAGGTAGAGCGGCGTTACATAAAGGATCGAGTTCTCGATCGGGATCACAAGCAAGTTCGCACCGCGTATCACACGCGAGCCCATCTGATTCCACAGCGTAATTTGTTGCGATATCTCGGTACTCTGATTGATCCGCGCTTCGATCTGGAATGGTCCATAGACGAGCTTCTCCTTGGGAAACTCGTAGACGATCAGCTTGCCGTAGTCGGGCGCGTCGCAGCGCGCGGCGAGCCACGCGATCATGTTGTCGCGGCGGCTAGGCACCATCGGAAGCATGAGGAAGAACTCGGCCTGCGGCTCGCCGGGTAGCCGCATGATGATGTAGTAGGGGGCCATCGTTGCAACGCCGCCGCCGCCCGGCTGACGCGGAAACTGCCAGAGATCCTCGCGATTATAGAAAACGTCAGCCGCCTCCATGTGGTAAGTCTGATACAGCCGCGCCTGAATCAGGAACAGGTCCTCCGGATAGCGAATGTGCCTCTGCAGGTCGGCCGGCATAGAAGCGAACGGCTTGAACAAGCCCGGAAAGATGCGCTGGAAGGTTGCGGCGATCGGGTCACCGGTGTCGATCAGATAAAAGTCGACGGTTCCGTTATAGGCATCGACGATAACCTTCACTGAATTGCGAATGTAGTTGAGGTCCAGCTCTTGCGCCGGCTGTGCATAGGGGAAATAGGAACTCACCGTATAGGCGTCCTGCATCCAGAACATCCGCCCATCGCTGATGACCAGATAAGGATCGTGATCGAGCCTGAGGAAGGGAGCAATCGTTCCCACCCGTTGCTGGATATTGCGGCGGATCATGAGCCGGCTGTCGGCGGTGATGTAGCTTGAAAGCAGCAGATTCGGGTCGTTGAAGTAATAAGCAAACAGGCCTCTCCTCACCATCGATCCGATCGGAACGCCACCGGTGCCGTCATAGGCCGCGTAGACATTGTCCTTTCCCTTTGGATAGTCGAACTCAGGTGTGCTCCCTTTGACGATGACGTAGCTGTCGTGCTCTTCGCCGTAGTAGATGCGCGGTTCGCGGATCTGGGGACCTCCGTCCGCAACAGGAGGTATGTCGCGCAAATAAAAGAATGGCAGCCCCTCACTGCTCTTGCGAGTGACCGGGCTCATCACCGCGCCGGTGCCGTGAGTAAACAGCACGTGGCGGTTGACCCACGTCTGGGCATTCGGCGGCAGCAAGGAGGGACGCAGTTCGCGGGCCGAGATCATTACGCTTTGGTAGGAGCCATCGAGCCAATAGCGATCAACGTCAACATCATGGAATTTATAGTAAGTGCGGATCTCTTGCAGCTGCGCGTAGGTGTCCGACAAGGGCAGCCAGTCCCACAGCCTGATATTCTCGATCGTCGCCTTGTTGGCGTCGAGCGTCTTGAACGTAAGCTTCTGTTCGGCGGCAAAGGGCTTGGCTGCAATCTTGTCGAGATTGTATGCCTGCCGGGTGAGCGCGATGTTGCGCTGGATATAGGGCTTCTCCAGTTCCAACTCGCTTGGTTTGACGAAGAACTGCCGGAACAGCACGGGAGCCACGCCGGACAGCACGAAAGAGCCGACGACGACAAGCATGACCGCGGCGGCAGGCAGCCGGTAGGTCCTCACCCGGAGGTTTGCCAACGCAGCAAACGCCGCAATGATCGACAGCCCGATCATTAGCCACAGGCCCGGCAGCCCCACATGCACATCGGTGTAACTGGCGCCAACGACGACGCCATTGTCGCCATAGAGCAGCAGATAACGGTCGAGAACGTACGACCAGGCCTTCACGACGAAGAGGAGAGCAAGCAACGCCGAGCCGTGAGCAATCACTGTCGGGGACATTGAACGGTGCTGCACGTCGTATTCGATGTCGCCGTGCACCCAGTAGATCGCTGCGGCGAAAAGCGCGCTCAGAACGAGTGTGAGCAGCATCCAGTTTTTGACGAGGACATAGACCGGCAGCACGAAGAGATAGAAACTGATGTCCTTGTTGAAGAGCGGATCGTCGGCGCCGTAGGGAACGTGATAGAAAAACTGCAGGATGGTGCCCCAATTGCCCGCTTCCGTCGCGGCAACCAGCAGCGCGAGCAAACCTGCGCCGCCCGCGATGACCCGGGACCATGGCAGCCGATCGCGCACGACCGCCAGCAGGTCGGGCGGCGGCACATTGCCCGCAAGATTCCACACGAAGGCCGCGACAGATTGCGTAGGCCGCCGTCGGGCAAAGCGCACCGCGAGCCATCCGTTCAACCAAAGGACGACCGCAGTCCCGGTCCAGACTGCAAAAAGAACGACGGCTTTGACGCTGATCGTCGTCCAGAAAACCTGCGGATAACCGATCGCGGAAAACCACAGCCAGTCAACCAGAAAGTCGCTCGTGAGCGAGAGCAGGATCAGGCAAATCCCAACGAAGACAGCCGCAATGATGAGCCCGACCACGGCGCTTTGCCTTGGCACCTTCCGTTCGGGTCCGGTAATCCCGATCGTCATGGTTTAATAATAGCAGAAATGAAGGACGTTTGCCGCTTGATTCATGCTGGAATTGTGGATCAAAGCGGGCGACGACCGTGTTTCTCGCAGCTTCTGCGCGTAGCCAGCGCGGCCGAGAATTGGGCAAGAGCGCTGCCTCATCGGAGACCCGACGCCGTGATCAAATGTGGTCACCACCTGATCCGACGCTTCGGTCTTCACCCCCTCGGGGATCATTGGCTGATCGGACACAAGAAGCAGCGCGCCGGTCAGCCGCCCAAACTGGAACGGATCAAGCTTTGAATCATGGCGGATGAGCGTCTTTGCGGTCAAGGCGCAGGTCATGCTTCCGAATTGAGCAGGACTACGCCAGGATGAAGATGGCAATCAGCACCGAGCGGAACACGCGAATCGCCTTGTTGCCCGCCAAAAAGCTTAGACTCATGGTCGTGCCCGCCAAGTCGGCACGTCACCCCGGCAGGATCAGCGCGCGTCCCCGCCGGCCCTTCTTCACGTGATCGAAGGCCTGGGCGGCTCCGGCCAGAGATTCCTGTATGGCGATGGGCAGTCCAACGCGCTGCTGCTCGACGAGTTCGCGCAACTCTTGCAGGGCGGGTGTCTCGGGCTTGAAGACAGTCCATGCATAGCGTGCATTCTTCGGCAAGGCGGCGCGATGGCGGCGCTTGTCGGAGAGCGTCTTTAGAACACCGCGTACCCAGCCGAGCTCGTCGAAATTTGCGAGCAGCGGATGCACCGCGGTGGCATGGCCGAGCGCGCCGTCGCGCAGAACGCCCATGAGCGCCAGATCATCGTCCCAGGTTGCAAAGTTGAGCGTGGCGTCGAACGTCCGTGACAGCGTCGCGAACGGCTTGCTGCTGCTGTCCACCACCTCGAGCGCGCCAGCCTCCTGGCAGGCGGCGAAGTCGGGCGGCCGCGCGATCGCCGTGACGCTGGCCCCCCATGCGGACATCATCTGGAGGGCCAAGGTCCCGAGGCCACCGGCCGCGCCATGGACGAGCACTCGTCTTCCGGCGGCATTCTGCCGGGTCAATCCAGCGCCCCGCACCGCAAGCCACATGGTCACGAAGCTGTACGGAAGTGCCGCGAGGGCCTGGAGGTCCTGCCCCGCGCGCGCCGGCAGCACATGCGCGGCCTTGACCAGGACGTGGCTCGCGTGAGCCCCCTCGGTCGATGGCGGCTTCACGCCGTAGACCCGATCGCCGATCTTGAAGGCGTCGACATTGTCGCCGAGCGCCGTCACCGTGCCGGCAAAATCATTGCCGAGTACCATCGGAAACCGACCTGCCCCGACAAGCGACAGCAATCGCCGGCCGTAGCCTTGCGCGCGCCGCACATCGATGGGATTGACCGATGCCGCAGCGACGGCGACCTCGATCTCGCCGGCGGCCGGCCTGCGCCGGAGGACCGATCGGACCTCGAAGCCACTACTCGGCCCGAGACACACCAGGGTGACACCTGTCGCATTCGTTATCATCTTGCCGCCTTCCCGAAGTTTCCGGACACTCTCACTGCACGATCAATTCGCCAAACACGCCGGCCGCAGCGCTAGTCCTGCACTTCGAACTTGAAGGCATAGCGCTCCAGCGCTGCGCGCAGAGCCGCGGTCCCTTTGTCGGCGCGGACGCGCACGACTTGTCCCAGCCGGGGGCTGCGTTCGAATGCCAAGTCGACGATGGTTGCGCCCACATTCTGCGCCTCGCCGCGAACAGCGGCCTCAATCTCACGTTGCTGGAGGGCCGGCTTGAAGATCTTGCCGATCCCGGTCACTGGCAGCGACGGCATGATCTTCACGTGCTTCGGGATCGCCGCTCGCTCGGGAACGTGGGCAGCGGCGAAATCCATCAGCTCCTGGTCGCTGACGGCAACGCCGGGCTTGGGCTGCACATAGGCGACAGGGACCTCGCCCACATAGGCGTCGGGGCTGCCGACGGCGGCCGCCATCGCCACGGCCGGGTGTTTGGACAGCGCATCCTCGATCAGCTTCGGATCGATGTTGTGCCCGCCCCTGATGATCAGCTCCTTGCGCCGGCCGGCCAGCCAGAAATAGCCCAAACCATCCTGCCGCCCGAGATCGCCGGTATTGAGCCAGCGCGTGCCTTCAATATCGATCCACAGATCTGTGTTCTGCTGCGGATCGAGATAGCCCGCGAACACGTTGGGCCCCGTGATGGCGATGGTACCGATCTCGTCGACATCCGCCATTCGCAGGAAGCTCCCGGCGTCATCGAGGATGACGACGCGCACCTGCTGGTATGGCAGGCGCAGGCCGATCGACCCGGCGCGACGCTTGCCCTCCGGCGGATTGAGGCAGGAGACGCAGGTGCCCTCGGTCAGCCCATAGCCCTCGACGATCTTGAGACCGGTCTTCGCTTCGAACGCCTCGATCAGCTTGGCCGGCATGGGCGCCGCGCCGCAGATCGCGTATTCGAGGCTGGAGATGTCGTTGTCGCCGATCGGCGCTTCGAGCAGGGCGGCATAGATCGTCGGCACACCGGAGAATGTCGCAATGCGGTAGTGCGCCGCGATCTCCCAGAAGCGCGCGATCAGGTTCTTGCCGCGGTAGCCTTCGGGAGAGGCGAGCAGCACGTGATGGCCGTGCATCCACGGCAACAGGCCGGTGGCGAGCTGCGCGTTGACGTGAAACAGCGGCAGGCCGCATAAATAGGTCCGCGGCTCCTCGCGCTCGCCGAACATTTGCGCCGCGGCCCAGGCATCGAAGATCTCGTTGCCGTGCGTGCGCACCGCTATCTTCGGCGCGCCTGTCGTGCCACCGGTGCAGAAGTAAGACGAGACGGAATGTTCGGTGATCGTCCGCGGCGCGACCAGGCGATCGGCCGGCTGGCCCTGCATCGCCGCGCGGAAATCCACTATCTCAAATTTGCGGTCGGGCACGCCGGCCGCTGCGGCCGCCACCGACGTCCTCCCTTTGCCTCCGAGATAATCCATGACGTCGACCAGCGCGACCACACGAAGCTCCGGGAGCGCCGAAAGGTGCGGCGCAAGCTTGCTCCACAGTTCGGCGCCGGGAAACGGCGCGAGCGTCACCAGCACCCGCACCTTGGCCGCGCGAAGGATCTCCACGATCAGATCAGGCTCGAGCAGCGGATTGACCGCGAGCACCACCCCGGCCGCCTCGCCGCCCCAGATCGTGAAGTGGGTTTCGGGCAGGTTCGGCAGCACATAAGCGACCGGATGATCCACGCTGACGCCGAAGGCGTGAAGCGCGTTCGCGGCCCGGGTGATCTCCGCCAGAAGCTCTGCGTAGGTCCAGGTCGAAGCACGCTGATAGGCGTCCGCAGTCGGAAAGAACGACAGCGCCTTGCGGTCCGGCCAGCGCTGTGCACTCGCCGTGAACACCTCGTAGGTTGATCGCGGCAAGCTCCGCGTCGCAAGAGGCTCGGCCTCGATTCTCTGAATATCGGCAATATCTCGCACCGGCATTGGACGCCTTTCGCCTGCAGTCGTGAGAGGGATGAGCTGATGCGGATTCAGCGCTGCCACTGCCGGCCCCTGGCCGCCATGCTGTTCTTGAGTGCCACCAACACCTTCACCCGCGCCTTGTCCTTGATCGCGAGCTTCAGCACCCGCCAGAGCCGTCCCGGTGTCATGCGGGTGTCGATAAAGTCGTCGGGCAGGTCCGGCCCCCACTGGTAGAGACCCTCGCGGTCCATCAGGTGGTAGCCTGCGGGCTGCGCCGCGTCGAACAGGTCGCCGTCGGCGTAGTGCTCGTGCTTCTGGCCCCAGGGGTCGCGCCAGTAGTCGAAGATCTGGCTGCCGAGCAGGTGACGGCCCACTCCCCAGGCGTGGCGATAGCGTTTCGCCATCAGCACCTGCTGGCCCATCTCCACGGCATCGAGATCGACGACCTCGAACGCCACATGGTCGACGTTCGACTCCATCCCCATGGCGACGAAGATCGTATGGTGGTCGGTCGGCTCGTTGCCGCGATCGAGCCGTGTGAACGAACCTACCGGCGTGCCGTCAGCTAGGCACATCACGTCAGACGGGATGAACCCAAACGTGTCCATGTACCAGCGCACACTGCGGTTGAAATTGGGCGTCTCCAGCACCAGATGGCCGAGCTTGGTGACCTGCGGCGGCTCGAGCTTCGGCCGCTGGGTGTCATTGACGCGAACGGTCTGGCCCGGCGCATTGTGAAGGATCTGCGGGCGCACCGGCAGCGGCTCGCTCGGGGTGAAGCCATGGTGGACGTGAACCGCGACGCCTTCCGGATCGCGCAGGTGCACGACCGAGCCCCCTCCCGGCCCGTCGGCGCGCTCGACGCGACCGCCGAACTTCCGGGCCAGCGTATCGAGATTCTCGGCCATCGCGACCGAAAGGCCGATGCCTAGGAAGCGGGCGTTCCTCCCCAGAGTGGCGCGGTAGATATACGGTGCCGGCCCGGTCCCCCGCATCAACAATTCTTTCTCGGTCCGCGCGGCACGCACGAGGCCGAAGTCGATGAGGTACCGCTCCGCGGCGTCGAGATCGGGGCGCTCAAAATGCGCATACAGGAGTTGGTTCGCCTTCACGACGGGCGAGGAACTGCGCGGCAACTCGACGCTGCCGGGACCGCTCTTGAGCAACAGGTTGATGGACATCTGGCCTCCTTGAATTCAGGCTGCGATCGGCGGCGCGGTGACGCCGCACGCATGCGCAAACGGGGTGAGCACCGGCAGATCGCGCCCGCGCGGATCGAGCCGGTCAGCGATGAAGCGGTCGGGCCGCACGAGCACCGCGCGAACCGCGTAGCGCTTCGCCCAGGCATCGAACACGGAGTCGTCGCATCGCAATTCGAGCGTCCGCGGCTTGTCGCGGCGGCCGTTCAGGCAGACGAATCGCGCATCGAGCCTATCGAGGATGGCGAGATCGCGCGCGGAGAGCAGCGCCGCCGGATCGACGCCGATGCCGAGCACGAGCCACTGATGGCACGCCTGAAACGTATCGAGGGGGAACGAGCCGTCCGGCGTCTTGACGCTGGGCTGCGGCAGCATCTGGCCGATCACAGCATCGCTCCCCACCCCGGTCAACGCACTGCGGCCAATTGCCGGCGGCGGCACCACGCCACCGCGGCCGATGAAGTCGCGGAAGGCGCGCGACATGTTTAGGCAGGCGAAGATACCGTCGCGCAGCGCGGCAGCGCCGCGGCTGGTCGGCATAATCACGGCACCGAGCCGGCGCGACACCTCGACCATCTTGCGCACCACCGGCGCGCGTTCCGGCTCGTAGCTGTCGAGGATCGTCTCAGCAGCGAGTCCCTTGAGCACGGCCGAAAGCTTCCAGGCCAGATTGGCCGCGTCCTTCATGCCGCCGTTCATGCCCTGGCCGGCGAAGGGCGGCATCAGGTGCGCGGCGTCGCCGGCCAGAAATCCGCGGCCGTTGCGCCAGCGGTCGGCGACCCGGGCATGGAAGGTGTACACGGCCTTGCGCTCGATCCGAACCTCGCGATAGCGCGTGTTCTCGGCGATCAGTGCCATGATCCGCCCGTCGTTCTTCAACTGCTCCTCGGTCTCGCCCGGAAGCTGCATGAATTCCCAGCGCACGCGATCGCCCACCGCCGGCAGTTCGACGCGCGGACGGCCCGGGTCGCAGTAGAAGCTGATCTGCTTGACGTCGTGACCCTTGACGATGGCGTCGACCACCAGCCAGCGCTGCGTATAGGTGGAGCCGACGAGTCTCGCGCCGAGCAGATCGCGGACCCGACTCGTGCCGCCGTCGCAGCCAGCGACGAATTTCGCCCGCAGCGTGCTCGCGCCCTGGCGGGTGGCGATCGACAGCACGGCCTCGTCGCGACTCTGCACCAGATTAGTGACGGTGTGCCCAAACAGCACCCTGACATTGTCGAACCGCGCCAGCCCCCTGAGCAGAACCCGCTCAAATTCCGGCTGGTAGAACGTGCCCAGCGACGAGTGGCCATACGGCCCGCAGGCCGGAGGGTCCGCCTGCATCAGCACGCGACCGCGCGGATTGAGATGGCGGACATGGGGGTTCTGAATGAGTCCGGGCTTGATCTCGTTGAGCAGTCCAATCTGTGCGAAGAGGCGGAGGGTTTCCGCATCGTAGGCGATGGCCCGCGGCAGACCGAGCAGCCCCTCGTTGGCCTCCAGCACCGCGACCTGCACCCCGGCGATGCCGAGCAGGTTCGCCACCATAAGCCCAACCGGCCCGGCGCCGACGACGGCAACCTCGACTTCACGGAGCGGCGCCCGCGCCGCGATGCTTTCCACAACCATGAGACTTCCTCGCCTGACCGTCGACCGGGTCGACAAATATTTTTGAACATGATAGTCAAAACGACTAAATCGTCAATACGAGATTTCGGTCATACCCGGAATGCGCGCCAAGCTGCTGTAAGAACAGCAGAATCGCGAACGGGATCCGGCAACACAAGGCAATGGAGGATCGAGTGGCGACCAATCTGGTGCGTTTCGAAGCAGGTAACGGCCCGCGTTGGGGCGTGGTAACGGGTGCGGAGATCGCTCCTCTCTCAGACGACTATCCGACCACGGCAGCCCTGATCGAACAGGGCGAGGCCGATTGGCGTGCGGCCTGCAGCCGCGGCGCGCGCATCGCCATCGCTTCGGTGGAGATCTTGGCGCCCGTGACGACGCCATGTCGGCTGTATTGCCAGGGCGCCAATTACCGCCAGCACATGGTCGAATCAGGAATGGATCCCGATGCCAAGCTGTTCAACATGTTCTTCACCAAGGCCGACGCCTCGGTCTGCTCGGGCCGCGAGAAGGTCACGCGTCCCGCGCACGTGAAATTGCTGGACTACGAGATCGAGCTCGCGCTGGTATTCCGCCGGCCGATCTCGTCGCCCGTCACGGTGACCCGCGAAACGCTGCCCGACTACGTGTTCGCAATCGCCATCGCCAACGATCTCAGCGCCCGTGACGTGCAGCTGCCACAGACCCAGTTCTTCAAGGGCAAGAGCTACCGCGGCTTCTGCCCGATCGGCCCGTGGCTCACGGTGCTGGAACGCGACGAGTTTCCCCGCATCGACGACCTCGCGCTCGAGCTCGATGTCGACGGCGCGCCGCGGCAGCGCGACACCACCGCCAACCTCGTGTTCAAGCCCGCCGAGACGATCTCCGAGCTGTCGACCTTCGCCAACATCCTTCCCGGCGACGTGCTCTTGACCGGCACGCCGAACGGTTGCGCGCTGCGGGTGCCGCCGCCGCCGCTGCGCCGGCTGCTGCAGGTCCTGCCGGAGCGCGTGCTGTGGAAGCTGTTCCTCAACGGACAGGCGCGTCGGCCGCAATATCTCAAACCGGGTGACCGGATCACGGCACGGATCCGCAGCCGCGACGGGGCGGTCGATCTCGGCGAACAGGCGACTGAGATCGTCGGGCCATGAGTGTTGGATGAGGGATCTAAGTTTACGCGGTACCGCCGACAATCCGCCGCCGCGGCTTCGCGGCCCTCGCGGGCAAGCCGGATCGTGCGGCGTCCGCTTGCACTGGCAGGCGCGTCAGCACGGACTTTACCTGCTGCGCGTCGAGACCGATCGCCCGGAGAATCGCCGCAATCGCACCCTCGCGATCGCGAGACGACAAACGACGCTCTGCAATGGCAGCGAGCACCTGGAGCATGATGCCGACCACAACCTCCAGAGCGAGCCCGGCGCTCATGGCGCCACCGTGGGGCGAACTCTTCACGTACCGCTTGATGTCTTCCAGCAGACGCCGACGCGCGACCTCGCCGACAGTCGCCGTACCTGCCGCCATCCGCGCCGCCACTCCGGCCCAACCAGGATCGGCGAGCGCCCGATCGATGAAGCAGCTACAGCCGTAGGCAATGCGGAGCGCCGGGTCATCGATTGAGAGCCGGATCGGCTGCAGCAGATTGTCGATCGCCTTGACCAACTCGTCAGCCACGGCAGCCGTCAATTCAGGCAGGTCCTTGAAGTGAACGTAGAACGTCCCCTTGGCGACCCCCGCTTCCCGTACCACGTCGTCGACCGTGACCGATTCCACCGCTTGGCGCGCGAACAGCGCATTCGCGGCAGCAACGAGCTGGGCGCGGGTCCTCGCCCGCTTCTCGCGGCCGATTTCCGCGCGGCGGATCGGATCGATGTTGGCCATGCGCTTGCGACTCGAGGGTTCAACTGCTCATTAAGTCAAATTGACCAGAACGTCCAGAGCGAAGACGCGCCGCAGAGGGCGGAGAAGCGCCGAAACGGACCGCCGAGCCCCCCACCGCGACAAACAGGTCGAGGACTTCGACCTTCACCCCACGAAAATCGCGGACTTGTCGCGTGCACCTGATCACGCCGACGCGCGAGTGCGGGAGATTCAGACCTTCACGTGCATTTGGCTAAGCTCTTGATGCTGATCATTCTGGAATGAGGCGAGCCGGCGCTGGTTCTTCTCCTTCGACAACCGAGGTGTAGTCTGCCCGGTCACGCCCATCACCGCGAGCGTACTTCAAGCCGAGGAGTTCGAGGTGATCCGGCACAGCAAGGCCCGCGGGCACAAGGAAACAGCATCATGTCGCCGATGAACCATTCGGCCCCACGCCGCATGCGATGCTCAAGATTGCTGAGGCGCCTCGTAGCGAGCAGCAGTAGAACCGTCGCGTTTTCAAGGGGCTAATCCCGGCGATTGCGTCCTAATTGTTTCGTTGCGCGGTCCAATATCCCGAGCAGCGCCCACCTCCTGCGTGGCCGCTCCAGATCCCGCGGCCGGCGTCTCGCGTCAGCCTTCCCGACCCTGATGCGTATTTGTCGTGGACCGTCACCGACGCGCGAACCGCGCCCGATCTTCCGACATGCCCTCTGAACTTCACCAGATTGGGATGCGTCACAACGCCGTCGTTTATGTTCACTGAGAAACTGTAGGTCGGATCGCAGCTTCCGCGTTGTGTAACGAAGACGAGATCCCAGGGACCGTCGTAAGAGGTTCGGGCTTCGGCAACCGTCGCCAGGGTAAGGCAGGCACAGCCAATGACATTCGCGATCAGTCGCTTGTTCATGATTCTCTCCAGAGGAATTGGTTGATGTTCAGTAAGGCAGCAGTCGTCGGTGTTGGGTCTTCGCTTGGCCTATCGTAGCTGTTCGTCGACCACCTTCTTTCACCGTACGTTTCAAGAGCCAGTGCGCATTTCGGCGGGCCCTACGCGGCCGTCCAGCCGCCGTCGATAGAGAGGTTGGCGCCGGTGATCTGCGCGGCGTCTTGGCTGCACAGGAACAGCGCCAGCGAAGCCACCTGCTCGACCGTGACGAATTCCTTCGTCGGCTGCGCCGCGAGCAGGACGTCGCTGATTACCTGGTCTCTTCTCATGTTACGTGCCTTCATCGTGTTCGGAATTTGCCTCTCCACCAGCGGCGTCCAGACGTAGCCGGGGCTGATGCAGTTACAGGTGATCTTCGACCTGGCTAGTTCCAGCGCCACCGTTTTGGTGAGACCCACGATGCCATGCTTGGCCGCGACGTAAGCCGATTTGAAGGGAGAAGCGACCAGCGAATGCGCCGAGGCCGTGGTGATGATCCGGCCCCAGCCGCGCCTCTTCATGCCGGGCACGGCGGCACGGATGGTGTGGAAGGCGGAGGACAGGTTGATCGCAATGATCGCATTCCACTTGTCGACCGGAAACTCCTCGATAGGGGCGACGTGCTGGACGCCGGCATTGTTCACGAGGACATCCACGCTGCCGAAGGTCTCCTCCCCGAGCGTGATAAGCTCGGCGATTTCGTTCGGCTTGGCCATGTCCGCAGGCGAATAGACGGCTTTCACCCCGAAATCGCTCTCGATGGCAGATCGCTCCTTCTCTATATCGGCCGGTGCATCCATTCCATTGAGCACGATGTTGGCGCCTGCGCCTGCGAAAGCCCGCGCATACGCGAGGCCGATGCCGCTCGTCGAGCCGGTCACAACCGCGACCTTGCCTTTCAGAATACCCATTTCGCTTTTCCTTGTTGATCTGTGACGGTCTTACGGCTCGTCACCGCAGGTGTTGCTGGCTCGCGCAGTGGATCGCGGTCGTCCATCATGTGACCAGGGCTCTCTCATAGCTCCGGAGCGGGCGTCGGATCGGCTGTTGCAGATAGTCGTGAACGACCTTGCCGAGCCCTAGGGTAAGGTCTGCGCGGATGTGAGCTGCGGATACGATCTCGAGAACCGGTAAATCGGCCACGGGAGCCAGGGCGTGAGGCGTCAGCGAGAGAGCCGCGGGCCCGCTCCAGGCCCCTTTCAAGACAACTTGCTCAAGGTGATATTCGACGAGCTCACAGATGCGCGGATTGCCGTCGACGTGCGGAATGATCTTGAGAAGGAAGTTCGGCTCTTCGAGTGCGGCCTTGACTTGCGCCAGGTCGGCTTCGCGGTGCTTGTATCCCATCGTGCCGGTTGCGACCCGCAACGGACCGTAATCCAGAGTGCCGATGAGGGTGTCGACCTCGGTTTGCAATCTCGGCTGACCTAGCTTTTTCGGAAAGCCCCAGAGCTCCCGGCCGCCGGCGATCGGTCCCTCATCGTTCAGGAACATGGAGTGAGTGTAGCCGCCCCTGCGACCACGGAACGATACCGGGATGACTTGGCCGCTCTCGGTGTAGTCGCCAAAACCACTGGAATCCGGCATGCGGATGAATTCGTACTTGACCAGCGCCTCGCGTTCATCAAATTCCAGCGGTGCCGGAATAACCGATCGCAGCTTCGCCGGATCAGTGCGATAGGTAATGATCAGGTATTCACGGTTCACGAAGCGATACGGCCCCGGGGGATAGGCCGGATTGGTGAGCGGCATCGCGAACGCCCGCCTCACGACTTCACTCTCGCGCATTCTATTCTCCTGTGACTGGAATGACCGGCTTGACCTACTCGCGACCATCCTGCTCAAGATCGAACGTGGAGACGCCGTCCGGACTGGTCGGGCGGGCCAGCACCTCGGGATGACGAAGGGTGCGCAACGCGTCGTGATAACCGGCGCGCCAATGATCCTGCATCGAGAGGCGGGAAAACTCGTAGTCCTTGGAGTGGCCTTCGTAGCCCCGCGCGCGATAGATTAGATGGACGAGGTTGTGCACGTTGTGAGAGGCAGCCGTCTTGAGCGGCCTGACGTCCTCATGCTCGAGCAGATTTTCAGGCAGCCTGCTCAAGAGAGCCGCCAGCTCTCGCTGCAGTCGGTGCAAGCTCTTGAACTGGTCTGTGCTTGCTCGGGTGCGGCTCGAGTATTGAATCTCCTTTTGACGCGTAACGACGTCGGCCATATTGCGCGGAATCTGGCCGCGCGCGCTCCAGAGATCGACCTGAAACACAAGCGTGTCCTGCCGGGCGCCACACTCGATCACCCACTGCAACGGCGTGTTGGATACGAGGCCGCCATCCCAGTAATGTTCGCCATCGATTTCGACCGCCGGAAAGCCCGGCGGCAGCGCGCCACTCGCCAGGATATGCTCGGGTCGAATCTTATGGGTGGCACTGTCAAAATAGACCATATTGCCGGTCCTTACATTGACGGCACCTGCGCTGAACCGCGTCATACCGGCGTTGAGACGATCGAAATCGACGAGCCGCTCCAGTGTCGTCTTTAGCGCGCTCGTGTCGTAGATGCTCGTGGCGGCAAGCGTTCCACCCGCTTGTAGCCATGGCGCCAGTGGCCGCGCAGAAAAAAATCCGCTTGCGCCAAACACCGCCGCGAAGCTCGCATTCATCTGATTGAGAAAATTGCGCGTATGATCGCTGTTCATCAAATCGGCGAACGGCTTGCCTGACCAATGCCAAGCCGCGTCCGACGTCACCTGCGTCCAAAACTCGCGAAGCCGGTCAACCCGGGATTCGGGCGGATTGCCCGCAATAATCGCGGCGTTGATCGCTCCAATCGAAATGCCCGCAATCCAATCCGGATGGATGTTGGCTTCGGCCAAGGCCTCGTAGACGCCTCCCTGGTATGCCCCCAGAGCGCCGCCGCCTTGTAAGAGCAACGCTATGCAGTCGAATGGCAGACGCCGGTCGGCGGTTGCGAGGTGCGGTCGAAACTGAAAGTTCATGGCTCGTGTGCTCTCGATTGGCGACTCCCTAAGCCTGTGTTCTGTCCGATCCAGGAAGTAACAAGCCGGGTTCGCTTTAATAAACTATACCGTATAGTTTGATAAAACACAGGTAGCCCGACGTGTCAAGAAAGCACGTTCACAACCTCGTGCTTGTCCAGCATGCATTCAAGCACCGCCTGGGCCGGAGCGCTCAAGAGCGTCGCTCGTTCGTCTATCGTCGCCGGATTCCGACCACGCACGCTCGACAGGAGTGCGGCCGATTCTCTGTTGTAGTAGCTTGATGTCGATGAAGTCGTCGGCCTGCCGGCGCAACTCGTCTGCGGCCATGGCCGGTTGACAGGCAATTGACGACACGACTGTCACGCGAACGCCGCGGCGCTGGATGGCTTCGACAAGCGATCGAAAGTCACCGTCACCGGAAAACAGGATCATCTCGTCAACGCAAGCCGCCAACTCCATAGCGTTGACCGTGAGCTCGATATGCATATTGGCTTTGGCCTTGCGTCGGCCGCTGGCATCGATGAACTCCTTGGTCGGCTTTGTGACTACCGTGTATCCGTTGTAGTCGAGCCAATCGATCAGAGGTCGAACCGACGAATACTCCTGATCCTCGATGATGGCCGAGTAGTAGAACGCGCGCAGCAGCGAGCCGCGGCTCCCGAATTCGGTGAGAAGCCGCCTGAAATCAACATCGAAACCGATCGTTTTGCTCGTCGCATGGAGATTTGGTCCGTCAATAAAAATGGCGATCCTGTTGCGACGAGATGACATTTGAGCTCAATGACGGGCAAATCTGCTTGAATGAAAACGTGCTTCGAATCGCAAGGGCCGCATCGGGCAATTCTGGCGCGAAAATCGCGCCAGAACCGGTTCCCGTAATCCGAGCGTTAACGATGCGCAGGGCCGCGGCGCTTCGGAGCGTGAGCGTAGGAGGCGTTCGCGTCGGCCAGAAGGGGATTGCGGTTGCAGCTCCCGCCGCGACCGGACATCATGGCGACACACTGCTCCATGGTGTCGAAGCCGCAAGAATTCATGCCCGACGAATGATCATATCGGCAGAATTCGTAGTCCTTTGCCGCGGCCGGCTCGGCGGTGATCAGGAGGGCTGAGCCGGCCATTGTGGCAACGGCGATGGCGCCGAAAGCGAAAATCTTCTTCATTTTGTTCTCCGTACTTTGCGTTTGGTGCTGAGACCGACGGAAAGCTATCGCGTCGGCAGATTCTGAAAAAGCGGACGGCGCGAAAAGGACTGTCGCGCAATTCGAGCCAATCGACCGAATGCTTCACGAGCGAGAACTCGGTCCGCAACAATGCTCTCGCGAGCTTTGCGTGAGTCTGTCACAGGATCGTCTCTTCGGAGGACGCAGAGAGCGTGGCGCGCATCCGGCGCACTTCCTCGACAATGAACTCCATGACCACGCGCGTGCGCGGCGCCAGGTGTCGTCGCGAGGAATAGACGAGGCTGAATGGCAGTCCCGGCGAGGGATAGTCGCTCAAGACGCGAACCAGATCGCCTTTGCGGAGGTCGTCGACCACCTGAACGAGCGGAAGAAAGGCGATGCCGTAGCCGGCGCGCGCAGCCAGATGCACTGCGCTGCCGTCGTTAGCGAGGATCCCGCCGGAGACCCGGACGTCTTGAGCGCCCTCCGGCCCGGCAAACTTCCACACATCGGAGTCGGATCCAACATCGTGCACAATGCAGCTGTGGTTTGCGAGCTCGGCCGGATTCGACGGTCGCCCGTGCCGTTCAATGTAGCCCGGCGCCGCGACGACCACCCGCGCGGCAACTCCGATGCGCCGAGCGATGACCGATGCATCCGTGATCTCGCCCACCCGCATGGCGAGATCGAGGCGGTCCTCGATCATGTCGCCAAAGGTGTCGCTCACCACCAGCTCGACCTTGAGCCCGGACCGGGTGGCAAGCAGAGCCGGCAGCCGCGGCGCCAGGAAATGACCCGCGGCCACCATGATGCCCACCCGCACCAGCCCGACCGGTGAGGCGCTCTGCTTTCCCAGGGCAGCCTCCATGTTCTCGACGCCGTCCAGGACGGGCCTGGCAAGGCCGAGCAGCATCTGCCCATCATCGGTCAGGCTGAGCTTGCGCGTCGTCCGATGCAGGAGACGCACGCCGAAGTGCTGCTCGAGGAAGGAAATCTGGCGCGCAACGGATGCCTTACTGACGTCCCGTTCGCGGGCAACAGCGGAAAACGAACCGGTCTCCGTCACGCGCACCAACGAAGACAAAGCGCTTACAATATCCATCGCAGTGTTCGCAGGATGAGGTCAGTCCGGCCCGAGTTCGTGTTGGCTAATCGCAAACCAGAAAGCGCCTCTGGCGCCTGTAGACGGAGTAGCAGCCGCTATCGGAGTTATCCCCGCGGCCATAGGTATAGCCAGTATAGGCTCCAGCCGCGTAGGCTCCGGCGGCATAGGCTGCGCGGTAACCGTATCGCGACCCGCCGTAGCGGTAACCGTAGCCTCCGGAGCGGCTGTGAATCACCGATGCGGAGCGAGCCGAACTCGCAACTGCCGGTGCGCCACGACCGCCGGCACGGACGCTGCCAAGCGCCCCGAGATCGCCGCGAGGAACAGCGCCGGCGCCCAGCCGAGGCGCCGGACCTCCGAAGCCGACATGGGGCGCGCCGGCAGATCCCATGGGAGGCGAACCTGCGAACGCCGGAGGACCGCCGGCTGGGATCGGAGGAGGCCCGCCGGCCGGAATTGGAGGAGGCGGAGGGAATTGCGCAAATACCGCAGTTGGCGCCGACGAAATCGCCGCGAGTATCACGCTGACGGACAGCGTCAGGATTGTTTTCCAGGACATCATAGTCTCCGTTCTAGATTTGCGTCTCGAGGACCGGCGCCGGCGCGTTCTGCGTGAAAGTCGAGTTCGACGAATGGGTATCGTGCGCCGGGACAACGCTCTCGGCCGTTGGCCCATCGCAGTGATCAGGGTGGATTCGGAACCACGCCACATAGAGCGCCGGCAGGAACAAGAGCGTCAGCAGCGTGCCGACGATAATGCCGCCCATCATCGCGTAAGCCATCGGACCCCAGAAAATCTCGCGCGCGATCGGAATCAGCGCGAGACTGGCTGCGGCCGCGGTCAGGAGGATCGGCCTCATGCGATGCTCGGTCGCTTCCACCACGGCGTCCCACGCTCGGCGCCCCTCCTTCCTCAGATCCTCGATCTGCACAATCAGGATCACCGAGTTTCGGACCAGGATGCCGATCAGCGCCAGCACGCCGAGAATGGCAACGAAGCCGAGAGGTGAGCCGCTCGGCAGCATGGCCATGACGACACCGATCACGGCGAGCGGCGCGACCGCAAACACCAGAAACAAGCGGTGGAAGCTCTGCAGCTGGATCATCAGGACGGTGGCCATGACGAAGAGCATGAGCGGAACGACGGCCACGATCGGCGCCTGGCTCTTGGCGCTCTCCTCGACCGAGCCTCCGATTGCCACCGAATATCCGGCCGGCAACTCTTTCTCGAACTCCGCCACCTTTGGCGCGAGCTGGTCTACGATCGTCTTCGGCTGGACGTCGTCGACGATGCCCACCTTCAGCGTGACCGTGGGAATCCGCGCGCGCCGCCAGATCGTCGGTTGCTCGATCTCGTAGCGCAGATTGGCCACCGCCCCGAGCGGCACCGATTGACCGCCGAGCCCGGTCAATTGCAGGTCCCGCAGCGTATCGATCGAGGCGCGCTCTGGCGCGGTAGCCCGTCCCGTGACATTCACGAGGTAGATGCTGTCGCGAATCTGGGTGACGGGCGTGCCCTCAAGCACGGAGTTCAAGGTTGTGGCGATGTCTTCCGACGTCACGCCGAGCTGACGCGCCTTGTCCTGGAGAACGTCGACTTTGACGACACGCGCAGGCTCCATCCAATCGAAAACAACGTTGCCGAGATCGGGGCTGCTCCGCACAATGCCGGCGAGCTTCTGCGCGAGATCCCTCACCTTTGCGATGTCGGGTCCGCTCACGCGGTATTGCACGGGACGTCCCACGGGCGGGCCGACCTCGAGCAGCTTGACGTAGGTGTCGGTCCCGGGAAACGTGCTCCTCAAATAGGTTTCGAACTGTGCCTTGACGCGGTCGCGGGCCTTGATACCACCCTTGGTCACGACCACCATTTGGCCGAGCCATGTATTCGCCGTCTGCACGTCGAATGACAGCACGAAACGCGGTGCGCCGATGCCGACATAGGTCGACCAATGTTCGACCGAACCATTGCCCTGCAATTGCTCGCGCTCGAAGCGCGCCATCTGCGCATTGGTGTCCGCAATCGAGGCGTTCTGCGGCAAATTCCAGTCGATCACCAGTTCGCTGCGGTCCGACGAGGGAAAGAACTGCTGCGGCACAAACTTCATACCGAACAGGGCGAGGAAGAAGGCCACAACAGTCACGCCGACAGTAATCCAGCGATGGTGCATGCAGACGAGTAGCAGGCGCGAGAACATCTGCGCCAGCCGGCCCTTCTGCTCATGATGGCCTTTCATTTTGGCCGGCAGGATGGTGACGCCGAGCAAGGGCGTGAACAGGACCGCGACGATCCACGACACGATTAAAGACACCGCAATCACCACGAACAGGGTGAAGGTGAACTCGCCGGCATTGCTGCTGTTCAGCCCGATCGGGATGAAGCCGGCGACGGTGACCAGCGTTCCCGTCAGCATGGGAAAGGCAGTCGACGTATAGACGTGGGTTGCCGCCTTCTCCAGGGGATCGCCGACCTCCAGCCTGGCCACCATCATTTCGACCGCAATCATGGCGTCATCGACCAGTAGGCCTAGCGCGATAATCAACGCGCCAAGCGAAATTCTCTGCAGGGAAATATCGGCATATGCCATCACGACAAAGGTGATGGCGAGCACCAGCGGAATCGCAATCGCAACGACAAGTCCTGCCCGCATCCCAAGGCTGAGGAAGCTGATGCCGAGAACGATGATCACCGCCTCAAATAGCGCTTCCGTGAAGCCCGACACCGCATGTTCGACCACCACCGGCTGATCCGCGACAAGATGCACTCCGACACCAATCGGCAGGTCGGCGATGACCTTTGACATCTCCTCCTTCAGCGCCTCGCCGAAGTGAAGGAGGTTTGCGCTGGACTTCATGCCGATGGCAAGCCCGATCGCGGGTTGGCCGTTGTACCTGAACAACGTCTTGGGCGGATCGGCATAGCCGCGCGTGATGGATGCGACGTCGGTCAGCGGAAAGAAGCGGTCGCTGATGCGCAGATTGACCGCCTTCAGGCTTGCCTCAGACGTGAATTGGCCGTTCACCCGCACGCTGATGCGCTCGGGACCCTCCTGAAATACCCCGGACGGCGCGACCGCGTTTTGTCCCTGCAGGGAGGCCATGATCGCGCGGACATCGAGGCCAAGGGCCGCGATCTTCCGGGTTGAGAATTCGAGATAGATCACTTCGTCCTGCGCGCCGAGAATGTCGACCTTACCCACATCCGGCACGGTCAATACCTTGGCGCGGATATCCTCGACCTGGTCGCGCAGCTGACGCTGGGTCAGGCCGTCGCTGGTGAAGGCGTAGACATTGCCGAAGACGTCGCCGAAGCGATCATTGAAGCCCGGCCCGATCACCCCTTGCGGGAACTCGCCTTTGATATCCGCGATCATGTTGCGAACCCGGAGCCAGGTCGGCTTGACGTCAGCCGCCTTTGTCGTGTCACGCAGATAGACGAATACGGTGGTCTGGCCGGCAACCGTCACGCTCTTGGTGTAGTCAAGCGATTCCAGCTCCTCGAGCTTCTTTTCGATCCTGTCAGTGACCTGGCGCGTCATTTCTTCGGGAGAAGCGCCCGGCCACTGGGCCTGGATCACCATGGTCTTGATGGTGAAATCAGGATCCTCCTGACGCCCGAGCTGAAGGTACGCCCAAAGACCTGCCGCCATGAAGGCGATCATGAAATACCAGACGAGCGAACGATGGCCGAGCGCCCAGTCGGAAAGGTTGAACGACTTCATGGCTTCTGATCCTGTTCGATACGGACTTGCTGTCCTTGCTTGAGGCTGTGGATTCCGGCAGTCACGACGCGCGCGCCGGGAGCGAGCCCACCAATCACGCGGTTTCCCGCCTGGTCCGTGGCAAGATCGATCTTGTGCAGCGACACCGTGTTCGCCGGCTGATCGACAACCCAGGCGAAATAGGCGCTGTCCCTGGCGAGCACCGCCGATGCGGGCAGGCGCAAGATCACGCTTTGCTCTTTGCCGAGCTTCGCCGTGACGGTTGCGCCGAGGCGAAAGCTTTCAGGTGGATTGTTCATTGCGATGCGGACCCGCCGCAGGCGCGTCACCGGATCGGCTTGCGGCGCGATCTCGCGAATCCTGCCTTCGACCTCAACCGCAGGGAGCAGCTGTAAGCCGACCGTAAATGGCAGACCAACTTCTAGCGGCACCGGGAAATCTTCCCCGATATCGACGACCGCCTCTCTAATGTCGGGCCTCGCGACCGTTACGACGCTTTGGCCCGGCGAGACCACCTGTCCGACCTCCGCCCCCACCGCAGTGACGACACCAGCGAAATCGGCCTTCAGCTGCGCATAGCCAAGTTGCTCGATGGCCTTGGTGAGGTTTGCCTGTGCATGCGCCACCGATGCGTCGGCACCTGCGCGCGCCTGCTCCGCATTGTCCAGCGTCTGCTTTGTCGTCGCGTCGCTCGTGATGAGAGTCCGCTGCCGTTCCTCCCTCGCCCTTGCGGTCGCCAGCTGCGCCTCGGCCTTTGCAAGCTCAGCCTTCGCCAAGCGCACGGCGAGTTCAAGAGCCGTCGCATCGATGGTGCCGATGGTTTGCCCTTCGCTAACGAAGTCCCCAACGTATGCGGGACGTGCAGTCAGACGTCCCAGCACGCGGAAGGCAAGATTGGTCTTGTACCGCGGCTCAACAACGCCCACCGCGACGGTGCCGTCCGAGCCGCTCGGCTCAAGCACCATCGACAGCACGGGCCGCACGGGCTCGGGCGCTTTCGCCTCCTGCTGACATCCAGCCAATGCCAATGCCGACGCAAACGTGCCGGCTGCCATCATGGCGCGCCTCTTCATGACCGGTCTCCCTCATACGTCACGGCCTGGCCAACGCTCAGCAGCTTGCCGCCATCAATCACGACGCGCTCGCCGGGCTTGAGACCCGCCTTGATCAGCACCTCGCGGGCTTCATAACCGCCGATTGTCACCGGCTTGAGAGCAGCCGCTTTGGTCGCCGGATCGACGGTCCAGACCGCGGGCTTCGACCCCGCCGCCATCAATGCACTCCAGGGCAATGCGATCTGCTGCTGGGCTTTCGCCTTGACGGTTCCTGCGACGGCGCTTCCAAGCGTCATCGCTACCGGCGGATCCTGGATCGCCACCTTGACGCGGATCGTCGAGCTCCTCGCATCAATCGCCGGCGAGACTTCCCTGACATACCCGTTCGCCGTCACACCTGCGTCGGAGACAAGCGCCAGCGATACGCGGCCGCCGTCGAGATCGCCAAAGAAGATGGATTCGTAGACGTCAAAGACGGCGTCCCGTTCCCCGTCCTGCGCCAGGGAGAAAACGGGTTGCGCGGCCTGCACCACCTGACCGACTTCCAGATTTCGCGCGGTGATGACGCCCGCCGCTTCGGCGCGCAACGCAGTATGGCCAAGGGCGTCCTTTGACGTTCCGAGCTGCGCTTTTGCCGCTTCAAGCACACCTTCCGTAGTTCGCAATCCTTCCTGCGCCTGATCGTAGACCGTCCTCGTGGTGAAACCGCTTGCGATCAGCGCCTTCTGCCGTTCGAAGGTTGCCTTGGCCACGCGTAGCTGAGATTCTGCGGCCAGCACTGCCGCGGTCGCGGCATCGACGTCGGCCTGCTGCTCCGCCGGATCGAGCAGAGCCAGGACTTCGCCAGCGTGAACGCGGGCGCCGACATCGACATAGCGCGCGAGCACACGTCCGCTGACGCGGAACGAGAGGTCGGCGCGGAAACGGGCCTGGACTTCACCGGTCAGGGTGATGGAGACTTGGCGGTCGCGCGGCTGCACGATTTCCGTGCGCACGATCGCAGCGCGCGCCGCCGGAGCAGCTGCGTGATCTGTGCAGCCGCTGATGGAGATCGCAACAAGCGCAGCCGCGAGCCCGACCAGGCTCTTCAACCTGCCGTTGGTTTGAACGGCGTCGGTGTGGTTCGAACGGTGGGGTTTCATAGAGAGTCCGTACGGTGGCAGGGTGACAACAACTCGCCCAACACATCGGGCGGCGCTTGGCGGACTGACCCCAATTCGCAGCGGTTCTCGCGAGGCAGTTCCGGATTCGATCGAGTTGCAACAGGGCGGCTGCTGTGATTTGAAGCGTCCGCTCCCGCACCAGTGGCCGAGGCATCAAAACCGACAGCTCCCGGTGGACGTGGCGGTCTCATCTGACGCATTGCCATCGTCCAGTTCGCCTGTTGCTCACGCTCCGTTAGCGGGAACGACAAAATGACAGACGTGAACTCCGTACCAAAGCCGCGTTCGATCCGACCGCTTAGATCCTTGGCAAGGTCATTGCTGATTCGAAGTCCGCGGTCCGAAGCGCTCCGTCCGCGCCGCGAACCGTTGTCCGCGACGACGCAATTCACCAGCGCCCCGGTGCGCGTCAGCTTGATCTTGATTTGTCCGTCTCGTGCGTCAAAGCAGGCATTCCTCGCAGCATTGGTGACGAGCTCATGAACGATCAGTCCAAGCCGCCGGCAGCGCTCCGGCCGAAGCGGGAGAGATTGAGTCGTGAATGCCAACCGAATATTCATTCGATCCAGGCAGGCGCGACGCATGGCGCAACCCATCATGCGGATGTATGTCGCGGCGTCGATCAGCGCCTTGCCCTTGGGCATTGCGAGCGCCTGCTGCACGTCGGCATGACCATTCAACAGTTCGACCACATCGCTTAAGGCGCGCTTGGCCTCCGCCCCCTCCACTCGGACGGCCGCGGCCGAGACCAGGTCGATTGCCGAGGCGAGCCCACTATTGATCCGGTGATTCAATTCGCGGAGCAGAATGCCCTGCTCCATCATTGGCGAATTCGAGCCGCACACAGTCACGACGATCTCCTCAGGTTGTGCCGGACGATTGGGAACGAGCCCGCACACGGCCGCAGGCCAGTCATCCGGAGAAGCTGTCGCAGGCTTGGTAATCAGAGCCGCCCGCGGCCAGAAATAAACTATACCGTATATTTTTGTTTTCTTGCATTTCTCGCCCGAGCGTGTCAAGTGGGAAATGGGCGCGCACAGACACGTGATTGGGAGATGACGATGGCAAAGAACAAAAGTCCGAAACGCGGCAGACCGCCCAAGGACCTTGCTGGCGACGTCCAGGCGCGGATTCTCGATGCAGCCCAGCAGCTCTTTCTCGAGAAAGGCTTTCGGAGCGCCAGTATCGACGATATCTCCGAGTTGGCTCCTGCCAGCAAGCCGACCATCTATGCCCACTTCCCCGGGAAGGAGGCGCTGTTCGTGGCTGTGGTGGCCAGGACCATCAACGGATTGACAGATTTCGAGGGGTTCACGCCGGCAGGCCGCACCATCCAGGAAAAGCTCGCCAATCTCGGCATCGAGATCGTCGAGAGATTCGTCGAGGACACGTTGGACCTCACGCGCGCAACGATCGCCGAGGCGCGGCGATTTCCCGAGTTGAGCCGAAATGTTCACGACGCGGCGCGCGACCGCGCGGCTGGGGCAGTTTCGCAGCTCTTGAACGAGGCAACGCAGAGGGTTGCACGCTCATCAAAAGGACCTTTCAGCGCAAAGCGGAGCGTTGCAACCGCGCAGATGTTCATGGATCTCATCCTGCTTCCGATGCTCATGAGATCTCTGATGGGTGAGGAACTGAAGGATCTCAGAAAAGAGCTGCCGACGTTCCTGCACGAACGGGTCAATTTCTTTCTTGCGGCTTGCGAGGCAGACTGGAGGCCGTGAATCAGCTGCAGAGCCCGCTCGCTATCTTTGCGCCACGGCTTTGGGACGCAAGTCGGCGGCCAGGTCAATCGACTGACCCCACGGAGCATGACGCAGGGCGCCTGCGCAGAAACCCATCATCTCGTCAAAAGTGGGCCGAGCGGTAGCTGCGTTGATCCGCGACGGGCTGAGATATCCGTCCATGGCTTCAAGCAGGCACCAGGTCATGGCCATTGGATTTCCCGGTCGCAGCTCGCCGCTCGCCTGTCCGGCAGCAATGATCGCGCGTACAAGCCCTCGGATCCGGTCTGTGTGCGACAGGGCGACCGGCCAGTTCTCGCGTACCGCCGCAACGACCAATTCATGTCGATTGCTGTCGTTCTCCAGCCGATGTTCGTGCAGCTGCGAGATTGCCCTCAACGCTGCCGTTAGACGCTCCAGAGCGGAGCCGCCGCGAACCGCCAGCGTTGCAGCCGCGGAGACTTGTTCGAACAGGTCCGCCACGGCTGCCTCGTCGATCGCCTGCTTTGAAGGGAAGAAGCGGTAGACGTTAGCGGGCGACATCGACGCTGCGCGAGCGATATCGGCGACGGTCGTCTTCTTGAAACCGATCTCGCGGTGCAATCGGATCGCTGCTTGTATGATCCGCCGACGAATGCACGACGATCTGGCTTGGCGTATCCGCTCCTGCATCGCTTGGGACCTCAGCGAGATGGGATCGAATGCAATTCGCGTCGGCAGGCTTCCCCGAAGCCACGCAAGGGATCCATTTCCTCCATGAACTCAGGCAGATCGACAAATTCGCGGTTTGGTGACAGGTAGGTTTCGATGATCAGGCGACCTGCCCGCTCCGCGGCTTGAACTACTTGATCGCTGGACAGAATCCTCATCCGCCCTATGAGCGCATACAGATTGACCAGTTGCGGAATCTCGGATTTGTCGTTGACGAGCGCGTCGGCGTAGAGTCGGGAGGCTTCCTCGATGAAGCTTCGATAGAGCCGCTCGCGCTTGGAAATTGACCGGGCGTAGTGGCGCTCGCGAAGCCTGCGGCGCCGAGTCACCCAGCCAGTCACGATCGTGGAGATCGCTCCGAAGGCCGAGCCCCCGAACGCGGCGAAAGCGGGAACATAAAATGTGTTCATGCGGATCATTCCTCATCTCTCGCGCCGCGGGAGCGGAGCGACCCTACGGTCCTGCCCGAAGTAGCGGCGGCAGCGTGCTCGAAGACAGCTCTGCAAGCATCGCTCAGGTCTGACTTTCTTTGCCTGAGACAGGCCTCCACATTCGTGGCGTCAGGGATGTAGCTAACGCACAGCCGGAAAGCGTCGGGCGCGCATGCGGCCCTCTGCTCGGGAGTGCCGCGGTTCTCCTGCGCAAAGGCAGCCCCATTGCCGAACAACACTGCCAGCATCACGACCGATGTGAACTTGAACATACAGAATCCTTTCTTCTGCTGAGGGAAACGCAGCGTCACGCTCCGATTCACCCGCCCTTCAAAAACAGTCTGAACACGCGCTTGTGAGTCTTCGCTATTGACACCCCCCGCAGTCCAGAGTGTATATGAACTATACGGTATAGTTTATTTCGGAGGCTGAAAATGTCAACGCTTTTGTGGTCGCTCGCAAAGGAAAATCCGTGGCCGGGGCTTGCGCTCGCGTCCCTGAACCTGGTCGTGGCTCTGTCTCTCGTGGGCCTGAGCTTGCTGCTGGGCGTTACGATTTCCTTGCTTGCCTGGCTGCACGCGCTCATCGATCGAGAGGCGGCACCGATCGGGCGGCGTGCCCCGCGGCGGAGGGCCACTCCATGACGTCAGCCCTTCTCCTCGCTCGCGATTGCATCATCCATTCGGTCAACGTCTGGCTTGCGCCACACCAAGCTCACGCACCTGCATCCGCGGCCGTTGGCCATCTGAAATCGAAACGGAAGCAATGCATGTCGTCCGCATCAGGCCGAACAGCCGGCGAGCGGTCCTGGATCGCGCCCAAGGGGCTTCAGCGCGGGAGCCGGGCGCTGTGAGCAGAAAATCCGTCTTGTCAATGCGTGCGCGTGACTCAGTCGATGCTCAAACTCCGGTACGCGATTACTTTCTTTGGGTCGGCGGAGCGTTGCTCGTGCTGCTCTTTGCTGCCGATTCGCTGCTGCCCACGCCCCTGCCAAGCAAGCTCATCGTTTCGCATTCTACGCTTCCGCCGATTCGGATCACCTCCGAGCTGAAGGGACCGGAAGCAGTTGTCATCGATACCAGCCAGCCCGGCTTCCTGCCTATTCTCCCGGACAAGGAGATTGCCGCAGCCCCCTCGCCGCCACTCAGCTCTGATGTCGCCGATGCTGTACAACAGCCGCCCGCGTCATTGTCCGAGCAAACCGATGCGAGTGACGAGAGCCCCGCGATCTCGACCCATGTCCGTGAAACGTTGGCGCAGTTAGCTTCGGGAGTTCCCGATCAGGCCGTCTCAAGCAGGAGGCGGGGCAGGTTCGCATCGAAGCCCCGACGCAATCTCGCTCAGGCCAGGTCCGAGAAGCGACGGCGATCTGCTCGGCAGCCCAGTTTCGGTACCCCTCTCGATTTCGACACTGCTCCCGAATGGTGCGGTTTACTGAGCCATGGCCAAGGTTCTTGTCGATACGCCGTCACGCACCCTCGCACACACACCAATAAGGCCACCGGTCAGTTTTGACCTTGAGCTACAGGATGTACCTCATGTCGAAGAAGCAACTGTTAGCGATTATCGTTTGGTCCGCCACGCTTGCTGCTACGGGCGCGATAGCCGATGTCACCCATGCACCTTTGGATGCCGCAAATCGAGGCGTAGCCGCGCAGCGCGATGCAGAGGAGGCAGCAATTCATCGCCTGCTCGAGCAATTTCGCACCATAAAAATACCCCTCAGTGAGGCCGTAGCGATCGCCGAGCATTTACATGACGGTTCAAGGACTGCGGACGTCAGCTTTGAGATATCCGGTCCGTCCGTTTATCGGGTGCGGACGGTAAAAAATGAGCGAATTTGGGAAAATGTCATAGATGCGAACACCGGAAGCATTACTGAAAAAGAAATTTCGTCATCGCTGAGGGAGCTCGACCGAGAGGATCTGGGCAACATCGTTGCCATGAAGTCAGTTAAGCAGGAGCTGTCGGATGCCGTGCGCATCGCCGAGAAAGCTGCCGAGGGAAGCGCTCTCGCCGGGGGCCTGACGAAGCAGGACGGCAAACTCAACTTCGTTGTCGTCATCGCCAATGGCGATCACTTGAAGGAGGTTATGCTCGAACCGCCCAGAGTCGGTAGGCAAGGGGCAAATCGCCACTAACCGTCCAGCCAAGTCGCACCACAAAATCGCATCGGAACTTGACTCAGGTCAACGTGAGCAAGGCCAAGCTCAGAAATGATACATTGGCTAATCAACGGAGATGGTCATGACAGAGCAGAGCAGCATGCATTTATATCTGAATTGGACCAAGGAGCGGATCGACGAGATGGACGCTGCGTTGGCTTCGCTCGAGATCAAAGCCAGTCAGGCCAAGGCCGACTCCAAGGAGAAGGCGGATGAGATCATCGCAGATCTGAAGAAGCGCCGCGACGAGTTTCAGGCGCTGCTTAAGACACAAGCCGAATCGGGCGAAGCTGCCTGGGCGCGTGCCAAGACGGAACTGGACAAGCAGTGGAACGGATTCGAAGCCCAGGTGCAAACCTATTTCGAAAGCGCCGGCAAGCAGATCGAGCAGCAGCAGGCCACGTTCAAGGACATCGCTGCCGCGCAAGCAAAAGCCTGGCGCGAGGCGGCGGACAAATTCAAGGTAGCGGCGGGCAAAGTGGCTGAGGCCCGTCGCGCCGATCTCGAGGCCGCGCTTCAGCAAATGAAGGCCGATGCTTCCGAAGCCGAAGCACGCCTGCAAAAGCTCAACCAGGCGGGAAGCGATTCATGGTCGGTGCTGAGCACTGCACTCGCAGAGTCGCGCAAGGCCTTCGATCACGCTAACCAGGCCGTGTGGGACGCACTGAGGGGCTCTGGCTCGAAGGGCTGAAGGCGCCGAGGCCTTCCTCGAGGCGCAAGGTTCTGCTCATTCCCGCGCAATCACCCCGTCGAGCCACGGGCAGTTCAATGGCGGCACGCTCGGATCGGGCACGCGAACGCCGCGCGCTGCGGCCGACAGCCGCATCTCACGCAAGCGCTTGCGCTGCTCCTCTGGCATGTGCAGGCGCTCGTGCCCCCATAGCGAGGGTCCGTCGAAGGTCTCATGCGGCTGCCAGGTCGCGGGATCGATGACGCGCCCGCCCCAACCATATTCGATGAAGAAGCCCGAGGGTGTGTTGACGTAGAACGAGGTCATGTGATCGTTGGTATGGCGTCCGAGCGAATATGCAATGCGGCCCTCATCCATCTGCGCGAGGTCATAGCCCTGCCCGACATCGTCGAGGCTGCCGACCTCGACCATGAAATGATGCATTGCGCGGCGCCCCGAGCCCACCATGGCAAAGCTGTGATGGCGGCCGTTGACGTGAAAGAAATAGAGCTTGTAAGGCTTCAGTCCGAAGTCAGACACCTTGAAGCCCAGCAGATCGCGATAAAATGGTAGCAGCGGCTCGACTTCCTCTACGTTCAGGACTGCATGCCCCATCCCGAGCGCGCCGGTCCGGAAGCCCGAGATCGGCCGTCCGGGCTTGAAGGGATCGGAAGCAAGCTCCGGCTGGCAGAACGCTTCGAGCGGATTGCCCGCGGGATCCCTGAACAAGATCAGCTCAGCCACGTGTCGCTCGTCCGCCAGCGCGCGCGATCCGCGGGTGACCTTGACGCCGTGATCGTCAAGCCGGCCGGCAAGACGATCGAGCTCGGCGCTCGTTGGCACTTCCCAGCCCATCACGCCCAGGCCGGCATCGCTGCTGCCGTCGACGATCAGCCGCTGCTTGCGGTCGTCCATGCGGAAAGCGCGTATGCCGCCGCCGCGATCGACCTGCTGCATCCCGAGCAGGTCCGTCGCCATCTGGCTCCATTGGTCCAGTTGCGAGGAGTTGACCCCGATATAGCCCAGCGCAGTGATTTCCATGCCACGTCCTCCTAGGGATCACACTTTGAGAACCGCCTCCGTTGCGGTGCGCCATCGCAACCTCTTCGAATTTGGTACCAACGCCGCGCCATCCTACGGTACACTTTTGTTTGTGCAGACGCCTCGCGTTATCAACGACGATATCGGCGGCTCGAGGCCGGACAAGGGAGGAATCTTTAAGTGTCCAAGGAGCGGACGCGGTCCGGAAGACCACGGCAGCCAGAGGGCGTCCGCGCCATCAAGCGCGGCCTCGACGTTCTGCATGAGATCAATCGCTCCGGCGGCATCCGCGCCGGCGACGTCGCCCGGCAGCTCGAACTCCCCCGCCCCACCGTCTATCGCCTGCTCGAGACGCTGGAGGAGCTCGGCTACGTCGCGCGTAGCGCAAGCGACGATCGCTTCCGGGTGACACGACGCGCCTCCAGCCTGGGGGACGGTTACGATCCCGGCGTGGTGATCTGCCAGGCGGCGGCACCCTATTTGGCCGAGCTGAGCAAGATCCTGGTCTGGCCGGTCGATCTCTCCACTTACGAGAACGCGTCGATGGTGATCCAGGAGACGACTCATTCGCGAAGTCCGCTCTCGATCGACCGCGGCATGATCGGCAGGCGGTTACCCGTGCTGAGGACCTCAGCCGGACGCGCCTATCTCGCGGCCTGCGCGCCGCGCGAGCGCGACGTGATCATCAACCATCTGCGCCGCATCGATGAGGCCGATGATCGCCCCTTTCTCGAAGCCGACCGCCTGTCGCGCATGATCGCGGAGACCGCGCAACGGGGCTACGCGATCCGGAACGAAGGCGAATACAATCCCAAGACGGCTTCGATCGCCGTCCCGATCGTCCGCGACGAGGTGGTGTTCGGCTGCATTTCGATCATCTGGATCCGCTCGGCGCTCTCGCTAGATGAAGCGATCGCCGAGTTCGTCGCGCCGTTGCGCAAAGCCGCGGCCGCCATCCCGGTCGAAGCCTAGTCGCACGAGGGGCCTTTGCCTGTCCGTCCGCTTGGCGGACACTTGGCGCGGCGCCGTTGAAGACCGGGCATGCCTGGGGAAGAGATACCCCATGCAACATAAATCCGCTTCTTCGGAATTCGACGTGGTGATCGTCGGGCGCGGTCCGGTCGGGGCGACGCTTGCCAACCTGCTCGGTCTGTGCGGCGTGCGGACCCTGGTCCTGGAGCGCGAGGCACGGGCCTATCACCTGCCCCGCGCTGTGCACTACGACGACGAATGCATGCGCGTGTTCCAGACGATCGGGCTGGCCGAAGACATCCTCCCGCATGTCATCCTGAGCCCGGGGATGCGGTTCCTCGATGCTAACGGCCACCTGATCCTCGACTGGCCGCGCTCGCAAGAACTCACCCCAATGGGCTGGCATCTCAGCTATCGCTTCCACCAGCCCGATCTCGAAGACATTCTGATCAACGGCTTGCGGCGCTGGCCGCAGGTCGAGCTGCGCAACCGCTGTGACGTGTTCGCACTGGATGAGGACGAAGGCGGCGTTCGCGTGCGATATGAGGATCTGTCCAACGGGCAGCTCGCCGAAGTGCGCGCCGCATACGTCGTCGGTTGCGACGGGGCTCGATCGCTGGTGCGGCGCTTCATCGGCTCAGGCATGGACGACCTCGGCTTTCACGAGCGCTGGCTCGTGATCGACGCCCTGCTGCAGCGCGACCGGTCCGATCTCGGCGACTACAGCGTCCAGCATTGTGATCCGCGGCGGCCGGCAACCTATATTCGCGGCACGGGCAACCGCCGGCGCTGGGAGATTACGGTGCACCCGGACGAGGGGGCCCAGGCCGTGACGCAGAACGCCAGGATCTGGGAGCTTTTGTCGCGCTGGATCACACCTGATGAGGCCGAGATCGAGCGCGCCGCTGTCTACACCTTTCATTCGGCGATCGCCAGGCAATGGCGCAACGGACGCCTGCTGCTCGCCGGCGATTCAGCGCATCAGACCCCGCCCTTCCTCGGCCAAGGGATGTGCGCCGGCATTCGCGACGTTGCCAATCTCGCCTGGAAGCTTCGCGACATCATTGCCGGACAAGCCGATATGAGGCTGCTCGACACGTATCAGAGCGAACGCTCACCGCATGTTCGTGAATTCATCGAGCTCGCGATCCGCTTGGGCGGCGTGATCAACACCAAGGCCATGGAGGCTGGTCTTGCCGCCGGTGAGGCGCGCGAGAACGCGCCGGTAAAGCTCGAGGTACGCAAACCCCCGCTCGGCCCCGGTCTTGCGATCGGCTCATTTCCCCTCGCCGGCCATCTCGCGCCGCAATTTACGCTCGCCGATGGCCGCCGAAGCGACGATCGGACCGGCTACGCAAATGTCCTCCTGGTCGATAAGGCCGCTGCACTTTCCGCGCATATCCGCGCCGCGCTTGCGCACGCGGGAACAGAGCTGCTGACCGGCGAGGATGCGGGCGATCTTGCGTCCTGGCTGCGCGCACATGAACTCCACGCCGCGCTGGTTCGTCCCGATCGCTATGTGCGGGGTGCTGCGCGGAGCGAACAGGAACTCGAGCAACTGGTCGAAGCCGTCTGCTCACCTGCAACCGTACCGACTGCGGCCTGATCAACATTCAGACATCCAAGGATATCTCATGAAACTGCTCTCTTTCGTGGTCGACGGCCGCCCCAGCTACGGTGCCCTCAAGGACCATGGCGTCGTCGATCTCGGCGCGCGCTTTACGATCGAAGGCTGCACGACGCTGCGTCAGCTGCTGGAAGCGAACCGGCTGGCCGACGCGGCGAGGCTCGTGGCAGCCACGCGTCCCGACCATCCCCTCGACAAGATTTCGTTCGCTCCGGTCATTCCCGATCCCGGCAAGATCATCTGCGTCGGACTCAACTACCGCGATCACGTTGCCGAGGTCGGCCGGACCGTCACCGAAAAGCCGGCGCTGTTTGCGCGCTTTGCCTGCAGCCAGGTCGGACATGAGCAGCCGTTGGTGAAGCCGAAGGTCAGCGACGACTTTGACTATGAGGGGGAACTCGCCGCCGTCATCGGCAAGCCAGGGCGCCACATTCCGGCAAGCCGCGCGCTCGAGCATGTCGCAGGTTACGCCTGCTACAACGAGGGCAGCGTCCGGGACTGGCAGCGCCACACCAGCCAGTTCCTCGCGGGCAAGACGTTTGCCGACAGCGGCAGTTTTGGTCCCTGGCTGGTGACGACGGACGAAATCCCCGATCCTTCAAAGCTTACGCTGCAGACGCGGCTCAACGGCACAGTCGTGCAGAATACGACCACTGATCTCATGATCACGCCGGTGCCGGAGCTGATCGCCTACATCTCGACCATCTGCCCGCTCGCGCCCGGCGACGTCATCGTCACCGGCACGCCGGGAGGCGTCGGCCTGAAGCGCACGCCGCCGCTGTGGATGCGTCCCGGCGACAGGGTTGAAGTGGAAATTTCCGGCATCGGCATGCTCGGCAACACGGTGATCGCGGAGCCCGCGTAAGGCGCGGGCCCCACGTCCAACGGCACAGCAACAACATAACGCTCCGAGGAAACGACATGGTCAGCTACCGCACCAAACTCGCCGCCATATTGCTAATCACTCTCATTCTCACGGCCCCGGCCGCGCACGCCGAGATCAAGGGTGACGCCATCCGTATCGGCGTGCTGACCGACATGAACGGTATCTTCGCGACCGCCATGGGAGCGGGCTCGGTCGAAGCTGCGCGAATGGCGGCCGAAGAGTTCGGCGGCAAGATCGGCGGCAAGCCGATCGAGATTTTGCAGGCCGACCATCAGAACAAGCCGGACGTTGCAGCATCACTCGCCCGCAAATGGTTCAACGACGGCGTGCAGGCGATAGCGGATGGCGGCAGCTCGGGTGCATCACTCGCTGTGCAGGAGCTCGTGCGCGCCAATGGCAGGATCTTTCTGATCTCCGGCGCCGGCGCCAACCAGCTCACCGACGAGGCCTGCGCGCCGACCAGCGTGCAATGGACGCACGACGCCTACTCGACCGCGACCGCCGTGGTGTCCGGCATTATGCAGTCCGGCAGGGAGCCCTGGTTCTTCATCACCGGCGACTACGCCTTCGGACATTCGATCGAGGCGACCGCGCGGGCGCGGATCGCGGAGCTGGGCGGCACTGTCGCCGGCAGCGTCAAGGCACAGTTGGGGACGCCAGACTACAGCTCCTTCCTGCTGCAGGCGCAGTCGTCAGGCGCAAAGATTTTGGCGATCAATGTCGCCGGCGACAACGCCACGGCTATCAAGCAGGCGGAGGAATTCGGGCTTGTTGCCCAAGGCATGAAGATCGTGCCGATGTCCTTCCAGAATGTCGACATCCACGCCGTTGGGCTGAAGGCGACACGCGGCGATCTGATCCTCACCAGCTTCTTCGAGGACATCTCCCCTGCGGCGCGCCGCTTCTCCGATGCCTTCTATGCCCGCCGCAACGCGATGCCCTCGCAAATCCAGGCCGGTGTCTACTCAGCCGTGCGTCACTATTTGCAGGCGGTGAAGGACATCGAATCGGACGACGGCGCAACCGTCATGGCGAAGATGAAGGCCACGCCGGTCTCGGACGCTTATACCTCGAATGGCCGGATCCGCGAGGATCAGCGCATGGTGCACGATCTCTATCTGGTCCAGGTCAAGACGCCCCAGGAATCCAAGGGGCCCTGGGATTTCGTCCAGCTCGTCGCCACCATCCCACCAGACCAGGCGTTCCGCCCGCTCGATCGCAGCAAGTGCGGTCTGGTGAGAAAATAGTCGATCGAGATCAAAGCTGTATCAGCACGTTCACTCATTTCATCGCAGGAATATGGTTGTGGGGGCTCTCCACCCCCTCGGATTGAGATGTTCGGAGAAGAAAGGCTCCTATGCAGCGGAAAATCGAAGGGCGTCACATTTTCGAAGCCGCCCTCGTGCCGGACCACGTGTTAGACTTGGTGAGACAACTCCATTCAGCGACACGCCGCTTCTACTTCGCCGTCCCACTCGTGCTGCTAGCTCTCGCAGAGCGGCGGTCTCCCGCAAGACCGAGCACCATGTCCGAGAACCGTTCGCCCTGCACCAGCACGTGATTGTGAAGACGAGTTGCCGCGAGTTGCTCGTCGCCGGCGCGGATCGCCTCGAGAATACCGGCGTGCTCCTGCAGCGATTGCAGCAGACGGTTGCGGGCCCGAAGCTGGATGCGGCGATAGGCGCTCAGCCGCTTGTGCAGGGCGAAGGCCTGATCGGCTAAAAATGAGTTGCGGCTCGCGCGGTAGATCGCTTCGTGAAAATTGCGGTTGTCGGCGTAGTATTGCTCACTGTCCCCTCGGTGCGCGGCCGCCTCGCACGCACGATGCGCGGCTTCCATTGCCGCGTCGCTCTCTGGCGTGAGCCGGCGCGCAGCAAGTCGCCCGCAGGCGCTTTCGATCTCGGCCATGGTTTCGAACATCTCGAACAGGTCGGTCGGTGAAGGGACGCTGACGATCGCGCCACGGCGTGGTCGAACATCGATGAAGCCTTCCGCGCCGAGCTGAAGCAGCGCTTCCCGAATGGGGGTCCGCGAGACTCCGAATCGCTCCGCCAACGAAGCTTCGTCCAGCCGGTCGCCCGGGCGAAATTCTCCTGCGATCACAGCGTCTTCGATCGCCTGCTTGAGTCTAAAGGCTTGGCTCATTGCATACACGACCTCCTATTTTTCTATACCACAGGCTTGACAAACCATACAGCATGCAGTTTCGTGCTAATTGTATACAAAGCTATCTTATAAAAATGCAATCTAATACGGGAGGTATGGAATGAGAATATCGAGACGACAGGCCCTTGCCCTCGGAATCGCCGCGCCCGCGTTGCTGCGGTTCGGAAGTGCGCGCGCCGGAACAGCACTGAAAATCTCGCACCAGTTTCCGGGCGGTACCGCCACCGAGGGCGATTTCCGGGACCGGCTTTGCCGCCGGTTTGCAGCGCTGATCCAGGAGCGCAGCAAAGGGGCGATGACCGCCGATATCTATCCTGGCTCATCGCTGATGAAGACCAACGCGCAGTTCTCGGCGATGCGGAAGGGCGCGCTCGACATGAGCCTCATTCCGATCTCCTACGCCGGCGGCGATCTTCCCGAACTCAACCTTGGTTTGATGCCGGGCCTCGTCACCGGCTACGAAGAAGGCCTTGGCTGGAAGAACAAGCCGGTCGGCCAGGAACTCACCAAATTTCTCGCAGCCAAAGGCGTCGTCATCGTCACCTGGATCTGGCAGGCCGGCGGCGCCGCCAGCCGCGCGCGTCCATTGGTCGAAGTTGCTGATGCCAAGGGCATGAAGATCCGGGGCGGCTCTCGCGAGATGGATCTGGTGCTGCAGGCCGCCGGAGCCTCGGTTCTGTCGCTGCCCTCCAACGAGCTCTATGCAGCCATGCAGACCGGTGCCTGCGATGCCGCCCTCACCTCGTCGACTAGCCTGACCTCGTTCCGACTGGAAGAACTCGCCAAGCATCTGACGACCGGACGAGCCAAGAGCTACTGGTTCATGCTGGAGCCGCTCCTGATGTCGAAGGCCGTGTTCGATCGGCTTTCCAACGAGGAACGCGACATCATCATGTCGGTCGGAGCCGAACTCGAAGAATACGGCCGCGCCGCGGCGGTGCAGGACGACATTCGTGTGGCCAAGGTCTACGAGGCCGCCGGCGCCACGATCCACGATCTCGATGGCCGTGTGATCGGAGAGTGGAGAAGCCTGGCACGTGAAACGGCCTGGAAGGACTACGCCAACAAGAGCGAGAACTGCGCCCGCCTTATCAAGCTCGCGATGGAGGCCGGTTCATGAGCGTGCATGGCATCGACCTCGGCCACTCCGTCGTAGCGACGGCGGCACGACCCGGCTCGCCCGTGGCGCGAATCAACCGTGCCATGGCCGTGCTCAACAAGGCGATCGTCGTGCTCTGCTCAATCGCCCTCATCGTCGCGAGCGCGATCTTGAGCTACAGCGTCGCTGCGCGTTACTTCTTCAACGCCGCAACCTATTGGCAGGATGAGGCGGCCGTCTTCCTGCTGGTCGGCGGCACGTTCCTTTCCACCGCCTTCGTGCAGGCGGGCCGAGGTCACATCGGCATCGAGGCCCTCACCGGCTATTTATCGCCCCGCGGCAATGCAGTGCGCACACTCTTAGTGGACGCGGTCAGCCTGCTATTCTGCTGCTTCTTCTCCTGGAAATCCTGGACACTGCTGCATGAGGCGTGGGTCGACGGACAGGTGTCCGGATCGACCTGGGCACCGCCCCTATGGATTCCCTACAGCATGATGGCACTCGGCATGTCGCTGATGACGCTGCAGATCGCGCTTCAGTTCGTCTCGGCGATCGACGGATGGAGGAGCAAATGAGCACGTTGGCCATTGGAATGATGTATGGCGGTGCCACGCTTGCAATCATGGCATCGGGCATGCCGATTGCGCTGGCGCTCGGCACCGTCGCCGTCATCTTCATGTATTTCTTCATGCCAGCCGCATCGCTCGATACGGTGACGCAAAACGTCTATGAGGAAATGGCGTCGATCACGTTGCTTGCCATCCCGCTCTTCATCCTCAAGGGCGCCGCGATCGGCAAGTCGAAGGCGGGACAAGACCTCTATAGCGCGCTGCACGTGTGGATGGGACGGATTCCGGGCGGGCTCGGCATAGCCAATGTTTTTGCCTGCGCGCTGTTCGCGGCCATGGCAGGATCATCTCCTGCAACCTGCTCCGCGATCGGTTCGGCCGGCATTCCCGAGATGCGCAAGCGGGGATACTCCGGCGGTTTTGCCGCGGGGATCATCGCAGCCGGCGGAACGCTGGGCATCCTGCTGCCGCCCTCGATCACCATGATCCTGTATGCGGTCGCAGCCGAGCAGTCGCTTGGGCGCCTGTTCCTCGCCGGCATCGGACCCGGGCTGCTCCTTGTCGTGCTGTTTGCAACTTACGCGGTCCTGAGGTTCAAGGCCGAATACGCAGCGGCGCGACAAGCCTACGAGGCAACCCCCGGCAGCCACGCGATCCTGTCGCACGAGCGCTTCACGATGGCGGCGCGGTTCGGCGCGCTGCCGCGCGTGCTGCCCTTCATCGTGCTGCTCAGCGGCGTCATGATTGCGCTCTACGGCGGCTATGCCACGCCGTCGGAAACTGCCGGCCTTGGCGGCATCCTGGCCCTGGCTCTGATCGCCTCGATCTACGGCGTGTGGCATCCAAAGGATCTCAGCCCGATCCTGGAATCGACGCTGAAGGAGTCGACCATGCTGATGCTGATTATCGGCATGTCTCTGCTCTACTCCTACGTGATGAGCTATCTCCACATCAGCCAGGCGGCGGCTCAGGCGATCGTCGCGATGCAGCTCTCGCGATGGGTGCTGCTGGGCGCGATCCTGGTCATGGTCGTTGTCCTCGGCTTCTTCCTGCCGCCGGTTTCCATCATCCTGATGACAGCACCGATCATCCTGCCGCCGCTCAAGGATGTGGGCTTCGACCTGATCTGGTTCGGCGTGGTGATGACCATCGTGATGGAAATGGGTCTCATCCATCCGCCGGTTGGTCTCAACATCTTCGTCATCCGGAATATTGCGCCCGACATCCCGCTGCGGGACGTGATCTGGGGAACGCTGCCGTTCGTTCTCTTGATGGCGTTCGCTGTCGTCCTGCTTTGCCTGATGCCCTCGATCTCCACCTGGTTGCCCAACCTGGTGATGGGTCCCCCTTCCCGATAGCCGAGGAGGCATAAACCATGCTGAGCGATACAACATCCGGACGCATCACGGCGCCCGAATTCCTCCAGGGCCTGATCGAGACGCTGACACAGCGTGGCCGGGCGGTCCTTGGCATGAAGCCGGAACGTGGTGCAGACGAGGACCGCGATCTCGAACTGCTGGGCGAGGCGCTGCTCTCCCGACGCGGGGAAGCCTCGGGCGTAGCGATCGCGCAATCGCTGCTTGCGGCTTTCGAGAGGGCCGGCGAGCCGCAACGGCTAAAATTCCTCGCCTCGCTCGCCGACCGGTTCGGACCTGACCGTCGTTCCATCGAACTTGCGATTGCCGACTATCAGCGCAAGGAAGGCGGCGACGGTACCAAGCTCGAGGCCCTGCACGCGGCGGCGGAGCCGCGCCGGCAGGAACTCGTTCGGCGTCTCAATCTGTCGCCGGGAGGGACGGCGTCCCTGGTGCGCATGCGGGAAGTCCTGCTCTCGCTCCTGTCCAGGCATCCAGAGCTGCAGCCGGTCGATGACGATTTCGTCCATCTTTTCTCATCCTGGTTCAACCGGGGTTTTCTCGTGCTGCGACCGATCGACTGGAACACATCCGCCAGCATCCTGGAGAAGATCATCAAGTATGAGGCGGTTCACGCCATCCAGGACTGGGACGATCTGCGCAACCGGCTCGAGCCGGCGGACCGTCGCTGCTATGCGTTCTTTCATCCGCAGCTGATCGACGAACCGCTCATCTTCGTCGAGGTTGCGCTCACAAGGGAGATTCCTTCGGCGATCGGGCCGTTGCTGGACAAATCGCGACGGGCGATCGACGCACGAGAAGGCACGACGGCCGTGTTCTATTCGATCTCCAACACGCAAAGAGGCCTTGCGGGCGTCACGTTCGGGAATTTTCTGATCAAGCAGGTGGTTCAGGACCTCGCCCGCGAGCTGCCCAACCTGAAGACCTTTGTCACGTTGTCGCCCGTTCCCGGCTTCGCCGGATGGGTGAAGCGTGAGCTTAAGGCCGAAGCCTCGGCCGCACTCGATGAAGATACACGGCGCGCGCTGATTGCGCTCGATGAGGGCGGCGACATCGCACAGGCGCGAGAAGCGATCACCTCGCTTGCCGCCTATTATTTCCTGAAGGCAAAGCTTCCATCGGGCAAGCCGATCGATCCGGTCGCCCGCTTCCATCTCGGCAACGGCGCGCGCCTGGAACGGTTGAATTTCCTTGGCGATGCTTCTGCCAAGGGCATGAAGCAATCGTATGGCCTGATGGTCAACTATCTCTACGCGCTCGATCATATCGAAGCGAACCATGAAGCCTTTGCCGAGCACGGTACCGTCGTCGCCTCCGACAAGGTAAAGAAGGCGCTGCGTGCAAAGCTGGCGTCCCACGAACTCGTTCCAAGCCACCAGGGCAATTCTCAACGGAAGATCAAGCCATGAACTGGAATTTGTACGATCGACTTCTTGCGTCGGCAGAAGCCGATCAGTCCATCTGCATCGAGAAGGACGGCGGCGCCACGCTAACCTACGCCGACCTGGCTGCAACGAGCGCCAGATTCGCCGGTTTCCTGGCCAAGATCGGCGTCGGCCCCGGCCATCGCGTCGCGGCAAAGGTCGAAAAGTCCGTCGAAGCTGTCGCACTCTATCTTGCAACGCTCCGCTCCGGTGCAGTCTATCTGCCGCTCAACACCGCCTATACACCGACCGAGACCGAATATTTCATCCGTGACGCGCAGCCGACATTGATCGTGTGCGATCCGAGGGAAGAAGCCGATCTGCGCGTCATTACCGCAAAGGCTGGCGGACGTGTCGAGACACTCAGTGAGCAAGGCAAGGGCTCGCTCGTCGACGCCGCAGCGAGCCTTCCCGCAGGATTCGACACCGTGCCCCGTGCGAAGGACGATCTCGCAGCCATTCTCTACACGTCGGGCACGACCGGCCGATCGAAAGGAGCCATGCTGACGCACGGTAATCTGGTCTCGAACGCCCTGACACTTGTCGAGCAATGGCGCTTCTCGCACCAGGATGTCCTGATCCATGCCCTGCCGATCTATCACATCCACGGGCTGTTCGTGGCTGGCAATGTGACGTTTGCCGCGCGTTCGCGCATTCTGTTCATGCAGAAATTCGACGCCGATCGCATCCTGGCCGCAATGGAACGGGCGACCGTGCTGATGGGCGTGCCGACTTTCTACGTTCGCTTGCTCCAGAGCACGAATTTGAGCGAGCGCACGACCGCCAACATGAGACTGTTCGTCGCCGGCTCGGCGCCGCTCTTGGCCGAGACTCACCGCGCCTGGAAAGAGAAGACGGGGCACGAGATCCTCGAACGCTATGGCATGACCGAGACTGGCATGATCGCCTCCAATCCGTACGAGGGTCCGCGTATTCCCGGCTCCGTGGGCCGCCCCCTGCCCGCAGTCGAGGTTCGCATCACCGATCCGGAGAGCGGTGCCACACTGCCCACGGATGAGGTCGGCATGATCGAAGTGAAGGGGCCTAACGTGTTCGCCGGCTACTGGAACATGCCGGAAAAGACTGCGGCCGAATTTCGCGCCGACGGTTTCTTCATTACCGGCGACCTCGGCAAGCTCGACGGGCGCGGCTATCTGCATATAGTTGGCCGCGGCAAGGATCTCATCATCACCGGCGGCTTCAACGTCTATCCGAAGGAGCTCGAGACCGAGATCGACGCGATCCCTGGTGTATCCGAAAGCGCCGTTGTCGGCGTTCCGCACGCCGATTTTGGCGAAGGCGTCACAGCCGCCGTTGTACGCACGCCCGGCTCTTCGGTAGATGAACGCGCCATTCTCAATGCGCTGTCGGGACGCCTCGCGAAATTCAAGCAGCCAAAGCGCATCATCTTCGTGGATACGTTGCCGCGCAACGCCATGGGCAAGGTACAGAAGGCGCTGCTGCGGGAGCGCTTCGGCGATCTCTATTCAGCTAAGGTTGACTAGATTGTTGGGAGGCCGTTCACGCAGAAGGCGCATGAACGGTCTCCGCGTCAGCCGCATGGTCTGCGCAAGGCGACCGGCCATCGTCTCGCCGAGGCCGGCGCCACGGCCAAGATGATCATGTCAGTTCTCGGTCTCACACCAGACTCGCCGAAGCGGAGCGTTACACCCGAGGACGCCGATCAGGCGGGGCTCGCAGAGGATGCGTTCATCAGGCTTGAAGGACACAAGGCGAACAGGTTTACCCAAACCACTTCTGCTGGCTTGGAAAAAGCACCAAAAAGTAAAAGAAAATCAAAGTAAAAGCCGATGTGCTGGCGCGCCATTCAGAACAAAACTGCGAACTCATATATCATTGAAATAGCGATATAATTTCAATGGGGGACCGACCACTTAGCGTCGTCGCCTAAGCGAGCCAGCGTTTGCGCCGCTTGTAGTGCTTCCCATCGCGGAATGATTTGCGCTTGTCCCCGGCGACGCCAAGATAGAACTCCTTGACGTCCTCATTTGCGGCGAGCGCCCGCGCCTCGGCGTCCATCACCACGCGGCCATTTTCGAGGATGTATCCGTGGCTGGCGTATTTGAGCGCCATATTGGTGTTCTGCTCGGCGAGAAGAAACGAGACACCTTCCTTGACGTTGAGATCCTTCACGATCTCGAAGATCTCTTCGACGATCTGCGGCGCGAGGCCCATCGAAGGCTCGTCGAGCAGGATCATCTTCGGGCGCGACATCAGCGCGCGGCCGATCGCGCACATCTGCTGTTCGCCGCCCGACGTATAGCCGGCGGTCGAACCACGCCGCTCCCTGAGACGGGGGAAATAGGCATAGACCCGCTCCAGATCCCGCGCGATCGCGGATTTGCCGTCCCTGCGCGTGAAGGCGCCGGTCAGGAGATTCTCTTCTACAGTGAGGTGGGCGAAGCAACGCCGCCCCTCCATCACCTGAATGCAGCCGCGCCGCACCAGCTCGCTTGGCGACAGGGACTGCACTTCGACGCCGTCGAACAGGATCGAGCCTTTGGTGACCTCGCCGCGCTCCGCATGCAGCAGATTGGAGACCGCCTTCAGCGTCGTTGTCTTGCCCGCGCCGTTGGCGCCGAGAAGCGCGACAATTCCGCCCCGCGGCACATCCAGCGATACACCCTTCAACACGAGGATGACGTGACTGTAGACAACCTCGATATTATTGACCGACAGAAACGGCGCTGCCGCTTCTGTCGCCGTAGAAGCCTTGGGGATCGACACGCGGTCCTCTCCAAACGGTTGCAGCTGTCGAGAGATCCGGGAGGAGGCGAATCCTCCACCCGGATCGCTAGCGAAGCGTTCAGCTTTCTTTCGAGCAGTCGCGCGACTTGATGTTCTTCTCCGCGGCATACTTCGCGGAAACTTCATCGACGAGCGGTTCGGTGCCGGATTGGTTGGCCGTGTACCAGTCGGAGATGATTTTCCAGCCCTTGCCGTCCCACTGCTGTACGCGCCCGTCCCGCGCACCCTCGTGGTCGGAGCAGGAAATCTTGACCGGCTTCAACATGCCTTCGAAGCCGAGTTCCTTGAGACGTGCCTCGGAGAGGTTGAGGTTCTCCAGACCCCAACGGACCTGCTCGCCCGTCAGCGGCTTCTTGCCGAACTTTTCCTGCGCCTTGCGGATCGCCTCCACGCCGAGCATGGCGTTCACCATGCCGCGGTTATAGAGAACTTCGCCGACCTTGCCAGGCTCCGACAACCCTTTGCCCTTTGCATAGACGTGCTTCTCGATGTCGGCATGCACGGGGAACTTGCCTGCACCATGCTGAAGCATCAGCGCCTTGTAGCCGGCGGCTTGATCGCCTGCAGGCGTTACATCCGGCTCCGCGCCCGACCACCAAACCCCGATCATCTTCTCGCGCGGATAGGCAACAGCCGCGGCTTCCTTGACTGCCGTGCCGTTCATGACGCCCCAGCCCCAGACCAAGACATAATCCGGCCGGTTCTGGCGGATCGCCAGCCATTGCGACTTCTGTTCGACACCGGGGTGTGTCACCGGGATCGGCGTAAACTCAAAGCCGTGCTTCTTTGCCAGCACCTGCAGCATCGGGATCGGCTCCTTGCCGTACGGGCTGTCGTGAAAGAGCAGCGAAATCTTCTTGCCTTTCAGCTTGTCGAAGCCGCCGACCTCCTTGGCGATGTGCTGGATCGCGATATCGGCCGCCGACCAGTATGTGCCGAGCAGCGGGAAGTTGTACGCGAACACGGCTCCGTTCTTGGAATCGGCGCGGCCATAGCCCATCGTAATAATCGGAATCTTGTCAGTCGCGGTCTTTTCGGTGAGGGCGAATGTAATGCCGGTCGACAGCGGATTGACGAAGGCCGCGCCGGTCGGGCCCTTGCCCTTGAGACGCTCGTAACACTCAACGCCCTTGTCGGTGGCGTAGCCGGTCTCGCATTCCTCGACCAGAAGCTTGACGCCGTTGATACCGCCGTCGCGCTCGTTGACTAGGTTGTAATAGTCGGCCATGCCGTTTGCGAACGGCACGCCATTCACGGCGTACGCACCGGTCCGGTAGGACAGTATCGGGATGAATTGCTCGTTCTGTGCCGCAGCCGGAGTGGCAAGTACCACGCCCGATAGTACGGCTGCCGCCAGCATCAGTTTGTTGCGTACCATATTGGTTGTCCTCCTCGTTCAGCCCGGTTTTTGCCGTACCGGGTCTTGTTATCGCGGGGCTTCCTTGCTCCTTCTGCCAACGACCGCCGCTCCGCGTTGCGATCTCCGGCATCTTTCGCGCTGACCGCCGCTTCAGTAGGGGAACGGCCAAAGCCTGAGCTTCTCCTTGCCAAGCGATATGAGCCGGGCAAATCCGTGTGGCTCTTTGATGAGAAGATAGCAGATCAACGATCCAAAGATGATGAATTCCAGGTGCGTGATCGTTTCTGTCGACAGCGGAACGCCGAGCTCGCTCGGAATCCGGTTCAGCAGGATCGGCAGAATGAGGATAAAGGCCGCACCTACGAACGCACCCATGATCGATCCCAGCCCGCCGATGATCACCATGAACAGAAGCTGCAGCGAACGGTCGATCGAGAACGCGAGCGGCTCCCACGAGCCCAGATAGACGAACGCCCAGAGTGCGCCCGCCACGCCGATGATAAATGAAGAGACCGCGAAAGCCGTGAGCTTTGCATAGAGCGGCCGGATACCGATCAGCTCGGCGGCGATGTCCATGTCGCGTATCGCCATCCATTGTCTGCCGAGATTGCCGCGAACGAGGTTCTTCGCCAGAACCGCGAACACCGTTACGAAGATCAGGCACAGCAGATAGCGCTCAATCGGCGTGCCTACGTGCAGACCGAAGAAATCCAGTGTCGGTGCATTGACCGACCCTGACGGCGCATAATTGGTGAACCACGCCACCCGCAGGAACACCCAGTCGAAAAAGAACTGCGCTGCGAGTGTTGCGACCGCCAGATAGAGGCCCTTGATCCGCAGACTGGGAACACCGAAGAGGATTCCAGCAACCGCCGCCGTGAGCCCGCCGAGCAAAATGGCTAGCAGTACAGGCAGCGGCGGGATCGAAATCGCGAAGTCAAACCAGGCGAGCGGGATATGAACGCCGGTCCCCAACTTGTAGGCGGAGTAGGCTCCGATGGCCATGAACGCCCCGCTGCCGAGCGATATCTGGCCGCAATAGCCGACAAGGATGTTTACGCCGATAGCGGCGAGCGCGAGGATCAGGAAGGGCAGCAGAATGGCGCGAAGCAGATAGTCGCTGCCGAACGGCCAAATGTCGAAGTCGGCCAGCAGCGGCACGCCAATGAAGGCGATACCGAGCAGGATGGCGAGCGCTATACGGTCCTGGCGGATCGGGAAGATCGCCATATCCTCGGCGTAAGTCGTCTTGAATTGGCCAGCCTCACGATAAAGCACAACGAACTCCTCGTCTCAGATACGTTCGATGATCCGCTCGCCGAACAGCCCCTGCGGCCGCACGAGCAGCACCGCCAACGCCAGCACATAGGCGAACCAATATTCGATACCGCCACCAATATACGACCCCAGGAATACCTCCGCGATCTTCTCGCCCGCACCCACAATGAGCCCACCGACGATGGCCCCTGGAATCGAGGTAAGGCCTCCAATGATCAGAACCGGCAGGGCCTTCAGCGCGAGAAACGTGATGGAGAACTGTACGCCCAGCTTGGTACCCCATACGGTCGCCGCAACCAGCGCAACGAGACCGGCGGCAAGCCAGACCACGAACCAGATCCAGCCGATTGGAATCCCGACCGACTGCGCGGCCAAGTGGTCGTCGGCAACCGCCCTGAGTGCGCGACCGGTCTTGGTACGCTCGAAGAAAATCGCGAGGCCCGCAACCAGAATGCCGGCGATAAAGCCGCCCCAGACATCCAGCTTGTTGACCAGAATTCCACCGGGAAAGACATTTTCAAACAGGAACCAAGCGTCCGTCGGAAACAGCCGCAAGGGATAAGCATCGGAACCGAAGATCATCTGCGCCGCACCCTCGAGGATGAATGTCACGCCGATGGTGGACATGAACAGCGTGAGGCCGTCCTGATTGACGAGCGGTCCGATCACGAACCGCTCGATCAGCCAGGCGGCTATCGCCATGATCACGGCAGCGAAGCCAATGCCGAGGATGATCGCAGCCCAAAGCGGGAAACCGCGGGTCACCAGCAGGTCGAGCGAGCGAACCAGCGCAAGCCCGGCGAGCAACACCATTGCGCCTTGGGCAAAATTAAAGACACCGGAAGCCTTGAAGATCAACACGAAGCCGAGCGCGACCAGCGAGTACAGCACGCCGGACATCAATCCTCCAATCAGGACTTCGAGAAACTGACCCAATGCAATCACACAATACTCCCTAATGCGCGACGCCGAGATAGGCGTCGATGACGGCCTGGTTCTTCTTGACCTCATCCGGCGTGCCGTCGGCGATCTTCACGCCATGATCGAGCACCGCCACGCGATGGGAAAGATCCATCACCACAGCCATGTCGTGCTCGATCAGCGCAATGGTCGTGCCGTAATAATTGTTGACGTCGATGATGAACCGCGACATGTCCTCCTTCTCTTCGAGGTTCATGCCTGCCATCGGCTCGTCGAGGAGAAGAAGATCGGGCTCCATCGCAAGGGCGCGGCCAAGTTCGACACGTTTCTGCAAGCCATATGGTAAACGCGCAACCGGCACCTTGCGGATCGCCTCAATCTCCAGAAAATCGATGATCTCCTCGACCCGGTGCCGATGCTCGATCTCCTCTGCCAGCGCAGGGCCGTAACGCAGCATCTGCCACAGAAGACCCCGGCGCATCTTCAATGTGCGGCCAGCCATAATATTGTCGAGTGCGCTCATTCCCTTGAACAGTGCGACATTTTGAAAGGTGCGCGCGATGCCGCCACGGGATGCCTCGTACGGCTGCATCTGGGCGCGGGTCCGACCCTTGAAGGTGATGGCGCCATGGTTCGGATGATAGAAGCCGTTGATGACGTTGAGCATCGAGGTCTTACCGGCGCCGTTCGGTCCGATGATGGCGCGAATTTCGCCTCTCCTGATGTCAAACGAAACGTCCCTCAGCGCCCTTACGCCGCCAAACGCCAGCGAAACTCCTTCGACCTGAAGCAAGATTTCGCTGGTATCCGGCGCCCTCATGCGGCTTTCCCCAGAGGTTCCGTCGTACCAACTGGTTGCAAGTCGCGGATCTTGACCCGCGCCGCGATCACGCCCTTGCGGCCATCCTCAAAAGTGACTTCGGTGGAAATGTCGGCTTCATGCGAACCGTCGTAGAGCGCCGTAATCAGTGGAGCATAGCGCTCGGCGACGAACCCGCGGCGAACTTTTAGCGTGCGGGTCAATTCGCCATCGTCTGCGTCGAGTTGCTTATGCAAAATGAGAAAGCGGCGAATCTGCGCGCTCGCCATCACCTTTTCCTCCGCGAGGGAGCGGTTCACCGCGGCAACATCTTTCGCCACCATGTCATAGACCAGCGGATGCCCCGCCAGCTCCTGGTAGGAACCGTAGGCGATGTTGTTACGTTCGGCCCAGTTCGCCACAGCGGCCGGGTCGATATTGAGAATGGCGCAAACGAACTCCCTGGAGTCGCCGTAAACGACCACTTCCTTGATGTTGGGAAAGAACTTCAATTTGTTCTCGAGATACTTCGGCGCAAATATCGTGCCGTCGGCCAGCCGGCCGACATCCTTTGCGCGATCGATGATCTTCAGATGTCCCGTCTTCTCGTCGAAGAAACCCGCATCGCCGGTCTTGACGTAACCGTCGGATGTCATGGCCTCCGCGGTCTTCGCCTGATCCTTGAAGTATCCGACAAACATGCCGGGTGAGCGGAACTGCACTTCGCCTGATTCCGCAATCCGGATATCGACGTTCGGCGCCGCCGGGCCAACCGTATCGGAATAGATCTCGCCGTCAGGCTGACAAGTAACATAGAGGAACGCTTCAGTCTGACCGTAGAGTTGCTTCAGGTTCAATCCGATCGAGCGGTAAAACGCGAAAAGATCCGGACCGATGGCCTCACCTGCAGTATAGGCAACACGCACGCGAGACAGTCCAAGAACGTTTTTAACGGGCTCGTAGACCATCAAGCGCCCGAGCGCATAGAGCAGCCGGCCAGACAGTGGCACCGGCTTTCCGGTCAAAATCGACTCGCCATGCCGCCGCGCAATGCCAAGGAAGTAGTTGAACATGCTCCGCTTGATGGCAGCAGCGTCCTCCATGCGGATCATTACCCGCGTCAGCATGGCCTCGAAACCGCGCGGCGGGGCGAAATAGAAGGTTGGTCCGATCTCGCGCCGATCCTGCTCGATCGTCTCACCACTCTCGGGACACGCCATGCAGAATCCAGCCACAAGTCCCTGCGCATAGTTGAGGTAGTGATCGCCGACCCAAGCCAGCGGCAGGTAGGCAAACACCACGTCGTCTTCAGTCAATCTGTCAAACCTTGTGGTATCGGTCGCAGCGTCGATACAGCGTCGCGCCGACAGCATGACACCCTTCGACGTGCCGGTTGTCCCCGAGGTGTACAGGATGATCGAGATGTCAGAACCGTCACCCTGCCAGATGAATTCATCGATCTGCCCGCCAAGCGCAGCGTCGGCCGCAAGCGCGGAGCGACCGTCTTCGATGACATCGTGGATTGCAGTCAGTCGGCTGTGATCGTAGTCATCGAGGCCACGCGGCTCGTCATAAACAATCTTGTGGAGATGCGGCACCCGGTCGGATACAGACAAAATCTTATCGACCTGCTCCTGATCTTGCGCTGCGACAAACTTCACGTCGGCATGGGCGAGGACATAAGCAAGTTCGTCAGCCACGGCATCCGAATAAACCGGAACCGGAATCGCGCGCAGCGTTTGCGCTGCCATCATGGTCCAGTAGAGCTTCGGCCGGTTTGAACCGACGATGGCGATCGTGTCCCCTGGCTGCAATCCAAGCCGCTGCAAGCCCGCGGCATAGGCGCGCACGATCTCGGCTACCTGAGCCCAGGTCCAAGTCTGCCAGATGCCGAGATCCTTATGCCGAAACGCCGGGCGGCTGCCAAACTGCGCAGCATTTCGCAGGAGCAACTTGGGGAACGTGTCAAACGGTCCGCCAATGGCCATGTCGTCTCCATCCCAAAACCGGCGCGTTGGTTCGCGCCTGCTTATGGTGACCTGCGCCCTTCAGGCAGCAGCCATGCGAGCTCCGTATGGTTCACCTTACAATACAAGGGATCGTAGGCCCTACAAGCTCGAGCTTGGTAGCCCCCGACGCGGCTGATTAGGTATTAAGTATTAAAGAGAACCTAGGTTCGCGACGTATTCGTTACGAATTGGCCGTTAGCTAGTGGGGGATGGATGGAGTATCGGCGCATGTCGCGACGCAATCACCTTATGTCCGAGATGACCAGCATTCTCGGCATCCGTGCGGTGGTCGGGTTCGCAGTTTTGTTCGGAGTGGTGGCAAAATGGCGCTCCCTAGGGGAATCGAACCCCTGTTTCAGCCTTGAGAGGGCCGCGTCCTAACCGCTAGACGAAGGGAGCGTACGGCCTCAGGGAATAGCCGCGAAATGTGCGGTGGGCAAGGCAAGTCTGAAGGCCCTCGCACGGTTGGGTAAACCTGTTGCCTGGCATCCTCGCGCCGGCCCCGGGGCATTTGGGCCGATCGCGCAGGCCTCAGGGTTCGCTGACGAATTTGAGCTTTCCGGCTGGTTTCAGCGTCTTGGCATCAAAAGTGCGGATTTCGGTGACCCCGCTGATGTCCAGTGTCAGCACCAGCCGCTCGCCGGCCACCGCCGTCGAGACGATGCGGGCGCCCTTGGGCAGCGTTGCGATAATGTCCGCGCTGGCTGCCGCGGGGCTTCCCTCGCCGCGGTAAAGACGGTACCCGACGGCCATCAGGACTACGGCCACCGCCAGCGCCGAGGTCAGGCCCGCGATCAGCATCATCCGCCGTACCCGCGCGATCAGCGCGGCCTGCTCGGGGGTCGGTTCGGGCGCAACGGTATCGGTCATGCAAGGCTCTCAACAAGGCTCATCATTGGAACAAGGCCCTTCTTCGAATAGCGGTCAAAGGCTGGAGGTCACCGTGGGCGGCGACGAGGGGTCGCCCCGTCTCGACCGCGTGCTCGCGGTGCTCTGCCCTGAACTGTCGCGCTCGCGGCTGAAAGCGCTGATTCTGGCCGGTTCCGTCACCGCCCGGGGCGCCCCCATCCGCGACCCCGCTTATCATGTCGCCGCCGGCGATACGATCACAATCGACGTGCCCGAAGCGGTGGCGCCGGAGCCGCAGGGCGAGGACATCGCGCTCGACATTATCTATGAGGACGACGACATCATCGTCATCGACAAGCCGAAAGGGCTGGTCGTGCATCCGGCCGCAGGCCATGAGAGCGGCACGCTGGTCAACGCGCTGATTGCCCATTGCGGCGCGAGCCTTTCCGGCATCGGCGGCGTGCGCCGGCCGGGCATCGTGCACCGGCTCGACAAGGACACCACCGGGCTGATGGTGGTCGCCAAGAACGACCAGGCGCATCAATCGCTGACCGCTCAATTCGCCGATCACGGCCGCACCGGGCCGATGCAGCGCGGCTATATGGCCTTCGTCTGGGGCGTGCCCGGCCGCCAGCGCGGCACGGTCGACGCGCCGATCGACCGGCATCCTTATGCCCGTGAAAAAATGGCGGTGCGCCAGAGCGGCCGCGAAGCGATCACCCATTGGGAATTGCAGGCGGCGTATCAGGGGCGCGACGGCAAGCCGGTCGCCTCGCTTTTGGCCTGCCAACTCGAGACCGGGCGGACCCATCAGATCCGGGTGCACCTCGCCCATATCGGCCACCCCCTGATGGGCGATGCCGTCTATGGCCCGCATTTCAAGACCAAGGCCGGACAGCTCGGACCCCAAGGTAAGGAGGCGCTCACCGCCCTCGGCCGGCAGGCGCTGCACGCCTATCTGCTTGCCCTGGAACACCCCCGAACCGGGGAACTTTTGCACTGGGAGGCGGCCTTGCCGGAGGATTTGCTCCTCCTGCAACGGGCGCTGGAAGCGGCGCAATGACGCAGCCTCTCCGGAAAATGCTTGTTATGCCAACAGGTTATGGCAGCCACACGGTGACGTGACGTCAGTATTCCTTCCCTATTTGTTCGTTTTCGGCTATGTTGCACCTGCGCTGAATATCCAGCGCGGAACATCGCAGCCTGATCGGCTTTAACACAGCGATCACCTGCCGGGCCCGCCGCTATCGGGGGCCTGAACCACTGGAGGGCGCTCAATGGCCCGTACAGCTACGTTGCCGGTTCTCAATGGAGAATCCGGCCTGTCTAGATACCTCGCCGAGATCCGCAAATTTCCGATGCTGGAACCCCAGCAGGAATACATGTTCGCCAAGCGTTGGCGCGAACATGACGATCGCGACGCGGCACATCACCTTGTCACCAGCCATCTCCGGCTCGTGGCCAAGATCGCCATGGGCTATCGCGGCTACGGCTTGCCGATTTCCGAGGTCGTCTCGGAAGGCAATGTCGGCCTGATGCAGGCGGTCAAGCGGTTCGAGCCCGAGAAGGGTTTTCGTCTCGCTACCTACGCCATGTGGTGGATCAAGGCGTCAATACAAGAGTACATCCTGCGTTCCTGGTCACTCGTGAAAATGGGAACCACCGCGAACCAGAAGAAGCTGTTCTTCAACCTGCGCAAGGCGAAGAGCAAGATCTCCGCGCTGGACGAGGGCGATCTCCGCCCCGACCAGGTGAAGCTGATTGCCAAGCGCCTCGGCGTGACGGATCAGGACGTGGTCGACATGAACCGCCGCCTCGGCGGCGATGCGTCGCTCAACGCGCCGATCCGCGACGACGGTGAAGCCGGCGAATGGCAGGACTGGCTGGTCGACAACTCGCCCAACCAGGAAGCCGTGATGGCCGAGCACGAGGAGTTCGATCACCGCCGGCAGGCGCTGAACGGCGCCATCGGTGTGCTCAACCCGCGCGAACGCCGCATCTTCGAGGCGCGGCGTCTGGCGGAAGAGCCGATGACGCTGGAAGACCTCGCCGCCGAATTCGGCGTGTCGCGCGAGCGCGTGCGGCAGATCGAGGTCCGCGCTTTCGAAAAGGTGCAGTCGGCCGTCAAGGGCACGATTGCCCGGCAGGAAGCGGAAGCGCTCGAAGCCGCGCACTGATCGCGCGATCGAGCTAACAGTTGACGAAAGCCGGCGGCAACGCCGGCTTTTTGTTTTTGGGGATGTTGTTTCAATAAGCCCGTCGTCGTCCCTGCGAACGCAGGGACCCATACTCCGCGGCGGTGGTGATTTCACACGCCGGAAGTCATCGTCCATCTCCAACAACGAGGGCCGCGGCGTATGGGTCCCCGCGTTCGCGGGGACGACGAGAGATTGATTGAAGCCGGGCGACGACGAGCTAGTTTGTGTGGGGTCGAGCGTGCTCCAAGCGAAGCATCACGACCGCCCGCTTTACTCGCCCCACTCCCGCGCCATTTTCGCCAACTGACAGCCCTCGCAATAGCGCGCATCCTTGAAATCGATCCAGTTATGCGCATAGACGCGATCGTGCGGAATGCCATAACGCGCGCACAGCACCTTCACCAGAATCCGCCACGCCGCGATTTGCTCATCAGTAGGCCCGCGCGTCACGTCAGGAAAATTGCCGGCGAATTCCACGCCGACCGAATTGTTGCCGACGACCTGCCGATAGGTCGGGCCGTTGTCGACATACTTGTTGTCGTTGCGGTTGGCGCCGTCGCCATGGGTCGGAACCAGATGTTCGGCGACCGCCCAGTACACCGTGCCGTCGGTCTCCACCCAGACCATGACGCCGCGCCGCGTCGGGTTCTTCGACTGCGCCTGCGCGCCGCCACGCGCGGAGCCCGCCGGCCCTTCGGTCTGGTGCACGATGATGTTGCGCCAGGGATGGGCTTTTGAAAGCTCGCCCCACGGCGCCAGCCACACCATCTTCAGGCCGGGAATATCTGGCGTGCCCGACGCGCGCGCGATTGTCGCAAGGTCAGGCGTTTGTGCGGAAATGGAAACAGGAAATGCGAGGACGCCAAGCACCAGCGCAAGCAAACGAGGATTCATGTCTCAAGACCCGGTGACGGGCCTTAAAATAACACGCTCACGCGCGCTTGCGCAGGGTCATATCGGACATTGGCGGGCTTGCGGGCTCGGGCGCCAGCGGCGGCGCCGGGTCGTAGGTCGCGAAGCCGTTGCGGCCGGCCTTCTTGACGTCGTAGAGCGCATGGTCGGCCGCCGCAATCAGGCGGTCGGGATAGGCGCCCATCTCACGGGCCCATTGCGCGACGCCGATCGAGACCGCGACCGGAATGTCGTTGCCGGTGCATTGTTCGGCGTCCGCACGGCAAACCTCCAGCACGCGGCGCGCGATCATGGCGCCTTCGCGCAGCGTCGAGGACGGCAGCACGATGCAGAACTCGTCACCGCCGGTCCGCGCCAGCATGTCGCCGGGCCGCAGCCGGGTCTGCGCCATCAGGGTGAAATGCTGCAGGCAGGCGTCGCCGGCGGCATGGCCGTGGGTGTCGTTGATGGCCTTGAAGCCGTCGAGATCGATCACCAGCAGCGCGAAGGGCTGACCGCTGCGTTCGGAGCGCGCGCATTCTTCCGTCAGACGCTGCAGCAGATAGCGGCGGTTGCCGACGCCGGTGAGGTCGTCGAGCAGCGCGAGATCCGCGACCTCGTTGCGCAGGCGGTCCATCGCCATCAGCAGGAAGCCGAAATTCAGCGACATCGACAGGAACACCAGCACCAGGACGACGACCGATTGCACCGGGCTGAAATGCATGTAGGAAAACCCGCCGCCCGTGCTGGTCAGCGCGCCGAGCAGTCGGCTTGCGAAAATGACGAGGATGACAATGGTGACGATGCCGGCCAGCCGGGCGCCTGGATTGGCGCGCCCCTCATGGCGCGACAGCAGCAGTTTCAGGCTGCGCAGCATCGGCAGCGCCTGGGTGATCGTAAAGACGGTCATCCGCGCCGGCACGCTGTCATGGACGAACGTGAAGAAGCACAGGCCGGCCGCGCCAAGCCCGGTGATCAGCAGGGTGTCGCGCCAGGAAACGGGTTGATGGAAGAACTTGCGGATGCCCATCGCAGCCAGGCAGATCGCCAGGATCAATGCGGTGCCGGCAAACAGCAAAGGCACCAGCGAATCCGGAAAAACCACGCGCAGCATCGCCATTGTAGCACCAGCCGCCGCAACGAATGCCGAACCGGTCCAGAACCGCGCGGCTTCGAACGACGGATAGCTGCGCATGACGTAGGCCCAGATCAGGCCCAGCGCGAGAAAATTGATGACGAACACCGTCCAAAGCGTCGGAACGCTCAGCATCGCGACCCCGGGACGCGCACGTCCCGTCTCCCCTGTTGTCTAACAACCGCTCGAGACTTCCGCCTTGAGCCTTCTCCCACGACGATTCTTGTTGTCTTGCCCCGTCGTCTTGCAGGACAAGGTGCATCCGCGACGCTTAACGGACCCTGACCGCCGCGGGCCAATCCAAACCGTGGTTTTGAATTGATGAAGATCGCAGACGTCAGGACATCGTTAAGCATGATACGCGCGATGCGAACGGAGGTGACGCGGCTCGTTTCGGCGAAAAATCGCATCAAAACGCATAACAACTGTGGATAACGTGATGACAACGCCATGACAGCACGCGGCAGCGGCCTGCGAATCTGCTGGGATTGTCATCGAGGATGTTGCGAGGCTGGCCCTCCGCCAAGCATGCCTCGGTGTCGCGTTTCAATCCATGAAAACCTTGAGAGGATACTATGGCTAAGAAAGCGAAGAAGGCGAAGAAGGCCAAGGCGAAGAAGGCCAAGAAGTCGAAGAAGAAGTGAATTTTGGCCCGGGTGGAGTGCTCAGCTCCGCCCGGGCTCCCAACTCCGGGTGCATTTTGGAGAATGGCGGGCCTTTGGGTCCGCCTTTTGATTCCGGGGATGACGCGAAAATGTAGTCCGGATGAGCGCAGCGATATCCGGGATGACATAAGCACCGGCCCCGGATATCGCTGCGCTCATCCGGGCTACGGAAAATTTCAGCGCTCCGATAACGCGAGCTTGGCGCCGAGCGCGGCAAATCCCGCCGCAAAGCTCCGGCGCAGCCAGGCCATCGCCTTCGGGCGGGTAATGACGCGGTCGCGCAGCGAGGCTGCAAACAGGCCGTAGACCGCGAACACCGCAAACGTCATCGCCATGAAGGCTGCGCTCAACTCCAGCATCCGCGCCAGCGGGTGCGGCTCGTCGACCGCCACGAACTGCGGCAGGAAGGCCAGGAAGAAGATCGACAGTTTTGGATTGAGGATGTTGATCAGGATCGCGGTCACGATGACGCGGCGGCTGGAGCGCGCCGAAGCCGCGGGGCGCGTATCGATCGACAGCGCGCCCGTCTCGCGCAACGCCTGCCAGGCCATGTAGAGCAGATACACCACGCCGCACCATTTCAGCGCGGCGAACGCCAGAGCACTGGTGTGCAGCACCGCGGCCAATCCCAGCATGGCGGCCAGCATGTGCGGCAGGATGCCGAGCGTGCAGCCGAAGGCCGCCGCGATGCTCGGCCGCGCACCCGATGTCAGCGCCACCGCGAGCGTATAGAGCACGCCGGTGCCGGGGGAAGCGACCACGATCAGCGAGGTCAACAGAAACGACAGCGTCATGCCCTGCCATTAACATGGCGGCATCCGGCGGGGAAGCAGGCGAGCGCGACCGCTTAGGAACGCGACCGCGCCTCGTCGGCGCGGCGCCTTTCATGCACCATCCGTTCCGCCTCGCGGATCACGTCGAGCGGCGCCCACGGCTTGGCCCAGAACTGGACGCCGTCGGGCAATTCCTGATGCAGCGGTTTGCCCGAGGTGACGATCACTCCGATCTCGGGATTGTATTTCCTGGCGATATGCGCGAGCTCGACGCCGTCCATGTTGCCGGCGAGTTGCACGTCGGTCATCATCAAAACCAGGCTGCCGCCGGCGCGCTCCAGCACCAGCTCCGCGGCCTCGGCGCTCTCGCATTCGATGACATCGACCTCGCTTTCCTCCAGCAGCAGGCAAATCATGTCCCGCTGCATCGGGTCGTCTTCGACGATGAGGGCGGTCGCGCGAAACGGTTTTGATTGTCCCATATGAGCCTCCTCGGCATTCGCGCCGGTCTGGCGATGCCCTTCTGTCCGGCAATCGACGTTAAGCGCGGAAACCGCTTTATGGTTCGGTTCCAATTTGCGAAAGTTTGGGGGAACCCGTTCCCGACCTGCAAGGAGCTCCCCCGAAATGACTGCGATATCTGGAAGTGCGGCCGCCGTGACCGGCGCCGCCAGCGGCATCGGCCGCGCGCTCGCGCTGGAGCTGGCCGCGCGCGGCTGCGACCTGGCGCTCGCCGACCGCGACGAGGCCGGGCTGCAACAGGTGGCCGCCGAGATCGGCAAAGCCGGCACGCGCGAGGTCACGACCCACCGCGTCGATGTCGGCGAGCCCGCCCAGATCCAGCAATTCGCGAACGCGGCCATTGCCGCCCATCCCTCGCTGAACATCGTCATCAACAATGCCGGCGTCGCACTCCTTGGCGCGTTCAACGAGGTCGACCAGGCGCAGATGGAATGGCTGATCAACATCAATTTCTGGGGCGTGGTGCACGGCATCCGCGCCTTCCTGCCGCAGCTTTCGAAACAGCGCGAGGCCCATATCGTCAACCTCTCCTCGATCTTCGGCATCATCGCCCCGCCCGGCCAGACCGCGTATTGCGCGGCGAAATTCGCGGTGCGCGGCTTTTCGGAAAGCCTGCGGCATGAACTGGCTGTCGCGAACAGCCCGGTGAAATTGTCGGTGGTGCATCCCGGTGGCGTCCTGACCAACATCGTGCGCAACTCCCGCACCGGCGCCGGCATCACCGACAATGCGCGCCGCGCCGAATCGATCGACCGCTTTGACGCCATCGCCAAGACCACGCCGCCGATCGCGGCGCAGCGCATCATCACCGGCATCGAGAAAAACCAGCCGCGCATTCTGATCGGCAACGACGCGTGGTTCATGGATCTCCTGCAGCGCTTTCGCCCGGCGACGTATTGGGCGGTGCTGGCGAAGCGGATCGGGAGGACGGCGGAGAAGGGGAAGTGAGGCGCGGTGTTGCGGGAGTCGGTAGGGTGGGCTGAGCGAAGCGAGCCCACCATCAAGACGCGCATGCTGTGACGGATGGTGGGCACGGCGCTGGCGCGCCTTTGCCCACCCTACGAAGCCACGAAGCTCTTACCGCCCGACCAGCCTGTCCGCAAAGTACCCGATCGTCTTTCGGTAGATCGTGGCCCTGTTCCACTCGCGCATCGCTTCGAAATTCGCGGTGCCTTCGCCATACGGCGCGCCGCCCTTGAAGCCGCTGGTGTGCAGCAGGTTCGCGGTGGAGGCGAGCACATCGGGCACGCTGTGGCGGAGGTCGACATGGCCGTTGCCGTCGAAGTCAACGCCGTACTTGATGTAGGACGACGGCAGAAATTGCGTCTGGCCGATTTCGCCGGCGAAGGCGCCGATCAGATCGCGCAAGGGCAGATCGCCGCGTTGCACGATCTTCAGCGCCGCGAGCAGTTCGCCCTGGAACAGTTCGGTGCGGCGGCAATCATGCGCCATGGTGGCCAGCGTGCGGATGACAGGCATCTTGCCGATGTCGCCCTTGCCGAAATCCGACTCCAGCCCCCAGATCGCGACCACGATTTCCGGCGGCACCCCAAACTTCTGCTCGATGCGCGCCAGCAATGATCCGTGCCGCTGCAGCATCTGCCGGCCGATGTTGATGCGCCCGGGGCCGACGCGGGTGGAGACATACTGCTCGAACGACTTGTTGAAGGTACCGCGCTGGCGGCGGTCGAAGGACAGCACCGCCGGGTCCTGCGTCACGCCCGAAAGCGCCTGGCTGATCACGGCTTGCGAAATCCCGGCAGCCGCCGCCTCCTGCGACATCGCCGCCACGAAGGTGTTGAAATCGCCACCGCAGCGGGCGGCGTAAGTGGGGGTGGAGCAGATGACGGCGCCGAGGAAAATGGCCCAACGAAGTATGCGCATGCGAATCCCTTGTTAGCTCTGGGGGCGATCATGCCATGGGAAAGCGACGCACGAAACCTCGTCGTCCCCGCGCACGCGGGGACCCATACGCCGCGGCCGACATTGTTAAGGCGGGCTGGTTGACGCCTTCGCTTCAACAATTGCCGCCTGTGGTTATGGGTCCCTGCTCCCGTGCGCAATTGCGCTCTAGGCAGGGACGACGACGCGATTGGCTTCGGTTGTGAACCTCCTACTCGCCGCCGTCGATCTGGCGGCCCATCAGCGCGATCGCTTTCTGATAGACGCCGGCGGCATTCCAGGCCTGGATGGCGGCAAAATTCGGCTCGCCCGGTTGGTAGCCCGCGCCGGTGCGCCAGCCATGCGCCTTCAAAAAGTTTGCGGTCGAGGTCAGCGCATTGGCGGCGTTTTCGAGATTGCCGGTGCCATAGGCCAAAATGGCCTTGGGCATGAACTGCGTCTGTCCGACTTCGCCATGCATGGAGCCGCGCTGCGCCGGCGAGAGCGCGCCGCGATCGATCAATTGCAGCGCCGCGTAAAGATGCTCGGTGAAATATTCCGAGCGCCGGCAGTCATAGGCCAGCGTCGCGATCGAGGCGAGCATGTTCTGGTTGCCGCGCTGGCTGCCGAAGCCGGTCTCCATTCCCCAGATGGCGAGCAGCGGCCCGGGCGGCACACCGTAACGGCTCTGAATGGAAGCGAACAGCGCGCCCTGCGACGCCTTCAGTTGCCGTCCCTTCGCGACGATGGTCGTGGCCCCGCGCTTGGCGAGAAACTGGTCGAGCGAGAGATTGAAACTGCGCTGGCCGCGGTCGGCATTGATGGTCGCTTGCGCGTAGTTCGTCGCCATCAGGGCCTGGATGGTCGCGGCGCTGATGCCCTTGGCCCGCGCTTCGCCCGCGAATTCCTGCTTCCAGGCGGCAAAGCCGGCGGACGAGCTGCCGCATTGGGCGGCGTCGGCCTGCGAGTTGAAGCATGCGAACATGGCCAGGGTGGCGCTGAAAGCAAATGCGATGCGGAGCATGGAAAAGCCATTCCTTAAGAGAGCACTGCAAATAAGCATCGGCTTCTAGCACGTCCCTGGCCGCGCTTCGAGGGTTGCGGCAAAACGCAACGGACTGAATCTCCCCGAAAACGGCCATGATTGCGGCTCATTTGAACCGGGTGATCTGCCAGCGCGACCTTTACAAATCATACTTCGTCTCGCCCGTCCCCTCGATCGTTTCTCGAACAAATGGATTTCCCATGAGCTTGCCGCTTACACTGTTCAGGCCGATCCTCCTGCTGCTCGCTCTGTCGCTTAGCGCGATGATGAACGCCTCCGCGCAGACGCGCGACGTGGCCGGCTCAAAAGATTATCCCGGCATCGGGCGGTTCGGCGGCAGCGTGATCACGGGATATCAGGTGAAGGATTTTGATGCGGCGCGAATGCAAGGGGCGGCCTTCAAGGACGGCCAGCCCACCGATGCGCGGCGGCTGGAAGGCCGCATCACCCGTATCGCCTATCGCACCAATCCCGGCCCCTCGATCCTGGAGGTGTCGCGCAATTTCGAGACGCAACTGGCGAAGGCCGGATTCGAAACGCTGCTTGCCTGCGACGTTGATGCCTGCGGCGGCATTCCGTTTTCGGAAAGCATCGACGCGCTGCCGATCCCGCAGATGTGGGTGGACGGTTTCAACTATCGCTATTTTGCGGGGCGCAAGGTGGACGGCGGCCACGAGACCTATGCCGGCCTCATCGTCAGCGAGAACAACCGCGAGATCTATGCGCAGCTCGTCATAGCCGAACTCGGCGCGATCGAGAACAAGATGGTGGATGCGGTTGTCATGGCCAAGGGCCTCGGCGAGGCCGGCCACATCGCGCTCTATGGCATCTATTTCGACACCGACAAGGCGGCGGTCAAACCCGAAAGCCGCCCGACACTCGAACAGATCGCAAAGCTGTTAGCGGGCCAGCCGCAGCTCAACGTCTTCATCGTCGGCCACACCGACAACCAGGGCGCCTACGACTACAATCTTGATCTGTCGCGGCGGCGGGCCGAGGCGGTCGCCGCCGAGTTGGTAAAGAACTTTCGGATCGCGCAGGGACGGCTGCGCACAGCGGGCGTCGGCTTCCTCTCCCCCATCGGCTCGAACGGCAATGATGCCGGCCGCGCGCTGAACCGGCGGGTGGAGCTGGTGGCGCCGTAGCTTCAACGCGTGGGCCTAGGCCCGCTTTGGCTGCCGAGGACAATGGCCATGACCAGGTCCAGTGGTTTCAAAGTCGGAATGGGAATTGTGGTCGCCGCGCTGACGGGAAGCCAGAAGGCCACCGCGCAGGCGCCAACGATCTCCGTAGACCCTTCACGATTACCCCGCCTCGGTACCATCGACGCGCGCTTTCAATCGTATAACGTCGAAATGGTCGAGGTCACCGGCGGACGGTTCTGGAAGCCGTACAGGGCGAGTGCCGCAGCGCCGTCGGCGCGCGACGCGGTGAATGCCGAAAATGTTCCGGCAGGCAGCAATAGCGATCTCTACGCGTATCGGGAGCCGATCGACCTGTCGAACCCGCGACTGCGTGCATTGGCTGCGGCGCTGGCGCCGGCCTATATGCGCGTCAGCGGCACCTGGGCCAACACCACATACTTTGCTGAAAGCGATGATGCGCCCGCAACGCCGCCCAGCGGCTTCCGCGCGGTGCTGAGCCGCGAGCGCTGGAAAGCTGTCATCGACTTTGCCCACGCCGCCAGCGCAGAGATCGTGACCTCGATGGCGATTAGCCCCGGTGTCCGGGACGCGGCAGGCCGATGGCAGAGCGATCAGGCGCGGCGTTTGTTCGCCTATACCAGATCGGTCGGTGGCAGAATTGCCGCCGCCGAGTTCATGAACGAGCCGACGCTGGCCGCGATGGGTGGCGCACCGAAAGGATATGACGCGGCAGCTTACGGGCGGGACTTCAAAACCTTTGTTGCGTTCATCAAAGCGAGCGAACCGGATGTGATGGTTCTGGGCCCCGGTTCGATCGGCGAGACAACAGCGTCGCAATCACCCCCGCAATCCAGCGCCGATTTCATCGCTACGCGCGACCTGCTTGCAGCATCCGGCCCCGGCATCGACGCTTTTTCCTATCATCACTACGGCGCGCTGTCGCAACGATGCGCTCCGGGTCAAACCACGCCCGAGGCCGCGCTTTCGGAAACGCGGCTGGCGAGCACGGGCCAAACGCTCGCGTTTTACCAATCGCTCAGGGACGAGTTCGCGCCTGATAAGCCGATGTGGCTGACCGAAACCGCCGAGGCAGCTTGCGGCGGCAATCCCTGGGCTTCCACTTTCCTCGATACGTTCCGATATCTCGATCAACTTGGCCGGCTTGCCAGGGCCGGCGTTCAGGTGGTTGCGCACAACACGCTTGCCGCAAGCGATTACGGCCTGCTCGACGAGAAAACGTTGCGGCCGCGGCCAAACTATTGGGCGGCGCTGCTGTGGCGCAGGCTGATGGGCACAATTGCTCTCGACGCCGGCGTGCACGATGGGACGCACCTCTATGCGCATTGCCGACGGGGCGCGCGTGGGGCCGTCACACTGCTGGCCATCAATACGGACAGGACAACCGCCGTGACCTTGCGATTGCCCGGGTCAAGCGAGCGTTACACGCTGTCGGCGGATGATCTGCAGGGCGCCGGCGTGAAGCTGAATGGAACGGCTTTGGAACTCGGACCGAATGACGATCTTCCGCGGTTTGCCGCGGTGACGTCGCCACCAGGTCCGATCGAGATCGGACCGGCCACGATGACGTTCCTCACGGTCGAAGATGCCAACAATCCGGCATGCGATTGAATTTTTCCGAATTCCGTTCGGCCCTTGGCCGCACCGCCGGCGAGGGGAAGGCGGCTGCGCACCGCGGGCGTCGGCTTCCTCGCGCCAGTGGGCTCCAATGCCAATGAGGCCGGCCGCGCGCTGAACCGGCGGGCGGAGCTGGTGGCGCCGTAAGGCAAGCGGGAAGGCGCGCGACCAGCGACGAACTTTCAGCCTGCCACGGAGTTCTGATAGAATGGGTCGTGCCAGCAAAAGGCGAACTGCAGTGGCCGACGAGCGACAAAGCGAAAGACGGATGCCCCGGAGGTTTAATTTCCTCCGCGTGCCGCTGTTCCGGCTGCTCGCCATCAACCTCGCCGCGGGCGTGACGCTGGCGACGCTGGTGGTCGGCGGGCTGCTGGCGCTCAATCCCGGCGGCTTGCGGCATCTGATTTTCGCCGACTCCTCGCCCGGCACCGCGCTCGGGCTGCTGCTGTTCGGCTTCGTCGTCACTTTCGGCTCAGCCGCGATGGGCACCGCCATCATGGCCATGGGCCGGGCCGCCGATGACGAAGAGCGGCGCGGCCCGCCGGCGCCGGTGGCGCGGCCGGCACGCGCGCTGGCCCAGGCGAGGCATTCCCGCTGAGGGCCTGACCACGCCCGGCCCCCCGCTTCCACGGATACGCTTGATCCGCGTCAATATTCCCGCGCGCCGGCTTTCCTAGGATCGAGGCCAAAGGAGAGCCTCGATGATCGGAATTACCCTAACCACGGACCAGATCCGCAATGCCCCTGCCCAGGTCCGGCAGTGGATCGAACATGAAGTCCTTGCTTCGCTCGGGCTGGCGGCCGACGCGCCGGCGGCTGCGGAACATCCGCAAGCGGCGCACCTGGTCGCCTGCACGACCGAGGACGCCGCCGCGGTGCTGGCGCAGATCAAGGGCATGATGCCGGCGTTCAACGTGTTCTTCGAATTCGCACGGCCGGGCATTTCGTTCGGACAGCCGCCCGTGATGGCGTTCCGCCTGATCGACATCCTCTATCACACGCGGCTGCAGGACATCGAGCAGGTCATCGAATGCCTCGAAGCGATCAACGAGGCCTTCGCGCGCGTGCGCCAGGACGCATCAGCCAAATTCTGCGGCTTCGACAATCAGGGCCACTGCCTGATCGCGCCGGAGACGCAGCGCAGCGTTGCCGCACTGTGGCAAAGCATTCTGGCGAGCCAGCAGAAGGGGCGTAGTGAGGCCGGCATGGGCTCGGCTTCGGCGGCGTAGGCTTAAGCTCAATCCGGCTGCAGAATACCGGCTATTTTTCTTTGACAACGTCGCCCTGATCGAAGAAAAGCCGCCCATGGCCAAGAAACCCGGGACCAATCCCAAAGGCGAATTCGCCTTTTTCAACGTCGTCTATGAAGACGACTCCCAGCGCTCCAACCGGCGCGTGCCTTCCGAGCTGCTCGGCGGGCTCGACGGCGACGAGCCTGCGCGCGGCTACATCATGGAACAGGACCGCGAAATCGCCGCAAAATCCGGCCGCACGCCGCTGGCGATCAAGAGCATCAGCCGGGTCGGGGCGAAGAAGAAATAGACATTGCATTCGGCTCTCTCCGCGTCATTGCCTGCGACAAACGCGAAGCGTTTGCGCAAGGGAGCTATAGCGACGAAGCAATCCATGCCTTCGCTTGCGGCGCGGTGGATTGCTTCGCTTCGCTCGCAATGACGGGGCTAGAGTCGGATCAGAAACAAGAACGGCGGGCTTTTGCCCGCCGTTTTCATTTGGATGGATGTCCGTGGAATTAGTTATCCAAAAAGCTCCGCAGCTTCCGCGACCGTGACGGATGCTTCAGCTTGCGCAGCGCTTTCGCCTCGATCTGACGAATACGCTCTCTCGTCACCGAGAACTGCTGGCCGACTTCTTCCAGCGTGTGGTCGGTGTTCATGCCGATGCCGAAGCGCATGCGCAGCACGCGTTCTTCGCGGGGGGTGAGCGAGGCCAGCACGCGCGTGGTGGTTTCGCGCAGGTTGGACTGGATCGCCGCATCAATGGGCAGGATCGCGTTCTTGTCCTCGATGAAATCGCCGAGGTGTGAATCTTCCTCGTCACCGACGGGCGTTTCCAGCGAGAGCGGCTCTTTCGCGATCTTGAGGACCTTGCGGACCTTCTCCAGCGGCATGCCAAGCTTTTCGGCGAGCTCCTCGGGCGTCGGCTCGCGGCCGATCTCGTTGAGCATCTGGCGGCTGGTGCGCACGATCTTGTTAATGGTTTCGATCATGTGCACGGGAATGCGGATGGTGCGCGCCTGGTCGGCGATCGAGCGCGTGATCGCCTGCCGGATCCACCACGTCGCGTAGGTCGAGAACTTGTAGCCGCGGCGATACTCGAACTTGTCGACCGCCTTCATCAGGCCGATGTTGCCTTCCTGGATCAGGTCGAGGAACTGCAGGCCGCGGTTGGTGTATTTCTTGGCGATCGAAATCACGAGACGCAAATTGGCCTCGACCATTTCCTTCTTGGCCTGGCGCGCCTCGCGTTCGCCCTTCTGCACGCCGTGCACGATCTTGCGGAATTCGCCGATCTCGAGCCCGGTGAGCGCCGCCAGCGACTGGATCTCGTGGCGCAGCTCCTTGATGCGGTCCTTCTCGTGATGGACGAAATTCTTCCAGCCCTTGGCGGAGAGTTTCGAGACCCGGTTGAGCCAGCGCGGATCGAGCTCCGAGCCCTGGTAGTTGCGCAAAAAGTCCTCGCGCGCGACGCCGTGGCTGTCGCCGAGGCGCAGCAGGCGGCCCTCGAACGAGACCAGCTTCTTGTTGATGTCGTAGAGCTGCTCGACCAGCGAATCGATACGGGCCTGGTTCAGGCGCAGCGACTTCACCTCGACGATGATTTCGTCCTTCAGCTTCTTGTACTTGCGCTCCTGCGACGGCGACAGCGACTCGCTCTGCAGCTGGTTGGCGATATCCTGTTCCTGCAGACGGCGCAGCTTCTTGTACTCGGAGGCGATCTTGTCGAAAGTTTCGACCACCTTCGGCTTCAGCTCGGCCTCGATGGCGGCGAGCGACATCTGGTTTTCGAACTCGTCGTCGTCCATGTCGCCTTCGGCGGCGGCTTCGGCCGGATCCTTCTCTTCAGTGTCGGCGCCGGGCGCGGGCGCGGCGCGGAACGGGGTCGGCGCGGGAGGCGCAGCAGGCGGCGCGACATGCGCGGGCGCAGCCTCGCCATTGGCGGCCGCGCCGTCGGCGGGGGCTGTGATCAACGCCGGGTTCATGTTGTTCTTGGCGTCGGGGCCGGCATAGGTGGCTTCGAGATCGATGATGTCGCGAAGGAAGATCTTTCCTTCGTTGAGTTCATCGCGCCAGATGATGATGGCCTGGAAGGTCAGCGGGCTTTCGCACAGCCCCGCGATCATCGCCTCGCGGCCGGCCTCGATGCGCTTGGCGATGGCGATTTCGCCTTCGCGCGACAGCAATTCCACCGTGCCCATCTCGCGCAGATACATGCGGACGGGATCGTCGGTGCGCTCGCCGGGCTCGGACTTCTTGACTTCGGTGACGGCCTTCTGCGTGACCTCGACAAGCTCGTTGTCGGTGTCGTCGTCGGCCTCTTCCTTTTCCTCGTCGGCGTCGGCCTCTTCGGCTTCCGACACGTTGATGCCCATGTCCGAGAGCATCGACATGATGTCCTCGATCTGTTCGGGCGAGGTGGTGTCGGAAGGCAGCACTTCGTTGAGCTGATCGAAGGTCACGAAGCCGCGCTTCTTGGCCTGCTTGATCATCTTCTTGACCGCGGCATCCGACAGGTCAAGCAACGGCGACGGCGCGTCGGGGCTGTCCTTCTCAGGGGCGTCCGCTGCCTTGTCGTCTTTTTCCTTGTCCTTAACCTGCAGCGTCTTTGCCTTGGTGGCCATTCATCAAGCTCCCGAAACGCGCTCGTGCGGGATGGCGCGCAACGCCACCCGCCTCTGAATTACTGAAGTCGTCAGCAGGATGTCTTTTGTTCGAAAAGCCAACCCGCCAGATCCTTGTTCTTTGCGCGCGATCCTTTTCGGAAAACCGGATAGCCACTTTTCCGGATCACGCTCGTGCCCCTGAGTATTCGCATGCGTAGGACGCGCAAAGGGCGGCGCAGACTGTCGCCACCCCTTTAACCCGCCATCGCCGGTGTTATGCCAACAGCCCTTGGCGCCTCGCTACTTAAGTAACCTTCGGACTATTAAGCTTCGCTTAACCCTGTTTTTGCCGCCAAACCATGGATTTGGCGAGTCTTTTTGCGGGCACGGCCGCCGCCGTCCGCATCATTTTTTGTCTCACACGCTCTTCCGGAACCGGCCCGAAAGTTCGCCAAAACCCTCGATCAGGGCCTCCGTGCCGTCGAGCGACTCCAACCGGGCGCTCACGTCCTTCAGCCACGCCATGTTGGCGTCAGTGGGCTCCTCGCCCAACGCCAGCTCGGCATCCTTCTTCTCCCTAAGTAGGGCGTGCGTTTTCTGATGCAAGACAACGAGTTGCTGCCAGGTGGCCAAAACATCTTCCCTCGCCGCGCCGGGCTTGGTGCCCCACACCGCCGAGGTCGTGATCGCCCGCTCAACCCTTTGAAGAACCTCGCTTAATCCGCGCGCTTCGAGATCGGCCCGCATCTTCTCGGCCTGCTCCTCGACATCAGGGGAATGGTGATGATCGTTGGCGAAGGCCGCGATAATACCGGCGCGCAGCTTGTTGGCCTCGGGATGGGCCAGTTCCAGGGCGGCCACCTCCTCCAGATGGTCGTGCAGGAGCCAGGGGTGATTGATCAGGGATTGCAGAATCAGCGCCTCGCGGCGGGACATCGCGCTGCGCTGGCCGCGCATGATCGGGCTGGTCGCGAGCTGGGGGCTGGCCGCCTGGTAAGGGCCGGGCGAGATTACGGGGCTTGCGCCCGCCCCCGGCCCGCGACCGCCCCGGGGGGCGAATCGGCCGGCCGGGCCCTGGCTGAAGCCGCTGCGGGGGGCAAAACGGCGGGGTGATTCGCTTCCCCCGGCCCCGCGGAAATTGCCCCGGGCGTAGCTGCCGCGACCGCCTTCCGGCGCAAACATGCGCTGCAGGCGATCAGCCAGATCCTGGCGATAGTAACGGCGCAGCACCTCGTCGCGGATGCCGTTGGCAAGTTCGTTGATGCGTGCCTCCAGCGCCGCGCGCCGTTCCGGGGTGGCAAAGCTGCCGCCCTCGACCTCGCGCGACCAGAGCATGTCGACGAGCGGCCGCGCGGCTGAAATCACTTCCTCGATCGCAACGCGGCCGCCGGAGCGCGCGAGGTCGTCGGGGTCCTGCCCTTCCGGCAGCAGCGCAAAGCGCAGGCTCTTTCCCGGCAGGAGAGCAGGCAGCGCCAGGTCGGCGGCGCGATACGCCGCCTTTTGCCCGGCGCGGTCGCCGTCGAAACAGAGGATCGGCTCGTCCGCCATCTTCCAGAGCAGCGCGAGCTGGTTTTCGGTCAGCGCCGTGCCGAGCGGCGCGACGGCGCCACCGAACCCCGCGGTGACCATGGCGATGACGTCGACATAGCCTTCGACCACGATCAGCGGCGAGCCGTTATGCGTGGCCTGCCGCGCGGTGGAGAGATTGTAGAGATTGTCGCCCTTGTGAAACAGCGGTGTTTCCGGCGAGTTCAAATACTTTGCGGGAACGTCCTTTTCCAGCGCGCGGCCGCCGAAGGCGATGACGCGGCCTCTTGCATCCGTGATCGGAAACATCACGCGATCCCGAAAACGATCGAAGGGAACGGGCTTGTCCTCGCCCGAAACCAGCAGGCCTGCTTCCACCATGTCCTCGGTCGAAATGCCCTGCGCGCCGAGATGCTCCTTCAGCGCGAAACGATCCGGTGGCGCATAGCCGAGGCGAAACTGCAGCTGCGTCGCCGGCGAAATGCCGCGGTCGCCGAGATAGCCGCGCGCCTTCGCGCCATTGCGCGAGGCCAGCGTGTCGGCAAAGAATTTTGCCGCGAGCTCCATCACGTCATGCAGCGTCTTGCGGCGCTGCTCGTGCCGCGCGGCATCGGGGGTCGCCGCCGGCAGCGCCATGCCGGCCATGGAAGCCAAGCGCTCGACGGCTTCCGCGAAGCCTACGCCTTCGGTCTCCATCAGAAACGAGATGATGTCGCCGTGCTTGCCGGAGGAGAAGTCGTGGTAAAAGCCCTTCTGGTCGTTGACCGTGAACGAGGGCGACTTCTCCTGCTGGAACGGCGACAGCCCCTTGAACTCCCTCCCCGCCTTCTTCAGCTTGACGCGCCGGCCCACGACTTCCGAAACCGGAAGCCGGGCGCGCAGTTCGTCGAGGAATTGGGGCGTGAAGCGCATGGGTGATTTGGGCCTGAGTCGTGAGGCGGTTGCCAACCGATCATGGATATAGGGACCGGCCGGTAAAATACTAAGCTTATTCGGCTTCTCGCCGCTATTCACAGCCCACTCCTCTTTCCCCCGGTGCCGTTGCGCACCGGAGAATGACGGAGAGCGCTTGAACCCATCCCGGTTCCGCGCTTCCATATCCGCATGTTCACGATCTTCCGGGGCGGCCGTAGCGGGGCATGGCGGGTGACGCGGTTCGCGCCGGTCAGGGGTGCTGCGCTTTCGCCGACGCCGGCCCTGTCGGTCGTGCATTCGCTGTCGATCGCGCTGCCGATGCTGCCTTCGCCGACCTCCTGGCGGCTGGCCGGCGTCGCCAGCCATCTGCGCTATACCGAGCGCGACGAAAAGAAACGGCTTGATGTCGTTCGCGCCGAGATCGGCCGCCCCGAGGCAACCCATGCCGCGCTGATCCCGATCAAGAAATCGGCGACGTGGTGGGAGCTGGCGCAGGAAGAGCGGCGGCAGATTTTTGAGGACCGATCGCACCACATCGCGGCGAGCCTGAAATATCTGCCGGCGATCGCCCGGCAGCTCTATCACTGCCGCGATCTCGGCGAGCCCTTCGACTTCCTGACCTGGTTCGAATACGCGCCCGCCGATGCTGATGCGTTCGAGGAACTGGTCCGCACGCTGCGCGCCACCGAAGAATGGCGCTATGTCGAGCGCGAGGTGGATATTAGGATGGAGCGCGAACGGCTGGACGCGGGGTAGAGCTTTTGTTTTGACGCGTTTTCTTGACGCGAACCGGTACCCACTTCGCTTGAAAACGCTTTAGTTCTCCAGAAACTTCCCCGAGGCGATCTGTGGCAGGCCGGTGACGGGCCAGTTGTAGACATAGGTCCACGCCTCGCCGGCCGCGCCGTCCGCGTGCGTCACGGACAGCATGCGGCGGAGATATTCGGTCGGTTCCGGAAAGCCGGCACCGCAGGCTTCATACATGTCGAGTTCGCCGAGCAGCGCATCGCGGTCGCGCAGGCGGTACAGTTCGCCGAACACGATGTCTGTGGGATCGTCCGAGAGCACGAGCCCCGGATAATGCTTGATGAGATAGAGCCGGCCGCGGCAGGTGGCGGTCCCGAGAAAATCCGCGCTGCGCGACAGAAGCTGCGCCATCGGATGGTCGAAGCCGCGCATCAGCGTGCCGTAGACGAAGAGACGATCTGAAATCATGGCGCTTTCTATGTCATTGCGAGCGCAGCGAAGCAATCCATAGCGCGGCAGACAGAGGCATGGATTGCTTCACGGAGCCTGTCATCGGGCGCGCATTCGCGCGACCCGTTAGCTCGCAATGACGGAGAGAAACGTCAAGCCGGCACGACCTCGTCGCTGATGACGAAAAACTTCACCAGATCCATCCGCCCGAAACTCGTGGTGAGCGCGACGTCGGCGGCGTCGCGGCCGGTGCCCATCAGGATGCGGCCGATGCGGGGAACGTTGTGGCGCGCATCGAACGTGTACCACCGGCCGGAGAGATAGACCTGGAACCAGCCGGAGAAGTCCATCGGCGCGGGATCGCGGGGCACGCCGATGTCGCCGAGATAGCCGGTGCAGTAGCGCGCCGGGATATTCATGCAGCGGCAGAAGGTCAGCGCCAGATGCGCGAAGTCGCGGCAGACGCCGGCGCGCTCTGCGTAGACGTCATGCGCCGACTTCATGTGATGCGCATGCTCGTAGCCGAAGGTGACGTGGTTGTGCACGAAGTCGACGATCGCCTGCACCCGCGCCCACCCCTGCGGTGAGTTGCCGAACAGCGACCAGGCGACATCGATGAGCTTGTCGGTCTCGCAATACCGGCTCGGCATCAGATACTGCAGCACGTCGTCGGGCAGTTGATCGATCGGCAATTGCTGCGCGGTCGGCACCACCGCATCCGGCAGGCCGGAATCGCGCACCAGCGCCTCGCCCCGCAGCGTCACGCCGCCGGCGGGCGCCACCAGCCGTCCGCAAACATTGCCAAAGCTGTCGCGGTAGAAGCCGATCGGCACGTCAGGCTCGGCGACGATCCGTTCCGTGCCGACGATGTCGGCGAAGCGCGACGGGTGGATGCTCAGCATGATCACCATCGGGGTCGGCTGCATGGCTGCATAGGCAATCTCGAAGCCGACCTTGATCTCCATGCTCAGACCTTCTCCGCCTGCGGCGTTTCGTGCGGCTCGTCACCGACCGAAACGACGTTGATCTGGATCTCCATGCCCGCAAAGGCATCGGGAGAGCCGAGATAGGTTCCGTGCAGCGGGATCGCCTGGCGCGGATCGCGCGCCACCGCCACCCGAATGAGATCGCGGCTGCCGACGATACCGTTGGTCGGATCGAACTCGATCCATCCCGCGCTCGGCAGATAGACCTGCACCCAGGCATGCGTCGAGCCGCCGCCGACATAGCCATGCGCGCGATCGCCGGGGATAAAGACATAACCGGAGACGAAACGCGCGGCGATGCCGAGCCGACGCAGCGCCTCGATCATGAACAGCGCATAGTCGCGGCAGGTGCCGGAGCCGGTCTGCAGCGTATCGAGCGGGTGCTGGGTGCCCTGCTCATGACGTTTGCGATAGGTAAAGGCCTCGCGGATGCCATGCGTCATGCCGCTGAGAATATTGAAGGTCGGCGTCGGCCCCTCGGCATCGAGAAATCTTCGCGCCCATGCCGACAGCTCACCATTGGGATCGCCATATTGCGGCGTGATGAACTGCAGCAGGTCCGGAAATTCCTCGTCGTCGTACAGGAACGGATAGAAATAGGCGGGATCGTCCGCGGTCAGCGCGAATTCGTCCTCCGGATTGTGCTCGACCGTCACCGTCGAGGTGAACGACAAGGTATCGGCGCGCTCGTCGAAGGTTGCGATCGCGACGCTGTTGCCGAACACGTCGTGGATCCAGCGCAGCCGCATCGGCTGCGGCTCGATCTCGAGGCTGCCGGACAGCACCCGCAGATCATGGCCGTCGCGCGGGCGCAGCATGATGCGATGTTCGCCGAACGCGACCGGGCGCGTGTAGCGATAAACGGTCTTGTGGTTGATGGTCAGGAGCGGCATCGTCAAACAATCATCGATTCTGGTACATCTAATCTAGGCCGAATCCTGCTCAATTGTAGATCGGGATGCCGCTTCGATAGGCACTACTTCAAGGAAAACGCTTTGGACGACGCCGCCGACACAACCTTACTCCTCAGCTCCGAAGATGTTCCTCCGGTCCGTGAATTCAACGCCGGGGGACGCTCGCCGTTCCTGTTGACCGGCGACCATTATGGAAGGCTGATCCCGCGCATGCTCGGCGATCTCGGCCTGCCCGAGAGCGAACTGGCGCGGCACATCGCCTGGGACATCGGCATTGCCGGTGTCGCGGAAGCGCTCGCAAAACATCTCGACGCCCATCTGATCGTGCAGCGCTACTCGCGGCTCGTCATCGACTGCAACCGCCCGCCCGATGCCGCAAGCTCGATCCCGCGCATCAGCGAGGCCACGACGATATCAGGCAACGAGGGCATTTCGCGCGAGGCGGCCCTGACGCGGCGCGCGCAGATCTTCGATCCCTACCACCGGCGTATCGGCGAGATCATCGACCAGCGCGGCAGCGCAGGCCTGCCGACGGTGCTGGTGTCGCTGCATAGTTTTACGCCTGTCTATGCGGGGATCGCGCGGCCCTGGCACATCGGCACGCTCTATCACCGCGACACCCATCTGCCGCCGCTGCTCTTGAAACTGCTGCGCGCCGAGGGCGATCTGGTGGTCGGCGACAACGAGCCCTATGCGGTCAGCGACGAGACCGACTACACGATTCCTGTGCACGGCGAGGCGCGCGGGCTGATGAACACGGGAATCGAAATCCGCCAGGATCTCATCTCGGATCCCGCGGGCGAGAAAGCGTGGGCCGATCGGCTGGCGCGGATTTTTGGTGAAATCGAGCCCGTGCTGCGCGCGCAGCAACTGCTCTCCGCCTAGCCGTGCACCGCCGCATAATACGCGACGCCCCAGATAAACGTGACAGACGCCCAGAGTATCCAGATATGGCTCGCGCGAGGCTCCAGCACGGCTTCCGACGGATTAAGCGGATTGACGTAAACTTTGACTTTGGCGCCGTTAGGATATTTTCGGGCAAAGCGCTCCACCAGGCCCCTCGATGTCGACGAGACCTTGCCGCCGAGGCTGGCGTGCTGGCTGACATAATCGATGCCGTTGAAGCGATACGCGAAGGCAACCCTGGACTGGAACGTGAGCTGGCTGCGTTCGGCGGGCTCCGACGGCGCTGACATGAATTGTTCAAGGCCCGATGACTTGATGGTGCCGGGCACGACCGGCCATTTCCTCGCCAGCGAAGCCTGGCGGTGCAGCGCCAACCCGAACAGTGCAATCAGAAATCCGAACGCGCTCATGGCGACGACAAACGGCGACACCTTGGGATTCGCGAGATGCTTCGATGCGAATTCGGTCAGCTGATGCAGGCCGATCGCCGAACCGAACACGATCGCCAGCACGATTGCCGTGCCGATGCCGAGGCAGCCCCACATGCCTTTCGGCAGGTCGCGCTCCAGCACCGCCTGGTCCGGATGCAGCGGGTCGTAATAGACGGTGACGGCGGCGCCGACCGGATATTTCGCGATGGTCTCGGCGACCTGGAAATTTCCGCGATCCTCGCCGATGCTGACACGGTTGTTGCGCAGCTTGCGGCCCGCGACGGAATATTCGTAGACGATATCGGCGAAGTTGCGTTCCTCGAAGCGATGCCCCTCTGCCCGGTCGCTGTCGATCACTTTGACCTGGCGTGTCTCGGCCTTCGAAACCATCACCTTGCCCGCGGTGGAAGGCCACTCGCGCGCGGCGCGCACCTGCAACGACTTGTAGGCGGCAGCAACGAGGATCAGCCCGAGCGGGGCAAGCAGCATCGCGTAGACGAACCACGGCAGATCGGGCATGAAGGTTTTCCCCAGAGACGGCGCCTGGATTAGACGCGCCTCCGCCTCTGCGGGTTCAACGACCGTGAAATCAGCGCGCCCGCGTCAGCGCCAGCCAGATGCCGCCGCCAATCATGAAGCCGCCGGAGACGCGCGACAGCAGCCGCGTCCGCTGCTTGGAGAAGAACAATCGCGCCCGGCCGGCCAACAGCGCGTAGACCGCGTCGGTCGAGGCGGCGATCACCATGAAGGTGACGCCGAGCAGCGCCACCTGCGGCAAATGGGGTTTCTCCATGTCCATGAATTGCGGAATGAACGCGCCGAAAAACACCAGCACCTTCGGGTTGGAGAGCAGCACCAGAAAGCCCTGCAGGAAGAAGCCGCCCCGCGGCGGCGGCGGCGGCTCGTCGGCATTGACGCCTTCGACCGGGGAGCGGATTAGCTTGATGCCGAGCCAGACCAGGTAGGCCGCGCCGGCAAAGCGCACCCAGTCGAACCAGTAGCCCATGGTCGCCATCAGCGAGGTCAGGCCGATTGCGACGATGCCGATCACGATCGCCATAGCGGTTTGTACCCCAGCGCAATTGATCAGCGCCGCGCGGGTGCCGTGCCGCAGGCCGTTGGCGATCAATAGCGTCACCACCGGACCCGGCAACAGCGCCAGCGCGATGCAGGCGGCGACAAAGGCGAGATAGGCTTGAAGAGACATGGGGGAACCCCGCTGGAGAGCGATCTGGTCATTATGCATGTGAGCGATGAAGATGGAAGGTGCGCGTGCTCGTTGCTCCCTCTCCCCGCAAGCGGAGTGAGGTTAAAAGAAGAACTACCGCCCTTCCATCGCAGCCGTCACCCAGCGCGTCATTTCGCTGCGCGCCAGAAAGTCCAGCGCCGCACGCCGCATCTCGGGCGCGTCGCCCCTGCCGTGCGCGACCGCCACGAGAAGATCGCAGCGGCGCGAGACCGCTACGCCGACCGCGATGTGCCGCAAACCGTCGGACATTTTGAGGTCATAGGCCCTGATCCGTCCAGGCATATCGGCGACCCGGACAAGATCGCCCGGCGCCAGCGGTGCAAAATGCTCGCTCAACAGATCGAGATCGGCGACGCGATCGACCTCATCATCGTCGGCCACGCCACGGTCGCAATTGCAAAAACCCATCTTCGGCCGGACGTAAAGCTCCACCTCGCCGCCGCACGCAGCCGCGCCGCAGCGGAACGCCTTGCCTGCAGGCCAGCCATCGCGGGGGAACGGCCAGGCGATCTCCTGCCACTCGCCATTCCGTTCGGGCTGGCGCGGCCCCGCCTGCTGATAGGCCGCGGCGCCCGACAGCGCACCGAGCGCCACCATGACTGAGGCAATGACCGGCCAGCGGCGCATCGCTCGCGTCCTCACTGAATGCCGGCGACGGCACGCGCCGGGCCGGTGAGTTCCAGGATGTGCAGGCCGGTATTGGCGCGGTCGACGATGTAGATGTAACCGCGCTCGTCGGTCTCGACATTGTTGGTCTGGATCGCGACCCTGCAGCGATCCTTGCCGTCGATCTTGACGCAGCGCTTGTCGGTCGCTGCCGTGATCGCTGGAATGAAATAGCCGACCTCAGTGGGATGATAGGGATCGCGAATGTCGAGGGCGCGCACGCCCGCATTGAAGAACGCGATGAAAGCCATTTTCTTGTAGTAGACCGGCGCCATGCTTTCATTGGAGGAATGCGCCCCGAACCGCCCTCCCCGCTCGCAGAACGACCCGCTCGCCTCCGGCACGGTATAGCTCGAGATCATCATCGGCCGGTTCTCGACCGTGATATCGGCGAACCACACCATCTGCCGCGGCTCGTTGCACTCGTTCAAGATCGCCTCATCGACGATCATCACGATGTCGCGGGTCTTGCCGTCCTTGTCGCGCGCGAATTCCGCAATCGGCATGCCCGGCATCGGAAACGTGGTGTGGGCGCCGTTGAAGGCCGACATCGCCAGCCGTGCGATTTCCGGCGAACGCAGATTGTCCGCGGTCGGCTCCCTGGGTCCGTTGAGCAGTTTCTCGCGATCGACGATCTGCAGGAAGCCGCCCTTGTTGGTGCCGTAACCGAAATAGACCCGGTTGCCGGAAGGGCCCGTCGAGATCGGCCCGTGCAGTTCGGTCGGCACCGCGCCGGTCGAGCCGGGCTCCTGGCCAGGCAATCCGAAATCACGGATCTTCTGCGGATGGGCAGGATCGGAGAGATCGTAGATTTGCGTCATGCGGCGCGTGCGCCAGTCCGGCGCTCCCGACACCAGGAAGGCAATGCCGGTGTCGCACTCCCACCAGTTCTTGTGCGTGTCCTTTACCCCGGCAATTCGCGTGATCAACACGGGATTGGCGGGATCGGCGACGTTCCAGATCTCATGCGCCGCGCCGCCGAAGGTCCGCAGCATATAGACGGCGTTGCGATCGCCCTTCGGCAAGACTTTGCCGTCGCAAATCCGCACCATCTGCGCGCCGCCCGCTTCATACTTGCCTTCCTGGCCCGGGAGGTGGCGCAAATATCTGGGCTGCGAGGGATCGGTGACATCGACGATCGACGTGCCGTTCGGCTCGGCCTTGCCGGTCTGCGGATTGACCGGCGCCGGGATATCGTCACTGCCGCCGTGATGGCCGATATAGGCGATCCATCGGTCGCCTTGATGATGGATGGTCGGCTGATAGGCGCTGCGCGCCTGCAGATCGCTGGTTCCGACCAGCTTCATGTTGAGGGCTTCGGGCGGCGCGCCGATCACTTGTTGCTGCGCGCAAGCGATGCCTGAGCCTGCGAGAAAAAAGATCGAGAACGAGGCTGCGAGTTTAAGGCGACCGCTCATGTTCCACCCCACTGTTCAAGGCCAATCTGCGCTGGCTGAGGCGCACGATAACACAGCGCCCGGCTGCGCCCAACACACGCCCTTGACATGCAACCTTTTGGTTGCCTATTATCTTACCGATGAATGAGGTCTTCAAAGCGCTTGCCGATGCGTCGCGGCGCTCGCTGCTCGACAGGCTTCACGCCAAAAACGGACAGACGCTGAACGAACTCTGCGACGGCCTCGCCATGACGCGGCAGGCGGTCACCAAACACCTTGGGATTCTCGAAGCGGCCAACCTCGTCACCACGCTCCGGCATGGCCGCGAGAAGCTGCACTACATCAATCCAGTTCCGATCCATCAAATTGGCGAACGCTGGATCAAGAAATTCGAACGCGGGAAACTTGCAGCCCTCAGCGAGTTGAAACGACAGTTGGAGAAGCGTGATGAGTAAGCCTGAAGGTGTGAACGTTGGGAATTTCAAGCCGGCGATCGTCTACACGATCTACATCGCTGCCACGCCCGAGCAGGTTTGGGAGGCGCTGACACGCGCGGAATTTTCCAGAAAATATTTCTCCGGCCATGCCGTCGAGGTCGATCTCCGGGTGGGCGGCGCCTTCATCATGCGCACGCCTGACGGCGCCCTGCATATTTCGGGCGAGGTGATCGAATGCGAACCCGCAAGGAAGCTCACGGTCACCTTCAACGTCAACTGGCCGGCGCTGGTGGAAAAGCTCGGGCCGACGCTCGTCACCTACGAGATCGAACAGGCGGGCGATGCGGTGAAGCTGACGATGCTGCAGTCGCACGACCGCGACATCAGCGACGACATCCTGTCCGGTGGCCGCACCGGCTGGCCGGCGATCCTGTCGAGCCTGAAGAGCCTGCTGGAAACCGGCGAGGCGCTGGCGATCAAGATGCAGCCGCCGGAACGGATGCTGGCCGCGCTGAAGGAAATGGGGATCGGGACACCGTAGGCTGGCGGCAAACAAGGTCGTCATACGCGGGCTTGACCCGCGTATCCATCAATCTTCGCAAAGAGTCATGCAGGAGGGACGGATTTTCGGGTCAAGCCCGGCAATGGCGTCCAGAGGATGCTGCGATCTATTTCTCCCCTCACCCCACCGGCGCAATGATCCGGCGATAAAGATGCCAGGTGGTGTGGCCGAGCACCGGCAGCGTCACGACGAGGCCCAGGAAGTACGGCACAGCCGAAATCGCGAGCAGGACCACGATGAGCGCCGCCCAGCCGATCATCGGCAGCGGGCTCGTCGCCACGGCACGCACGCTGGTGATCATCGCGGTGACGAAATCGACGTCGCGGTCGAGCAGCAGCGGAAACGACACCACGGTCAGAGAAAACAGAATCAGCGACAGCGCGGCGCCGACGGCGTTGCCGATGGCGAGGAATAAGAGGCCCTCATTGGTGGTGAGCACCACCGTGATGAACTCGCGCAGGCTGGCGAACGAGGCGTTGAGCCCGAGCAGCAGCGCGATCAACAGCCTCACCTGGTACATCCAGATCACGAACACAAACAGCGTGACGAAGGCCATCCAGCCGATCTCGCTTCGCGTCCTCACGGTGGCCCAGATCGCGCCAATCGAGATCGGCTGCCCCGCCTCGCGCCGGCGGCTCACCTCATAGAGCCCGACCGCGACGAATGGGCCGATCATCGCAAAGCCAGCGGCGAGCGGATAAGCCAGATAGACCATGCCGAATGCCGTCAGGCAGAGCAGGATCGCGATCCCGCCGGCGGCATAGAGCGCGCCAAAGGCCAGCCCGTAGAGCGGCACGGCCTGAAAATCCCGCAAGCCTTGGCCCAACGCCTCGGCGATGTCAGCCGGCGCAATACGCCGCACCACCGGGTCGACCTTCCCGGAAACCGATGTCATCGATTCCTCCATTCAGTTTTGGGGTATTGAGGCAGGGCGGCGCGGCAGGTGTGTTGATCTCGGTCAAAGGGAACGCAAGGAACTCCTTTTCCCCGTTCCCACCCGCAAGCGGGGCAAAGCTGGAGGCCCGATCCCAGCGCCCACAACCGGCGCTGCAGCATGGGGATCGGGACGCCGTAGGCAGCGCGACGTCAGCGCATGTCGTCGCTGCCTGGTGCGCAATTGCGCACTGGGGCCGCAGCTCGCCTGCAGCTCTTCGCGAGTGGACTCGAGCCTGCCCAGGGGATATTCCAGCACGGTATTTCCAGAACGGCTGCCTCGCAGGCAGATTCCGAACGTCACTGAAATAACAGCGAAATTGCTGATTTGAGCGCGGAACGACGCACCGATGAGCCTGCGCACCCGGCTATTGATACTGGTTATCGCCGCGATGCTGGTGCCGGCCATCCTGATAGGCCTGCGCTTCGTCCAGAATCGCACGAGCGAGATCGACGCCGCACTGGCCAACCTGTCGGCGACCGCCAACGATATCTCAAGCGATCTCGATGAGAAAATTCAGGGCACGGCCCAGCTCCACTATGGCCTCGCCCGCGCCCGCGATCTCGACACACGCGACAAGGCGGCCTGTTCGGCCTTCCTTTCCGCCGTGCGCGAAGAATATCCGCAGTTCACCGGCATATTGACCATCAATCCGGACGGCAGCCTGTTCTGCGACTCGCTGCGAACCAACCGGACCCTTGATCTCAGGGATCGCGAATATTTCAAGCAGGCCCTGGTTGCGCACGGCATTGTCACGCTCGAACCCGTGTTCGGCCGGCTGACGGGGACCTCGGTGTTGCAGATCGCCTACCCGGTGCGCCCGGAATCAGGGGAGCTGAAATTCATCCTGCTCGCATCGTTCAATCTGAAGAAATTCGCCGAGTATCACGAAAAGCGCTCCGTGAACGGCAACGAGATTCTGCTTGCCGACCGCAAAGGCATGGTCCTCGTGGCGCCCCAGGGAAAAGGCTGGGCCGAACCGGGCGCATCGATTGCGAATTCGGAACTGTTCCGATTTGCGACCTCACCGAACCGCGAACCGTTCCGCGAGGTGACCGACCGGGATGGCCGAACCCAGGTCTGGGCCGTCGCCCGCTCCCCTTCGGTCCGCGATGCCGGACTTTATATCCTGGTCGGACGATCCAAGGACGGCCTGGTCGCCGCCGCCAACCGCCGCCTCTACGAGGATCTGGCGATCCTCGCGGTGGCCTCGCTGCTGCTGCTGGCGGGCGTGTGGCTTCTGGCCACCATGAGCGTCGGCCGCCAGGTCGGGCGGCTGGCTGCGATGGCGACGAAACTGGGCCTGGGCGATCTGAGCGCGCGGATTGCGCCGCCGCATCCGCGGGGCGAACTCGGCGGGCTGATGACGCTGCTCAACGGCACCGCCGAGTCGCTCGAGCGCCAGCGCGCCGCGATCGATGAGCTCAACCAGAAACTCACCCAGTCCCAGAAGATGGAGGCGATGGGCCAGCTCACCGGCGGCGTCGCGCACGATTTCAACAATCTCTTGACCGTTATCCTCGGCAATGCGGAGCACCTCGCCGAGAAGCTGGTGGCGCACAAGGAACTGCACCACATCGCCGAAAGCATCGCGACCGCCGCCGAACGCGGATCGGACCTGACGCGGAGCCTGCTCGCGTTCGCGCGCAAGCAGCCATTGATGCCGCGAGACATCGACATCGGCCGGAAAATCGTCGGCATGGAGCCATTGCTGCGCCGGACGCTCGGCGAACATATCGAGTGCGAATTCCGGCTTGATCAAAACCTCTGGCAGGCCAGCGTCGATCCCGGCCAGCTGGCCTCGGCCCTGCTCAATCTGGTGCTCAACGCGCGCGACGCCATGCCATCGGGCGGCACGCTGACGGTCGAGGTGAAAAATACCTCGCTCGGTGAATCCGATGTCGACGTCAACGGCCAGGCGCGGCCCGGCGATTACGTCATGGTCGCCGTGACCGATACCGGCACCGGCATGACGGCCGAGGTCGCCAGCCGCGCCTTCGAGCCGTTCTTCACCACCAAGGAGGTGGGCAAGGGCACCGGCCTCGGCCTGAGCATGGTTTACGGATTCGCCCAGCAATCCGGCGGGTCGATGCAGATCCATTCCGAGCCGGGACATGGCACCGCCGTCAAGCTGTTCTTCCCCCGCGTGGCAGCGTCCCAGGCGAGCGCCGCGCCATCAGCCGGTCAGCAGGCCGCGCCCGCCGGCAGCGAAACCATTCTCGTTGTCGAGGACGACGACATGGTGCGCGGCTATGTCGAGAACGAACTGAAGGCGCTCGGCTATCGCGTCATCGTGACACGCAACGCGCCCGCGGCACTGGCAATATTGCGCGGCCCCGAGAATATCCACCTTCTGTTCACGGATGTCGTTATGCCCGGCGGCATGTTCGGAACCGAGCTTGCCGGCGAAGCAGCCCGCCTGCGGCCACACCTGAAGATCCTCCTGACGTCAGGCCATACCGAGCATCCCGTCGACGCGATCGACGGTGGCGGCCGCGAGGTGCGAATCCTGAACAAGCCCTACCGCCGGCACGACCTGGCGTCGATGCTGCGCTCGGTTCTGAAGGCGGGCTGATCGGGCCAGGCACACACTCCCTCAGGAGGTCGTCCCTGCGAACGCAGGGACCCATACTCCGCGGCCATCATTATTGGAAAGAAAGCGGATAAACTACTAGCGCGCAAACAATTGCCGCCGGTGGTTATGGGTCCCTGCGTTCGCAGGGACGACGGTAAGCTCTAGCCCAGCACCCTGCTCTACAGCGGCCGGCACACGGGATTGCGCTTGTCAGGACCGGGACACCAGCAGGAGGGCGACAACAAGATTCGCCACGAACAGCATCGCATCGATGGCAAAAATCCGAAGCATCGGGCCCTTCAACACGGGCCAATACGCCACCCCAACCCGTCCGCCACGCATCAGGACCGGAAGGTTGTAGGCGAACTGGCTGAAGTGACACGCGGCAAAGAACAGGAATAACGCAAGCTGCGCGTCGTACACCTGAAAGAAGGACGGCCGGAACACCAGGAGATACAACGACAGGAGGCCGATCGGCAGATTGATCGCGCCTAGAAATGCCACGCTGGCCGACAAGGTCGGGGCGATTGGATTGCCGCGCTCCTCCCGAGGCACCAGTATCTTCAGCGTATTGCCCTGCGCGATGCTGAACTGCATGAACGCGGCGCCGAACCAGAGCGCATTGAGAAGCAGGACAAAATCCGAAAATCGCATGTCTACTTTCCGTAGAAGGCCTCGCTGCGCACCACACGGCCGGCACCGTCGAAGTCCATGAACTCGCTGGCGCGACTGTCGCCCAGTTGCCACCACACCGTCAGGCGCGCAATCGTGTCGTCCCAGCTCCAGTTCAGGATTTTCAGGTCTGCGCTCTCAATGCCGCCGTAAGCCCTCTGCCAGTAGGCGCGGATGTTCTCGGCGCCCGCGACTACCGGGGATTCCGTCAATTTGAGCGCCAACGGACTGCGCATCTCGGCGTTTTCGGCGAAGTGCGAAACGACCGCGTCGATATCGACCTTGCGCCAGTTCGCGCACCACGCCTCGACAAAGCGCCCGGCCGCCACGCGGTCCATTGTTTGTCCGCTCATGCTTGCGCCCTCCCTCGGTGCAACTGCCGGGAAGAGATGGCACAGGGCGGCCCTTACGTCAACTAGATTGACCTGAGAAAATTGTCAGTTGTGGTCGGCAATGACCCCCATGACGGCCATCCAGGCGGCAGCGCCGGGTGGGCCGACACGATCGAACGCCTCGCGCAGAACCTTGCGCTCAGAGTCCGATGCCCGTTGCTCAATGCGTTTTCCTGCTTCCGTCAGCCGCAGCAATTTGGAGCGATGCTGCTCGGGCGACCGCTTCGATGTCAGGAGTTTACGCTGCAGCAACAGGTTCAGCGGCCGATTCACGGCTTGCTTGGATATGCCGAGGATCTCGATCAGCGCGCCGATTGAGATGTCGGGCTGTCGCGCGACCACGTAGAGAATGCGATGGTGCGGACGTGAGAGGCCGAGCGTGGCGAGATACTGGTCGGCCGAGAGCGTCATGCCACGCCAGCCGTAATACATGAGCTCCAGCGCCGCGTCCAAATCGTGGAGCTTCCTGAGCGAGGCGCGGTGCAGACCCGCGGCGTGAGAAGCATTTTTTTGCATGTACCTACCGCGTCGAATTGACCGAAGAGAATCTAGCCCAGCGCCCGCAACTCCCGCCGCAGCACCTTGCCCGTCGCCGTCATCGGCAGCGTGTCGGCGAACTGCACAAAGCGCGGGTATTCATGGGCGGCGAGCTGCACTTTCACGAACTCCTGAATCTCGCGCGCCAGTTCATCGCTCGCGGCAAAGCCCGGGCGCAGCACGATCCACGCCTTGATGGATTCGGTGCGGATCGGATCGGGAATGCCGACCACCGCCGACATCGCCACCGCCGGGTGCTTCATCAGCGTATGCTCGATCTCGGAGGGACCGACACGATAGCCGGCGGTAGTGATGACGTCGTCCTCGCGGCTGACGTACCAGAAATAGCCGTCCTCGTCCTGCACGCCGAGATCGCCGGTCAGCAAAAATTCACCGGCGTATTTTTTGGCGGTTGCCTCCGGGTTCTTCCAATATTCGATCATGGTACACGGGCACGGCTGGCGCACACCGATGATGCCGCGCTCACCTCTCGGCAACTCCTCGCCCCTGTCGCTGACGATGCGGACGTCAAAGCCCGGCGTCGCCTTGCCCATCGAGCCGGGGCGGATCGGAAACAGGTTCGAATTGCTGCCGATCACGAGGTTGCATTCGGTCTGGCCGAACACTTCATGCGCATCGATGCCAAACGTTTCGCGCACCCACCCCAACAGCTCGCCGCCGAGCGATTCACCGCCGGTAAAGATGCTGCGCAGCTTGACGCCGGGATTTTTCACGCCGGCCTGCCGCATCAGCTTCAGCGCGGTCGGCGGCAGGAACGTGTTGCGGATGGAAAGTTCAGCCATCATCGCCATCGCCGCCTGGGGCTCGAATTTGCGCGCGCGGTGGCCGACCAGCGGGATGCCGTGATACCAGAACGCCAACAGCGCATTGATCAGCCCGCCGATCCAGGCCCAATCCGCCGGCGTCCACATCAGGTCGCCCGGCTTGGGTAGAAAATTGTGGCACATCTCGACATTCGGCAGATGGCCGAGCACCACGCGATGGGCATGCAGCGCGCCCTTTGGATTTCCTGTGGTGCCCGAGGTGTAGATGATCAGGGCGGGATCGTCGGCTGATGTATCGACGGTCGCAAATTCCTCGGACGCGGTTTCGATCGACGACCAGAACGGCTTGGCGCCGGCGTGAACGGCGCCGCTCGTGACGTAGATGTCCTGCAGGTAGGGCAGCCGGTGACGGATTTTCGTAAGCTTGTCCCAGCCCGCTTCGTCGGTGACGATCGCCCTGGCCTCGGAATTCGACAGGCGAAATTCCAGCGCATCCTCGCCGAACAGCGCGAACAGCGGGATGGAAATCATTCCGGAACGGAAGGCGGCGAGATGCGCGATCGGCAGTTCAAGCGATTGCGACAGGAACACAGCGACACGGTCGCCGCGCGCGAGGCCGTCGGCCTTCAGCACATTGGCGAAACGGCGCGACATCTCGGCGACCTCGTCGAACGAGGTGCGCGTGGTCGCGCCGCCCTCATCGACATAGATCAGCGCCAGCCGGCCGGAGCCGTCGGCATGGCGGTCGCAACACGCGGTCGCCATGTTGAAGCGGGCGGGAATGTCCCAGCGGAAGTTGCGATAGAGCTCGTCGTAGGTTGAGGCTTCGGTGAGCATGGCGTTTGGTTCGTTCCCTGACCCTATTCGTCATGGCCGGGCATAGTAGTCTGTTTTGCGCAGACTACGTACACTTGTCTGCGCTCCCGGCCATCCACGTTTTGGTTAGGCCGAATTGTAAAGACGTGGATGCCCGGGACAAGCCCGGGCCTGACGTGGAGAGGCTTTTTCTAGCTCGCGTTCAAGAAGACACCGGCCTTCTCTCCATCGCAACCTCCGCCTCGAGGCTTGCGAGGTCGCGATAGATCGAGGCGACGGCGAGCACGCGGCCACGGCTCTTGTACAGGAGCAGACAATCCCTGCCGGCGATGTTGCCGTCCACCGCGATTTCGTCCCATTTCTCGGCGTGGCCGACGTAATTGATCGGCACATCGTAGTGCTGGCTCCAGAAGAACGGCACCGCATCGAACGGCTCGCGCTGCCCGAGCATGTTTCGCGCCGCCGTCTGGCCCTGACGCTCCGCCACCACCCAATGTTCGACGCGGATGTTTTCGCGGGAATGCGGATCGGGCCAGCGCGCGATATCGCCCGCGGCATAGATGCCGGGTACGCTGGTTTCGAGATAGGCATCGACGGTAACGCCGCGATCGATCGCGAGCCCGGCCTTTTCGGCCAATCCGAGGCGGGGGCGTACGCCGACGCCGACCACGACGATATCGGCCTCGATCGCGCCGCCGCTTTTCAGCGTCGCGCGCTTGCCGTCGATCGCGGTGACGGTGTCGCCGAGATGAAAGATGACGCCGTGCTCTTCATGCAGGGCGCGGACGAAATCGCCCATCTCGGGTCCGAGCACGCGCTCCATCGGCCGCTGCTCGAGGCCAACGACGTGGACCTCGACATTTCTGGCGCGCAACGACGCTGCGGCCTCTAACCCGATAAAGCTCGCGCCGATCACAACCGCGCGCCGCGCGCCATCGGCCAAGGCGATAATTGCGCGGGAATCGGCCAGCGAGCGCAGCACGTGAACATGTGACTGGTCGGCGCCCGGTATCGGCAGGCGCACCGGCTCCGCGCCGGTCGCCAGCAGCAAGCGGTCGTAGGGGACGATGTCGCCGCCGGCCGTGACCACCTGGCGCGCGTTGACGTCAATTGACGTGACCTCGGTGTTGAGCCGCAGGTCGATCTTCGCCGCGGTGTAGAAATCGTCCGGCCGCAACGGCAGCCAATCCTCCGGCGCGCTGCCGGCGAGATAGTCTTTTGACAGGTTCGGCCGGTCAACTGGCGGCGCCGCCTCGTTGCTGAACATCACGATGCCGCCGCGATAATCCTGCCGCCGCAGCATCTCGGCTGCGGCAAAGCCCGCCGCGCCACCGCCGATAATCACGATTTGGCCGGGCGCATCGATGGCGCCCTTCACCTGCGGCTTGGGCTGTTCACGCTTTTCCCGGACGAAGATGCGCCCGTCTTCCTGCTCGACCTTCCAGACGGCGATCGGATTGAGCGCTGGCGCCCGGGTGGCTTCGCCGGTGCGCAAGTCGAAACAGGCGTGGTGCCAGGGACAACGGATGCCTCCGCCGGTCACGAGGCCTTCGGCGAGCGGCCCGTGATAATGGCTGCAATGGGCGCCGATCGCAAAGATTTCGGAGCCCGAACGCACCAGCAGAACTTCATCGTCGCCGACATGACCAAGCAAGGTCTCACCCGCGATTTCGGACAGGGGTACGCCGTTTGACAGATCGGGACCGGCGGGCGGTGCTTGCTGATCGGCCATCTCGTCCTCCGCTGCGCTACGTCGCCATTCCCAAAAATTCCTGACGGGTCAGCGCGTTGTCGCGAAAGCAGCCCAGCATGCGGCTGGTCACGAGGTCGGTGTCCGCTTGTGCACGCCGCGCGTCGTCATGCAGTGATGCGACGCCTTGATAATGACGCCGACGCCTTGCGGTTCCAGGACGTCATTGATGGTGTTGGCGATCTGCGCGGTCATCTTTTCCTGAATCTGCAGACGCCTGGCATAGACGTCGACGACGCGCGCCAGCTTGCTGATGCCGACCACGCGGCCGTTTGGAATGTAGGCCACCCAGGCCTGACCGATGATCGGCGCCATGTGATGTTCGCAATGGCTCTCGAAACGGATGCCGCGCAGCACGATCATCTCGTCATAGCCTTCGATCTCTTCGAAGGTCTTTTTCAGGATCTCGACCGGGTCCTGACCATAGCCCGCGAAGAATTCCTCGAACGATCGCGTCACGCGCGCCGGCGTCTCGCGCAGGCCGTCCCGTTCGGGATCTTCGCCCGTCCATCGGATGATGGTGCGCACGGCGGCCTCGACCTCGGCCCTAGCAGGTCTTTTGGTCCCGGACAGGGACGCGCTTGCGCGATCCAGTGCATGTACGTTCGGAGTCATCGAGATGCCTTTCCACGACGTTTGCCAACGGAGCTTGAATCCGTTGGATGTTGCGTCGTCGGAAAGGTTCCCGAAGAAAAATTATCCCGTCAGCGCCGCCTTCACCATCCCGCTCGCCTTGCCGAAATCCATCTGCCCGGCGAATTTCGCGCGCAGCACGCCGATCACCTTGCCCATGTCCTTCATGCCGGCGGCGCCGGTCTCGGCGATCGCGGCCGTGATCGCGGCCTTCATCTCGTCCTCCGACATCTGCTTGGGCAGATAGGCCGAGATGATCGCGATCTCCTCGCGCTCCTGCGCGGCCAGTTCGGCGCGGCCGCCCTTGTCGTAGAGCTCGACCGATTCCTGGCGCTGCTTGATCATCTTCTGCAGCACGCCGAGCAGATCGGCGTCCGACAGCGGCGGCTTGCCCTCCCCGCGCGCGGCGATGTCGGCGTTCTTGATGGTCGAATTGACCATGCGCAGCGTGGAGAGCTTTCGCTCGTCCTTTGCCTTCATGGCTTCCTTGACCGCGTTGTTGATGTCGTCGCGCAGCATGGTCTTACCTTTCGAATTTTCAGGCTCTGATCTAGGCGGTTCGCGGCGCTGAAACAACTAGCTCCTCAGCCATTCGACCAGCGCGTCCGCGGTCGCCTCCGGCTGTTCCGGCTGCGGCAGGTGTCCGCAATTGGGCAGGATCACGAGCCTCGCGTTGTGAATGTTGTTGGCCATCTCGACCGACAGCGCGTTCGGGATGGTGTTGTCTTCGTCGCCCGAAAGCACCAGCGTCGGGCATTTGATGGCCGCCAATATCGGCCGCGAGTCCGGCCGGCTGATGATGGCCTCCTGCTGGCGCACGAAGCCTTCCACCCCGACATCCCCGCCCATGTCATGGACGAGCTGGCGCAGGCTCGCATCCGCGCGGCGCGACGGGTGCACGAAGCCCGCAAAGAGCTCGTCCAGCACGGCGCGGTATTCGCCGCTTTTCGCACGCGCCATCATGGTTCGGCGGCGGGCGGTCGCCTCCGGCGTATCCGGCCGCGCCTGGGTGTTGAGCAGCGCCAGTTTCGCCACCCGTTCGGGCGCCTGCCGCATGATCTCGAAGGCGATATAGCCGCCCATCGAATGCCCGGCGAGTGCGAAGCGCGGCGGCGCCTCGGCCAGAATCCTCCGCGCGATCAGCGCCATATGGCCGTCGCGGATGTGGTTGGCGACCGTCACCGGGCCGAACCGCCACAGATCAGGCACCACGGGGGCGTAGATCCGCGGCGAGCTGACGAGGCCCGGGACGAGCAGGATCGGCATCGAGTTGTCCATGCCTGGCTCCGGATTGGAGGCAAAATCTCGCAAAAAGGCGGAAAAGCCACCTTAAGACCGCGGAACTGGCTGTCAAATATGCGGCAAACGCATGTGAATCCACGTCTTCCGGCTTTGACGCGCGGGGGCGCTTGCGACTATGAAGTGCGCTCATGACAACATCTGAAAACGCTTCAGCCTGGCCGGACCACAAACCGACCGCGCTCCTCGTGCTTGCCGATGGTACCGTGCTGGAGGGTTTTGGCCTCGGCGCGGAAGGCCACGCCGTCGGCGAGGTCTGCTTCAACACCGCGATGACCGGATACGAGGAGATCCTCACCGATCCCTCCTATGCCGGGCAGCTCATCACCTTCACCTTCCCGCATATCGGCAATGTCGGCACCAACGAGGAAGACATCGAGACGGTGAACATGGCGGCCACGCCGGGCGCGCGCGGCGTCATCCTGCGCTCGGCCATATCAGATCCCTCGAACTACCGCGCCACCAAACATCTCGACCGGTGGCTGAAGGCGCGCGGCATCATCGGCCTCTCGGGCATCGACACCCGGGCGCTGACCGCGCTGATCCGCACCAAGGGCATGCCGAACGCGGTCATCGCCCACGCCAAAAATGGCGAGTTCGACCTGCATGGCATGAAGGAAGAGGCGCGCGAGTGGCCGGGCCTCGAGGGCATGGACCTGGTGCCGATGGTCACATCAGCCCAGCGCTTCACCTGGGAAGAGACGCCGTGGGTGTGGGAAAAGGGTTTTGGCCGGCAGACCGAGCCGGAGTTCAACGTGGTCGCGATCGACTACGGCATCAAGCGCAACATTCTGCGGCTGCTCGCCGGTGAAGGCTGCAAGGTCACGGTGGTGCCCGCCACGACCTCGGCCGAAGACATTCTGGCGATGAAGCCGGACGGCGTGTTCCTCTCGAACGGCCCGGGCGACCCGGCCGCCACCGGCAAATACGCGGTACCGGTGATCAAGCGGGTGATTGCGTCGGGCACGCCGACCTTTGGGATTTGTCTGGGCCACCAGATGCTGGGGCTTGCCGTCGGCGCCAAGACCATGAAGATGCACCAGGGCCATCACGGCGCCAATCATCCGGTCAAGGACGAGACCACCGGCAAGGTGGAGATCACCTCGATGAACCACGGCTTTGCCGTGGATCAGGCGACGCTGCCGGAGGGCGCGACGCAGACCCACATCTCGCTGTTCGACGGCTCCAATTGCGGCATCGAGCTCAAGGGCAAGCCCGTGTTTTCCGTGCAGTATCACCCGGAAGCCTCGCCGGGCCCGCGCGACTCGCACTATTTGTTCAAGCGGTTCGCCGACCTGATGCGCGCGAACAAGCGGGCGTAAGCCGCTCCGCCGTCATTGCCTGCGACAAACGCGAAGCGTTTGCGCAAGGAAGCAAAGCGACGAAGCAATCCATTCTTGCTTTGCGGCCCAATGGATTGCTTCGCTTCGCTCGCAATGACGTTCCTTGAAAACCAACGCATGAGCGGATCAAATCCGGGGCATGATGAGATATCATGTGACGAGGCACCGGTTTGGCGATATTCCATTAATATGATGATCGTAATTATAACGACGGGAATACCCCATGCACGACAGAACCGCCGCTCCCAAGGTCGAATACGGCGTCACACCAACCCGTGTGATGGCGTCGATGTCGGGCCTCGATTTCGTCCGCGCCATCTTTGACGGCAGATTGCCGGCGCCGCCGATGATGCAGAACGTGGAGCCGTTCGATTCGACCGCCGAAGCCGGCCACGTCGTGTTCCACAGCGTGCCGGGCTTCCGGCACTACAATCCGATCGGCTCGGTGCATGGCGGCTACGCCGCGATCCTGCTGGATTCCGCGATGGGGCTCGCTGTCCACACCGCGCTGCCCGCCGGCACCGGCTACACCACGCTCGAATTCAAGATCTCCTTCATCAAGGGCATGACGGAGGATACCGGGCCTGTCCGCAGCGAGGGCAAGACGCTCAGCGTCGGCCGCCGCGCCGCCACCGCAGAGGCGCGCATCACCGATGCAAAAGGCCGGCTGCTCGCGCATGCGACGACGACGTGTCTGGTGTTCGAGATTCCGAATGGAACGTGAGCGGCAGACAACGGTTTGATCTTGTAGGGTGGGCAAAGGCGCATTTGCGCCGTGCCCACCATTTCACGCATTGCTCGGAATGGTGGGCACGCTTCGCTTTGCCCACCCTACGATTTCGGAGACAACCATGTCCGTCGTCAGCGCCGATATCGAGCCGCTCACCTTCATCTTCGAGGACGACGGCCTCGTTCCCAACAATCCCCTGCCGTTCCTGGTCTACAAGGGCGCGGTCGATGTCGCGAACGACCACCCCGAGAAGACCATCGAAGGCCTGTTCGGCGCCAATGGCTGGGGCGCGATGTGGCGCAACGGCGTCTACGACTATGCGCATTATCATGCCACCGTGCATGAGGTGCTCGGCGTTGCCCGCGGCCACGCCCGCGTTCGCTTTGGCGGTGACCGCGGCGAGGAACTGGAGATATCGGCCGGCGACGTTGCCATCCTGCCCGCGGGCACCGGGCATCAATGTCTCTCGGCCAGCCCCGATTTCTGGGTGGTCGGCGCCTATCCGCCGGGACCACCGATGCAGATCACGCGGCCGACGCCGGAGAACCATGCCAGGGCGCTGAAGACGATCCCGGAAGTGAAGCTGCCGAAGGCCGATCCGGTCAGGGGCGCGGACGGCCCGCTGGTCAGGCTGTGGAAGCGCAGCGCGCGATGATGCGGCCGAGACCGTCAGCCGCGGCTGGCGATCGGCAAGTTCGAGTTGGCTGAAACATTCGGTGTCGGCTCGCCGGAAGACAGCCGCATCGCGGCGACCCGGGCGACAAAAAGCCCGATGACGAGATTTGCCCGTTCGGTCTCCAGTCTGTCGCGGATCGCGCCGCTCGGTTCGGTCGCGCACATGGTCTTGATGCAATCGAGGGTGCGGGACAATGAATCGACCACCGCCAATATCGGTTCCATGGATGGCGGCGCCACCGCCTGCGGCTCCGACACGGCTTCAGCCTTCGGGCCACGAAATTCAATTACTTTCTGCATCGCTCGATTTCCAAATCAGAACAGCCAGTAACGCTCGGCCCGGTTGCATCCGCATCATCCTGCACGGCTGATCGGGCGGCTTCCATCATAGCGAAGCCTCGCGCAGGCTCGCTTAAATTGATTATCGGAATCTTGCAGCACAATCTAAAGACGCGCGCTTTTTTTGTGCATTCCGACCGGTTTGCGTCCGGCCGGCTAACGACATGCCGTGTAGGAACCCACCCACACCAGAATCGACGCCAGAAGACCGATCACGCCGGCGTTGCCGGCAAAAGCGGTGGCGCTGCCGGACATCCCCAAACGAAGCGAGTCACGGCTCATCCCGTCAGGTATCGAGATCACCGCCGGAAACGTCGTCGCGCCGCCGAGCGCGTTGGTGCGCGCAAGCGTCCCCGACGCCGCGATCTGGCCCTGGCCGATGCCCTTCGGGATCCCAGTGATCCTGGCGTGATAGATACGCCCCGGGGCGTTATCGAAAACAATATCGACGAGCGTGCCCTCCTTGATGGTCTGGAAGCCATTCTGCGAGAACATTCCGACCAGCGTGATCTCCCTCTCGACGATGAACGACATCGCCGAGTGCAACTGCAACGCCCGATCGCCGACCGTCAATGCAACAACGGTGACATAGCCGTCGGCGGGTGCGCGGATGGTGGTCTGCGCTAGTTCCCAGTTGGCGCTATCAAGTTGCGCCCGAAGCTGCGCGACGGTCGTGTTGACGCCGCCGATCTCGGAATCCAGTGCAAGTTTTGCACTCTGCTGCGCGGCCTTGGCCGCGCCAAGCTGCGCTGACACGGTTTCGTACTGGACCTACTTGTCCTGCGCCTGAAATTGCGTGTTGGCATCATCCGCTGCAAGCATCTGGATGTCGGCGAGACGTTCTTTGTTATAGGCGACCTGCGTGGTGAGCCCGCTGACATTTGCTGTTGCCTGTTCGTAATTCGATTTCAGGATCTCGACCTGCTGCTTTGCGCCAGCAAGCGAGGCCTGCAACTGCGCGACCTTGTATTGAAACGGCGCCGGGTCGATTTGAAACAGCACGTGGTTGGCCTTCACCGGCACGTTCGACTTGACCGGGATCGCGACAATTTGTCCCGTCACATTCGGCGTCACTTCCACCACGCGGCCGGTCACCGTCACGCGCCCCGACGGCGTGAGGTAGTTAAAAAGCGCAAGAAATGTCGCGAGGATAAACCCGCCTATTAACAGCGAGATAGTTCCGGACAACCAGCTCCATCGCACCAGTTTGAATTTCGAGAACACGGCCCACAGCGCGACGAGATAGAGGCACAGAATAATGATCATCGCTGGCCCTCGTTGTTAGGTTGTGCTATCGTGACGCCCGCGGAGATAGCCGAAGTCACACTTCGAAGCCCCTACAACGACAAGCTTTATAGCATTCGAAATTCCAGCAATCCTGCTTCGATTCTGCAGACGCCATACAGCGTTAAATGCAGCCGGCGTTGCAATTCAGTTGCACGCTCCCTCGCGCACCCAAGCGCGAGTGCTTCAAGTCGTTCCGTGGTTTTTTTGTACAAGGAATGATGTCATGCGTATCACAACACTGAATCATATTTTTAGAATACTCGCCGTAACCGCGACGTTGCGCGGGACCGAAACAGCGCTTGCCCAGAATTATCCTTATCCGCCCTGTTGCTGAAACGAGAAGACACAGGGATGCGCGCTACGTCGGTCGGAAGGCTCTGGCGATATGATGCCGATCAGCTAACCGAAAGAAACGTCGCGCCGCCGCTCATGGGAGGCGGGAAGATTCCGAAGGTGGACAAGGAGAACTGAACGACGCAGCAAATAGCAACTGCCAATCGACAAATCAGAAGAGGAGGTTCGACATGTTTCGAGGAATCCTGCCACTGACATTGTCTCTCTGCCTTGGTGCGGCGACAGCACCTGCGGCGCTGGCCCAATCGGCAGCACCCATCACCGAACAGGAGGCGCACGCCATCGCGGTGGACGCCTATGTCTATTTCTACTCCATCATGTCGATGGACGTTTCCCGCAAGCAATTCACCAACGGCATGGGCGATTTCAAGGGCCCGATGAACACGTTCGTCAATGTGGGCGAATACCCTCCGGCGGATTTCAAAGGTGTGGTGCGCTCCAACTTCGACACGCTGTATTCCGCCTCGTGGCTGGACATGACCAAGGAGCCCGTCGTCATCTCGGCGCCGGATACCAATGGACGGTACTACCTGCTGCCGATGCTCGACATGTGGACGGACGTCTTCGCATCGCCCGGCTGGCGAACGACGGGCACCAAGGCCGGGACGTTCCTGGTGGCGCCGGCGAATTGGAGGCCGGATCTGCGCGACAAGTTCGCTGAGGAGTTCAAGCTGCCGAAGGACACCCAGCGCATCGACGCGCCAACGCCCTACGTCTGGCTGATCGGCCGGACCAAGACCGACGGCCCGCCGGATTATGATGCGGTTCACAAGATCCAGGCCGGCTACAAGGTCACCCTGCTTTCCGAGTATGGCAAAGCGCCCAGGCCGGTCGACTTCAAGCCCGACCCAAGCATCGACATGAAGACGCCGCCGAAGACCCAGGTCGATACCATGTCGGCGGGCGTATATTTCGCCAACGCGGCCGAGCTGCTCAAGCTTCATCCGCCACATGTCACCGACGAGCCGATCCTTGCGCAGATGAAGAAAATCGGCATCGAGCCTGGCAAGAGCTTTGACATCGGCAAACTCGATCCGGCCGTGCAAAGGGCGCTGGAAACCGCACCGCAGGATGCACAGAAGCTGATGGCCTGGAAGCTGCCGACGCTGGCGCGGGTTGCCAACGGCTGGTCGATGAACACCGACACGGTCGGCGTCTATGGCAACTATTACCTGAAGCGGGCTATTCTCGCGCAGCAGGGACTTGGCGCGAATGTGGTCGAGGATGCCATTTATCCGCTCAATCTCGCCGACGACACCGGCAAGCCGCTCGATGGCGCGAACAAATACACCATCACCTTCGAGAAGGGCGCCACGCCGCCTGTCAATGCGTTCTGGTCGATCACGCTGTACGATCAGGACGGATTCCAGGTGGGTAACACGCTGAACCGTTTTGCCGTCAGCAGCTGGATGCCGTTCAAGTACAATGCGGATGGTTCGCTCGACCTCTATTTCCAGAACGCGAGCCCCGGCAAGGAGTTCGAAGCCAACTGGCTTCCTGCGCCGAAGGCACCGTTCAATCTGACGATGCGCCTGTACGCGCCGAAGTCGGAAGCGCTGACCGGCAAATGGAATCCGCCGTCGGTCGTGAGGTCGCAAACAACGGTGGGCATTTCGGCCCAATAAAAGTTGACGGCACGCCGGCGCTTCGGCGCCGGCGTCTGACCGCGCCAGCACGATCACCCCGAGGAGACGTTCAAATGTTGACGAAACGCGATCTTCTTCGTTCCGCTGCACCTGCTGCACTCATTGTCACGACCACGCTGCCCGTCACGCCGGGCATTCACCTGGTCCACTGACCCATCTGCAGGCATGTCAGCAAACTGACGTAGCTTGGCGTGCCGCCGATGCTCTCCTGCGAGATGCAGCTTGCCCGGCTTGGCGCGGGGAATTTCGACCATTGGCCTGCGAGCTGCCGCTTCGCTTTCTGTTCATCGTTCACGCAGCTCTTTATCGACTGGTCAACGGAGAGGCCGGCGGTGGCGGCGACGTCGAGCTTGCAACTCCGCGCAATGTCGAATTTCGGCACCCCGTCGGCCACTGCGACGACCAACTGCGAGCTCATAACGATCATCGGAAAAGAGATAGGCATCTCCCGCCTCCTTCGGATCGCAGCAAAAGCTTCGGGCAGCCGCTCTTCGAAGCCGCAGCGCAGCCTACCGCAAACCCGGCCTGGACGCGACGGGAATGTCCTGCAGGCAGCCGCCGCAGGCCGCAGGGACGGCAAGACCGCCCTCGCGCCTGCTCAAGCGCAACCGCGCTTACGCCGCGTTGGCGCCTTCCTGGCGGCTGGCTTCGAACAGGAACCAGGTCCGGCGCTCGGTCTCGTCGATGAAGACTTCGAGCAGGCTTGCGCTGCCGGAATCCTCATGATCGTCGCAAAGCTTGTGGGCCTTGCGCATCGCGGCGGCCATCTTCTTGTTGTCTTCCATCAGCTCGCGCAGCATTTCGCGCGGCGGCACATAGGCGTCGTTGTTGTCCTGGATGGTCTGCAGCCTGGCGATCTGCCCGATCGAGCGGATCGTGGTGCCGCCGAGTTTGCGCACCCGTTCGGCGAGCTGGTCGGTGGTGGCGAAGATCGCCTCCGACTGCTGGTCCAGCATCAGATGATAGTCGTTGAAATGCCGGCCGCTGACATGCCAGTGGAAGTTCTTGGTCTTCAGGTAAAGCGCAAAGGCGTCCGCCAGCAGCGTGTTGAGGGATGTCGAAATCTTCTCGACGGCAGTCGGAGCCAGGTCGGTCGGCGTGTCGAGGTCGGGGGATACCTTGTCGGATTTGTTGTTGGTTTTGCTCACGTTGCACCTTCCTGTTAGGAACCGGACTCTGGCGGCGGTGGACATTGGCCGTCGGACGACCTAACGCATCACTTTCAGGCTGGTTCCGGTGCCGGAACCCGCTGATTTACCGGACGCGCGCGCATGGATGAATGGATCGACTATTACGATTCCACGCATACGATTTATGCGAGCAAGCTGCATCGCGACCTGCATTTCCAGATCGTCGCGCGCGACATCATCGGCTACATCTCCTCGCCCGACTCCGTCGTGCTGGACTATGCCTGCGGCGAGGCGCTGTCCGCCGCCAAGGTGGCCGACGCCTGCGGCAAGCTCTATCTGGCCGAGCCGGCGCCCGGCGTCCGCGGCCGGCTGATCGCGCGCTTTGCGCCGAATACCAAGATCCGCGTCCGTTCACTTGATGATCTTAGAAAGATGGACGAGTCGGTCGATCTCGTCGTCATGAATTCGGTCGCGCAATACATGACGCCGGATGAGCTGGATTCGGCGTTCGCCGTCATTCGCCGGCTGTTGAAGCCGGGCGGCCGCCTGGTGCTGGGCGACATTTTGCGGCCCGAAGTCGGCATGACCAAAGACGTGCTGGCGCTGTTGAAATTCGCTTCCTCCCACGGCTTCCTGAAAGACGCCCTGTACGGCCTCGCGAGCACGGCCCTGTCGGACTACCGGCAACTGCGCACCCGCGTCGGGCTGCAGCGCTACAGTGAAGATCAGATGATCAAGAAGCTCGCCGCCGCCGGCTTTTTGGGATCACGCGCCCCGTTCAATATCGGCCACAACCCGTGGCGGATGACGTTCGTGGCGCGGCACGCTTTCCAACGCAATTGAACTCGGCGCGCGCCAGGGTTGTTAACCCTAAGGCGCGGTAGGGTATGGTTCACCGCGCCGTGATCGGCGATGATTGCCATGGCCCGGTGGCGGAAGCGACGACGCGGGAGCAGTGCAATGCTCTTTATCCTGGTTCAAATCCAGGCCGGGCCTCCACGCTTCGCCCTGACGGGCTACGCGTGGCGCAGCCACGCCGGAGACCGGCGGGGCGGTGTCCGGCGTAGCTTGAGCAAAGCGAAAGCATAGACGGACTGGGGCCGCCCCTAGAGCGAAGCCTCCGGCAGATACCCCTGATTTTCCCTAAAATCGCGGTTGATGAGGGGGTTTTGGGGGTTTCGCGGGTGCGGAATCTGGTCTAAAGACCACCCGCGCGCGAGGGTGACCCGCGCTCTTGGCTTAGGGGACGCGCAGCATGCGCGCCCTTTTTTTGTGCCCAATTTCCAGTCTGAGAGCTGATGCCCAAAAGAACAGATATCTCCACCATCCTGATCATCGGCGCCGGTCCCATCGTGATCGGCCAGGCCTGCGAATTCGACTATTCCGGCACCCAGGCGGTGAAGACGCTGAAGGAAGAGGGCTACCGCATCGTCCTCGTCAATTCCAATCCGGCCACCATCATGACCGACCCGGAACTGGCTGACGCGACCTATATCGAACCGATCACCCCCGAAATCGTCGCCAAGATCATCGAGAAGGAGCGCCACGTCATCCCGGGCGGCTTTGCGCTGCTGCCGACCATGGGCGGCCAGACCGCGCTGAACTGCGCGCTGTCGCTGCGCCGCCAGGGCACGCTCGACAAGTTCGACGTCGAGATGATCGGCGCCACCGCCGACGCCATCGACAAGGCCGAAGACCGCCAGCTTTTCCGCAACGCCATGGAGAAGATCGGCCTGCAGACGCCGAAATCGCGGCTCGCCAACGCCTCGGCGCTGAAGAAGTCCTACCGCGACAAGTACCTGGCCGATCGCGAGAAGCTGTCGGGCGCCGCGCTGGATGAGCTCGAGCGGCAATGGACGCTCGGCGAGAACGAGCGCCGCAAGCGCTACCAGGAGCACGCGCTCGGCGAGGCGCTGATGGCGCTGTCCGAAATCGGGCTGCCCGCGATCATCCGCCCCTCCTTCACCATGGGCGGCACCGGCGGCGGCATCGCCTACAACAAGGAAGAGTTCCTCGACATCATCGAACGCGGCCTCGACGCCTCCCCGACCAACGAAGTGCTGATCGAGGAATCCGTGCTCGGCTGGAAAGAGTTCGAAATGGAGGTGGTGCGCGACAAGAAGGACAATTGCATCATCGTCTGCTCGATCGAGAACCTCGATCCGATGGGCGTGCACACCGGCGATTCCATCACGGTGGCGCCGGCGCTGACGCTGACCGACAAGGAATACCAGATCATGCGCGACGCCTCGATCGCGGTGCTGCGCGAGATCGGCGTGGAGACCGGCGGATCCAACGTGCAGTTCGGCGTCAACCCCGACGACGGCCGCATGGTGGTGATCGAGATGAACCCGCGCGTGTCGCGCTCCTCGGCGCTGGCTTCCAAGGCCACCGGCTTTCCGATCGCCAAGGTCGCCGCCAAGCTCGCGGTCGGCTACACGCTCGATGAAATCGCCAACGACATCACCGGCGGCGCGACGCCCGCCTCGTTCGAGCCGACGATCGATTACGTCGTTACCAAGGTTCCCCGGTTTGCGTTCGAGAAATTTCCCGGCGCCTCCACCACGCTGACGACCTCGATGAAGTCGGTCGGCGAAGTGATGGCGATCGGCCGCACCTTCCAGGAGAGCCTGCAGAAGTCGCTACGCGGGCTCGAGACCGGCCTGACCGGGCTCGACGAGATCGAGATCGAGGGGCTCGGCCGCGGCGACGACAAGAACGCGATCCGCGCCGCCTTGGGCACGCCGACGCCGAACCGCATCCTGCAGGTGGCGCAGGCGATGCGGCTCGGCTGGTCGAACGAGGAGATCTTCAATTCCTGCAAGATCGATCCGTGGTTCCTCAGCGAGATGCGCGGCATCGTCGACATGGAAGCAAAGATCAAGGCGAACGGCCTGCCGCCGAACGGCTACGGCATGCGCATGCTGAAGGCGATGGGTTTTTCGGACGCACGGCTGGCCGTGCTGTCCGAGTCGACCGAGGCCGAGATCACGGCAAAACGTCACGCGCTCGGCGTCCGCCCCGTGTTCAAGCGCATCGACACCTGTGCCGCGGAATTCGCCTCCCCCACCGCCTACATGTATTCGACCTATGAGGCACCGTTCGCGGGCGCGCTCGCGGATGAGAGCGCGCCGTCGGACAAGAAGAAGGTCGTCATCCTCGGCGGCGGCCCGAACCGGATCGGCCAGGGCATCGAATTCGACTATTGCTGCTGCCACGCCTGCTTCGCACTCGCCGACGCCGGCTATGAGACCATCATGGTCAACTGCAATCCGGAGACGGTGTCGACCGACTACGACACCGCCGACCGGCTCTATTTCGAGCCGCTTACCGCCGAGGACGTGCTGGAGATCATCGCCACCGAACGGCAGAACGGCACGCTGCACGGCGTGATCGTGCAGTTCGGCGGCCAGACCCCGCTCAAGCTGGCGCGTGCGCTGGAAGCGGCCGACGTGCCGATCCTCGGCACCTCGCCCGACGCCATCGACCTCGCCGAGGACCGCGACCGCTTCAAGCGCGTGCTCGACAAGCTCAGATTAAAGCAGCCCAAGAACGGCATCGCCTATTCGGTCGAGCAGGCGCGGCTGGTGTCGGCCGATCTCGGCCTGCCGCTGGTGGTGCGCCCGTCCTATGTGCTGGGCGGCCGCGCGATGCAGATCATCCGCGAAGAGAACCAGCTCAACGACTATCTGCTCGGCACCTTGCCCGAACTGGTGCCCGGCGACGTCAAGGCGCGCTACCCGAACGACAAGACCGGCCAGATCAATACCGTGCTCGGCACCAATCCGCTGCTGTTCGACCGTTATTTGTCCGACGCCACCGAAATCGACGTCGACTGCCTGTGCGACGGCAAGGACACCTTCATCGTCGGCATCATGGAGCATATCGAGGAAGCCGGCATTCATTCCGGCGATTCCGCCTGCTCGCTGCCGCCGCATTCGCTGGATGCGAAGATGATCGAGGAGCTCGAGCGGCAGACCCGCGAGCTGGCGCTCGGCCTCGACGTCGTCGGCCTGATGAACGTGCAATATGCCATCAAGGACGGCGACATCTACGTGCTCGAGGTCAATCCACGGGCGTCGCGCACCGTGCCGTTCGTCGCCAAGGTCGTCGGCACGCCGGTGGCGAAGATCGCCGCCCGGATCATGGCCGGCGAGAAGCTTGCGGATTTCAAGCTGAAGAAGAAGCAGCTCGGCCATGTCGGCGTCAAAGAGTCCGTCTTCCCGTTCGCACGCTTCCCCGGCGTCGACACCGTGCTCGGTCCGGAGATGCGCTCGACCGGCGAGGTCATGGGCATCGACCGCTCCTTCGAGGTGGCGTTCGCTAAAAGCCAGCTCGGCGGCGGCACCCGCGTGCCCCGCAAGGGCACGGTGTTCGTCTCGGTGCGCGAGATCGACAAGAACCGCATCGCCGAAGCGGTCCGGTTGCTGCACTCGCTCGGCTTCAAGGTGATGGGCACTTCGGGCACCCAGCGCTTCCTGGCCGACAAGGGCATTCCGACCGAGAAGGTCAACAAGGTGCTGGAAGGACGGCCGCACATCGTCGACGCCATCACCAATGGCGACATCCAGCTCGTTTTCAACACCACCGAGGGGCCGCAGGCGCTGGCCGACAGCCGTTCGCTGCGGCGGGCTGCCCTCTTGCATAAAGTGCCGTATTACACCACTCTTTCGGGTGCTGTGGCGGCCGCCCAGGGCATCCGCGCCTATCTGGGCGGGGATCTTGAGGTCCGCACGCTGCAGAGCTACTTTTCCGAAAACTGATCGTTGGCCGGGCTGAAATGCCCGCTAAACGATTGGCAACAAAGCCGTATGGCCGGAACTCACCGCCCGTTTGGATGTTGAATCGGCCCTTGAGCGGGCCGAAAATTGCGAAAATTAACAGGCTGGCGGGCTCGCATTGGGCCATGAAAGCCCGAATCGAAATCTAAAAAATGCCTCGTGCGCGCAACGCCCTGGGCGGTTCGCACGATGGAAGAACGGAAAGAAATGATGGAAAAGGTACCGATGACCGCGAGCGGCTATGCCGCCCTGGAGGTCGAGTTGAAGCAGCGCCAGTCGGTGGAGCGTCCGCGCATCATCGAGCATATCGCCGAGGCGCGCTCGCATGGAGACCTTTCGGAAAACGCGGAATATCATGCCGCCAAGGAAGAGCAGTCGCACAATGAAGGCCGCATCGCCGAGCTCGAAGACAAGCTGGCGCGCGCCGACATTATCGACATCTCGAAGCTCTCGGGCGACACCGTCAAATTCGGCGCCACCGTGACGCTGGTCGACGAAGACACCGAAAAGAAGACGGTGTGGCAGATCGTCGGTGAGCCGGAAGCCGACGCCAAGAAGGGCCGTATCTCGATCACCTCGCCACTGGCCCGCGCCCTGATCGGCAAGAAAAAAGGCTCGACGGTGGAAGTCGTGGCGCCGGGCGGCGCCAAGGCCTACGAGATCACCAAGGTCGAGTGGCGATAGAGCGCGATGACGTCGTCATCCCGCTCAATCTCTTTTGATTTGAGCATGATCTCCGCGCGAACGCGTTCCGCGTTTGTCGCGAGGGAAAACCGGCATCCACTTTGCGCTCACGCGGCCCTTCGGGTCCGGATCATGCTGTAGTCACCTGCAAGTTACTGTTGCGACAAAGCCGCGTTTCGACGCGGCTTTTTTGTTGGCGCCGCGCTGACAGGATTGTGAGTGGCGATGCGGCGGATTCCATCATATTCGACTCCCGGGACAATGCTTATAAATCATAACTAAATGGACGAGGCGCCGGCGCTGCGAGACTTCGCCATTCCGGCACGACGACTGCGATGAGCGGCAGGCTTCGGTCTGCCGGAACGGCATCTTGTTGCGCTGCAATCGCGACAATGCCGCGAAGCGATGACTTGCGAAGGGAATGATTCAATTTCAGGGGTGTTGTGCCGGCATCACACGCGATCGGCCAACACCGTGTAATGTCGTAGCGCTAAGTTCTAGCGTGCCAAACAAGGGGGACGATGACATGGACCAATTCGACAAGATGCTCGCGAAATGGCAGCCGACGGCGCTGAGCCTGTTTCGCTTCATCACCGGGCTTCTGCTGCTTCAGTACGGCATCGCCAAAATCTTCAAGTTTCCGGTATTGCCCTATTTCGCCAACATCCCGCCGCTGATCACCACCGCCGGCGCGCTCGAACTGGTGCTTGGCGCGCTGTTGATGATCGGCCTGTTCACGCGGATCTCCGCGTTCATCCTGTCCGGTGAAATGGCCTTCGCCTATTTCCTCGGACACATGTTCAAGGATCCCGCCAAGCCGGTGTTCCTGCCGCTGCTCAATGGCGGCACGGCCGCGATCCTGTTCTGCTTCGCCTGCCTCTATCTGGCGACCGCGGGCGGCGGACCGATCAGTGTCGACGAGATGCGGAAGAAGTAAAGTCGAGACTCGTGGGGTGGGCAAAGGCGCACCTTCGCACCGTGCCCACCACTCCGAGTCTCGAAAGAACTGGTGGGCACGCTTCGCTTTGCCCACCCGAAGCACGTAGCGACGCTCGCTCGCGCCTCAGCCCGCCACCTTCACATCGAGCGGCACCGCCGCTTCGTATTTCGAATTGTGCAGCACCAGCGACGTCCGCACATTGCGCACGTGTGGGGCTGCGGTCAGGTGCGTGACGAAATCCTGAAACGTCGCCATGTCGGGCGCGACGCATTTGAGGATGAAGTCCACCTCGCCCGACAGCATCCAGCATTCCCGCACCAAGGGCTCGGCGCGGACGAAATCCTCGAACGCGCGCAAATCCGCATCCGCCTGGCTGGACAGATGGACGGACGCAAACACGGTGACGTCGAAGCCGAGCCGGCGCGGGTCCAAGAGGCCCCGATAGCCCAGGATATAGCCTTCCTCCTCCAGCGTGCGGACCCGGCGCAGGCAGGGTGGCGGCGAAATACCGACGCGTTTGGCCAGTTCCACGTTGGTGATTCGGCCATCCGCCTGAATTTCGGCAAGGATTTTGAGGTCGATTTCGTCAAGATTCTTCGACACGCGCGTCGGGTTCCCTGGTTCTGGCTGCGCTGGACAGGTCTTACTGGCAACTCTCTTAGCGCACGGCGCGCGGCTTGCGCAATTTTATTGCGCGTGCAGCGCCACATTTCGCGATTGTGACTTCAGTTCCGGGGAAAATTCGCTGGGATGAATTGCAATTCTTGCATAGCTACCCAGATATCCTAGACTTGGATTTGACACTTTCGGCGCCGCGCGACGTCCTTCCGGGCGCTTTCTGCTCAAGTCACGAACAAACCCCCGAATAAGAGAGGGATCCGCCGATGCCCGCGCCTATCCATGCCAAGGTCGTCATTATCGGTTCCGGCCCCGCCGGTTACACCGCGGCGATCTACGCGGCGCGCGCGATGCTGGAGCCGGTGCTGATCCAGGGTATCCAGCCCGGCGGACAACTCACCATCACCACCGACGTGGAAAACTATCCGGGCTTCGCCGACGTCATCCAGGGTCCCTGGCTGATGGAGCAGATGGAGAAGCAGGCGGCGCATGTCGGCACCAAGATCGTCACCGATTTCGTCAACAAGCTCGAACTGGCGCAGCGGCCGTTCCGGCTGACCTGCGACAGCGGCGACGTCTATCTGGCGGAAACCGTGATCCTGGCCACCGGCGCACAGGCGCGCTGGCTCGGCATTCCCTCGGAAGAAACGTTCAAGGGTTTTGGCGTCTCGGCCTGCGCGACCTGCGACGGCTTCTTCTACCGCGGCAAGGAAGTCATGGTCGTCGGCGGCGGCAACACCGCGGTCGAGGAGGCGTTGTTCCTCACCAACTTTGCTTCGCAGGTGACGATCGTGCACCGCCGCGATCATTTCCGCGCCGAGCGCATCCTGCAGGATCGGCTGTTCAAGCACCCCAAGATCAAGGTGGTCTGGGATAGCGCGATCGACGAGATCTGCGGCACCGAAAACCCCGGCAAGGTCACCCATGTGCGCCTGAAGAACGTCAAGTCCGGCACGCTGACCGAAGTGCCGGCCGACGGCGTCTTCATCGCCATCGGCCACGCGCCCGCAACCGACCTCGTCAAAGGCCAGATCAAGCTGAAACCATCCGGCTATGTCGAGGTGGCGCCGAACTCGACGGCCACCTCGATTCCGGGCCTGTTCGCCGCCGGCGACGTCGCCGACGAAACCTACCGGCAGGCGGTCACGGCGGCCGGCCTCGGCTGCATGGCGGCCCTCGAGGCCGAACGCTTCCTGGCTTTGCGCGCGAGCGATCGCGCGGCGGCGGAATAATCATGCCTAGAACACGGGACGGATCAAAGGACATGGATTGGGACAAGCTGAAAGTCTTTCACGCGGCTGCGGAGGCGGGAAGCTTTACCCACGCCGGCGAACAGCTCGGGCTTTCGCAATCGGCGGTATCGCGGCAGGTCAGCGCGCTGGAGCAGGAGCTCGCAGTGTCGCTGTTCCACCGCCATGCGCGCGGGCTGATCCTCACCGAACAGGGCGACTTGCTGTTCCGCACCGCGCATGACGTGTTCATGCAGCTGCAGGCGGCGCGCGCCAAGCTGACCGACAGCCGCGAGCGGCCAAGCGGCGATCTCAAGATCACCACGCCGCCGGCGCTCGGCATCAACTGGCTGATCCCGCGGCTCGACGAGTTCACCGCGCTCTATCCGGACATCCGGATCTCGCTGATCGTCACCGACGAGGATCTCGATCTGTCGATGCGCGAGGCTGACGTGGCGATCCGCACCCGCAAGCCGACCCAGCCGGACCTGATCCAGCGAAAACTGTTCTCGATCGGCTTCCATGCCTATTGCTCGCCCGAATACATCAAGCGTTTCGGCACGCCGCGCACCCTCGACGACCTCGACTCGCACCGCATCATCATGCTGGGCGACGCGCAGGTTCCACCGCATCTGCAGAACCGGAGCTGGCTGATCGACGCCGGCCGCAACGGCTCGGGGCCGCGCGAAGCCTACTTTAAGGTCAACAATATCTTAGGGCTGGTCCGCGCCTGCCAGCAGGGGCTCGGCATCGCCGCGCTGCCCGACTACCTGGTCGAGGAAAACAACCGCCTGGTGCAGCTGTTCGGCGAAACCGATTCGATCGCGATCGACACCTACTTCGTCTATCCCGAAGAGTTGAAGACCGTCGCACGCGTGCAGGTGTTCCGCGATTTCGTGGTGAGCAAGGCGCAGCGCTGGCCCTCCTAGAGCATCGGTTCTGATTGCATCAGAACCGAAGCTCTGGAATCTTGTTTTGACGCGTTTTCCAACGCAGATAACTCTACGCAATCTGCGTAAACTTGATTGCGAACCGGTACCCACTTCGCTCGAAACGCTATGGCAGCGGGTGACGTTTCGTCGTCCCGCTTTGCGGATTAGCCTATTTTATAGAGGGCCCGCTCACCGCATGACTGACATGCGGCTCGGGCGGTTGCCGCACAGCACTGATGAGGATCATAGTGCCCAAACGCTGAGCGGTCGCGTCGCGCATATGTCCCCCTCCTCCAGTGACGCGGTGGTTCAGTAATCCCTCTTGGAAGGTGATTGTGTCGGCCTCACGTGGCCAATACCTCAAGCCGGGCTCTCTTGGGCCCGGCTTTTTTTTCGTGCCCAGGTCTTCTTTCACGCCCAGGTCTTCTTTCACACCCTCATCGACACGTCATGGTGCTGCGCGGATTGACATTGAGGTTCCCTGCCAGCATCATCGGCACATGATCACGCGTTCGTGCGCAGCTTTGTCGTCGAAAAAAGGTCCCCACCCGGGGACCCGAGATCGACGCGCGCGCTAGACTGCCGCAACCCGCGATCCCGAAAGCCCCGCCGTTTGGACGGGGTTTTTTTATTGGTCCCGTCTCCGGCTCACCCCACGAGGAGATGGAACAATGACTGCCCCTTCGACTGACGATCTAACGAGCCGCCTGCAGGGCCTGTGGCTGCCGCTCATCACGCCGTTTCGCGACGGCGAACTCGACGAGGCGTCGTTACGCCGGCTCGTCAGGCACTATGCGACCGGCCCGGTCGACGGCTTCATTCTCGCGGCGACGTCGGGCGAAGGCATGTCGCTCCGCACGGACGAACTCGAGCGGCTGGTGACGGTAACGCGCAGCGAGTTGTCCGCCAGCGGTCGCCACCTGCCGATCCTGCTGGGCCTGTCCGGCACCTCGACCGCGAAGCTCGTGGAGGCGCTGGATGAGACGGCGGCCTGGTTGATTGACGGCTATCTGATCGCGAGCCCCTATTACATCCGCCCCTCGCAGCGCGGCCTGGTGCAGCATTTCACCGCGCTCGCCGATCACGCGTCGTGGCCGATCGTGCTCTACAATATCCCCTACCGGACCGGCGTCAGCCTCACCAACGAGACGCTGCTTAAGCTCGCCGAGCACCCGAACATCGTCGGCATGAAGGATTGCGGCGCCGACCGCGCGCAGTCGATCGACCTGCTGGCCAGACGGCCATCCGGCTTCCGCGTGCTGACCGGCGAAGATGCGCTGTATCACGAAGCGCTGGCCGACGGCGCCGACGGTGCGATCCTGCTGTCGGCGCATCTGGAGACCGACGCCTTCGCCTCGGTGCTGACGCTCATGAAGCAGGGTGACCGTAACGGCGCGCTGGCGTGCTGGAAGGCCATTTCCGCGCTGACCCGGCTGCTGTTCGCCGAGCCGAGCCCGGCGCCCGCAAAATACTGGCTTAAGCGCGGCGGGCTGATCGACAGCGCGCAAGTGCGCCTGCCGATGGTGGAGGTGAGCGAGGAACTCGCGGCGTTGCTGGACGAGGAAATCGAGCGGCGCAGGCCGCAGCTGTTGCGCCGGGCGTAGGATACGATCGGCTCCCTCTCGCCTCGATGGCGAGAGGGAGAAACGAATTAGCTGACCAGCAGGCGATAGGTCATTACGGGCGCGAAGCCGAGCACCATCGCCCAGATGGCGAACGACGACACCAGCAGAACGTCATGCGCGCGCTGGGCGAGTTCGCCGATCGGATATTTGTCATGCGTGAACATTGTGATTCCCCCCGGTGATGTTCCTTGAGGAAGAATACCTACAGATAAAATTTTAACGGCGCGGCCGGGCCTTCGCTCGAAGTTGCGGCTTCACACTCACCCGCCATTAACCAGGATATTGCGGTGGTTAATCGGCGGTAGCACCTGCGGTCAAATGCAAGCGAAATCGCAACCGGGTTTTTAAAACCGCTCGCGTATCGAGATATCCGGAGCAACAAAAACGCGGGGGCGCGTCGTGCACTTCGAAAGCAACAACACCATCCCTCAACAGGGCTTTTCCACCGAGGACATTCTGTGGGCCGTCGGCATCTGGTCGGTGATCCTGACGCTGTCGCCGGTCGTCCTGTTCTACGTGCTGATGGTGGCGTAAGGCACTTCTTCCTCCGTCATTGCGAGGAGCAAAGCGACGAAGCAATCCATCTTTCCTTTGCGGGGGGAGATGGATTGCTTCGCTTCGCTCGCAATGACGGCGCTACTGTTTGCTCCCACCCAAAAGAAAAACGCGCGGAGCGCCGCGCGTCTTTATCAATCCAGAAAAATTAATCCAGAAAAGAAAGCGGCGTTGTTACGCCGCCTGCTTGTGCATGGCGCCCGATGCCGACGCCGTTCCGCGGATCGCCTTGATCGAACGTTCGATCGCGCCCCACAGCCTGGTGATCTCCGCCGCAGCGCGGCCTTCCGCGTAATATTCGCGGGCGCCTTCACCCTGGCTCAGCGCCATGATCAGATCGGCGCGGTTGGTGATCTGACCGCTCCACACCGGCGCGCGGAATTTCGCCAGCGCTTCGCGCGCGATGGTGACGATGCGGCTCTCGGCGCCGTCGCGTTCGGCGGGCGCGCCGTTGATCACGACCGCGTAGGGCTTGCGCGCCGCGCGGCAGGTCTGGATCGTTTCCTGCACCGCGTTGACGTCGAACACGCCGGGCCGCGCCGGAATGATCACCATCGTGGCGTTGCGGATCGCGTCGTCGACGACGGCCGAAAGATTCGGCGGCGTGTCGATGAACACCCATTCGATACCGTCGCGCTTGGCGGCAGCGACGATGCCGCTGACGGAATTCACCGCGGACTTGATCGGCGGCTCGTTGGTACCGCGCAATTTGTGCCAGAGCGTAAGCGACCCCTGCGGGTCGGCATCGACCAGAAGGATGGGCTTCGTTGCCTTGTGAACATGGGCAGCGAGGTGAGCAGCCAGGGTACTCTTTCCCGAGCCCCCCTTACGCGAAGCGAAAACAATGACGTTCATACCTTGGCCTCCAGTTGACCCCAGAAGCTGAAAATGAATCAGCGGGCTGATTCGCGAAAGAAAAATTTATGGGATGCCGCGATGAAGCCACGTAATTGCCAACAAGGCTGGTTTTTGAGTCACACCGTGGGTGCAGGCCGGCAACCGGAAACGGTATTGGTTGAAAGCCTCGATCGGCTCACTGCATGCCTTTTATGCGCTCGCGCTCGAGCTTTGCCCGTTGCCGCTCGATCCATTTGCGCTCGATCCATCCGAGCCCCTGCGCCATCGGCTTCTGCAGCGGCGGCACGTCCTGCGCGAACAAAAGGAGTCCGAGCGGCAGCATCCAGAGTCCGAGCACCGGCAGGAAGCTGAAAATACCGCCGACGATCAGGAGAACCGCGATCGGAATCCTGGCGTAGATCGACGATGGCTTGCGCAGCCAGCCCACGAACTTCGAAGGCCCCGACGGCAGCTTTTTCTCGAACCAGGCAAAATGCCGGTCGAGTTCTTTCTGGTGTTTGCTCAATAAACCCTCTCCTCTTGCCCAGGGAGATGTTCATTGCAGAGGGCGCAGACAAGGCGTGCCGCGCGGAGGAACCTTGAAACGGCTTGATGCTGTAGGTCGCCCGCGCCGTCAGGTCGTCCGCGCCGTCAGGTCGCCGGTTTCGCCGGCTTTTTGGTCTTGCGCGCCTTGGCGCTCACGGCCTTGCGCGGGGTTGCGGGCCGAATCACGGTCGGCCGGCCCACCGTCCTCGCCGAGACATCGCTCGGCTCGGGATCCGGCCTGAACTGCGCCCGGCAGGGCGGCGAGAGCCGGGACTTCTTGGCGACCATGCAGGCGGTCACGCGGCTGACGTCGGGGATCTCGGAGCTGCAGAGCCGGAACGCATCGCTCGTGCAGGCCTGCTCCTGTTCGGGCGTGTAGGCCTGGCCGGCGGCGGGCCCGATCGAAACCGACAGCGCTACGGCCAGCAGCCACCCAAACCAAAATTTCCGAAAAATCGCCATCCATCCCCCCAGCGCAAAGTTAGGCGGAATTGTGGGTGAACGGATGGGGATTCGCAAGCACGGGTGGACCACGCGCCACAGCACAAGTGTCGCGGCGGTTAAGGGTGGCGATTTAGCGAAGTGAAGATTGGTACAGTTGGGTGGGCTCGAACCACCGACCTCCTGTTCCACAGTTAGCTGCCACCCCTAAAAAGCCCAGTCTGCGATGAGATGGTCGTCCCTCATATCCACTTGTTTCATTTACTCTTATCCAGTTGTTCCTCAAGTGTACTAACTTGAAGTAACACGGTATAACCTACCCTCGCCGTTACTTTCACGTTACTTTTCGAGGGAGCAGGGTTCGATGACAAAGGCACTCACCGCCGCGAGCGTGGCGAGGCTCAAGGCTGCTGATGATGGTGTCCGAGAGATCCCGGACGGTGGCTGCACGGGCCTCTATCTCGTCTCTATCCGAGCGGCAAGAAGAGCTGGGCCTTGCGGTACCGCAGGCCGTCAGATGGTCGCCCTGCCAATCTGACTCTCGGCTCGGTGTTCGACTCTGCCGATGGAAGAGAAGTCGACGTCAAGCCGTCAATCGGCGGTCACCTAACTCTCCGGGCTGCTCACTTGCTCGTAGCCGAGCTGAAACATGAAATTGCCTTAGGCAGAGACCCCGGCTCAATCCACATCGCAGCCACCGCAAGGAGCCGTCAGAGAGCCGCGCCAGGTCGATGTATGCCGCCCTCTCGATGATGTTCGCATGGCTGATCCAGAAGCGGCGGCTCAAGCAGAACCCGTGCGTCGGCGTCCACAGACCTGAGAAGCCCAAGGCCAGAGAGCGGGTCCTCACGAACGACGAGATTAAGAAGTTCTGGAAGGCGACGGAGAAGATGAGCCATCCGTTCGGCCAGTTGCTCAAGTTATTGCTGCTGACCGGTTGTAGGCTCAATGAAGTTGCCGGAATGCGTCGCTCTGAGCTGAGTGATGAGGGCCAGACGTGGACCATTCCCGGGACGCGGACCAAGAACAAGAAGACCCACATCGTGCCGCTGCCGCAGATGGCACGGGACATCTTGGCTTCCGTGAAGACTGAGGGCGACCTGATCTTCACGACGAACGGGAAGACCAAAGTCTCCGGCTGGTCGAAGACCAAGCGGCGGCTCGATGCGGCGATGAAGATCAAGCCGTGGCGGCTCCACGACTTGAGAAGAACGTGCGCCACCGGCATGGCCGAGAGCCCGCCTGTGGGACTCGGCGTCGCGCCCCACATCGTCGAGGCCTGCCTCAACCACATCAGCGGCGCGAAGGCCGGCGTCGCTGGCATCTACAATCTTGCAACTTATGCCGATGAGAAGACGGCGGCCTTGGAGCGATGGGCCGAGCACGTCACCAACCTCTTAGGGGCGAGTCAATGAATGGCCTCCCACCTTGGACCGGCGACGACGCCGCGATGCTGCGTTGGCTCAACGAAAAGCTCGATGAAGAGATGTATGCCGCGATGGCCGCCGCAAACTCCAATCTGGCTGCGAGAGAGGAGATGGAGCGTATGTTAGCTGGCTCCGACAGGATGGAGTTAGCAGCTGCCCATCAGGGTGACCTCGGCCCGCTGATCGCGAAGTACCCGCATCTCGAGCCGGTTCTCCGTCTTCCGAAATCGACGCGGGGGAGAAGCTTCACGAACCTCAAGATGAAGAAATCGTTCGACAACTTCGTTCGCGATGGAGCCTTGAAGGATGCGACCTCGATCCGTCGGCTCTGGAGAAAACATTTCGACAAGTCCAATCGCAAGCAACACAGTGAGAAGTCGGCCGAGTGGTTTGCCGCCCAGCGCTGGCAGGAACTCACCGACGGCAAGTTCAGGGCCGCCGGTCTGCTCGACGTGCTGAACGCCGCGAAGAAGCGTTGAGAATTTTTCCGCACCAAATCAGTATTTGAATGGGTGGGAACTTTTTCAGTCGTGAGTCATCGTGCCCCCTCTTAATTAATAGGGAGAACGACGATGACCCCAACCAACGACGCGATCGACGCGATGATCATGATGGACAAGAGGTGGGACACAGCCCTGGAAGCCATAGATGAATTAAAGTATGCGCCAACGCTTGAACGGATTTGCCTTCACTATAGGGCGTACCGACTGGGACCGCACCGACCCGGGCGGGTTTTTGAGTCTGTCCCCGTCGCAGGTCGAGAATTTCTTGCGAGCCTTCACAGTGCGAAAATTTTCTTTTGAGGAGCAGAGCATCGGCGTCAGGAAGAGGCTGTGCATCATTATCGATGCGTTCCGACGTGCCGCTGATCAGAGGTGCCGCCAAAAAGCAGCCTGAGATTTCCTTCGACGGAGAGTCGCCCCTCATAGAGTAAATCAAAAGGGGCGGCTTTTTGCTGGTGCGACAGGGACTTGATTTTTCCCCCGCAAATCGAGGTTTCCGGGGGTATTAACTCCCGAGACAGGGTTTTATTAGGGAGGTCCTCTAAAGTTTTTCTCAAAAAAGAGGACCGAGCCAATGCCTGCTACCAAACTTCCTGAGACCGGCAATCTGAAGTGGGTCCGCAACTCCCAGCTGGCGCGGCACTTCAACGTCAGCGCCATGTGTCTCTGGCGGTGGAAGCGCGACCCGGCATTGAAGTGCCCGCCCAGCTACGAGGTCAACGACATTGAATGGAACGACCTCGATGCCTGGGACTCCTGGATGCGTTCTCGTGTCGTCAATTACCTTAAAGAAAAATCAAAGAAACCGAGTCCTGCAGATCGGCTTCGCAAGAACCGAGAGGCGACGAGGTGAGCCATGTTGCAAAAAGTCAGTTGCATTATGGAAGAGACGACATAGCCAGAAATTTCGCGAAAAATCATAACAACATAACGGGAGGATTTTTCATGAAAGGAATTTTCGATGGACCAAGGAAAGCAAAGAAAACCGAGCCCCGGGTGCTGCCCCAGGGCTCGGAAGGTCGTCGTAGCAGGGTCAAGAAAAACCGCTCGCTCTTCTACCCTAAAAGTGCGCCAAAGTAAATCGGCAATTTTCGGTTGTCCGACGCAGTTAGGTTGCCGGACCGCCGGTGAACTCTTGCGTGCGTGGAGGCGTCTTGATCCTCGCACCACGCTCCATCTCGGAGATGCCTATCTGCACCTCTGCTCTTTGGAGTGCCACTCGCATCCTTGCTGCAGGCCGGACTATCGCGGAGGCCAATCATGAAGGATGACGTCACGAGAGTTCTCCCGGTGCGGGCGATATGGCGTGATCGCCGCAAAAATGGCACGCCGCTGCCGACCTTCTATAACGCCGTGGCCGCTATCACTGCGTTCGACATCCACTGCAGCTACGACACGTTCCACAACAGTATGCTTGTCGGGTTCAACGGTGACGCCGTAAGGCACGAGATTGTGCCAATCATCGGAGAGGCGTCTGATCACGCCATCATCCGGCTCCGCAAGATATTGTCGGAACAGTTCGGTTTCGACTTCACGGAGCAGTGCGTCAGAGAAGCAGTGATCTCGCTGGCGCTGGAGAACTGCTTCGATCCCGTCTGCGACATGCTCGACGAAGCTGAAGCCGGCTGGGATAGCGTCCAGAGGCTCGATGCAATGGCAGTTGAATACTTCAACTGCAAAGATACTTCACTGAACCGGGCCTTCATCCGCAAGATGATGATCGCAGCGGTTCGCAGGGCCCGCCATCCGGGCTGCAAGTTCGACAACATTGTGGTGTTCGAGAGTGCGGAAGGCTGGAATAAGAGCTCAGCACTGCGGCTCCTCGCTGGCGACGACAATTTCTCTGACGAGTCAATCCTCGGCAAACACAGCAGGGAGGTTCAGGAGCAGCTTGCCAGCGTCTGGATTCACGAGAATGCCGAGCTCGCCGGGATGAAGAAGGCAGACGTGGACAGCGTCAAGGCATATGCCAGCAGGCAAGTCGATTCTGCCAGACCTGCGTACGGACATATTCTCAAGAAGCAGCCGCGACACTCCATCGATGTTGGCACCACGAACAGATTCGAGTACTTGCAATCGATGGACGGCAACCGCAGATTTTGGCCGGTGAAAATTACCAAGTGCATTGATCTCGACAAATTGCGGCGGGATCGCCTCCAGCTATGGGGTGAAGCTGCAAGGTTAGAGTCGCAAGGGGAAAGTATCTTCCTTGGCAGCCTGTGGGACGATGCTGTGGAGGCTCAGGAACACCGGCGCGTCAAGGATACGTGGGAGCCTATCTTGGCAAACTTGAGCCCGGAGGAGACGGTCTACGCAGTTAACGATCGGACGCCTGGTGGTTTCGAGAAGAAGGTGGTGGTGGTCCACGTGATCGACGATCAGTGGCGTGTTGCCACCAAGGACCTACTAGACACCGTCTTGGGCCTCCGTCCTGCTCAGCAGGAGACCCGTCATGCCATGCGGCTGTCAGCGGTCATGAAGAATATCGGGTGGGAGCGAACCTCAAACGGCAAGGTCACTATCGATGGTGAGCAGGTCTATGGCTATTACCGCCAGATTGGGAAGAAAGTTGACAACAAGGGCAGCTAGGTTAGCTAGGTTAGCTAGGTTAGCTTTTTTAGCAGCAATAGCTGGCCAAGCTGGCCTTAGCTGGCTTTTTTTGACTTTCCAAGACTTCCTGGAGAATAGCAGGAATATGCACCATTCCCCCTAATCTCCTAGCTAGTCTCTCTAATAGGTTATCTAGGTTAGCTAGGTTAGCTTTATAGGCTGTTTTCCAGCTTAACTTGCGATGAGTAGGACAGCTTTAGGCCAGCTAGAGGTTAGCTTCCCTGCCAATGGGCCGGGAAGGTGGCGGAGGTGTCGAACCCCCGCCACATTGCGTCAGGAACCCGGTGGTCCACCGGGTCGTGGAAGGGTGGGTTGGCACAGGGTACCCTTCCCGAAGCCCCTCCTACAGCCCTGTGGGTGACCCCATGGACCCCGAGCAAATAGCCGAAGCCACCCGGCTCCGCGAAACCGGCCTCAGCTTCCCGAAGATAGCCAAGGCCATGATCATCTGGCGGTTCTTCCACCCGAGGCCACCACCGAAGCCGCGTGAAGCCGAGAGCCAAGAAGTTGAAGCCGCGACCTGAGCACCACGCTCCATCGTCAGTGCCGATGATGCGGCACGTTGGTCGTGAAGATCGCCAACGGCAGCAACCGACCAAACCGGAAATGTATCGTCAACTCGCAGAGGCCGTGAGGAACACATGACGGCTCAACTGCTGCATTGGCACAAACCGAAAATCGTTGATCTCGGAATTCATGTATCGCCGAAGAAGAACACGTGGCGAAACTTCCTCCACATAATCGATGAGCATTTCACCTCACACCAACTCTTTCCAATCGTTTATCCAAAAGTTGAAACCATCAAGACCATCATCTTCAAGAACCGCCTCGGATCACGCGACCGGATGGGAGAGCTTCGCGCCCGCCGACGCGCGAAAAAAGACAAGCGTGATCCTGTAGAATTTCGTCAGGTGCCGTTGCCTCGTTCGGTTATCTCCAAACTGGAGGCTAAGCTAAATATCGACAAGGCTCATGACGCGCCAGTCACCGATAAGCAATGGCGCAAATTAATTGACGACGTTATCGCGAGTATCGTCGTAGAAAAGGTGACCGGAAAATAAAGGGTTACGCGTAACTAAAACGCGGACTTTACTGGCGTATAAGGGGCGAACACCGGATTTTTTGTCGGTGAGGACAGTTCGCCATGTTGGTACGAAAAACGCATACGAGCTCAGCCGATGGTCTCGATTTCATTTTGTCCGACGCGACCGTTGATCGATACGGCGACAGCATCGATCCTACAGGATGGGACCTCCGAAATTTTCTGCGCAATCCGATCGCGCAGTTTGGGCACCAAAGTTCATTTCCTATTGGGACTTGGAAAAATTTGCAAGTGAAAGACGGCGCGTTGCGTGGTCGTCTTGTGATGGCGCCTAAAGGCACGTCCGATAGAATTGATGAAATTCGCGCACTCATCGAAGCCGGAGTTCTCAAAGCTGTGTCGGTTGGTTTCCGACCGATCGAAAGTGAGCCGCTCGTTAAATCTGGTGGCACGCGATACATCAAGAGTGAACTTGTCGAATGTTCGCTTGTGAGCGTACCGGCAAATCCGAACGCGTTGCAGGTTTCTAAAATGTTGGGCGTGAGCAAGGAAACACTGAACATGGTTTTCAAGCGCAATAACAATGCCATCGTCCCTACGCGCTCGCGTCCTGTCACCATAAATAATAAAGCAACCATCAGCCAGCGGATTGCACATGCAAGGGCATTGGTGAGGGCCGACGAAATCCTCAAAAAATCGGAGGCGCGCGAAAAACGTGATCGCGTCCTCGGGCGCGCGAAAGCACATCTCAAACGATTGGAGACACTAAAGAAGCCGCGTGACCGGTTTAGCCTTGGCATCACCTTTCGCGGACAGAAAATACCAGATGGTTGGTATTATCCAGGGCTACGTAAAAATTGGTGGGACCCGGAGAGTTAAGATGCTCAAACACACCACCCTAGAGTTCGGCGATAGCTTTAAGCTTGGCCCTCGACTCTCAGAGCACGAGTGGCAACAGTTACTGCAACGTCACCGCGGATTGGCGATCGAACAATTGCGATCAATTTTTCGCAAAGACCTCGTTGTGACGAAAGAAAAGCGCACTGAGATTGAACGGGCAGCACATGGAATGTGGAGCTATTGATGCGTAACGTTGCATTGATAATCGATGGCGTTTGGCAGCATCCTCAAGTCAACGATGATCACTGTGCTGTCAATGCAAGGAATGATTCTCATGTGATCAGTTCATCAATGAGCGAGGTCGATCAGATTGTTGCGCTTCTAGGTCAGGTCGTCCGGCGAGCACAGTCTTTGTCAGATACAGATCAACGTCGTGTAAGGGATTTTGTTCATGCGGCCTCGTCAATGTTATCGGCGACAACCTATCTGCCGAAAGCGGATCAGAAGGTTTTCGAGACCGCCCTGCGAGATGTCGCATCGAGGAATAGATAAAAGCTATGTCGCTTCAAGACTTACATATCTCGACTGAAGATCATCGCATCAGGCGCATAGCCGAGATGCTGATCGCAGAAGAGATGCAATACGTCCGACATGAGTTGGAGATGTTACGCGCCGATCTAAACAGATCGTATGAAATTCAGCGTGAAGAACTGCACGAGTTTTATCTTGATGCGATCTCAACAATCAAAAGGATGGAGCAGTGATTTCTAGTCGCGAGTATGGACGTCGTGCACCCATCTCGTTCGAGCGCGACCTAGCGATTGATGAATGGCAAGCACGCCGAAACGAAGTCATCGCTAGGGACGCTGCTACTGTTAGTTTGAGTTACGCGAGGTCGGGTTTTGGCCTTCCTTTTACCGATCTTCGCGATGGCTTCACGGTGATCATCCCACTGCCTCCCCGCCGGGAAGCCAGCAAATTGGAAAGATGATGTCGATGCAAACAACAGAGCGTCCATGGCAGCGATGGTATCATCTCGAGCGATGGGAGAGAAGGTCTAAGCTACAGCTCAAACAATTCCCGTTGTGCAAGATGTGTTTGGATAGGGGAATAGTTACTCCAGCGAACGTAGCAGACCACATCATTCCGCATCGTGGCGATCAGCAACTGTTCTGGTTCGGAGAACTGCAATCGCTCTGTCATCATCATCATAGCAGCGACAAGGCATTGCTTGAGCGAGGAATTGTGAAGGATTTTGAAAAGGACATAGGAATAGACGGTTGGCCGACTGATCCAAAGCATCCAGCGAACGCGGGCAGCACGAACACGGGGCCGGGGGGAGTAGGGAATTAATATGCGGATCGCGTCGCGGACCGGCGCCTTCTGTCACAACTATAAATAGTCATTCTTCTCGAGGGAGTCTTTCATGGGACAAAGAGGTCGAAGGTCCGCGGCGAGCAATGTGGTCGCACTGAACGTCACTGGCGACCCGAAACGATTAACCCCGCCGTCATATCTTTCCAAACCCGAGCGAGAACTTTTTGCCGATTTAGTCGGCTCTTGTGACCCGAGGCACTTCGTCGAGTCAGACGTGCCACTGCTCAACAGCTTCATTCAGGCAACCTTGGTGGCGCGCTCAGGTCCCGGTAAGAACATCGAGGGCTGGCAGATGGCAGTCAAGATTCAGGCGATGCTGGCAACCAGATTGCGGCTCGCGCCGCAGGCGCGGACCGACCCTCAGAAGGTTGCCCGGCAGGCCGCCCGACAAGCCGATCAGCGACGCAAGCCGCCATGGGTCGGGATGAGGAATCCTGGTGATGAACCCTGAGCAGTTAGAACAGCGACTCGGAGCTGCGATCCTCCGCAACGCGTACCTGCACTCGTTGCTGCCGAAGGATCTTTCCGAACCCCTCACTGCCGATCAGCTCAACACCAGGCTCGACACCATCGAGCTGGTGGAGTTTGAAATTATGGCCAACACCCGCGCCATGCAGGCCATGCTGGAGGAGTTAAAGGAGACGGCTGATGCCCAGTGACCAAGAGAGGCATATCACCGCTTTTCATGAAGTCCGCGCGCTACGGCATGAGCTAGAGCGACGAGCGAAACGAGGCTTCTGAAACACGACCTTTCATCCCGACCTAAGTAGGCTGAGTCGAGCGCAAGCGGTAAAACTCGCGATGTCAGCTCATCGGGGTAAAGCGGACCTCGCAACTGCGCGCGCACAAGTCCGAAAATGGTAGAGTCGAGATGTGGCGCGGTGGCGTTAGGTAGAACATATCTGTTGCCGCCCCTTTCGTCTGGCGGTGCCTTAGTGGTTCCACCATGGCTCCGTTTCCACATCCCGCTCATCGAACCGGACAGGCAGATTTCCCGCATCCGGCTCTCGGACAAGACTTCACGCTTTCGCGTGCAACGCCATCTGCAGCTTCTGAACATTTATTGGAGTTGATAGGTTTCCCAATCTCCAGGTCCTTCACCACGTATTGCGTCTGTCTTGAACTGAGGTCCCTTCCCTCCACCGGAGTTACCCGGCTTCCGCGGTACTACGAACCTCTCCGCCACCCCAGGGCGCCCAGCCTGTCCCTCACGGGCTTCCGGTTGGTCATCGCTGACCACGCCTTGGGGCTTCCCGTGTTTCGTGCGCTTTCCTTGTGTACATGCCGCCGCCACTACCCCGGCGCAGCGTCTGAACGTATCGCTTCGCTCATTTCATCCAGACGTATCAGTCTTCCCCGATAGGGTTGTCGGGTCGACCTGCGCATTGTCCTTTTCGAGGATTGCTCGGCGTTCACTCGCGTTGCGGCCTGCACACTCGCGCTGTCACCAATTCGTGACACGCTAATCGAAGGCTTCAGCCACTTCGTTACCTCCATGACTGCTCCGATTGCTTCCGGCTGGAGCGGTTGCCGGGTGGGGCTTGCACCCACTGGAAAGCGCCGCCTTTGCACGGCGCACACCCAGAGCGGACATTGCGACCGCTTGGAGCCGCGTCGAAAATTGCCTCCGCTCGGATAGGCGTATGGAGACGGCGTCGGCAATGAAGCGGCGGGAATTTCTCGGTGTTATTGGTGGCACGGCTATGGCGTGGCCCATGGTCGCGCGGGCGCAGCAGCCCGAACCGATGCGGCGCATCGGTGTATTGGTTGGCCTCTCCGAAAATGATCCAGAGATGAAGGAGCGCCTCGCGGGATTTCGACAGGGGCTTGAGAAGCTTGGATGGTCGGAAGGACGCAATGTGAGAATCGACTATCGATTTGCACCCGCCGGCACTCAGGCGCACTTGCTTGCAAGAGAACTTGTCGCGTTGCAGCCCGATGTGATCACACATATGGGTGATTCAACAGCGATGCCCCGACAGCGCTTTGATACGCCGTGGGAACAATACCCGAAGCAGCGCGCTTCCACTTGTTGCAACTTGAGGTCAATTTAATTTGATCAGATATTGCTTGGCGTGTGAACTGCTTCGCAGCAAGCAGTTTCGTACAGGCGTAGCCTGCGGGCGGTTTGAAAGAGTCTCAAGAGCGGGCTCTCTACCTTGAATTTATTTCATACACTCAATGATAGGAGGACGAAATGCATTATCAACTTCGAACACTCGCGCTCGCTTCCATCGCCGTCATCGGGCTCGCGTCCGTCGCAACACCGGCTCACCCGAGGGAGAAGGTCGGACGGCACGCGGTAAATGCGAACAAGAATCGCCACTGTGTAACGGATTTGTCGAAGCCCGACACCACCTGCTACGACACCTTCACAGCGGCCATAGCGGCGGCGACTCGCGGCCGGGTCACCGACGCTCCGGCCGATTCACGGGTGGCGATGAAAGATGAGCGCTTCATGGCGAGGGTGTACAATACAGGCGATAAGAACATCCAGACAGGCGATAAGAAAAAAGCAGACATCCAGCCAAGAGTATTCGGTGTTATTGGCACTATATTCTACCAAAGCGACTTCGATGGTAGCTCCCATTCGTGGTCGGAACAAACGTGCGACGACCAGACCGACCCCGCCACCGGCCAGGAACACATCGATTGGAGAGTCGCGTACGTCGGCGACGATTGGAATGACGACTTCGAGTCCGCCAGAGGCGGCAATAATTGCCAGATGAAAGTTTTTGAGCATCGCGACTTTCAAGGTGCCAGTTCCCCGTGGTTTTGGGAGATCAATTGGCTCGGCGTTCTACAGGACGAGGGGAGTTCGCTTCAATTCCGCTAATCCCAGAACCCGATCCTCATCGGCCCTTGGGGAAGGGTCCAATTGGAATGTTGGTGCATTGTGGGCTTTGGGCCAGCGCGGGTGGCGGAGCTGATGGCGCTTGCGAGCCGCCCGCGCGAGAATGCTGGCATGAAGACTCGGGCGTTGTGGAACCGTGCGCCGCAGCACTGAAGGTGTCGGGCGAACCCATACCTCCGAAAGATCGTTCGCCTGCCACCTGTTCCATCAGCCTTCATAAAATCTATATCGACGGTCTCCGCGAAGCAGGACTTCCAGAGTGACGCGCAATCCCGTCGCGGGGGCAGCAGCGATTTGATCGAGTAGGCCGCGACCGCGACTTCCGCTTATGGCACTTTTCGGACCTCACAGGCCAGGCTGGCGACGTCTGTTCTTGAGGGTAAAGCGGACTGCCCAGTTGCGCGCCCGGACTTCTGAGTTTGACCCACCTCGGACATAGGGCCTAGTCCGCCTGCTCGGCCGGGGTGGGTGGATTTTGTCATTCCAACATAAGATTGAACATGCCATCATTGACTCGCGGCGACCTACTCGCGTTCGCGTTGAGGTCAGCTTGCTCAACTTAAAAAGGAGGGCATTATGAAAAATGGATGGTACATCATAGCCTTCGTCATGTTTACTTTTGCGCCTTCTGCATTCGCGGCCGAACTGCCGAAGGAGGGCAGCTACGACTATACGTCATGCTTTGCAGGCACCAGCAACAGCATGCCATTCTCCAAGACCCACACCAGCTCAAGTTTTGAAACTATCGGTACTAACCGAAGTGCGAGCCCGGGCGGGATGTTCGACAAGGAAGCGTTCCGGTGTGTTGGGATGAATGCGTCTTTCGATGGCAAGCGTAGGGGCAGTTGGGTCTGCGAAGCTACCGACGCAGACGGCGATAAGCGGCTTACATATTATTCGATTGGAGGCGACGGAAAGGAAATCAGAGAGACCATTGTAGGAACGGGAAAATTTGAAGGCATGGTTACGAACGGCATCACATCAGAGCCACTGGGGCCGTTTCCAGTTATCAAAGCCGGAACGTTTCAAGGCTGCAATCGTCAGACCGGCACGTATAAGCTGAACTAAAACGGCATCCGGGGACGCTGATCCTCTGTCAGCGGCCCCTTTTCTTTGCTGTGGAGCTACCCCAGATGCGAATCTCAGCCGAAGCCCTTCCGAACCGACATGCTTCGCCCGCGCCGACGAGGTGATCGAATAGAGCTGTTGTTTTCTGCGGTGCATGAGTCCGTTCATGGCACTTTTCGGACCTAGCTCGATGTCCGCGTTGAGTCCGTAATGCGCAGAAAAGCGGACTCGCGTCTTATCCATCGAGATCATCCACAAAATACACGACGTGAGTGTCACTTGATGGCTCGGTCGATTGCGTTGCTCGCCGATACAGAGCTGTTTCTTCGGCGGTAGCCAACCTGAGCTTCATCGTGGCGCTGGCATCGCACAACGGGGTGCCGTGAGAAGTGATTGTACTCAACCGAGTGCGTAACTGATCATGTTCGCAAAGACGTTCCGCGTCCTTGTGCCTCTTAGCCTGCAACGCCAGCGTTGGCCTGCCGTTGATCTCAATTGTGAATACCGAGAATGAGAAGCGGTGGTCCATTTGATCTCCGCCTTCCTTTTATGGACCTACAGATCAATCCGTCAGCAGATCATAGTCCCGGCGCAAAACAGTTTGGACGTGAACGGCCGCGCGCGCTGCGGTATTGGCATCTGCCGAGCCCGCTGCAAGCACACAGAGCGACCAGTTATTTTCAGCAGGCTTCGCAACACGATTGATCGCTATTTCCCGGACGTCATGACAACCGGGCTGCTTTCTCACTTCTTGCAACGCTCGACGCTGCAAATCCATCATTGAAACGCGGACCTTGGGCATAGGGTTGGCTCGACTGGTTCGGGGCCGCCCGGCCTATACCTAACGGAACAAGAGCAATTCGGGTTCCATTTGCGAGAGGCGCTGTGAATTCGCACAGGCCAGAAACGGACGTCGCCAGCCTGGAAGCTGATCATTACTTGGCCTGCTCTTTTTTGAACTGTTCGACCATTTTTGCAATGGCTTGGTCGGGAGACATCGTCATCCTCATGTTTACAGGAATCACTACCTCGCAGTCGATTGGCTCCATATCGTCGCACGTCAGTTCTGCAATGCCGTTGCCGAACACCTTGTAGAAGAAGGTCGCGTAAGCCCGCACGTCATTTTCGTCAGGGTTGTTCTCACCATATAGAAGTCCACCATCCTCAAGGTTCGTGTGGACGCGTCCGCCTTTGTAGTCCAGAAAAAACACCAACAGAATTGTCTTCCGCTCGTTGATCAGAACAATTTTCACGACGCCTTTAGCGAACGCATCGACGTGCATGGTCATTCGCTCCAGACCCGGTATCGGCCCATCAGGCCACAAACCGATGGAAACAACTCGGCCATCGAGCGCGGACACGTCAATAGGTTGAGGATCATCTCCCCTTCTAAGAACTTCGAGGGTCCCAGCGGGAAATAGTAAGTCCCATGGTGCTAGAGCGCTTTCCGCTTGATTTGAATCGGAAGGGTTATAGGGGGTTCCCTCGGGCGCGCAAATCAGATTCGGTTCCTCCA
>NZ_JAFCLU010000001.1 GCF_018130385.1 Bradyrhizobium sp. AUGA SZCCT0283 | reverse complement strand
CCGAATCTTGTCCGTATCCATTCATCGCAACCTCCTTGGCTGAAGTGTTGCGACGACCGGTTGAATCCGCCCTGGGTCGCCCGGTCAAGCCGGGCGACGACAGCGGGAAGCGTCAGCGCGCCTCGTGCACGCTCTTGCGAAAGCGCTGGATCAGCCGCAGCGTGCGCGATGACCAGCCGTCGCCGCCGCCACGCAGGATTTCCCGGATGCGCAGCTTGATCGGCTGGACCAGGGCCGCCGCCTTGGCGCGCATCGCCATGATGAATTCATAGGTCTTCTTGAACCACGCCATCTGCAGGAGCTTCGTGCGCGTCACGTCGAAGATGAAGGCGGTGACGCCGACGCCGACGAATTTCCCGAGCACGATGACGGTGACGGCGCTCAGCCAATACTCATGCGCCAGCAGCCAGAGACCGACCAGCTTGAGCGGAAACAGCGGGATCACCGGCACGGCGAACACGATCAGCGTCATCGCCGGCGACAGCGCATCGACGCGCTCGGACAGCCATTGCTTGAATGCGCGCAGCGGGATCAGCGCGACGATGCGCTCGACGATCGGCTCGAGATGATCCCACAGCCAGGCTTCGATCAGGAAGATGACCGCAAGCAGGACCCAGAACGGCTGTAACAGGCGGCGCATCATCGATCATCATCTCTAGAGCGGAATGACGTCCATTGATTGGTCGCTCCGCTCTTTTTCTTCGTTCAAAGCATGATCTTTTCGAGAAACCGGATACCTGCTTCTTCAATCACGCTCTACCCGGTATGTTCCGGATGTGGATCACATATGGATGGCGCGTTTGCCGACCGCAAGCGCGGCCTCCTTGATCGCTTCCGACCGGGTCGGGTGGGCATGGCACGTGCGCGCCAGATCTTCGGCAGAGCCCCCAAATTCCATCAGTACGCAGGCTTCGTGGATCATTTCGCCGGCTTCGCGGCCGATGATGTGCACGCCAAGCACGCGATCTGTCTTCGCATCTGCGAGAATCTTCACGAAACCGTCAGTGGTCTGGTTGACCTTGGAACGGCCGTTGGCGGTGAACGGGAATTTGCCGGAGGTATAGGCCACGCCCGCCTGCTTCAGCTCTTCCTCGGTCTTGCCGACTGATGACACTTCCGGCGTGGTATACACGACGCCTGGAATAACATCGTAGTTCACGTGGCCCGCCTGGCCCGCGATAATTTCAGCGCAGGCGACGCCTTCATCCTCGGCCTTGTGCGCCAGCATCGGCCCCGCCACCACGTCGCCGATCGCATAGACGCCCTTCACGCTGGTTGCGAAATGCGCGTCGATCTGCACGCGCCCGCGATTGTCGAGCGCGATACCGGCTTCCTTGAGCCCGAGCCCTTCGGTGTAGGGCACGCGACCGATACAGACCAGCACCACGTCGGTTTCGAGCGTCTCTGCCGGTCCACCGGCTGCCGGTTCGACACTGGCCTTCAGCATCTTGCCCGACGTATCGACGCCAGTGACCTTGGCGCCGAGTTTGAACGCAAAGCCCTGCTTTTCGAGCATGCGCTGAAATTGTTTCGCCACTTCGCCGTCCATGCCGGGCAGGATGCGGTCGAGGAATTCGACGACCATGACCTCCGCTCCCAGCCGGCGCCACACCGAGCCAAGTTCGAGGCCGATCACACCGGCGCCGATGATCAGCATTTTTTCCGGCACTTTTTCCAGCGACAACGCGCCGGTCGACGACACGACGCGCTTCTCGTCGATTTCGACGCCCTTCAGCCGCGCGATATCCGAGCCGGTGGCGATGACGATGTTCCTGGTCTCGACCGTCTGCGCCTTGCCGTCGCCGCCCGTGACCTGAACCTTGCCGGCGCCGAGGATCTTGCCCTTGCCGCTGATCACGTCGATCTTGTTCTTCTTCATCAGAAACTCGACGCCCTTGACGTTGCCGTCGATGCCCTGCTGCTTGAACTTCATCATCGATGGCAGATCGAGTTTCGGCGCGGAAATGCTGACGCCCATTTTCGCAAAGGAGTGTGCGGCTTCCTCGAACGTTTCGGAGGCATGCAGCAGCGCCTTCGACGGCATGCAGCCGACATTGAGGCAGGTGCCGCCAAGCGTCGCGTTCTTCTCGACCACGGCGACCTTCATGCCGAGTTGCGCCGCGCGGACCGCGCAGACATATCCGCCCGGGCCGGTGCCGATGACGACGAGATCGTAGGAAGCCATGATCGAAGTCCTGTAGCTGGGAAAAATGTCAGGTATTACCGCCCGCCCGATACGTCGAGGATGGCGCTGGTGACGTAGGACGCCTCATCCGACATCAGCCAGACGATGGCGTTGGCGATTTCATCCGCGGTGCCGACACGTTGCATTGGCACCATGTGCGCCAGCCGGTGTGCGCGATCGGGCTCGCCGCCGGAAGCATGAATCTCGGTATCGATCAGCCCGGGCCGGATCGCGGCGACCCGAATGCCCTCGCCGGCGACTTCATGGCCGAGGCCGACGGTGAAGGAATCCACCGCGCCCTTGGAAGCCGCATAATCGACATACGTGTTGGGCGAACCGAGTTTCGCCGCGACCGAGGAAAGATTGACGATGACGCCGCCCTCGCCGCCCTTGCGGGTCGACATCCGCTTCACCGCCTCGCGCGCGCACAGGATGCTGCCGGTGACGTTGACGGCCATCATGCGCTGGATACGCTCGGCCGACATGTCCTCGACGCGCGCCGAGGGCCCGACGATGCCGGCATTGTTGACGAGCGCACCGAGCGTGCCGAATTCATCCGCGGCGGCAAACAGCGCTAGAATGTCCGCCTCGCTGCCGACATCGCATTTCACCGCAATGGCCTTGCCGTTCTTGCGCTCGATCGAGGCGACGACTTCCTTCGCCGCCGCCTGATTGCTGGCATAGCCGACCACGACGCGAAAGCCGCGCGCGGCGGCAGCGAGCGCGGTGGCGCGGCCGATGCCGCGGCTGCCGCCGGTGATCACAACAACCTTGTCCGTCACATCAGCCCCCACAATCAACGCGCATCGATCCATGCTCGCGATACCGGCTTGGGCGCCGGCGTCAGCTAGCGTGATATGTCAGAGATCCAGCACCAGCCGCGCCGGGTCTTCCAGGCTTTCCTTGACGCGAACCAGGAAGGTCACCGCTTCCTTGCCGTCGATCACGCGGTGATCGTAGGACAGCGCCAGATACATCATCGGACGGACCTCGATCTTGCCGCCGACCACCATCGGCCGCTCCTGGATCTTGTGCATGCCGAGGATGCCGGACTGCGGCGCGTTCAGGATCGGCGTCGACATCAGCGAGCCGTAGATGCCGCCGTTGGTGATGGTGAAGGTGCCGCCCTGCATCTCGTCGATCTTGAGCTGGCCATCGCGGGCGCGGCGGCCGAAATCGGCGATCGACTTTTCGATGTCGGAGATCGACTTGTGGTCGCAGTCGCGCACCACAGGCACGACCAGGCCCTTGTCGGTGCCGACGGCGACGCCGACGTGGTAGTAGTTCTTGTAGATCAAATCGGTGCCGTCGATCTCGGCATTCACCGCCGGGATGTCCTTCAGCGCCTGCACGACGGCCTTGGTGAAAAAGCCCATGAAGCCGAGCTTTGAGCCATGCTTCTTCTCGAACACGTCCTTGTATTGCGCGCGCATCGCCATGATGTGGGTCATGTCGACCTCGTTGAAGGTCGTCAGCATCGCCGCCGTGTTCTGCACGTCCTTCAGCCGCCGCGCGATGGTCTGGCGCAGCCGCGTCATCTTCACGCGCTCCTCGCGAGCCGCATCGTCGGCCGGCGAAGGCGCCCGCACCTGCACCGAAGCGGCCGGCTGATTGATCGGGGTCGGCGCGGAAGCCGCCTTCTCGATTGCGGCCAGCATGTCGCCCTTGGTGACGCGGCCGTCCTTGCCGGAGCCCGGAACGGTCGCGGCATCGATGCCGCTCTCCGTGGAGAGTTTTCGAACCGACGGCGCCAGCGGCGCATCGGATACCGCAGCCTTCAGGGCCGCAGCAGGCGCGGCGGCGGGCGCTGCAGCCGGGGCGGCGGCCCTGGCGGGCGCGACCGACTTGGCGCCACCGGCTGCACCTTCGTTGATCTGCCCGAGCAGCGCGCCGACGGCGACGGTCTCGCCGTCCTTGGCCGCGATCTCGCCGAGCACACCGGCGGACGGCGCCGGCACTTCGATGGTGACCTTGTCGGTCTCGAGCTCGACCAGCGGCTCGTCCACCGCGACGGCGTCGCCGGCCTTCTTGAACCAGCGGCCGATGGTGGCTTCCGTCACGGACTCGCCGAGCGTCGGAACACGAATTTCAGTCATGGTATTTTTCCTCTTTGCGTCATGGCCGGGCGTAGTAGTCTGCATTTTCGCAGACTACGTATACTTGTCTGCGCCCGGCCATCCACGCCTTAAGTCAATTTTCAAAAACAAGACGTGGATGCCCGGGACATCTGGCGCGAAAGCGGCGCTTCGCGCCTTTTGCCCGGGCATGACGACGTGAACAAATCCTAGTTCAGCGCCTCATCCAGCATCGCCTTGAGCTGCGCCAGATGCTTCGACATCAAACCGGTGGCGGTTGCGGCCGACGCGGCGCGGCCCGCGTAACGCGGACGCCGGTTCGGCGCATGGATCTGGTTCAGCACCCATTCGAGATAGGGCTCGATGAAGTGCCACGCGCCCATGTTGCGCGGCTCTTCCTGGCACCAGACCACTTCGGCGTTCTTGAAGCGAATGAGCTCCTGCACCAGCGCCTTGAGCGGCACCGGATAGAGCTGCTCGACGCGCATGATGTAGATGTCGTCGATGCCGCGCTTCTCGCGCTCCTCGTAAAGATCGTAATAGACCTTGCCCGAGCACAGCACGACGCGGCGGATCTTGTCATCCGGCGCGAGCTTGATCTTCTCGTCGGGCAGCATCTGGGCGTCATCGTACAGGATGCGGTGGAAGGTGGTGTCCGCCCCCAGTTCGTCGAGCCGCGAGACCGCGCGCTTGTGCCGCAACAGCGACTTCGGCGTCATCATGATCAGGGGCTTGCGGATTTCGCGATGCAGCTGGCGCCGCAGCACGTGGAAGTAATTCGCCGGCGTGGTGGGATACACCACCTGCATGTTGTCTTCGGCGCACATCTGCAGGAAACGCTCGAGCCGCGCCGAGGAGTGCTCCGGCCCCTGCCCTTCATAACCATGCGGCAGCAGGCAGACGAGGCCGGACATGCGCAGCCATTTGCGCTCGCCCGACGAGATGAACTGGTCGAACAGAACCTGGGCGCCGTTGGCGAAGTCGCCGAACTGCGCTTCCCACATCGCCAGCGCCTTCGGCTCGGCCAGTGAGTAGCCGTATTCGAAGCCGAGCACCGCCTCTTCGGACAGCAGCGAGTTGATGACCTCGTAATGGCCCTGGTCGTGGCCGAGATGGTTGAACGGCGTGTAACGGCTCTCGGCTTCCTGGTCGATCAGCACCGAATGGCGCTGCGAGAAGGTGCCGCGCTCGGAATCCTGTCCCGACAGCCGGACGTGATGGCCTTCCTGCAGCAGCGTGCAGAACGCCAGCGCCTCGCCGGTCGCCCAGTCGATGCCGACGCCGTTGTCGATGGCTTTGGCACGGTTTTCCAGAAAACGCTGAATGGTGCGGTGAACCCGGAAACCGTCCGGCACCTTGGTGATCTTGCGGCCGATATCCTTGAGGACGTTGATGTCGACGCCGGTGACGCCGCGGCGGGCATCCTCTTCCTGATCGGCTGACTTGAAGCCCGCCCACTTACCGTCGAGCCAGTCGGCCTTGTTGGGCTTGTAGCCGGAACCCGCCTCGAGCTCGGCATCGAGCCGCGCGCGCCAGTCGGCCTTGGCCTTCTCGACCTCGCCCTCGGTCATCACGCCGTCGGCGATCAGCCGCCTGGCGTAGATCTCCAGCGTGGACGGGTGCGAGGCAATGCGCTTGTACATTACCGGCTGGGTGAACGCGGGCTCGTCGCCCTCGTTGTGGCCATGGCGGCGATAGCAGAACATGTCGATGACGACAGGCTTGTGGAATTTCTGCCGGAATTCGATCGCGACCTTGGCCGCGAACACCACCGCCTCCGGATCGTCGCCATTCACGTGGAAGATCGGCGCGTCGATCATCTTCGCCACGTCGGACGGATAGGGCGAGGAGCGCGAGTAGCGCGGATAGGTGGTGAAGCCGATCTGGTTGTTGACGATGAAATGCACCGAGCCGCCGGTGCGGTAACCCTTCAGGTCGGACAGGCCGAAGCATTCCGCCACCACGCCCTGACCCGCGAACGCCGCGTCGCCGTGCATCAAGAGCGGCAGAACGGAAATACGCATGTCCGGCGGATCGCCGTGCTGGTCCTGCTTGGCGCGCACCTTGCCGAGCACGACGGGATCGACGATTTCCAGATGCGACGGGTTCGCGGTCAGCGACAGATGGATCCTATTGTTGTCGAACTCGCGGTCGCTTGATGCGCCCAAATGGTATTTGACGTCGCCGGAGCCTTCGACCGCGTCCGGGTTGGCGGAGCCGCCCTTGAATTCATGAAACAGCGCGCGGTGCGGCTTGCCCATCACCTGGGTCAGCACGTTGAGGCGGCCGCGATGCGGCATGCCGAGCACGATCTCCTTCACGCCGAGATTGCCGCCGCGCTTGATGATCTGCTCCAGCGCCGGAATCAGCGATTCACCGCCGTCGAGGCCGAAGCGCTTGGTGCCCGTGAACTTGAGATCGCAGAACTTTTCAAAACCCTCGGCTTCGACCAGCTTGTTGAGGATCGCGCGGCGTCCCTCGCGGGTGAAACTGATCTCCTTGTCCGGACCCTCGATGCGTTCCTGGATCCAGGCCTTCTGCGCAGCGTTGGAGATGTGCATGAACTCGACGCCGAGCGTCTGGCAATAGGTGCGCTCGCAGATCGCGACGATTTCGCGAAGCGTGCCGTATTCGAGGCCGAGCACGTGGTCGAGGAAGATCTTGCGGTCAAAATCGGCTTCGGTGAAGCCATAGGTGCGCGGATCGAGCTCTTCGCGATCGCGCTGCGCCTCGATGCCGAGCGGATCGAGCTTGGCGTGGAAATGACCGCGCATGCGGTAGGCGCGGATCAGCATCAAGGCGCGGACCGAATCGCGGGTCGCCTGGTTGATGTCGGCGGCCGACAGCTCGGCGCCCTTGGCCTGCACCTTGGCGGCAAGCTTGGCGCCGACCGCCTTCTCGACGGTGATCCAGTTGCCGTCCAGCGCCGAGGTCAGTTCGTCGCGCGGGGTGAGTGGCCAGTTGTCGCGGCCCCAAGAGGGTCCCTCGGCGTTCTTCTGGACGTCGGCCGGGGTGTCTTTCAGGCTCTTGAAGAATTCCTGCCATTCGGCGTCGACCGACGCGGGGTCTTGCTCGTAGCGGGCGTAGAGGTCGTCGATGTAGGTGGCGTTGGTGCCCTGCAAAAAAGAGGAGAGGGCAAATGCTGCATTCGCGTCCTGGCGAGACATGATGGCGTCCTGGTAATTTTCGCTTTGCGCGTGGAAAACGGCGCTTTAGCCGGTCCGGAAGCCCGAACCAGCTCGGTAAAGCACCTTTACCCTATTTAAGACGGATATTCGCGCCTAAAAGAACCAAGGACTGAATTAAGACTTCAACTTTTCGGCAAGGGTATGTCCGAGCCGCGCGGGCGACGGAGAGACCGTAATTCCGGCCGCTTCCATGGCCGCCGTCTTGGATCCGGCGTCGCCCTTGCCGCCGGAGATGATCGCGCCGGCATGGCCCATGCGGCGGCCGGGAGGGGCGGTAACGCCGGCGATGAAGCCAACCATCGGCTTCTTGCGGCCCCGCTTGGCCTCATCCTTGATGAACTGGGCTGCGTCTTCCTCGGCCGAGCCGCCGATTTCACCGATCATGATGATCGAGGTGGTCTTCGGGTCGGCCAGGAACATTTCCAGCACGTCGATGAACTCGGTGCCCTTGACGGGGTCGCCGCCGATGCCGACCGCCGTGGTCTGGCCGAGGCCCTCCTGGCTGGTCTGGAACACGGCTTCATAGGTCAGCGTGCCGGAGCGGGAGACGATACCGACACTGCCGGGCTTGAAGATGTTGGCCGGCATGATGCCGATCTTGCACTCGCCCGCCGTCATCACGCCCGGGCAGTTCGGCCCGATCAGGCGCGATTTCGATCCCGACAGCGAGCGCTTCACGCGCACCATGTCGAGCACCGGAATGCCCTCGGTGATACAGACGATCAGCGGGATTTCCGCATCGATCGCCTCGCAGATCGCATCCGCCGCGCCCGGCGGCGGGACATAGATCACGGAGGCGTCAGCACCGGTCTTCTCACGCGCTTCGGCGACGGTGTCGAAGACGGGCAGGTTGAGATGCGTCGAGCCGCCTTTGCCCGGCGAGGTGCCGCCGACCATCTTGGTGCCGTAAGCGATCGCGGCTTCCGAATGGAACGTGCCGTTCTTGCCCGTAAAACCCTGGCAGATGACTTTGGTATTCTTGTCGATCAGAACGGACATGATTGAGGACGCTTTCCTAGGTGACCGGGAACGATGGGTTTAGTGAATCCGCCGGTAGACGCCGGTGAGCACATCGGCCCATCCTTCGGCATCGGGCGAGAACTGGATTTTCAAGGTGTAGTTGTCGTTGTCGACGACTTCATAGACATGGCGCGCGTTGCCGCGCAGCGAGCCGCGCACGAGGATCAGCGACTTGCCGCTCCAGCCGCCGGAGGCCGGCGCCGGCGAATAGTAGCCGAGCGAATCGTGCCAGAACAATTTGTAGTGCCGGTCGTCGCGGTCGTAGGTGAACACGCCGTGGGTGGCGAAGGTTTCCTTGCCGTCGCGCATCTGGCGGGTGTCCTGGATCAAATAGAAGCCGTTGAGATCCATCCGCGCCGCCACATGCGAGGTCGCAGGACCGCCCGCGGTCCAGCGCGACGGATAGACCATTTCCTCACCTGCCCATTCGCCGGCAAACACCTCAAGCTTGCGGTGTTCTTCCAGCGGCATCGGTGCGGCGAGATGGTCAGCCATCGCTAGCCTCCCTTGACGGCTTTCACGATTTTCTGCGCGGCATCGTCGAGGTGATCGGCGGTTAGCACATTGAAGCCGGAATCCTCGATGATCTTCTTGCCGGCTTCGACATTGGTCCCTTCCAGCCGCACCACCAGCGGCACTTTCAGGCCGACGTCCTTGACCGCGGCGACCACGCCTTCGGCGATGATGTCACACCTCATGATGCCGCCGAAGATATTCACCAGGATGCCCTTCACGTTGGGATCGGCGGTGATGATCTTGAACGCCGCCGTGACCTTGGTCTTGTCGGCGCCGCCGCCGACATCGAGGAAGTTGGCCGGCGCCATGCCATAGAGCTTGATGATGTCCATGGTCGCCATGGCGAGACCGGCGCCGTTGACCATGCAGCCGATCGTGCCGTCGAGGGCGATGTAATTGAGATCGAATCTTGACGCCTCGATTTCCTTGCCATCCTCCTCGGTTTCATCGCGCAGCGCGACGACGTCGGGATGGCGGTAGAGGGCGTTGTCATCAAACGACACCTTGGCGTCGAGGACGCGCAGCTCGCCCTGCTTGGTGATGACCAGCGGATTGATTTCCAGCATCGCCATGTCCTTGGCGACAAAGGCGGAGTAGAGCTGCGCCACCAGTTTTTCCGCCTGCTTGGCGAGACCGCCAGTCAGATTCAGGGCTTTCGCGACCGTGCGGCCGTGATGACCCATGGCGCCGGTTGCCGGATCGACGGAAAAGGAGACGATCTTCTCCGGCGTCTTGTGCGCGACCTCCTCGATATTGACGCCACCCTCGGTCGAAACCACAAACGATACTTTGGAGGTTTCGCGGTCAACCAGAATGGAGAGATAGAACTCCTTGTCGATGTCGGAGCCTTCCTCGATGTAAAGACGGTTCACCTGCTTGCCGGCGGGTCCGGTCTGCTCGGTAACGAGGGTCGCGCCGAACATCTGCTTGACGAATGCATTCAACTCGGCGGCTGATTTGGCGATGCGAACGCCGCCCTTGTCGCCGGCGCTAGCCTCCTTGAACTTGCCCTTGCCACGGCCGCCGGCATGAATCTGGCTCTTCACCACCCATATCGGACCGCCGAGCTCTTCGGCGGCAGTGTCCGCGTCGGATAGTTTGATGATCGCGACCCCGCGCGACACCGGCACGCCGAACTCGCGCAGCAGAGCCTTGGCCTGGTATTCATGGATATTCATCTGGACGCTCCCCAAAACCCTTAGCGGCGAGTTCTACAGTTCACCGGCATTGGTAGTTGGCATACCATATACCAATAGAACTGCAACCCTGAAAACGCTTTCGCCCCCGCGCAGGAGCGAAAGCCGAGCAAAATCAACGTCCGAGCAGATCGGGCGCGATCTTCTTGCAGGCGTCGACCAAGCCCTGAACGGCGCCGACCGACTTGTCGAAGGCTTCGCGGTCCTTGCCGGCCAGTTCGATCTCGACGATGCGCTCGACGCCCTTCGAGCCGATGACGACGGGAACGCCGACATACATGTCCTTCACGCTGTATTCGCCGTTGAGATAGGCGGCACAGGGCAGCACGCGCTTCTTGTCCTTCAGGTAGCTCTCCGCCATCGCGATCGCGGAAGCCGCCGGGGCGTAGAACGCGGAACCGGTCTTCAAGAGGTTGACGATCTCGGCGCCGCCATTGCGGGTGCGGTCGACGATCTCGTCGATGCGCGCCTGCGAGGTCCAGCCCATCTTGACCAGGTCAGGCAGCGGAATGCCGGCGACGGTGGAATAGCGGGTCAGCGGCACCATGGTATCGCCGTGGCCGCCGAGCACGAAGGCGGTGACGTCTTCGACCGAGACGTTGAATTCGTCGGCCAGGAAATAGCGGAAGCGCGCGGAATCGAGCACGCCGGCCATGCCGACGACCTTCTTGTGCGGCATGCCGGAGGCCTTCTGCAACGCCCACACCATCGCATCCAGCGGGTTGGTGATGCAGATGACGAAGGCGTCGGGGGCATACTTCTTGATGCCGGCGCCGACCTGCTCCATGACCTTGAGATTGATGCTGAGCAGATCGTCGCGGCTCATGCCGGGCTTGCGCGGCACGCCGGCGGTTACGATGCAGACCTTGGCGCCATCGAGCGCGTCGTAGGAATTGGCGCCGGTGAGATGGGCGTCGAAACCGTCGACCGGCGACGACTGCGCGATGTCGAGCGCCTTGCCCTGCGGCACACCCTCGGCGATGTCGAACATCACGACGTCGCCGAGCTCCTTCAGGCCGATGAGGTGAGCCAGCGTTCCGCCGATCTGACCGGAGCCAATCAAAGCAATCTTGTCGCGCGCCATGGGAAATTTGTCCTTCTGAGACGAAGATGAGGGTGTGGATAGGAAAGTTGGATGGGTGGTTATCCCTTTCGAATGACCGGTTCAAGCCGGGGCGTGCCCAATTCTAAGGCCCCGCCTCGATTTCGGTCAGGTATGCCAGGAAACCTCGCCCACCGTCATTGCGAGGAGCGTTGCGACGAAGCAATCCGGACTGCCTCCGAGGAGGGATTTCTGGATTGCTTCGCTTCGCTCGCAATGACGACGGAGAGATTAGGTTTCCACCAGCCCCGTACTCGACCCGCTCGCCGCGGAATCCTTCCGGCCATGCGGCAGGGCCAGGTAGGATTCCGAGCTCATTTCGATCAGCCGCGACGAGGTCCGCTTGAACTCGTTGGCCTCATTGCCCTCGGTCGCCAGATACAGCGACACCGGATCGGCCTCGGCCGAGGCCATCAGCTTCACAGCGTTGTCGTAAAGCGTATCGATCAGCGAGATGAAACGCTTGGCGGCGTTGCGCTCGGGGTAATCCATGACCGGAATGCGGTCGATCAGGATGGTGTGGTAGTCGTGCGCAAGCCGCAGATAGTCGCTTGCCGCGAGCGGCTTCTCGCAGATGTCGGCAAAGGAAAACCGCGCCACGCCGTGCGCCGAGCACGGCACATGCAGCTTGCGGCCCTTGATCGTGATGTCGCGCGGCCGGCACGGCGCGTTGCCGGTCATCCTGCCCCAGGCGCGGTTGAGGACGAATTCGGCTTCCGGATCGTTCGTCAGCCACATCTTCACGCCGGCGAGTTTTTCCAGCCGGAAATCCGTGCGCGCGTCGAGCAGCAGCACGTCCATGTGATCTGCGATCTGCTTGATGAAGGGCAGGAACAGCGCGCGGTTGAGGCCGCCCTTGTAGAGGTCTTCGGGCGCAACGTTGGAGGTCGCCACCACGACGGTGCCGAGTTCGAACAGTTTTGAGAACAGCCGACCCAGGATCATGGCGTCGGCGATGTCGGTGACGTGAAATTCGTCGAAACACAACAGCCACGCCTCGTCGAAGATCGCATTCGCCGTCAACGCGATGACGTCGCCGTCGGCGACCTCTCCGCGCGCGATGTTCTGGCGATAGCTGTAGATCCGCTCATGCACCTCGGCCATGAATTCGTGAAAATGCGCGCGGCGCTTGTGCTGGACCGGTGAATGCTGAAAGAACAGGTCCATCAGCATGGTCTTGCCGCGGCCGACGTCGCCGTGAACGTAGAGCCCGAGCGGCGGCGGCTCGTCCTTGTCGGCGAACAGCCGGCCGAGCAGGCTCTGCTTGCGCAACGGCTTGTAGCTCGACAGCCGCTCCTCGAGCGCGGCAAACGCCTCGGCGGCGTCGGCCTGCGCGGGATCGGCCTCGATTGCGCCGGAGGAAACCAGCGCCTGATATTGTGCGCGGAACGAGGTGGGGTCGGTCGACAGCATGGCCCCCTTTCGGCCTCAAGCGAACAAAAATTGCAAGCCGTGAATTGGTGCTAGGGGTATGCAAGCGCTACGCGTCATACCCGCGAAAGCGGGTCCGGTACGCCCCGGCTCCCCGGTTCTGTCTCAGGCGTCACTGGTATACGGGATCATCCGCTGGAGCCTGCCATCGGGCGGCGCAACGCGCCGACCCGTTGGCGGATGACGACGGCGGTGGACATGACGCGCACCAAGCCTCACGCACTCAGCGCGTAGGAATCCTCGACTACATAGGGGCCGCCGCCGGTGGAGGCGCGGGAGGAGAACAGCACAAAGCGCGACGCCATAAACGTCCGGCTCGGAAAGTAGCCGCGCACCGAAAGATAATCGGCAACGTCCTGGCTCGACGCATCATGCAGCCGCGCCAGCGTCACGTGCGGCGTGAATTTGCGGCCCTCGGGATCGAGCCCGAGCCGCTGCATCAGCCGCTCAAGCTCGGCCTGCAGCTCGATCAGCGGCCGGCTCGGCTCGACGGACGCGACCACCGCGCGCGGTTTCTTGCCGCCAAAGCTCTGCAAGCCCTGCACCTTGACCTCGAACGGCTTGCGGTTGACCCGAAACAGCATCGAGGCGATTTCATTCGCCGACATGCCGTCGATATCGCCGATGAAGCGCAGGGTGACGTGATAATTTTCGGGATCGATCCAGCGTGCGCCAGGAAGGCCGCCACGCAAATTGGAAAGGCTCTGGCCGATCTCGGCCGGAATTTCCAGTCCAGCAAACAAACGCGGCATCGCAAAATCCTCGATGCGAAGGCGTCAGCTTGGAGGCTCACGCCTGACAGCAAACCCGGTGACGAATCACCGATCACTAATTTCTACCCGACTTATATGACCCTGCGAAGCACGCGGCGCGAGCAGACCGGAAAGCTACGGGGAAAACCGTCGGTAACGTTATTCGTTTGCATCCTTTTCAACTCCGCTGCCCGGAGATCGTGCCGAGAAATGCCTCCACCATAGGCAGAATATTCTTCACGATGACATCAACGCCCTCCGCGGTCGGATGCAGCCCGTCGGCCTGGTTGAGCTTTGCTTCGGCCGCCACCCCCTCCAGGAAGAACGGATAGAGCGGGACCCCGAAGGATTTGGAAAGCTCCGGATAGATCGCGTTGAAGCGGGCGGCATATTCGCTGCCGTAATTGGGCGGGGCAAGCATTCCGCACACCAGCACGGCGATCTTGCGCGCCTTCAGCCGCGTCAGGATATCGGTCAGCGCGGCGCGGGTGACGGCCGGGTCGATCCCACGCAAGGCATCGTTGGCGCCAAGTTCGAGGATGACCGCCTCGGTTCCTTCCGGGATCGACCAGTCCAGCCGGTCGCGGCCGCCGGAAGAGGTGTCACCGGACACCCCGGCATTGATCATGTCGACCTTTATCCCTTTGTCGTCCAAGGCCTTTTGAAGACGAGCCGGGAACGCCGCCGAGGCCTGCAGGCCAAGGCCGGCGCTCAGGGAATCGCCAAGGACGACCATCTTGACCGGCTTGTCCGGCACCACGGCCGGGGCTTGGGCAAATACCGGTCCCGCCGTCATCAAAGCCATAATCAACACGCGTATGTGCGCAAACATCCGTTTCAAGCCCTCGACCCGAGCGGCGGAAGTGCCATATGACCGAGCCATGGACAGTCTCATCGAACCCTCTTCGCTGGCCGGCCTCGGGCCGGACACCATTTCCATTTCCAACGTCAACCTCTCGCTCGGCTCAGGCGCTGCACGCGTTCATATCCTGAAAGATATCAGCCTTCGTGTGGCACCGGGGGAGGCGATCGGCCTGATCGGACCTTCCGGCTCCGGCAAATCGACCTTGCTGATGGTGATGGCGGGGCTGGAGCGTCCCGACAGCGGAGAGGTGGTGGTCAACGGCACGCCGTTCAATGCCCTCGACGAGGACGCGCTGGCGCGCTTCCGCGGCCGCCAGGTCGGCATCGTGTTCCAGTCGTTTCATCTGATCCCGACCATGACGGCGCTGGAAAACGTCGCGGTGCCGCTGGAGCTCGCCGGCAATCCCGACGCGGCAGCGCGCGCGGCGCAGGAGCTGGCGTCCGTCGGGCTCGGCGATCGCCTGCATCATTATCCGACGCAATTGTCGGGCGGCGAGCAGCAGCGCGTGGCGCTGGCCCGGGCGCTCGCGCCCGATCCCGCGATCCTGGTCGCGGACGAGCCGACCGGCAATCTCGACGAAACCACCGGCAAGCAGATCGTCGATCTCCTGTTCACCAAACATGCCGAGCGCGGCATGACCTTGGTGCTGGTGACGCACGATACCTCGCTTGCGCAACGCTGCGACCGCGTGGTGCGGCTGCGTTCCGGCCGGATCGACGGACATTCATGACGATCGTTTCCGAACCCCCTTACCGCAGCCGTGCGTCGTCCCTTGCCCTGCGCTACGCGTTGCGCGAGCTGCGCAGCGGCCTGCGCGGCTTTTATGTTTTCATCGCCTGCATCGCGCTCGGCGTGATGGCGATTGCCGGCGTCGGCTCGGTCGCAGCGAGCCTCAGCGAAGGGTTGACGCGCGAGGGCCGCACGTTGCTGGGCGGCGACGTTGCGTTCTCCCTGATCCAGCGCGAAGCCAAGCCGGAGGAAATCGCCTTCCTGCGCGCGCGCGGCCAGGTTTCGGTCGCGGCCGCGCTGCGCGTCATGGCCCGCAGCAACGACGGCAAGCTGGCGCTGGTCGAGCTCAAGGCCGTGGACGGCAACTACCCGATGCTCGGGGAATTGACACTTGAGCCCAAAATGCCGATGGCGGATCTGCTGGCCGAGCGCGACGGCGCGTTCGGCGCAGCCGTCGATTCCATTTTGCTGGCGCGGCTCGATCTCAAGCTCGGCGACCGCATCACAATCGGCAACGCCAGCTACCAGATCCGCAGCGTCGTCGGCGCCGAGCCGGACAAGCTCGCCGGCAATGTCGGACTGGGCCCGCGCGTTCTGGTCAGCGAGCAGAGCCTGCGCGCCACCGCATTGTTGCAGCCCGGCAGCCTGGTGCGCTGGCTCTACCGCGTGAAACTGCCGGACAATGCGGCCGACGATCGCGCAGCGACCCAGTTGATCGACAGCGCGCGGAGCGCCCTGCCGGAGGCCGGCTGGTGGATCCGCAGCAGCAGCAATGCCTCGCCGCAGCTCGAACGCACCATCAACCGCTTCACCCAGTTCCTGACGCTGGTCGGCCTCGCCGCACTCCTGGTCGGCGGCGTCGGCGTCGCCAACGCGGTCAAGAGCCACATCGACCGCCGCCGCGACGTCATCGCCTCGTTCAAGGCGCTCGGCGCCACCGGCCGCGACGTCTTCACGATCTACCTGACGCAGGTGATCCTGCTCGCCGCGGTCGGCTCAGTGATCGGGCTGGCGGCCGGCGCGGCCTTGCCGTTCGTCATCGTCGGCGTGTTCGGCAAGCTGCTGCCGCTGCCGGTGATTCCTGCCCTGCATTTCGATGAGCTGGCGCTGTCGTTCGTCTATGGCCTGCTCACCGCGCTCGCCTTTGGACTGTGGCCGCTCGGGCGGGTACACGACGTGCCGGTCGCGGCGTTGTTTCGCGAGGAGGTCGCTCCCGAATGGCATCGCCCGCGCTGGAGCTACCTCGCGCTGATGGCGGTGGTGATCGCGCTGCTGGTCGCGGTCGCCATCGGCCTTGCCTATGACAAGCGGGTCGCGGCCGTGTTCGTCGTCTCCTCGGTGGCGGTGTTCGCGCTGCTGCGCGGCGTCGCGGCCGGGCTGATGGCGCTGGCACGCCGGCTGCCACGATCCCGAATCACGATGCTGCGGCTGGCGATCGCCAACATCTACCGGCCGGGCGCGCTGACGCCCTCGGTCGTGATGTCGCTCGGCCTCGGGCTCGCGGTGCTGGTCACGATCACCCAGATCGACGGCAATCTGCGCCGGCAATTCCTGGCGGCATTGCCGGAGAAAGCACCCTCGTTCTACTTCATCGACATTCCGACCGCCGATGCCGACCGCTTCGGCGCCTTCCTCAAGAAAGTGGCACCGGAATCAACCATAGAGGACGTGCCGATGCTGCGCGGGCGCATCGTCGGTGCCCGCGGCGTCAAGGCCGACGAGCTCAAGTCGTCGCAGGATTCCGAATGGGTGCTGCAGAGTGACCGCGGCCTGACCTACACCAACGAAGTCCCGAAGGGCTCGAAGGTGGTCGAGGGCGAATGGTGGAGCGCGGACTATAAGGGGCCGCCGCTGGTCTCGATGGAAAAGAAGATCGCCGACGGCCTTAAGCTCAGAATTGGCGATGAGATCGTGGTCAACGTGCTCGGCCGCGACATTCCGGCCAAAATCAGCAATTTGCGCAACATCGACTGGCAGGGGCTCGGTATCAATTTCGTGCTGGTGTTCTCGCCCAACGCGTTCAGGGGCGCGCCGCACAGCCATGTCGCGACCTTGTCCGAGGTCCATCCGGATCCGGCCGGCGACGCCCGGATCATCAAACAGGTGGCGGACGCCTTCCCGATGGTCACCAGCGTACGGGTCCGTGAGGCGCTGGAAACTATCGGCACCGTCGTCACCAACCTCGTGCTCGCCATCCGCGGCGCCAGCGCCGTGACGCTGATCTCGGCGATCCTGGTGCTGGGCGGCGCGCTGGCGGCCGGCCACCGCCACCGGGTTTATGACGCTGTCATCCTGAAGACGTTGGGCGCGACCCGGGCGCGCCTGCTCGGCGCCTACGCACTGGAATACCTGATGATCGGCCTCGCCACGGCGGTTTTCGGCGTGATCGCGGGTTCGATCGCGGCCTGGCTGATCGTGACCCGGCTGATGACGCTCAGTTTCATCTGGCAGGCCGGCAGCGCCGCCGGTGTGGTCGCCGCCGCCCTGGTCGTCACGGTAGGGCTGGGGCTCGCCGGGACGTTGCTGGCCCTGAACCAGAAGCCGGCCAGCGTGTTACGGAATTTGTGACAATTTGTGCGGCGGAAAGGCGGGATTAACGCTGCTTTTGCTTGGGAATGACAGCAGAAGCGACATTCAGCCGCGCATGGAAGCTTGCGTCGAATGTGTTAGTTTCCCACATACCAGCCAAGATCAGAGGCCGGCTTGATGACGCGGAATTAATGTCAGCAAATCAGAGCATCTGAGATAGAAATCTAACCGGCGCCGCAAACCCCTTGCGCTCCGCCGGGCAACCAACGGGAATTCGACCATGTCGGACCTAGACCGTAACTACGTATCTCCTTTCGGCCGGGCCGCCGGGCGCGTTGATGCCGCGGCCGTCGATGCCGGTCTGCGCGCCTACATGCTGCGCATCTACAACTACATGAGCATCGGCCTGGCCATCACCGGCCTCGCGGCGCTCGGCGTCTACATGGCCGCGGTGACCACCGATCAGGCCGGTGCCGTCGCCAAGTTCGGTAACGCCTACCTGACGCAGTTCGGCTATGCGATGTATGTCAGCCCCCTGAAGTGGCTGTTCATCCTCGCGCCGCTGGCCATGGTGTTTGCGATCTCGGCCGGCATCAACCGGCTGCGTCCTGCGACCGCCCAGATGCTGTTCTGGGTGTTCTCGGCGCTGATGGGCATTTCACTGTCGTCGATCTTCCTGGTGTATACGCACACCTCGATCGTGCGGGTGTTCTTCATCACCGCGGCGTCGTTCGGTGCACTGAGTCTCTACGGTTACACCACCAAGCGTGACATGACCGGCATGGGCTCGTTCCTGATCATGGGCCTGTTCGGCGTCATCATCGCGAGCCTGGTCAACCTGTTCCTGGCAAGCTCGATGCTGCAGTTCATCGTCTCGGTGGTCGGCGTGCTGGTGTTCGCGGGCCTCACCGCCTGGGATACCCAGCGGCTGAAGAACGACTACATCTACGGCTACGCTTCTGAAGGCGGCGAGATTGCGGAAAAAGCGGCGATTACCGGTGCATTGTCGCTCTATTTGAACTTCATCAACCTGTTCACGCTGCTGTTGCAGCTGCTCGGCCAGCGCGACTAGTCGCTACCGACCAGGTACGAGCTGAAGCCCCGGCCTCGCGGCCGGGGCTTTTGTTTTGGCCGCCGGCGTCATGGCGGAGCTCATCCCGGACATGGCAGAAAGCGTTGATCCTTGCTGGTCTGCTGATATCTTTCTCTCCATGTCCGTTCCCGAAATTCGCTCCGCCACCGAGGCCGACCTCCCAGCCATCACCGCAATCTACGAGCACGCGGTGCGCTACGGCACCGCGACGTTCGAGCTGATTCCGCCCGATCTCTCCGAGATGACGCGGCGGTTCAGGGGGCTGATGGATGGCGGCTTTCCCTATTTCGTTGCCGCGGTCGAAGGCCGCGTGATCGGCTATGCCTATGCAGGGCCCTATCGCCCGCGGCCGGCCTACCGCTTCACCGTGGAGAATTCAGTCTACCTGCAACCCTCGACCCACCGCCGCGGCATTGGCCTGCAACTGATGCAGCGGCTGATCGCCGAATGCGAGGCGCGGGGCTACCGGCAGATGATCGCCGTGATCGGCGATTCCGCCAATGCCGGCTCGGTCGGCGTTCACACCAAATGCGGCTTCCAGATGATCGGGACGCATCGCAATGTCGGCCTCAAGTTCGGCCGCTGGCTCGACACCGTGATGATGCAGCGCGCGCTCGGTGAAGGCGGGTCGACGGTGCCGACGTCGTAGCTTCGCAGGGTGGGCAAAGCGAAGCGTGCCCATCGTTCACGACCAGCGTATGGATGGTAGATGGGTGGGCACGGCGCATTGCGCCTTTGCCCACTCTACGGATCTTCGTCCGGGCTACAGGATCCCGCCTACACCAGCGCCAGCTTGCGGTCGATCACCAGCAGCACGCGTTCAAGTTCGTGGCCGCGGCGCAGGATCAGACCGGTCGCCGAGATCACGCTGTACATGCCCTGCTTGCGCGCGAGGCGCGGATCTTTCTCGATGCGATAGATCGGAACTTCGGAGGCGCGGCGGAATACCGAAAACACCGCGCGGTCTTTCAGAAAGTCGATGGCATAGTCGCGCCACTCGCCATCGGCGACCATGCGCCCATACAGATTGAGGATACGGTTGAGTTCGAGACGATTGAACGTGACCCGATTTGGCGGCGGGACTGCAGCGGCGGCGCGCGCCACTGCGCGGTTAGCGCTTGGATCGGTGTCCTCCGATATCGAGCTCATGGAGCGCCTCCTGTCATCTCAGGCATGCCCTCGTTCCGAAAACCGGTCCCCACTTTTCGGGAACATGCCGAGGTTTACATGATCGCGCTAACCGCAGGACGCCGCAAGGGGGGCAAATACAAAGGGAACCCGGCCGATGACCCAGTATTACCGGAAATATCGATTCACGGGATCGTTAGCGGAATCTTATTGCTGCCCCACTTCCGCCAACCGCCCGCCCCGCTAGGTTGCGACAAGAGAGTACTGCGTTGGCCCGGTCCTTTCGGTTCCGGATTCCTCAGCCCCCAGCCCCCCGGGGCCGTCGGGATCGGGCCTGTTCGCAGAGGGAGTTAATCCCGATACTGGGCCAACGAAAGTTGGTCCTTTTTCGTTTGCGGGTCAGGCCTGGAGATCGGGCTTGGATACGGCGGCATTTCGGCGCGTTTGAACCGCGCCTGCTGCAGCAACATCCATTCAAGAAAATTCCGATAAGAGAACTATCGCAGCGCGGTGTAGGCGGCGCCGAGCATCGCGCCAGGCTTTTCGCGACTGCCATCCTGGACATAGACGACCGCAGCATCGACGCCGTCGCGGGAAATATTTTCCAGCGGAATGGTCCAGCTTCCCGCACCGCCGTTCCAGTCGCCGACCTTCACGAGATTGCGCACCACGTTGTAGTACGTGAGTTGTTGGCCGCGATTCTCGCCGCGCCCGATCGAAATCGGCACCGCTCGCGAGACCGAGCAAAGCCAGACTTCGCCGCGCCCCGTCGTCGCCACCTTGCTCGCCTCGACCGAGACGTTGATCAGTTTGCCCGACAACGTCATCGTCACCGGCACCGACATCACGCCCTCGGCCTTGCTCGTGTTCTTGATGGCGCCTTCGATGGCGGCGCGATCGCTGCCGATCACCTGCGCCGAGCCGTTGACGATCATCTGCGGCGTATAGAGGTTGCGGTCGCCGCGCACATGCGAATAGGCTTTCTGACGCGCGCTGAAACGCGAGTCCGCCAGCGTGTCCTTCCAGCCAAGATAGTCCCAGTAGTCGATCGGCATGCTCAGCGCGATGACGTTCGGATCCTTGGCGAGTTCGCCGACGATCCTGTCGGCCGGCGGACACGACGAACAGCCCTGCGAGGTAAACAGTTCGACCACGGCGCGCGGATCGGCATGAGCCGGGCGGATGACGGCGATGATTGCGCAGACGCCAAGCGCACCGGACCATCGCGATATGCAGTTGTAGGCCATCATCGCTGTCATAGGTCGAACCGGTCGTCGCGTTTTCTGTCCGTATTTGTACGGGGCATGACTTGATATCCTGAATGCGTGCCCCAGACGCGCGAAAGCGGCCTTGTCATAGGCCGCCTTCTTCTTGCTCGCTACTCACTTCGCAGTGAGGCACTGATCACAAATCCGCGTTAGGCCGCGAGTTTGCGCAGTACATAATGCAGAATGCCGCCGTTTCGGTAGTACTCGAGCTCGTCGAGGGTATCGATGCGGCAAAGCAGCGGCACGCGCTGCAGCGCGCCATCGCCGGAGACGATCTCCGCCGTCAGGGTCTGACGCGGCTTCAGGTCGCCCTGCAGGCCCCGGATCGTCACCTTCTCGTCGCCCTTCAGGCCCAGCGACGTCCATGACGTGCCATCCTCGAAGGTGAGCGGCAGCACGCCCATGCCGACCAGGTTGGAGCGATGGATGCGCTCGAAGCTCTGGCAGATCACGGCGCGAACGCCGAGCAGGCGGGTACCCTTGGCGGCCCAGTCGCGCGACGAGCCGTTGCCGTATTCGGCTCCGGCGAACACCACCAGCGGCACGCTCTCGGCCTGGTACTTCATCGCCGCGTCGTAGATCGACATCTGCTCGCCGTCGGGCCAGTGCTTGGTGAGGCCGCCTTCCGGAATATTGCCGTCAGCGCCCTTCAGCATGAAGTTCTTGATGCGGATGTTGGCGAAGGTGCCGCGCATCATGATTTCGTGGTTGCCGCGCCGCGTGCCGTACTGGTTGAAGTCGGCGGGGCGCACCTGATGCTCGCTCAGGAATTTTCCGGCCGGCGAAGTCAGCTTGATCGAACCGGCCGGCGAGATGTGGTCGGTCGTGATCTTGTCGCCGAACATCGCCAGAATCCGCGCATCGACCACGTCAGCGATCGGGTCGGGCTGCTTCTTCATGCCTTCGAAATAGGGCGGGTTCTGCACATAGGTCGAGCTCATGTTCCAGCGGTAGGTCTCGCTCTCGACCGTCTTGATCTTGCGCCAGTTGGTGTCGCCCTTGAACACATCGGCATAGCGCTTCTTGAAGATCGTCGCGGTGACGAACTTCTTCATGTAGGCGTTGATTTCCTTCGTGGTCGGCCAGATGTCCTTCAGGAACACCGGCTTGCCGTCCTTGCCGGTGCCGATCGGCTCGACCGCGAGATCCTTGGTTACCGTGCCTGCCAGCGCATAGGCCACCACCAGCGGCGGTGATGCCAGGTAGTTCGCCTGCACGTCCGGCGAGACGCGTCCCTCGAAATTGCGGTTGCCCGACAGCACGGCCGCGGCGACGATGCCGTTGTCGTTGATCGACTTCGAAATCTCCTCCGGCAGCGGGCCCGAGTTGCCGATGCAGGTGGTGCAGCCGAAGCCAACCAGGTTGAAGCCGACCTTGTCGAGATCGGTCTGCAGTCCGGAATTGGAAAGATATTCCGCGACCACCTGGCTTCCGGGCGCGAGCGAAGTCTTCACCCACGGCTTGGCCTTCAGGCCCTTGGCGGCGGCGTTGCGCGCCAGCAGGCCCGCGCCGATCAGGACGCTCGGGTTGGAGGTGTTGGTGCAGGAGGTAATCGCGGCGATCACGACGTCGCCATGGCCGAGATCGAAGTTGCGGCCCTCGACCGAATAGCGGTTCTCGCCGCCTTCCGGCTTCTTGTACTCGCCGGCGAGCGCGGTGGCGAAGCCGGTGGAAACGGCGGGCAGCGCGACGCGGCCTTCGGGACGCTTCGGGCCGGCCATCGACGGCACGACATCCTTGAGATCGAGCGTCAGCGTTTCCGTGAACACGGGGTCGGCCGATTTCGCGGTGCGGAACAGACCCTGCGCCTTGGCGTAGGCGGAAACGAGAGCGACGCGATCCGCCTTGCGGCCCGAGGTCTTGAGATAATCAATGGTCGCGGCATCGACCGGGAAGAAGCCGCAGGTCGCGCCGTATTCCGGCGCCATGTTGCCGATGGTCGCCTTGTCAGCGACCGAGAGGAAGTCGAGGCCGGGGCCGAAGAACTCGACGAACTTGCCGACCACGCCCTGCTTGCGCAGCATCTGCGTGACCGTCAGCACGAGGTCGGTCGCGGTGACGCCTTCCTTGAGCTGGCCCTTGAGCTTGAAGCCGACCACTTCGGGCAGCAGCATCGACAGCGGCTGGCCGAGCATGCAGGCTTCCGCCTCGATGCCGCCGACGCCCCAGCCGAGCACGGCGAGGCCGTTGACCATTGTCGTGTGCGAGTCGGTGCCGACGAGCGAATCCGGATAGGCGACTTCGAAGGTGCCGGTCTTCTTGCCGACCGTCATCTTCTCCTTCTTGGTCCAAACCGTCTGCGCGAGATATTCGAGATTGACCTGGTGGCAGATGCCGGTGCCGGGCGGCACCACGGAGAAGTTCGAAAACGCCTTCTGGCCCCACTTCAGGAATTCGTAGCGTTCCTGGTTCTGCTTGTATTCCTCGACCACGTTCTTGCCGAACGCCTTGTTGTCCCCGAAGAAGTTGACGATCACCGAGTGGTCGATGACGAGATCGACCGGCACCAGCGGGTTGATCTTCTCGGCATCGCCGCCGAGCGCCTGCATCGCGTTACGCATCGCGGCGAGATCAACCACCGCCGGCACGCCGGTGAAATCCTGCATAAGGACGCGCGCCGGACGGAACGCCACTTCATGCTCGAGTTTACGCTTCCTCAACCATTTCGACACCGCGACGATGTCTTCTTTCTTGACCGTGCGGTCGTCCTCATTGCGCAGCAGGTTTTCCAGGAGCACCTTCATCGAATAGGGCAGCTTGGAAATTCCCTTCAGACCGTTCTTCTCGGCGGCGGGCAGGCTGTAATAAACGTAGGTCTTGCTGCCGACCTTGAGGGTCTTGCGGCATTTGAAGCTGTCGAGCGAGGTCATGTCAGGAAATCCCAAATTCTAGTTATACCCGGCAAGGGTATTTAAACACCGTCAGCGTGAGGCTGGCCTCTTGGCTTGCAGCCGTCGATTGTGTGCTGCATCAAGTTCCGGGCTTATAGAATCTTTCTAGAAGCGCCGCCACACCGACAAGCGTGCTGCAGCAATGCGGTACCCACAAATTCTGACGCGGTACCCATCAATTTCAGAGGGCTGTGAAGAGGCAAAATGCGGCTCTCGGGGCGCCACATCGACTGTATCCGGGGCGGCCGAGACGTGTTCTCCGGCCTCGACTTCGAAGCCTCTTCCGGCGAGGTGCTGGCCGTGCTCGGCCCGAACGGCTCCGGCAAGACCTCGCTGTTGCGCCTGATCGCGGGCCTGCTGGTGCCGGCGGGTGGATCGGTCGGCCTGGAGGGCGGCGAGGCCGAGCTGACCTTGCCGGAACAATCCCACTATCTCGGCCATCGCGATGCGCTGAAGCCGGCGCTGAGCGTGCACGAGAACCTCGCGTTCTGGCGCGATTTTCTGGGCGGCGCGGCCGGCGACCTCAGCCAATGCCTCTCCGCCGTGGGGCTCGGCCATGCCACGCATCTGCCGGCGGCGTATCTCTCGGCCGGCCAGCGGCGGCGGCTGTCGATCGCCCGCCTGCTGGTGGTGCGCCGGCCGGTCTGGCTGCTGGACGAACCGACCTCGGCGCTCGATACCGCCGGACAGGACCTGTTCACCGGCGTCATGCGCGACCACCTCGCAAGCGGCGGCATCATCATCGCTGCGACCCACACTCCGCTCGGGATCGGGGCCAGGGAACTGCGGATGGGGGGTGGGAAATGAGCGCCCTGGCCGCACTGATTCTCCGCGACATCAAGATCGCCCTTCGCGTCGGCGGCGGGGCGCTGATCGGCGTGCTGTTTTTCCTCACCGTCACGGTGTTGATGCCGTTCGCGATCGGGCCGGATCTCGCGCTGCTGACCCGGCTCGGACCCGCGATCCTCTGGCTCGGCGCGCTGCTGGCGAGCCTGCTCACCCTCGACCGTCTGTTCACGGCCGACCATGAGGACGGCTCGCTCGACCTGATCGTGATGGGCCGGGCGCCGCTGGAACTGGCGTGCGCCGCAAAAGCGCTGGCTCACTGGCTTGCCGCGGGCGTGCCGCTGATCGTGGCGACCCCTGCGCTGGGGCTGCTGCTCAATCTCGACGCCACCGCAACCGCGGCGGTGGCGCTGACGCTGCTGGTGGGAACACCGGCGCTGACCTTTACGGGCATGATCGGCGCTGCGCTCGCCGTGACACTGCACCGCGGCGGCCTCTTGCTGGCGGTGCTGGTGCTGCCGCTCTCGATCCCGGTACTGATTTTCGGTGTCGCAGCGTCGCAGGCCGCCATAACAGGGCCGCTGTCGTTTGGAACACCGTTTTCGATCCTGTGCGCGCTCTCGCTGGTCAGCCTCGTCGTCGGACCGTTCGCGGCCGCGGCAAGCCTGCGCCACGGTCTGGACTGACATGGCCAAGACTGACAGTAACTTGACCCCGATCAACTCTCGCGGAAGGCAATATGAAACAAACCGAGCCGCATTGCCTGCCCCGCCGCTGACGACTATCAGGATGCCATGACGCTGATCGATCTCGCCAATCCCACCAAATTCCTGTCGCTGACGGCGCGCGTGCTGCCGTGGCTGGCGGGCGCGGCCGCGATCCTGCTGCTGATCGGCTTCTATCAGGCGGCGACGGCGCCCGATGACTATCAGCAGGGCGCCACCGTCAAGATCATGTTCATCCACGTACCGAATGCGTGGCTTTCGATGTTCGTGTGGGGCGTCATGAGCGTGGCCGCGCTGGGCACGCTGGTCTGGCGGCATCCGCTGGCCGATGTCGCGGCCAAGGCCGCCGCCCCGATCGGCGCGGCATTCACGTTTCTGGCTCTGGTCACGGGTTCGCTGTGGGGACGGCCGATGTGGGGCACCTATTGGGAATGGGATGCGCGGCTGACCTCGGTCCTGATCCTGTTCCTGATGTATCTCGGCCTGATGGCGCTGTGGCGCGCGGTGGACGATCCGTCGCGGGCGGCGCGGGCCGCCGCCGTCCTGACGCTGGTCGGCGCGCTCAACCTGCCGATCATCAAATTCTCGGTCGACTGGTGGAACACGCTGCATCAGCCGGCCTCGGTGATGCGGATCGGCGGCTCGTCGCTCGATCGGGCGTTTCTGATTCCGCTGCTGGTGATGGCGATCGGATTTACGCTGCTGTTCGTCACACTGCATCTGGCGGCGATGCGCAACGAGATCCTGCGCCGGCGCGTGCGCAGCTTGCAGATGATGCAAGCCAGCCAGCAGGCGGCGTGACGCGATGTCGCTCGGACCTTACGCCTCCTACATCGTGACGTCCTACACGCTGGTGGCGGCGATCGTGCTGATTCTCATCGTCTGGATCGCCATCGATTATCGCCACCAGAAGGAGCGCCTGCGCGAGCTCGAGGCCAGCGGCGTGACCCGGCGCTCCGGCCGCCAGGCGACGGACATCTGATGAGTGTGCCCGCAACATCGGAGGCTCCCGCGCGCCGCCGGCGCTGGCTGGTGGCGCTGCCGCTGATCGGCTTCATGGCCATTGCCGGGCTGTTCCTGGTACGCCTGTATGGCGGAGATCCCTCCAAAATTCCTTCCGCGCTGATCGGCCGCCCGGCGCCGCAAACGTCTCTGCCGGCGCTCGAAGGTTTGATCCATAACGGCGCACCCGTACCGGGGCTCGATCCCGCCGCCTTCAAGGGCAAGGTCTCCGTCGTCAACGTCTGGGCATCCTGGTGCGTGCCATGCCACGAGGAGGCGCCGCTGTTGACCGCCCTGGCCAAGGACACGCGGCTGCAGATCGTCGGCATCAACTACAAGGATTCGCCCGATAACGCCCGCCGCTTCCTCGGCCGCTACGGCAACCCGTTCAGCATGGTCGGCGTCGACGGCAACGGCCGCGGCTCGATCGAATGGGGTGTCTACGGCGTGCCCGAAACCTTCGTGGTCGGCCGCGACGGCACCATCGTCTACAAGATGGTCGGGCCGGTGACGCCGGCCAATCTCGACAGCGTGCTGAAGGTCGCGATCGAGAAGGCGTTGAAGGCGGGGCCTTGAACGGGCCTGTTTACGGAAGCCGCGGGAAATGAAATACGTAATTGCATTCGGGCTGGCGATCATGGTCGTTCTGGCCAGCGCCGCAGCCTATGTCTATTACGGGCTGACTCACCGACCTGATCTCTCCTCATTTGTTGCTCTCACGGCAGCGCCCGATATCAACCGCAATGCTCCGTTGCGGGTAACGTTTCTCGGCGTGTCAACATTGCTGTTTGACGACGGCAGCACCGCAATCCTGCTCGACGGGTTTTTCACGCGGCCGAATTCCAGACAGTTGTTTCTTGAAAAGATTTCGCCCGACAAGACGATCATCAAGAACAGCCTGCAGCGCGCCGGAATCGACAAGCTCGCCGCGGTGATCGTCAATCATTCTCACTATGACCACGCGATGGACGCGCCTGAGGTCGCCGCGCAGACCGGCGCCGTGCTGGTCGGCTCCGAATCGACGGCCAATGTTGGACGCGGTTGGGGCTTGCCGGAAGCCAACATCGCGGCCCGCCGTCCCGGGGACATCATGACCTTCGGCCGTTTTACGGTAACGCTGTTGCAAAGCCGGCACGTGCCGTCGCCCTTCACCGGCGGCGAAATCGCAGCGCCGCTGGTCCCGCCGGTGCGCGCCAACGCCTATCTTGAGGGCACCAGCTTCGCCGTCCAGATCGAACATGATGGCCGGCGTCTGCTGGTCAACGCCAGCGCCGGATTCGTTCCGGGCGCCCTTGCCGGACGGCGCGCCGATGTCGTGTTTCTCGGCATCGGCCAGCTTGGCAAGCAATCCCTGTCCTACATGGCGGAATATTGGCGGGAGTTGGTGACGACCAGCGGCGCCCGGCGGGTGATCCCGATCCATTGGGACGACTTCACGGCTCCGATCGATCAGCCGCTGCGGCCGATCCCCGTGCTACTCGACGACATGAACGCATCGATGAAATTCCTGGTCGCGGAGGGCGGCAAGTCGGGGGTCGAGGTGAAGCTTCCGGAGGCGTGGACGGTCTTTGATCCTTTTTACCGGCTGCCGGCATCGGCACGCTGAGACGGAGCGGCACGGACCCATGCGCGGTTCGCAGTGCGAAGAATCCAAATAATTTTCCGCTTTTATCTGGCGTTCATTTCGCAGCCATGGCGCCGCCACGAATTCGCAGCTAGCTTGATGGCGTTACTTGAACCGTCCTTGGAGGGACACCCTATGCGTCATTTCACGCTCGCTTCCGTTCTCGCAACCGCACTTGCCCTGGGCATGCTGACGGCGACCCCGTCGATGGCCCAGACCGCGCAGCCCGCGGCCAAATCCGACAGCAAGATGGCTCCCGCGCCGAAGGCCTCGGAGTCGAAGATGGCGCCCGCGCCGAAGGTCGAACTGCTCGACATCAATTCCGCGACCGCCGATCAGCTCGACGCGCTGCCGGGTGTCGGCAAGGCCTATTCCGCCAAAATCATCGCCGGCCGGCCGTACAAGGGCAAGGACGAGCTGGTGCAGAAGAGCATCGTGCCGCAGGCGACCTACGACAAGATCAAGGACAAGATCATCGCCAAGCAGAAGAGCTGATCTTTACAGCAGAGAGACGCATCGGCGCTCCGCGCCGGTGCGTCTTGCTTTTGATCACCCCTTGCTCACATCACCCGCTTCCGCCTCGCTCGCCTCGAGCGTGGCCGGCTCCAGATGGTAGCGCTTGATCACCGGCATCTGGGAAATCGCAAAGATCATCGTCAGCGGAATTGCACCGAACGCCTTGAAGGCGACCCAGAAGTCGGTCGACTGCGTGCGCCAGATGAATTCGTTCAATATCGCCATGGCGAAAAAGAACAGCGCCCAGCGCATGGTCAGGATGCGCCAGCCCTTCGGCGTCAGGTTGAACATCTGATTGAACAGGATCGCGATGAAGGAGCGGCCGAACAAAAGACCGCCGCCGAGGATCGCGGCGAACAGGCCGTAGATGATGGTCGGCTTGACCTTGATGAAGGTCTCGTCGTGCAGCACCAGCGTCAGCGTGCCGAACACGAGCACGATGATGGCGGTGACGATCGCCATCATGGGCACATGCCGCACCACCACATAGGAGGCGATCATCGCGGCCACGATCGCCACCATGAAGGCGCCGGTCGCGACAAACAGGTTGAATTTGGCGTTGGCGACGAAGAACACGATGAGCGGACCGAGTTCGGTCGCGAGCTTGAACACCGGATGCGGCTGGGTCTTGTCCATCGTTCACTTCATCTTTCGTTTGGGCATGATCTTGGCCGAAAACCGGTTCCCACTTTGCGCTAACGCGGCCCTTCGGGTCGGGATCATGCCCCTTCAATTCCTGCAATCGCGTTGGCAAAATCCCGCGCGGTGAACGGCGCGAGATCCTCGATGCCTTCACCGACGCCGATGAAGTGCACCGGCAGTTTGAATTTCTCCGCCAGCGCCACCAGGATGCCGCCGCGCGCGGTGCCGTCGAGCTTCGTCATCACGAGCCCGGTGACGCCAGCGGTACGATGAAATGCCTCGACCTGCGACAGCGCATTTTGTCCCACCGTGGCATCGAGCACCAGCAGCACCGCATGCGGGGCTGACGCATCGACCTTCTTGATGACGCGAACGACCTTTTCGAGCTCGTTCATCAGCTCGGCCTTGTTCTGCAAACGCCCTGCAGTATCGACCAGCAGCACGTCGATATTCTGTTCTTTCGCCGCGGTCAGCGCATTGAAGGCAAGGCTCGCCGAATCCGAACCCTGCGCGCCTGATATCACCGGCGACCTGGTGCGCTCGCCCCACACCTTGAGCTGTTCGATCGCCGCGGCACGAAACGTATCGCCGGCCGCCAGCATGATCTTGCGGCCTTCCGCACCGAGTTTCGCGGCAAGCTTGCCGATGGTGGTGGTCTTGCCCGAGCCATTGACGCCGACCACGAGAATGACGAACGGCTTTTGCGCCGCGTCGATCTCCAGCGGCTTCGCCACCGGCGTCAGCACTTTCTCGACCTCGCTCGCGACAACCGTCTTCACTTCGTCGGCCGAGATCGCCTTGTCGTAACGGCCGGCGCCGACGGCGTCCGCAATCCGTACCGCCACGACAGTGCCGAGATCGGCGCGCAGCAGCACATCCTCGATATCGTCGAGCATGGCGCGGTCGAGCTTGCGCTTGGTGACGAGGTCGGCAACGGCGGAGCCTAGCGAACTCGAGGTCCGCTTCAGGCCGCTCGAAAGCCGCCGCCACCAGCTTAGTTTGGGGGTTCCGGGAGTGGTATCGCTCATGTCGGGGACGTGTTAGCGGTTTCGCGCCATGAGCGGAAGTCACAACAGGTCCATCAATGTTCCCGGGACATCTTTCAACGTTCCAGGATTAACGGCAGAAGAAATCCAGGCTCGCGTGCTCCACCGCGACGGGCTGATGCTGGTCATCGACAAGCCCGCCGGGCTGCCGGTGCATCGCGGCCCCAAGGGCGGCGCCAATCTGGAAGCCTCCTTCGACGGCTTGCGATTCGGCCTGCCGCGGCCGCCGGTGCTGGCCCACCGGCTCGACAAGGATACCTCCGGTTGTCTCGTGCTGGGACGCCACCGCAAGGCCACCGCCTCGCTCGGCCTGCTGTTCAAGCACGGCAAGATCGGAAAGACCTATTGGGCCGTGGTCGAGGGCGGACCTGCCGAAGATGAAGGTACCATCGACATGCCGCTGGGACGGCTCAACGTCGAGCGCGGCTGGTGGCAGAAGCCGGATCCGGACGGGCAGAAGGCCGTCACCAATTGGAAAGTGCGCGGCCGCGGCGATGGCCTTTGTTGGCTCGCGCTGGAACCGGTGACCGGCCGCACCCATCAATTGCGCGTGCATACGTCCGCCATGGGCTGGCCGATCGTCGGCGACAATATTTACGGCAACGGCCCAAGGTTCGGCGAGCCGATCCTGCATCTGCACTCCCGCGAGATCGTGATTCCGATTTCGAAGAACAAGGAACCGGTGCGCGTGGTGGCGCCCGCGCCGGAACATATGCGGGAGCGGCTCAGGGCGTGCGGGTGGAACGGGGAGTAGGTGCCAGTGGCCAACGCTTGATGCCGGCGACCGGGGCAAACTCGACCAAATCCGCCATCTCGAATGTGCCTGCGAGCGACCGCCAATCCTCTGCCAGTAAACTCCTCGCGTGATCTATCTCGACGTCCGTCATGCCCGTTGCCAGAGTGCAATGGGGCGTCCAGCGCCCAGCTTGGTAATGGGGCCTGCAAGTTTCGCTGATCGCAGCAACGATCGTGGCATGTAACCGCGTGAGATCGGGAGAAGAGGCCAGGGCCGCGTAGCAAACGCCACTGCCGGCTCCAAATGTCGAAAAGCCGGTCAAGGTGACGGGTATCCGGTCGACAGAGCGGCGCTCGCCGCCTCTACGGCCAACGCGTCATAAACAGCCAATGTCAGATGCGGCTGGTATCCGAGATCACCCATCGAACGCGACAAGCCGGCATCGGCGAGGCGCTGCCAACGGGCCGAAACGGCATCCGCAATTTCCGAGTTGAAGAGCAGGCTCACCGCGTAGGCCATCGCTGGCTAGTGCCCCGTTAACCGCGCGCCATCATGTCCATTGATCGCAAGCGCCCGCACAGCGCCCGGGGTCTCGCCACTGATCGCAACCGGCAGGAAATGCTCCGTCCGCCCCTGCGTCGCGCTCTCGATCAGGACCTGGCGCATCGCACCGATTTCCGATGCGAGCCGCTTCTGCAGGGCTGCGTCCCCGGCCGCCCGCAGGCGTCGTGCCCGATTCTTGATCGCCTCGCCCGCCACCTGCGGCATCCGCGCGGCCGGCGTGCCGGGTCGCTTCGAGTAGGGAAACACGTGCAGGAAGGTGAGATCGCATTCGTCCACGAGAGCCTGCGAACGCGTGAACATGTCTTCGGTCTCGGTCGGAAAGCCTGCGATAATATCGGCGCCGAGCGTGATGTCCGGACGCAACCGCCGCACCCGGGCGCAGAACTCGATTGCGTCGTTGCGTGAATGCCGGCGCTTCATCCGCTTCAGGATGAGATCGTCGCCGGATTGCAGCGACAGATGCAGATGCGGCATCAGCCGTTCGTCACTGGCGATGACATCGAGCAGATCGCGATCGGCCTCGATGGAATCGATGGACGAAATCCGCAGACGCCTCAGCTCCGGCACGTGGCGCAAAATCTGTTTTGTCAGTTGCCCCAGCTTCGGCGTCCCCGGCAGATCGGCGCCGTAGCTCGTCAGATCGACACCGGTCAGCACGATCTCGGCATGGCCGCGTTCGGCCAGCGTACGAACCTGTTCGACGACCGCACCCATCGGCACCGAACGCGAATTGCCGCGGCCGTAGGGGATGATGCAGAAAGTGCAGCGATGGTCGCAGCCGTTCTGCACCTGCACGAACACGCGCGGCAGGCCGCTCTTGAAACCATCGAGCAGATGCGGCGCCATTTCCTTGACCGCCATGATGTCGGCGACCGCGATCTTTTCGCTTGTCCCGACGCCAAAGCCCGCGTCGAACGCCGCGCGCGCGCCGCGCCACGCCTCGCTCCGCATCTTGTCGTCATTGCCGACGACACGATCGACCTCGGCCATTTCGGCGAACATTTCCGGCTGGGTCTGCGCCGCGCAGCCGGTGACGACGATGCGAAGCTCCGGTCGCTCGCGCTTCAGCCGCCGGATCGATTGCCGCGCCTGCGCCACCGCCTCGTTGGTGACCGCACAGCTATTGATGACGACGGTATCGGAAAGCCCGGCGCGCTCCACCTCGCGGGCGATCACTTCGGATTCGAAGGCGTTGAGGCGGCAGCCGAAAGTGAGGACGTCGACGCTCATTGCTCTCAGGCGACGCTGGCGAACAGCGCCGGATCGAATCGCCCCTCATATTCGAAATCGGCGGTGCCGGTCATCAGCACATGGTCGTCGTGCTCGCGCCATTCGATCGCAAGCTTGCCGCCGGGCAGCGTGACCTCGACGCTGCGATTGGCACGCTTCAGCCGCGCCGCCGCGACCGCAGTCGCACATGCGGCCGAGCCGCACGCCTTGGTCAGGCCGACGCCGCGCTCCCAGGTGCGGATCGTGATGTGATCGCGATCGACGATGTGGGCGAGCGTGATGTTGGCGCGCTCGGGGAAGATCGGGTGGTTTTCCAACAGCGGCCCGAAGCGCTCGAGGTCATAGGCGTTGACGTCCTCGACCCAGAAGATCGCGTGCGGATTGCCCATCGAGACCACCGACGGCGAATGCAGCACCGGCGCATCGATCGGCCCGACCTGCAGCTCGATGTAGCGGGTATCGCGAAACTCTTCGGCCAGCGGAATATCCTGCCAGCCGAACTTCGGTGCCCCCATGTCGACGGTGTAGAGATCGGGCGCCGGGCCCTGCCAGCAATTCAGAAGGCCGGCGCGGGTTTCGAAGGTCACCGCGGTCTGGCCGGTCCTCTCGAACAGCCGGCGCACCACGCAGCGCATGCCGTTGCCGCAGGCGCCGGCTTCCGAGCCGTCATTGTTGTAGATGCGAATAAAGGCCTCGGTGCCCGAAAGCCGCGGCGGCTGCAATACCATCAACTGGTCATAGGGCACGCCCGCGGGGGAGGCGACCGCACGCGCCTCCTCGGGCGTCACGGCGGCCTTAGAACCGCGCAGATCGGAATCGCGCAAATCCACCACGACGATTTCGTTGCCGATACCGTTCATCTTGGCAAATGCGTGGTTGGCGAGCGCGCTCATGGAATTTCCCAAATTATGCCTGCCTTATATGGCGAATGATGGCGGGTTGCCTAGTACGCGGGGGCATATGACGCATCTGTCATGGGACGAAAGCGGACCTTGCGTGTTAGAAAATAACACCATCCTGGCGGGCGCGGACCGGGACATGCCGCCGCCAGGTGGGGTGGATGGAGAATACCTGAAATGAACCGTATCAGCACTTTCCGTGCGGCCCTGGTCGCGCTCTCCATGGTTGCGTTTGGCGGGGCCGCGCTGGCGCAATCGCCGGCGCCCTCAGCCTCGCCGGCCACGAGCCCGTCGGCTGTGCCCAGCCCCGCACCATCGGCGGTGCCGGTCCCGCCGCCAGCCGAAACCAAGTCGCCGGCGGATGCCCCCACGGCGGAAAAGGCCCCGCCGCCCGCACCCCCGCCTCCTCCCGCCGCCAGCGTCCAGGCCGCCGACCCCTTCGGCGAGGAATTCACGCTCGAGCCCAGGAAGGTGGTTGTCATGAAGGGCACCGCAAATTGGGATGCGGCGTTCGACACCCTGATCGATGCGTTCAAGGCCCTGACCACCCTGCTCGACAAGCAGGGCATCAAGGCCACGGGCAATTCGATGATCGTCTACACCTCGACCGACGACACCGGCTTCACCTTTCTGGCGGAAATCCCGGTCGATCAGGAGCCGAAGAACCTGACCAAGGACATGAGCATCGGCAAATCGCCCGAGGGCAAGGCGCTGAAGTTCGTCCATCGCGGCTCCTACGACAACATGGACAACACCTATGAGGCGATCACCAACCACCTCGACGACAAGAAGCTCGAGGCCAAGGACACCTTCATCGAGGAATACATCACCGATCCCCTAAAGACGGCGGAGGACAAGCTGGTGATCAACGTCTACGTGCCGCTGAGGTGATCGGCTTGAAACGTCCGCTCGCCTTCGCCGTCGTTACCGCCGCGTGGCTCGCCACGCCCGCGCTGGCGCAGACGATGCCGCCGCCTGCGATTTCCGTGACCGGCGAAGCGAACGTGTCGGTGGCGCCCGATCAGGCCCAGATCGACGGCGGCGTGACATCGGACGCCAAGACCGCGCGTGAGGCGTCGGATGCCAACAACGCCGCGATGGGCAAGGTGCTGCTGGCGCTCAAGGGTGCCGGCATCGAGGAAAAGGACTACCAGACCTTGCGGCTGTCGCTGCAGCCGCAATTTGCAACGCCTTCCAAGGTCGCGGAGCGCGCAGCAGGCATCGTCAGCTTCCGCGCCAGCAACCGTGTCACGGTCAAGATCCGCGATGTCACCAAGGTCGCGAACGTGATCGACGTGCTGGTAGGCGCCGGCGCCAACGACATCGGCGGCATCAATTTCACAGTAACGCAGGCCTCAAAGCATCTGGACGAAGCCCGCGAGAAGGCAATCGCGGATGCGCGCCGCAAGGCGGAGATCTACGCCAAGGCCGCCGGCGTCACGCTCGGCGATCCGGTCAGTATTTCCGAGGAAGGCGCGCCCACGCCGGTATTTCGCGGCAAGATGGCAGCGCCAATGGCCGCCGGCGCGCCGGTAGCGCAAGGCGAGGAGACGCTTTCGGTGACGGTGAGCGTGACCTGGGCGATCAAGGCGGCGCAGTAGTTGCTGTCGTCCCTGCGAACGCAGGGACCCATACCGCGTGATCCATCGAGGAAGCGCGGTAGCTGACGCTCTACATTGTCCGACACGCGCAGTGGATTGCTGAACCGAAGCCGTCTTCCAATGTGCCCATTCCGTCGGCCGCGGCGTATGGGCCCCTGCGTTCGCAGGGGCGACGGATCAGATCTCCACCACCTGCCCCGGCTTCAGCGCCGCAAACCGCTCCGGCGGAATCTTCGCTTCCTTGAGCGCTTCCGCCAGCGCATTCACCGGCGCGTCGATCGCCTCATCCGTCAGTTGGAACGTGCCGTGATGATGCGCCAGCGCCTGTTCGGCGCCGCAATCGGCCAGCGCCTTCACGGCATCAGACGGATTCATGTGCTGGTCCTTCATGAACCAGCGCGGCTCATAGGCGCCGATCGGCAATATCGCCAGCCGCAGCGGCCCGTGCTTTTCGGCCACACGGCGGAAATGCGTGCCCTCGCCATAGCCGGAATCGCAGACGATGTAGATTTTTCCCGCCGGCGTCTCCAATACAAAACTCGCCCATAGCGCCTTGTTGCGGTCGAGCAATCCGCGCGCCGACCAGTGCCGCGTCGGCGCCAGCGTCACCGCAATGCCGTTGCCGAGCTCGACGCGGTCCTGCCAGTCGAACGCTTCCGCTTTGATCGCGGCATCCGCATCGCGCATGGTGACATCGTTGCCGAGCGGTGTGATCACGCGCGGCGAAAACTTTTCTGTAAGCTTCGACAGCGTCCCGAGGTCGAGATGGTCGTAATGGCCGTGCGACACCAGCGCGACATCGATCTCTGGCAGCGCATCGAACGCAATGCCGGGGTCGTTGCGCCGCTTCGGCCCGGCGAAGGAAACGGGCGAGGCCCGCATCGACCATACGGGGTCGATCAGGATGTTGAGATCCCGGGTCTGGATCAGCCAGCTGACGTGGCCGACGAAAGACAGCCGCACCTTGTCGCCACTGACGCGCGGCGGCGGCGTATCGCTGTGCGGGCTCGGCACCCAATCCGGCCAGTTCACGCGCTGCCGATCGGTCCCGAACTGCCAGCGCAGCACCCCGGCCAATGATTTCGGCGGGACCCCATCGGGATCGAAGAATCGTATTCCATCGAAATGATCGGAGACGGGGCCGTCATAGGTCTTCATGCTGCTAATCCAGGCAGAGGGCACACCGACGGCCGCCCCGGCGCCGGCGAACATTCCAAAAACACGGCGGCGGGTGACCGGCACGGGGCGGGATCAGGTAAGTTGGGAGTGAACGAGGGTCATAAAACGTTATATGGCGCATGAGGCTCAACTTTGAAGCTGCGGCGAAAAGACGTGCCTTCCGCCGACTCTAAAATCCTAAAACGATCAATTTTATCAAATGCTTGTGCGGATAACGCATGTGCCTTTACCCCAGTTTCTCCTTGACTTTCGCTCCCTCCAGGCGTTTAAGGCGCGCACTTTCTCGGAAAGACGTTCTTTTCGACCCGCCGCCCGGCCCCTGAGACCGGAGGCCAACGCCCGACAGCGCGATGCGCCCTCGGGCGCGAAAGTGTTTGGATCGACATAGCGCCTGCAAACGGCAGGACAGAGGACAACGGCATTGTTCGACAATCTGTCGGAAAAGCTTGGTGGGATACTCGATCGGCTGACGGGCCGCGGTTCGCTGTCGGAGGCCGATGTCGATGCCGCGATGCGCGAGGTGCGCCGCGCGCTGCTGGAAGCCGACGTTGCGCTCGAGGTCGTCAGAGGTTTTACGGAACGCGTCCGCGAGCAGGCGGTTGGCGCCACCGTCGTCAAGTCGGTCACTCCCGGCCAGATGGTGGTCAAGATCGTCCATGACGAACTGGTCGCAACCCTTGGTTCCGACGGCCAGACCATCGATCTCAATGCGGTGCCGCCGGTCGCCATCATGATGGTCGGTCTGCAGGGTTCCGGCAAAACCACCACCACCGCAAAGCTCGCCCGCCGCATGACCCAGCGCGACAAGCGCAAGGTGCTGATGGCTTCGCTCGACATCTACCGCCCGGCGGCGATGGAGCAGTTGGCCGTGCTCGGCCGCGATCTCGATATCCCGACGCTGCCGATCGTGGCGGGACAAAAGCCGGCGCAGATCGCCAAGCGCGCCCTCGAAGCCGGCAAGCTCGGCGGCTACGACGTGGTGCTGCTCGACACCGCCGGGCGCACCACGCTCGACGAAGAGATGATGAGTGAGGCGGCGGAAATCAAAACCGTCGCCAATCCGCATGAAGTGCTGCTGGTCGCGGATTCGCTGACCGGCCAGGACGCGGTCAACCTCGCTCGCGCCTTCGATCAGCGCGTCGGCCTCACCGGCATCGTGCTGACGCGGGTGGACGGCGACGGCCGCGGCGGCGCGGCGCTGTCGATGCGCGCGGTGACCGGCAAGCCGATCAAGCTGATCGGCACCGGCGAAAAGACCGACGCGCTGGAAGATTTCCATCCGAGCCGCATCGCCGGCCGTATCCTCGGCATGGGCGACGTGGTGTCGCTGGTGGAGCGGGCGGCGGCGAATATCGACGCCGAGAAAGCCGCGCGCACGGCCGAGCGGATGCGCAAGGGCCAGTTCGACCTCAACGACATGCGCGAGCAATTGCTGCAGATGGCGAATATGGGCGGCATCAGCGGGCTGATGGGCATGATGCCGGGCATTGCGAAAATGAAGAACCAGATTGCCGCCGCCGGGATCGACGACAAGATCATCAAGCGTCAGGTCGCGGTGATCGATTCGATGACGCGGCAGGAGCGCAAGAATCCCGATATCCTCAAGGCAAGCCGCAAGAAGCGCATCGCCGCAGGCGCCGGCCTGGAGGTCCAGGAAGTGAACAAGCTGCTCAAGATGCACCGGAACATGGCCGACATGATGAAGGCCATGGGCTCGGGCAAGCGCGGCCCGCTGGCCGGCATCGCGCAGGCGATGGGTTTTGGCGGCGGCATGAAGCCGCCCTCGCCGGAAGAGATGAAGGCGCTGGCGGACAAGATGCAGGGCGGCGCCGGAGGCGGCCTGCCGAATTTGCCGAAGGATCTTCCCGTCGGCCTGCGCCAGGGACTGCCGAACGTGCCGGGCCTCACGGGCCTCAGCGGCAAGCCGACCTTGCCCGGCCTCGGCGGCTTTCCGGGGAAGAAGAAATGAGGACACCGTCATTGCGAGCGTAGCGAAGCAATCCATCGATCCGCGAAAGAAAGAATGGATTGCTTCGTCGCTTCGCTCCTCGCAATGACGAATTAGACCAACCAACACACTTTCAATTAACCCACACTCAGGAGAACCAAATGTCAGTCGTTATCCGCCTCGCTCGCGCAGGCACCAAGAAGCGTCCGGTCTATCACGTCGTCGTCGCCGACTCGCGCTTTCCCCGCGATGGCCGCTTCATCGAGCGTCTCGGCCATTTCAATCCGCTGCTGCCGAAGGACAATGAGTCGCGGCTGAAGCTCGACATGGACAAGGTCAAGGCCTGGCTCGCCAAGGGCGCGCAGCCGTCCGACCGCGTCACGCGCTTCCTGGATGCGGCCGGAATCGTCAAGCGCCCCGCCCGCAGCAACCCGGAAAAGGCCGTGCCGCGCAAGGAGCGCAAGGCGCGCGCAGAAGCCGCCGCGAAGGCCTAAGACTTAGCGGCGCACGACGGTGGCTGCACCGATTTGCGTCGCGCGTATCGGCGCCGCGCATGGCGTGCGCGGCGCGGTGAAACTGTGGACGTTCACCGAGGATCCACTGGCCGTAAAACATTACGGTCCGCTGACCACCAAGGACGGCGCGCGCCAGTTCGAGGTGACGCATGTCCGCGAGGCCAAGGACCATCTAGTGGCGACGCTGAAAGGCATCGCCACCCGCGAGGACGCCGAGCGGCTCAACGGCATCGAGCTCTATATCGCGCGCGAAAAACTGCCCGAGACCGACGAAGACGAATATTATCACGCCGACCTGATCGGGCTTGCGGCGGTCAATGCCGCCAACGAGCCGCTCGGCCGCGTCGCTGCGATCCATAATTTCGGCGCCGGCGACATCATCGAGATCGCGCCTCCGCAGGGGCCAACCATGCTGCTGCCGTTCACCAATGCTGTCGTGCCGACAGTCGACCTCGCCGGCGGCCGCGTGGTGATCGAGCTACCGCAGGAAATCGAAGGCGACGACGCCCCGACGCTCACGTGATGGGTTTGACATGACCTGGCGCGCCACCGTTCTCACGCTCTTCCCCGAGATGTTTCCCGGGCCGCTCGGCGTCAGCCTGGCGGGCAAGGCGCTGGCCTCCCGTCTTTGGGAACTCGAGGCACGGGACATCCGGGCCTCCGCCACCGACCGCCACCGCAGTGTCGATGACACCCCGGCCGGCGGCGGCCCCGGCATGGTGCTCCGGGCCGACGTGCTCGCGGCGGCGATCGATGCCGCGGATACCGGCCAGAACCGGCCTCGCCTGCTGATGAGCCCGCGGGGTCAGCCATTGACCCAGTCGCTTGTGGCAGAACTCGCCGCCGGGCCCGGCCCCCTGATCGTCTGTGGCCGGTTCGAGGGGGTCGATCAACGGGTCATCGAAACACGACACCTCGAGGAAGTCTCGATCGGGGACTATGTGCTGTCCGGTGGCGAGATCGCCGCGATGGCCCTGATCGACGCCTGCGTACGGCTTCTGCCGGGAGTGATGGGCAAACAGGCCTCGGGCGAGGATGAAAGCTTCTCCGAAGGACTACTGGAATACCCCCAATTTACCCGCCCGCAGGAGTTCGAGGGCCGCGGTATCCCCGAAATCCTGATCTCGGGGGACCATGCCAAAGTGGCGGCCTGGCGAAAGGCCGAAGCCGAGGCGCTGACCCGGGTGCGGCGGCCGGATTTATGGGCCGCGAGGCCCGGCCAAAAAGGCACAAAAAGAACGACAGACGGGTGACAAGCGCCCGCCTTTGCCTTATACGGGCGCCAAATCCGCGCAATGGCAGGATACTAGGACGTTCGCGCAGCCCGCGCTGGACTGGCTGGGCGCGCCGCCGATGGAGATTTCAATGAACCTCATTCAACAGCTCGAAAAAGAGCAATTCGATAAACTGTCGGCGACCAAGGTAATCCCGGAGTTCGGCCCCGGCGACACCGTGATCGTCAACGTCAAGGTGGTCGAAGGCGAGCGCACCCGCGTGCAGGCCTATGAAGGCGTCTGCATCGGCCGTTCCGGCGGCGGGCTCAACGAGAGCTTCACCGTCCGCAAGATTTCCTACGGCGAAGGCGTGGAGCGCGTGTTCCCCGTGATGTCGCCGATGATCGACTCGATCAAGGTGGTGCGCCGCGGCAAGGTGCGTCGCGCCAAGCTGTATTACCTGCGCCAGCTGCGCGGCAAGTCGGCCCGCATCGTCGAGAAGCAAGACCGCGCGACCGCCGTCGGCGAGTAATTCGTCCCAAACGGGATGTGACGAAAAGCGCGGGGCTTGCCCCGCGCTTTTTATTGTGCCTCCCCGTCATTGCCTGCGACAAACGCGAAGCGTTTGCGCAAGGGAGCGAAGCGACGAAGCAATCCATCTGTCCCGGGCGGAAGGTGGATTGCTTCGCTTCGCTCGCAATGACGGTGGGCGACAAACGCATATCGCGCTTAGATAGCTCATGTGCTATGAGACTGGAATGGTTCTAGATCACACCAGCGCCGCCTTCGGCACCGCCCAGCGCGTCGTCATCGACGACCGCTCGCGCCTGCCCGGCCGCTTCTTCGGACGGTTCGCGACGTCGGCGACGTCTGAGCTTACGCGCGCAGCTTGAAGCTGCGCCGACGTCCGTTGCTTGCGCGTATCCGCGCTTGACCGCTCACACAGAATTTCATTTTGGAGCTGACGCTCATGTCCAAACCGACCACGCTGTATGACAAGATCTGGAACGACCATCTGGTGCACGAAGCCGATGACGGCACCTGCCTGCTCTATATCGATCGCCATCTGGTGCATGAGGTGACCTCGCCGCAGGCGTTCGAAGGCCTGCGCGCCACTGGCCGCAAGGTTCACGCGCCGGAGAAGACGCTGGCCGTCGTCGATCACAACATCCCGACCACCGACCGCTCGAAACCCAATCCCGATCCGGAAAGCATCGAGCAGATGCGCGTGATGGCGGAAAACGCCAGGGAATTCGGCATCGAGTATTACAACGAGCACGACAAGCGTCAGGGCATCGTCCACGTGATCGGCCCCGAGCAGGGCTTTACGCTTCCCGGCACCACCATCGTCTGCGGTGACAGCCACACTTCCACGCACGGCGCGTTCGGCGCGCTGGCGCACGGCATCGGCACCTCCGAGGTCGAGCATGTGCTGGCGACGCAGACGCTGATTCAGAAAAAAGCAAAAAACATGCGCGCGGTGGTCGACGGCAAATTGCCCGACGGCGTCACCGGCAAGGATATCATCCTGGCGATCATTGGCGAGATCGGCACCGCCGGCGGCACCGGCTATGTGCTGGAATATGCCGGCGACGCCATCCGCGCGCTTTCGATGGAGGGCCGCATGACGGTCTGCAACATGTCGATCGAGGGCGGCGCCCGCGCCGGCCTGATCGCGCCGGACGAAAAAGCGTTCGAATTCCTGAAGGGTCGGCCGAAGTCGCCGAAGGGCGCCGACTGGGACGCCGCGATGCGTTATTGGGAAAAGCTGCGCTCGGACGAGGGCGCGCATTTCGACCACGAGATCCGGCTGGACGCAGCAACACTGCCGCCGATCGTGACCTGGGGCACCTCGCCCGAGGACGTGGTGTCGATCACAGGCTTCGTGCCGGATCCCGACAAGATCGCGGACGAGGCCAAGCGGCTGTCGAAACACCGCGCTCTGAAATATATGGGCCTGACCGCGGGAACGAAGATCACCGACATCAAGCTCGACCGCGTCTTCATCGGCTCCTGCACCAACGGCCGCATCGAGGATCTGCGCGCTGCCGCAAAGGTCGCCGAAGGCAAGACCGTCAACGCCCACGTCAATGCGATGATCGTGCCGGGTTCGGGCATCGTGAAGGAACAGGCCGAAGCCGAAGGGCTCGACAAGATCTTCATCAAGGCCGGCTTCGAATGGCGCGAGCCGGGCTGCTCGATGTGTCTGGCGATGAACCCCGACAAGCTGTCCCCGGAAGAGCGCTGCGCCTCGACCTCGAACCGCAATTTCGAGGGCCGCCAGGGCTTTAAAGGCCGCACCCATCTGGTGTCGCCGGCCATGGCCGCAGCTGCGGCGATCGCCGGGCATTTTGTCGACATCAGGGAGTGGCGTTAACCCTGCTTTGCCTAGATAGCGAGGCGTTCCGGAAACGCCACGTTAACAGGCGAAGTGCAGACTGGTCGCTTGCGAAGCGCTTTCGCGAGGGACCCGACCGTGACGGACAAGCCAGAATTTGTCGATATGATCAGCGAGGCGACGCGGCAGGTGCGGCGGCGCATGACGCCGCGCATCGTCGACCTGCAGCCCGTCGCCACCAAGGAAGCCTCGCGCCTCAGTCACTGGCCGCCGGAACACTGGCAGCAGTGGCGGATGGAGAAGCTGACGCCGTGGAAGATCAAGCCTTGGGAAGGCAAGGATTGGGATTGAGCCGCGAAATTCTTCTGCCGCTAATGAAAACAGGCGCCCCACCGGGCGCCTGTTTTGTTTCAACCTGTCTCACCAATAGCGGTACGGGAATCCGTAGTAGCGGTGGCGCCAGTGGTGACGATACCACGGACGATAGCGGCAGATCTTGCGCGGCCCGTAATAGGTCCAGATCACGCGGCAGTAGCGATGCCGGTAGCCATAGTAATATGGGTATCCGTAATAGCTCGGCGCGTAGAACCGGCGATGGAAGTGATGCCGGTGATGGAAGTGCGGCCGGTGATAGACTTGGCGATATCCGTAGCGATAACCGCCGCCGTGGAACACCGGCGCGGCGCGAAAGCCGCCGCGATGGATCGCAACACCACCGCCTCTGAACCCGCCGCCATGGAACGCGGCGCCGCCACCCCTGAATCCACCGCCATGAAACCCGCCGCCGCGGAAGCCACCGCCTCCACCGCCACGAAAACCGCCGCCGCCGCCATGGCCGCCATGCCGCACTTCGGTCGCAAGCCCGTCGGTTGCAAATTTCGCTGAAGGCGCCGCGCCGGGACTTGCAAGCGAGAGCGCCTCGGCGCGCTGTTGTGATGCCGCTGCGAACGCAAGCAGAGCCGCAGCCGTTACACCCAGACGGCGGACAAGGCCGCGTCCGGGATCGGATAACGCCATGGATGAACCTCCCTAACCGGCGACGGCGCGCCCTCAACCGCTCTGCGGCTGGTCCCCGTCGCGTTTCATTGCGGTCGCTCCCAACGTGACGTTAGAGACAGGCACGTGAACGCGCCATGAATGCGCTGATCGCAAAGATGAACGCGTGCGGAAAGGGATTACCTCTACGTGATCGTGTCGGCTAATAGTCCGTCACCAGTACGGCCCAACTCCCACACCAAAGCCGAAACCGAACGGCCCCACTCCGAAGTAAGGATAAGGTCGATAGTAGGGATAGGGCCGATAGTAGTAGGGATACGGCCGATAGTAATAGGGCCGCGCATAGTAGTAAGGCCTGTAGTAGGGCCGATAGTACGGTCGGTAGCCGTATCGATAGTAGCGCCGGTAGTGGCGCCGGTGCGCACTGAAGTCGGTCGCATCCGATGAAGCGGCGGTTTGCGCCTTCGCTTGCGGCGCGGCAACAGCCGAATCGATCGCTGCCGGCCCGACCAATGCCAGGGCGCCAGCGACAATTGCGGCTCCGATCAATCTTTTCATGGCGAACTCCTTTACGCTCATCTGGTGACCAAAATAACGCGCAGCAATCGTGCCAGTTTAATGGCGGCGATATCCGCGCAGATGAGACCAAAATGAAAATAGGCCCGCGATGAAGCGGGCCTATTGATTTCAATCAAACCGTCCTCACCAGCGATGCCAATGACGATGATGATGATGGTGCCAGCGATGCCAACGGTGATGGCGGTGATGCCGCCAATGCACTTCCGTTGTCGCCAGCCTGGCATCTTCCTGAACCGCCGCCGCCGCGCCGGGATTGCTGAGCGACAGCGCATTGGCGCGCTCGGCCGGCGCAGCGAGCGCGAGCAACGCGCCAACGGCGGCGAGCCCAAAAACTTTCGTGACAAGAACTTTCGCGAACTGCATGAATGCTCTCCTTGGGTCGGGTGTCACGTCTGCGCCGAATCGCTCGCCGCAACGCTGCACGCAAACTGACGCCAGCGACTTGAATGGGTCCTGAATGAATGCGCCACGAACATGAATGGATGACGGCCGCGGCTCGCCGCAATCCTTGCGCACGAAATCGGCGCAGAACGCCGCCGCGACTTCAGCGTGGAGTGCCCGCAGAGTCGGGCCCGACCCGCGTCACCGAAATGAGCGATAAAAAATGCTGCGGGAAAAAACCTAGCCCGGGCGCCAGTAGCAGTTCATGCGCGGGGTGATCACCGTGCCGCTCGGCCGGTACTCCTGCACATAATGCGCGGTGCAATCGCGCACGGCGTTGGGGCCGGGGTTGTAGCGCGGGTAGACGTCGGGCGTCCATTCCTGCCGGTAGATCGGCACGCGCCGCAGCGGCCGCCGCCGTTGTGCGGACACATCCGTGACGGCCGGCTCCGGCGCCGTCGCGACCCGCAGCACCGGCGATGTCGTCTGCGCCTGCGCCATCGTACCGGGGAGCAGGAGCCCGGCAAAAGCAGCCCAAATTGCGACCGTCACAATCCGCTTCATCTTAAGTCCACCCACGCCTTATATCCCCCGTACGGTCACCGATTGGCGCGCCGAGGTCAACTCCGCAAAACCAGTATGCGCCCGGGCACAACACACGCTAAATACGTCCTGATGTGGACCGAAGCAAAAGCCCCCTCGCTCGCCGAAATGGAAGCCATGGCGCATGAGGTGTTCGAGCGCCTGCCCAAGACGTTTCGAACCCTGTGCCAGGGCGTGATCATCCGCGTCGATGATTTTCCGACCGATGAGGTCCTCGACGAGATGGAAGCCCAAAGCGAATTCGACCTGCTCGGTCTGTTCCAGGGCATCGGCCTGCCGCACCAGAGCAATCAGGACATCGCCCGCCTGCCCAACATGGTTTGGCTCTACCGCCGTCCGATCCTGGATTACTGGGCCGAACATGAGGAAACGCTGGGCCATATCGTCCGCCACGTCCTGATCCACGAGATCGGGCACCATTTCGGGCTGTCGGACGCCGATATGGAGGCGATCGAGGCGGGTGCCGGCTAGGTTGCGCAGGCTAGGATTGCGCAAATTGGCCTTTTGCCGGGGCCATATTCGCGATAAATCAACGCCCCTGTCCCACCCTTCAACCGGGAAGTGCGATCGATGGAAAAGTTCACCACACTGGAAGGCGTAGCTGCCCCCCTGAAGATCATCAATGTCGACACCGACATGATCATCCCGAAACAGTATTTGAAGACCATCAAGCGCACCGGCCTCGGCAAGGGCCTGTTCTCGGAACAGCGCTACAAGGATGACGGCAGCGAGAACCCGGACTTCATCCTCAACCAGCCGGCCTATCGCAACGCCAAGGTGCTGGTCGCCGGCGACAATTTCGGCTGCGGCTCCAGCCGTGAGCACGCGCCGTGGGCGCTCTTGGATTTCGGCATCCGCTGCGTGATCTCGACCTCGTTCGGCGACATCTTCTACAATAACTGCTTCAAGAACGGCATCCTGCCAATCCGCGTCACCCAGGACGACCTCGACAAGCTGTTCGACGACGCCGAGCGCGGCGCGAATGCGACGCTGACCATCGATCTCGCCAACCAGGAGATCCGCGGTCCCGACGGCGGCAAGGTGAAGTTCGAGATCGACCCGTTCCGCAAGCACTGCCTGATGAACGGCCTCGACGACATCGGCCTGACCATGGAAAAGAAGTCGTCGATCGACGATTACGAGGCGAGGCTGAAGAAAGAGCGCGCCTGGGCCTGACCGTGTTACCTGTTCGTGTTACGAGAGCCCCGATCGCATCGGGGCTCTTTCGTTAAGCGGAGGCGACGCGGATGCGGCCTGACGTCGTCACCTTCTGGCACGGCCGGCTCGACGGGCTGCGGCTGACCTGCCTGCGGTCGCAGGTCGCTGCCGGCCACAAGGTCACGGTCTACAGTTTCGATCCATTGCCGGGCCTGCCCGACGGCGTCGGCAATGCCGAGGCCGAGGCGATCCTGCCGCATTCCTTTTCCGAGCGGCTGCGTCCGCCCGAGCCGGATGGGAGCTGGCGCGACTGGACCATCCTGCAGTTCAGCGATTTCTTCCGGATGCGGCTGATGGCGGAGCGAGCCGGACTGTGGCTCGACGCCGACGTGCTGCTGCTCAAGCCCGTCGAGATCGATCCGGCAAAACCCTATTTCGCCTGGGAACGGCCGCACCAGCTCGGCAATTCGGTGCTGTACCTGCCGCCGGACGATCCGATCGTGCTGGCGTTCGAAAACCTGATGGAACAGGACGATCTGACGCCGGACTGGCTGGCGTGGCGGCATCGCCTCACCTTCGCGCTGCGGCAGTTGCGCGGCCGGTCGAACCGGCTCTCCGACATCCGCGTCGCGATCTATGGCCCCGCCGCACTGACCGCGCTCGCGCGCCGCTCGAACCGATTGCAGCACGCGCTGCCGAAGCAGTCCTTCTACGCGGTCCACGCCGAGCCGAAGCTGTTCTTCGAGCCAACGGATTTTTCAGGCCTGCTCGCCGATCCCCAAATCATCGGCCTGCACATCTCGCCAAAGGGCCGCGGCGGCGAAAAGCCCATTCCCGGCAGCCTTTATGCCTGGGCAGCGGAGAAGTTCGGCAAATAGCCGTGGCGCGCCGCTTCCCCAGTTTGATCCAGCGCAACGACGCCCGCGCGATCTGCCCTAGCCTTCGGTCATTGGAACTACTCAAGGGAACCGTGCCATGACCATTCAGGAAAAGCCCTATCCCGTCGTCAGCCTCGTGGTCGACACCTTCGGCGAATGGCTGAAGCACCGGCGCGAGTTGAAGGAAATGCGCGAGATGGATGCCGCCAATTTCGACCGGATCGCCAGCGAATTGCGGATGTCTTCCGCCGACCTGGAGGCGCTGGTTCGCCAGGGACCGCATGCCGCCGACGAGCTGCCGAAGATGCTGCAGGCGCTTGGCATCGACCAGGAGGATCTGGCGCGGAGCGAGCCCCTCGTGCTGCGCGACATGGAACGCGTCTGCTCACTGTGCAACCACAAGCGCCAGTGCGACCGCGATCTCGCCGCCGGCACCGCCGCTGCGCATTATGAGGAATATTGCGGAAACGCCGATACGATCGATGGTCTTGGCCAGCGGTGAACCAGTAAGGACGTCCTGCAGGGGTTGCCGAAAATGGCGCGTTCCACTTGGCTGCAAATTTTGATCGCAGTTGCCGCAGGCCTTGCGGTGCTGTTGTTCGTGCGGCTGCATAATGCGAACGGCGCCCCGCTGCCGTCAGACAGCGCCTCGGCCGGGCATCGTCTCGCCGAGGCTTGGTGCAAGGATTGCCACGCGATCGAGGCTGCGACCGTGGGAACCAGAGGCGGCCCGCCGGATTTCGTCGCGATCGCCAACCGGGCATCGACCACGGCGCTATCGTTGAAGGTATTTTTCAAGACCAGCCATCATCGGATGCCCAATCTCATCATCGCGCCCGGTGAGGCCGACGATCTCACGAATTACATCCTGAGCCTGAAGCGCAATTAAAGCGCTTTCCAGCGAAGTGGGGCCGGTTCGCGTCAAGAAAACGCGTCAACTCAGGAATCTAGTTCCCCATCGCCGCGATCGCGTCGGCAATCGTAATCGTCCGCCGCGCCATGTCGGCGTGTAGCCGCTCCACCATCCGCCCGTCGAGTTGGATGGCGCCCCGTGAGGCGTTTTCCGGCTTTTCGAACGCCGCGATGATCTTGCGCGCCTGCTCGACCTCTTCCGCCGGCGGCGTGAAGATGGCGTTGCAGGCCTCGATATGGCTCGGATGGATCAGCGTCTTGCCGTCGAAGCCGAGATCGCGGCCCTGCGCGCATTCGACCGCAAAGCCGTCGATATTGCTGATGTCGCTGTAGGGCCCGTCGAGAATTTCGAGCCCGTGCGCGCGCGTCGCCAGGATGCAGTGCGTGATCATGGGGATCATCGCGGCACGGCCCGGCTGCATGCGGATACGTGTCTCCCGCGAAATGTCGTTCGGCCCAAACACGAAGCCCGCAAGCCGGGTTTCCGAATCCTTCGACGCCGCCGCCAGCTTGTCGGCATCGAGCACGGCGCGCGCGGTCTCGATCATCGCCCATACCCGGATGGACATGTCGGCGTTGATGTCGCTCAGGCGGTTTGCGATGGCGTTGAGATCGGCCACGGTGGAAATCTTGGGAACCAGAATCCCGTCGGGCCTGGCCTTGCCGGCCATGGTGACGTCGTCGACCCACCAGGGCGTATCGAGGCTGTTGACGCGGATCAGAACCTCGCGCTTGCCGAACCCGCCGGCCGCAATCGCCTTGGCGATCTGGTCGCGGGCCACAGCCTTGGCGTCCGGCGCCACCGAATCCTCGAGGTCGAGAATGATGCCGTCGACGGGCAGGTTGCGCGCCTTTTCCAGCGCCCGCGCGTTCGATCCCGGCATGAATAACAGGCTGCGGCGCGGACGGATCATGGGCTGGTTCCTCTGGAGGCTTCGAACCCCCCGCCCTACCATTTCAAACCGGGGTCCGAAAGTCTTGTTCCCGTCATCGGCTTATGGTTAGCCATGCCCGATACGGACAGGACACCATGGCTCCATTCCCGCAACATCTGCTCGACGGCTACCGGGCCTTTACCTCGCAGCGTCTGCCGACCGAACAGACGCGCTACCGGGAACTTTCCGAGCGGGGCCAGTCGCCCGCCGTGATGGTGATCGGCTGCTGCGATTCGCGCGTCTCGCCGGAAGTGATCTTCGACGCCGGCCCCGGCGAACTCTTCGTGGTGCGCAACGTCGCCAATCTGGTGCCGGTTTTCCAGCCGGACGGCGGCGCCCATGGCGTCTCGGCGGCGCTGGAATACGCGGTGCAGGTGCTGCGCATAAAGCACATCGTGGTGCTCGGCCACGCGCAATGCGGTGGCATCCGCGCCTTCATCGACGATATCGATCCGCTGTCGCCGGGCGATTTCATCGGCCGCTGGATGGCGATGTTCATCAAGCCGGGCGAAAAGGTCGGCCAGCGCGAACGCGAGACCCGGCAGGATTTCACCACGCGGATCGAGAAGGCCGCGGTGTTCCGCAGCCTCGAAAACCTGATGACGTTTCCGTTCGTGCGCAGCCGCGTCGAGCGCGGCGAGACGGAATTGCACGGCGCCTATTTCGGCGTCGCCGAGGGCTCGCTGTTCGTGCTCGACCAGGAGGCGAAGGAATTTCGCAGCGTCAGAAATGGCGAATAGCTGCGTAGAGATGGGCAAAGGCGCACCGCGCCATGCCCACCATCTGTCCTCGATCGCAATGCTGAATGGTGGGCTCGCTTCGCTTTGCCACCCTGCGAATCACAAATTCGACTTATGCTGCCTTCTTCTTGGCGCTGATCAGCTTGCGGTTGATCAGGCATTCGGCGATCTGGATCGCATTCAGCGCGGCGCCCTTGCGTAAGTTATCCGACACGCACCACAGCGACAGGCCGTTCTCGACGGTGTTGTCCTCACGGATGCGGCTGATATAGGTCGCGTCTTCGCCCGCCGCCTCATACGGCGTGACGTAGCCGCCGGGCTCGTGCTTGTCGATCACCAGGCATCCCGGCGCATTGCGCAGGATGTTGCGCGCCTCATCGGCCGTGATCGGGTTCTCGAATTCGATATTGACGGCCTCCGAATGGCCGACGAACACCGGCACACGCACGCAGGTGGCGGTGAGCCTGATTTTGGGATCAAGAATCTTCTTGGTCTCCATCATCATCTTCCACTCTTCCTTGGTGTAGCCGTCCTCCATGAACACGTCGATCTCGGGGATGACGTTGAAGGCGATACGCTTCGGGAATTTCTTGTTGATCAGCTCGCTGTTGGTGTAGACGGCCTTGGTCTGCGAAAACAATTCGTCCATCGCATCCTTGCCGGCGCCCGAGACCGATTGATAGGTCGCGACCACGACCCGCTTGATGGTGGCCTTGTCGTGCAGCGGCTTCAGCGCGACCACGAGCTGCGCCGTGGAGCAGTTCGGGTTGGCGATGATGTTCTTCTTGGCAAAGCCCGCGACCGCATCCGCATTGACCTCGGGCACGATCAGCGGCACGTCCGGATCCATCCGCCAGGCCGACGAATTGTCGATCACGACCGCACCGGCGGCGCCGATCTTCGGCGACCATTCCTTCGACACCGAGCCGCCCGCCGACATCAGGCAGATGTCGACGTCGGAGAAGTCATAGTGCTCGAGCGCTTTGACCTTCAGGGTGCGGTCGCCATAGGAGACTTCAACGCCCACGCTGCGGCGCGAGGCCAGCACCACGACCTCGTCGGCGGGGAATTTGCGCTCGTCGAGAATGTTGAGCATTTCGCGCCCGACATTGCCGGTCGCACCGACGACAGCGACTTTGTAACCCATCGTTCACTCTCCGAGGAAAAATGCCGCCCCGCCGCGTCAAGCGGAAAGGGGGAAGGCAGCGCTTCTATGCGAGAAACGCCGATATGACAACGTTTGACGGCTGTGTTTGGGCGTTTGATGCATTCGTTTCCGGCCGATCCGGCCAATTCCTACTATACGCTGAGCATCCGACCAGCGCTGGCAAGCTTCGTGGACGAGGTCTGCGGCACGCTGGCACGGCTCTGCGCCTATCTGATGACGCTGGCGCTGATGGCCATTTGCGGTATCGCGCTATGGCACCATCTACCCGATGTTGTGGCGATGGAGACGTCACCCAAAACCTGGAGCCAGGCCGGACGCACTACGCCCGCGTTCGCGGTAAGCCATCTCATTTTCCCAGGTAAGACAGAGACTTATGAAGTTTTTCGGCATCCCGAGGGCGGCCGCAAGGACGTGTTCTACTGGAGCGGCACCGGCGGCACGCCGGTCGCTGAACTCGAAATCTATCGTCCGGGTGACGAAATCGATCAGGTCGGCTCGGCGGCCGGCTACCTTGCCGCAAGGATGGACCCGGCTGGCCCGCGCGAGTTGGAGGCGGCAGGACTCATCGACAGCAAGTTCGGCGCCGTAACCCTGTTTCGCCGGGTCGGCGGCGCGGAGGCCTCCCGCTCCTGCCTCCGATTTTTCAAGCATATCGATGAGCCGAAATTCCGTTTCTCCGGCTGGTCATGCCTGGGCGAGGATTTGCCAGCCCGCCGCACGGCGATCGGCTGCATCCTGAACCGGCTCATCCTGCTGACCGCCGGAAACGATACAAAACTGACGGAATTGTTCGCCCATGCTGAAGTCAGACGCAGCGATTGCGCGACATCGGGCGTGCCGGCCTTATCGGCGGATTGGGTGACAGGCGCCGATAACCCGCATTTGCGCGGCGCCCTGTAATCCACCGTTGGCGGGGCCTGCTTCGGCAGCCCCTCACAATTGTGGCAACAAGCAGCCAAGACACTGGTTTTCATGAAACTTTTTCGCTTCGCGCCGCATTATTCCAGCGCGGTGTGGCGCAATTGACCTAGCGACGATAGTCCCGCCGTGGCTACAATGCCGGCAACCAGATTTGGCGATCCGCCAGCCCGTCAAGGGCGGACAATGACGAGGATGCAATGACCCGAAAATTCCCCGCTGCGAGCAAGCTCGCGATGTTGCTTGCTGCGGCTGCCCTCGTCGCGCTCGGCTCGGCTTCCGCCAGCGCCCAGTCCAAGCAGAAATATGACCGGGACGGTCGTCCCTATTATGGCCCGAACGGTCCCAACCGGTCGTACCAGCAGGGGCCGCGCACCCGCGTCTACGTCACCACGCGCTCCTGGCTCGATGCCGGCACGGAAGTGTTGCCGGGCGACCGCAAGTTCCAGGACTACGCCTTCCCGCCGGAGATCGGCTATCCGACCTTCGCGCGCGAAAACCTCAACCGCCCGATCGACCGCCAGCCGCTCAACCCGCCATCGGACATGGGCGGCTATCCGCAGCGCTTCCCGCTGTATTGATCTGGAAAATGTAGGGTGGGCAAAGGCGCGCTTCGCGCCGTGCCCACCATTTTTCCTTGCGCATAAGCTGGTGGGCACGCTTACGCTTTGCCTACCCTACAAATCGCTACGCATGCAGCTTCTGCAACTCCTTCAGGATCGCCTCGCCCATCTGCGTGGTTGAGGCAGAAGTCGTGCCCTCGGACTTGATATCAGCGGTGCGAAGACCGCTGGCGAGCACCGCCGCAATCGCCGCATCGACCTTGTCGGCCAGCGCGCCCATGTCGAAGGAATAGCGCAGCGCCATCCCGAACGAGGAGATCATCGCGATCGGATTGGCGAGGCCTTGGCCCGCGATATCGGGCGCCGAGCCATGCACCGGCTCGAACAGCGAGCGGCGCTTTTTGGTCTTGGCGTCGATTTCGCCGAGCGAGGCCGAGGGCAGCATGCCGAGCGAGCCGGTCAGCATCGCCGCGATATCGGACAGCATGTCGCCGAACAGATTGTCGGTGACGATGACGTCGAACTGCTTCGGCGCCTTCACCAGCATCATGCCGCCGGAATCGGCGAGTTGATGCTCGAGCGTCACGTCCTTGTATTCGCGCGCATGCAGCGCCGTCATGACCTCGTTCCAGAGCACGCCCGACTTCATGACATTGCGCTTTTCCATCGAGGTCACCTTGTTGCGGCGCTTGCGCGCCAGATCGAAGGCGACGCGGCCGATGCGCTCGATCTCATAGGTGTCGTAAACTTGCGTGTCGATGGCGCGCTTCTGGCCGTTGCCGAGGTCGATGATGGTCTTCGGCTCGCCGAAATAGACGCCGCCGGTGAGCTCGCGCACGATCATGATGTCGAGGCCTTCGACCGCCTCGCGCTTCAGGCTGGAAGCATCCGCCAGCGCCGGGTAGCAGACGGCGGGGCGCAGATTGGCGAACAGGCCGAGATCCTTGCGCAGCCGCAAGAGACCAGCCTCGGGCCGCACCTCGTAGGGAACGCTGTCCCATTTCGGCCCGCCGACCGCGCCGAAGATGATGGCGTCCGCAGCCATGGCCTTGGCCATGTCGCCTTCCAAGATCGACACCTTGTGCGCGTCATAGGCGGAACCGCCGACCAGACCCTGCTCGGTCTCGAACCTCGCGATCCCCTCCTTGTTCAGCCAGTCGATCAGGCGCTGCACCTCCCCCATCACTTCGGGGCCGATGCCGTCGCCTGGGAGAAGCAGCAGTTTATGGGTCGCCATGGTCAGGTCCTTTTAGATCGCGGGTCGTCATTCCGGACGCCGAGCGCGAGCCGAGGCGATCCGGAATCCATGCCGGCCACGGGTCCCAGCGGGCGAATGGATTCCGGGTTCGCAGCTTCGCCGCGCCCCGGAATGACGGGTCGGGCGGAGTGCTAAAGCGCCGGAAGCGGATTGGCAAGGCGCAGAAAACAGGGCCAGAATGGTAGGGAAAGAGCAACCCGCAGCCCCCGAGAAGGCACCAAGACGGACCTCATGACATCAGCCATTATCTACGCCTTCGCTTCGGCGGGCTTCCTGGGCGCCGGCGTCGTTCTGGCGCAGCTGGGCTTGCGGACCGTCGAACCGCTGTCGGGGGCCGCAATCAGCGTCCCCTCCTTCACGCTGCTGTTCCTGCTGCTGTCGCCGCTGATCCTCCAGGGCGAGCCCGTGGTCTGGCGCGGTCTCCCCATATTCATCGCCATCGGCCTGTTCTTCCCGGCCTCGCTGACGCTCTTGACCTTCGCCTCGAACCGGGCGCTCGGGCCGGTCATCACCTCGACGCTCGGCAACCTCGCACCGATCTTCGCAGTGACGACGGCGGTGATCCTGCTGCATGAGCCGCTGCATCCGCCGCAACTCCTCGGCCTTGTCGTTGCGGTCGCCGGTGCAGGGATCATCACCGTGACCCGGCCGCGCGATCTCGGCCATTGGCGGAGCTGGGCCCTGCTCCTGCCGCTATGCAGCGCGCTGGTCCGCGGCGTGGTGCCGCCGATCGTCAAACTCGGGCTCATCGTCTGGCCAAGCCCGCTCTGGGCCTGCCTGATCGGCTACGTCATGTCATCGCTGGTGGTGCTGACGGTGCAGCGCATCCGCAAGGGCAGCTTTGTCGTGCAGGCGCCGCGCGCGGGCCTGTTCTGGTTCGCAATGACCGGCATCAGCAACGGCTTGAGCGCGCTCACGCTGTTCGCCGCGGTCCGCAACGGTCCGATCACGCTGGTGGCGCCGCTCGCCGCGATCTATCCGCTGGTCACGGTGGGGCTGAGCGCGATGCTGCTCAAGCATATCGAGATCACCGCGCGCATCGTGGCCGGGGCCGCGCTGACGGTGCTTGGCGTCGTGCTGGTGCTGATCGGTTGATCCTGTTGCAGGATCGGCAAGACACCGTTGCGGAGACGGCACCTGTGCAAGCCCGTATGCGCCTGCCACAATACCGACCTGCCGGAGTTTTCAGTGCGATCCCCAGACGTTCCCCAGCTCTACGCCCATCCCGCACGGCTGATCCTCATCCTGTCGCTGGCGCCCACTGTCGGTCTCGGAATCGGACGCTTTGCCTATGCGCTGGTGCTGCCGGATATGCGTGATTCGCTTCTCTGGTCTTATTCCGCGGCCGGATTCATGAACACCATCAATGCGGCCGGCTATCTCGCGGGCGCCCTTCTCGCCTCGCGCATGATCAGGACTTTTGGGCTGGCCGCATCGGTGCGATGGGGAACGCTGGCCTGCGTGCTGTCGCTGGCGCTGTGCGCCGTCTCAGGCAATTTCTACGTGCTGAGTTTCGCCCGGCTTCTGGCAGGTGTCGGCGCCGCGGCCGGATTTGTCGGCGGCGGCGCGCTGGCCGCGACGATCGCGCAGTCGCGCCCCGAACGAGCGAATTTTCTGCTCAGCCTGTTCTATGCCGGACCCGGGATCGGCATTTTGGCGTCGGGGCTGGTGGCGCCGTTTGTCTTGCAGGGATTTGGGCCGGGGTCGTGGTGGATCGTCTGGTGGGCGATGACGGGGCTGGCGGTCATCATGACGATCCCCGTGCTGCTCGCGCCGCTCCATGCCGGCGCCATGGCCACTGAGACGGCTGCGGCCAAATTCGCGGTAACACCGGTCCTGATCTACCTCACCGGCTACTTCCTGTTTGGCGCCGGCTACATTGCTTACATGACCTTCATGATCGCCTATGTGCGCGACGCCGGTGGCGGCGCGGTAGCACAGAGCGCATTCTGGAGCCTGATCGGCCTCAGTGCATTTGTGACTCCATGGGTGTGGCGGCGCGTGCTTGCGCTCGACCGCGGCGGCCTCGCCACCACGATCATTCTCGGCACCAACGCCATCGGCGCGGCGCTGCCGATCTTCGGACACTCGGTATGGCTGCTGGCGATATCGGCGTTGGTGTTCGGCGTCGCGTTTTTTGCGGTGGTCGGCTCCACCACGGCTTTCGTCCGCTTCAACTATCCGCCGCAGGCCTGGCCGACCGCGATTGCGGCGATGACGATTTCATTCGGCATCGGCCAGACGCTCGGCCCGATCGTCGTCGGCGCGATCACGGACGCGGTGGGCAGCCTGTCGTTTGCGCTGAATGTATCCGCCGCGATGCTGGCGCTGGGGGCGGTACTGTCGGCGTTTCAGAGGAAGGTGGGGAAGAAAACGTAGGGCGGGCGAAGGCGCATTTGCGCCGTGCCCACCATCATCTCGCACGTTGCTAATGGTGGGCACTCTTCGCTTTGCCCACCCACAATTCCCAGCGCGCGGCGTCCGTCATTGCGAGCAGCGAAGCGACGAAGCAATCCATGTCGAAGAAAACCGAGAAGTGGATTGCTTCGCTTCGCTCGCAATGACGGTGGGAGTTCTAACTCCCGCTGAACGAATTATACCCCTGGTCTTCCCAGAAGCCGCCCTTGTAGTCGTTGGTGACTTCCATCGAGATCACGTATTTCGGATTCTTGAAGCCGAGTTTGGTCGGCACCCTGATCTTCATCGGAAAACCGTAGGCGCGCGGCAGGATCTCGTCGCCGAACTTGAACGTCATCTGGGTCTGCGCATGCAGTGCGGTCGCCATGTCGAGCGGCGAATTGTAGCCGTCCTTGTCGGCACACTGGAACCAGACATATTTGGCGCGCGTGTCGGCACCGACCAGTTTCAGGAAATCGCGCAACGGCGTGCCGGTCCAGCTTCCGATCGCGCTCCAGCCTTCGACGCAGATGTGGCGCGTGATCTGTTTGACCTGCGGCAATTGATAGAGTTCTTCCAGCGTCCAGGATTTCTTGTTCTCGACAAGCCCGCGCACCTCGAGCTTCCAGGTCTTGCCGTCGACCGTCGGCGCGTCCTCGAGGTCGTAATAGGCGTTGAACGGGAAAGGCTTGGTGATGTCTTTCTCCGAGAAAGTCGGCGCCATCGCATTGGGGTTGAAGATCAACGCCTGCACGCCGTCATTGAACTTCGAGACCTGCTTCAGCATCTCCTCGGCCGAGAAACTGTCCGTCACGTCGCAGCCTGTGAGCAGCGTCAGCGCGCCGAGGCTGGCGCCGCCCGAGATGAAACGGCGGCGCGTCAGGTCCGGCATGGTCTTGACGGCGTCTCGGACCAGAAGCGTCTTGTCGACGCCGGGGATCAGGAGATTGCGCATGCGGCCCATGACCGTGCTCCCTTTAAGTTAGCGGCCGATGATCATGGCGCGCAGGCTCTTCGGCACCAGAAGGGCGAGCGCGACATGAACCACCATGAAGGCGACAATCGCCGCCATGCAGAAGAAGTGGACGTACCGGGCGGCATCGTAGCCGCCGAACAGCGCCGTCAGGTATTGCAACTGGACCGGCTTCCAGATCGCCAGGCCGGACAGCACGATGAGGATGCCGACGACGATGATTCCGGCGTAAAGCAGCTTCTGCACGTAGTTGTATTTGGTGAGATCGTCGTGCGACAGCTTGCCGGTCAGCGCCGCTTTGGTATCGGAGATCACACCCTCCGGCGTGATCGGCAGCAGCTTCTTGCGGAAGCGGCCGGTGGCGAGACCCACAGTCAGATAGATCAGGCCGTTGACCATCAACAGCCACATCGCGGCGAAATGCCAGAGCAGGGCACCGCCGAGCCAGCCGCCCAGCGTGATGCTCGAGGAGAAGCGGAAATCGAACAGCGGCGAGGCGTTGTAGATCTGCCATCCCGACATGATCATCAAAACCATCGCGAAGGCGTTGGTCCAATGCAGCGCCCGCACCCAGGCCGGCTGGATGACCTTGGCCTTGGATGACGCGGTGTGTTCGTCGCTGACTGTGAGGGCCGACATGGCTTTTTCCCGTGGTAGCGTTTTCCAGTGAAGTGGGTACCGGTTCACTTAAAGAAAACGCGTCAAACAAAAAGGCAATTCGATATCGTTTATACGCCGGGAACCGGCTTTCCGTTACTGCCGTGACGCTATCAGATCGATGCACGGCGCGTATCGGGTTCACAAAAAAGCGAGCCGGGTCGCCCCGGCTCGCCAATCCACACGCCCTGTTGGGACCAGTCAGGGGCGCGCGGGAGCTCAGGACGCCGGCATCAGCACGGTGTCGACCACATGGATCACGCCGTTCGACTGATTGACGTTCGAGATCGTGACCATCGAGGTTCCGCCCTTGGCGTCGACGATCCAGGTCTTGCCGTCGGACTTCTTGACGGTCAGTTCCTCGCCCTCGGCGGTCTTCAGCTTCTTGCCATCGGTCAGGTCGGACGCGGCGAGCTTGCCGGGCACGACATGGTAGGTGAGGATCTTGGTCAGGGTCGCCTTGTTCTCAGGCTTCACCAGCGTCTCGACGGTGCCGGCCGGCAGCTTGCCGAAGGCGGTGTTGGTCGGCGCGAACACCGTGAACGGGCCCTTGCTTTCGAGGGTTTCGACCAGGCCGGCAGCCTTCACCGCGGCAACCAGCGTGGTGTGATCCTTCGAGTTGACGGCGTTCTGGACGATGTTCTTGGAGGGGAACATCGCCGCACCCCCGACCATCACGGTCTTTTCCTCCGCGCTGGCGGGCGCGGTGATGGTGGCGGTGAAAGCCAGTGCGCTGAACACGGCGGCGGACAGAAGTGCAATACGTTTGGACATGGAATCTTCTCCCGAGGATTGTGATGGCCGGCGGGGCATCCGCCGGTGATGAAAACAACGACGCCAAGTCGATTGACCGGGTTGATTTCGTCGTCGTTGGGCGAGCTACGGGAGGTTTTTCGGCCGGTTTCGGCGAATAAATTATCGTGATGGCTGAAACTTTTGCGGGGGCGGGCCGTGCGCCACCGTCATTGCGAGCGAAGCGAAGCAATCCATCGTGCCGTAAGCAAAGGTATGGATTGCTTCGTCGCTGGCGCTCCTCGCAATGACGGAGCCCCATATCGCCGGAGGGTTACCGGGACTAATCCCTGTTATGCGGCGTCTGGATGAATCCGCGATTATGCGTCGGGCTGATCAGGATCTCGTTCATGCACACGCGCGGCGGCATGCTGGCGACGAAGGCGATGGTGCGGCCGCAATCTTCCGGCTGCAGCATTTTCGCCTGCTCCTCCTCCGACGGCACCACGGGTCGCAGTTTCAGGATCGGGGTGGCGACCTCGCCGGGCGACAGGCAGCAGGCGCGCAGGCCGTTGACGCATTCGTCCATGTTGAAGGAATGGGTCAGCGCCAGCACCGCATGTTTTGTGGTGGTGTAGGCCGGGCCCGGCATTTTCGAGACGTGACGGCCGGCCCAGGACGCGACGTTGATGATGCAGCCGTCCTTCTGCTTCCTCATCGCCGGCAGCACCGCGCGCATGCAGTAGAGCACGCCGTTCAGGTTGATATCGACGACCTTGTCCCAGCCCTCCAGTTCCATATCGGCCCAGCTGCGCTTCGGCACGTTGATGCCGGCGCTGTTGACGAGAAGATCGATCCGGCCGTGTTTGGCGAGAATCTGGTCGGCCGCCTTTTCCACATCGGCCTTGTTGCTGACATCGAGCGCGATCGCCTCGGCCTTGCCGCCCTTTTTGGCGATATCGGCCACGACCTTGTCGAGGGCCTCTTTCCGCCGTCCCGAAACCACCACGGTCCAGCCATCCGCCGCCAGGAATTCTGCCCCTGACGCGCCGATCCCGCTGCCACCGCCCGTCACCCAGGCCACGCGTTTCCCGCTATTTGTCATGCAAACTGTCTCCGTTGCTTTATGAGGGGCGTTCTTGCTAATCCAGCCGGCGAAATTCCGCTGGCCAGCGCCCTCTCAGGGAATGTTGCATGAACACGACCGCCAACGCCAACCTGTTTTCCCGCCTGTTCGACACGCTCGACGATCCGAACCGGCTCGCGATCGAAATGCTCGACGGCACGCGCATCAGCTATGGCGATCTGATTGCCCGCGCCGGCCAGATGGCGAACGTGCTGGTTGCGCGCGGCGTCAAGCCCGGTGACCGCGTCGCAGCCCAGGCCGAAAAATCAGTGCCTGCACTGGTGCTGTATCTTGCGACCGTGCGTGCGGGAGCGGTGTATCTGCCGCTCAACACCGCCTACACGCTCAACGAACTCGACTACTTCATCTCCGACGCCGAGCCGTCGCTGGTCGTGTGCGACCCCTCGAAGGCCGAAGGCATCGGCGCGATCGCGGCCAAGGTGAAGGCAAAAGTCGAAACGCTTGGGCCCGACGGCAAGGGATCGCTGACGGACGCCGCTGCCAAGGCTGAAGCTGCGTTTGCGACCGTCGCGCGCGCCAACGACGATCTCGCCGCGATCCTCTACACCTCGGGCACGACAGGCCGTTCCAAGGGCGCGATGCTGACGCACGACAATCTCGCGTCAAACTCCTACAGCCTGGTCGACTACTGGCGCTTCACGGACAAGGACGTGCTGATCCACGCGCTGCCGATCTATCACACCCACGGCCTGTTCGTGGCGAGCAACGTCACCCTGTTCGCCCGCGCCTCGATGATCTTCCTGCCGAAGTTCGATCCTGAAATGATCGTCAAGCTGATGGCGCGCGCCACCGTGATGATGGGTGTACCGACCTTCTACACCCGGCTGTTGCAGAGTCCGGCGCTGACCAAGGAATCGACCAGCCACATGCGGCTGTTCATTTCGGGCTCCGCGCCGCTGCTCGCCGATACCCACCGCGAATGGGCCGCGCGCACTGGCCACGCCGTGCTCGAACGCTACGGCATGACCGAAACCAACATGAACACGTCGAACCCCTATGACGGCGAGCGCGTGCCCGGCGCGGTCGGCCATCCCCTGCCCGGCGTTTCCGTCCGCGTCACCGATCCCGAAACCGGCAAGGAGCTCGCGCGCGACGCGATCGGCATGATCGAGGTCAAGGGCCCGAACGTCTTCAAGGGTTACTGGCGGATGCCGGAGAAGACAAAATCCGAATTCCGCGACGACGGCTTCTTCATCACCGGCGATCTAGGCAAGATCGATCCCAAGGGCTACGTGCACATTCTCGGCCGCGGCAAGGACCTGGTGATCTCGGGCGGCTTCAACGTCTACCCGAAGGAAATCGAAAGCGAGATCGACGCCATGCCGGGCGTGATCGAATCCGCCGTGATCGGCGTGCCGCATGCCGATTTCGGCGAAGGCGTCACCGCCGTCGTGGTCTGCAACAGGGGCGCCGAGGTCACCGAAGCGGGCGTGCTGCAGGCGCTGGACGGACGGCTCGCGAAATTCAAGATGCCCAAGCGCGTGTTCGTGGTCGACGAACTGCCGCGCAACGCCATGGGCAAGGTGCAGAAGAACATTTTGCGGGATACTTACGCGAAGATTTACGCGAAGTAGTTCGCCGCCGTAGCCGGATGGAGCGCAGCGCAATCCGGGGTTCTGGCAGATGGACAGATCGGTCCCGGATTTCGCTGCGCTCCATTCGGCTACACGCCTCACAACAAGCTGATCACGAACCTCCCGCCGACGATGAAAAGGTACGCGCCGAACGCCATCTCCAGGTTCCGCTTCGACATCGCATGCGCGGCGCGGACGCCGAGCGGCGCGGTGAGCAAGCTGGTCGGCATCACGAGCACAGCCCCGATCAGCGACACATAGCCGATCGAGAACGGCAGCTGCAGCGCGGTGACATCGGGAAAACGCGCCGCCGCGGGCCAGCCGGCATAGACGTAGCCGAGCGCGCCGGGGATCGAGATCAGCACGGCGAGCGCCGATGAGGTCGCCACCGCCTGGTGGATCGGCCGGCCGTAGAACGTCATCAGCAAGTTCGCGAACAGGCCACCGCCAACGCCCATCAGCGTCGAAAGCAGCCCGATGAAGAAGCCATAGACGCGCATCAGCGGTCCGGTCGGGATCTTGTCGCCGAGCTTCCAGTTGTCGCGCGCGAGCAGCAGCCGCGCCGCTGCCGACCACGCCACTATCACGAACACGATCTTAAACAGGCGTTCCGGCGCAAAGCGTGCGGTGACGCTCCCGGCGACCACCCCGATCACGATCGGCAGCCACCAGCGCCTGAGGATCTCCATGTCGACGGCGCCACGGGCGTAATGGGCGCGAAACGAGCTGATCGAGGTCGGGATGATGATCGCAAGCGAGGTGCCGATGCAGAGCGGCATCCGTACCTCCAGCGGCACGCCGGCCAGCCGAAAGCATTCGTAGAACACCGGCACCAGGATCGCACCGCCGCCGATGCCGAACACGCCGGCCAGAAATCCCGACAGCGCCCCGACCGCGATCAGAAGCAAGGCGAGTTCGATGAGCTCTTTGGGATCGAGGCCGGCCATCATGTCTTTGAGCATTCCGCGTTCAGCACCTGCGGCCGCGCATCTGCACGGCCGCCCGCGAGACTTAGCTGCTTCAAAGCAGGCCGCAAAATCCGCATATCCGGTCGGCTCTGGATGAATAGCCTCGATGCACTCGCCACGGTTGGGAAAGAAGGCGTCGGCATCGTGCGCGTGCCGTCGTGGCAGGCCGAGGCCGATCTGGCCGCCGGCCATCTGGTGCGCAGCTGGTCGATTACGAGCCGGCGCCAGTTCCATTGCACTTGATGTTTCAGCCGTCGCGGCCGGCTTCGCGAAGATCGGGGGCCTTCGTCGATTATCTCGTCGCGCGTTGGCGCAGCATCGATCCGCTCAGTGCATAGCCCCGCGTCGACCAATGAAAAGAATTAGCATTCAATTCTTAAACCGTGCCAAAAGGCCGTGGTATACCAAGCCGATGATTAATTGCGTTTCGTGGTCTCCTAGCAATGAACGGTGGTTCGATTCCGAGCGATTTGGTCGTTGCGCGGACTGATTCGACTCCGTAAATAGAATTCATCTACCGCGCATCCCCATGGGCCGGCCGCGGTTCCACACAACATAAAAGCCGCCGAATGACCGCCAGGATCGAACGACCGCTATCGCCCCATTTGCAGACCTATCGCGTCACCCTGACGATGGCGCTTTCCATCATCCACCGCGCCACGGGAATTGCGCTCTATTTCGGTACGCTGCTGCTCGCCTGGTGGCTGATTGCCGCAGCTTCCGGTCCCGGGGCCTACGCCAACGTCCAGGCCTTCACCGGCAGCATCATCGGCAAGCTGATCGTGTTCGGCTACACGTGGGCGCTGCTGCATCATCTGTGTAGCGGTATCCGCTACTTCTTCTGGGACCTCGGCTACGGCTTCAAGCCCAATGAGCGCGAGGCGCTCACCTGGGGCGCCCTGATCGCGGGCATTTCGCTGACCGTCCTGGTCTGGATCATCGCCTACACGGTCGGAGGCGGACGATGAGTGGCCCCTCCTCGATGCGCACGCCGCTCGGCCGCGTCCGCAATCTCGGTTCCTCGCATTCCGGCACCACCGATTTCTGGCGCCAGCGTCTCACGGCGGTGGCGATGGCGCTCCTGATCGTGCCCGTCATCGCGATCATCCTGATGCTGATCGGCCGCAATCAGGCCGGCGCCGCGCAAATCCTCGGCTCGCTTCCGATCGCAATCATCCTGGTCCTCTTCATCATCGCCAGCACCTGGCACATGAGGATCGGCATGCAGATCGTGATCGAGGATTACGTGCACAACGAGAAACTGAAGCTCGCCGGCGTGATGGCCAATAATTTCTTTTGTATCGCGGTGGCCTTGGCCTCGATTTACGCGATCCTCAAATTGTCATCGGGAGTGTAACCCATGGCTTCTCAAGGTTCGGCCGCTGAAGGTAACGGCAAGGCCACCAACGGCAGTAGCCCGGCCACCAACGGAAAAGCCTATCCGATCGAGGACCACACCTACGACGTCGTGGTGGTCGGCGCTGGCGGCGCTGGCTTGCGCGCCGTGGTCGGCTGCTCCGAAGCGGGCCTGCGCACCGCCTGCATCACCAAAGTATTCCCGACCCGCTCGCATACGGTCGCGGCGCAAGGCGGCATTTCGGCTTCGCTCGGCAACATGCATCCGGACGACTGGCGCTGGCACATGTACGACACCGTCAAGGGGTCGGACTGGCTCGGCGACCAGGACGCGATCGAATACATGGTGCGCAACGCGCCGGAAGCCGTCTACGAGCTAGAACATTGGGGCGTGCCGTTCTCGCGCACCGAAGACGGCAAGATCTACCAGCGCCCGTTCGGCGGCATGACCATGGACTACGGCAAGGGCCAGGCGCAGCGCACCTGCGCCGCCGCCGACCGCACCGGTCACGCCATGCTGCACACGATGTACGGCCAGGCCTTGCGCCACTCCGCCGAATTCTACATCGAGTTCTTCGCCATCGATTTGATCATGGACGACCAGGGCGTCTGCCGCGGCGTGATCGCGCTCAAGCTCGACGACGGCACGCTGCATCGTTTCCGCGCCCAGACCACGATCCTCGCCACCGGCGGCTACGGCCGCGCCTACGCTTCCTGTACCTCGGCGCACACCTGCACCGGCGACGGCGGCGGCATGGTGTTGCGCGCCGGCCTGCCGCTGCAGGACATGGAGTTCGTCCAGTTCCATCCGACCGGCATCTACGGCGCTGGCTGCCTTGTCACCGAAGGTGCGCGCGGCGAAGGCGGCTATCTCGTCAATTCCGAGGGCGAACGCTTCATGGAGCGCTATGCACCGTCGGCCAAGGATCTCGCCTCCCGCGATGTCGTCTCGCGCTCGATGACCATCGAAATCCGCGAGGGCCGCGGCGTCGGCAAGAAGAAGGATCACATCTTCCTTCATCTCGACCATCTCGATCCCAAGGTGCTGAACGAGCGGCTGCCGGGCATTTCCGAATCGGCAAAAATCTTCGCCAATGTCGACGTTACCCGCGAGCCGATCCCGATCGTGCCGACCGCGCACTACAACATGGGCGGCATCCCGACCAATTATCACGGCGAAGTGCTGACCAAGAAGAATGGCGACGACAATTCCGTGGTGCCCGGCCTGATGGCGCTCGGCGAGGCGGCCTGCGTCTCCGTGCATGGCGCCAACCGGCTCGGCTCCAATTCGTTGATCGACCTCGTGGTGTTCGGCCGTGCGGCTGCGCTGCGGCTGGCGGAAAAGCTGACGCCGAACGGCAAGCAGCCGGAACTGCCGAAGGATTCCGCCGATAAGGCGCTGGGACGGCTGGATCATTACCGCTACGCCACCGGCGGCACGCCGACCGCGAAGCTGCGCGACAGCATGCAGCATGTGATGCAGAACAATTGCGCGGTGTTCCGCACCGGAGAGGTGCTGCAGGAAGGCCATAACCTGATCCACAAGGTGCATGGTGGTATCAGTGACGTCGCCACCTCCGACCGCTCGCTGATCTGGAATTCCGACCTGATCGAGACGCTGGAATTCGACAATCTGATCGTGCAGGCGGTCGTGACCATGGATTCGGCGGCGAACCGCACCGAAAGCCGCGGCGCCCATGCGCGCGAGGATTTCCCCGATCGCGACGACAAGAACTGGATGAAGCACACGCTGGCGTGGATCGGCCAGAAGGGCGACACCACGATCGATTACCGCCCGGTGCACGATTACACAATGACGAACGACGTTCAGTACATCCCGCCGAAGGCGCGCGTGTATTGATCGCACTGGCCATGCGCGGACTTGATCCGCGCATCCATCCTCGGGAAAGGATGGATTGCCGGGTCAAACCCGGCAAGGACGAGAAGAACGGCAGAGGCAGGACATATGGTTGAATTCGCGCTCCCGAAAAATTCGAAGATCACCGGCGGCAAGAGCTGGCCGAAGCCGGCGGGCGCGACCGAGACGCGCGAGTTCAGGGTCTATCGCTGGAATCCGGACGACGGCAAGAATCCGAGCGTCGACACCTACCACGTCGACATCCACGACTGCGGGCCGATGGTGCTGGACGGCCTGATCTGGATCAAGAACCACATCGATCCGACGCTGACCTTCCGCCGCTCCTGCCGCGAAGGCGTCTGCGGCTCCTGCGCGATGAACATCGATGGTCAGAACACGCTGGCCTGCACCAAGTCGATGCACGACGTGAAGGACGGCGCGGTGAAGGTCAACCCGTTGCCGCACCAGCCGGTCGTCAAGGATCTGGTGCCCGACCTCACCAATTTCTACGCGCAATACGCGTCGATCGAGCCATGGCTGCAAACGACTACGCCGACGCCGCAGAAGGAATGGAAGCAGAGCCACGAGGACCGCGAGAAGCTCGACGGCCTCTACGAGTGCATTCTCTGCGCCTGCTGCTCGACCTCCTGCCCGAGCTATTGGTGGAACAGCGATCGCTTCCTCGGCCCCGCCGCGCTCTTGCAGGCGACCCGCTGGGTCAAGGATTCCCGCGATGAAGCCACCGGCGAGCGGCTCGACAATCTCGAAGACCCGTTCCGGCTCTACCGCTGCCACACCATCATGAACTGCGCCAAGGCCTGCCCGAAGGGCCTCAACCCCTCCGAAGCCATCGCCGAACTCAAGCTGAAGATGGTCGAGCGGCAGATCTAGCTAGGCGTGGTGCCGTAGCCCGGACTGATATCGCTGCACTGATCGGGCAACGGCGCTGAAGCTAAGGCTTCCCGGAGAAGTTACGTCGCAGCTTGTCGGCAAACCAGAACGCAAAAATACCGACGAACGAGAGAACGAATAATTCCCCGGTCAACAGAAAAGCCTGTTCTGCCGCTGACATGGATTCCCCCGCCTGCTTTGTTCGTTCACCGGTTGATGCCGGCGCACGACTGCCGGGTGGCAGGAAAATTACCTGCAACCGCCAACCCAACATTGCGATGGATCAATTCGGGAACCGTCGCCGTCGATCCCAAGGCTCAACGAGCGCATCGATGCCCTCCCCCGGGCATTTGCAATTTGAAGCAAATCAGAGCGTGCCAAGATGGCCGCGGCAAGCCATCGCGGCTCCATCGACGGGACTTTGTTCCCAGTCGAAGATTGCGTTAAGCTCGGCGTGGAGCCGGAGCGAACGTGCAGACCGCGCAACGTAATTCGCTGAGACTGCTGCAATGGATGATGGTCGCTTCGCTGGCCCTTCCGTTGGCCCTGTTTGCATTTGCATCCGCCGTCTCCTCGGTCTCGACCCGCGAAACGGCCGACCGTGAGATCGAACGCGCGCTGGATGTCGCGCATGAACATGCGCTGAAAGTCTTCGAGACCATCGACCGCAGCCTGTCGGAGATCGCCGAGATCATCCGCGACGTTCCCGATGCCGACATCGTTGCCCGCGAGCAATTGCTGCATCTGCGGCTGAAACAACTGGTCGCGTCCCTGCCGCAGGTGAAATCCGCCTGGATCTTCGACGCCAGGGGCCACGCGCTCGTCAACAGCCTCGTCGTCCCGGCGCCGGAGATCGATTTTTCCGACCGGGACTATTTCAAGTCCCACGCGGCCAGCGATATCGGAACCTATATCGGTGAAGCGCTGAAGCCGCGGCCGCCCTATCAGGGCGCTGAGTTCTTCGGCGTCAGCCGACGGCGCCCGAGCGAGGACGGCAGCTTCGCCGGAGTGCTGCAGGCGTCCGTATTTCCGGAATATTTCGAGAATTACTACGCCCGGATCGGCCGCGAGCCCGGCAGCTATTTCGCGCTCGGCCGGACGGACGGCACCGTGCTGGCGCGTTTCCCCCCCATCGGCCGCGACATCCGTCTCGACCGCAATGGGCCGATCGGGAAAATAATCGCCGCCAATCCGACGACCGGCCTCATCACCGTGACATCGCCGACCGACGGCATCGAACGCCGCCTCGGGTACCGGCGGCTCGCGGAATACCCGCTCTATGTCGGCGCCGGCCTCGAGACCTCGGCGATCCGGGCGCGCTGGCTGTCGACCATGGGCCAGCATTTGATCTTCGGCGCGCCGGCCACCGCGCTGCTGTTCGCCCTGCTCGGGCTGGCCTTGCGCCGGACGCGTCATCTTTATTTCGAAGCCGAGAAGCGGCAGGCGGCGGAGGAGGCGCTGAAGCACGGCCAGCGGCTGGAGGCGCTGGGCCAACTCACCGGTGGCGTCGCGCATGACTTCAACAACCTGCTCACGGTGATCCGCGCTTCCGTGGACCTCTTGCGGCGGCCCGACCTGCCGGAGCCGCGGCGGCTGCGCTATATCGAGGCGATTTCGGATACGGTGACCCGCGCCGCCAAGCTGACCGGGCAGTTGCTGGCCTTCGCGCGGCGGCAGACGTTGAAGCCGGAGGTATTCGAGGTCGGGCGAAGCGTGCAGACGCTGAGCGAAATGATCGGCACCCTGATCGGTTCGCGCATCGAGATCGTCATCCTCGGCCCGGAAGAGCCGTGCTTCGTTAACGCCGACGCCGGCCAGTTCGAAACTGCCATCATCAACATGGCCGTGAACGCGCGGGACGCCATGGAGGGCCGCGGACGGCTGACGATTGCAGTGGGGATGGCGGCCAGTCTGCCCAACGCCGCGCCGTTGTCGCAAAATCCATATGGCTATGTTGCCGTATCCGTCGCCGACACCGGCAGCGGCATTCCGCCGGACCAGTTCGAACGCATCTTCGAACCCTTCTTCACGACCAAGCAGGCCGGCCATGGCACCGGGCTCGGCCTGTCGCAGGTATTCGGCTTCGCCAGGCAATCCGGCGGCGAAGTGGCGGTCGCCAGCGAAGTCGGCAAGGGCAGCATTTTCACGCTGTATCTGCCGCGCACTGCCGGCAGCGGGAAATCGCGACAGCTGCCGGCGGATGCCCCGGCGATCGACGGCAGCGGGATGTCGGTGCTGGTGGTCGAAGACAATGCCGAGGTCGGACGATTCACCACCGACGCGCTGGCCGAACTCGGCTACGCCACCAAGCTCGTCGGCAACGCCGCGCATGCGCTCGAAGAACTGGCTGATGGCGCTGACCGCTTCGACGCCGTGTTCACGGACGTCGTGATGCCCGGGATGACCGGCATCGAACTGGCCCAGGAAATCCGCCGCCGCCATGCCGATCTGCCGGTCGTGCTGACCAGCGGCTACAGCCACATACTGTCGGAACACGGCAGCTACGGCTTCGAGCTGCTGCAAAAGCCCTACTCGATCGAGCAGCTCTCCCGGCTGCTGCACCGGGTTGGCCGCTTGCGCAAGGTGAGGCGCGCCAACGAAGTGATGTGACCCCGCCACTTCCCCATCACTGCGAGGATGCGAGCCGACAGAACCACAAGGAACCATTTGATTTTTCCCTGCGTTATCGGGCCATGGCCAAGACAGATGCAAAGCTCAAACCGCCCGCTAAAAAATCCGACGCGAAGAAATCCTCTGAGTCCGAAAAGAAATCAGAATTCGCTGAAGTCACCGCAGAAGGCGGCGATCACGTCGAACCGCCACCGCCGGACGTCGTCGAACCGGATCCGGAATTATCACCTGAGGAGGCCGAGCAGGCCCGCAAGGATTATCTGCTCACGCGGTTTTGGATCAGCGCGCGCGGCTATTGGGGCAGAAGCGGCGACCGGCTGGCGTGGCTGTTCACGATCGGGCTATTGCTCCTGATCGTCGCCAATGTTGGCTTTCAATACGGCATCAATGTCTGGAATCGCGCGATCTTCGACGCCATCGAGAAGCGCGATTCCGCCACCGTGTATTACCTTGCCGCGGTGTTTTTTCCGCTGGCGATCAGCAGCGTGCTGCTCGGCGTGGCGCAGGTGTTCACCCGCATGGGCATCCAGCGCCGCTGGCGCGCCTGGCTGACGCATGCGGTGATATCGCGCTGGCTGGCCAGCGGCCGTTACTATCAGCTCAACCTCGTCGGCGGCGATCACCAGAACCCGGAGTATCGCATTGCCGAGGATTTGAGGATCGCGACCGACTCGCCGGTGGATTTCGTCGCGGGCGTCACATCGGCGTTCCTGTCGGCCGCGACCTTCATCGTCGTGCTCTGGACCATCGGCGGCGCGCTGACGGTGACGCTCGCGGGGTCGACGATCACCATCCCCGGCTTCCTCGTGATCGCCGCGATCGTTTACGCCGCGATCGCCTCGGGCTCGATCATGACGATCGGACGGAGCTTCGTGCAGGTGTCCGAGGACAAGAACCAGGCCGAGGCCGAGTATCGCTATGCGCTGACGCGCGTGCGCGAGAACGGCGAGAGCATCGCACTGCTCGGCGGCGAGAAAGAAGAGCGCGACGGCATCGACAAGACCTTTACAAAAGTTCTGCGGCAATGGGCGCGGCTCGCCGGCCAGCACATGCGCACCACGCTGGTATCGCAGGGATCGAGCCTGATCGCGCCTGTGGTTCCACTGCTGCTGTGCGCACCCAAATTTCTCGACGGCAGCATGACGCTCGGACAGGTGATGCAGGCGGCCTCCGCCTTCACCATCGTGCAGACCGCGTTCGGCTGGCTGGTCGACAATTATCCGCGGCTCGCCGACTGGAACGCCTGTGCGCGACGCATCGCTTCGCTGATGATGTCGCTCGATGGCCTCGAGCGCGCCGAGCAGGGTGACGGCATCGGCCGCATCAAGCGCGGCGAGACCGAGGGCGACGCCATGCTGAGCCTCAACGATCTCTCGGTCACCCTCGATGACGGCACCGCCGTCGTCGGAGAAACCGAAGTCGTCATCGAACCCGGCGAGCGGTTGCTGGTGGCCGGCGAATCCGGCACCGGCAAGAGCACGCTGGTCCGTGCGCTGGCAGGGTTGTGGCCATGGGGCGGCGGCAGCGTCAACTTCCACCCCGACCGCCGGCTCTTCATGCTGCCGCAAAAACCCTACATTCCGTCCGGCACGCTGCGGCGCGCGATCGCCTATCCCGGCGCGGCCGACGACTGGCTGGCCGAGCAGATCTGCGAAGCCCTGCACAAGGTCGGCCTCGACCACCTCAAGGAGAAGATCGAGGAGGAGGGACCGTGGGACCAGACGCTGTCCGGCGGCGAAAAGCAGCGGCTGGCATTTGCGCGCCTCCTGCTGCACAACCCCGACATCGTGGTGCTCGATGAGGCGACATCGGCGCTCGACGAAAAGAGCCAGGACAGGATGATGGAGATCGTCATCCGGGAGCTCCCGAAGGCCACCATCGTCAGCGTCGCCCACCGCGTCGAACTGGAGGCGTTTCACAGCCGCAAGATCGTGCTGGAGCGGCGCAAGGGCGGCGCCAAACTGGTCAGCGACGTCGCGCTGATCCCGCGGAAGGACAGGCGACGCCTGCTCGGACGATTCCTGCGCCATCGCAAGGCCACGAAAAAGGCGGCGTAGTTTCTTCCCGTTCTCCCCTCAGTGGCGTGCACGATCTCTCCATCCGTCATTGCGAGCACAGCGAAGCAATCCATCTCTCCACTTGCCGCGCTGTGGATTGCTTCGCTGCGCTCGCAATGACATGGATAGGCCGCGGCGTACTGAACACACCCCATTCGTGGCACGACGGGCCGGTCAAACCCGCACAACAATCGAGCCTGTTTCACGGCCGCAAAACCGGCTATGGATGCGCCGCTTCACCGAGGACTTTGGTTTGACGCCCGACAACGATCCTTCGCCCGCGCCGTTCGGCGCATTCGCCCCGAATGCCGCACAGGCCGTGATCATTTCACTGGCCCACCGCACGCGGCTGAAGCGGGGCGCGTTCCGGCCGATGCTGTCGCGGCTGGTGAATCTGCTGCGCGCAGGTCCCGTCGACGTGCCATACCAGGGCGCCGCGTTCCGCTTCTACCATCAGGCCAGCGCCACCGAGCGCGGCGCGCTGTTCAATCCCGCCTATAACATCGAGGAGCTGGATTTCTTGCGCGCGCATGTTCCCGCGGGCGGGGTCTTCGTCGATGTCGGCGCCAATGTCGGCACCTACGCACTGGCGCTGGCGCGGCATGTCGGCACCGGCGGCAAGGTGATCGCAATCGAGCCGCATCCGGTCACCCATGCGCGGCTGGCCTTCAACAACTCAGCCTCCGGCACCACCCAGGTGCGGCTGGTCGCGGCCGCCGCCGGCCCTGCCGATGGCGAATTGCTGATCGAAACCGACGGCGACAATCTCGGCGCCAGCCACGTCGTGTCGGGCGAGGCCTCAGGCAAGGCGATCAAGGTGCCGTCGCTGCGGCTGCAGCGCATCCTCGAAGAGGCCGGTGTCTCGCATGTCGACGCGCTCAAGATCGACGTCGAGGGTTTTGAGGATCGCGTGCTGACCGGCTTCTTCGCCGACGCACCGCAGGCATTGTGGCCCCGTGCGATCGTGATCGAGCATCTGTCGAAGGACGAGTGGCTGGACGACTGCATCGCCGACATGCGCGCGCGGGGCTATATCGAGACGGGCAGGACCCGCAGCAACACGCTGCTGGCGCGAGGCTGAATTTTCCTATTCCTCAAACCGCAGGAGAGCTTGATGATCGACCACATCGGATTTCCGGTTTCCGATTATAAGCGCTCCAAGGCCTTCTATCTGAAGGCCCTGGCGCCGCTCGACTACACCCTCGTGATGGAAGTCACGCAGGAGCAGACAGGCCACGATCCCGCCGCAGGTTTCGGCGCCAATGGAAAGCCCGATTTCTGGATCGGCGGCGAAGGCGGATTGGCCAAGCCGCTGCATGTCGCGATCGTGGCGAAGGACCGCGCCACGGTAGACGCTTTCTACCAGGCAGCCATGGCCGCCGGCGGGCGCGACAACGGCGCACCGGGAATTCGCGCGCACTACCACCCGAACTATTACGGCGCCTTCGTGCTCGATCCCGACGGCCACAATATCGAAGCCGTCTGCCACGCGCCGGCCTAGAGCCCCGTTCCGATTCCATCGGGAGGGGGCTCTAGATTTTTGATTTGACGCGTTTCCTTGCCGCGAACCGGTCCCCACATCGCTGGGAAACGCTCTGGTCGGTTCCATCGGCGAGGCGCGCGGGAACTTCGCGCCCGCCTCGCCGTTGTTGTTCCTGGAGTTGAAACTTCAGGAGACGTGATGCCGATTGAACCGCCGGGGATACCGCCGGCGACACCGGGACAACCGACTGAGCCGCCGCAGGAGAGCCCTCCGGGTAATCCTCGCCCGGAAGTGCCACCACCATTCCGTGAGCCGGATCAGCCACCACAACCGCAGGAGTTACCGGGCGAGATGCCGGAGGAGTTACCGATACGCGGGCCTAACGGGCCCCGCACCCCCAATCCCGCCACCGATCCGGGTGCCGGATGATTATCTCGCCTGAACGCGCAATGAATAATGATGCATGCAACCCATTGCGCCGATGAAATAAAAAGCATCCGACCATTTGTCGGCCGCCACAATCCGGCCTAATGATTAGCCGTTCAATCGACCAACTGACATGCCAGTGCAGGCCATTCCGTTGCTGTCAGGCCTACTTCCGGGGACCAAGGACATCATGACAAACCTTCGCATCCTGCTGCTCGCCACGACTGCCTTGACGGCGACGCAGTTCGCGACCTCCGCATCGCACGCACAGACCGCACCGATTGTCGTGGCGCAAGCCAGGGATGAGGGCGGCCCCCCAGGCGCCAAGAAGGAGGCGCCGAAGGGTGCCCCGCCGGCTGCCGCGCCAAAGGCGCCCGCGCCTCCGCCGCCCCCGGCCGCCGCACCTCCGCGTCCGGCAGCCCCTCCGCCGCCACCGGCAGCTGCGCCGCCACCACGTCCGGCTCCGCCGCCGCCCCCGCCTGCTGCGGCCCCGCCACCGCGTCCGACTCCACCGCCCCCGCCTCCCGCGGCCGCACCACCGCGCCCGACGCCACCTCCGCCGCCCCCGGCAGCCGCGCCGAAGGCCCCGACTCCGCCTCCGCCACCCCCGGCGGCCGCACCTTCGCGCCCGACGCCGCCTCCGCCCCCTCCGCCGGCGGCAGCGCCCGCGGCACCGAAGCAACCGGCTGCACCTACCCCGCCACCGCCACCGCCGCCGCCTTCATCTCAGAAGGCGACGCCATCGCCCGTACCGCCGCCGCCACCGCCGTCTGGCGCCAAGCAGCTGCCGGCTCCTGCCACCACGCCGGCTCCGACAGCGCCGCCGGCGGCCGCCCCTCCACCTGGCGGAAGCACGACGACGGCGCCACCGCCGCGTCCCGGCGCACCGACGACGCCTCCGAGCGCGGGCGCCCCGACGACCACGCCGACCACACCGCCTGGGCGACCCGGCGCGCCGCCGCCTGCCGCGCCGAGCGCTGGCACCCCCGCCGCTCCGGGCGCAACGCCGCCGGCGGCTGCTCCCGCGGCTCCTGGAGCCACGGCGCCAACCGCCGTGCCGGGCACGCCGAACGCCGCGCCACCGGCCGGCCGGGCACAGAACGCCCCGCCGACGGTCGCGCCGGCCTTCCGCCAGGCGCCTCAGGTCACCGCGCCGCTGCCGGCAGCCCCACTGCCTGACGCCGGGCTCAAAGCCATTGCCCCGGGTGCGCCACCGTCCGGACCGCAACGCCTTGACGACTTCCGCGGCCAGCGCCGCGAGAGCCAGCAGGGCGGCCGCACCATCATCACCGAGCCCGGCCGGATCATCATTCGCGATCCCGGCGGACAGCAATATGTCCGTCACAACGAAGTGGACCGTTTCCGCTACGGCGCGCGTGACATCCAGACCCAGACCGTCGGTGGCGAGACCCGCACCGTCGTGATCCGGCCAGACGGCACGCAGGTGATCACCGTGGTTGGCCGCGACGGCCAGTTGCTGCGCCGTATCCGCCGCGACCAGCGCGGCCGCGAGATCATCATCATCGACAACAGCTACCGCGATCCGCGCGGGGGCGGCGGATTCTATGTTGCCCTGGCGCCGCCAGTGGTCCGCATTCCTTATAACCGTTACATCGTCGATTCCGAGGAGGCGTCGCCGGAGGTGCTCTACGAGACCATGATGGCGCCGCCGGTGGAACGGATCGAACGGCGCTATTCGCTGGACGAAATCCGCTACAGCCCCACGGTGCGGCAGCGGATGCCGAGCATCGACGTCAACACCATCAACTTCGAAACCGGATCGTGGGAAATCCCGCCCGACCAGGCGGCGAAGCTGCAGGCGATCGCCGACGGCCTCAACCGGGCGATTCAGGAGAATCCGCGCGCGGTGTTCCTGATCGAGGGCCACACCGACGCGGTCGGAAACGATGTCGACAATCTGTCGCTGTCGGACCGCCGCGCGGAATCCGCGGCCACCCTGCTGACGCAGCAGTTCAACGTGCCGGCGGAAAACCTGACCTCGCAAGGCTACGGCGAGCAGTATCTGAAGGAGCCGATCGACGGGCCGAGCGCGATCAACCGGCGCGTCACCATTCGCAACATCACGCCGCTGCTCAATGGCGGGCAGGCCTCGCTGCCGCCGCCCCCGCCCGGCACCGCGCCGCCGCGCCGATAAGACAGGTCATCGCAATTGAAAATGGCCGGGAGCAATCCCGGCCTTTTTTTGCGTCAGGCGCTAAGCGCCCGCGGCGGCACGCAGGCATCGCAAATGGCTGCTGCATGCCGGTGATCGGTGCCGCAGCAGCCGCCGAGAATACGCATCTTCGGAAACGCGCCCCTGAGGCGGAGGTAACGCCGTCCCAAATCGGACGGATCTCCTGCATCAAGTGTTTCCGACTCGTCGAGTTCAGCGTGGCTCTTCGTCGACGCATTGGCCCTGACGCCGTGGATGCGCGTCGTCCAGGCCTCGCCCGCCTTCAATGCACCCTCGAAATGTGTGGGGTGGGCGCAGTTGATCAGGAAGTATTCGGGCGCGCCGTCGGTCTCGCGATCCACGGTCTCGATCGCCTCGCGCAACGTCTCTCCATTCACCAGACGGCCGTTGGTTTCCACGGTGAACGAGATCGCCGCCGGAATCCGCTGCGCCCACGCCGCCCGCGCGATGCCGATCGCTTCATTGATACTGGTGAGCGTATAGGCCGTAATCATGTCGGCGCCGCCCTCCACGAAGGCTGCGATCTGCGCCCTGTGATAGGCCTCCGCTTCCGCAGCCTCCATGTTGCCTGCCTTGTAGCCATCGCCGCGCGGGCCGATCGCGCCGCTGATGACGCAGGGCGCGCCGGGCTTTTCCCAGCCGGCGCGCAATTCCTCCAGGAATGCGATCGAACGGACATTGATCGCCTTGAGCGCGGCCGCATCGTAATCAAGCTTCGCACCCCAATCCGGATTGGCGCGCCACGTCGGGCTGTCGAGTACGAACCCGACCCCATGCTCGCGCGCGACCGCAAGATAGTTGGCATAATACCGCTTCAATTGCTGCCGGCCTTCGGCGCTGTCGAGCAGCACGAAGGCGGCGAAATGCGGCAGTTCGATTCCTTCGTGAAAAATCAGCGTCGTTTCCATGCCGCCATCGGTCAGGAAAATGCCACCGCGCCGCTGCGGAAGATCATCTCTGTATTTGGACATTTCAATATCTCCGGATCTGGTCGCCGGCGGTTACGTCTCTCCCGCCCCGGCTCGGGTCTTTCGATGTTGGTGCCTCATAGTGTCGCGGCTTCCTAGGCGGCCCGTGGTTTGGATGAACCAGAAGCCGCAAAGTGATACGAAATCAGACGGTTGTGGATTGGGCGGCAGTGCTGCCGTGCTGCCGGCCGTGGAGAAACCGTACCGTGAGTGCAGTTTTGGAGAAGCGGATGGGAAAGGGCGAGGCGACGCGCGAGCGAATTTTGGAGATCGCGGAATCCGCCGTGCTTGCGAAGGGATTTGGCGCGACCTCGATCGACGAAGTGATTGCCGAGGCCGGGCTCACCAAAAGCGGCTTCTTCTACCACTTCAAGGACAAGAATGCGCTCGCCCACGAAATGCTCCGCCGATACGTCGCCACCAACGATCAGCTCTTCGACGAAATCTTCGCGCGCGGCCACCAGCTATCCGACGACCCACTGCAGGCTTTCCTCATCTCGCTGAAGCTGCTTGCTGAGACGATGTCCGACCTGCCGAACGGCCATCCCGGCTGCCTGATCGCCAGCATCTGCTATCAGGAGCGGCTGTTCGATCGCGAAGTGCGCGAACTCACCGCACAATCGGTGCGGGACTGGAACGCGCGCTTCCGCAAAATCCTCGATGGCATCGCGGCCGTGTATCCGCCGAGGGAGCCCGTCGATCTCGACGATGTCGCCGACATGCTGTCCTGCATCGTCGACGGCGCCATCATCATGTCCAAGACGCTGAACGATCCGAGCCGTCTGGAACGGCAGATCCTGATCTTTCGGAGCTGCGTCAAACTGATGTTTGCGCCGTCGCCGCTTCCCTGAACGCGCAAGGAACTGGCGTGGAGCTATGGGCCCACCGCCGCGAGCCCGAGCGCATCGGCCATGACATGGAAGACTTCGGTATTATCCATCGAGCCGTGCACCCGCTCACTGCCGGGCCCGGTTGCGGTCAGGATGACGTCCTCGCCCGAATGCACGCTGGCGCCGATCATCGCCGGCAGATTGCCGAACCGCAGCACGACGCCGGGAACATCCTTGTACTTTTCGTTGGCCTTGAAGGCATCAGGCTGCTCCCCCTTCACGGTTGGCTCATTCGGATTATCGAGCTTGGGGCGAAAGGTTTCGTAGTGGTCCGGCAGGCTGGCAGAGAAGATGGCGAGGCGCTTGCTGACGTCCACGCGTGATGGATAGCCCTCGGCGTCGGGCGCCGGATAGTTGGGAAATCCAGCCTTCTCATACACACCGACGCGCTCGCGCAGCGGCACGTTGGGCGTCGTGCTCATGTCGTCATTGATCGTTCCGACCAGGCTGTTCGGATGATTGTGGTCGGCCAGCACCAGGATCAGGGTGTCGTCGCCCCGCGCGCGCGCCCAGTCGCGCGTCAGGCGAACGGCGTTGTCGAGCATGATCGTGTCGAAGACGGCGCGCTCCATGTCGAGGAGATGCGCGTATTTGTCGATCATCCCGGACTCCACCATCAGGAAGAAGCCGGCCTCGTTCCTCGATAGCACGTTCAGCGCCGCCTGCACCTGTTCGGTCAGGTCGGGTTGATCAGGAAACTTCTTGACCCCGCCGCCCTTGAGGAACTTGCGGTCCAGCGCGCCATCCATGTTGCCGGTGGCAAACAGCCCGAGCAATTTGCGCGTGTCCGAATTCGCCGCCGACGCATCCAGCTCGGACCTTGTCATAGCCACCTGATAGCCGGCGTCGCGAAAGCGGGCGATGTAATCGACGTCGTCCTTGCGTTTGGAACCGGCCGCGGCCTGCGGCAGGAAATTCGCGCGGCCGCCGCCCATCAAGACATCCGGCTTGGCAGCGAAATATTGCGCGACGATCTCGTCATAGGCGGCGCGGCGGCGGGTATGCGCCACCATCGCCGCCGGCGTGGCGTCCTCGATTTCGGTATTGGTGACGATGCCGATCGCCAGGCCAAGCCGCCGCTTCGCCACGCTTGTGATGGTTTCGACCCTGGGATCGTCGACCGGACTTGCGGTGCGGTCGGCGTAGACGCCCATCGCGTTGACGGCGGTCTTGTGGCCAGTGGCGTAGGCGCTCGCGGCATTCGCCGAATCGGTGATGATGGAATCGGAGCCGGCGGTGGCCACCAGCGCCATGTGCGGCATGTCGTCGATGGCAAGCTTGCCGCGGCTCTTGCCTTCAGCAATCCCCTTGGAGAGAAGGCGCGCGGCGACACGGTGGGCGGGCGACAACCCGTCGCCGATGAACAGGATCACGTTCCTCGCCTTGCGCGGACCGGTATCATAGACCGTCCACACCACGCTGCGGCTGCGTGTGCCGTCGCTGACCTCAACCGTGACGCTGCCGGGTTTCGACAATGCGACATTGCGCAGGATCAGCGACGAATGGTCCTTTTCGTCTTCGCGATCGACGAAGGTCCCGTTCTGGCCGAATACGGCCGGAGAGTCCGTCCCGTTGACCGTCACTTTCAGTTTCGCTGGGTCGACGCGATCAGGAAACTCGACCTTGAAATCGAAATTCGCGCCGGCAAGAATTTCGGCGCGGTCGATCGGATAGATCGTTTGAGCCGATATCGGCGATGCCGACAACAGGACGGCAACGGCGGTTGCGGTGATTGGCTTGATCATGATCCATGCCCCACAATCGTTGGTGGTGCCGCGGACGGCGGAATTCAACGCCCCCGTGCGCGCTGCGCGGCTAGCCTAGCCGAGCAGAATGACGTCTCCATTACATCAGGAGTCGGACACCGGCCAGGAACGACCAGAGCCGCAGCCGCTTGCGCTGACCGGGCGCGAGCGCCCCGCGCGGTTCAGCCCTTGTCGCTACCGAGCTTGAAGATGTCGGAGCCTTCCCGGCTCGATAGCAGGCCTGTCTTGCCGTAGAGATCCAGCTTGGCGCGGGTATCGGCGATGTCGAGGTTGCGCATCGTCAGCTGGCCGATGCGGTCCGCCGGCGTGAACGCTGCATCCTCCACCTTCTCCATGCTCAGCCGCTCCGGCTGATAGGTCAGATTGGGGCTCTCGGTATTCAGGATCGAATAGTCGTTGCCACGGCGCAGCTCCAGCGTCACCTCGCCGGTGACGGCGCGCGCCACCCAGCGCTGCGCGGTCTCGCGCAGCATGAGGGCCTGGGAATCGAACCACCTTCCCTGGTAGAGCAATCGGCCAAGACGCATGCCACTGATCCGGTATTGTTCGATGGTGTCTTCGTTGTGGATACCGGTGACCAGGCGTTCATAGGCGATGTGCAGCAGCGCCATGCCGGGCGCTTCGTAAATGCCGCGGCTCTTGGCCTCGATGATCCGGTTCTCGATCTGGTCGCTCATGCCAAGGCCATGCCGGCCTCCGATGGCGTTGGCTTCGAGGAACAACGCGACCGGGTCAGTGAACGTCTGGCCGTTCAGCGCAACCGGCTGGCCCTCCTCAAAACGAATGGCGACCTTTTCGGCCTTGACGGCACAGTCGTCGCGCCAGAACGGCACGCCCATGATCGGATTGACGATCTTGATGCCACTGTCGAGATGCTCGAGATCCTTGGCCTCGTGGGTAGCACCGAGGAGATTGCTGTCGGTCGAATACGCCTTCTCGGCGCTCATCTTGTAGGCGAAGCCATTGGCGGTCATGAACGCCGACATTTCCGCGCGGCCGCCCAGTTCGTCGATGAACAGCTGGTCGAGCCAGGGTTTGTAGATCCGCAACCTCGGATTGGTCAGCAGGCCGTAGCGGTAGAACCGCTCGATATCGTTGCCCTTGTAGGTGGAGCCATCGCCCCAGATGTTGACGCCGTCCTCCTTCATGGCCGCGACCAGCATCGTGCCGGTCACGGCGCGGCCGAGCGGCGTGGTGTTGAAGTAGGCGATGCCGCCGGTAGAGACGTGGAAGGCGCCGGACTGGATGGCGGCGATACCTTCATGGACCAGTTGCGTGCGGCAATCCACCAGCCGGGCCTTTTCGCCGCCGAACTCGAGCGCCTTGCGCGGAATCTCGTCGTAGTCGGCCTCGTCAGGCTGGCCGAGGTTGGCGGTATAGGCAAAGACGCGCGCGCCCTTTTGCTTCATCCAGAGCAGCGCTGCGCTGGTGTCGAGACCGCCCGAGAAAGCGATGCCGACCTTTTCTCCCTTGGGCAGGCTTTTCAGAATCGTACTCATAGAGCTTCCAATCGATCGAAATGGCGAAGGCCGTTTGCGGCTTTAAGGGCGCGAATAACAAATTTCGCGCTGATGGGCACGCGTTTAATGGCGCCTGACGCGATGAAGTCGACGGCAGAATGATCTCGCTACTGTTTCGCGGGATTCCCCGACCCGCGCCAGCGCTGCAGCAGCCGGTATCCGGGCCAGCCCCATCGCGCCAGTGCGGCCTCGATTTGCCCATCCGTGAGCCGGGTCGATGGCCAGCGGTAAATCCAGGCATAAGCCAGCCAGATCACGAAAAAGCTGACAAGGCCCGCGGCGGCGACGTCGGTAAAGAAATGCCCGCCGAACGCCATCCGCAGCACCGAGGTCGTGACGCCGAACACGGTCGCCGCCACGTAGGCCAAGGGCCGCCACGCCGGCGGCGTCAGCGCCGCGGGCGCATAGGTCCAGAACGCGGTGGCGCCTTCGCCGGAGAAGAACGAGCAGTTGCGCCCGCACTCCCCGCGCGGGTCCCACCACGGCACGAACTGCCAGGGGCCATTGAACTCTGTCACCACCACCGGCCGCGGCCGCCCCCAGTAGCTCTTGAAGGTGAGGTTGGTCAGCACGACCGCGGAGAGCAGGATGGTGACCAGCAGGAACACCGCCGCGCGTCCCGGAACCAGCATCGGCCGGTCCGGCCGCACCAGCTTTCCCACGATGGCAATCAGCGCCGGCAGCGCCAGCGCCCAGGCGATCCACATCGCGCCATCGCGCGCGAAGGCGGCAAGCCCGCGCTGCTTCAGCGGAAACGATCCGCTTGTGGCATCGTAGAACAATGCCGCCAGCTTCAGGTCGAGTTCGGGGAAAATCCCGAACAGCAGTCCGATGACGAGCGATATGCCCACCGCGATAACAAGTCCGGTCCGGTTCATGGCGCGGGGTTTAGCCGAGGTGGTTGGGGATGGAAAGGCTCACGCTGATCTCCCTTCTCCCCTTGTGGAGAGGAGAAGAAACAAGAACGCGTCACGCTTGCGGCCGCGAGTGCGAGGGCAATGGCGGCGGTGGCCGCAACGGCGGAGGCGGTTCGCGCCAAGCGCCGGCGGACCGGCCCGCGATCATCCAATAGATCAGGCCGGCGACGATGCCCGCGCCGGTCATGATTTCGAGATGGCGGCGCACGATGCCGTCGAATTTCAGCGTCTCTGGATCGAACGGAATGAGACCGAGATAGCAGGCCGCGCCGACGATTGCGCCACCGACCGCATAGGCGAGCACGCTGCGGATATAGAAGGCCTCGGTGATCAAAACCACAATCAGCGCGGGCAGCAGCGCAAAGCCGGAGAGAAAGATGAAGCCAAAGCCGATCAGGACATTGAACGCGCTCTGATCGATCTGGCCGTCGCCGAGATCGCTGAATTCAGGGTAGAGCACCGCGCCGACCACGATCATCCCTGCCACGAAGCAGGCGGCGAGGAAGGCGAACAGGATGACGAAGATACGGCCGATCAGCGCCATCGATCCATACCCCTCTCGTTGCCTGCTTAATTAACGACGAAATGGAATTTGAGATGTTCTCACCTCGGCCTTGATTCCAGCATTTTCGAGAATCATTTCGACTGCTTCCAACAACATCTCTTGATCGGCGTGCGGCCCAACAATCACCGATCTAATTGGTAGAATTGTATCCTTTGTTTCAAATATTTCGACGTAAGGCACAATAGAGCCATTTCTAATTCTAAATTTGATTGGCTTGTGCTCGCCCTTAAATCCCTTGTCTCCATGCCTCTTCCTGACAGGCGCTAACACCATGCGGTACTCGCGCTCCTCACGAAAACCGGCGTGCTTTAGGAACGGTGCCACCAAGATGTAGTTGCGAATGGCTTCGTCTATGTTCTTTTGCCCCGTTATCTGACTTGTATCTCGGTTGCCAAACAACTTTGCAATCAGCGCCCCCGCAAGGCCCTCAAACTGCTCAGGCTTGAACAAGGATTCAAAATTTTCGTACAAAACATCGGAGGTTTTCGAAACACCGTAAATGAATTGGGCATCCTCGGAATGCAAGAAGGCGTCGATTCCCATCTCGTCGAATTCAATTGCGACTCCACCTCCATTGGAATAGCCGCGCCATTGGCTTAGCAGCCCGTGCTCAAATTGATCCGTGTTTTCGTCATGCCTACAAAATGAGAGCACGAAATATGGGCTGACATTGTCGATCGTTTGAGTGATCGCTCGATAAATAGATTCAGCCTGTATTCGGTGCCCGTTTGCACCATATTCCTCGTAGAATGCAGGCTTTAGCCATCCGCGCTCAATTAGTTTTGGCGTGACACTAGCCACCTCCCTTTCGAGAATGGGCATAATCAAATTGCGGATAACCTTGGCTTCAGTGGAATCATTCAAGCATCTGTAGTGAGTTGCGAATAGCGATTTCGAGGTAACAATGCCTACCAACCCGGCAGCGTCCGTGTAGTGAAAAATAGAAGCCATCCTCAATCCGTCATCGCCATGGCGCGGAGCGCCTGGCGCTCGCGCGCGGACAGCTTTTCGGTCTCCGACTTCAACTGGCCGCAGGCGGCGAGAATGTCGCGGCCGCGCGGGGTGCGGACCGGCGAGGAATAGCCGGCATTGAAGATATATTCGGAGAATTTTTCGATCTGCTCCCAGTCCGAGCACTCATACTTCGTGCCCGGCCATGGGTTGAACGGGATCAGATTGATCTTGGCCGGAATACCCTTCAGCAGCTTTACCAGCAGCTTGGCGTCATCCATGGAATCGTTGACGCCCTTGAGCATCACATATTCGAAGGTGATGCGCCGCGCGTTCGATGAGCCCGGATAGTCGCGGCAGGCCTGCAACAGTTGTTGAATCGGATATTTCCGGTTGAGCGGCACCAGCTCGTTGCGCAGTTCGTCGCGCACCGCATGCAGCGAGATCGCCAGCATGACGCCGATCTCGTCGCCGGTGCGGATGATGTTCGGCACCACGCCGGAGGTCGACAGCGTGATGCGGCGGCGGGAAATGCCGATGCCTTCATTGTCGGCGACGATCAAGAGCGCATCGCGCACCGCGTCGAAATTATAGAGCGGCTCGCCCATCCCCATCATGACGACATTGGTGACGAGCCGGCTGCCGGTCGGCGTCTCGCGATCGGCCCAGTCGTTGAGGCGGTCGCGCGCCACCATGATCTGGCCGACGATTTCGCCGGCGGTGAGATTGCGCACCAGCCGTTGTGTGCCGGTGTGGCAGAACGAGCAGTTCAGCGTGCAGCCGACCTGCGAGGAAACACACAGCGTGCCGCGATCGGTTTCGGGAATGTAGACGCACTCGACCTCGTGCGCCTTCTGGAACGCGTCACCGCTCGGCAGGCGGAGCAGCCATTTGCGGGTGCCGTCGTTGGAAACCTGCTCGGCCACCACTTCGGGGCGATCGACGGTAAAATGCTGCTCTAGCTGCGCGCGCATTTCCTTCGAAATGCTGGTCATCTCGTCGAACGCCTTGGCGCCGCGGACATACATCCAGTGCCAGAGCTGCTGCGTGCGCATCTTGCGCTGCGCGGGCGCAACGCCGATCTCGCCCAGCCCGTCGGCGATCTCGGTGCGCGACAGGCCGATCAGCGAAGGTTTTGCCGGCGGCACGTAGGTTTCGAGCGGAACCTTCTCAAGCGGCGCCACGGAAGATGAAAGCGACATTAAAATTCACACGAGGACGGTTGAGTGGATACGTAGGGTGAAGCGAAGCGTGCCCACCACAAACGCTAATGGTGGGCACGGCACCTCCGCGCCTTTGCCCACCCTACGAAGTCAATCAAATAGGCCTTCCAGGCCCTCTAAACAACGCCAATCTAGGCTCAAAACCACCTAGCGCTTGCAATCCTGCGCCAGCCGATCGAGCGCCTGGGACAGCCCCTTCAGTGAAAAGACGTCCGTGGTCTCGGTGCCCTTGGCCGAAATTCCCTTGACGGTGACTTCGGCGGATTTGCGCATGGCGCTGACCATCTGCTCTTCCTCCGCGGCGTTCTTGATCCAGAGCCCGTCGCCCTGGGTATACATCGCATAGGACGAGCCGCCGACTTCGAGCGAGGATTCCGAACCCGGCTTCAGCGCGTATCCGATCATGATCGAAACTTCGTTGACGACTTTTTCGGCCGGACGCGTCGAGACGAAAGCGTAGGCGGGATCGCGCGGACGATTCGGCGGATTGGTTTTGGATGACGATGGCTTCGCCAACGCGAAACAAACCTTCCTGCCGTTCGGTGTCGCCGTGTAGGCGCCCCAGGTACCGTACTGACCGATCAAGGTGGGCTCCGCACCGCCGGCAGCGGCGGTCGCTGTCGGTTCCGGCTTCGCGGGCTTGGCCGCCGTGGGCTTGGCCGCTGGAGAAGGCGCAGGCTTGGCGGCTTCTTTTGCCGATTCCTTGGCGCCCTTCGAAGCAGCGCTCTGTGCTTGTGCGAGGGAAGCCGCCCCACACAACGCCGCAATCGCAACCAGAAATGTCAGTATTCGCAACACGGACAACTGGTTCCCTCATCATTGTGACTGGAAGATGGCCCGAAGGCGCATCGCGCCGCCGGGGGATGGATAGCCGGGAAATGCTTTTTTGGGAAGGCGGTTGCGGTGTTGCTCACCGCCATGGCGACGCTTCGTCCCAAGTCCCTTTGGTGAATCAAAAACGCAGGCTTCGGTTTCAGCCCCTGGGACGGCGCTCGCGCTGCTTTTGCCACTGCGCATCGGTCCATTGCAACAGATCCTCGGCGCCGGAACTGCGCAAATGGGCGCCGCCATCCTGCACTACCATCTCGCCATTGATATAGCCGGCCTGGTCCGAAATCAGAAAGCTCGCCAGGTTCGCAAGTTCGCCATGCTCGCCGGCGCGGCCGAGCGGATTGCGCTGCGCCCAGCTTTCATCGCGGCCCTCGGGACGGAGCTGACCCGAAGCCCCCGGCGTCGGAAACGCGCCGGGCGCGATCGCGACCGTGCGCACACCCTTGGGTCCCCATTCCACCGCAAGGCTTTTGGTCATCGCGAGCACGGCCGATTTCGCCATCGCCGAAGGCACCGTGAAGGCGCGGCCGGTGATCGTCGAGGTCGAGAGGATGCTCAACACCACGCCCCTGTGCTTGCCGTCGATCCAGCGCCTGCCCGCGGCGAGCGTGCAATACATCGCGCCGTGCAGCGTCGGCGCCAGGATCGCGTCCGCCGCCCGCGGCGACAGATGTTCGGTCTGCGCGATGAACGTCGCGGCGGCATTGTTGACCAGCACATCGAGCGGCGCCTCCCGCCATATCGCTTCCATCATGGCATCGACCGCGGCGCCGTCGCGGATGTCGCAGCTGATCACGCCCACCTTGCCGCCGAGCTCGCCGCGCATCCGCGCGGCCGTCGCCTCCAGCAATTCGAGCCGGCGGCCGCAAATGATCAGCTCGGCGCCGAGCTCGACGAAGCGGTGACCCATCGCAGCCCCGAGCCCCGAACCGCCACCGGTGACCAATATCCGCTTTCCCGCCAGCAGGCCCTTTTCAAACATCGTTTGAATCCCCCTCGACCACCATGAAGCCATGCGCCTGAATCGGATTGTAGCCTGCCTTCAATTCCGGCAAGAAGCATCCAGCCTTTTCTTTCCCGGTCCGAAATCAGGTGCGCCCATGAAAGCCATTCTCTGCTCGCAATATTGCCAACCCGACGACCTCGTGCTGGCCGACGTCCCCGATCCGGTGGCCGAACCGGGACAGGCCGTGATTGCGATCAAGGCCGCGGCGCTGAATTTCTTCGACATCCTGATGATCCAGGGCAAGTACCAGATCAAGCCGCCCTTCCCGTTTTCGCCGGCCGCCGAGGTTGCCGGCGTGATCGAAAGCGTCGGCGCAGGGGTCACCGACCTGAAGGTCGGCGACCGCGTGGTGGCGTCCTGCGGCCACAACGGCGCGCGCGAAAAGATCGCGCTGCCCGCGAACTCAATTGTGAAAATTCCCGACAATCTGGATTTCGATCGCGCCGCCGGCATCATCATCATCTACGGCACGGCGCTGCACGCGCTGGAAGACCGCGCCAGTCCGAAGCCCGGCGAGACGCTCGCGGTGCTGGGCGCTGCCGGCGGCACCGGACTTGCGGCCTGCGAACTCGGCAAGCTGATGGGCCTGAAGGTGATCGCCTGCGCATCGTCGGACGAGAAACTCGAATTTGCCAAAGCACATGGCGCCGAGCTCGCGCTGAACTACAGCAAGGAAGACCTGAAAGAGGGCTTGCGCCGGCTCACGGGCGGCAAGGGCGTCGACATCATCTTCGATCCGGTCGGCGGCACTTACGCCGAAGCTGCATTGCGCTCGATCGCCTGGGAAGGTCGCTTCCTGGTGATCGGCTTCGCCGCGGGCGACATTCCGAAGATGCCGCTCAACCTCGCGCTGCTCAAGGGCTGCGATATCCGCGGCGTGTTCTGGGGCGCGTGGACCAGGGTCAATCCCGAGAAGAACCGCGCCAACCTGGAAAAGCTCGTGAAGTGGACCGCGGAAGGCAAGATCTCCTCGCATGTCGACCGCACGTTCCCGCTGGCGCAAACCGCCGAAGCGCTGAAGGTGCTCGCCGGCCGCAAGGCGATGGGCAAGGTGATCCTGCATCCCTGAAAGGAAATGGCGGATTATCCGTTGAATTTTTGAATTGTTGTCCGCTTGAAAAAGCTCGAACGGCCCGTGCGATGCGCGGGCCGCGGAGGTGTGTCGCGATGTGACGCATGCCTCGATGTCATGTCACCGAGATAATTTCTCGGTAACAATGCGTGTTCCAAAACCCCCTTATGCCGCTTCTCTGCCTCAATCATACCAAAATATCTCCCAATTCACCCCGGCCGCCGTCGTTTTTTGAACCCATTCCGTATGCGACTTTAACCATCAGTAAAGGGCGCCCTGTACGTCAACAAAAGCAAGAAGTAGGTGCAGGGGACGCCCGTCGTTGCGTTCAAGTAGTGGGGAGCATCAACCATGGCGGAGAATACCAGACCGGTTCAGTCAAGAGATCCGTTTGACCGGTTCGACGAAGCCATCAGCGATCCTCGGTTGTATGAAGCCGATCAATCTCGATACGAGCAGCTACGAGCGCAGCTACGGTACGAGCCGCAGCATGAGCCGCAACCTCAATATGAGCAGCCCGAATACGAGCGGCCTCAATACGAGCAGCCCTTTGCGCTGTCGTTTGAGCGGACGGATGTGCTGCCGGAGGAGCTGCCGTCACACGAGCCGGTACCGCTTTTCCTCTCCAACTACGAGGAGGAGGCCCATCAGCAGCTTTCCGAATATGCTTTCGCGAGCGGCAACCGACGGTTCGGCAGCGGCGGGCTGAAGAAAGCGCGCGCGGGGCGCATCGTAACCGGCGTGGTGGTGGTGTCGGCGATAGCGGCCGTTCTCGCGCTGTTTTCCATCGACTCGACGCGCGCCGTCATCTTCAACGCCTCGCTCGGCGGTGGCGGCGGCAGTGCACCGCCGCCCGCTCAGCTTGCCGCGGCGGTGCCGGAGCCTGCGCAGCCGCAGCGCAGCATTGCAGCGCCGCCGCTCGCCGCCGAACCGACCGGCGCGGAGGTTGCGGCCGCACGCCGCACGCCGCCCAATGCGCTGGCATCGGCATCGCCGTCCCGCGACGAAATCGCCGCCGCCTATCAGAGCGCGCTCAAGGGCAAGGTCGCGGTGCCTGAGCCTGTGGCGCGGGACGCTTCCCGCGAGGTCGCTGCGGTAACGCCAGCGGCCCCGGTCGTCGCGGTCGCTCCGGCCGTTCGCGAGCCCGTTCCGGTGACGCGTGAGGCGGTTCCGGCAAGACGCATCGATCCGGACGAGCTTGCGGCGCTGCTGAACCGGGCGAAGAGCCTGCTTGCGATCGGCGATATCACCTCCGCCCGATTGCTGCTCGAACGGGCCGCGGACGCACAGGAGGCGGAAGCGGCGCTGATGCTGGCGGGGACGTATGATCCGCTGGTGCTGGGCAGCCAGGATTTGCGGAGTGTCACAGCAGATCCGGCGGCGGCGCGGGTTTGGTATCAGAAGGCCGCCCAGCTCGGTTCGGCGGACGCGAAACGGCGGCTCGGTCAGCTGCAGAACTAGGCAGAACTAGGCACTTACTCAAGACCAGCGCAGAGGTATCTATGCGACATTTGTTCGGAATGGCATTGCTTGCCATAACGATGGCATGCAGCAACACGGCGGCCCAGGCCGCAGAGACGGAATACGATCCGGCCAAGGTCAGCGATAGCCTGAAGGCCATTTTTCAGTTCGGCTCGGTCGCCACCAAGCAGGCGCTGAACCAGAACACAGTCACGCTTATCTCGGGAACGATCGGCGGCACCTATGTGCAGTTCGGTGCCGATCTCGCTTCCGTGCTCGACGACGGAAACAAGTTGCGCGTACTTCCGATCGTCGGGCGCGGCTCCGTGCAGAGCGTCGCCGATATCCTGTTCCTGCAGGGCGTCGACCTCGGCATCGTGCGAGCGGACACGCTCGACTATCTCGAGAAAAAGGGCTTTGCGAAGGACATCAAGAAGCAGTTCACCTATGTAACCAAGCTTTACAATGAAGAAATGTATGTCATCGCGTCGAAGTCGGTTACCAATGTGAGCCAGCTCAACGGCAAGAAGGTCAGCGTCGACCTTCCCAACGGCGGCACCTTCGTCACCGCGGCGGTCGTGTTCGAGCGGCTCGGCATCAAGCCGAACTTCCTCTATATCGAACAGCGCATTGCGATGGAGAAACTGAAGGCTGGCGAGATCGACGCCGTGATCGCCTGCGGCGGCAAGCCGTACAAATCGGTCAGCGCGTTTAAGGACGACCGCTTCCACCTCGTTCCGGTCGACTATGCGCGTCCGCTGCAGACCGACTATCTGCCCGCAACCCTTACGTCGAAGGATTATCCCAACCTGATTGCGGAAGGGGAGAAGGTCGATACCATCGCGGTGCCCGCGGTGCTCGCCGCCTACAACTGGGCCCCCAACACCGACCGCTACCGCAAGCTGGCTCAGTTCGTGGACGCGTTTTTCACCAAGTTCCCGACGTTCCAGAACCCGCCGTTCCACCCGAAGTGGAAGGAGGTCTCGCTGTCGACGCCGTTGCCCGACTGGCAGCGTCTGCCGGTCGCCGAACAATGGCTCAAGAGCCACAACGTCGAGGCCGTGACGCGCGCCAGGTTCGACGAATTCCTGAAGCAGAGCCCGGCGACCGCGGCAAGCGTCAAGACGGATGCAGACAAGGAAACCCTGTTCAAGCAATTCCAGGCGTGGGAGGCCGAGCGGGGCGCAAGAGCGCAGGCTCACCCGCCGGCACAGCGCTAAGGAAAACGCATCAAATCAAAAATCCAGGGCCCCGTTCCGATTCACATCGAACGGGGCTCTTCGCTATTCAATCCGTCGCTTCGGCGGCGTCGATCCCGCGCTTTAAGGCGGCGCGGGCGGCATCGCGATGCTCCTGCGTGATGTGGCCGGCGACCATGCGGATGGCGGTGGCCAGGATGGCGGCATCGTCGGTAAAGCCGAGCAACGGCAGCATGTCCGGCATGAAATCGAACGGCAGGATGAAATAGGCAACGGCGCCGAGCAGCGCCGCCTGCACGTGACGCGGCGTCTCTTTGTCGAACGCACAATAGTAAGCGGCGAGCAGATCCTCGGCAAAGGGAAGCTGCGCCACCACCTGCTTGAATTTGATCCAGAAGCGCCGGCGCACGCTCTCGCGGTCCTGCGCCAGCCGGTCGGCCGGTTCGAAACCCACGGTGTGATCGGACGATGCCATCGCGGCGCTCCTCGGAACCCGGCGCGGCGGATCGCCGCGGCCGCTCGTATGATTCAAGAATTGGGGATGTCCGCCCCGCCCTGCAAGATCATGGGCGCACGAACTCAGGTGACGCCCAATTGCCTCGCGATCGCATTCATCGCCTTGGCCAGATCGATGTCGAGCCGGGTGACGCCGCCGGCGTCGTGGGTCGCCAGCACCACTTCCACCGTCTTGTAGACGTTCTTCCATTCCGGATGATGGTCGTTCTTTTCCGCCACCAAAGCGGCGCGGGACATAAATCCGAAGGCTTCGTTGAAGTCTGTGAAGGTGTAGGTCCGCGCGATCGCCTCGCGTCCCGGCGTCTCGGACCAGCCGGGAAGTTCCGCCAGCGCCGATTTCCGCGCCTCCGCCGACAGCCGTTCCGCCATGATCGCCTCCCGTTTCAAACCGCCTCTACCCTAACACCGAAGACCGCATCGGGGATCCCCAGCCCCGGAACAGACCGCAACTGGCCTCTTGGGGGCACCGGTAACCATGACGGAGATGTAACAATGGTTAAGCGGGAAATTTGCTAGAGTACGCGTGTAAGTGTGCCGGCGGCATGAAATTGCACCTCCAACGATCATCCAGGGATTGATGAGCGACGGCCCCCTCCTTTCGGAAAAGCCGGCCCCACCCTCGCCCCGCTCAGCGAAACGACGGCTGACCTTCGTCACGCTGGCCGGCGTGCTCGCCATCGTCGGCGCGCTGGTTGCTGGCTATTACTTCGCCATGCGGCCGGTGACCCTGCGGATCGCCGTCGGCCCCGCCAACAGCGACGACCTCAAGGTCGTTCAAGCCCTGACGCAGGCCTTCAACAACCAGCGAAACAGCGTGGTCCGGTTGCGCCCGGTGCAAACCGATGGCGCGCTGGCGAGCGCCAACCTGCTCGGAGAAGGCAAGGCCGATCTCGCCATCATCCGGGGCGACCTCGATGTGCCGAAGAATGCGCAGGCCGTGGCGACGCTGCGCAAGAACGTCGCGGTGCTGTGGGTGCCGCCTGCGGCCAAGACCAAGGGAAAGAAGGCCGCGCCCGCCATCACGAAAATCGGCCAGCTCGCCGGACGCCGCATCGGCGTCGTCGGCCGCACCCAGGCCAATGTCAATCTGCTCAAGGTGATCCTGCGGCAATACGGCGTCGATCCGGCAAAGGTCGAAATCATCCAGTTCCCCGCCAACGAAGCCGCTGAAGCCATTCGTAACCAGAAGGCGGACGCCTATCTCGCCGCCGGCCCGGTCAACAGCAAGATCACAACGGACGCGATTGCCGCCTCCGCGCGCGACGGCGGCACGCCGAAATTCCTCGCGATCGATTCGGCCGAGGCGATTGCGCAGAACCATCCCGCCTACGAGGCCTCCGACATCCCGGCCGGAACATTTGGCAGCGCGCCGAGCCGGCCCGAAGAGGAGATCAAGACAATCAGCTTCTCGCACCACATCGTGGCGCGCAGGGGTGTTGCAGAATCGACCATCGCCACCTTCACGCGGCAGTTGTTTGCGATCCGCCAGACGCTGAAGACCGAATTTCCGCTGGCGGCCAAGATCGAGACGCCCGATACCGACAAGGACGCCACGATCCCCGTTCATCCCGGCGCCGCAGCCTTTGTCGACGGCGAGGAAAAAACCTTTCTCGACCGCTACAGCGATTACATCTGGTGGGCGTTGATGGCGCTGTCGGCGATGGGTTCCGCCGGCGCCTGGTTCGCCGGATATCTCAAGAAGGATGATCGCAGCATCAACACGTCGCAGCGCGACCGGCTTCTCGACATGCTCACTGCCGCCCGCCAATGCGATTCGATGGAAGAGCTCGACCGGATGCAGTCGGAAGCCGACGCCATTCTGCGCGACACGCTGCAATGTTTCGAGCACGGCGCGATCGAGGATGGCACATTGACCGCGTTCAACATCGCGATCGAGCAGTTCCACAACGCGGTGGCCGACCGCAAGGCGTTGTTGATGAGCATGCCGCAAAACCTGCAACGGGCGAGCGCGCAATTCCGCGCAGCCGGCAACGCCTGATCTGCAAATCCGGTAATCCAACCGTCATCAATTCTTTCTAGGTCTGTCGGTGCTATCGTCGCATCCGCCAGATCCGAAAGAGGCTCGCATGACGTTCAGGATTTCCCGCAATGATCGCCGCGGAATTTCGCGGCGCCGTTTTCTCTCCACCGCGGGCGCCGGCGCTATCAGCGCCCTTGCGATGCCTTATCTCAGCCGCGCCGACGACCGGCCGGTCGTCACCTCCGGCGTGCAATCCGGCGATATCGGCGCCGATGGAGGCGTGGTGTGGGCGCGCGCCGATCGCCCCTCGCAAATGCTGGTCGAGGTCGCCACATCGGAGTCCTTTGCCGACGCACGGGCGCTGCCGCCGATCGCGGCGCTGCCCGAAAGCGACTTCACCGCAAAAATGCTGCTGGAGAACCTGCCTGCCGGACAGCAGATTTTCTACCGTGTCCGGTTTCGCGACCTCGCGCATATCGGCATCGAAAGCGAACCGGTAGTCGGACGGTTCCGCACCGCCCCTCGCGATCGCCGCGACGTCAGTTTCGTCTGGGGCGGCGACGTTGCCGGACAGGGCTGGGGCATCAACCCGGACGACGGCGGCATGCTCACCTTCGCCACCATGCGCAAGCATCGCCCGGATTTTCTGCTGCACTCCGGCGACACCGTCTATGCCGACGGACCGATCAAGAGCGAGGTGACGCTTCCCGACGGCAAGGTCTGGAAGAATCTCACGATTCCGGAGAAGGCAAAGGTCGCCGAAACGCTCGACGAATTCCGCGCCGCGCACAGGTACAATTTCATGGACGAACATCTGCGCGCGTTCAACGCCGAAGTGCCTGTGTTCGTGCAGTGGGACGACCACGAAGTCACCAACAACTGGTCGCTGTCGAAGGAATTGCCCGCGACCTACAAGGAACGCAACATCGCCCTGCTCGCCGCCCGCGCGGCGCGCGCATTCCACGAAATGTATCCGATGCGCGAGAGCATCGCGGAGCCGGGACGGGTCTATCGCACGCTGAATTACGGTCCGCATCTCGACGTGTTCATGCTGGATGAGCGCAGCTATCGCGGCCCCAATGGCGCGAACCAGGAGACGGCCTACGGGCCGGAAAGCTTCTTTCTCGGGCCTGCGCAACTCGCCTGGCTGAAACGGGGGCTGATAAATTCGCGCGCCACCTGGAAGGTGATCGCATCCGACATGCCGCTCAGCATCATCGTCTATGACGATGCGCCCAACAAGAAGGGCTCGGAGGCCGTTGCGCAGGGCGATGGGCCGCCGCGCGGCCGCGAACTGGAGATCGCCGACCTCCTGCGCTTCATCAAGACATCAGGCGTCGTCAACACGGTGTGGCTGACGGCGGATGTGCACTACGCGGCCGCGCACTACTACAATCCCGACAAGGCGCAGTTTCAGGAGTTCGACCCGTTCTGGGAGTTCGTCGCCGGGCCGCTGCACGCCGGCACGTTCGGCCCGAACGAACTCGACAACACCTTCGGTCCCGAACTGAAGTTCATCAAGGCGTCGGGACCCGGCAATCAAAACCTGCCGCCATCGGCCGGCATGCAGTTCTTTGGCCATGTCAGGATCAACGGCGCCAGCGGGCAGATGACGGTGACCTTGCGCGACCGCGCCGACGTGGCGCTGTGGTCGACAACGCTCGATCCCAAGCCCGTGTAGCCGTCGCGACGGCCGCAATCGCTCAAGGCCTGCTGCAACCGTTCTTCAAGAGCGCCTGCAGCGCGTCGGTCGAATAGGGCTTGGGCAGCCGCGGCCTCGTCGCGAACGCCGCCGGCAGCATCGTGTCGGCGCCATAGCCGGTGACGAAGGCAAACGGAATCTTGAGTGCCTCCAGCCGTTCGGCTACGGCAAAACTCTTCTCGCGGATCAGGCTGACATCGAGCAGCGCGAATTCCGGTGGCCGGTCGGCGATCATATCGAGCGCTTTGGCCACGTTCGCGGCGGCCCGCACCGTCTTCACGCCAAACCCCAAAATCGTGTCTTCGAAATCGAGCGCAATGATTGGATCGTCTTCAACGATCAACACATCGTTGGGCATGCCGTCATAGGAGGCGGGTTCCATGTCTCTCGCCAGTTCAAGGTTCAGCATTTGATCAGAAGCCCGGGCCGAAGCCCCGGAAGGCGCAATGCCAGCCGACGCCCATAATAGCGCATCGCCGGTTCCGGAACCGAAACCACCATATGTAAGTTGCTACCGTCTGTCCACTAGTGAACACATAAACCGCTTTGGACCGATTATTGTGCTCCGGCGGGGAGCAGGAACCTTCAATGATTTCGCGACAGGAAGACACGGCCGGCGAGCGGCCGTTCAACAATTTGCTGCGCCGCCTGAACGACGCCGATTTTGCGTTGATCGAACCGCACCTCGTCCCGGCCGACGCCGCTCCGAACGACCTGCTCTACAGCCCCGGCGACCACGTCGAGACCGTGCACTTTCCCTGCGGTCCCAGCCTCGTGTCCTACATGGTGACCAACGAGGACGGCCGCGATGTCGAGACCATCCTGATCGGCCGCGAAGGCGCCGTCGGCGGCATCGTCAGCCAGGGCTACCTTCCGGCGTATACCCGCATCACCGTCAAATTCGCCGGGCCCTTCGTGCGGATGCCGGTCAGCAAGCTCGATGCGGCGAAACTGAAGTCGCGCACCCTGAACAACATCTTCGCGCGCTATGCCGACTGCATGCTGGCCCAGATCTTCCAGTCCACCGCCTGCAATGCCATCCATTCAATCGAGCAGCGCACGGCGAAATGGATCGTTTCGGCGATGGAACGCACCGACGGCGACGAGGTCGTGCCGCTGACTCACGAGCAATTGGCGACCCTGCTCGGCGTCGGCCGCTCCTATACCAGCCGGGTCATTCAGACCTTCAAGGCGGAACGCACGCTGGAGACCCGGCGCGGCTCGATCCTGGTCCGTAACCCGGATGCGCTGCGAAACCGGTCCTGCCAGTGCAATGAGGCGGTCAAAGCCCATTTCGAGGAGGTCTTGCGGGGGGTCTATCCCGACCCCGAAAAGGGCAATTAAGGCCGCGGACGCGCCCAAAATCGGCTAACCAAATGGCAAACAAACCATTGTTTTTTGGCGTTTTCTGAATATATTGCGCCGCAACGCGTAAGGTATTGCCCGGTCCTTTTGGCCGGGCTTCCTTTTTGGGGGAAAAGCGCCCCCGGAGCATGATCCGGAAAAGTGGGTACCGGTTTTCCCTCGGGACAAACGCGGTACGCGTTTGCCCGGAGATCATGCTCGAACAAAATAGATGGAGCGGGATGACGATTCGAAGAAGCGTCATCACGCGCCGGTATTCCAGGTTTTAGAAGCGCGATCCGGAAAAGTGGGTCCCGGTTTTCCGGTGAGATCGCGCATTCACCTTTGCACGACCAGAAGAAGAGCCATGAACCTTCGTAACGTCGCCATCATCGCCCACGTCGACCACGGCAAGACCACCCTCGTCGACCGCCTGCTGCAGCAATCCGGCACCTATCGCGAGAACCAGAAGGTGACCGAGCGCGCAATGGACTCCAACGACCTGGAGCGCGAGCGCGGCATCACCATTCTGGCCAAGGCCGCCTCGGTGCAGTGGAAGGACACCCGCATCAACATCGTCGACACCCCCGGCCACGCCGATTTCGGCGGCGAGGTCGAGCGCATCCTGAACATGGTGGATGGCGCGCTGGTGCTGGTGGATGCCGCCGAAGGTCCGCTGCCGCAAACCAAATTCGTGGTCTCCAAGGCGCTCAAGGTCGGGCTGAAGCCGATCGTCGTCATCAACAAGGTCGACCGCCCCGACGCCCGCCCGACCGAGGTCATCAACGAGGTGTTCGACCTGTTCGCGGCGCTCGACGCCAGCGAGGAGCAGCTCGATTTTCCGATTCTCTACGGGTCGGCCAAGCAGGGCTGGATGGCCGACAGCCCGGACGGTTCGCACGATGCCGGCATGCAGCCGCTGTTCGACCTGATCGTGCGCCATGTCGCGCCGCCGACCGTCGAGGAGGGCCCGTTCCGGATGATCGGCACCATCCTCGAAGCCAATCCCTATCTCGGCCGCATCATCACCGGCCGCATCACCTCGGGCTCAATCAAGCCGAACCAGCAGGTGAAGGTGCTCGGTGCCGACGGCAAGACCATCGAAACGGGGCGTATCACAAAAATCCTCGCCTTCCGCGGCATCGAGCGCACCCCGCTCGATGAAGCCGAAGCCGGCGACATCGTCGCCATCGCAGGCCTCACCAAGGGCACCGTCGCCGACACCTTCTGCGATCCCAGCGTCGAAACGCCGCTGGTGGCGCAGCCGATCGATCCGCCGACGGTTTCGATGTCGTTCATCGTCAACAACTCGCCGCTCGCCGGCACCGAAGGCGACAAGGTCACCTCGCGCATGATCCGCGACCGCCTGCTGCGCGAAGCCGAAGGCAATGTCGCGCTCCGCGTGGTCGAGGCTTCCGACAAGGATTCGATGGAAGTCTCCGGCCGCGGCGAATTGCAGCTCGCGATCCTGATCGAGACCATGCGCCGCGAGGGCTTTGAGCTCTCGGTGTCGCGTCCGCGCGTCGTGCTGCAGAAGGACGAGGCCACCGGCCAGTGGAAGGAGCCAATCGAGGAAGTCGTGATCGACGTCGACGAGGAGCATTCCGGCGTCGTCGTGCAGAAGATGAGCGAGCGCAAGGCCGAGATGATCGAGATGCGCCCCTCCGGCGGCAACCGCCTGCGGCTGGTGTTCTACGCGCCGACCCGTGGCCTGATCGGCTACCAGGGCGAATTGCTCACCGACACCCGCGGCACCGCGATCATGAACCGCCTGTTCCACGGCTACGCGCCCTACAAGGGCGACATCCAGGGCCGCCGCAACGGCGTGCTGATCTCCAACGATCAGGGCGAAGCGGTGGCTTACGCGATGTTCAAGCTGGAAGACCGCGGCCCGATGATGATCGAGCCGGGCTGCAAGGTCTACAAGGGCATGATCGTCGGCGAGCACACCCGCGACAACGACCTCGAGATCAACGTGCTCAAGGGCAAGCAGCTCACCAACATCCGCACCACCTCCAAGGACGAAGCGGTGCGCCTGACGCCGCCGATCCGGATGACGCTGGAAAAGGCGCTGGCCTATATCGAGGACGACGAGCTGGTCGAAGTGACCCCGAAATCGATCCGCCTGCGCAAGAAGTTTTTGGACGCCAACGACCGCAAGCGCGCGGAAAAGGCCAAGGAAGCGGTGGCGTAAGGGCCTCCTGTCCATCGAAGAAACCGTCATGGCCGGGCTTGTCCCGGCCATCCACGTCTTCGATACTGCGACAAAAGAACGTGGATGCCCGGGACATCTCGCGCGAAGACGCGCTTCGCGCTTTTGCTCCGGCGTGACGATGAAGCAGACGACGTAATGTCCCTCCCCTCCTCAGTCGATATCGCGATCATCGGCGCCGGCGCCGCGGGCCTCGGCGCTGCGAATGCGCTGAAGAATTCCGGTCTCTCCACCATCGTGCTGGAAGCGCGCGACCGCGTCGGCGGCCGGGCGCATACCATCATGGCCTCGCCTGACGTCACCTTCGACGTCGGCTGCGGCTGGCTGCATTCGGCGGACCAAAACTCCTTCGTCCAAATTGCCGAACAGCTGAATTTCGAAATCAACAAGGCGCTGCCGCCCTGGGGCGAGCGCGCCTATGGCAAGGCGTTTCCGCAGGACGACCGCGACGACTTCATCCGCGCGCTGAACGCGTTCTACGATCGCGCCGAGCAAGCCGCTGATGAGGCCGAGCGAAGCGGCCGCGACGGCCCCGCCAATGCTTGCCTCGAGCCCGGCAACCGCTGGAACCCGATGATCGATGCGATCTCGACCTACATCAATGGCTGCGAGCTCGATTCCGTCTCCCTTCTCGATATGGACGCCTATGAGGATACCGACCTCAACTGGCGAATCCGCCGCGGCTACGGGGCGCTGATTGCCGCCTACGGCGCGACATGTCCACTCGCGCTCAATTGCAAAGTGACGCTGATCGATCATTCGGCAAAGCGCATCCGCATCGAGACCTCCCGGGGCACGCTGACGGCCGACAAGGTCATCGTCACCGTGCCGACCAACCTGATCGCCGACGAGACGATCCGATTTCACCCGCCCCTGCCGGCAAAGGTCGACGCCGCGCGCGGCCTGCCGCTCGGCCTTGCCGACAAGGTGACGCTCGCTTTGGACGAGCCGGAGGCGCTGCCGAAAGAAGGCAATCTGCGCGCCGCCACCATGCGCACCGCAATGGGCACCTATCACATCCGCCCATTCGGCCAGCCCTGCATCGAAGGTTTTTTCGGCGGCCGTTTTGCGCAATCGCTGGAAGACGCCGGCCCCGGCGCGCTCGCGGCGGAGAGCATCAACGAGATCGTCTCAATCCTCGGCAACGATTTTCGCCGCAAGCTGAAGCCGCTGGCGGAATCGCGCTGGGCTCATGATCCCTTCGCGCGCGGTTCGTACTCGCATGCGCTGCCGGGACATGCGGGGGATCGTGCGATACTGGCCGCGCCCGTCGACGGACGATTGTTCTTTGCGGGAGAGGCGACCTCACCGGATTTTTTCACGACCGCGCATGGGGCACGGGACAGCGGAGAGAGGGCGGCGGAGGAAGTGATGGCGGCGCTCGCGGGCCAATAAATCGGACTGGTAGGGTCGCCAAGGGGCACCCAGACACAAAATCTCGAAAACAACCCCATGCAAAGTAGAAATGGGGCAGGCTCGTGGTCCTCAGACCGGCTGGCGTTCGGAGCACGTAGATGGTCTTCGCCACTGCCAAGGCCAATTTCATCCTGCTCAAGTTACGGCTCGCGGTGAACAACGTTCCAATTGAACGTTGCTCAACTCTGGCGGACAAACTATCCTGCCCGTCTTAGCAGATCCTGTTGAGATAGGTGCAGGCTCCCAATGAACCCTCACAAAGATGGCTGGTCGTGGTCAGAGATCGGCTTCACAGACTGGCGACGCGTCGTCGATCTGCGGCTTGAAGAGGTCTATGCGATAACCATCGAAGATGCCGGGTTTGACGACGAGTTCTTGAAATCCCATTGGGAGGAAAAAGAGCCACCATTTGAGTTTGTACGATGGTTTGGCGAAAAGCACGATCTGGAGCCAAGAAAGCCAGTTTGGCTATATCCAGATCAAGTGGTGGCCCCGCATCAGTACTGACGAAATGGCCGACGGCGAACGCAACAAGGATTGGACGGTCGAGGAACTCGATCTGATCGTTGCTGACTATTACTCGATGCTGAGCGCCGAAATACGGCGGGTATCCTACGATAAGACCCAGCATCGGAAGGCTCTCATGGCCCAGATCGATCGCAGCAACAGCTCGATCGAATTCAAGCATCACAACATTTCAGCGGTGTTACAGCAGCTCGATTTGCCCTGGATCAACGGATACAAGCCGAGGGTACATTTTCAGAAGTCGATCGTGAACGCGATAGAGCGATATATCCTGAAACACCCGACCGCTCAGCATCCGGAAGCCTTGGCTGGGGCTTTCACTGAACGACCTCCGCTTTTCATAGAACCTCCTCCTTTGCTTGAGCAAAAGAAGGAACGGCCGGAGATCGTTCAACGACTCGTGCGGAAGTTCAATCCTGCCGAGCGCGATTTCGTCAATCGCAGGCTCGGGCATGACGGCGAAGAAATGATCTTCAATTTTGAGCAGCAGCGTCTGCGGCAAGCGGACAGACATGACCTTGCAAGAAAGGTCCGCTGGATATCTAAAGAGGAAGGTGACGGTGCCGGCTACGATATTTTGTCTTTCGATCAAAAAGGCCGTGAACGGTTTCTTGAGGTAAAGACAACCGTCGGCTCGCAGACTGCTCCATTCTATCTGACGAGGAACGAGCTATCGTTTTCAAAGGAAAGGCCGACGGAATTTCGGATTTGCCGACTGTACGATTATTCAAAGATTCCCCGAATGTTCGAGATTGCGCCTCCGCTGGACAAATTCATTCATCTTGAGCCCCTGTCATTTGAAGCATCTTTCAAGTGAAGCCGTAATCCTACTCCATCACCCGCGCCCTCATGCTCGCATCCGGCACGAAGCACTCCTCATACTTCCCGAAAATCCGGTACCGGTTTCGCGCGACCAGCGTATAGACGCCATCGCGCAGTGGCTTCGGCACGGCGAACAATGCCCGCGTCCACCGCCAGCCGGGCAGCGAGCCCAGCACCATTAATGCGGCGTCGGATTTGAAATACGCGACGCCGCCATGGACGACGGCATTGGTATCGGGATCATCGGGATCGATACCGAACGCCTGCGCCAGCCGCGTGCCGTAGGGCGACTGGATCGCGGTGAAGCGGAATCTCCGCTCGGTGTCGCGGGTGGCGACGAAGCGGACCCAGCGCGAGCAGAAGATGCAGACGCCGTCATAGAGGATCACGTCGTCGTCGGGCCAGCCTCCGGTCATCTATTATCCAGGGTCAGCAGCGCCACCAGCATCAGCACCACGGCGGGACCGGTCTTCACCAGCGCGCCGAGCGGCTCGATCCAGAGGTCCGGCGTCAGGATCGCCGCGCCGATCATATAGCCGAGCGAGGCGACGATGCCCGCGATCAGACCCGATGCCGCGGTGCGGCGGAACGCGATCAGCACGCCGATGCTCATATCCATCAGGCTTGTGCCAATTGTGACGGGAGCGACGAGCCACGGCGGAAAGCCGTGGCTATGCAGGATCCCTGCCGCCGCGTCATAGGAAATCACCAGCGCAATGAAGCCCGAGACGACCCAGAACAGCACGAGGCTTGCGACCATCAGCGCCTTGATCGGGAACAGCCGGGCAAACCATTTGTCCTGGATGGTCGCCAGGCGTTTTCCGGCCATCTGTTCGATGCGCTTCGGCACGATGCCGGTGGCGGCCATCCAGCCGACCGGGTCGCCGTTTACGCCGCGGCGCAGCTCCGCTATCGCCGTGGTTCGCATCGGCGGCATCCAGCCGAGCAGGCTCGTGAGGTCGCCGAGCCTGGCGCCGAAATCGAGCAAGAACACCGGCATCACAATGCGCCGCCATCTGCCGGTGCCGAATACCTCGCGGAATTGATCGATCACGTCACCGAGCGTGACCGGCTGCTCCTGCATCAGGTCCCACGTCACGGCGTTCGCCTCGCCGGGATCGCGCGCCGCGAGCCAGGCGATGGTCGCGGCAATGTCCTCCATGGCGACCGGCTGGAATGGCGCGGCACGTTCGGCGGCCGGGAGATCGATCGGAAACGCCGCGAGCGAGCGCACCATGGCGCTGCCGCCATAGGCCGCAAGCGCCACCACGAAGCCCGGCCGCAGGATCGTGAACGCGACGCCGGATTCCGCGATCAGCCGCTCGGCCTCGCGTTTGGTGGTGCTGAAGGCGGTGCGGTCGGTCTCGGTCGTGCCGGGAATCGAGACATGCACCAGCCGGATCGCACGGTCGCTTTCGCGGATCGCCTGCAACAACCGCGCGACGAAATCGCAATGCACGGCGGCCGTGTCGCTGCCGGGGCCGTCCTGCAGCACGCCAAGGCAATTGACGACGACATCGATGCGGTGATCGCGCAGCAGCCGCGCCAGCGTCGCCGCTACCATCGACATGACCGGCAGTTCGAGATCGAGCGCGGCGCGTTTCTGCGACGCGGGCAGTTTGCGGGCAACACCCACCACAGGAAATCCCCGCCCGCGCAGATCATCGGTGACGAAGCGGCCGATCAGGCCGGAGGCGCCGAGCACGAGGATTTTTCGGATGTCGGCGTTCATGCTTGCCTAGATCGGTTTGGCGATCATCAGCCAGAGAATAGCCATGACAGAGCCAAAACCGGGAATCCCGAACAGAAACCAGCGGTGGAAAAGTGTGAAATAGCGCGGCGGCAACCCCAGGTTCTGCTCAACCGCCTTGGCCGCGAGATCGCGCATTTCGATCTGCATGAAGATCACCGGCACCCAGAACAGTCCCGCAACCGCATAGAGCCCGAGCGAGGTCATCAGCCAGCGCTCGCTCCACATGGTAGAGGACAACCACATCAACACGCCGCCGCTCACCGGCTGCAGCAGCACCGCCGTCAGCGTGAACAGCATGTCGGCGATCACGACGGTCCCGGCCGTGCGCGCGATGAAGGCCGCATCCCGGCTGCGATGGGCCATCAGCATGAAGAACGCGATACCGGTGCCGGTGCCGAGAATGACGATCGCGCCGAGCACATGCAGGTATTTGACGAGGAAATACAGCGTCATCGCTTGGCCGCCGGGGTTGGAAATCGCGCCTTCAAGGCGCGATCGAGTTCGCCTCCGGCGAGTTTTACCCCGCCCTCGGTTTCCACCAGCCAGTGACCTTCGCTGCCATGCGCCGGCAGCACGCGAAAATCGGCCGTGCCGCCGGCGCCACGAAACGCGTCGACCAGTTGGCGCGAGAAAGCGGGCGAAAAGTAACTGTCATTGGCGGCCACCAGCCAAGTCACCTTCACGCGCGCAGCCTTGCCGAATTCGCCGGCCGCGGCCATCAGCGTATGCGGCGCGCAGACCCGGTTGGGAAAATCATTGGCATGCCCGCCGCGCCCCGGTGCGAACGCGACGATAGCGGCAATTTTCTTTGGGTCTTCGCCGGCCAGCGCCAGTGCGCCCCAGGCGCCGGCCGAATGGCCGATCACGACCATGGCCTCGGGGCGGATGAAGGGTTGCTTGCGCAGATGGCCGGCCGCGGCGGCGATCTCGTCCGCCGTGACGCGGCCAGACCTGACGTAATCAGCCTCGTCGCAGCCGCCTTGATCTTCGAGGTATTTTCCGCCTGTCGCGCCATGGCCCGGACGCTCGGGGACCAGCACGGCAAAACCGCGCGCCACCAGCCAGGCGGCGAGCGCGCGGTATTCGGGCTGCGGCATTTGCGCCCGTCGCAGCACGTTCTGGGTGGAGGCGTGCGCGATCACGGCAAGCGGAAACGGCCCCTCGCCGGGCGGCCGAAACAGCACCGCATGCGCCGCGGCGACAGGATCGGAAGAGGGCACCAGCCAATGCTGCAGCCGGTGAGGCTCGCCCTCCGCACCTTGCGCGCCAAGGGCGGGCTGCGCGGATGCGGCCTTGATACCGAGCGCGGCAACGAGAACCAGCGCACAAAGCAGCTTTGGCGGATGCATGAATGGGCCTGATACAGCCGAGGGAGGGCGCAATCCGAAGTCACCAACAGAATACCGCCGGCGAATCAAATCCAGCGCATTTTTCCGTGAACGGAATTCGCGGAGACGTTTTGCTGGATGACTCTGACAACCATTGCGCCCAGCATTCGTCAGGAAATACCGGTTAAGACAGGCCCGCTGTCCTCTTTCGGCACAGAACCACACATAACTGATGCAGAAAATCCACAGGTTAACCGATAATTAACGATGGACCTTGAAGCCGGCCCGCCGACTTGCTTTGATCAGCTTATGAGCACAACCCTGATCGAGGTCCGACCGGCCAAGGCTGCAGACGCAGCCGCGGTGGCGTCTACCCATGATGAAGCCTGGCGGTCCGCCTATCAGGGCATCATTCCCGGCGCCGAGCTCGAAAAACTCATCAACCGTCGCGGCCCGCAATGGTGGGACAGCGCGATCCGCAAAGGCAGCCGCGTCAGCGTGTTGGTGTTCGGTGACAGGGTCGCGGGCTACGCCAATTACGGCCGCAACCGCGCCCGCAGCCTGCATTTCGAAGGCGAGATTTACGAGCTCTATCTGCGGCCGGAATTCCAGGGCCTCGGCTTCGGCCGCCGCCTCTTCACCTCCGCCCGGCGCGATCTGATGCAGAGCGGGCTGAAGAGCATGGTGATCTGGGCGCTGTCCGACAACGATCCGGCGACGGAATTCTACCGCGCGCTCGGCGGCCGGATGGTGGCCCGCTCCTCGGAGAAGTTCGGGCCGAAGTCGCTCGATAAGGTCGCTTTCGCCTGGACTAATTGAGGCTTTCCCCTGCTCTGCTGCGGGTCTAAACGGACCCTAACGCGCGCCTGATTTCCAGGCGTGCCCCTTAACGCAAAGCGGAGCCCCTATGCGCATTGACGCCATCCCGATCGGAGTAAGTCCGCCACACGACGTCAACGTCATCATCGAGGTGCCAGTTGGCGGCGAGCCGATCAAATATGAAATGGACAAGGAAGCCGGCACGCTGGTGGTCGATCGCTTCCTCTATACGGCGATGCGCTATCCCGGCAATTACGGTTTCATCCCGCATACGCTGTCCGGCGACGGCGACCCCTGCGACGTGCTGGTCGCCAACACCCGCGCGATCGTGCCGGGCGCCGTGATGAGCGTCCGCCCCGTCGGCGTGCTGCTGATGGAAGACGAGGCCGGCGGCGACGAGAAGATCATCGCGGTGCCATCCTCGAAGCTGACCCAGCGCTACGATAAGGTCAGGAATTACAGCGACCTCCCCGATATCACGCTGCAGCAGATCCAGCACTTCTTCGAGCACTACAAGGATCTCGAGAAGGGCAAATGGGTGAAGGTGCTGCGCTGGGGCAACGCCGAGGACGCCCACCGGCTGATCCTGGAAGGCATCGAGCGGGCGAAGAAGAAGTAGGCGCTGCCTCTCGATCGAGAGCTATGCCGACAGGATCCGGTTTTATCGGCGACTTATCGAGAACGCGGCGGGATATCCGACTTCTCTGTCATTGCGAGCGAAGCGAAGCAATCCATCTCACCGCGGAAAGAAAGGATGGATTGTTTCGTCGCTTCGCTCCCTTGCGCAAATGCTTCGCGTTTGTCGTAGGCAATGACGAGGTGAGAAATGCGCGCTGCCTCACACGCCCGGCTTCGGCAGCCCGCGAATCGCACAGGCCGCGCGCAGCGTGTTGACCAGGAGGCACGCCACCGTCATCTGCCCGACGCCGCCAGGCACCGGGGTGATCGCGCCTGCCACCTCCGCCACTTCCTTGAACGCGACGTCGCCGACGAGGCGGGTCTTGCCATCGGGTAATGGCAGGCGGTTGATGCCGACGTCGATCACGGTGGCGCCCGGCTTGATCCAGCCGGCGCGCACCATTTCGGGCTTGCCTACGGCGGCATAGACCAGATCGGCGCGGGCGCAGAGTTGCGGCAGATCCTTTGAGCGCGAATGCGCGATCGTCACCGTCGCATTTTCATTGAGCAGCAATTGCACCAGGGGGCGGCCGACCAGGTTGGAGCGGCCGATCACGATGGCGTTCATGCCTTCCAGCGAGGCATGCACGCTCTTGGTCAAAATGATGCAGCCGAGCGGCGTGCAGGGCGACAGCGCGGCAAAGCCGCCGGCCAGCCGGCCGGCATTGTTGGGGTGCAAGCCATCGACATCCTTGGCCGGGTCGATCGCGTTGATGACGGTTTCGGTGTGGATCGATTTCGGCAGCGGCAATTGCACGAGAATGCCGTGCACGGCCGGATCGCCGTTGAGTTTTGCGATCAGCGCCAGCAGATCGGCCTGCGCGACATCGGCGGGCAGTTTGTGCTCGAACGAGGCCATGCCGGCGGCCTGGGTCTGCGTATGCTTGCTGCGGACATAGACTTCGCTGGCGGGGTCGTTGCCGACCAGAACCACCGCAAGGCCCGGCGTGAGCTGATGCTCGCGCTTGACCCGGGCGACCTCTTCCGCAACGTGGGCGCGAAGCTCCGCAGCAATGACTTTTCCGTCGATAATGCGTGCCGTCATCTCAATCCTTCGTCTTTTCCGGCTTGGCGGCGGTCACCTTTCGCAGCGTTTCGCCGAGAATTTTGGGATCCCCGCCGACGGCGACCTGCTTGAGGCGCGAGGTCGTGCCTGAAAGAATCTTCACCCTCGCCTTCGGCACGCCGAGCACTTTCGCCAGCAGTTCCGTGACTGCGCGGTTGGCCTCGCCGCCATCGGCGATGGCGCGGACACGCACCTTGACCACGGAGCGGCCGTTGGCGAGCGTTTCAATGCCGTCGATGTCGTCGCGCCCCCCGCGCGGCGTCACCCGCAATGCAATGCTGATGCCCTCGGTGGAATAGCGCCAGGGATCCATGAGCTATCCATCGGCGACCGGCGCCTGCGATCAGACGACGTTGGGATAGATGTAGTAGAGAATCACCCGCTGGACGAACATGATGACCAGGATCAGGATGATCGGCGAGATATCGAGCCCGCCCAGATTGGGCATGAACCGGCGGATCGGCGCCAGCGCCGGCTCGGTGATCCGGTAGAGGAACTCGGCCACCGCAGCGACGAACTGGTTGCGCGTGTTCACGACATTGAAGGCGATCAGCCAGGACAGGATGGCCGAAGCGATCAAAAGCCAGACATAGAGGTCGAGGACGATGATGACGATATCGAGGATAGCGCGCATGTGGCGGGGGCTCGCGAGGAGGGATATTTAGTAGATATCGGTTCATCCCCCCGCAAACAAGGGAAGTTCCCGGCAAAATGGCGCCAAAATCGATGCTTTCACCGTTCTTGACTTGGCCTTGGGCCGGACTGTAAATGGCGCCGATTGTCGATCGCTTCGGGTCACTTCGAAGCGGTCGCGACGGGGCCATAGCTCAGCTGGGAGAGCGCGTCGTTCGCAATGACGAGGTCGGCGGTTCGATCCCGCCTGGCTCCACCAGCCTTCGCTTGCTTCGCAAGCTACGGCTCGGCAAGCCTGCCCGTGCCCTATCGTAGCGAAGCAAGCGAAGGCTGCCGCGGCATAGCCCGACGGGCGAAGCCGGGCCTCGGCAACCCCGCCGTCGACCCAAACCTCCCCCTCACTTCCCCGTAAACCGCGGCGGCCGCTTCTCCACAAAGCTCGCCACGCCCTCCCGGAAATCGCTCCCCTTCAGCGCGATCTGCATTTCCCGGTTGGCGTCGATGGTGGCTTCCGCCAGCGTCTGGAACGGCACGTCGTAGAGCTGGCGCTTGATCACCGAAATCGCGCTGGGCGAGACGAAATCGGCCAGGTCGCGCGCATAGGCATAGGTCTGTTCGCGCAACTGGTCCGGCGGATAGAGCCGGTTGACCAGCCCGATCCGCAGCGCCTCCTCGCTGCTCACCCGCCGCGCGGACATCAGAAGATCGAGCGCATTGGCGTGGCCGACGATGCGCGGCAGCATCCAGCTGATGCCATGCTCGGCGATCAGCCCGCGGCGCGCAAACGAGGTGGTGAAGACGGTGTTGTCGGCGGCAAAACGCAGGTCGCAATACAGCGCATGGACGAGACCGATGCCGGCGGTGGCGCCGTTCAGCATGCCGATCACGGGTTTCGGGATCGCCGGATAGTAGGCATAGCGCGTCTGCCAGTCCGCCCGGCGGTTCATGTCGAACGGCGGGATGTTCTCGCCGCGCCTGATCTCGCTGGGATCGATACTCTGCAACGCCTCCATATCGGCGCCGGCGCAGAATGCGCGACCGGCGCCGGTGAGCACGATGACGCGGACGCTGTCATCAACGGCCGCCGCCTCCATCGCGTGGCGGACGTCGCGCTCCATGGTCGCGGTCCACGCATTCATGCGGTCGGGCCGGTTGAGCGTGATGGTCGCGATCTTGTCGCTCGCCTCGTAGAGAATATGCTGATAGTTCACCGCGACCTCCCTGTCGTTTCTGTCATTGACGTTTCGCGCGCGAGCCCTTGGGCCGCGCCAGATAATCTAACGTTTCCGGCCGCTCTTTGAGCCAGCCCGTCCAGCGCCGGAATACTTTCTCCATCCGCGCCGGCTCGACGCCGAGCTGCGCCATCGCGACGCCGCCATTGACGGACTCGCGATATTCCGCGATCAGCCCGTCGCGCACGAGAAAGCGGCTCATGCCGTCGATCACCACGCGCCGGCCCTCGAATTGAGGAATCGTGGACGTGAAGCTCGACAGCGACCACGCATAACCCTGACGGCCGTCGAATACGGGATCGAACATTTCCCAGCGGTAATCGGTGGCGTCGCGGTGAAACAGGTTCTGCATCATATGCGCGATGTCGGCGCGGCCTTGGTGCGGGCCGTAGATGTAGTCGTAATAGACGGCGTCTTCGGTGAAGTGGCTGGCAAAGCGCGCGCCATCGCCTGACTCCGCCGACAGCGTGAAATCACTGAGGAGCCGTGCGAACTCGTCGCCGGTCATGTCGCCTCCCATTGGCCTGCTGGTGTCCGCAGGCTTCAGGCAGCGACACTATCACATCCAGGAATTTTGAAAGATGCTCGCAGGCGCGGATGAAATTCCGCGCGGCGGCTATTCTGCCGCTTCCAGCACGATCGCGCGCGACGGGCGCGCGAGCCAGCCGGTGATGAAATTCTTCAGCCAAGCGCGTTCGATCGCGTCATGCACCGCGCGATCGGCAAAGTGAAGATGGCGCGGATGCGCGCCCGGCGAATCCATGCGGACGCACCCGCGCGTGGTCCAGCGATGCATCATGGCGTAGGTCACGTCGGGATGAAACTGGAAGCCGAACGCATGACCGTGCTGATACGCCTGCACCGGAAAATCGTCGCCTTCGGCGAGCAGTTTCGCCCCGCGAGGCAGTTGAAATCCTTCGCCGTGCCAGTGGTAGACGCGCTCCGGCCAGTCCGGGCACAGCGCATGTCCCGCCTCCGTCGGACGGATCGGATAGTAGCCGACCTCGACCCGGCCTTCATGATGCGGCGCGACCTGCGCGCCCAATTGTTTGGCAAGCATCTGCGCGCCCAGGCAGATGCCGAGAAACGGCCGTTGCTCACGCAGGGGAACTTCGATCCAGTCGATCTCGCGGCGGACATAATCGTCGGAGTCGTTGGCGCTCATCGGGCCGCCGAAGATGACCGCGCCGGCATGCCGGTCCAGCGTTTCCGGCAGCGCGTCGCCGAACCGCGGCCGGCGGATGTCCAGGGGATAGCCGAGCGCCCGCAGCGCATTGCCGACCCGCCCCGGCGTCGAGGTCTCCTGATGGAGAACGATCAGAACGGGCAAGAGGGGCGTCGCGTCAGGTGCAACCAGCGTCCTTTGGCCCGGAAAGGGCAGGATGTTGTCGCCAATTTTGCTCGACCGGAACGACATCGAAATTGCCTTGGGGCACCTCAAACCGAAACCATACCTAAGTGAGTCTTAATTTCGCGTGAGTTCACGCACGCTCAAAAGATTCCAAGCAAGTCGCGGGCCAGACGCCGCAGCCTGACCGGCGATGCCGGGAAGGGCAGGTTTTCGGCAGGGAAAGCAGCGCTTTCTCAGCGCTGGCGGAGCTGGAGGCGGCCAACGGCGCCGAGGATAAAGGAGCGCGGAAACAGCCGGAGCAGAAACGGCACGATCTTGATGCCGAGGCCGGGCATCACTGCCCGCTTGTTCGCCATCAAGCCGCGATAGGCCTGCTGCGCGACGTCGGCGGGCAAAACCTTGAGAACGGCCGAATCGAAACCGGGCCTGAACCCGGCGCGCGCCTGGAATTCCGACGGCACCGGACCGGGACAGAGCACCGTCACGCGCACGCCATGCGGCGCCAGCTCGGCCCGCATCGCCTCCGTGAACGACAGCACAAAGGCCTTGGTGGCGTAATAGACCGCCATTCCCGGACCCGGCAGAAAGCCGGCGATCGAGCCGACATTGAGCAAGCCGCCGCGGTTGCGGATCAGCTGGTCGGAGAACCGCAGCGACAGATCGGTCAATGCGTGGATGTTCACGGCGATCATGTCGAGCTGATCGGAACGATCGCGCTGGACTGCCCGGCCGAACAGGCCGAAGCCGGCATTATTGACGACGTACTCCACTTCCAGGCCGGCCGCGGCCAGAGCTTCGGCAATCCTGTCGCCGGAATCGGGCTGCACGAGGTCGCAGGGAATGACGATCGGAGCCGTGCCGCCCGCAGCCGTGATTTCGGCCGCCAGCGCTTCCAGGCGATCAGCGCGCCGCGCCACCAGCGCCAGACGATGGCCGTGGGATGCAAAAACGCGCGCCAGTTCGGTGCCTATTCCCGCCGATGCACCGGTAATCAGCGTCACACGTTCGGTCACGATTGAATGCTCTTAAATCAATTGCAGATAGCCGCCAGCGCTGGAACGAGAGCATAGGCGCGCAGTGTGACGCAAGCCACGTGCATGGCATATGCCCATGCACGGCTGCGCGCCCCGGCAATTGAAGTTCAATAGTTTCAGGCCTATCGCGCTTGTTCGCGGCTGATGCGGGGCACATTAAAGTTTCGTCATCTGCGGTGCTGCGCAATCCACGAGTGTAACCGCGGCGCCGTTACGTCGCCACGTCGGCCGCTTTCGAAAGGCCGCCGGGCGCGGGCGGTTGCCGCTGCTCCGCCACCTTGTGCTTGAGATCGATCCGGTCTCGCGATGAAACACCGAGCAGATCAGCCGCGCGCCAGACGACGTTATCCTCGAACTCGCTGACCTGGCCGTCCGCGTATACCAGCTCCCACATCATCTCGATGATGCGGAGCCGGCCGTCATCGTTCACCGCACGCATGATGACGCTGGTGAAATGATAGAGATCGACCGCCTCGCCTTCGGCCCGCGTCGCCTGCGCGATCAAATGATCCGCCGTACCAGGATCGAGCTTGAATCGGCTTTCGATCAGACTGTGCAATTTGCGCTTCTCGATCGCGCTCGGCTCGCCATCGAGCGAGACGACGTGAACCAGCAGCGCAGTCGCCGCCAGAAGGTACCCGGTATCGTCAAACGACAGATCCGAATCCGCACTGGGCGCAACGATGTCGGCAATGAATTGGCGCAGTCCGTCGAGCATCAATCTACCTGCAAATCGGGGAAGCTGTTCAGCAATATGGGTCGAAGATTTGGCCTCCGCAATCCATGCAATGAGTGCCTGACGGTGTGGGCAGATTAAATCGACGTCACGTTGAATGCGCGGAAACATCTGCGAAACCCCAGGCAGCGCCATAACGGTCGCAGCGATCTGCCGAGCCTTCCGCTTCCAGTTGGGTTGGAGCCCGCGGGCACGGGTTCAACGCGCGAAACCCCGCCGCGTTCGAGGGACACGGCCTATCGGCCAGAGGCTAATTGCGCGATTCGCCGCAGGCAGCGTGACCGATATCTAATTGCAAGTCATTCGCATTTGCATTAGGGATGAACTCGTTGTTTCAACAAGCGATTTCTCAAAGGGAAACGAACATGGCCTCCTTCCGCTTCGCACTTGGCGCTGCCGTTGGGTTGGGAATCGCTTCGGGCGCTGCGCTGGCGGCGGGCGATCTGGCGAAGCAAACGCCGATCGAGGTGACGGTCGATCTCGGCTCACCCGGCAAACATGAATTCGCGCCGAAGCAACTCAAGTTTGAAACCGGCAAGCTCTACAAGCTGATCCTGCGCAACACGAGCAGCGATCCGCATTACTTCACCTCGCATGCGTTCTCGCAGATGGTGTTCACGCGCAAGGTGCAGGTGACGCAGCAGCAGAACGGCAAGGTCGTGACGCTCGCGGAGTTCAAGGGCGCAATCCGCGAGATTGAGGTCTATCCGGGACAATCCGCCGAATGGTGGCTGGTGCCGGTCGCGGCCGGCCGCGCCAGCGACCTGCGCTGCGACATCAAGACCAGCGACGGCAAGACCCACGCCGAACTCGGCATGACCGGTGAGATCGTGATCGAGTAACCTCTACGGTATCTCGTACACCACCATCTTGTCGGCGATGCCGCGCAGCGCGGCTTCCTTCTGGATCGGCCTGATCGACTCTTTCTGAAGGATTGTGGCGACCGCCGGCGATTCGATTACAGGTCCCGTGATGTGGATCTCTTGCGAGGTCGACAGGCTCTGCACCCTTGAAGCGATGTTGACGGTCTGGCCGAAATAATCCTGCCGCTCGTTGAGCATCACCGCAAGGCACGGGCCTTCATGGATGCCGATCTTGACGACCAGGTCCTCCCTGCCGCGCTCGACATTGAGTGCGGCCATCGCCGCGCGCATGCGCAACCCCGCCACGATCGCGTGTTCCGGCCGGATGAAGGTCGCCATCACGGCGTCGCCGATCGTCTTCACCACCGCGCCCTTCTCGGACGCGATAATTTCGAGCAGCGCATGGAAATGCGCCCGCACCAGATCGAAAGCGGCGAGATCGCCGACCCGCTCATAAAGCGCGGTGGAGCCCTTCAGGTCCGTGAACAGGAACGTCAGCGAGGTGATCTTGAGGCGCTGATCGACGTTGAGATTGTCCGCCTTGAAGACGTCGCGAAAAGTCTGGTTCGACAGCATCCGCTTGGCGGTCAGGATCGGCTTGCGCTTGCCGAGCAGCTCATGGAGCGTGTCGTTGGCGACCCAGACCGCGGGAAGTACCCGATGGTCGGTCTGGTTTTCGAGCGACAGCCGCAGCGGCCCCGGACGCATCACGGTCGTGCCGGTCGGCGCGTGCAGCTTGTTGAAGACGATGGAAAATTGCTGGCGCTCGCGGGTCGGCTCGCCCTGAATATCAAAAAAATGTGCCGAATGCGTCACCGGCTCGAACACGATCACGAACTGATTGGGCAGTTGCAGCGACAGCACCGCCTTCTCGCCCGCCGGCAGTTCGATGGCTTCGAGCGAAACCTCGTCGACCAACCGCTTGATCGATTCCTCGCTCAGGTCCATCCCCGAGCTCCAGAACATCTGTCGGTTATATTCCCAGATCGGCAACGTGTTGGGATCGTGTGCGGCAATGCGCCTGACGCGGGGACTGACGGTGAAGGAAACCTCCACGCGATCGTCGACGGATGCCTCATAGCCCTGGGCGCAGAGCGCGCAATTGTAGTCGTCGTGCCGAAGCGATTTCAGGGTATTGTGCGCGCCGAGCACGCCACCACAGCCGGGGCACAGGACATTCCAGCTGAGATCGAACAGCCCGAGCCGCGCCGAATGCAGGAAGGCCGAAATGACCTTTTCCTCGTCAAGCCCGTACTGCGCAGCAAAATCCAAAAGGTTGATCCGGTTGAGGTCACGATCCTCGCCCTTTGCGATCAACTGCGAAATGGCCTCGACGACCGCTGGATCGGCGGTCTGCCGCAGAACAGAGAACTGGGCCTGGGTATCGCTCATGGTGACAACCTAGATGACGTTCCCGTGGCATTTACGCAAGATGCTACCGCGGACTTATCGCAAACATCGGCGAACGGTCGGGCTGTGTCGTCACCACGCCGATCGGCATCACCGGCTCCTTGTCGACCAGGGCAACGCGAAACGCGCCGATCATCTTCGCCAGCGCCAGCGTTGCTTCCACCAGCGCGAAATGCGCGCCGATGCAGACGCGCGCGCCGACGCCGAACGGCAGATAGGCGAAGCGATCGGGCGGCGTGCCGGTCATGAAGCGGGACGGGATGAAGGCGTTCGGATCGCGCCAGAGCTTTTCGTGCCGGTGCAACAGCCACGGCGCGATCAGGATGACGTCCTTCTTCTTGACCGGAAGCCCCATGATCGTATCCGGTCCGCTGGCGGCGCGCGCAATCAGGAACGCCGGCGGATAGAGCCGCATGGTCTCGTCGATCACCGCACGGGTGAATTTCAGCCGCTCGATATCGTGCGTGCCGTTGACGGTTGCCCCCTCCACCTCCTTCGCGACGTCCTGCTGGATCGCAGGATCGAGCGCCAGCAGATAGAGCGCCCAGAACAGCGCCGTCGCCGTCGTCTCATGGCCGGCGAGAATCATGGTCGCGATCTGATCGCCGAGCTGCGCATCGGTAAAGGCCTCGCCGGTTTCCGGATCGCGCGCGTCGCCCATCAGATCGAACAGGTCGCGCGCCGGCGCGCCCTCGTTCTTGCCGGCGGCACGACGTTCGGCCATCAGCATGCCGACGAAGGCCGTCCAGCGCTTGCGGAAACGGGCGCGGGCGAAATCCTGCGGGCTTGGCCAGTTCAGCGGCAGCAATAAATCGAGAAAATGCGGCCGCGCCAGCCGCTCACCATATTCCATAACGAAATCGCGCAAGGCTGCGCCATGGCGATCCATCCCGAACGAGAACATGGTGCGGCCGGCGATTTCCAGTGTCATCCGCTGCATGGCTTCGCGCAGATCGACGGGCGCGTTGCTGGCGGCCCGGAGCTTGGCAACCGTCTCGTCGGTCGCCGCCAGCATGTGCGGAACGAGCGTCGAGACCGCGCGCGGCGTGAAGGCCGGCGCCAGCGTTCGGCGCTGGTGTTTCCACGCGCGTCCTTCGGCAATCAGCAGGCCTTGGCCCAATATCGGACGTAACACCCGGAAGCTAACCGGCGTGCGCGTATAGTTTTCGAAATTGTCGACCAGCACATGCCGGATCGCATCGGGCGCGTTGAGAATGAAACTGCCACGCCCGAAAAAGCGGCCCTGGACGATATCTTCCTCATAGGCCCGCTGGCCCCACATGCCGATCGGGCTGATGCGGATCGCCTTCATCCGCCCGAACACATTCATGTCATCGGGGGCCCGTGGCGGGCTCGGCGGCACCAGCGGCGCGCGTGCGGCCGGCATATCGTAGGCTTCGGCTATGCTCATCGATGCCACTTTCGTAGCCCGGATGAGCGCAGCGATATCCGGGATCCTGCCAAAGCCCCGCATATCGCTGCGCTCATGCGGGCTACGATCACATCTATGTCTCCGATCCGGGCGCCGCAAAGGCGCAACCGATCAACAAAACAGCTAGTAAGTCAGTTCGGCAACCGCAATGCGGTTCTCCGAGGCCGGCCAGGCCCGCGCCACGATCCGCTCCGCATTGAACATGGTTACCACGGGGCGGCCAACCTCCTCCGCCGGAAGCCGCAAGGTCGTGACCGCATCGGTCGGTACGCCGGATTTCACATCTTTCGGCTCCTTGCCGTCGATCAACACCACGTCCCGCGGCAGGCCGAAATAGCCCCGCGGACGTGTCATCAGGACCACGGCGCCCGCGCCGGCGTCGGCCGGCCCGAGCGGGCGTGCGGCGCGCAGATGCACGATGTCGGAGGAGCGCGGAAACGGCGAGCGATAGAGATGCGTCGTGGGGGAGCCGGCCGATGCCAACACGATTTCGAGATACCAGCTCGGCTCGACCTGCGCCGGGCCCCAGCGGCCGTCGGCGCCGGTTTGCGACGAATGGATCGGCCCGCCGATCCGTTCGCCGGTGTCGGGAGAGACGCGATAGATTTCGACCGTCGCACCGGATACCGGACGGTTGGTGACCACACCGCCCGGCCCCGTCACCAGCCCGCTCAGTTTGACTTCCGCTTCCGGGACGATGTCGATATGCGACGGTTCTTGAGCGGCGATGAATTTATAGATCTCGCGAAACGCGCGCGGATGAAACGCGACCTCGCGATGATCGAGTGCGCCGAGCACGAGATTGGTCGCGCCCTTCAGCGCAGGTCCTGCCGACGTCACCCCGGTCGGCATGCCGGGCTTGCCGACCAAGCGCCCGTCGGCCTGCGCAAATTTGTCGATACCGTCGCTGCGCAAGGTGAGAAACGCCGTGCCCGGCGTCACCTCGCTCTCGCCCTCGTTCAAGCCGCGCAGGAACGGGCCGCGGCCGTTGAACTCGCCGCCCGGACCGTCGTCCCAATCATAGACGCCATGGTTTGGGACGCCGCACAGCACGGCATGGCTGATATCGGCGCCGCCGCCATTCTTGATGTAATTGCGGATCGAATAGCCGCCGCGCGAATTGCCGACGAGGGCGATGCGCGACGCGCCGGTGCGACGCTGCAATTCCTTGACGGCCTCGCCGAGCTCCCGGCGCTGATCTTCGGTCGAGGAACGGTTTGCCTGCTCCACTCTGTCATCGGTGCGCGCCAGCGGATCGGTGAAATTGATCGCCAGCATTCGCTCGCGCGGCATGCCGTTCGATTCCATGCGCCATAATGTGGTGATCCAAAGCGCCGCATGGTCGCCATTGCCGTGCACGAAAAGAACCGGCGGAACCTCCGCCGGCCTGGATGCAGCCGGCGACGTCTGCGCCCGCGCCCGCCAGTCCAGGAACGGGAGACCGAATGAGCCAGCCAGCAAAGGCAGCGCTCCGGCGCCCTTCAGGATCAACCGCCGTGACAGCCGCATTTCGAAACCTCCCGTAGCTTTTCAGTACCTTAGCTGTGCTGTAGCACCGCCGAAAGCGGTCTAACGACTGGACAGGCCAGGGTTTTCGCAGGCATCACTTTAAGTTGGAATGGAATCAAGCCGGTGACAGAACGCCAACGGAACCGATCATGACCGACCAGCCGAAACGCTCGCGTCCTGCGACGGAAGGCATCGCAGCGCCGCTGCGGCATGCGGTGTTCCGGCGTATCTGGCTCGCCAGCCTCGTATCCAATCTGGGGATATTGATCCAGGGCGTCGGCGCGGCCTGGGCGATGACGCAGATGACCTCTTCCGCCGACAAGGTCGCGCTGGTGCAGACCGCGCTGATGCTGCCGATCATGCTGATCGCGATGCCGGCCGGCGCCATCGCCGACATGCACGACCGGCGGATCGTCGCCCTGGTCTCGCTCGGTATCGCGCTGGTCGGCGCGACCACGCTCACGGTGCTGGCGTGGCTCGGCCTCGTCACGCCGAATATCCTGCTGGCGCTGTGCTTCGTCGTCGGCAGCGGCATGGCGCTGTTCGGGCCGGCCTGGCAGGCCTCGGTCAGCGAGCAGGTGCCGGCGGAAACGCTGCCGGCGGCGGTCGCGCTCAATGGCATCAGCTACAACATCGCGCGCAGCTTCGGCCCGGCGATCGGCGGCATCGTGGTCGCGACCGCGGGCGCGGTCGCGGCGTTCGCCGTCAATGCGGTGCTGTATCTGCCGCTGATGGTGGTGCTGTTTCTGTGGAACCGTACCCACGAACCGTCGCGCCTGCCGCGCGAACGTCTCAACCGCGCCATCGTCTCGGGGGTGCGCTACATCGCCAACTCGCCGTCGATCCGGATCGTCCTGATCAGGACGTTGGTCACCGGCGTGATCGGCGGCTCGGTTTCGGCGCTGATGCCGCTGGTCGCCCGCGACCTCCTGCATGGCGGCGCGCAAACCTACGGCATCATGCTCGGGGCCTTCGGCATGGGCGCGGTGTTCGGCGCGCTCAATATCGGCGAGGTGCGCCGGCGCATGAGCGGCGAGGCCGCGGTGCGGGCCTGCGCGATATCGATGGCCGGCGCGATCGCTTCGGTCGCCCTGAGCACGAACGCCATCCTGACGGCGATCGCCCTGGTGATCGCCGGCGCGGTATGGATGCTGGCGGTCGCGCTGTTCAACATCGGCGTGCAGCTTTCGGCGCCGCGCTGGGTCGCAGGCCGCTCGCTGGCGGCTTTCCAGGCATCGATCGCCGGCGGCATTGCGGTGGGCAGCTGGGGCTGGGGACACCTCACCGACCTCGCCGGCGTGGAGACCGCGCTGCTGGTTTCGGCCGGCCTGATGCTGATTTCGCCCCTGCTCGGAATCTGGCTGCGCATGCCGCCGGTCGGCGCGCGCAACGAGGACGCCACCGAACTCCTGGCCGATCCCGAGGTACGGCTGTCGCTGACGGGGCGCAGCGGGCCGCTGGTGGTCGAGATCGAGTATCGCGTCGCGCAGGACAGCGCCCGCGCATTCCACAATGTGATGCAGGAAGTACAGCTCAGCCGGCAGCGCAACGGCGCCTATGGCTGGTCGATTGCGCGCGACATCGGCGACCCGGAATTATGGACCGAGCGCTACCACTGCCCGACCTGGCTCGATTATCTGCGCCAGCGAAACCGCGCGACGCAGTCCGAGCGCGCCCTGCACCAGCGTGCGATCGACTTTCATCTCGGGCCCGACCCGATCCGCGTCCGCCGCATGCTGGAGCGGCCGTTCGGTTCGGTCCGCTGGAAGGAAGATACCCCCGACCGCGCCGCCAACGAGGTCTTGCCGGTGGTCGCGACGGCGGCAGGGAGCAGTACCTGATTTTGCCGGTGCGCCGGGATCGCGTGGCGCTCCGGGCCGTCGGCCGGCCGGGCCGCCCGGCCGGCCTAAGGGTTGCGCCAGGGATTGCGCCACGGGTTGCTGCCCACGACCGCGCCGCACCCTAACGCCGCATTGGTATAACGTATCCTTGCCAAAGCTTGGGCCCGGCCTCTAATGTTCCCGTCAATCAACAACGACCGGCCGACCAAGGACCGGTCCAACCGGGAGGACGCACATGACCAAGCCAACCAAGGACAAGACTTCGACGCGCCGCCGCTTCCTGAAAGTGGCTGCGGCAAGTGCCGCCACGGCAGTTGCCGCTCCGACCATCGTCAGCGCCCAGGGACCGATCAGCATGCGCTGGCAGAGCACCTGGCCGTCAAAGGACATTTTCCACGAATACGCCCTCGACTACGCCAAGAAGGTCAACGACATGACCGGCGGCGATCTCAAGATCGAGGTGCTCCCGGCCGGCGCCGTGGTGCCCGCCTTCGGCCTGCTCGATGCGGTATCCAAGGGCGTGCTGGACGGCGGCCACGGCGTGCTCGTCTATCACTATGGCAAGCAGACCGCGCTCGCGCTGTGGGGCTCGGGACCGGGCTTCGGGATGGACGCCAACATGCTGCTGGCCTGGCACAAATACGGCGGCGGCAAGGAACTCCTCGCCAAGCTCTATGAATCGATCGGCGCGAACGTCGTCTCGTTCCCCTACGGACCGATGCCGACGCAGCCGCTCGGCTGGTTCAAGAAGCCGATCGCCAAGGCCGACGATCTCAAGGGCCTGAAGTACCGCACCGTCGGCATCTCGATCGACGTGTTCACGGCGATGGGCGCCGCGGTCAACGCGCTGCCGGGCGGCGAAATCGTCTCGGCGATGGACCGCGGCCTGCTCGATGCGGCCGAGTTCAACAACGCTTCCTCGGACCGCGCGCTTGGATTTGCCGACGTTTCCAAGGTCTGCATGCTGCAGAGCTACCACCAGAACGCCGAGCAGTTCGAAATCACCTTCAACAAGACCAAATACGATGCCCTGCCGGAAAAGATGCGGGCCATCATCGCCAACGCCGTCGACGCCGCCTCGGCGGACATGTCTATGAAGGCGATCGACCGGTATTCGAAGGACTACATCGAGCTGCAGACCAAGGACAACGTCAAGTTCTACAAGACGCCCGACGCCATTCTCAAGCAGCAGCTCGAGGTTTACGACGAGGTCGTCAAGAAGAAATCGGCTGAAAATCCGCTGTTCAAGGAAATCCTGCAATCGCAGCTCGCCTTCGCCAAGCGCACGACGCAGTGGGAGCAGGATACGGTGGTGAGCCGCAAGATGGCCTATGACCACTATTGGGGCGCCAACGGCGCGGCCAAGAAGATCTGACGCCGCGCTTGAAAATGCTCTAAACTGCAAAGCACCGTTCGGGCGCGCGACCCGGATGGTGCTTTGTACTGTGGATCCCTCGCGCTGAACGATCGCACCCCATGAGCGTCCAGAGTTTTCTGCACACGATCGACGGCATCAGCACCTGGGTCGGCAAGGCCACCGCGTGGCTGATGATCGTGCTGATGAGCGTCGTCTGTATCGAAGTGTTCAAGCGCTACATCATGAATATGCCGACGTCCTGGATCTTCGACCTGGACAACATGCTGTACGGGTCGCTGTTCATGCTCTGCGGCGCCTATACGCTGGCGCAGAATGCCCACGTCAGGGGTGACTTCCTCTACTCCTCGATGCGGCCGCGCACCCAGGCCATGCTCGACCTCGTGCTCTACATCGTGTTCTTCCTGCCCGGTATCGCCGCGCTTTGCTATGCCGGCTATTTCTACGCCGCGGACTCCTGGCATATCGCTGAACATTCGAACGTCACTGCGGACGGCCCGCCGGTCTACCACTTCAAATCGGTGATACCGATCGCCGGCGCGCTGATCATGCTGCAGGGAATAGCCGAGATCGTCCGCTGCGTCGTTTGCCTGCAGACCGGCGAATGGCCGAGCCGGCTGAAGGACGTCGCCGAGATCGACGTCATCGAAGAACAGCTCGCGCACAGCGAATATGTCGATGAAGAATCGCGCAAGATGGCGATCGAGGGCGCGGCGCGCATCGACGAAATGGCGCGCCAGCGCGGAATGGGCGGAGACGTGCAAACATGAGCGATCCGGCACTTGGCCTGTTGATGCTGGCACTGATCGTCGTCGTCATCATGATGGGTTTCGCGACGGCCTTCACGCTGATGGGCCTCGGAATGTTCTTCGGCTTCATCGCGTTCTACGATCCGTCGCAGAACTGGACGCAGAATCGCGTGTTCGACCTGATGGTTCAGCGCACCTATGGCGCGATGACCAACGACGTCCTGATCTCGATCCCGCTGTTCGTGCTGATGGGATATGTGATGGAGCGCGGCGCGCTGGTCGACAAGATGTTCTATTCGATCCAGCTCGCGTTCCGTCGCGTGCCGGCTTCGCTGGCGGTGGCGACCCTGATCGTATGCACGTTCTGGGGAATCGCCAGCGGCCTGGTCGGCGCCGTCGTGGTGCTGATGGGCGTCATCGCATTCAATCCGATGCTGCGCGCCGGCTACGACGTCAAGCTCGCCTCCGGCGTCATCACCGCCGGCGGCACGCTCGGCATTCTGATCCCGCCGTCGGTGATGATCATCGTCTACGCCGCCGTCGCGGGGCAATCGGTGGTCAAGCTGTACGCGGCGGCGATGTTCCCCGGCTTCTTCCTGGCGTTCCTGTACCTCGTCTACGTGATCGGCTGGGCGCTGATCAATCCGAAGATTGCGCCGACGTTGCCGGAGGAACAGACCCGCGTAAAGGTGCCGGCCTGGATCACGAAGTTCGAGACGCTGTATTCGCCGAACATGCTCGTCGCTTTGCTCAAGGCGCTGGCCTCGCCGGCGCAGGCGAAGACTTTGGAGATCGACGGCCGGCCGATGACCTACGGGGCGGTGGTGAAGAATTTCATCATCGCCCTGGTACCGTTCCTGATCACCGCCGTCACGCTGTCGACCGTCTGGTGGTATGTCGTGATCCATCAGCAGGCCGGCGCAGCCTCCGGTCCGGTTGAGGGACTGCAGCAACTCGGCAGCTCGGTGGCGACGCCGGAGGCCACGCCCGCCGAAAAAGGCCCGGACTTCCAGTTCTATCTCTGGTTCGGGATCAGCGCGGCCGTATTGCTGCTGTGGAACGCGCGCTCCTATTGGCGCATGAACGGCGAGCGTTTCGAGGTGCTCAAGCTCCTGACGTCGTCGGTGATGCCGCTCGGCATCCTGACGGTGATCGTTCTCGCGGTGATCCTGTTCGGGATCACGACCGCGACGGAGTCCGCGGCGGTCGGCGCGGCCGGCGCCTTCATCCTGGCGTTCCACGCCCGGACGCTCGACTGGAAGCGCACCAAGGAAGCGGTGTTCCTGACCGCGAAGACCACGGCCATGGTGTGCTGGCTGTTCGTCGGCTCGGCGCTGTTCTCGGCCGTGTTCGCCATTCTCGGCGGTCAGGCGCTGCTGGAGAGCTGGGTACTCTCGCTCAACATGACGCCGGTGCAGTTCATGATCCTGTCGCAGGCGATCATCTTCGTGCTGGGCTGGCCGCTGGAATGGACCGAGATCATCATCATCTTCGTGCCGATCTTTTTGCCGATGCTGAAGCATTTCGGCATCGACCCGATCCTCTGGGGCACGTTGGTATTCGTGAACTTGCAGGCGGCGTTCCTGTCACCGCCGGTCGCAATGTCGGCGTTCTACCTCAAGGGCGTCGCCCCGAAGCATGTCACCCTCAACCAGATCTTCGCCGGCATGATGCCCTACATGCTGATCGTGATCCTGTGCATGGTGATCATGTATCTCTGGCCCGGCATGACACTGTGGCTGCCGAACTATCTCTACGGCGGCTGAGCCCTCGAGAGATCTTACTGCCCGTGGCTCGCCAGCTTCTGCTGGCAGGCCTTGCTGATCTTGGCGCGGTTCTGCTTCAGGCAGGCCAGAATGATCTGATCGCCATCCTGCATCTGCGCCCGGCAAAACCGCGAGACATCACGCGCGCACTCGTCATGCCCCTCTTTTTTTTGTGTCTGTGCCGACGCGCTCGAAGCCATCAGGATCAGGGGAATAACGAAAAGGATCTTGGTCATTTGCTGTGCCTTTACACGAGAACGCAATCCGGGCGTTCTATAGCGTTTTCCAACGAAAGCCAGTCGGGCTCGATTCGGAGGACACCGGTTCGCGTCAAGAAAACGTGTCAGAATGGGAATCCGATCACCGAAATTCGGCCGGCAACGCATTTGTGAACAGCGAAACCGCGCGACCGTGGGCCTGGTGAACGCCCTGAAAAGCGAAAAACGCCTGCGTCGCATCGACGCAAGCGTTCCCGAGAGCCAAACGAATGAGCCGGTTATTGCGCGGCGAGCTTGCCGGATTTCTGGGCGGCGAGATCGCGGTCCATGACACCGCGGCAGCCCGGGCTGAGATCGGCGCGATGCTTCACCATGCAGGCGGTGATCTTCGGGATATTGGGTATTTCCGAACTGCAGAGGCGGAACGCGTCGCCGGTGCACTGCTGCTGCGCTTCAGAGCTGAAGGCGAAGCTCGCGGTCGACGAGACGGCGGCGAACGGGGTGGTCAAGGCCAGCACTAAACTGACCTTGCGAACGGTATTGAAGAAGGCTGCGGTCATTTTCGGCTCCTGTTGGCCCAGCTACGTGGACCGGCTGTTGATGGTTGCAGCATGCGCCCGGAACCGAGCGGCGACTGTGACTGACATCACTCAACCTCAAACCTCTCATTCCGTTCGCCTAACCGGCGCCTGTTCGGGAGACGTTAAGACTTTGTTGGCACTAATGCCCCGTTGCGTGTGTGTACCCCGAGTATGTGGAAAGAGTAGCGATGCGTAATGCGTTGGGCCTGATGCTGGCCAGTGTAGTGACGGCGGTCGTAATCACCGGCGTTTGGTTCTGGACCTCCTCGCCGCGCGCCGACGCGGCCGCACCCCAAACCGTCGCCGCCCGCAAGGCCGAGCCGTTACCGGCACCGGCCGCGGCAAAGCCGGCGCTGAGGGACGACGTCGAGATCACGGCTTCTCTCTCGAAGCCGGCCCCTGCCCCCGCGCCCGTTCCCGCAGCCCAGCCGGTGCGATCGACCTGCGCCAATCCCGATGCCCTCGGCGTCAGCCGCGTCGTTGTGATCGACACCACCGGCGGCCCCGGCTTCGGCTTCCTGCAATACAAGCAGTTCGATTTCCTGACCGACAAGGAAATCGTGCTCACCTTCGACGACGGCCCATGGCCGACCACGCCTGCCGTGCTCAAGGCGCTTTCGGACGAATGCACCAAGGGGCTGTTCTTCCCGGTCGGCAAGCACACCACCTACCATCCGGAAATCCTCAAGCAGGTTGCGTCCGCCGGCCACACCATCGGCTCGCACACCTGGTCGCACGCCCATCTCGACAGCAAGAAACTGACCGAGCAGCAGGTCAGGGAAGAGATCGAGAAGGGCTTTAGCGCCGTGAAGATGGCGCTGGGAGCAGCGCCCGCGCCGTTCTTCCGCTTCCCTGGGCTCGCGCATACGCAGCCCGCCCTCGGCTATCTCGCGTCGCGCAACATCTCGATGTTTTCAGTTGATGTCGATTCCAACGACTTCAAGTCGTCGGGTCCTGACCAGGTGATCCAGAACGTCATGACCAAGCTCGACAAGCAGGGCAAGGGCGTCATCCTGATGCACGATCTGCAGAAGCATACGGCGATCGCCTTGCCGACGCTGCTGCGCCGCCTCAAGGCCGGCGGCTACAAGGTCGTGCAGATGAAGGCCAAGGAGCAACTCGAAACCTTGCCGGAATACGATGCGATGCTGGTGAAGGACCAGAAGGTGCCGGCGGTTGCCAGCCGCCCGATCAGCAGCGTGGTGCAGACGGTTTCGCAATAGGGTTGGCGGGAAGCCGTTCGCTGGTTCCAGCCTTACTCAATGAAAGACGCGCCCTTCGGATTCAATCCGGGGCGCGTTTTGTTTTGGCAAGATTACCAGTAGATGCCGTGCCGGTGCAGTGCGCCGATGATGCGCGCTGCGATCTGGTAGCGCATGCGGTGCGGCCTCGCGGTCCTCGACATGTACGCCGTTCTCCGGGCCATAGGCCTCCCGGGTCCGGCGCTCGCGGGGCCAGCAGCGGGCCGATGCATCCTGGCCGCCCTGGGCGTGACCGTCTCGGTCCTGCTCGTCTCGACCTTGCTCGTCTCGGGCTTGGGCTCGACGACCGCGGGCCGCTCGACATATTTTGGTGCTTCCGAAGCCTCCGCGCTTTTCGATGCATCGGTAGCTTTGGGTGGCGCCGGAGCGGCCTGCGTCCCGCTGCCGGCCAGCGACAAGCTCCGATCGCCAGCTTGAGCTGTGGCGGAGGCCAAAACGAATCCTGCAATCAGAATGAATTTGCGCATGTTTGTGTCTCCCCTTGAGGTCGAGGCGGAGACTATGCCGGGCAGGCGATCCCCGATGTGAGACAGGTCACGCACGGCGGCGTCATCCTAGCGCGCCTACGACAGGGGCTGGTCCGCGCCGCAGGCCGGCCCGCTCGCGCGCGACGTAGTCTTCAAGACGCGTCTCCGCGGGGGCTGACCAACGGTTCCGCAAGGATGGCAGTCGGGTGCTTTCGCAGCAGCTTTTTTCCCGGCACCTCGATCAGGCGATACGTGATCGATGCCAGTCCAACGATTGCGAAGAAGAAACCTGCCAGGAAAAACGCGCTGTCGTAGGGCATCTGAATGAAAAACACGACAGATGCCAGATGCACGCCCAGCTGAAGCGGAAAATGCACGAGATAGATGGAGTAGGAGATGGTGCCGAGATAGATCAGGGGGCGCAGCGTCAAAACCCACTTGACTACCCGGCCATGGATCGCACCGACAATCAGGGCTGGAAAGCATATGGCCACAATCACCAGGTGAAGTAGCCCGGCCAGCTCGCCCTCTGCGCTGTAGTAGAGAAATCCGGAAGCCGCGGCGATAGCAAGTCCGTCGGCAAAGCCGCGATTCAGGTTGATCCGCGGCAGCCAATGCGAATGTACGCTGTGCAGGGCTATTCCGCAGCAGAAGCCGACGATGGTCCGGAACACGTCGTTGGTGGTTCCAGGCACGGCTGCATCGCTGATCAGACCGCCTTTCAGGATTGCGGCAAGTAGCACCGCGAATAACGCGAACAGTCCCGCGCGGACAATGTTGCGCGGGAGCGCGATGGCCGCCAGGAACAGAACATTGACGACGAACTCTGTCGAGATCGACCACGACGGTCCGTTGAATGAAGGCCCTCGCTCAAGCCCTGTTCGATTCAGCAGCAGGAGATTCAATACGAAATCATACGTGTCGTTGAACTGGTAGACAAACGGCGGCGAGCTCAGACGATCGACCAGTATCCATTGCATGACAGCCACGGCGCATAGCGTCGCGAAGTGCAACGGATACATTCGGGCAATTCGATCGCGAACGTTGTTCGCGAACGTCGCGCTGCGCTGGTCGTTCCAATACGCGCGGGCGAGCACAAAGCCGGACAACACGAAGAAGAAGTCAACGAGAAGCTCTCCGTGGTGATAGAAGGGTGCCATGAGCGACGGAAGCGGCGCAGCACCGAAATGGCTTGCGTAGTGCCATCCGACAACGCCGATCGCCGCAAGGGCTCGCAGACTATCCAACTCATGCAAACGAGTCGGTTCGCGGCTCCTGGAGCGCCCTGACCCGTAGTCCGCAAGCTCAATCATCCGGTCTCCAGCAGGAGAATCGCGCGAAGTGCCGGTTGACGCACTTCCAACGCGGTTCGCGCGCTGCGAGACGCAGTTGAGATTTCGGGTTCACGAAGTGTCGCGGGGCCTGCACGCCTGCTGATACAGCGATTCGTCGAACAACCATAGAGGCACATCCAAAAATGGTGTACTCTGGTTTAACGACACGTCCAGGATGTACTCGGCAACACGTTGAGGCCGTCAGCATGAACGCTGATTGCGGCCGGCGTAACGAAAACGCAGCGATCGTCGGCGCGCGGGTCAGGCAAAAGGTGAGACGAAAAAATTTCCGCGCCAGAGGATTGCGCGGCGATTTCCCTGGTCCAGGACCGATGGCAGTGAAGTAAATCGATCAGGCAAATGTGGTGCCGCAAACAGGACTCGAACCTGTGACCCCGTCATTACGAATGACGTGCTCTACCAACTGAGCTATTGCGGCGGACCAAACGCGGCGTTCGGGCGTGAGCCGGAAAACGCCCGCACCTGATATCGGGGACGGCCCCGATTGGCAAGAAAAACGCGGGCCCCACCAAGCGTTTTCAAGCGAGGCATGCCCTCGGACTTGATCCGTGGGGGACACCGGTTCGCATCAAGAAAACGCGTCAAAACAAGAATCCAGGCGACTAGTTGCCGCCCAAGCGTGACAAAAATCCCCGCCAGCCGCCGGCCTGCGCCTTGGGCGGGCCGATTTGTTCCGCGAATTCGTCCGCTGGGCCGTCCTCGTCGATCCCGGGGTCATCAGGCGCCCGGATAAGGGGGATCACGGCCGGAATCGGGGTCGGAACGGCCTTCGGAATATCCTGCCGCGAACGGAACAGGGGGGCCGGCCGGCTTGGTGCCGATTCGGCCGGCTTGGATGGGGCTGACGTTGGGGCAGCGACCGGCTCGGCGGGGGTCGCCTCGGCGGGGGCCACCTCAGCGGCAGCAGCCGCCGGCGGCGCGTTATCCTGCTCGGCGGGCGGCACCGGCGCGACGGGGGCGATCGGCTCGGCGGCCGATTCGTTCACGTCCTTTGGCGGCTCGAGCACGACGGCCCGGCGCGGGGTCGCCAGCATGGCTTCCTCGAAGGCTGAGGATTCGATCGCGCCACCCTTGTCGGACGGCAGCGCCGCGACCGGCGTCTGCCACTGGAAGGCATCGAGCCTGCCGGTGACCGGCGAAACCGGCCGCCAGCGATCGCTGACATAGCCGTCCGCGGTCCAGGCCGGATCGTGCAGCGCGCGCACGGCGCGCAGGGTCCATGCCCGCGCGCGGCCGCTATCGCCATGCTCGGTGCGCTCGAGTTCCGCCATCAAGAGCGCGACGCGTTGCGTAGGCTGAGCGATGAAGGGCGCCAGCGCCTCGCGCGCTTTGGCAAACTCGGACGCGTCGATCGCGGCGCGGGCAATCGCCAGCGCGCCCTCGATGTGGCCTGGCATCTTCGCCGCGAGCGTCTCCACCCGCACCAGCCGTTGGCGCGCGGAGTCGCCGAGCTTCACATGCGCATAGGCATCGGCGAGATCGGGATGCGGCTGCGCCAGCCACGCCGTCTCGACCAGGCGCATCGAACGCCGCACCTGATGCGCCTCGCTCTCGAACTTGCTCGCCAGCACCGCAGCCGGCACCAGCGTCGGCGCCAGCTTGACCGCTTCCATCACGCTCTCGCGCGACAGATCGCGATCGACCTTTTCGAGTTCGAGCGCGCGGGCCGTCAGCAGCACGCCGCGTTGCCGGCGATAGGTTGCCTTGTCGATCAGTCCGGCCGATTGATTGTTGTCGAGGATTTTTAGCGCGCCGGCCCAGTCGCCCTTGGCGCAGCAGAAGCCGAGCACCGCATGCGACGCCCATGACGAGGACGGCGACAGCTTTAGCGCTTCCTCGGCGACCATCACGGCCGCAACCGGATCGTCGGCGCGCTGCGCCTCGATGAACAGGCCGCGCAGGCCCAATAGCCGCGTGTCCTCGCGCTCCGCCATGGCGCGGAAGGCGCGCTGCGCGCCTTCACGGTCGCCATCGAGCTGCGCCGATTGCGCATGCAGCAGCAGCGCCAGCGGATCGTGCGCCGCATGTTTGCGCGCGGTTTCGGCATGGATGCGCGCGGCGGAGGAATCGCCATGACCGATCGCGAGCAGTCCTTGCGTGATCGCATGCCGGCCGCGGGCCAGCCGCCGTTCGCGCCGGCTCTTCCGCATACGCGCCGGCGTGCGCCACAGGCCGCGCAGGATCGCCCAGATCATCATGGCGGCAACGACGACGATGCCGAGCACCAGCACGAAGACCGGCAGCGTGGTCTGGGCGCGATAGCCGCCCCATGACAGCACGACATCGCCGGACTGCTCGGCGATCCAGGCCGCGCCGGCCGCTCCCAGCGCGATCAACAACAGAAACAGAATGATCCGGACCATCGAAATCCTTATTGCGCCGGTTTGGCGAGCGCAGCCATGGCGTCGGCCGCAAATTGACGGGAGGCGCCCAGCGCGGCGTCGCGCGCATCGGTCTTGTCGAGCCAGCCTTGCGCCGCGGCCCGATCTTCGGGCGACAGCGTCTTCAATTCCCGCCGCGCCTCGTTGAAATCATTTCGCAGCGCGGCCGCGGTGATCCGCGCCACCACGGCGCCGCGATCCGTGCCGGCGGTGTCGGTGCGTTCGATCTTGACCAGTTTGGCGGCGCCCGCCTGCAGACGCTCGACAATGCCCGTGCCGGTCGTGGCATTGTTCTGTTGGGCGGCCGGCAACAGCTTTGGCACCAGGGCCAGCAGTTCCGTGCTCAGCTTGCCGGCGTTCGGCACGCCCTTCTCCGCAAACGGATCGAGCGGCTTCAGGACATCTGGATTGGGCGCCAGCGCCTTGGTCGCGGCGAGCGCAGCCGGATACGGATCGCCGATCCGGACCAGCACATCGAGCAGCGCTCCGGCCACCAGGCGGCGCAGCGGCATGTCGTCGGCAGGTTTGGGGTCGGCCTTCGCATCGGCAAGCTTGCTGCCTTGCTGCGCGATCTCGGCGCCCTGCGTCCGCATCTGGCTCTCGATCTTCGCAATGCGCTCATCGATCCCGGAGAGATCGACAGACGCCGCGCCGTCGCCGCGCGGGGCTGATTTCACATCGTTGATGGCGGACGCCAGCTTCTCGCCTTGCGCCCGCGTTGCCGCGAGTTCGGCACGCAACGCCGCAACTGTTTTTTCCAGGGCCTCGGTGCGCGCGGCCGCGGCGGGATCGGGTACGGGCTTGCCGACCTTTGGCTCCAGTCCGGCGACACGCGCGGTGAGACCGTCGATGGCGGCGCTGAGCTGCGGGGCAGGCGGCGCGGACGCAGGCTGAATCGCGGGCCAGCCCAGCATCCAGCCGACGCCAATCACCAGCGCCGCGGCAACCGCGCCGGAGACCGGCGCGATGATCCAGGGCGAGACAGGCCGGGGGGCCGGGGCATCAACCGGTGACACCGAGGGAGCCTCGGGCGTGGGCTCGGGGGCAGGCTCGGACGGCGCTTCGGACGACGTCTCGGCAGCGCTCTTCGTCTCGCTCGACACCTCAGTCGCCTCGAGGTCGATGGTCGGCGGCTCGCGCTTCGGCCGGCCCGAATCGGGCAGCGATCCAGTGTCTTCGGGCCTGTCATCGACCATCACAGCGGTTCCCTTGAATGTTAGGTGCCGGAACTTAGCAGAATCGGGACGTCTTAGAGCATGATCCGGCAGTGGCGGCACCGGTTTTCCGATAAGACCATGCTCAGACTTAAAGATTAGGGCTCAACCGCGGTTGCAACGCCCGGCCCAAAGCCTCGAACAGGGCATTTTCGTCCGGCGAAGCCGCCGCCGTGACCTGGGTCGCGCCGGCATCCCGCAAGACTGCGGCAACGGCCCCCGAAATGCAGCATTGCGGCAGCGCCAGTGCCGAGATTTCGACGCCGGCGGAGCGCGCCGCCTCCAGGAATGCGCGTGCGCTGCGCCGTGAGTAATGCAGCACGGCCTCGATCTCGTGCGCCACGAAAGCGTCACATATTTCCCGTGGCAGGCTGGGTACGGGCACCATCCGGTAGGTGGTCTGCGTCACGACCGTAAAGCCGTTCTCGCCGAGTTCGCTCCCCAAGTCGCGCGCGAGATCGGCGCCGGCAAGGTACAGGATTGGGCTGGTTTTCTTCAGTCGCTTCGATTTCGCACGCGCCAGCACCAGATCGCGCAACGCGCCGGCATCACCCTTGGACGCGATCACCTCGCCAAACCCGGCATCGCGCGCCGCGGCCGCTGTATTTTCGCCGACCGCAAACAGGGACAGTTTGAGGAGCCGGCTATCGGCCAGATGGGGCGCGATGGCGCGCAGGGCGTTGGCGCTGGTGACGATGACGGCGCCATAATTTGCATCCGCATCGTCCTGGAACGGCACCGGCTCGAACCGCAGCATCGGCGCGCGCAGAACCTCAAAACCCCTGGCGCAGAGGGCCTTGGCCGTCGTCTCATCATCCGGGCTTGGTCGCGTGACGAGAACGGCCATATTTCAGATCTCCGCCAACACGATTTCGGCACCTAGCGCGATTGCACGCCGTCACCTCGTAATGCTACCCGGTTACGGAAGCGTTGCGATAGCGCAAGGGATCAAATTGGACAACGACACGCCGATGCTGGTGCTGGGTATCGAGACCACCTGCGATGAAACCGCGGCCGCCGTGGTGGGACGCCAGGGCGACGGCAGCGGCAGGATTCTATCCAATATCGTGCGCTCGCAGACCTCGGAACACGCCCGTTTCGGCGGCGTGGTGCCGGAGATCGCGGCGCGCGCCCATGTCGACCTGCTCGACGGCATCGTCGGCCAGGCGATGAAGGAAGCGAATGTCGGGTTTGCGCAATTGTCGGCGGTGGCGGCCGCCGCCGGCCCGGGCCTGATCGGCGGTGTGATCGTCGGCCTCACGACTGCAAAAGCGATTGCGATGGTGCACGACACGCCGCTGATCGCGGTCAATCATCTCGAAGCCCACGCGCTGACGCCGCGGCTAACCTGCGCGCTCGCCTTTCCCTATTGCCTGTTCCTCGCCTCCGGCGGTCACACCCAGATCGTGGCCGTTGTCGGCGTCGGCAAATATGTCCGGCTCGGCACCACCGTCGACGACGCAATGGGCGAGGCCTTCGACAAGGTCGCCAAAATGCTGTCGCTGCCCTACCCCGGCGGACCGGAGGTCGAACGATCAGCGGCGAGCGGCGATGCCAAACGGTTCGCCTTTCCGCGGCCGATGCTCGGGCGGCCGGATGCGAATTTCTCGCTGTCGGGATTGAAGACGGCGGTTCGCAACGAAGCCAGCCGCATGACGCCGCTGGAACCGCAGGACGTCAGCGATCTCTGCGCCAGTTTTCAGGCCGCGGTGCTGGAATCGACGGCGGACCGGCTGAGCGTGGGCTTACGCCTGTTTCACGAACAGTTCGGTCCGCCGCGCGCGCTGGTCGCCGCCGGCGGCGTCGCCGCCAACCACGCCATCCGCGGCGCGTTGCAGGACGTTGCCGCAAAGGCGCAGACCACGCTGATCATTCCGCCGCCTGCGCTGTGCACCGACAATGGCGCGATGATCGCCTGGGCCGGCGCGGAACGGATGGCGCTCGGGCTGACCGATACGATGGACGCGCCGCCCCGCGCGCGCTGGCTGCTCGACGCCAACGCGACAGCACCGGCCGGCTTCGCCAACACACGCGCGGGATTCTGACATGGCGTCCTTCAATTCAGTCGCGGTGATCGGCGGTGGCGCGTGGGGAACAGCGCTTGCCGGAACAGCCGCGCGGACCGGCCGTGACGTGACGCTTTACGCACGCAGCGCGGAAGCGGCCGCACAGATGAGATCGGCACGCAGCAATCCGCGATTGCCCGGCGTGCGCGTCGACGATCGCATCGAGATCACCGGCGACATCGCGGCTGCCGCGCGCGCGGATATCATCCTGATCGCAACGCCCGCGCAGCATTTGCGCGAGGCGGTCACGGCACTAGCGCCTCATCTGAAGAAAGCGACTCCGGTCATCGCCACCGCCAAGGGCATCGAGCGCGGCACGCACAAGTTCATGACGGAAGTGATCGCGGAAGCCGCACCCGATGCGACGCCTGCGATCCTGTCGGGACCGAGCTTCGCCGACGACGTAGCCCGCGGGCTGCCGACTGCAGTCACGCTGGCGGCGAAGGATGGGAAGCTCGCGGCAGCACTGGTGCAGGCGCTGGGCTCGTCGACCTTCCGGCCCTATCACACCACGGACGTCCGCGGCGTCGAGATCGGCGGCGCGGCGAAGAATGTGCTGGCGATTGCCGCCGGCATTGTCGAAGGACGCAAGCTCGGCGCCTCGGCGCTGGCGGCGCTCACCACGCGAGGTTTCAGCGAACTCGCCCGGCTCGGCCGCGCCTGCGGCGCGCGCAGCGAAACGCTGGCGGGTCTATCCGGCCTCGGCGACCTGATCCTGAGCTGCTCGAGTCTGCAATCGCGCAACTTTGCTTTCGGCATCGCGCTCGGCCGCGGCGAACAGCCGAACCGCGACAAGCTCGCCGAGGGCGAGTTCACCGCGCCGGTCCTGATCGAACTGGCGGCTTCGCAGAACGTCGATATGCCGGTATCAACTGCGGTCGCGGCGATCCTGAGCGGCAAAGTGACGATCGACGCGGCGATCGAAGGCCTGCTGACGCGGCCGTTCAAGGCGGAGGAATGACGATGGCGTATTGGCTGGTGAAATCCGAACCCTCGGTCTGGTCGTGGGACCAGCAGGTCGCAAAGGGCGCAAAGGGCGAAGCCTGGACCGGCGTGCGCAATTTCACCGCCCGGCAGAATCTCGTGGCCATGAAGAAGGGCGACAAGGCCTTCTTCTATCATTCCAACGAGGGCAAGGAGATCGTCGGCATCGCGGAAATCATCAAGGAAGCCTATCCCGATCCGAGCGACAAGACCGGTAAATTCGTCTGCGTCGACATCAAGGCGGACAAGCCATTGAAGACACCGGTCACGATGGCCGCGATCAAGGCCGACAAGAAACTCGCCGACATGGCGCTGGTAAAATATTCGCGGCTGTCGGTTCAGCCGGTAACGGCGGAAGAGTGGAAGATGGTCTGCAAGATGGGCGGGCTGTAGGGTGGGCAAAGGCGCGCAGCGCCGTGCCCACCATTTATCACCATCGGGGTATTGAATGGTGGGCACGCTGCGCTTTGCCGACCCTACGGCTACGGTCGAACTTACGCCGCCGCCGCGGTCACCACCTGGGCCAGCAGCGCCTCGCGCTTGGCTTGCGTGCGGTAGCCCTTCATCGTCGCGGCGAAGCGCTCGAGGATGCCGTCCTCGAACGCGGTGACGATGGTGTCGTGGACATAGCTCTTGCGGCAGATCGCCGGCGTGTTCGATAGCTCATCCGCCGCGGCACGCACCGCATCCAGCACCTGCTTCTTGCGGCCACGGGCGCTGGCTGCCGGCGAAATCCGCGACAGCGATTCCAGCACCACGGCGGACGCCATCAGGGTGCGGAAATCCTTCAGTGAAATCTTGATGCCGGCGATCTCGCGCAGGAACGCATTCACCGTGGTGGTCGAGACCGTGCGAACGGTGCCGGAATTGTCGCGGTACTGGAACATGCGCTTGCCCGGCACAGTGCCCAGGATGCCGATAGCGCGCACCAGTTTTGCCGCGTCGCATTCCTTGCGCACGGCCTTGCCGCCCTTGGCCTTGAAGGTCAGGACGAAGCTGTCGTCTTCCAGCGTGACGTTGGACTTCAACATCGTGGTGGCGCCGCGGGTGCCATTGAGGCGAGCGTAGGATTCGTTGCCCGGGCGGATCGCGGTGCGGGCGATCAGCTCGATCACCGCCGAGAGCGCGAACTCACGCGTCGGCTCGTCGCCGGACAGATACGCCGAGACCTTGCGGCGGATCTTCGGCAAGGCCGCCACCAGCCGCGCCAGGCGATGCGCCTTGCGCTGCTCGCGGACCTTTTCCCAATCGACATGGTAGCGGTACTGCAGCCGCCCGGCCGCATCGATGCCGACGGCCTGCAGATGCGAACTCGGATCGGCCGAATAGCGCACGTCACGATAGGCCGGCGGCACCGCCATCGCGTGCAGGCGGCGGATGGTGCCGGCATGACGGATCTGCGTGCCGTTGGCGCGATGGAATGAATAACCCTTGCCGCGCTTGACGCGGCGGATGGTCAGCCCGTTCTGGTCGCCGAGCTTGAGGCCGTGTTCCCCGGCCAGCTCTTCGACGGAGGTCTTGGCGATAATGTGCGGCTTTGCCGCGGCCTGCTTGACGGTTTCCTTGGGCAATTGCCCAAGCGCTTGCGCCAATGCAACGGCGGGATCGGCGGAAACGGGCCGCGTAGCCTCGAAACTCTGCTGATCCATCATGACCGTTATCGCCTTGCTCCACCTGTCTGCCGGCAATGCCTGTTGTTGTGGCTTGGTTCCGGAGGGCCGTCCGGCCCCGGGGAGGCCATTTAGGGGGTAACGGCCGGCTTTGCGAGTCCCGATTCCGTCATTGACGGTTATTAGATACCGATCATGGGAGCCATTCCGGCGATAACGTTGATTTCCGGCTGAGCCGGCTCGCGAAAATGATGCGACTTTGATCCGTGACAAGGCGGGAACCGGCTTCCTGACCAAGGTCGCAGAGTTTCCGCCTTGTCCGGGCATCGTCCCGCGACGCATAATCAATGCAACAATCAGGACGGCTTGCGGTCGCCCAGGTATCCGGCCGCAATGCGTGGGAGGGAAAGATGTCCGACAAGATTTACGACGTATCCGCCGATTGGGCCAAACGCGCCTGGGTCGACGACGCCAAGTACCGCGAAATGTATGCCCGCTCGGTCTCGGACCCCAATGGCTTCTGGGGCGAGCAAGCCAAGCGTCTCGACTGGATCAAGCCCTTCCACAAGGTCGAGAACGTCTCCTTCGCCCCCGGCAACATCTCGATCAAGTGGTTCGAGGACGGCGTCCTGAACGCGGCCTGGAACTGCATCGACCGCCATCTCGACACGCGCGGCCACCAGACCGCGATCATCTGGGAGGGCGACGACCCCTCCCAGTCCAAGCATATCACCTATCGCCAGTTGCACGACGAAGTCTGCAAGATGGCCAACATCCTGCGCACGCGGAACGTCAAGAAGGGCGATCGCGTCACGATCTACCTGCCGATGATCCCGGAAGCCGCCTACGCGATGCTGGCCTGCGCGCGGATCGGCGCCATTCATTCGGTGGTGTTCGCCGGCTTCTCGCCCGACAGCCTTGCCCAGCGCATCACCGACTGCCAGTCCAAGATCATCATCACCGCCGACGAGGGGTTGCGCGGCGGCAAGAAGGTGCCGCTGAAGGCCAATGTCGATGCCGCCATCGCCAAGACTGGCGGCGTCGATTGGGTCGTCGTCGTCAAGCGCACCGGTGCCGCCGTCGACATGAGTCCTTCGCGCGATTTCTGGTACCACGAAGCGGCCGCGATGGTGACGACGGAATGCCCGGTCGAGCACATGCACGCGGAAGATCCGCTGTTCATTCTCTATACGTCGGGCTCCACCGGCCAACCCAAGGGCGTGCTGCACACGACCGGCGGCTATCTCGTGTACGCCGCGATGACGCATCAATACGTGTTCGACTATCACGACGGCGACATCTTCTGGTGCACCGCCGACGTCGGCTGGGTCACCGGCCACAGCTACATCGTCTACGGGCCGCTCGCCAACGGCGCGACCACGCTGATGTTCGAAGGCGTGCCGAATTATCCGGACAATTCGCGCTTCTGGAACGTCATCGACAAGCATAACGTCAACATCTTCTACACCGCGCCGACCGCGATCCGCGCGCTGATGCAGGGCGGCGACGAGCCGGTGAAGAAAACCTCGCGCAAGAGCCTGCGCCTGCTGGGTTCAGTCGGCGAGCCGATCAATCCGGAAGCCTGGGAGTGGTATCACCGCGTGGTCGGCGACGGACGCTGCCCGATCGTCGACACCTGGTGGCAGACCGAGACCGGCGGCATTCTGATTACGCCGCTGCCCGGCGCAACCAAGCTGAAACCGGGTTCGGCGACGCGGCCGTTCTTCGGCGTGGTGCCCGAGATCGTCGACGCCGACGGCAAGGTGCTGGAAGGCGAATGCACCGGCAATCTCTGCATCGCCAAATCCTGGCCGGGGATGATGCGCACGGTCTATGGCGATCACGCCCGGTTCGAGCAGACCTATTTCTCGACCTACAAGGGCAAGTATTTTACCGGCGACGGCTGCCGCAGGGATGCCGATGGCTATTACTGGATCACCGGCCGCGTCGACGACGTCATCAACGTATCCGGCCATCGCATGGGCACGGCCGAGGTCGAAAGCTCGCTGGTCGCGCATGCCCTGGTGTCGGAAGCGGCCGTGGTCGGCTATCCCCACGACATCAAGGGCCAGGGCATCTATGCCTATGTGACCCTGATGGCCGGCATCGAACCGACCGAGGAGTTGCGGAAAGAACTGGTCGCCTGGGTGCGCAAGGACATCGGCCCGATCGCTTCCCCCGACCAGATCCAGTTCGCGCCGGGCCTGCCGAAGACCCGCTCGGGCAAGATCATGCGCCGCATCCTGCGCAAGATCGCCGAGGACGAACCGTCCAGCCTCGGCGACACCTCGACGCTGGCCGATCCACACGTGGTCGAAGATCTCGTGCACAACCGGCAGAACAAGAAGGGGACGTCGGCGTAGGCCGCCGTCTGTCGTGCCTCGCGCCCGCGGCGCGGGGCGCGCGCGCCCCAGTCCCGGCGGTAAACCCAGGCCGGGCATTTCCTTGTCCGCTCACGCGTTTGTCAGTGCGGGGACCTGCGCACCAGGCATTTCGCCGCTCGGTGTTGTTTTCAGGTCATTTACTTTGATTCGAACATTTTCTTTGTTCCCCCCGACTAAATGAGTCTCGAGACCGGTGTGGAAACCACCCGGTTAATACACGCGGTCAAAAATGCGTGGACGAGACGCGAGCCGGCAAGGCTTGCAAGGCGTTTTGAGGGCCCCGGAAGGGGCGGGCGAGTGGGAGCTGATCATGTCGATGAGGATTGGGGTGGCGCTGGCCGCCACCATCGCGGTAGGCATTGCGATGTCGTCCGCAGCGCAAGCACGGCCTGAAATGGTCGGCATTAGTGGCGAATACACGCCGGGTACGATCGTGGTGAAGACCCATGAGCGACGCCTCTATCTCATTCTCGATTCCGGCCGCGCCATGCGCTATCCGGTCGGCGTCGGCAAGGCCGGCAAGCAGTGGGCAGGCACCACGCGGATCGACGGCAAGTACCTGCACCCGGCGTGGTCGCCGCCAAGCGAAGTCAAGCGCGACAAGCCTGAGATGCCCGACGTCATTCCCGGCGGCTCGCCGCGCAATCCGATGGGCGTCGCGGCGATGACGCTGGCCGGCGGTGAATATGCCATCCACGGCACCAACGTCCCGGGCTCGGTCGGCGGCTTCGTGTCCTATGGCTGCATCCGCATGCTCAACGACGACATCTCCGACCTCTATCAACGCGTATCGGTCGGAACGACGGTGACTGTCACGCGCTGATCCACGGATCAGATGGATACAAGAGCCGCGCGATTGCGCGGCTTTTTCATTTGAGCGGCGTTTGTCCTGCATTCGCACACCAGCCGTTGCGATGGCCGCCGCCGTAGCTGCGGGCATGACCTGCGGCGAGCATCGCCGTCGAAACATTTCCAGTGCGCCTGGTTACAACGTCGGCGACGACGCGGCCGGCATATTTGTCCGGCCCGATATTGAAGATCCTGACATCGCCTTCGCCGAGTATTGCGCGCAACGCGCCCGTCGCGGCCTCGGCCATATGCAATTCCTGCGGACACGACGCCTTTAATTCAGGCGCGTCGATGCCGCGCAAACGCACCCGTGTGTTGAGATCGAGACCCGACTCTAAGTGAACCCGCGCCTCGAACGTGTCTCCATCAATTGTGCGGACGACATCGACGGGATGACGCGTGTCCGGACTTCCGGCCCGCTTCCAGATGAACTCGGCATCGCGCGCCGCCTGGCTGTCGGCTGAGCTCGGCAACGACCGCCGCACCCAGTCCCGCACCGGCAGCATCGTCCCTGCCGCCACGCCGAGCACGAACACCCACGGCAGGGCCGCCGAAAACCAGCGGCGCCAGAGACCCGGGCGCGGGGGCCGATATGCATTGATTCTTTCGTATGGGGGCATTTTCCCCGACTAAGGGCTGAGTCGGGGCATCCGGCAAGGGCCATTGCGCTCCCTTGAGCCTCAAAAGTCTTGGGCCTCAAAAGTCTTGGGCCTCAAAAATCCGACGCGATTCCCTTGCGCTCCCAATCGCCATATCGGGTCGGTTCCGGACCCTTCGGACCCTGGAATTCCTTCTGCAGCGAGGTGGCGCTGGCCGCGGCGGCCTTGCGGCGGGCCTCGGCCTCGGCCAGCGCGCGCTCGGCGGCGGGCGTCAGCTTCTTGCGTTCCGCGGTTTGCGCGGCAGATGAGGAACTGTCGGTCATCGCAGTTCTCTTCTTAGCACAAGGATGGGCGCACAGATGACATCACAATCGTGAAATTGTCTGTGGCGATTCTTACATTTGGCATATTCGCATGCCAAATGGACTTTCATTCCAATGGCATAAGCCAGAACCTTTCCGCTTTTCGAGACGTTGCTGCTTCATGCCCCCTTCCAGATTCGCAGTACCTGCCGAAGTGCCCGGTCTCGCGGCGCGGCGGATCGCGGCTGATATTCTCGACGGCGTGCTGCACAAGCATCGCACTCTCGACGACCAGCTCGACGGCGCCGGCGCGCATCCCGGCCTGAAAACGCTGGCCGATCGCGACCGCGCCCTGATGCGGCGGCTGGTGGCGACGATTCTTCGGCGGCTCGGCACGCTCGGCCATTTGCTGTCGCGCCTGCTCGATCGCGGCATCCCGACGGACGCGCCGCGCGCGCAAAGCGCGCTGCTGATCGGCGCCGCGCAGATTCTCTGGATGGATGTGCCCGATCACGCCGCCGTCGATCTCTCGGTGCGGCTGGTGCAATCGGACCGCCGCGCCGCGAAATATGCCGGCCTCGTCAACGCGGTGCTGCGCCGCTGCGCCCGCGAGGGGCAGCCGCTGATCGACGAAGTCAAATCGCAGAACCTGGACATTCCGCCGTGGCTATTGGCGCGCTGGATCGGCGCGTATGGCGAGACCACCGCACGGCAGATGGCGCTCGCCATCGGCTATGAACCGTCGCTCGACATCACCGTGAAATCAGACGCGGCGCAATGGGCGAGCCGCCTGCATGGTGAAACCTTGCCGACCGGCACCGTGCGCACCTTGCTGCAGGGTTCGGTGACCATGCTGCCGGGCTTCACCGAGGGACAGTGGTGGGTGCAGGACGCCGCCGCCGCACTGCCGGCACGGTTGTTCGGCGACGTCGGCGGCAAGACCATTGTCGACCTCTGCGCCGCGCCCGGCGGCAAAACCGCGCAACTGGCGCAAGCCGGCGCGCACGTGACCGCGGTCGACCGCTCGCCAGCGCGCATGGCGCGGCTGCGCGACAATCTGGCGCGGCTTTCGCTGCAGGCCGACGACGTGGTGACCGATGCCGCCGAGTGGCCCGGTCATGGCAATGGCGGCTTCGACGGCGTGCTGGTAGACGCGCCCTGCACCTCCACCGGCACCATCCGCCGCCATCCCGACGTCGCCTGGCTGCGGCAGGAAGCCGATATTGCCGCACTGGCAGCATTGCAGAAGCGATTGCTGCAACGGGCGGTCGCGCTGCTCAAGCCGGGCGGAACACTGGTCTATTGCACCTGTTCGCTGGAGCCGGAGGAAGGTGAACAGGCCATAGCGTCCCTGTTGGCCGCCGAATCGGGGGTCCGCCGCGTGCCGGTCGAAGCCGGCGAAGTCGCTGGTCTCAGCGAAATCGTGACCGCAAACGGCGATTTACGGACCCTGCCCTGCCATTTGCCCCATACCGACCCCCGGCTCGGCGGGCTGGATGGATTTTATGCCGCGCGGCTGGTTAAATCCTGATTTTAAACCGTAATTCCCTGGTCTTGGGGTGATTCGCGCCTGTTCAAGATGGTGTCACGGCGGCGTTTCCGGATTAAAAGGATTCGCCAGAATACCCCTCCCTCCCTAAGCAAGGCACGGCGTGTCGGTCGCTCAACGCAGACGCATCTCGACGCTTATCATGAGCCGCTCGGCGCGGACCGTGATCGCGCGCGCGACCGGCGCAACGGTGGCGGTGTCGCGGCTGTGGCCCGGCCGCGCCGACCGGCTGATCATCGCGCCGCATGACCTGCGTACCGCCGACGCCACCCGCGCCGCCGAGATCTATGCCGGCCGCTTCGTGTTCGCCGGCAAGATAGTGACCTGCCACGGCCGCTCGATCTTCGATCTCGAGCCGCCGTCGGAAGACTGGGAAGTCGCCCTGCTCGGCTTTGGCTGGCTGCGCCACCTGCGTGCCGCCGACACCGCGCTGACCCGCGCCAATGCCCGCTCGCTGGTCGACGACTGGATCTCGAATCCGGCGCGCAAGCGGCCGCTGGAACGCCGCCCCGACGTGCTGGCGCGCCGCGTGATCTCGCTATTGTCGCAGGCGCCGCTGGTGCTCGGCGACACCGACGGAAAATTCTATCGCAAATACCTGCGCGGGCTGACCCGCGAGATTCGCTATTTGCGCTACGCGATGCTCGACATCGCCGACGGCGTGCCGCGGCTGCAGGTCCTGATCGCGCTTTGCTACGCCTCGCTGTGCCTTGCCAATCAGGCGCGTCACATCCGCTCCGCCACACGACGGCTTTCCGACGAATTGCAGCGGCAGATCATGCCCGACGGCGGGCACATCTCGCGCAATCCCGGCGCGCTGGTCGAACTGCTCAGCGACCTCCTGCCGCTGCGGCAGACCTTTGCCGCCCGTAACATCGCGCCGCCCCCCGCGCTGTTGAATGCGATCGACCGCATGATGCCGATGCTGCGCTTCTTCCGTCACGGCGACGGCAGCTTTGCGCTGTTCAATGGCATGAGCAACGCGCCCTCGGACCTGGTGGCCACCCTGCTCGCCTATGACGACACCCACGGCGTGCCGATGGCGAACATGCCGCATACCGGCTTCCAGCGCCTCGATGCCGGCACGACCACCGTCATCATGGACACCGGCCCGCCGCCGCCGCCGAATGTCAGCCAGGAAGCGCATGCCGGTTGCCTCTCGTTCGAACTGTCGTCCGGGCCGAGCCGGATCGTCGTCAATTGCGGCATGCCCTCGACCGGCCGCGACAATTGGCGCAGCTTTGCGCGCAGCACCGCGGCGCATTCGACCCTGACCTATCACGACACCTCCTCGTGCCAGTTCATCGAACTGTCGGCGATGAAGCGCCTGCTGCAGGGCGCGCCCGTCGTCAGCGGCCCGGTCAATGTGGAAAGCTACCGCGAGGCGAGGGCCGACGGCGATCTCTTGACCACGTCGCATGACGGCTATCTCGCGCGGTTCGGCGTCGTGCATCGCCGGGTGCTGATGATCTCGCAGGATGGCGGCAGGCTCGACGGCGAGGACACCATCGCGCCGGCGCCGGGGGCGCGCATCAAGGGTGACGAGACCGATTTTGCCCTGCGGTTTCATCTGCATCCCGCGGTCAAGGCAAGCCGCCTCAGCGATGCGCGCGGCGTCATGCTGGTATTGCCCAACCGCGACGTCTGGACCTTTGAGGCGCTCGACGACAAGGTCGACCTCGAGGACAGCGTATTTCTGGCCGGCAATGACGGCCCCCGCCGCACCGCCCAGATCGTGATCCGCCAGGATTCCCGCCACGCCTCCTCGGTCCGCTGGAGTTTTGTCCGCTCGACGACGGCGGCCGCCGCCACCAGCGCCCGGCGCAACGCGCGGCGCGAGCCGGAACTGCCGCTGTAGGGGCTGTCGCGGCCGGCCAATGGCCGTTGCTTGACGTAAGTAAGCTATTTGCTTACATTGGCGATGTGATAAGAACCTTCAAGAGCAAGGTCCTTTCGGAGTTGTGGACCAAGGGGAAGAGTTCGAAGATTGATGCGAAAATGCAAAAGCGCATTTTCGCGAGGCTAGACCGTCTCGACGTCGCCCTCCGCGCCGAGGAAATGAATATCCCCGGCTTCGACTTTCACGGTTTGCACGGCTTTAACCCAAAACGCTATTCGGTCCACTTCAACGGACCGTGGTGCATCACGTTCGAATTCGAAGATGGCGACGCCTGCCGAGTCGATTTCGAGCAATACCACTAAAGGAGCAAACATGGTCTATGCAGCCAAGCGCAGCAAGAACCGCTGCCCCATCCATCCGGGTGCGCTACTTCGCGATGACATTATTCCGGCTACCGGCCGGACCAAGGCCGAGATCGCCGGCCTGCTCGGAATTTCGCGCCAGCACCTTTACGACATCCTGGGGGAACGAAAGCCGGTATCTCCCGCCATCGCGGTGCGCCTCGGCAAGCTTTTCGGCGACGGCGCGGGAATTTGGACCAGGATGCAGGGCGCCCACGATACGTGGCATGCAGAACGGACCGAAGATGTCAGTCACATCCCTACCATCAAGGCCAAAGCCGCCTGAGACCTGACCCTCGGGAAGTGCCGATTTCTCTCCAATTTTCGTAGGAAAGCGGTGCCGATCCCGGTTTCTTGACCTTCCAAACCATGCTACCGGGCTGACCTTAACAGCCAGGAATTCAGATATGAACGACCATCCGCGCCGTGTAACCCGCGCCCTGTTGTCCGTTTCCGACAAGACCGGCCTGATCGAATTTGCCAAGGCGCTCGCTAGCCATGGCGTCGAGCTCGTCTCCACGGGCGGCACCGCGAAGGCGATCGCGGCGGCCGGCCTACAGGTCAAGGACGTCTCGGAGCTGACGGGATTTCCCGAAATGATGGACGGCCGGGTCAAGACGCTGCACCCGAAGGTGCATGGCGGCCTGCTCGCGATCCGCAACAACAAGGAACATGCCGAAGCCATGAAGGCGCACGGCATCGCGCCGATCGACCTGCTGGTGGTCAACCTCTATCCGTTCGAGGAAACCGTCGACAAAGGCGCGGGCTACGAAGACTGCATCGAGAACATCGACATCGGTGGCCCCGCGATGATCCGCGCCGCGGCGAAGAACCACGACGACGTCGCCGTCGTCGTCGAGGCGCAGGACTATCAGTCCGTGCTCGACGAACTCGCCGCCAACAAGGGCGCAACGACGCTCTCGCTGCGCCGCCGCCTTGCCGCCAAGGCCTATGCGCGCACCGCCGCCTATGACGCAGCGATCTCGAACTGGTTCGCCCTTCAGCTCAAGAACGACGCGCCGGATTTCCGCGCCTTCGGCGGCCGGCTGATCCAGTCGCTGCGCTATGGCGAGAATCCGCATCAGACGGCCGCGTTCTATCGCACGCCCGACAAGCGCCCCGGCGTCGCCACCGCGCGGCAGTTGCAGGGCCGGGAACTGTCGTACAACAACATCAACGATACCGATGCGGCTTACGAATGCATCGCCGAGTTCGACCCGGCGCGCACTGCAGCCTGCGTCATCGTCAAGCACGCCAACCCCTGCGGCGTCGCCGAAGGTCCCGACCTGGTCAGTGCCTATCGCAAGGCGTTCGCCTGCGATACGCAATCGCCCTATGGCGGCATCATCGCCGTCAATCGGACGCTCGACGCCGACGCGGCGCGCGTCATCACGGAAATCCTGACCGAAGTGATCATTGCGCCCGACGCGACGGAAGAGGCCATCGCCATCATCGCGAAGCGGAAAAACCTCCGGCTTCTCCTCGCCGGCAGCTTGCCCGATCCGCGCGCGGCCGGCCTCACCGCAAAGACCGTCGCGGGCGGTCTGCTGGTGCAGAGCCGTGACAACGCTGTCGTCGACGACATCACGCTGAAGACGGTGACCAAACGTGCGCCGACCGACGCCGAGCTGCGCGATCTTAAATTCGCCTTCCGCGTCGCCAAGCACGTCAAGTCGAATACCATCATCTATGCCAAGGATCTCGCCACCGTCGGCATTGGCGCCGGCCAGATGAGCCGGGTCGATTCCGCCCGCATCGCCGCCCGCAAGGCGCAGGATGCCGCGGCTGACGCGAAGCTCGCCGAACCGCTGACCAAGGGCTCGGTCGTTGCGTCAGATGCGTTCTTCCCGTTCGCCGATGGCATGCTGGCCTGCATCGAAGCCGGCGCCACCGCCGTGATCCAGCCCGGCGGCTCGATCCGCGACGAGGAAGTCATCAAGGCCGCCGACGAGCATGGCATCGCCATGGTGTTCACGGGCGTGCGGCATTTCAGGCATTGAGCGACGATGCTGTAGATTTCGTAGGGTGGGCAAAGGAGCGAAGCGACGTGCCCACCATCTACCACCGAGCACGCTGCGAGATGGTGGGCACGCTGCGCTCTGCCCACCCTACGACAGCGGAGCCCTCGTAGCCCGGATTTCGCTGCGCTTCATCCGGGCTACGAATCCTCCCTCACGCGCGCCAGCAGCGCCAGCCCTGCCACGAAGAACACCACCAGCAGCGCCATGCCGGCCTTCTGGCTCGCGGTGATTGCCGTGATCGCGCCGATCAGCAGCGGGCCGATGAACGAGGTGACCTTTCCGGTCAGCGCGAACAACCCAAAATACTGCGCGATGCGATCCTCCGGTGCGAGGCGTATCAAGAGCGTGCGCGATGCCGCCTGCAGCGGACCGCCGGCCGCGCCGATCAGGCATCCAAGCACGAGATAGGCGCGCTCGGCCGCTCCCGAGAACAGCGGGCCGCCCGGCACCGGCGGCGCGACCTTCACGAACAGGATCGAATCCTTGTCGACCAGCAAAATCGCGCCAAGCGCGAACAGCAGGATCAGCAGACTTCCGGCAATGACGCGTTTGGATCCGAGTTTGTCGTCGAGCTTGCCGCCGAGCCACGCCCCGAAGGTGCCGGCGATGGCCAGCAAAATCCCAAAACTTCCGATCTGAATCGTATGCCAGCCGAACGTGCCGGCGGCGTAGATGCCTCCGAACGCAAACAACGACACCAGCCCGTCGGTATAGATCATGTTGGCGAGCAGGAATGTCGCCACCGATTTCTGCTTCGGCAATTCGCCGAGCGTCCGCTTCAGCCCGCTCAATCCTTCACGCATCGCTTCGCGGATCGGACGTTTTGCCGGGTAATCCGGCGTCAGCAGAAACATCGGCAACACGAAGATGATGAACCAGATACCCGTCAGCGGGCCGGTGATGCGATCGCCCTGATGGGAGATTGGATCGAGGCCGAACAGCGGCGCCAGGCCGAAAAGTGTGCGCCCGGTGTCGGGGCTTGCGGCCAGAAAGCCGAGCACCAGGATGAGGCTGAGGATGCCGCCGATATAGCCGGTGGCCCATCCGGTGCCGGACAACCGCCCCATTTTTTCCGGCGGCACCAGCGTCGGCATCATCGCGTTGTTGAAGACGGTGGCGAATTCGACGCCGACGCTCGCGACCGCATAGGCAAGCAGCAGCGGCGCGATGACGCTTGCGTCGCCCGGCTTTCCGAACCACATCAGCGAGGCGCCGATCACCAGCAACGTGCCGAAGCCGGCGATCCACGGCTTGCGGCGGCCGCTGGCGTCGGCAATCGCACCGAGTACCGGCGACAGCAGCGCGATCATCAGGCCGGCGGCAGCGGTGGCAAATCCCCACAGCGCCTGCCCCTGTGCCGGATCCGGCGCGACGAAGCCTGCGAAATAGGGCGCAAATACAAAAGTGGTGATGAGCGTGAAATAAGGCTGCGCGGCCCAATCGAAGAAGATCCAGCTGATGACGGCGGCGCGGCGCGGATATTCCCGCGGTATCTCGGCGCCGGCTGCCTCGGAAGCGATCACCGTCATGTGAGGAATTTCCTTCAAAAGTGCCGCGAGGCGTTTTGCCCGTTGAATTCAAACCCATATAGCATGCGTCACCGGCGCTGGGGGCTGTTGCCAGGCGTCACACAGACTCCAACTGCGGCGGATTTTCGATGGCGGTTTTTTCAATCCGGTGGCGCCGAGTAGCCGCCACATTCGTACTTGCGTTCGCCTGCGGGGCGACAGCCTTTGCGCAAGAACGCCGTTCCTACGCGCCCCCCGATCTCTCCACCGTTCGCGCCATTGCGGTCGAACATGGTTTGGTGGTGGCGCAGGAAAGGCTAGCCGCGCAAGTCGGGGCCGATATCCTCAGCCAGGGCGGCAATGCCGTCGACGCGGCGGTCGCCACCGGCTTTGCGCTTGCCGTTACCTATCCGCGCGCCGGAAACATCGGCGGCGGCGGCTTCATGGTGATTCATTCGGCCGGGCGCAATGAAGATGTCGCCATCGATTATCGCGAGACCGCACCGGCCGCGATCACGCGCGATGTTTTCCTTGGGACGGACGGCAAACCCGATACCGACAAGTCGCGCAATTCCGCGCTTGGTATCGGCGTGCCCGGCACGGTAGCCGGGCTGGCAGTGGCGCTGGAGAAATACGGCTCCGGCCGTTTTACGCTCGCGCAAATCCTGAAACCCGCCATCGAACTGGCGCGCAACGGTTTTGTGATCGCCGACGACCTGGCCGACACGCTGCCGGATATGTATCGCCGGATGGCGCGCTGGCCGAATTCGGCGAAAGCGTTCTCCCGCAGCGACGGCACGCCTCTGCAAGAGGGCGACCGGTTGATCCAGTCCGATCTCGCGGCAACATTGTCTGATATTGCCGAGCAGGGACCACGCGGATTTTATGAGGGGTCGGTCGCCGAACGGCTGGCAAAGGCCGTCCGCGACGGCGGCGGTCTCATGACGGTGGACGATCTGAAATCCTATCAGGCGATGAACCGCAGCCCGGTGCGTGGCAGCTACCGCGGCTACGACATTGTGTCGATGCCACTGCCCTCGTCCGGAGGCACGGTGCTGCTGGAGACGCTGAACATCCTCGAAGGGTTTCCGATGTCGGAGATGAGCCAGGGCTCCGCGCCCTCGCTGCATCTTCTGATCGAGGCCATGAAGCGCGCTTACGCCGACCGGGCGCGCTATCTCGGCGATCCCGCCTTCGTCAACGCGCCGGCGGACATGCTGATCAGCAAGGACTACGCAGCCAAACAGCGCGCCGGCATCGACCTTGCTCGCGCGACGCCGGCCGACGCATTGTCCGTGAAGTCACCACGCGAGGGCAGCAACACCACGCACTATTCGGTCGTCGATTCCAGCGGCAACGCGGTCAGCAACACCTACACGCTGAATTTTCCCTATGGTGTTGGCCTGGTCGCGGAGGGTACCGGCGTGCTGCTCAACAACGAGCTCGACGATTTCACCGCGGCACCCGGCGCGTCGAACGCCTTTGGCCTGGTCGGTTTCGAAGCCAATCTGCCCGGTCCGGGAAAAAGGCCGCTATCGTCGATGTCGCCGACCATCGTGCTGAAGGACGGCAAGCCGGTGCTGGTCACGGGCTCGCCGGGCGGCAGCCGTATCATATCGGCGGTAATGCAGGTCGTGATCGACGTGATCGACTACAACATGGATGTCGCCGCCGCCGTGGCGGCCCCCCGGGTCCATCATCAATGGATGCCCGACGAGGTGCGTGCGGAACGCGGCTTTTCCGACGAGGTATTGGCCGAGCTGAAGGCCAAAGGCCACAAGGTGATCGAGCCGCTGGGCCAGACGTCGGTCAATTCGATCGCCGTCACGCCGAACGGCCTGCTCGGCGCCCCCGATCCGCGCACAAGGGGAGCGGCAGCGGTGGGGCAGTGAAGCGGTGACGGGTGACAATGATTTGACCTATAGATTACAGCCAACGACCTGAATTGAAACCGGGAGCGAGCCCAATGACATCTCTCAAAGACAAGACGCTGTTCATCTCGGGCGCCAGCCGCGGCATCGGTCTGGCCATCGCACTGCGCGCCGCGCGTGACGGTGCCAATGTCGCGATTGCGGCCAAGACCGCGGAACCGCATCCAAGACTCAAGGGCACCATCTACACCGCGGCGGAGGAAGTTCGCGCTGCCGGCGGCAAGGCGCTGCCGGTGCTGTGCGACATCCGCGACGAGGCGCAGGTGATCGCGGCGATCGAGCAGACGGTCGCCGAATTCGGCGGCATCGACATCTGCGTCAACAATGCGAGCGCCATCAGCCTGACCAATTCGCAAGGAACCGACATGAAGCGGTTCGACCTGATGATGGGCATCAACACCCGCGGCACCTTCATGGTGTCGAAATATTGCATTCCGCATCTGAAGAAGGCGGCCAATCCGCACATATTGATGCTGTCGCCGCCGCTCGACATGAAACAAAAATGGTTCGAGCATTCCACCGCCTACACGATGGCGAAGTTCGGCATGAGCATGTGCGTGCTGGGGTTATCAGGCGAATTGAAATCCGCAGGCGTGGCCGTCAATGCGCTGTGGCCGCGCACCACCATCGCCACCGCCGCGGTCGGCAATTTGCTCGGCGGCGAGGCCATGATGCGCGCCAGCCGCACGCCCGAGATCATGGGCGATGCCGCGCACGCGATTCTGACAAGACCCTCGCGCGAGTTTACCGGGCAGTTCTGCATCGACGACAAGGTGCTGTACGCCTCTGGCGTCAGGGATTTCGAGCACTACCGTGTCGATCGATCGGTGCCGTTGATGTCGGATTTCTTCGTCCCCGATGACGACGTGCCGCCACCCGGCGTCACCGTGCAGGCGCTGCCCTCGGTGGGTGCGGCGCAGACGTCGCGTTGAGGGCCTGCCGGCTGGTCGCTCTGGGCGAAGCATATGAAATTGCGGAAATGGGTCGTTGTCTTCCTATTGGTCTTCATTGCCGCGTTGGCCGCGACGAGCCTTTACTTCCGGCCCGATCGCGCCATTCGCGTCGCCACCGGCGTGGTCGCGCACAATGTCTGTTCCAAGACCTTCGTCTCGGAGCTCGATCCGCAGGCTGTGTTCTCGGAAACCGTTGAGCGCGACGGTATTCGCCGCCTGCGCTGGGTGCTGCGGTTGCGGGTTGACCGCACCGCGCATTCGGTCGATGCGTCCGCGGCGGGGCTGCTCGGCAGCCGCGCCCTGTTTCGCGAGGGGCTGGGGTGCGTGCTGCAGCACGGATCGAGCGAGCCTTATGTGCTCAAGAGTGACATCGAGGCGCTGAAGGTTCCAAAAGCGGCGCCGCTTCTGCCCGAGATTGCCGGGCCCAACATCGTGCAACCGTCGGATCCCGCATTGAGAGCCGCCCTCGACCATGCCTTCGAGGAGCCGGCCGAGCCACCGTTCCGAAGAACCAAGGCGGTGGTCGTGGTGCATGACGGCAAGGTGATCGCCGAGCGTTATGCGGGCGGAATTGGCGTCGATACGCCGCTGCTCGGTTTCTCCATGACCAAATCGGTGATCAATGCGCTGATCGGCATTCTCACGCAACAGGGCCTGGTGACGCCCTCGATGCCCGCCCCGATTCCGGAATGGCGCGGCGACCTCCGGCGCGAGATCGAGGTCGAGCATCTCATGCGCATGACGACGGGCCTGGCGCTCGACGAAACCAATAGCGGTTTCGATCCGGCCAGCCAGATGGTCTATCTGCACGACGACATGGCCGGCTTCGCGGTCAATGCCGCCGTCGTTGCCCCGCCTGGTACGCGCTGGGCTTACTCCAGTCCGACGACGCAGCTATTGGCGCGCATCGTTCGCGATGCCGTCGGCGGGCCGGAGCAGGCATTGGCATTCGCGTGGCGCGAATTGTTCAATCCGCTCGGCATGCGCAACGTGACGCTGGAGTTCGACGCCTCGGGCACGCCGCAGGGCTCGACCTACATGCTGGCAAGCGCGCGGGACTGGGCGAAATTCGGCCTGCTCTATCTCAATGACGGTGTGGTCGGAGGAAGACGCCTCCTGCATGAGGACTGGGTGGACTTCTGCGCCGCGGCGACGCTCGACACCGATTACGCGGCCGGCTTCTGGACCAATCGCAGCGAGCACCCCAATGCCAAGGGCCGCGTCCGGCTCGGTATCCCGCGCGATGCATTCTTTGCGTCGGGCGACCTTGGCCAGCGCATCGTGATCATGCCGTCACAGCGCCTCGTCGTGGTGCGTCTCGGTGACAGCGTCGATCCGAGCGGTGACATTCGCGGGCTCGGCCGGCTGGTGAAGGAGGTAATCGCAGCGGTGCAGCCGTGAGACGGTCACCGCCCAATCACATACGGCCCGCCCTTTTCCAGCGCGCGCGCATAGGCCGGCCGGGCGTGAATGCGTTCGAGAAACGCCATCGCTTTGGGATGCCCCACCTCCAGCCCGCCACGCGCGGCGGCGGCTTCCAGCGGAAAGCTCATCTGGATGTCGGCGCCGGTGAACTCGTTGCCGGCGAACCACTCGCTTTTTGCCAGTTCGCCTTCCCAGTAATCCATATGCTGCTTGAGCTGCGGGTTGACCAGCGTGGTCAGCGCCGTGTTGGAGACCTTGCGCACCAGCGGCCGCAGCAGGGCCGGCGCGCGCTTCGGCATCAGTGTGAACAACAGCTTCAGCAGAAGCGGCGACATTGCGGAACCTTCCGCATAGTGCAGCCAATACGTGTAGCGCAGCCGCTCCGGCGTGTTCGGCGGCGGGATCAGGCGGCCATTGCCATAGGTGGCAATGATGTATTCGCAGATCGCGCCGGACTCGGCGATGGTGTTGCCGTTGTCGGTAATGACGGGCGATTTGCCGAGCGGGTGGATGGCGCGCAGCTCCTTGGGCGCCCGCATGTCCGGCTGGCGCTGATAGCGGACGATCTCGTAAGGCACACCGAGCTCTTCGAGCAGCCACAGCACGCGCTGGGAGCGGGAATTGTTGAGATGATGAACCGTCAGCATGGCGTTCCCTTCAATTGGCTGCCGTTGGTGCCAGCCGGGGAACGGAAAGTCGAGACGGCCTGAGGAGCAACGCGATATTTACCCGGATGATATTGACATTCATATTTATCCGGGTAAATATAGACTACCGAAAATCCAGAGTTTCTCCAATGGCTGACAAGACCCGCCCCCATTTCACGGCCTTCATCGGCCCGCAGCGCCTCGCGGCAGGCCCGCTCGCCGAGGTCGCAATTGCGGTGATGCAGGCTTCCCGCCGGCCCGCCGCGCCGCCGATCATCATCTTCAGCGATGCGACCGGCCAGCCGATCGATCTCGATCTTCGCGGCACCGAACGCGAAATCATTGCCCGCTTGCCTCAACCCGCCTCGCCTCCGGAGGTCGAAACCGATGAGACGGTGTCAGCGGAGCCGCGTGGGCGCGGACGCCCCAAGCTAGGCGTCGTCGCGCGCGAGGTGACGCTGTTGCCGCGTCATTGGGAATGGCTGGGGTCGCAGCCCGGCGGCGCATCGGTGGCGTTGCGAAAACTGGTGGAAGAAGCGCGCCGCGCCAATGGCGATGCCGATCGCGCCCGCGCGGCAAGAGATGCCGCCTATCGCTTCATGTCCGTGATGGCCGGCAATCTCGCGGGCTTCGAGGAAGCGTCGCGGGCGTTGTTCACCGATGACCGGCGGCGATTCGTCGGTCTTGTCGCCGGCTGGCCCGACGATATCCGCGACCACGTCGTCAAACTCGCGTTCAGCGATCGCGCCGAGCCATAGGCGCGGGTCGCACCGCTAGCCGAACCTCCAAAAGTCTTTCACCCGCCACCGCTCCGGTGCGCGGCAATGGTCTGTCACGTATTCAGCAGGAAAATCGCCGTGTCGAAAACCCCCTCTCTCTGGAAGACATTTCTCGTCTTCCTCGCGCCCCTGATGCTGAGCAACGCGCTGCAATCGCTGTTTGGCACCGTGAGCAACGCACTTCTCGGCCAGATGATCGGGGTCGACGCGCTGGCGGCCGTCTCGGTGTTCTTTCCCGTGATGTTCTTCCTGTTCGCCTTCGTGATGGGCCTGAGCACCGGCGCGACCGTCCTGATCGGACAGGCCTGGGGCGCGGGCGAACGTCACAAGGTGAAAGCTGTTGCCGGCGCAACGCTGGCGGTCGCCCTCCTCCTCGCCATCACTGTTGCGCTGTTCGGCGGGCTGTTCAGCCGGCAATTGATGATCGCGCTCGCCACGCCGCCGGATATCCTCGACCAGGCCAGTGCTTACGCGCGCGTCATGTTGCTGACGATGCCGCTCGGCTTCGTCTTCCTGCTGACGACCGCGATGCTGCGGGGCGTCGGCGACACGTTGACGCCGCTGATGGCGCTGGCCTTGTCGACCGCAATCGGCCTGATCCTGACGCCACTCCTCATCAGCGGCTGGTTCGCACTGCCCGCTGTCGGCGTGACGGCCCCGGCGTGGGCGTCGGCTATTTCCAGCGCGCTGACGCTGTTCGCGCTCAGTCTATATCTGCGTCGCAAGAAGAGTCCGCTGGCGCCGGACGCCGAATTTATGCGCAGGCTTCGGCTGGATGGCGCGCTGCTCGGTAAAATCCTGGGCATCGGAATCCCGAGCGCGGTCGGGATGGTGGTGATGGCGATCGCCGAACTGGTGCTGCTCGGCCTCGTCAACGGCTTCGGTTCTGAGGCCACCGCAGCCTATGGCGCCGTCAACCAGATCATGGGCTATGCGCAGTTCACCGCGATGTCGATTTCGATATCGGTTTCGATCCTTGGCGCGCAGGCGATCGGCGGCGGCCATGCCGGCCGCCTGGACGCCATCGTCCGGACCGGCCTGCTCCTCAATCTCATCCTGACCGGCGGCCTGGTGGCGCTGATCTATCTGTTTCCGCGCGCCGTGCTGGGCGTCTTCATTACTGACGCAGCCGTGCTCGAACTCGCAAGAGGGCTGCTCATCATCGCCTTGTGGAGTTCGGTGCCGTTCGGCATGGCGACCGTCTTCTCGGGCGCGATGCGCGCAGGCGGCGTCGCCTTGGCTCCCATGCTGCTGTCGATCTTCGCCATCGCCGCCATCGAAATACCTTCTGCCGTAATCCTGAGCCGCACCATCGGGCTCGACGGGATCTGGGCCGCCTATCCGATCGTGTTCTGCGCCATGTTCATCCTGCAACTCGGCTACTACACGCTGGTCTGGCGGCGCCGCCCGCTTCGGCGGATGGTGTGACGTCGGGCAAGTCGCGCATTGCCACGATATTACGATCGTCATAATACCGTGGACGCGCCGCCTGCCTTGCGCCACAATACGCCAAAACATCAGGGAGACCGCCGTGCGCTCAAATCCGCAATTCCTGTTCGACTTCGGCAGCCCCAACGCCTTCCTCAGCCACGAAGCGATTCCGGCGATCGAAAAGCGCACCGGCGTGAAGTTCGAATATGTACCGATCCTGCTCGGCGGCATCTTCAAGGCCACCAACAACAAATCGCCCGCCGAAACGCTCGCCGGCGTCAAGAACAAGCGCGAATTCCACGCGCTGGAAACCGAGCGCTTCCTGAGGCGCTTTGGGGTCAAGCCCTATGTCTGGAATCCGTTCTTCCCGGTCAACACGCTGAACCTGATGCGTGCGGCGGTGGCGGCCCAGTTCGAAGGCGTGTTCGAGAAATATGTCGAGGCCGCCTTCCATCACATGTGGGTCGAGCCGAAGAAAATGGATGACCCCGAAGTCGCGGCCAAGGCGCTGGCCTCGTCCGGCCTCGATGCCGCAAAACTGCTGGCACGCTCGCAGGACGCCGATGTAAAGGCCAGGCTGATCGAGAATACGCAAAACGCCGTCGCGCGCGGCGCGTTCGGCTCGCCGACATTTTTCGTCGGCAAGGAAATGTTTTTCGGCAAGGAGCAGCTTCGCGAGGTCGAGGAAATGGTCTCGGGGAAATAGCCGCTCTCGAAGCGAATGGCGAGTGGCCAATGGCGAATGGTTGGTAGTAGATAGTAGTCAGGATTTTCCTACTCGCTACTCGCCCATTCCAAGACCAACAACAAAAGGAAGCTCCCACATGCGCATTCTCGTGGTCGGCGCCGGCGCCATCGGCGGCTATTTCGGCGGCAGGCTGCTTCAGGCTGGAAATGACGTGACGTTCCTGGTCCGGCCGAAGCGCGCTTCCGAACTCGCGAGCGCAGGCCTCGTCATCAAGAGTCCCGCTGGCGACGTGACGCTCAAGAGCCCGCCGACGGTGCAGGCGGAAAAGTTCACCGAGACGTTCGACGTCGTGCTGTTGAGCTGCAAGGCGTTCGACCTGGAAGACGCGATCAAGTCGTTTGCCGCCGCGGTCGGGCCAAAAACGGCGATCATCCCGCTGCTCAACGGCATGCTGCACCTCGACGTGCTGGACAAAAAATTCGGAGCCGACCGCGTGCTCGGCGGTCTCTGCGCGATCGCGGTGACGCTCAACGACGCCCGCGAAGTGGTCCAGCTCGCGCCGATGCAGTCGCTCAATTTCGGCGAACGCGATGGCTCCATGTCGGATCGGGTGCGCGCGATTGCGAAGGTGTTTGAGAGCGGCAAGTTCGGCGCGGTCGCCAGCGAACACATCATGCAGGACATGTGGGAGAAGTGGGTTTTCCTCGCTTCGCTCGCCGCGTCGACCTGCCTGATGCGCACTTCGGTCGGCAACATCGTGGCGGTCGCCGGCGGCAAGGATTTCCTGCTCGGCATGCTCGATGAATGCAGCGCGATTGCAAAGGCATCGGGTTACGAGCCGGCCGGCCCATTCTTCCAGCGCACCGCCGGCCTGTTGACGACCGAGGGCTCGCCAATGACCGCCTCGATGTTCCGCGACATCAAAGCAGGCCTGCCGGTCGAGGCCGACCATGTGATCGGCGATCTCGTTGCGCGCGCCGACGCGGCGAAGATTCCGGTGCCGAAGCTGCGCATCGCCTACATCCATCTCAAGGCGTATGAGAAGCAGCGAGGGTGAGCCTGGATTGGCGAATGGGGAATAGCAACAGCCGGCCTCGGGAAATTACCCCGAGGGCTTCGGACGGCCCCAACATTTCTGCAAAGACTTTGAGAAACTGGAGCGGGCGAAGGGGCTCGAACCCTCGACCCCGACCTTGGCAAGGTCGTGCTCTACCACTGAGCTACACCCGCATCCGAGATGGCGGCGAACGTTCGCCGTCAACGGCAGACCTATGCCAAATGCGGACCGTGAATGCAACAGTCCGCGTGCGATCCGTTGCCATGCGGATCATCCGATTTCATTACCAAATGGGAGCGAATCGGTCCGAAACATCGCCTAAACGGGATTTATCGGCCCATTACGCCCACGCTGGGAACCCAAGGCCGGGCCGCTAGCATGACGCGGGGCGATTCGAGCCATTTTCGAGCCGGCCTCCCAACGTCCCTGTCATTTGGTCCCACACGCCGCAATCGCAGGTAAAGGTCCCTTGCGAAGGTTCCTCGGCTCCCTCGACAGGGCATCGACGTCCCCGATGGGTTCCGGTCCATCCGGTCTCCGATGACCCGGACGGCTGCCGATTGAATTTTGCGGCCAAGCCGCCATCTAGCGAATGAGGAACTTCACCCCTGGCCGTGCTAGAACGGGCCCGCATTCCAAGACACCTTCTAATTCCAAGACATCTTCTCAAGACATCAGGCGAGGATACCGTGACGATAGTTGAGCAGGGCGGCGGCCCGGCGCCGCAGGCAGCACCCGATCTGATCAAGGAGACGACCACCCAGACCTTCGTGAAGGACGTCATCGAGGAATCGAAGCGCCAGCCGGTGCTGATCGACTTCTGGGCGCCCTGGTGCGGACCCTGCCGCCAGCTGACGCCCGTTCTCGAAAAGGCGGTGCGCGCGGCCAAGGGCAAGGTCAAGCTGGTCAAGATGAATATCGATGAGCATCCGGCCATCCCCGGCCAGATGGGCATTCAGTCGATCCCGGCCGTGATCGCGTTCGTGGGTGGCCAGCCCGCCGACGGCTTCATGGGCGCGGTGCCGGAGAGCCAGATCAACGCCTTCATCGACAAACTCACCAAGGGCATGACGGCGCCGGGCGAGCCGAATATCGCAGAGATCCTGCAAGAGGCCGAGGCCGTGCTCGCGGAAGGCGATCCTGCCGCGGCAGCCCAGATCTACGCCGAGATACTGGGTTTCGATGCCACCAATATCGCCGCGCTAGCCGGGCTGGCGAAATGCTATGTGACGACGGGCGCGATCGAACAGGCCAAGCAGACGTTAGCGATGGTGCCGGAATCGAAGCGCAATGACGCCGCGGTCAAGGCGGTGCAGGCCTCGATCGACCTCGCCGAGCAGGCCCAGGCGGTCGGTCCGGTGACCGAGCTGGAACAGAAGGTCGCCGCAAACCCGCTCGACCATCAGGCGCGATTCGACCTCGCGACCGCACTCAACGCCCAGGGCAACCGCGCCGAGGCGACCAACCAGCTGCTCGAAATCGTCAAGCGCGATCGCAAGTGGAACGATGACGGCGCGCGCAAGCAGCTGGTGCAGTTCTTCGAGGCATGGGGCGGCGCCGACGAGGCCACCGTCGATGGACGCAAGCGGCTGTCGACGATTCTCTTCTCGTGAGACGCGTACTCCACCAGAACGTGGCATGGTTTTGTGAAGAGAACACCCACCGAACCAACGAACCAACGAACTGACCGGGACTGCAGATGCCGATCAATGCCGAATACCGCGGACCCGGCGAGCTTCCCGAAATCATTCCGGTGTTTCCATTGCCGGGCGCGCTGTTGCTGCCGCGCGGCCAGATGCCGCTCAATATTTTCGAGCCGCGCTATCTGGCGATGGTGGACGACGCGCTACGCGACGGTCACCGGCTGATCGGGATGATCCAGCCGGATATTTCCCACAGCAGGGACGAGGCCAGGCCGGAGCTGTTCCGGGTCGGCTGCGTCGGCCGCATCACGCAGCTCGCCGAATCCGGCGACGGCCGCTACATCCTGGAACTGACCGGCGTCGCGCGCTTCAAGGTGGTCGAGGAAATCTCGGCACTGACCGCGTATCGGCAATGCAAGGTGGATTTCTTTCCCTATGCCGACGATTTCGTTGCGCGCAAAGGCGAAGAAGCCGTCGACCGCACGGCCCTGCTTGATGTGCTGACGGATTTTCTCGAAGCCAACAATCTGAAAGTGGATTGGGAAGGTATCGAGAGTGCGCCGAACGAGGCGCTGGTCAACGCGCTGGCGATGATGTCGCCCTATGGTCCGGCGGAAAAGCAGGCGATGCTGGAGGCGCCCGACCTGAAAACCCGCGCCGAAATCCTGATCGCGGTGACCGAAATGGACCTCGCCAAGAAGCGCACCAGCGGCGACACGGGGCTGCAATAGCGCTTCAGTATCCCGCCACGGCGAGCACGACGACGGCGCCGAGCGCTTTCCAGCCGAAGCCGCGGCCGCGCGACCACCAGGCATTGGCGGCGGCGGCAAAGGCGTAGACCGCGACGATCGTCACGACGATCCAGTGCCGCGCGCTCTCCGATCCAAACGAGGGCGCGGCAATCAGCAGCACGCCGCCGCCGATCCAGGCCACAGTGCCGGCCTGCCAGACCAGGCGGATCAAGGTCCGCAGGCTCGCCGGCTGAATGGTCGCCCTGGCAAACACCTTGGTTTCCCCCAGCACGCCGTGAATGAGGGCCACCGCTATTCCGGCGACGCCAGCGCATTGCAAAATGAGATCGCGCATCCGATGTCTCCATACGCTACTGTATGGTTATGCGCCGCATTCTGGCGCCTGTCAATACAGTAGTGTATGGTGGGACTTTGCATGGAACGGACATGAGCGATCAACTCTCGGCAAAGAACTGGGTCGACCAGGGCCTTAAGGCACTGGCGAGCCGCGGCTTCACCGCGCTGAAGGCGGAACCTTTGGCCAAGGCGATGGGCGTGTCGCGCGGCAGTTTCTACTGGCATTTCGCCGATATCGCCGCGTTTCATGCCGCGATCCTTGCGCGCTGGCACGAGGTTGCGGCCGAGCAGATTATCGCCAATGTCGAGGCGGCCTCAAAGGACGAGAACCCGCTCGCGCTGCTGCTGCGCCGCGTGTTCGGCGAGCGGCTGATGCTGGAACGGGCGGTCCGCACCTGGGCAAGCGTCGATCCCGCTGCCCGCGCCGCCGTACAGGCGATCGATCGGCGCCGGTTGAGCTATGTGGAGGGCCTTCTGGTGCAGTCCGGACTATCGGCGGAAATTGCCCGCGCCCGTGCCCAAATTCTCTATTGGGCGTTTCTCGGCTTTGCGCTATCGGATCAGCCGTTGCCGAAGGCGCGACAACAGGCCGTGGTCGACGAACTGGTGCGGATGTCGGCGTCATGACACCTCGCGATCCTGTATGGTAACGACCATGCCAATCCGGAGACAATAAATGAATGCCACGCCCGAACGCCTCGACGGCACCGTCGATCCGAAGCTGCTGGAAATCCTGGTCTGTCCGGTGACCAAGGGTCCGCTCGAATTCGATTCGACGAGGCAGGAACTGATCTCGCGCTCGGCCAAGCTCGCCTACCCGATCCGCGACGGCATCCCGATCATGCTGCCGGAAGAGGCGCGGAAGATCGAGTGACGAAGCCCCACCGGCCTCTCCCCGTCATTGCGAGCGAAGCGAAGCAATCCATTGCGCCGCTTGCGGAAGCATGGATTGCTTCGTCGCTTCGCTCCCTTGCGCAAACGCTTCGCGTTTGTCGCAGGCAATGACGAGCGCGGGCCTACAGCGCCTCGCCCTTCAGCAGCCGCGGCACTTCGCCTGACAAACCCGCGGCCTGGCGGATGAACAGGTTCTTCAGCGGCGGCGCGCGATCGACGAGGCCAAGCCCGATATCGCGCACGGTACGCAGCAGCGTCGATTCGTTCGAGAACAGGAAGTTCAGCGAATTGGTGGCAAGCCCCATCGCCATGGTGTCGAAGCGCCGCCAGCGCTGGTAGCGGTCGAGCACGTCGGCCTGCCCGGGATCGATGCCGAGCCGGGCCGCATCGACCACGACTTCGGCGAGCGCCGCGACGTCCTTCAGGCCCATGTTGAGCCCCTGCCCGGCGATCGGATGAATCACGTGCGCGGCGTCGCCGACCAGCGCCAGCCGCTCGGCAATGAATGAGCGCGCGACGAAATAGCCGAGCGGAAACGCGCGCGGCTTGTCGAGTGCCTTGATCTCGCCGAGGTGCAGCCCGAAGCGCTTCTCCAGCTCATCGTGGAATTCGGCTTCGCCAAGCGCGGTGATGCGTGCGGCCTCGGCGCGATTCTCGGTCCACACCAGCGACGAGCGCTTTCCGGTCAGCGGCAGGATCGCGAAAGGACCAGCCGGGAGAAAATGCTCTTCGGCGCGGCCGTGATGATCCCGCTCATGGCCGACGGTGACGACGATGCCGGATTGATCGTAATCCCAGCCATGGGTGGCGATGCCGGCGCGCTCGCGCAGTTTTGAGCGCGCGCCGTCCGCGGCGACCAGCAGGCTTGCCTCGATGACATTGCCGTCGGCAAGCGTCACGGTGACGCCATCGGGACGAGAATCGTAGGTCGAAACCGCTGTGGCCCGGAGATCGATGCCTTCAGCCTCGGCACGCGCGACCAGCGCATCGATCAGCCGGCGATTTTCGACCATGTGGGCGAAGGGTTCGCCAGGTTCGACTTCTCCTGCAAAGGTCAGGAACACCGGACGGGTGGCATCCTCCAGTTTGGAATCGGTGACGACCATGTCGAGTATCGGCTGGGAGTCCGATACCTGGTCCCAAACGCCGAGCGCCTCGAACAACCGCCGGCACGCGGCCACAATGGCGGTCGACCGCGGATCGCGGCTCGGCCGCACCGCCAGGGCCGGATCGGCCACGATGACGGGAATATCAGCGCCAAGGCCCTGACGGAGCGCCAGCGCCAGCGCCAGCCCGGCAAAGGCGCCACCGCAGATGACAATGCTTCGCTGTGCCGCCATGCGATCCCTTACCCGGTTACTTCGTCAGACTACGCTTGCTACCTGATAATAGCTGGGCGAAACAGGGGCGAGAAACAAGGATTCTGACGTCATTCCGGGGCGATGCGAAGCATCGAACTAGGGGGCGCCCCTTGCGCCCCTGAGAATCTCGAGATTCCTGGTTCACGCTCACGCGTGCCCCGGAATGACGCAAATGTTCAATCGAAAGCACCATCATGTCCAAAGGCCTGATTGATCTGATTTCCATTCTCGATCTCGAACAGCTTGAGGTGAACCTGTTCCGGGGCAACAGCCCGAAGACGAGCTGGCAGCGGGTGTTCGGCGGCCAGGTGATCGGGCAGGCCATGGTTGCAGCCTGCCGCACCGTCGAGGGCCGCCTGCCGCATTCAATCCATTGCTATTTCATCCTGCCCGGCGATCCGCAGATCCCGATCATCTACCAGGTCGAACGCCTGCGCGACGGCAAGAGCTATTCGACCCGTCGCGTCACCGCGATCCAGCATGGCAACGCGATCTTCTCGATCATGGTGTCGTTCCATGCAGAAGAGGAAGGTGCGTTCAATCACCAGGAAAAGATGCCGGATGTCCCGCCGCCGGAAAAACTCACGGCGGAAGAAGTCTCGAAGCAGCCGATGTTCAAGGAGATGCCGGAATTCATCCGCCGGTATTACGAATCTGACCGGCCGATCGAATTGCGCCCGGTCGAGCTCGGCCGCTATTTCGGCCAGAAGATCGACGACGGGCGCATCCATGTCTGGATTCGCACCGCGGCCAAGCTACCCGACGATCCCGCGCTGCATTTGTGCGCGCTGGCCTATGCGTCGGATTTCTCGCTGCTCGATGCGGTGATGGCGCGCTACGGCCGCACCCTGTTCGACAAGCGCATGATGCCGGCGAGCCTCGATCACGCGATGTGGTTTCACCGGCCGTTCCGCGCCGACGAATGGCTGCTCTATGCGCAGGACTCGCCGAGCGCGCAAGACGGCCGCGGGTTGACCCGCGGCCTGATCTTCAAGCCCGACGGCACGCTGGTGGCGTCGGTGGCCCAGGAAGGCTCGGTGCGCCAACGCAAGTGAGCGCGGGCGCTCCGGTCAGACCGTGCGGTCGGCCAGCGCGAATTGCGACACGTACCAGCTTGCGTACCAGCGCAGCACCCACGGGATCGGGATGATGAAGACGCAGCCGATCCCGAACACGATGGTTCGCCACAGCACTTCCAGTCCCGAAGCGAGGAAGATGACTTCACGATGGGTGCCGCTGATGTTGCGGCAGATCCAGCGCATCCAGGCCGTCATCACCCAGGCCCAGCCGATAATCGTGAGGAACGAAAGATACATCAGGACCTGCCAGCCGACGTACCCGAGCGCGCTGCCGTCGAAGGAGATCGGAAGCTGCTGGCCGTTGGAGCTGAGATTTGCAGCGATCCACCGAATCACCATCCAGGACAGCACGGCCTGAATGGGAATGGAGAGGTATTGCAGATAATAGAGGTCGGCCGCGCCCAGATAGGTCAGGGCGCCGATCGCGATGAAGACGTACCAGATGTCGAGGGGCTGGCCGGTGAAACCGATGTTTGGCCGGCCCGGCACGTAAAGCCGGGAAGCCATCCAGCGATAGAAGCTGGTCGCGGTCCAGGGCGCCGGAATCACCAACAGCATGCCGATCACGAACAGCAGGCTTCGCCCAAGGAAGGGCCAAATCGGCAGGTCGGCCGACAGCGCTCCGCCGGCATAACCGCCGGCCGCAACCGCGGGCGGGCCGCCGGGGTGCGCGATAGAGGGCGGGGCTGATCCGCCGGGGACCAGGCCGGGAATGTCTCCGGCCCGCTGCCAGCCCGACATCCCCTCGGTCCAGACCAACGTGTCCGCCCCAACCATGCCCCGGGTCATGAGGTCGCGAAGCTGCGCCTCCGGATAGGGGCCCTGTTGCTGGCCGCTGGATGCATAAAACCACGATCGGTTCGACATTTTTGTCCCTTGAGCCGTGGAGAGGGGGAAGCCAGCCGAATAGCTGGCGGTGAAACCGCATTTTGGCGGACGATCCCGCCGCCTGTACAGTGATCGAAGTCACCAGCTCGAAATGTTTTCCCCTGCTACCTGCAACTTTTTTGTGCCATTTGCCCAGAAAGATGCCAGATTTGCGTCGGCAGCGAGCCGCCGGGCGGTCATCCTGCCGAGTGCTCAAGAAATATCCAGGGAAATAAAGGCCTGACCATGAAACTCGTCGTCGCGATCATCAAACCCTTCAAGCTTGACGAGGTGCGCCAGGCGCTGACGGCCATCGGCGTCCACGGCATGACGGTGACCGAGGTCAAGGGCTACGGCCGCCAGAAGGGTCATACTGAAATCTATCGCGGCGCCGAATATGTCGTGAACTTCCTGCCCAAGCTCCGGATCGAAATCGCGGTCGCCTCCGACGTTGCCGAGAAGGCGGTCGAGGTCATTACCGCGAACGCGCGTACCGGGCAGATCGGCGACGGCAAGATCTTCGTCACACCGATCGACCACGCCCTGAGAATCCGCACCGGCGAGACGGACAGCGACGCGCTCTGAGACATCACTGAATCCAAAGCGCGGCGGCAACGACGCTGAAACGCGCCAGCCAAGAAACGACAACAGCCGGGGGAATTCCATGGGGGCACCATCGTATCGTGCAGCGGGTAATGCTGCGCTCATCACTCTTGCGGCGAGCTCGCTCGCGACGCCGGCCCTGGCCGAGACGTCCACCATCAACGCCGCCGACACCGCGTGGATGATCGTCGCCACCGCGCTGGTCTTGATGATGACGATACCGGGCCTGGCGCTGTTCTATTCCGGCATGGTGCGCAAGAAGAACGTGCTGGCGACAATGGCGCAGAGCCTCTCTGCCGTCGCGGTCATCTCGATTCTCTGGGTGGCGTTCGGCTATTCGCTGGCCTTCGTCGGCGATGGTCCCTGGATCGGCACGCTCGATCGCTGGTTCCTGATCGGAATGACGATGGAGAGCGTCAACCCGGCGGCGAAGACGATTCCGGAAGCGCTTTTCATGCTGTATCAGATGACGTTTGCGATCATCACGGTAGCGCTGGTGGCGGGCGCCGTGGCGGACCGGATGCGGTTCTCGGCCTATCTGCTGTTTTCAATCGGCTGGTTCACCTTCGTTTATGTGCCGCTCGCACACTGGGTGTGGGGCGGCGGTTTCCTCGGCACCATGGGCGTGCTGGATTTCGCCGGCGGCCTCGTCGTGCATCTTTCCGCCGGCATCGGCGGACTGGTTGCCGCGACGGTGATGGGCCGGCGTCAGGGCTATGGCAGCGAGAACCTCGCGCCGTTCGACCTGTCGCTCGCCGTGATCGGCACCGGTTTGTTGTGGGTCGGCTGGTTCGGCTTCAACGGCGGATCGGCGCTGGCTGCGAATTCGCGCGCGGTCATGGCGATCACCGCGACACATCTGGCCGCCTGCGCCGGCGCGCTGACCTGGGCCGCGATCGAATGGGCGACACGGCGCAAGCCATCGGTACTCGGCATGATTTCGGGCGCTGTCGCGGGTCTTGGCACCATCACGCCAGCCTCTGGATTCGTGGCGCCGTGGCATGGCGTCATCATCGGCATCGTCGCGGGAACGCTCTGTTTCTGGGCCTGCACCTGGCTCAAGCAGCGCTTCAAATATGACGACTCGCTCGACGTGTTCGGCGTCCACGGCATTGGCGGATTGACCGGCACATTGCTCGCCGGCGTGTTTGCGGTGAACGCGATCGGCGGCACCGCAGGCCTGATCGAGGGCAATGCGCAACAGGTCCTGATCCAGCTCTATGGGATCGCCGCCACCCTGGTGTGGTCCGGCGGCATCACCTTTGTGCTGCTCAAGCTGGTGGGTGTGTTCGCGCCGCTGCGGGTGTCGCTGCAGCAGGAGCTGGAGGGCCTCGACATCTCGCAGCACGGCGAGGCGCTGCAATAGGCCACCCACCCAATTACCGTTTCCTGCCCGGCCGCTGAGCAGGATTGTGACGCCGGCAAGGGCCTGCTCACAATTTGTGCAGGCCTGACTACACTTTGGGCGCGACCGAATGGCGCAGGAAAGTGCAATTCCCGCAAAGGGCGAAAAGGGCCGGATTCATAATCTCTTAGTGAATGGTCCCGATCTGGCACGGCATTTGATTCTAAGGGTCCTGGCTGTGCCCGCGTAGTGAACATCTCCGCGTGGTGAACCTCAGTCGAGAACGCCCGGTCGGTCTGAACCGGGCCCAAGCGGGGATAGGACCCATGAAAATTGTTATGGCGATCATCAAGCCATTCAAACTCGAAGAAGTCCGTGACGCCCTGACCGCCATTGGCGTTCACGGTCTCACGGTGACGGAAGTCAAAGGTTATGGCCGCCAGAAGGGCCACACGGAAATCTATCGCGGCGCCGAATATGCTGTGAGCTTCCTGCCCAAGATCAAGATCGAGGTCGCTGTGGCCTCGGATCAGGTCGACAAGACCATCGACGCCATCACCTCAGCTGCCAAGACTGGCCAGATCGGCGACGGCAAGATCTTCGTCATCAACCTCGACCATGCGGTGCGCATCCGCACGGGTGAGGCGGATGCCGCGGCCCTCTGATTTCGCGCTCAAACCTTCCCACTCAGGAGTAAAACCAAATGACGTTTAAACGTCCCTATAGCGCGGGACTGGCGGCCCTCGCAGTCGGCCTGTTCGCCGCGACCGCTGCCTACGCCGAACCAACCGTCAACAAGGGCGACAACGCCTGGATGCTGACGTCGACAGTGCTGGTGCTGTTGATGACCATCCCGGGCCTGGCGCTGTTCTATGGCGGTCTCGTCCGTTCCAAGAACATGCTCTCGGTGCTGATGCAGGTCTTCTACACCGTCTGCATCGTCACCGTGCTCTGGGCGCTCTACGGCTACAGCCTCGCCTTCACCGGCGGTTCCGACTTCATCGGCGGCTTCTCGAAAGCCTTCATGATGGGCATCACCACCGATTCGAAGGCAGCTACCTTCTCGGTGGACGCCAACATCTCGGAACTGGTCTATGTCTGCTTCCAGATGACCTTCGCGGCGATCACGCCCGCGCTGATCGTCGGCGCCTTTGCCGAGCGCATGAAGTTCGCGGCGATCGCGCTGTTCATCCCGCTCTGGGTGACGCTGATCTACTTCCCGATCGCGCACATGGTCTGGTACTGGCCCGGTCCGGACATGATCCAGGATGCCGCCAAGGCGCTCGCCGCGGCTGCTGACGGTGCGGCGAAGACCGCGGCGCAGGCCAAGCTCGACGAGATCAACGCCGACGCCGGCTGGATCTTCAAGAAGGGTGCGATCGACTTCGCCGGCGGCACCGTGGTGCACATCAACGCCGGCATCGCCGGTCTCGTCGGTGCGCTCCTGATCGGCAAGCGCGTCGGCTACGGCAAGGAGCTGATGGCTCCGCACTCGCTGACCATGACCATGATCGGCGCCTCGCTGCTCTGGGTCGGCTGGTTCGGCTTCAACGCCGGATCGAACCTGGAAGCCTCCGGCGGCGCCGCGCTCGCCATGACCAACTCCTTCGTTGCAACCGCAGCGGCGGCGCTGGCCTGGATGTTCGCGGAATGGATCGTCAAGGGTCATCCCTCCGTGCTCGGCGCGTTGTCCGGCGCGGTGGCAGGCCTCGTGGCGGTCACGCCCGCTGCCGGCTATGCCGGTCCGATGGGCGCGATCGTGCTCGGCCTCGTGGTCGGCGTCGTCTGCCTGTTCTTCTGCACCGTGGTGAAGAACTCGCTCGGCTATGACGACTCGCTCGACGTGTTCGGCGTTCACTGCATCGGCGGCATCGTCGGCGCGCTCGGCACCGGCATCCTGGTGAATCCGGCCCTCGGTGGTGCGGGCATCATCGACTACACCGCCGTTCCGCCGAAGGTCGCCGACTACGACTTCGCGGCGCAGATGATCTCCCAGCTCTGGGGCGTCAGCACCACGCTGGTTTGGTCGGGCGTCGGCTCGGCGATCCTCTACAAGGTGGTCGACGTGATCGTCGGCCTGCGCGTCAACGTCGAAACCGAGCGTGAAGGCCTCGACGTCACCGAGCACACCGAGCGCGCCTACAACATGTAAGTTCTCCCGGGGGATGATCTCCAAAGGTCATCCCCACAACTCCGGTTCGGGCACATACCCGGCAATGCCCTGACCGTTGAGGGGCTCCAGCGCAAGTTGGAGCCCCTTTCTTTTTGCTGCCCGTTGAGAAAGATTGCCGTATTGGCCCGCTACGATTGAACGGCAAAAGCTGGGCGAAGAAGCCAGGCAAAAAAACGGGAGGACGTCATGAGAGTCGAAGGCGGATGCTATTGCGGCAAGGTGCGTTACGAGGCCGAGGGCGAGCCGATGATGGCGGCGCAGTGCCACTGCCGCGAATGCCAGTATATCTCCGGCGGCGCGCCGAACATGTTCGTGGCGATGCCGGTCAGCGGCTTCAAATACACCGCAAGCCAGCCGAAGCAGTTCACCCGCAGCGACCTCGAGCGCGCCGTGACGCGTGAATTCTGCCCGGAATGCGGGACCCATTTGGTGACCAAGGTGCCCGGATTGCCTGCCGTGGTGCTCAAGGTCGGAACCTTCGACAATCCCGCTCTCTTCAATCCGCAGATGGCGATCCACACGCTCGACAAGCAGGCGTTCCACCACGTGCCCGAGGGCATGCCGGCCTTCGAGCGGCTGCCGCAGCGGTAGTGCCAGCGCATCATCACCGCGGCGGTCGTTCAGTCGCCGCGGAGCAGCTTCGGAACTGTGACTCTGCCATTCTTGGCAACTTTGGGCATGGTGGCCTCGGCGACGTCCCGACAATCCAGCAAAATCCACGCTAGCACCGATGGTTAATCGCGTCTTAACCTCGCCGTATCTATGGTGGTTTGATGTGTTTCCGGTCATCGGTTTGGGCCCTCGACCGCTTTTGAAAGTGCTGGCGTTTCAGACATGGCAATGACTGCCTCTTCCGGCGTGGCGCAGGGCGCCGGCAGCGTACCTGCCGGTCAGGCCGAGCGCTCGCCGTTTATCCGGACGACCGAACTGCTGGCACCGTACCAACCTGCCAAGCCATTGATTACACTGTCATTAGGCGAGCCGCAGCATCCGGTACCGGATTTTGTCGGGCCGGTCCTGGCGAAACACATCGCTGATTTCGGCCGCTATCCCCTTGCCAAGGGGATCGAGCCGTTCCGGCGCGCCGCAGCAAACTGGCTGACCACCCGGTTCGACCTGCCGCGGCCGGTCGATCCCGAAAGCGAAATCCTGGTGCTGAACGGCAGCCGCGAGGGGCTTTTTTTCGCGGCGATCACCGCCGCCCGCTATGTCGGCCCACGCAAGGGCAGGCCCGCGATCCTGATGCCCAACCCGTTTTATCCGGCCTATGGCGCAGGCGCCCGCGCCGCCGGTTGCGAACTGGTCTACCTGCCGGCCACGCTCGCCAACGGATTTTTGCCGGATCTCGATGCGCTCGACGAGGTGACGCTGGCCAGAACCGTTGCGATGTTCATCGCCTCGCCCGCCAATCCGCAAGGCGCCGTCGCCTCGCGCGACTACTTCATCCGCTTGAAGAAACTCGCCGACCGCCACGGCTTCATGATCCTGAGCGACGAGTGCTATTCGGAAATCTACACCAGGCAGGCGCCGGGCAGCGCGCTGGAATGCGCCGGGCCCGACTTCACCAACGTCGTTGCGTTCCAGTCGCTGTCGAAGCGCTCGAACCTGCCCGGCATGCGCGTCGGCTTTGCCGCCGGCGACCGAAAGTTTCTCTCGGCCTTTCACGAATTGCGCAATGTCGCCGCACCTCAGGTGCCGGTGCCGCTGCAGCATGTCGCGGTCGCCGCCTATAGCGACGAAAAGCACGTCGAAGAAAATCGCCGGCTCTACCGTATCAAGTTCGATCTCGCCGACCAGATTCTCGGCAGCCGATACGGCTATGTGCGGCCCGCCGGCGGTTTCTGCGCCTGGCTCGACGTCTCCGGGCGCGGCGGCGACGAGGCGACGGCTATCAAACTCTATCGGGACGCGGGCGTCCGCGTGATCCCGGGAAGTTATCTGTCGCGGCCGCAGAACGACGGTTTCAATCCCGGCGCAGGCTACATCCGTCTCGCGCTGGTCTCCGACAGTGAATCAACGGCCGAGGCGCTGCACCGGCTGGTCGAAATTCTGGATTAGTCGCAGGGCCCCATGAGCATGCCAGCGATCGAACGTGTCATTCCCCTGGTCGGCCATCTGCCGGTCTCAATCCGCGACGCCCTCGCACGGCGCCTGCGCGAGCTTGCCGGCCTCAGCCTGATCGCGCTGTCCGGCGTGGCGGCGGCGGCGTTGATGACGTGGTCGGTGCAGGATCCGAGCCTGAGCCACGCCACGTCGCGTCCGATCCGCAACGTTCTCGGCTACCCCGGCGCGATCGGCGCCGATCTGCTGATGCAGATTCTCGGCCTCGGCGCGATCATGCTGATCCTCCCCGTCGCGGTGTGGGGCTGGCGCATGCTGACCCATCGCACCTTCGATCGCGAAGCGCTGCGCCTTGGATGCTGGATTCTCTGCGCGGTGCTCGCGGCAGGCTTTGCAAGCTGCTGGCCGCATGGCGGAGCGTGGGCGCTGCCAACCGGCCTTGGCGGCGTCGTCGGCGACGCGCTGGTGCGGGCGCCGGCCGTGGTATTCGGTCCGGCCGGCTTCACCTATCGTCTCGTGCTCGGCATCATCCTGTTCGCGGCGATGTGCACGGCCTTCCTGTTTGCCAGCGGCTGGGGCTCGCGCCCAAGAGATGAAGAGCTGACACCGATCGAGGACGATGACACGCCCTTCGAGGAAGAAGGCGATCGCAGTTCGGTTTCGCTCGGATGGGTGTATCACGCGCTGATGAGCGCGAAGGCGCGGCTCGCCTGGCTGATGAGCGCGGCCTATCGATCGCTGGTGTCGAGTTCGCCGCCGCCTCGCACGGCCTCGTTCGAACGTCAGGAACCGAGCCTCCGCGGCCGTGCTGCGCCGGCACTGGTCCCGCGGGACGAAGAATTGGAGGACGAGGAAGAAGAGGAAGACGAGGACGAGGAAGTCCCGGCCGCCCGCGCCCCGCGCAAGAAGGCCGCGCCGCGCGCCGCGGCGCGCAAATCGGAGAAATTCGAGCTGCCTTCGGTCTCGGTGCTCACGGCGCCCAAGGCGTCGGACCGGCAGCCCCTCAGCAAGGCCGAACTGGAGGCCAATTCGCGTGCGCTGGAAGGCGTGCTCGGCGATTTCGGCGTCCGCGGCGAGATCGTCAAGGCCAATCCCGGCCCGGTCGTGACGCTCTACGAACTCGAACCCGCGCCCGGCATCAAATCCTCGCGCGTGATCGGCCTTGCCGACGATATCGCCCGCTCGATGAGCGCGCTCTCGGCCCGCGTCGCCGTGGTCGCCGGCCGCAACGCCATTGGCATCGAACTGCCGAATGCGCATCGCGAAAAGGTTTACCTGCGCGAATTGCTGACCGCAAAGGACGAGTCGCACGCGAAGCTGCCGCTCTGCCTCGGCAAGAACATCGGCGGCGAGTCCATCATCATCGATCTGGCGCGCACGCCCCATATGCTGATCGCCGGCACCACCGGCTCCGGCAAATCGGTCGCGATCAACACCATGATCCTGAGCCTGGTCTACCGCTTGCGGCCGGATCAGTGCCGCCTGATCATGGTCGATCCAAAAATGCTCGAACTCTCCGTCTATGACGGCATCCCGCATCTCCTCACGCCGGTCGTGACCGATCCGAAGAAGGCGGTGGTCGCGCTGAAATGGGCCGTGCGCGAGATGGAAGAGCGCTACAAGAAAATGGCCAAGCTCGGTGTGCGCAACATCGACGGCTACAACCAGCGCCTCGTCGAAGCCAAGGGCAAGGGCGAAGAGCTGACGCGCACGGTGCATACCGGCTTCGACAAGGAAACCGGCAAGGCGATCTACGAGGAAGAAAAGCTCGACCTCGATCCGCTGCCCTATATCGTCATCATCGTCGACGAAATGGCCGACCTGATGATGGTGGCCGGCAAGGACATCGAAGGCGCGGTGCAGCGTCTGGCACAGATGGCGCGCGCCGCCGGCCTGCACGTGATCCTCGCCACCCAGCGTCCGTCGGTCGACGTCATCACCGGCACCATCAAGGCGAACTTCCCGACCCGCATCTCGTTTCAGGTCACCTCGAAAATCGACAGCCGCACCATCCTCGGCGAAATGGGCGCCGAGCAACTGCTCGGCCAGGGCGACATGCTCTATATGGCCGGCGGCGGACGCATCAGCCGCGTGCACGGGCCGTTCGTTTCCGACGAGGAGGTCGAGAAGGTCGTGCGTCATCTCAAGACGCAGGGCCAGCCGGAATATCTGGAGGCGGTCACGGCGGAAGAGCCGACTGATGAAGACGGCGCAGTATTCGATTCCACCGGCATGGGCGGCGATGGCGGCGGCGACCTGTTCTCGCAGGCGGTTGCGATCGTCAAGCGGGACCGCAAAGCCTCGACTTCCTACATTCAACGCCGCCTGCAAATCGGCTATAACCGCGCCGCGTCGTTGATGGAGCGGATGGAACTCGAGGGCATCGTCGGGCAGGCAAATCACGCCGGCAAGCGCGAAATTCTGGTCGCGGAGGAAGAGGGCGGATTCTAGATGTCGGCGCCGAACGGGCTCGGCGCAACGATTTCACGGAAAAACGATACCTCCTTTGGTCGAAAGCACGATAAAATGGTTGGTAGCGGGATGCCTCGTCTAATAGAGATCCGAAATACCTGATGACACAACAACCCACCCATCGCGGGCTGCGCTCCGGACTGGCCCTTTTGATCGCCACATCCATCGCAGGCTTCGCGACGCAGGCTCTCTCGCAGACCGTCCCGGTTCCGAAGCCCGCGCCCAAGGCCCGCGACGGCGGCGTGCAGATGAGCGCGCAGGACAGGGCGCCGATGACCACCGGCGCTACCCAGGCGCCGCCAAACCCGGTGATTCCCGACCCGCACCGCAATGTCCCGGCCAATATTTTTGCTACCTTCGACGCCAACCAGAAGGCGCAGGCTGCCCGGGTCAGTTCCTACCTGTCCTCGCTGCAGACGCTGGTCGGAAATTTCGTCCAGGTCGGCCCCGACGGCAGCAAGACCAAGGGCGATTTCTACATCCAGAAGCCGGGCAAGGTGCGTTTCGAGTACGATGCGCCCAGCCCGATCGCGATCATCGCCGACGGCTCGTCGCTGGCGGTGCGGGATACGAAGCTTGCGACCCAGGACATCTATCCGCTGTCGCAAACGCCGCTGCGCTTCCTGCTGTCGGACCGGATCGATCTGCTGAAGGACACCAATGTCGTCAACGTCATGGCCGATGACGTCTACATCAGCGTCACCATCGAGGAGAAGCAGGCCCTGATCGGCACCAGCCGGCTGATGCTGATGGTCGGCACCAAGGACGGCCAGCTCAAACAATGGACGGTGACCGACCCGCAGGGCTACGACACCACGGTTGCGGTCTACAATCTGGACTCGACCAAGAAGGTCGACCCCGGCATCTTCAAGATCGACTTCACCAACTACACTACACCGGCGAACTGAGCGGCGCGCCTTCTCCATTCTTTCTGTGGAGAGACGGAAATCCGCGTCGGGAACCGTGGTAATACACGGACCTCATGCGTTTTTCCCTGACAACGTGGAATATCAATTCGGTGCGCCTGCGCATCGACATCGTCGCCAAATTCCTCAAATCGGCGCGGCCGGACGTGCTGTGCCTGCAGGAAACAAAATGCATCGACGACGCTTTCCCGTTGAAGCGATTCAAGCGCCTCGGCTATGAGCATGTCGCGCTGAACGGGCAGAAGGGTTATCACGGCGTTGCCATCGTCTCGAAACTGCCGTTCGAGACCACCGATGTCAGAACCTTCTGCGACAAGATCGATTCGCGCCACATCTCGGTGGCGTTCGGCGAGAAGGCGCAGCTTGCAAAGCCGCTCGTGCTGCATAATTTCTACGTTCCGGCCGGCGGCGATATTCCCGATCCCGCGCTCAATCCGAAGTTCGATCACAAGCTGAAATTTCTCGACGAGATGAAGGCGTGCGAACCGCTGCATCCGCGCGGCGGCGACCGGCATATCCTGGTCGGCGACCTCAATGTCGCTCCGCATGAGAACGACGTGTGGTCGCACAAACAGCTTTTGAAGGTCGTTTCGCACACGCCGATCGAATGCGAGAAGCTCTTGGCGGCGCAGGCCCATGGCGAATGGTTCGACGTCGCGCGCGAGCGGATCCCGCTGTCGGAAAAGGTCTATACTTGGTGGAGCTACCGCGCCGCCGACTGGACGGTGGGCGACCGCGGCCGGCGGCTCGACCACATCTGGGTCTCGCGCGCGCTAAAAGACGGTGTCAGCGATTTCAAGATTACCCGCGACGCCCGCGGCTGGGAGCGCCCGTCCGACCACGTGCCGGTGACGGTGACGCTGGAAGTATAGCGATCAGATACTCAGCTTTGCGCCGGCCATCAAAATATCGCTGGCGAGCTGGCTGGTGCGGGTGGCGAGTTCGTCGCGCAGGCGGCGCGCGGCGCCGGGATCGCTTTCGAGCACGCGTTGAAACAGGCTGCGCGCCACCCGGATGACCGAGGAATGATCAAGCGCGACCGCGCTGGACGGCCGCTTCATCGCAACGATCAGCGCCAGTTCGCCGATCAGGGCACCGGGGCCCGCAACGACTTCGGCGCCGCCATCCTCGACGCGGATCGCGCCGCGCTGGACGATATAGCCGGCATCCGCATCGTCACCGGCGTTGAACAGATAATCGCCGGGCGAGAAATCGCGCTGCTCCGAGCCGATCGCCAGCATGCGCAGAGCGGTCGTTCCCAACAGGCGCAATGTCGGGACCCGCTCAAGCAGGGCTACATCATCTTCGATCGACATGGACCTGTGACCGGGATGCGCAAAAATTACGAATCGTGGCTGCGAATCGTATCACGGCACCAGCTTGTAGCCACCGGCTTCCGTCACCAGGATTTCCGGATTGGCCGCATCCTTCTCGATCTTCTGCCTGAGACGGTAGATATGGGTTTCCAGCGTGTGCGTGGTAACGCCCGAATTGTAGCCCCAGACTTCCTGCAACAGCGTCTCCCGCGACACCGGCAACTGGCCGGCCCGATACAGGAAACGCAGGATCGCGGTTTCCTTCTCGGTCAGCCGCACTTTTCTGGCATTGGCGGCGGTCAGCATCTTGGAGCCCGGCCTAAAGCTGTAGGGGCCGACGGAAAACACCGCGTCCTCGCTGGCCTCATGCTGGCGGAGCTGCGCCCTGATCCGGGCGAGCAGGACGGCGAACCGGAACGGTTTTGCGACGTAATCATTGGCGCCTGATTCGAGCCCCAAAATGGTATCCGAATCGGTGTCGTGGCCGGTCAGCATGATGATCGGCGCCTTGAAGCCGCCCTTGCGGAGGCTGCGCACGACTTCCCTTCCGTCGGTATCCGGCAAGCCGACATCCATCAGCACCAGATCGGGCGAGTTGGCCTTGGCGGCGCTGACGCCCTTGGCGCCGGTATCGACTGCGGAAGCTTCAAACTCTTCGTGAAGCGATAATTGTTCGACCAGCGTGTCGCGCAGATCGGTGTCGTCATCCACGATCAGGATCTTGCGGGCGTTAGGCATAGGATACGATCCTCTTGAGGCAGGCGGCGGACACAGGGGGAAGCGTCTCAAGCCGGGTCTTGGTCGATGACAATCTGATTCGCTGGCAAACTTCGCTAGCAAGCCGGGTCGTCAGGCACTGATTCGCATTGAGGTAAGAAATTGTTACAGATTCACAAGCCGAACCGAAGTCTATCCCAAATTTGAGCCGCGTTTGGATGAATGTCCTGTAATGGCGTCAAATAGGGCAGTTATGGCCGGACAGGCAACCCCAGGATTCGGGCATTGGCATGGAAAGCAACGCCATTTCAATCACTTATAAGACAGCTGCGCGTGATCGGCCGTTTGCGGCAATTCGGGTTCACAGGGCTGCCGGCGACCCGCGCCGTGGCTGGCTGACGGCGGACGGCTGGACCGTACCGGTGGCACTTGGTCGCGGCGGCATCCTCGCCAACAAACGGGAGGGCGACGGCGGCACCCCGAGGGGCACGTATCGTCCGCTGCAATTGTGGTGGCGCGCCGACCGCTATCCTCGACCGCGCACCTATCTGCCGGTCCGGCCGATCCGGCCCGAAGACGCCTGGTGCGAGGACCCGCGGGACCGCCACTACAATCAGCCGATCCGCCTGGTCCGCGACCAGCCCGGCGACCGGTTGACCCGCGAGGACCACCTCTACGATTTCATCGTCGAGATCGATCACAACGCCCGCCCACGAATTGCCGGCCGCGGCAGCGCCGTGTTCCTGCATCTGGCGCGCTCCAATTTCTCGCCAACCGCCGGATGCGTTTCAATGACGAAATCCGCCATGCTGCGGCTGTTGCGGCGAATGGGCCCGCAGACGAAAATCACGATCGGCTGATGGGGGATCAAACATGCTCGACAAGAACGCGATAGCAGCCGCATCAAAGACGCTGCACGACCACTGGCGCGCCGGCACCAAATTCTCCGACCTCGACGATCAGCTGCGGCCGCGCGACCGCATCGAGGCCTATGCGATCCAGGCGCAAATCGAAAAATATTCGTCCGATAGTTTGTTCGGCTGGAAGATCGCGGCCACCAGCGAGGCCGGCCAAAAGCACATCAACGTCGACGGCCCGATGGCCGGGCGCATCCTTGCCGAGACCGTAATCCCCGACGGCGGAACGGCTTCGATGGCGGGCAACGAAATGCGCGTCGCCGAACCGGAATTCGCCTTTCGCATGCGCGTCGATCTGCCGGCGCGCACCACGCCCTATACGATGCAGCAGGTGCTCGATGCCGTCGATACGCTGCATCCGGCCATCGAGATTCCGGATTCGCGGTTTGCCGATTTCGTCAGCGCCGGCGCCGCGCAGATCATTGCCGACAACGCCTGCGCGCATCTGTTCGTGTTGGGGCCTGCCGCAACCGCTGACTGGCGTTCGATGAACCTCATCGAGGAACGGCCCGTCATTACGATGCGCGGCCAGCAATTCACCGGTCACGGCAAGAACGTGCTCGGCGATCCCCGGATCGCACTGACCTGGCTCGCCAATGAGCTGCGCCAGCTGGGCGTGACGCTGAAGGCCGGCCGTGTCGTCACGACCGGCACCTGCCACGCACCGCTGCCGATTCAATCGGGTGATTTGTGCACCGCCGATTTCGGTTCGCTCGGAAAAGTGTCGGTCGGGTTCAAGTAGATTCTCCCCCCGTCATTGCGAGCGAGGCGAAGCGAGTGAAGCGCGCGTTCAGCGGTGTCCGAAAATCGCCGACCCCACGCGCACATGCGTGGCGCCGAGCTGGATCGCCACCGCGAAATCGGCGCTCATGCCCATCGACAGGTTTTTCAGCCCGTTGCGCGCGGCGATCTTGGCCGTCAACGCGAAATGCGGCGCCGGCGCCTCGTTGACCGGCGGGATGCACATCAGGCCGGAAATGACCAGGCCGTATTTGTCGCGGCAGCTCGCGATGAAGGCGTCGGCCTCGCCGGGCGCGACACCGGCCTTCTGCGGCTCCTCGCCGGTATTGAGTTGAACGAACAATTCCGGCCGTTTGTTCTGGGAATTGATTTCCTTGGCTAACGCTTCGCAAATGCTGGGACGGTCAACCGAATGGATAGCGTCGAACAGCGCCACGGCCTCCTTTGCCTTGTTGGATTGCAGCGGTCCGATCAGATGCAACGTAATCCCGGGACAGGCCGACACCAGCGCCGGCCACTTCGCCTTGGCTTCCTGCACGCGATTTTCGCCGAACACGCGCTGCCCGGCATCGATGACAGGCGAAATGGCCGCGGCGTCGAACGTCTTCGACACCGCGATCAGCGTCACCGACGCGCGCTCGCGGCGCGCTTCCTTGCACGCGCGCGCGATGTCCTGCTCCACCTGAGCCAGACCGCTTGGTAAAGACTTGGTTAGCGGCGTCGCCATCTCTCTCGCATCATGCTGGATTCCGGCCGGAAATTTTACGGCATTTCCTCTAATTTTACCAAGTTCGGGAAAGGCTTTTTGAAACCTTCGCTCTACCTTCCGGCAGGGGGGCAGGATGGCTGGCGTTACTTTCAACCGCAATCGGGTCAAACTCAAGAAGCTTCTGGGAATCCGGGCGCGGCTTGCGATGCTGGCCGTGATGCTGGTGGCGCCCTTGATGCTGGAGCGCGTCCGCTCGCTCGAAGACACGCGCGCCAAGCAGATCGCGATAGCTTCGGAAGAGTACGCCAATATCACCCACCACAGCGCCGAGACCCAGCGCGAGGTGATCTCCTCCGTCGAGACGATGCTGAAATCCGCCGCCTATATCCGCGCCTCCAGCGGCATCGGGCGCAGTTGCGAGATCCTGCGCGCCAGCCTGCCCGCCAACCTGCCCTGGATCCGCAGCATCATGCTCGTGAGCAAGGAAGGCGTGGTGCAGTGTTCCACGCTGAACGTTCAGGTCGGCCTCAACATCGGCGATCGCGACTACTTCAGGAAGGCGCAGGAAACCCTCGATTTCGTTTTCAGCGACTATCTGTTCGGCAAGACCAACAACCGGCCGATGATGATGGCGGCCTACCCGGTCTCCGCGATCAATCCGGAGGAAGATTCGGTAGCGGTCGCCGGCATCAATCTCGACTGGCTGTCGAAGATCATGGCCAATCTCGGCGGACGGCCGGGCATTTCAGCTCTGTTGATCGACAGCACCGGCGTCGTGCTGGCGGCACCGCCCGACCAGGCCAGCATGATCGGCCGGCCGCTCGACAACGTGCCGCTGCTGTCGGCCATCACCTACAAGGCGCTCAGCTCCAACTCCGATACGGGCTCGCTTTCCTTTACCGCTAACGACGGCTCCAAGCGCGCCATCAGTTTCGCGCGCATTCCCGGAACGCAATCGCGCCTGGTCGTCAGCGTCGAGGAGGCCAAGGTGACGGCCGCAATCAATCGCGAGATCCGCACCGCCTATCTGCAATTGGGATTCGTCTGCCTGTTCGTGCTGCTCGGCGCGCTGATCGGGGCGGAGAAGCTCATCATCAATCCGATCGAGCTCATGACCGGCATGGCCAAGCGGTTCGGCGAAGGCGACTGGTCGGCCCGCGTCGCGCGCAGCCGGCTGCCGTTGGAATTCATGCCGCTGGCCCGCGCCTTCAACGCGATGGCCGCGCAACTCAGCCAGCGCGAGCGCGAACTGGTCGCCACCAATGACCGGCTCACCGTGATGGCCTCGATCGACATGCTGTCGGGCCTCGCCAACCGCCGCGGCTTCCAGAGCCGGCTCGATTTCGAATGGATGAAGGCGCAGCAGTATCATTGCGAGCTGTCGCTATTGATGATCGATGTCGACCACTTCAAGCTTTACAACGACACCTATGGCCACCCGGAGGGCGACGCCTGCCTCACCCGGATCGGCGAAGCGCTGGCCGGCATTGCCGGCGACACGCTGGGCTTTGCCGGGCGCTATGGCGGCGAGGAATTCTGCCTCCTGCTGCCGAACACGAGCCCGCAGAGAGCGCTCGAGATCGGTGAAACCGTGCGCGCGACCGTGCAAGACCTCGGCCTGCCGCACATCACCTCCAGCCACCGCACCGTCACCGTCAGTGTCGGCGTGGCCGCAACGCTTCCGAGCGACGCCCAAACCCCCGGCGAGCTGATCGAGGCCGCGGATGCCGCCCTCTACGCCGCCAAACACCGCGGCCGCAACACCGTCGTCGAGCACGGCTTTGCCAAGCTGGTCGACGAGGCCGGCATGGCGATGGCGGGGTGAGCGGACGCTCCGCGCCTCCGGTCAAATGGCCGTTCTTACCTCCCCAACCCGTTGACCCCGCAGCCGCTTTTGTGGCCTAGTCCGCCGTCCTCTGGACGGGACCCGAATCCACAAAAAGCCCTGCGATTTCATGACCTCCGAACGTTACAACGCCCGTGATTCCGAGCCGCGCTGGCAACGCCAGTGGGACGAAAAGGCGATATTCGCCTCGAAAAACGACGACCCGCGGCCGAAATATTACGTGCTCGAGATGTTCCCCTACCCGTCCGGGCGCATCCATATCGGGCACGTCCGCAATTACACCCTGGGCGACGTGCTGGCGCGGTTCATGCGCGCCAAGGGGTTCAACGTGCTGCACCCGATGGGCTGGGACGCGTTCGGGCTGCCGGCCGAGAATGCCGCGATTGAGCGCAAGGTCGCGCCGAAGGCCTGGACCTACGACAACATCGCCGCGATGAAGAAGCAGCTGCGGTCGATCGGGCTGTCGCTGGACTGGTCACGCGAGTTCGCGACCTGCGACCCCAGCTACTACAAGCATCAGCAGAAGATGTTTTTGGACATGCTGCGCGCGGGGCTGGCCGAACGCGAGAAGCGTAAACTGAACTGGGACCCCGTCGACATGACCGTGCTCGCCAACGAGCAGGTGATCGACGGCCGTGGCTGGCGCTCCGGCGCTGTCGTCGAGCAGCGCGAGATGAGCCAGTGGGTCTTCAAGATCACAAAATACTCGCAGGAACTGCTGGAAGCACTGGACGGGTTGGATCGCTGGCCGGACAAGGTGCGGCTGATGCAGCGCAACTGGATCGGCCGTTCGGAAGGCTTGCTGATCCGCTTCGCGCTGGACCCGGCCACCACGCCGGCCGGCGAGAGCGAGCTGAAGATTTTCACGACGCGGCCCGACACGCTGTTCGGCGCCAAATTCATGGCGATCGCGGCCGACCATCCGCTGGCGATAGCTGCGGCCGCGAAGAACCCGAAGCTCGCCGAATTCATTGCGGACGTGAAGAAGATCGGCACCGCGCAGGAAATCATCGACACCGCCGAGAAGCAGGGTTTTGACACCGGCATCAAGGCCGTCCACCCCTTCGACCCGAACTGGAAGCTGCCGGTCTATGTCGCAAACTTCGTGCTGATGGAATACGGCACCGGCGCCATCTTCGGCTGCCCGGCGCACGACCAGCGCGACCTCGATTTCGTCAACAAATACCATCTCGGCAACGTCCCGGTGGTCTGCCCCGAGGGCCAGGACCCGACGACGTTCGTCATTACCGACACCGCCTATGACGGCGACGGCCGCATGATCAACTCCCGCTTCCTCGATGGCATGACCATCGAGCAGGCCAAGGAAGAGATCGCGAAACGGCTGGAAAAGGAAATGCGCGGCAATGCGCCCGTCGGCGAGCGGCAGGTGAACTTCCGCCTGCGCGACTGGGGCATTTCACGGCAGCGCTACTGGGGCTGTCCGATCCCGGTGATCCACTGCCCGAAATGCGACGTGGTGCCGGTGCCCGACGCCGATCTGCCGGTGACGCTGCCGGAGGACGCGACCTTCGACAGACCCGGCAACGCGCTCGACCATCACCCGACCTGGAAGCACGTCACCTGCCCGAAATGCGGCGGCAAGGCGCAACGTGAAACCGACACCATGGACACCTTCGTGGATTCGTCCTGGTACTTTGCGCGCTTTACCGATCCCTGGAACGAGAAGGCGCCGACCACGCCCGAGGTGGCCAACCGGATGATGCCGGTCGACCAGTACATCGGCGGCGTCGAGCACGCGATCCTGCATCTGCTCTACAGCCGCTTCTTCACCCGCGCGATGAAGGCCACCGGCCATATCGGCATGGACGAACCGTTCGCCGGCATGTTCACGCAGGGCATGGTGGTGCACGAGACCTATCAGAAGGCGGATGGATCCTACGTCACGCCGGCCGAAGTGAAGATCGAAGCCGGCGGCAACGGCAAGCGTGCCGTCCTCCTTGAAACCGGCGAAGACATCACCGTCGGCCCGATCGAGAAGATGTCGAAGTCGAAGAAGAACACTGTCGATCCCGACGACATCATCGCGACCTATGGCGCCGACGTCGCGCGCTGGTTCATGCTGTCGGATTCGCCACCCGACCGCGACGTGATCTGGAGCGACGAGCGGGTGCAGGGCGCCTCGCGCTTCGTTCAGCGGCTGTGGCGGCTAGTGAACGAATCAGCCGAGATCGCCAAGTTGGCTCCGGCCGGCCGGCCGGCCGCGTTCGGCGCGGACGCGCTCGACCTGCGCAAGGCCGCCCATGGCGCGCTGGACAAGGTGTCGTCCGGGATCGAACGGCTGCATTTCAACGTCTGCCTCGCGCATATTCGCGAATTCGCCAACGCGCTGGCCGAGGTATTGGGGAAGGACGGCGAGCCGGCCGCGGACACCGCCTGGGCGGTTCGGGAAGCCGCAATCATCCTGGTTCAGCTTTTCGCGCCGATGATGCCGCATCTGGCCGAGGAGTGCTGGCAGGTCCTGGGGCAGTCCGGGCTGATCTCGGAGGCTAACTGGCCCCAAATCGAACGCGATTTGCTGGTTGAAGACACCGTGACGCTGGTGGTCCAGGTCAACGGCAAGAAGCGGGGTGATGTTACCGTGCCACGGGTCGCCCAAAATCCGGAAATTGAGGCTGCCGTTTTGGCGCTCGATGCGGTAAAACTCGCTCTCGGCGGCAAGGCCGTCCGCAAGGTAATCGTAGTTCCCATGAGGATCGTGAATGTCGTTGGCTAGGACCCGGATCGCCGTTCGGCTCATCGCCGTCGCCGCTCTGGCGGCGCTCACGGCCGGCTGTTTCCAGCCGATGTATGCCGAACGTAATGACGGCAAACCCGGCCTGCGGGAAAAGCTGATGGGCGTGGAAATCCCGCCGGTTGAAAAGGCCAACGCGTCGCGGGAAGCTCGGATCCAGGTGGAGATCCGCAACGCGCTGGCGTTCAAGCTCTACGGCAACGCCACCGGCATGCCGCCGACCCATCGGCTGGTGCTGCGCTTTACCACCTCGCGTTCCTCGCTGATGCTCGATCCCGCCACCGCGCTGCCGTCGAGTGAAAACTACGGCATCGACGCGCAGTACAATCTGATCGACCTTACCACCAACAAGTCGGTCATGACGGGCACGACCTTCTCCCGCGTGTCCTATGACATTCCCGGCCAGTTGCAGCGCTTCGCCCGCGCCCGCGCCTTCCGCGACGCCGAGGATCGCGCCGCCAACGAGATCGCGGAAAACATCCAGACCCGGCTGGCGTCGTTCTTCTACGCCGGCACCTGATCCCGTTGGTCGCGCTCCGCGGAAAAGACATCGACGCTTTTCTCGCCCGGCCCGATGCCGGCCGCCCCATCATCCTGCTTTACGGTCCGGATGCCGGCCTGGTCCGCGAGCGCGCCGACGCGCTGATCGCCTCCGCCGTCGACGACCCCAACGATCCCTTTTCGCTGGTGCGGCTGGACGGCGACGAACTGTCGGCCGAACCGTCGCGGCTGGTCGACGAGGCCATGACGATCCCGATGTTCGGCGGACGCCGCGCCATTCGCGTGCGCGCCGGCTCCCGCAATTTTGCCAGCGGCGTCGATACGCTGGCCGATTCGGCCGTGAAGGACTGCCGCATCGTGATCGAGGCCGGCGAGCTGCGGCCGGAGTCGCCGCTGCGCAAGGCCTGCGAGCGCGCCAAGACCGCGGTCGCCATCGCCTGCTATCCCGACACCGAGCGCGACCTTGCCAGGCTGATCGACGAGGAACTACGGACTTCCAATTTACGGATCGCCGCTGACGCGCGCGCCGTGCTGATGTCATTGCTCGGCGGCGACCGCCAGGCCTCGCGCAACGAGCTTCGCAAGCTGGCGCTCTATTCCCACGGCAAGGGCGAGATCGCGCTCGACGATGTCATGACCGTCGTCTCCGATGCCTCCGAGCTGAAGCTGGACCCGATCGTGGATGGCGCCTTTGCCGGCAAGCCGGACCTGGTCGAAAGCGAGTTTGCCAAGGCGATGGTCGCCGGCACCTATCCCGGCGTGATCATCTCCGCCGCGCAGCGCCAGGCGGCATGGCTGCACAAATCGGCGCTCGCGGTGGCCGAAGGCACGCCCGTCTCGACCCTGCTCGAAAGCGGATATCCGCGCCTGCATTTCTCGCGCAAGGGCGCCGTCGAAATCGCGCTGCGCAATTTCAGCGTGGCGCGGCTGGCTGGGATCATCGATCAGCTCGGAACCGCCGCGCTGGATATGCGCAAGCAGGCCTCGCTGGCGTCCGCGATCGCGCAGCGCACGCTGCTCTCGATCGCGGTCAATGCGAAGCGGCGGGGGTAAGCGAACAGTACTTCAGCAGCCGTCATTGCGAGCGAAGCGAAGCAATCCATAGCTCCGCGAGCGGAGGAATGGATTGCTTCGTCGCTTCGCTCCCTTGCGCAAACGCTTCGCGTTTGTCGCAGGCAATGACGAGGAGAGAGAGGCTTTATTAATTCAGCTCCCCTTCGCCAGCCGTCGCATCACCTCATCGAGCTGTTCGAGGTTGCGGTAGCTGATCTGGACGGTGCCGCCGGGGTCGCGGTGGTTGACGGTCACGGCAAGACCTAGTGCGTCGCTGACGCGCTTCTCCAGCGCGATCGTGTCGGGATCCTTGACCTTCCCGCCGCCACTGCTCCGCGCCTTCTGCGGCTTGCGTTCTGGCACGCCTTCTTCATGCGCGAGCGCCTCGGTCTGGCGCACGTTGAGGCCCTCCTCGACGATGCGCTTTGCCGCGGCCAGCGGATCCGGCACGCCGATCAGGGCGCGGGCGTGGCCCGCCGTCAATTGGCCGTTGGCGATAAAAGCCTGCACCTCCGCCGGCAGTTTCGTCAGCCGCATCATGTTGGCGACGTGGCTGCGGCTCTTGCCGACTTCCTTGGCGATGTCTTCCTGGCTGCGTTTGAACTCGTCGGCCAGCGCGTGATAGCCCTGCGCCTCTTCCATCGCGTTGAGATCTTCGCGCTGCACGTTCTCGATGATCATGATCTCGAGCGCGTCCGAGTCGCTGACGTCAACGGGAACGATCGGGACTTCGTGCAGGCCGGCGAGTTGCGCGGCGCGCCAGCGGCGTTCGCCGGCGATGATCTCGTAACGGTCCTGCGCGCCCTTCACCGGCCGCACCACGATCGGCTGGATCACACCATGCTGCTTGACGGAGGCCGCGAGCTCACCGAGCTCGGTATCGGAAAAGGTCCGGCGCGGGTTGCGCGGATTGGGCTTCAGGAACTCGATCGGCACCTTGCGCTGATTGCGCGGCCGGTCGACATGCGCGGCCTCGCCGCCGACGTCCCCGATCAGACTTGCAAGGCCGCGGCCCAGTCGCGAACGCGTTTCGTCGGCCATCGCCGCCAACTCCCTAGGATTCACTTACGCCACTCCGGAACTAGAAATTCGACTCTGTTGGTCCGATCGTAGAGTGGGCAAAGGCGCGCTTGCGCCGTGCCCACCTCGGTCCAACCGCGAAACAAAGCTGGTGGGCACGCTTCGCTTTGCCCACCCTACGCCCGACTAATGCGTCCTCAGCTCGCGCTCGCGCTGGATCACTTCCGTCGCCAGCTTCAGGTAGGCTTCGCTGCCGACACATTTGAGATCGTAGACCAGCACCGGCTTGCCGTAGGACGGCGCCTCGGAGATGCGCACGTTGCGCGGGATCATGGTGTCGTAGACCTTGCCGCCCATGAACTGCCGCACGTCGGCGACGACCTGGTTGGACAGGTTATTGCGGGAGTCGAACATGGTCAGCACAATGCCGTGGATCGACAGGTTCGGATTGAGCGTCGAGCGTACCTGCTCCACCGTCTGCAGCAATTGCGACAGACCTTCGAGCGCGAAGAACTCGCATTGCAGCGGCACCAGGATCGCGTCGGACGCCGCCATCGCGTTGACGGTGAGAAGGTTGAGCGACGGCGGGCAATCGATCAGCACATAGGTGTAGTCGGTGTCCGGCGCCGCGTTCTTGTTCAGCGCAGCGATCGCGTCGCGCAGGCGGAAGGCGCGGCCGGGTGTCGTTCCGAGTTCAAGCTCGAGGCCCGACAGATCCATGGTCGAGGAGGCGATGTGCAGCCGCGGCACCGCGGTGGCAACCACCGCCTCGCGCAACGGCGCTTCGCCGATCAGCACATCGTAGGTCGAGCAGTTGCGGCTGCGGCGATCGATGCCGAGACCGGTCGAGGCATTGCCCTGCGGATCGAGATCGACGATCAGCACGCGCTCCCCAATCGCGGCGAGTGCCGTGCCCAGATTGATCGCCGTAGTAGTCTTGCCGACGCCGCCCTTCTGGTTGGCCAGCGACAGGATGCGTGGATGAGGCGGTGGAGTGGGATCCCTATCCTCTTGATATAGTTCATCTAATTCGTTCATGCCCGATCGCCATATGTGATCGCGGAGGGGTTGCGCCGCTCGATCCGATCGAGTTCGACGATCCAGCCGTGCCCGCCCGTGCGGCTGGAATGGAGTCGCGGTTTAATATTCCAATATTTAGTGGCTTCGGTCAATTCAGCCTCTACATCTTGGCCTTTGAGAAACAACGCTTTTGCGCCACTGCTCACAAACGGCTCCGCGAAACCGACAAGCTGATGTAACGGAGCCAGCGCCCGCGCAGTGACGCAATCGACGCGACCGCCAATTCTATCCACAATATCCCCGATTCCCGCCAAATGCACGGTCGCTGCTGCGGAAGTTACGCGCACCGCTTCGCGCAGAAAGGCCGCCTTCTTGGCGTTACGTTCGACCAAATGGACATTGGCGCCTGGCGTCTCAGCCAATGCGCAGGCGAGAACCACACCCGGAAAGCCGCCACCACTGCCGAGATCGACCCAGATCTTCGCCGTCGGGGCCAGGTCCAGGAGCTGCAGCGAATCGGAGATGTGTCGAGTCCAGAGATGCGGGAGGGTCGAGGGCGCGACGAGATTGGTCTTGGCCTGCCACTCCACCAGGAGGCTGACGTAGCGATCAAGCCGCGCCTCCGTTTCACGTGAAACGGGGGTGAGGGCGAGCGCCGCCGCTCTGTCATCGGCGGAGGGGGAATGACCTATCTGCGTCGTTGCTTTTGCCATGCTTGGATGCTGCCTGCGTTCGGCCGTCATTGCGAGCGAAGCGAAGCAATCCAACTGGCCGCAAATGCGCAGAGTGGATTGCTTCGTCGCTTGCGCTCCCTTGCGCAAACGCTTCGCGTTTGTCGCAGGCAATGACGATGGGGTCCCGCCCCGTTTCACGTGAAACAGATTCTTAACCCGTCGCCTTCGCCGTCTTCCGCCGAGCTTCGCGACGCAGATAGGCCGCGAGAATTCCCAGCGCCGCCGGCGTCAGACCATCGAGCCGACCCGCCTGCCCCACTGTCCGCGGCCGCGCCGCCTCAAGCTTGGCGCGCGCCTCGTTGGAAAGCCCGGGCACATCGGCGTAGTCGATATCGGTCAGGACCAGCCCCTCGTCCCGCCGGAAGGCATCGACGTCGGCGGTCTGGCGCTTGAGATAGACATCGTACTTAGCGTCGATCTCGAGATGCACGGCGATGGATGGATCGACGGCCGACAGCTCCGGCCAGATGCCGCGCAACACATCCCACTCGATCTCGGGATAGGCCAGCAACTCAAACGCCGTACGCCGATGGCCATCCCGGTTGAGAGCCAGGCCATGTCTGGCGGCTTCGTTGGGAGTCATCGTCAGGGACTTCGCCAGTGCCTTGGCCGCAGCTAGCGCGGCCATCTTGTCGCGATGGCGCTCCGAACGAGCCTGCCCAACGCAGCCCAGAGCGATCCCCTTGTCAGTCAGGCGCTGGTCGGCATTGTCCGCCCGCAGCGTCAAACGGTATTCGGCCCGCGAGGTGAACATCCGATACGGCTCGGTGATCCCTCGGGTCACGAGGTCGTCGATCATCACTCCGAGATAGCCATCCGCACGGTCGAACACGATCGGATCAGCGGCGCCCGCTGCCAAGGCCGCGTTGAGGCCAGCGACAATTCCCTGCGCCGCAGCCTCTTCGTAGCCCGTCGTCCCGTTGATCTGTCCGGCCAGGAAAAGACCCGGCAGACGTCTGGTCTGCAATGTCGGCTCGAGTTCACGGGGATCGACATGGTCGTATTCGATGGCATAGCCCGGCCGCACCATCTTCACTCGCTCGAGCCCGGGAATGGTCGCGAGGATCGCGAGCTGAACCTCTTCCGGCAGCGAGGTCGAAATGCCGTTGGGATAGACTGTGGAGTCGTCGAGGCCCTCGGGCTCCAGGAAGATCTGGTGGCCGTCGCGATCGCCAAAGCGGACGATCTTGTCCTCGATCGAAGGACAATAGCGCGGGCCACTGCTCTTGATCTGGCCGGAATACATCGGCGAGCGGTGCACGTTGGCCCGGATTACTTCGTGGGTTGCCGGGATCGTACGAGTGATGCCGCACTGGATCTGCGGGGTGATGATCCGGTCGGTCATGACCGAGAACGGCTCCGGCGGGTCGTCGCCGGGCTGCATTTCAACGGCGGACCAGTCGATGGTCGTGCCATCAAGCCGCGGCGGCGTGCCGGTCTTCAATCGTCCGAGTGTAAAGCCAACCCTCTCGAAGGAGGCCGAAAGCCCCATCGCCGGCGCCTCCCCGACCCGTCCGGCCGGCCAATTCTTTTCGCCGAGATGGATCAGGCCTCGCAGGAAGGTCCCTGTGGTGATGACCACGGCACCGGCCTTCAACTCACGGCCGTCGCCCAAACGGATTCCGGTGACCCGGCCATTCGAGACGATCAACTCATCCGCCTCGCCCTCGATCACACAGAGATTGGCGGTCTCCCGGATCGCGCTCTGCATGGCGGTGGCGTAAAGCTTGCGGTCCGCCTGGGCCCGCGGTCCGCGGACGGCCGGACCCTTGCGGCGGTTCAGCATCCGAAACTGGATCCCACCGGCATCGGCCACCCGGCCCATCAGGCCATCCAGGGCGTCGACTTCGCGGACCAGATGTCCCTTGCCGAGCCCCCCGATGGCAGGATTGCAGGACATCGCCCCGATGGTCGCAAAACGATGGGTCACCAAGGCAGTCTTCGCACCCATCCGCGCAGCCGCGCTCGCGGCTTCGCAGCCGGCGTGGCCGCCACCGATAACGATGACGTCGAAGGGGTCCGCTTGGGAAAGCATGCGGGGAGTTCTATCCCGGAGTTGCCGGTCCCGAAAGCAGAAGTTTGTGGAAAGTGTTTCACGTGAAACACGGGTTACGACTGGGTTCCATGTTTCACGTGAAACATGGTTAGCAAAAGGTAAGGAAACTTCACTTACCTACACAGAACTCCCGGAAGATGACGTCGAGAATGTCTTCGACATCCACCCGCCCGAGCAACCTTCCCAGTGAATGTGCCGCCGCCCGGAGTTCTTCTGCCGCCAGCTCCTCTCCCTGCCCGATCACCGCGATACAGCGCTGTAGCGAAGCCGCGGTCTCCTGCAAGAGTTTCCGTTGACGGGCCCGGCTGATCAGTCCGCCCTCGGTGCCGCCAAAGTAGCGTTGGGCGAAACCGACCAATGCAGCGATCAGCTCCGGTACTCCATCGCCGCGGCTCGCCGATATCTGGAAGCTTCCTTGCTTCAGCGTTTCGACCTCGGCCAATGGCCGACCCGCCGCTTCGAGATCGATCTTGTTTCGCACCGTCCAGATTGGCGCAGCGCCATCGTGCTCGATCCCTACTTGCGGCGCGTCGGAAAGCCACAACACGAGATCCGCATCCGCCGCCCGGGCGCGGGCGCGCCGTACACCCTCCTGCTCCACCGGATCATCGGTCTCCCGAATGCCTGCGGTATCGATCACGGTCACCGGATAGCCGTCGAGATCAAGCTGCACCTCGATGACATCGCGCGTAGTGCCGGCATGCGGCGATACGATCGCGACCTCACGGCGCGCGAGCTGATTCATCAGCGTCGACTTGCCGACATTCGGCGGCCCGGCAATCGCGACGACGAGACCGTCGCGAAGCCGTTCGCTCCGCCCCTGCCCCGCCAGGACTTCCTCGATCTCGGCAAGCAGCACTTTGACCTTTGCCAAGGCCGGCGCGATCAACTCCGCCGGCACATCGCCCTCGTCCGAAAAATCAATGCCGGCCTCGATCAACGCAGACGCTTCGATGATCCGCGCGCGCCAATCGCGCGCTCTGTCGCCAAGCAGTCCCTTCAATTGGCGCAGCGCCTGGCGTCGCTGCCGATCGGTGTCGGCATGGATGAGATCGTCGAGACCTTCGGCCTCCGTCAGATCGAGCTTGCCGTTCTCGAAAGCGCGCCGGGTAAATTCCCCGGGCTCGGCCGGGCGAACCTCTTCGAATGCGGACAGCGCGGTGAACAAAGCCGCCAGCACCGCACGCCCGCCATGAACGTGAAATTCCGCGACATCTTCCCCGGTCGCGCTGGCTGGACCCGGAAACCACAGCACCACCGCATCGTCTATCGGCCGCTGGCCGACATCCCTGAGCAGCGCGCGGGTAGCCATTCGCGGCGACGGCAATTTGCCGGCAAGCGCCGTCACGATCTTTCCAGCGTGCGGACCCGAGACGCGCACCAAGGCAATCGCGCTCGGCAGCCGGCCCGACGACAATGCGAAGATGGTCTGATCCCGTGGATGCATGGCCTATTTGTGCGGGAGGTTTTGAAAAGGCAACGCGATTCGATTCGGGGCCTGAACGCGCAGGCGGCATCGCGTGACAGGTGCGGCAAGAATGCTGCAAAATCCGGAGAGGTACCCTCCCCCTGACACCCGGATCCAAATAAATTATATAAAAATCAAGATGTTATATAGTTAACCAATTGCTAAGGCGGATTTTCCAATGCTGCATTCGCATCGCAGCGACGACCGCAGCATGAAAAAGGCGCCCCGCTTCCACGAGGCGCCCTCTTCAATCCTGGCCTGACGGCTCAGGTGTTCATGGAATCGAAGAATTCCGAGTTGTTCTTGGTGTTGCGGAGCTTGTCGAGCAGGAAGTCGATCGCATCCATGGTGCCCATCGGATTGAGGATCCGACGCAGCACGTACATTTTCTTCAGGAGCTGCGGATCGGTAATCAGCTCTTCCTTGCGGGTGCCGGAGCGCGAGATGTCAATCGCCGGGAAGGTCCGCTTGTCGGAGACCTTGCGGTCGAGGATCAGTTCGGAGTTACCGGTGCCCTTGAATTCTTCGAAGATCACTTCGTCCATGCGGCTGCCGGTATCGACCAGCGCGGTCGCAATGATCGTGAGCGAACCGCCCTCCTCGATGTTTCGCGCCGCGCCGAAGAATCGTTTCGGCCGCTGCAGCGCGTTGGCGTCGACACCGCCGGTGAGCACCTTGCCGGATGACGGCACGACGGTGTTGTAGGCGCGGCCCAGACGCGTGATCGAGTCCAGCAGGATCACCACGTCGCGGCCGTGTTCAACGAGCCGCTTGGCTTTCTCGATCACCATCTCGGCGACCTGGACGTGACGCACCGCCGGTTCGTCGAAGGTCGACGACACCACCTCGCCCTTCACCGAGCGCTGCATGTCCGTGACTTCTTCCGGACGCTCGTCGATCAGCAACACGATCAGATAGCATTCCGGATGATTGGCGGTGATGGAGTGCGCGATGTTCTGCATCAGCACCGTCTTGCCGGTGCGCGGCGGCGCTACGATCAGCGCGCGCTGGCCTTTGCCGATCGGGGCGACGATGTCGATAACCCTTGCAGAAAGGTCTTTTCGCGTCGGGTCCTCGAGCTCGAGGCGGAAGCGCTGATCCGGAAACAGCGGCGTCAAATTGTCGAAATTGACCTTGTGCTTGGATTTTTCCGGATCCTCGAAATTGAGGGTATTGACCTTGAGCAGCGCGAAATAGCGTTCGCCTTCTTTCGGGCTGCGGATGTGGCCTTCGATGGTATCGCCGGTGCGAAGGCCGAAGCGGCGGATCTGCGAGGGCGAGACGTAGATGTCGTCAGGGCCGGGCAGGTAGTTGGCATCGGGCGAGCGCAGAAAGCCGAAGCCGTCGGAGAGAACCTCAACGACGCCTTCGCCGATAATATCGATTTCCTGGATCGCGAGCTGCTTGAGAATGGCGAACATCAGCTCCTGCTTGCGCATGGTGCTGGCATTTTCGACCCCGTTCTCTTCCGCGAACGAGACGAGCTCGGCCGGCGTTTTCGATTTGAGGTCCTGGAGTTTCATTTCCCGCATTGGGGTGGTCCTGTGGAGTGTTCTTTAGGGAAGGGGTGCGAGGTGGCTTGAAGAAAAAGCGGACACGAAAAATGGAAGGTCCGCAGGTCTAAGCAAGGAAAGCGCCGGTGAGGCTTCAAACCTGATGCGGCGGCCGGTCCAATGAAGGAGCCGGAACGCAACCACATCCGCCTGCGTGGGGTGGGATTTGGACAATATAGAAAATCGCCCGGCGCTTCGCAAGCAGGTGGAAAACCGGATCATCGTTGAAAGCTCAGGCCTAGAACGGCTTCACGATCACCAGAATGACGATGAAGACCATCAGGACGGTCGGCACCTCATTGATAATACGATAGAATTTCTGGCTTCTGGTATTCCGGTCGGCGGCGAAATCCTTGACCCAGCGGGAAAAAAAACCGTGGACACCCGACAGGATGAGCACCAGCGTCAGTTTGCCGTGAAACCAGCCGGACGTGTACCAATGCCCGCTCCAGGCCAGATAAAGCCCGGCCAGCCAGGTGACGATCATCGCCGGATTGATGATCGCCTTCAGCAAACGCCATTCCATCACCTTGAAGGTTTCGGACTGCTTCGATCCGACCTCGGCGTCGCAATGGTAGACGAACAGCCGCGGCAAATAGAGCATGCCGGCCATCCAGGAGATGACAGCGATCACGTGCAGCGCCTTGATCCACGGATACGCCGTGATCGTGATCCACTCGTACATTGCAGTCGCCCGACCTTGCTCGTCCCTGAAACCTTCCGACGCTCGCAGCGTTGCGAAGAAGCGCTGCCAGCCAGGGGACGCAAGACATATCCGCAAAGCACCGCTTCTCTAAACTAATAATTTTAGAATCTTAGGTTTGAGTCTAAGTGGCGGTGATTATGACTCACGCAAAACGATGCCGCATGTTTGCGAGGCTTGTTCACAGCCGTCCCCATTTTCGGCCGGACATTGCCCCATCCCGATAACGCCACGCGCATCAACTGCTTGCGTCGTTTCGTGGCCAGCTTATGAAGAGACAAATCCACACCTTCCCACTATCATGGCGATGAGCCGGCGGACTTGTCCTCTCGCGGGGCCCTGTGAAGAAAAGTCCGGGTTATCCCTGACGTGACGACCCAGGGCGAAATATCTTGGTTAAGCTCCACAGGGATTCACAGGATACACAGGGGTTCTGGTGCCCACGACCGGCAATTATTTTCATCTTCATCTGGTCTCCGATTCGACCGGCGAGACGCTGATTACGGTGGCGCGCGCGGTGGCCGCGCAATACGCCAATGTGACCGCGGTCGAACATGTCTATCCGCTGGTGCGCAGCCAGAAGCAGCTCGACCGCGTGCTCGACGAGATCGAGGAGGCGCCGGGCATCGTGCTGTTCACGCTGCTGGAGAAGGATCTGGTCGGCCGGCTGGAGGCCAAGTGCAGGGACATCAACATCCCGAGCCTGTCGATCATCGGACCGGTGATGCAATTGTTCGAGGCGTATCTGGGCGCAGCAACGACGGGCAGGGTAGGCGCCCAGCACGTTCTCAATGCGGAATATTTCAAGCGCATCGACGCCTTGAACTACACCATGATCCATGACGACGGCCAGCACGTCGAAGGTCTGGAAGATGCCGACGTGGTTCTGGTCGGCGTGTCCCGCACATCGAAGACGCCAACCTCGATCTATCTCGCCAACCGCGGCGTCCGCACCGCGAACGTACCGCTGGTGCCGGGCATTCCGCTGCCGCACCAGCTGGAGACGTTGAAAAAGCCGTTGGTCGTCAGCCTTCATGCGACGCCGGAGCGATTGATCCAGGTCCGGCAAAACCGGTTGCTGAGCATGGGCGCCGATACCCCCAACGATGATTACATCGATCGTCAGGCGGTGGCCGATGAAGTCGCCTACGCCCGGAAACTGAGTGCCAAATTTAGTTGGGCGCAGCTCGACGTGACGCGCCGCTCGATCGAGGAAACCGCCGCGGCCGTGCTGAAACTGTTCACCGATCGCCAGCGGCAACGATTACTGGAATGATGAAACGCCCGCGATGACCATCTGGCGTGGAAAATATCGACTGATTCTGGCTTCGCAGAGCCGGGCACGGCAGGTCCTGCTCGCCAATGCCGGTATTCCATTCGACGCCGTTCCCGCCCGTATCGACGAACGCGCCGTGCAGGAGGATTCCGGCCTTTCGGCGCCGAGTGAAGTTGCAGGCCTGCTGGCGCGCGAGAAGGCACTGTTTGTGTCGTCAAGAAGCCCCACACGCTATGTCGTCGGCGCCGACCAGACGCTGGCGTTTGGAAACCGGCTGTTCAGTAAACCCGGCGGCCGGGCGCAGGCTGCAGAACAATTGCGCACGCTGGCTGGCAATACGCATGAACTTCACTCGGCTGTTGCCGTTGCGCACGACAGCAAGATAGTGTTTGCCGATGTCAGCATTGCCAGGATGACCATGCGGCGCTTGGGTGAAGGCGAGATCGAAGCCTATCTGGACCAAGCCGGAGAGGCGGTCACGACCAGCGTCGGCGCCTATCAGCTCGAAGGGCTGGGCGTGCATTTGTTCGAACGCATCGAGGGCGACCACTTCACTATTCTCGGCCTGCCGCTGTTGCCGCTGCTGGCGTTCCTGCGCGGCGAGGGGCTGCTCAGTGTCTAGAATGATCACTTTGGAAACGGCGATCTGATGCGCATTCTCGGACTGACCGGCTCGATCGGGATGGGAAAATCCACCACCGCAAAGCTGTTCGCTGAGGCGGGCGTGCCGGTTTACGACGCCGATGCGGCCGTCCACAAAATCTATGAAGGCGAGGCGGCGCCCGCGATCGAAGCGGCATTTCCCGGCACCACCGTCGATGGCAGGGTTGATCGCGCCAAGCTATCCGCCAGAGTGGTCCATGATCCCGCGGCCATCAAGCAGCTCGAGCAGATCGTTCACCCGATGCTCGGCGCGTCCCGCCAAAAATTCCTCGAAGAAGCCGAACGGTCCGGCGCGCCGGTCGTAGTGATGGATATCCCGCTATTGTTCGAGACCGGCGGCGAGAAGCGCGTCGATGCCGTGGTCGTGGTCACGACCTCGCCGGAAGCACAGCGCGAGCGAATCCTGGCGCGCGGTACCATGACATCAGAGGCGCTCGACGCCATTCTGGTGCGGCAATTGCCCGATGCCGAAAAGCGCAAACGCGCGGATTTCGTGGTGGATACATCGCACGGACTGGACCCGGTGCGCACGGCCATCCGCGACATTCTGGCCGAGGTCGTTAAGATGCCGCAGCGGCGAACCTGATTCGCCTTAAGCTCCGGTCCCTGAAATCCATGCGCGAAATCGTTCTCGATACCGAAACCACTGGCCTCGATCCGCTGCGCGGCGACCGGCTGGTCGAGATCGGCTGCATCGAGATCTACAACCGGATGCCGACGGGGCAGACCTTCCACCGCTACATCAATCCCGAGCGCGAAATGCCGGCGGAAGCGTTTGCCGTGCATGGCCTGTCCAGCGAGTTCCTTTCCAGCAAGCCGCTGTTCACGGAAGTGGTCGAGGAGTTCCTCGAATTCATCGGCGATGCGCCGCTCGTCATCCACAACGCCTCGTTCGACATCAGCTTCATCAATGCCGAACTCGACCGCATCAAGCGGCAGGCGATTTCGCGCGATCGCCTGGTCGACACATTGTTGTTGGCGCGCCGCAAGCATCCCGGCGTGTCGAACCGGCTGGACGATCTCTGCTCGCGCTATGCGATCGACAATTCCCGCCGCACCAAGCACGGCGCGCTGCTCGACGCCGAACTGTTGGCCGAAGTCTATATCGACCTGATCGGGGCGCGGCAGTCGCAACTGATCCTGGCGTCAGAAACCCGCGTCACCGTCAGCAACGGATTTGGCGAAACGCCCCGGCGCCAGCGCGAGGTGCCGCTGGCGCCGCGAATCACCGATGCCGACCGCGAGGCCCATCGCGCCTTCATCGCCACTTTGGGCGACAAGCCAATCTGGAACGATTTTCTGCCGGCGGCTAGCTAGCGCAGGCCAGGCTCATGTCGGGCCGTGAAGGCGGACCCTCTCGTTTCCCCGACACCAGCGGCGTGAATGCTGCAAGCCAGGCCCCATTCTACTTTGTATGGGGTTGTTTTCACGATTTGGAGTCTGCGCCCTGTGTTCGCTTGCTTTAGCTTGGCTTTGCGCCGGAAGCGGCCTGTGCCGCGGCCTGCCGCTCCATGTTCTGGCGGTACAGGCCGACGAAATCGACGGGATCGAGCATCAGCGGCGGGAAACCGCCGTCGCGCACCGAGGTCGCGATGATTTCGCGCGCGAACGGGAACAACAACCGCGGGCATTCGATCATGACCAGCGGATGCAGGTTTTCCTTCGGCACATTGACGATGCGGAACACGCCGGCATAGGCCAGTTCGAAGCTGAACATCACCTTGTCGGCGTTTTCAGCCTTGCCCTCGATCGAAAGCGTCACTTCGAACTCGTTTTCCGAGAGATTGTTCGCGGAAACGTTGATCTGGATGTTGATCGCCGGCTGCTGCTGCTGCGGCGCCAGGGAGGAGGGGGCGTTCGGATTTTCGAACGACAGATCCTTGGTGTACTGGGCCAGCACGTTGAGCTGGGGAGGGGCCTGTTCGGGAGGTGCGCCGTTGCCGTTGGTCATGAAACTCTCTCCTGAAGCTGGCGAGCGGAGCCCGTTTTCGTCTGAATTCGCTCGATGGGCGGGATGCCTTTTCCGGGCGAGTGGCTATCATAGCCCCGCCTCGTTCCACAAGGACGACGGACCGGCCGACTGGACCCTCGGCGAAATGTGGCAGATATGCCTAATGGGCCCTGCCGGCCGCCCAATACGTGCCCTAAATAATTGAATATGCGTGATTTCCGGACACGATCGGGTTTCCCCTCGCCCCCAAAACGCGCTACAATTCACCCGCGCCAAAACGCGCCATTGGCCGGGCGTAGTTTCATGCCTACATGCTGCAGTCTCAATCGATGATGTAATCTCTGCCGTTCCCAGGGAAAACTCGTAAGAGAGCTTCTTATCAGGGAACGCTCGACCGCCGGGCCCGTTGCCGGCGTTAGAACCAGAAAGCGAATACGACGTGGATATTTACACCATCATCTTCCTGGCGCTGGCGGTCTTTATCTTCCTGCGCCTGCGTAGCGTCCTTGGACAGCGCACCGGAAGCGAACGGCCGCCCTACGATCGCGCCGCGCCCAACGTCGTGCAGCGTACGCAGGACAACAATAATGTCGTTCCGATGCCGGGTGCGGTGATCGACCAGGCGCCACTGGCGCCGAGCGCCGATGTCGCGCCGGCCGACCGCTGGAAGGGCATTGCCGAGCCGGGTACGCCGCTCGCCACAGGCCTTGATGCCATTGTCGCCCAGGACTCCTCGTTCGATCCGCGGCATTTCATCTCCGGCGCCCGCAGCGCCTACGAGATGATCGTGCTGGCCTTCGCCAATGGCGACCGCCGCGCGCTGAAGGATCTCCTGTCGAGCGAGGTCTATGACAGCTTCGATGCTGTAATCAAGGATCGCGAGAAACACGAGCAGAAAACCGAAACGCGGTTTGTTTCAATCGACAAGGCCGAACTGGTGAGTGCGGACGCCCGCGACCGGTCGGCGCAGCTGACGGTTCGTTTCGTGTCGCAGATGATCTCGGTCACCCGCGACAAGACCGGCGCCATTGTCGATGGCAACCCCGATAAGGTCGCCGATATCACCGATGTCTGGACATTCGCCCGCGACACGAGCTCTCGCGATCCGAACTGGAAGCTGGTTGGCACCGGAAGCGCTGCCTGAGGCGCGACGCCTTGCGAGGCTCGCGTTTGGCGTGATCGCTTTGGCGTGTTCGCTGGCTCCGCTGGATGCCGTTGCGGCACGTCATGCGCGCTCGCAAAAGCCTTCGCATCCGCCGTCCGTCCGTCACCTGCCATATCCACAGCTTGAATTCCCGTTTCAGATTAGCGGCGGCCAGTATGCGCCGGTCGCCTGGTCCGAGATCGCGGGCTGGAGCGAGGACGATCATCTCGCCGCCTACAAGGCGTTTCGCGTGAGCTGCAGGCCGATATCGGCGCAACGAACGCTGCCGGCCGATCCGAAGGCGCTCGGCACCTCGCTGCGCGATCCCTGCCAGATCGCGAGAGGCCTCGAACTGTCCGACGGCCTGAAGGCAAAAGCTTTCTTCGAGGCGCATTTTCTCCCCTTGCGCATTTCGCGGCTTGGCGAAGGCGAGGGTTTTGTCACCGGCTATTACGAACCCATCGTCGACGGCTCGCGGACGGAGAACGAGGTCTACAAGGTGCCGGTCTATCGCCGGCCGTCCAATCTGTTCGTCCGCGGCACCACCCAGAGTTCGGCCGGTCTGCCCAACAAGGGCCAGGTATTCCGCAAGATCGGCCGCCGCAAGCTGGTGCCGTATTACGATCGCGCCGAGATCGAGGATGGCGCGATTGCCGGCCGCGGGCTCGAAATCTGCTGGCTGAAGGAACAGACCGACCTGCTGTTCTCGCAGATCCAGGGTTCGGCGCGGGTCAGCCTCGACGACGGCTCGACCGTTCGTATCAATTACGATGCCCATAATGGCTATCCCTATACGGCGGTCGGCCGCATCCTGATCGAGCGCAACATCGTCCCCAAGGATCAGATGTCGATGCAGAAGATCCGGGAGTGGATGAAAGAGAATCCCAATGAGGCCGACGAGCTGCGGCGGCAGAACAAGTCCTACGTCTTCTTCCGCGAGGTGCAGCTTGCCGACAAGGACGAGGCGGTCGGCGCCCAGGGCGTGCCGTTGACGCCGGGCCGCTCGATCGCGGTCGACAAATCGCTGCATGTCTATGGCACGCCGTTCTTCATCGAGGGCGAGCTGCCGATCGAATCGGCGGTATCGAAGACGCCGTTCCGCCGTCTGATGATTGCGCAGGACACCGGCTCCGCCATCGTCGGTCCCGCGCGCGCCGATCTCTATTTCGGCGCCGGTCTCGAAGCCGGTAAGGTTGCCGGCCGCCTCCGTCACAATGCGCGCTTCGTGATCCTGGTACCGAAGAGCCTCGATCCGCTCGCGCGCGGCCGCAAGATGCCGGTGCCCGACGCCCGGCCGTCGGAGACGATCGCAAAACTGTTCCCGCAAGCCGATCCGTTGAAGGACCAGAAGAACGCCGCGAAGCCGCCGGAGGTGACCTCGGCGACCAACACCAGGCCGTCGGCGGCGGCGGCACCGCCCGCAGCCGGGCCTTCGCAAACCGCGGCTATCCAGGCGCCCGTGGCGAAGCCGGTGCCGCTTCCCGAGCCGCGGCCCAAGGTTGAAGCGGTCTCCGTAAAGCCGCATCAGCGTCACCTGCACCGATATCGACATCGTCGATGAAACGCCGGCGGCCTGATTTGATTCCCGAATTGCCGGAGCCGCCGCGACGCAAGCGCGGCCTGAGCGAAGAGGACCGCGCGCTGTGGGAGAGCGTCGCCAAGCAGGTCAAGCCGTTGCGCAAGCGGCCTCGCGCTTCGAAGCCGTCGGTCGCCTCGACGGAAGCCGATAGCAAAGTCGCGCCGAAACCCGCCGCTTCGCCGAAGCACGTCGCGCCGGCGCGAATCGTTGCTCCCTCAAAACCGGAGCCGCCGCCGCTGGCGCCGATCGGCCGCCGCGAGCGCTCGCATCTCTCGCGCGGGCGCAAGGAGATCGATGCCCGGCTCGACCTGCACGGCATGACGCAGACGCGCGCGCATCGCGCGCTGTTCGGCTTCCTGCAGCGCGCCCATCATGACGGGCTGACCTTCGTGCTCATCATCACGGGCAAGGGCAAGATCGGCGCTGAGTCCGAGCGCGGCGTGTTGCGCCGTCAGGTGCCGCAATGGCTCGGCCTGCCGGAATTCCGCGCTCTGGTGGTCGGTTTCGAGGAAGCGCATACCGGCCATGGCGGCGAGGGCGCCCTGTACGTCCGGGTGCGGCGGGCGCGACTTTAAAATGGCCGCACGATCCCGACGCGCGGGATCAGCGTCACGATCCAGCCGAGCACCGTGGTCTTCCGGTCAGCCGCCGAAATCAGCTCGACTTCCTTTGAAGCCGGCAGCGCCTTCACCGCATGCAGGATCAGGAACAGGCACACCGCCCAATTCGAAATCCAGCGGGAATAATCGAACACGATCGCAAACATGACGAGATAGCCGAGGCTGACCATGATGACCGCGGCGGTGATGATGCGGCGATGGGCGTCAACGGAAAGTGCGGCGACCAGATTGCGAAAATATCGCCACACCGGCGTGTGCAGCCAGATCAGTAGCGCAAACACCGGCACGCCGAGCAGGTTGTGCGGCAGGCGAGCCCAAGTATCCCAAATTTCCTTCGAGAGCGGCTGGTACCAGATGTATCCGAAGCTCAGCAGGTTCGTTTGCGACGGGTCGGCCATCCGGCCGTGCAGATGCGCGACAAATTCCGCCTCCGGCACTGGAACGGTACCGTAGAACTGCGCGGCAACGAAAAGCGCACCCACCGCTCCGAGCGATGCAATGCCGACGGCGACGTTCTGCCGGCTGGTTCCGTGAACAAGATAATGGCGCAACGCCACGATGGCGGCGATCGTCGGCACATACATCAGGAGATGAATATGGTGGATCAGAACGAGCACGATCGAGAACATCGCGGCAAGCATCACATAGGCAAGCGAGCGCGCCGGAATCAGCAGCAGGCAGATCGCCAACAGGCATCCGTAGATGTCGAAATGCCCGAGCGTGTGCATGAAATTTTTCAGGAAAAACGGCGAGGCCGCCATGAACACGAACAGCGGCAAATGCCTTTGATCAAAACCGAACGTTCGGCGGAATAACTGGACGAATAGACCGGCCGTCACCAGCCACACCATGCCGCTGAGCGCAAACACCAGCCACACCGGCACCTTGGCCGTAAACAGCGAGACGATCGCACCGATCAGGGCGCGCTTGGTGAAGCCGAAATGATAGTCGACCAGCAGATGGATGTAGGGGACGTAAGGGGGCAGCGCGATCTTGTGCCAGAAGATCCCGATCAGCACGGCGGCATTGACGGCAAGCATCAAGCGCCAGGGGTTTTCCCATAGCCGCAAATTCAGGTTCATCGTCGTCCCGGCTAAGCGATAGCGCGAGCCGGGACCCATAACCACAGGCCGGCGTTACAGACGGGATAGCGGCCCCAGCCTGAGGGCACAATGAAGATTTGTGGCCATGGGCGTAGCCGGATGGAGCGCAGCGCAATCCGGCCTTGCCGCAAGCGGATTCACCTTTCCCGGATTTCGCTAACGCTCCATCCGGGCTACGAAATTCACTACAGAATAAACCGGCTCAAATCGGCGTTCTTGGCGAGATCGCCGACGTGTTTCTGCACGTAATCGGCATCGACCTTGATCGTCTCGCCATGACGGTCCGGCGCGGCGAACGAAATCTCGTCGAGCACCCGCTCCATCACCGTCTGCAGCCGCCGCGCGCCGATGTTCTCGACCGTCGAATTGACGGCGACTGCGACGTCGGCCAGCGCGTCGATGGCGCCGTCGGTAATGTCGAGCGTCACGCCTTCGGTCTGCAGCAGCGCGACATATTGCTTGATCAGCGAGGCCTCCGGTTCGGTCAGGATCCGGCGCATGTCGTCGCGCGTCAGCGCTTCCAGCTCGACGCGGATCGGTAGCCGCCCCTGCAATTCCGGCAACAGGTCCGAGGGCTTTGCGATATGGAACGCGCCGGACGCGATGAACAGGACGTGGTCGGTCTTGACCGCGCCGTGCTTGGTCGAGACCGTGGTGCCTTCGATCAGCGGCAGCAGGTCGCGCTGCACGCCTTCGCGCGAGACATCGCCGCCAGTACGGCCGTCGCGCACGCAGATTTTGTCGATCTCGTCGAGGAACACGATGCCGTTGTTCTCGACCGCGTTGATCGCTTCCAGCACCAACTGGTCATTGTCGAGCAGCTTGTCGGATTCCTCGTTAATGAGGATTTCGTGCGAGCTTTCGACCGTCAGGCGGCGGGTCTTGGTTCGCCCGCCCATCTTTCCGAAGATATCGCCGATCGAAATCGCGCCCATCTGCGCGCCGGGCATGCCCGGGATTTCGAACATCGGCATGCCGGCGGACGATTGCGTCTCGATCTCGATTTCCTTGTCGTTAAGCTCGCCGGCGCGCAGCTTCTTGCGGAAGGAATCGCGGGTGGCGGGGCTCGACGCCGGTCCGACCAGCGCATCCAGCACGCGGTCTTCGGCGGCCTGCTGCGCGCGGGCCTGCACGTCCTTGCGCTTGCGCTCGCGGACCTGCACGATCGCGACCTCGACGAGGTCGCGGATGATCTGCTCGACGTCGCGGCCGACATAGCCGACCTCGGTGAACTTGGTGGCTTCGACCTTGATGAAGGGCGCGTTGGCAAGCTTGGCCAGCCGCCGCGCGATCTCGGTCTTGCCGACGCCGGTCGGCCCGATCATCAGGATGTTTTTCGGCAGCACCTCTTCGCGAAGCGAGCCGGTGAGCTGCAGCCGCCGCCAGCGGTTGCGCAGCGCGATCGATACCGCGCGTTTGGCGTCGGCCTGGCCGACAATGAAGCGGTCGAGTTCGGAGACGATTTCACGGGGGGAAAAGTCGGTCATGTGTCCTAGGTAGGCGTCCAATGTTGCGAGAACAAGTCGTGGATGAGGGGCACCTCAAATGATCGGCGGCCCACCCTGCCATAGCTTGATCGCGTCGAAGGGGTGAATCAGCATGATGATGTTGAGCGTCAGATTGTCGCGAATGTGGAACGCCATCGCGAGCTCGAACAGCAGTGCGAGCGCGACGGTGATGGCGACCGGAAGTCTTTTTGCCAACAGGAACCCGCCGATCATCGCGAGCGTGTCGGAAATCGAATTGACGATGGTGTCGCCAAAGTAATCCAGCGAGATCGTGCCGGCGCGATAGCGGTTGATGATCCAGTCGGAATTTTCGACCAGTTCCCAGCCGCCTTCCAGCAGCATGGCAAGGATCAGGCGGCCTTGCCAGGCGAGGCGAGGGAAGGCGAGGAAGGCCGCGCCATAGAACAGGATGCCGTGCAGGATGTGGGACAGCGTGTACCAGTCGGCAATGTGCTGCGAGTTTTCCGAACTCTGCACCACGCCGTGCCAGAGTTTTACGTAGCCACAGGCGCAGATCGGCAGGCGGCCCATCGCATACAGGATGGCGGCCTGCGTTGCGAGAATGCCGGCCGCGATCAGCGTCCAGTGCCAGGTCGAAAGCGTGCGGAACGCCGGAGCCTTGTCGAGACTGCTGGTCGAGGTCATGCGTTGCGGACCATCAATAGAGCGGGGCCATCAGGTGTATCGACCATACCAGCTTTTTCAAAGCCCGCTTTCTGGTAGGCACGAACGGCCCGGGCGTTGGCTGGATCGGGATCGGTGACAATGCGCGGCGCACCATTCCTTAAGCGCTCGTCGACGAAGGCGCGAATGAAGGCCGAGCCATGCCCGCGTTCGATCATGTCGGGCTCGCCGATGAACTGGTCGATCCCGCGGGTGCCGCGCGGGTGTTCGCCAAAGCCCGAATTCCACGCGGTCAGGTCGTAGCACTGCAGATAGGCGAAATCGCTGCTCCCTGCCGAGACGATGAACTGGTCCATCGCGGGTTCGTCGAGATCGCCGCTGACGAGATCATATTGCTCGGCCGGATCGCCCCACCATTGCACGACATGCGGCTCCGCCAGCCAGCGCCGGACCAGCGGTAGATCTGCCGATGTCATCGGGCGGAAGACATAGTCCGGCGCCATGACCGGCAGCTCCTTCAGAGCGTTTCGATCGTGACGTTGCGGTTGGTGTAGACGCAGATGTCGGCAGCGATATCGAGCGCGCGGCGCACGATGGTCTCGGCGTCCTTGTCGGTGTCGACCAGGGCGCGTGCGGCGGCGAGCGCGTAATTGCCGCCGGAGCCGATCGCCATCACGCCCGCTTCCGGCTCCAGCACGTCGCCGGTGCCGGTCAGGACCAGCGACACGTCCTTGTCGGCGACGATCATCATCGCCTCCAGGCGGCGCAAATAGCGGTCGGTCCGCCAGTCCTTGGCGAGCTCGACCGCCGCCCGGGTCAACTGCCCCGGATATTGCTCGAGCTTGCTTTCCAGCCGCTCGAACAGGGTAAAGGCGTCGGCGGTGGCCCCGGCAAAGCCGCCGATCACGTCGCCCTTGCCGATTTTGCGGACCTTTTTGGCGTTGGCCTTGATGACGGTCTGGCCGATCGAGACCTGGCCGTCGCCGCCGATCACCACCTTGCCGCCCTTGCGGACCGTCAAAATCGTGGTGCCGTGCCAGATCGGCAGGTTGTTTTCAGATGCTTGCATGAATTGCCCTCGTTCCCGTCAGATTTAGGGGCTGACGGGGAGGGTTACAATCGCGGGATTCCGGTCACCATAGGCCAAAGTTCAGCCGCCAAAAGCGTCATCCCGCAGTAGCGAAGGTGACATCGGCCTGTTAAAAGGGCCGCGTTTTCGGCCCCCAAAGCGGCCAAAGGGAAGCAGTTTCATGCGGACGGCGTCCATCAAGCGCAAGACCAAGGAAACCGACATCGAGGTCGCGGTGAACCTCGATGGCACGGGCGTGTCCAAGGTTTCGACCGGTATCGGCTTTTTCGACCATATGCTCGATCTGCTGGCCCGGCATTCCCGCATCGACATCACGGTGAAGGCGGACGGCGACCTCCATGTCGATCACCACCACACCACCGAGGACGTCGGCATCGCGCTCGGGCAGGCCGTGAAGCAGGCGCTCGGCACCATGGCCGGCATCACCCGCTACGCCTCGATCCACATGCCGATGGACGAGACGCTGTCGCGCGTCGTGATCGACATTTCGGGCCGGCCGGTGCTGGTGTTCAAGGTCGATTTTCCGCGCGACAAGGTAGGCACATTCGACACCGAGCTGGTGCGCGAATGGTTCAACGCCTTCACCATCAACGCCGGCGTGACTTTGCACGTCGAGACCCTATATGGCGAGAACAGCCATCATATCGCCGAATCCTGTTTCAAGGGTCTGGCGAGGGCGCTTCGTGCCGCAGTTGCGATCGATCCGAGCGCGGCCGGCGAAGTGCCTTCCACCAAGGGTCAGCTCGGCGGTTGATTTCTTGTTTGCGTTTTTCGTTCGCGGCGGAGAGGTTCGATGCCGGTCTACACAGTGCATGCTCCCGTAGCCAACGGCGCCGATTTCGCGGCGACCGACAAGTTCGTCTTTGTCCGTGACGGCTTCCATTTCTGGGCTGCGGTCGCGAGCGTGATCTGGCTGTTGTGGCATCGGCTGTGGCTGGCGCTGATCGGCTGGATTGTCCTGATGATCGCCATCCAGTTCGGGATGTCGGCGCTGGGCGCCGGACGCGGCACGATCTTCGCCGTTGACGTCCTGATCGCCATCCTGATGGGTTTCGAGGCGGCCAGCCTGTGGCGCTGGACCCTGTCGCGGCGCAAATGGCGCCAGCTCGATATCGTGGTCGGCGACGACGAGGAAGCGGCCGAGCATCGCTTCTTTGAACGCTGGACGGCCCGGCAGCGTGGCCTGACCAACGACCAATGGGCGGTCGATCGCGGCGCGCCGCCGCCGACGCGTCACATTCCGGGCCAGCCCTTCTCCAAACCGCCGCCGCCGCTGCCGCAAGGTGGGATCATCGGCCTGTTTCCGGAACCGGGAGGGCCGCGATGACCGTTGCGATCGTCGATTACGACTCCGGCAATCTGCACTCGGCGGCGAAAGCGTTCGAGCTTGCCGCGCGGAGCATGCAAGATCCGCAGAAGATCATAGTGACGCGCGATCCCGAAGCCGTGTACCGCGCCGATCGCATCGTGCTGCCCGGCGTTGGCGCCTTCGCCGATTGCCGCAAGGGTCTCGACTCCGTGAACGGCATGCTAGAAGCGATTACCGAAGCGGTGCGCGTCAAGGCGCGGCCGTTCTTCGGCATCTGCGTCGGCATGCAGTTGATGGCGACCCGCGGCAAGGAGCACGTCGTCACCGAAGGATTCAATTGGATCGCGGGCGACGTCGAGAAGATCTCGCCACGCGAGGAAAACCTGAAGATTCCGCACATGGGCTGGAACACGCTCGACATGATCCGCGAGCACCCGGTGCTGGAGCGGCTGCCGCTCGGGCCGAAGGGCCGTCATGCCTATTTCGTGCACTCCTATCACCTCAACGCCGCCAGCGAGGCGGACGTGCTGGCGCGCGCCGATTACGGTGGGCCGGTGACGGCGATCGTCGGCAAGGACACCGCGATCGGAACGCAGTTTCACCCCGAGAAGAGCCAGCGTTTTGGATTGGCCCTGATCTCGAACTTTTTGAAGTGGAAGCCGTGATCCTCTTTCCCGCCGTTGACCTGAAAAACGGCCAGTGCGTGCGCCTCGAACAGGGCGACATGGCGCGTGCGACCGTGTTCAACCTCGATCCCGCGACGCAGGCGCGGTCGTTCGCCGAGCAGGGGTTCGAATATCTGCACGTTGTCGATCTCGATGGCGCCTTTGCCGGCAAGCCGATGAATGCGCACGCCGTCGAGGCGATGCTCAAGGCCGTCACCATGCCGGTGCAGCTTGGCGGTGGCATTCGCGACCTCAAGACCGTGGAAGCCTGGCTCGACAAGGGCATCGCGCGCGTGATCATCGGCACCGCCGCGGTGCGCGATCCGGAGCTGGTAAAGAGCGCCGCGAAAAAATTCCCGGGCCGCGTCGCGGTCGGGCTCGACGCCCGCGACGGCAAGGTCGCGGTCGAAGGCTGGGCCGAGACTTCGCAGGTGACTGCGCTCGAGATCGCAGAGCGGTTCGAGGATGTCGGCGTCGCCGCGATCATCTTCACCGACATCGCCCGCGACGGCCTCTTGAAGGGCCTCAACCTCGATGCGACGATCGCGTTGGCCGAGCGCATCTCTATCCCCGTGATCGCTTCCGGCGGTTTTGCCTCGATCGAGGACGTCAAGGCGCTGCTGCAGCCGCGCGCCAAAAAGCTCGCCGGCGCCATTGCCGGCCGTGCGCTCTATGACGGCCGGCTCGATCCCGCCGCGGCCCTGACGCTGATCCGCAACGCGCGCGCTGGAGTATTGTGATGTTCAAGGTTCGCGTGATCCCCTGTCTCGACGTCAAGGACGGAAGGGTGGTCAAGGGCGTCAACTTCGTCGACCTGCGCGATGCCGGCGATCCCGTGGAAGCGGCGATTGCATATGACGCGGCTGGCGCCGACGAATTGTGCTTCCTCGACATTACCGCGACCCACGAAAACCGCGGCACCATGCTCGACGTGGTCCGCCGCACGGCGGAGGCCTGCTTCATGCCGCTGACGGTAGGTGGCGGGGTCCGCACCATCGATGACATCAAGACGCTGCTGCGGTACGGAGCCGACAAGGTCTCGATCAATTCCGCCGCCGTCTCTAACCGCGAATTCGTCAAGCAGGCGGCCGAAAAATTCGGCGAGCAATGCATTGTGGTCGCGATCGACGCCAAGCGGGTCAAGCGCGCCGGCGGCGGCGAGCGCTGGGAGATTTTTACCCATGGCGGGCGCAACTCCACCGGGATCGACGCCATCGAATACGCGCAGGAAGTGGTATCGCTCGGCGCCGGCGAAATCCTGCTGACGTCGATGGACCGCGACGGCACAAGGCAGGGGTTCGACCTGCCGCTGACGCAGGCCATCGCCGACAGTGTCCCCGTACCGGTCATCGCCTCCGGCGGCGTCGGCAATCTCGACCACCTGGTCGACGGCATCCGCCAGGGCCACGCCACCGCCGTGCTGGCGGCCTCGATATTCCACTTCGGCGAATTTACCATACGCCAAGCCAAGGAGCACATGGTGCGCGCCGGACTGCCGATGCGGCTCGATCCCTGACGACTCCCTGTCACAAAAGTGCTAAGCCCTTGATCGGGACGGCGCCGCGGCCTTTGGCCGGGCGCGAGTGTTGAGTTCGGTTGATGTCGCGTTTCACGATCCATGATCTGGCCGCCACCATCGATGCACGGGCCGCATCGGGAGGAGAGGCGTCCTACACCCGCAAATTGCTCGACAAGGGCGCGGAGCACTGCGCCAAGAAGCTGGGCGAGGAAGCGGTCGAGACCGTGATCGCGGCGGTCGAGAACGATCGGGACCATCTGATCGCCGAAAGCGCCGACCTGCTGTTTCACCTGCTGGTGCTGTTGAAGGCGCGCGGCGTCAAGCTCGACGAGGTCGAGGCCGCGCTGGCGCAGCGGACGTCGATGTCCGGGCTCGAGGAAAAGGCGTCGCGCAAGTGCGACTAGCGGAAGGGGCAGTTCATGGATATCCGGACCACCGAACAGCAATACAATCCCTACCGCATCTTCACGCGCGAGCAGTGGGCGCGGTTGCGCGACGACACGCCGATGACGCTGGAGCCGGGCGAGTTCGAGCGGCTGCGTTCGATGCACGATCGCCTCGACATGCTGGAGGTCGAGGACATCTACCTGCCGCTGTCGCGTCTGCTGTCGATCTATGTCGACGCCACCCACCGCCTCTACCAGGCGCAGCGCCAGTTTCTTAACATCCGGGACCGCAAGGTGCCCTACATCATCGGCGTCGCCGGGTCGGTCGCGGTCGGCAAATCGACCACCGCGCGCGTGCTGCAGGCATTGCTGGCGCGCTGGTCGCCGCGGCCCAAGGTCGACCTGGTGACGACAGACGGCTTTCTGTTTCCCAATGCCGTGCTCGAGCGGCAGGGCCTGATGCAGAAGAAGGGCTTTCCCGAGAGCTACGATCTGCCGATGCTGCTGTCGTTTCTCTCCGACATCAAGGCCGGCCGCCGGCCGGTGCGCGCGCCGGTTTATTCGCATCTGGTCTACGACATCGTGCCGAACGAGTGGATCGAGATCGACCGCCCGGACATCCTGATCGTCGAGGGCGTCAACGTGCTGCAGACCGGCCGCCTGCCGCGCGACGGCAAGGCGGTGCCCGTGGTGTCCGACTTCTTCGATTTCTCCGTCTATATCGATGCCGAGGAGCCGGTGCTGCGCGAATGGTATGTGCGGCGCTTCCTCGCGCTCAGGGATACCGCGTTCCACGATCCCAAATCGTATTTCCATCGCTACGCCGTCTTGTCGGACGAGGAGGCCACGGCGACCGCGATCGCGATCTGGGAACGCACCAACCTCGCCAATCTCGAGGACAATATTTTGCCGACCCGGCCGCGCGCGACGCTGATCCTGAAAAAGCGCGCTGATCACCTGGTCGAGACGGTGGCGCTGCGGCGGCTGTAGCATCAACGTCGGTTTCGTAGGGTGGGCAAAGGCGTAGCCGTGCCCACCATCGCGACCTCGCTCTTGATGGTGGGCACGCTGCGCTTTGCCCACCCGAGTTTTGTTGCACCCTCACGCCGCGATGTGCCGTGACGCGACGAGGCCGGCGAGCGCATCGGCGAGTTTTTCGCGGTCGAGCGGCTTGATCAAAAATCCGTCCATGCCGGCTTCGAAGCAGGCGTAGCGGTCTTCCACCAGCGTGTTGGCGGTGAGAGCGAGGATCGGCGTCCGGCCGCCCGGCTCGCCGGCCTCGAGAGTGCGCATCCGCTTGGTGGTTTCGATGCCGTTGAGCTGCGGCATTTGGATGTCCATCAGGACGAGGTCATAGGGGGTCCCAGCGGCTTTCGCCGACAGCCAGGACTCCAGCGCCTCGGCGCCGTTGGTGGTGATGACGGCGTGATGGCCGAGCCGGCCGAGAAGCGAGCGGATCAACAGCGCATTGATCTGATTATCCTCGGCCACCAGGATCGACAGGCCCTTGGCCGTCGGCGCGGCGGGAGTCGCGATCGTGTCGATGGCCGGCTCCAGGCTCGGCGCGGCCACCTCCGGCGCGGTCGTCAGGCGGGCCGCGAGCGAAGCCGCGCGCAGCGGCTTGACCAGATAGCCGGTGAGGGCCGATGTGCCGGACGGCTGCAATTCCTGCCGCGTCGCCGGCGTGAACATCACGATACGTTGGGTGGCATACAGGCGCGCGGCTGCGCCGAGCCGTTCGATATCGGACAGCCCCAGCGCGTGATCGATCAGCACGGCATGCCACGGCCGCTCGGGCAGCAGGGCTTCCGCGACATCGGCGTCCGATACCATGCAGGTCTGTCCGCCCCAGCGCTGCAGCCGCCGCGCGGTCAGCGAGGCCTCGATGCTTTGTGGCGAGACCAGCATGATCGACTGGCCGGAGAGATCGGGCGCTGCGAAGGACGTCTGTTCGCCGTCGGCGGCGGTGAGCGGGATCGACACTTCGAAGGTCGAGCCGGCGCCGGGCTGGCTCTCCAGCGTGATGCGGCCGCCCATGCGCTTGACGATGCGGTCGGAGATGCTGAGGCCAAGCCCGGTGCCGCCATAGCTGCGGGCGATCTTGTCGTCCGCCTGCTCGAACTCGCGGAAGATCCGCTCGCGCGCCTCGGGCGCGATGCCGATGCCGGTGTCGCGCACCAGGAAACTGACTTCATTGGGCCAGATGCCGGGCTCGACGATCAGCGCGACGCCGCCTGCCGAGGTGAACTTGATGGCGTTGCCGGCGAGATTGAGCAGCACCTGCCGCAACCGCGCCGCGTCGCCGATCACGCGCATCGGCAGCCGCTCGTCGACATAGGCGGCGATCTCGATCTTCTTGGCCTCGGCGCGCGGCGCCAGCAATTCGGTGATGTCCTCGATCATGCCTGACAGGGCGAACGGGCGATGTTCGAGATCGATCTTGCCGGCCTCGATCTTGGAATAGTCGAGGAGTTCCTCGATCAGCGAGAGCAGCGCGTCGCCGGAAGTCTTCACCGCCTTGACATAGGTCGCCTGTTCCGGCGTCAGCGGGGTATCCATCAACAGCCCGCTCATGCCGATGATGCCGTTGAGCGGCGTGCGGATCTCGTGGCTCGCCATCGCGAGGAAGCGCGACTTGGCGCGGCTTGCCGCATCGGCCTGGTCGCGGGCCTCGGCCAGCGCGCGCTCGCTTTCGGTGCGATCGGTGACGTCGCGGCCGACGCTTTGCATTTCCGCCGGTCCCCCGGCGTCGTTGCGGACGAGGCCCTCGCGCCACGCGATCCAGCGCGGGCCGAGCGGACCCGAGATCTGCTGGTCGTGAACGCGGGTGCCGTTCGGTTCGAGCGCGGTGTCGCCCTGCTCGAGGACTTCAAGCGCAAAGCGGGTGCCGATCAGCTTCTCGCGCGGCATTTGTGCGAGTTCGCAATAGGCGTCGTTGGCATAGGTGATGCGGGCCTCGGCGTCGCGCAGCACGATCAGATCGCCCTGCGATTCGAACAGGCGGCGGGCGCGCTGCTCGGCTTCCTGCAATTCCCAGTTCCGGTCGGCCAGCGCTTCATTGTGCAGAGCCACCTTGCGCATCTTCTTGCGCATCATGCGGAGCCGGACGCTGAGAGTGGCGAGCGCGACGCAGGCGATCGCAAACAGGAAGGCGACGCCGATCGCAAAGGCGTGCGGGTCATAGCCGGAATTTTCCGTCTTGCTTCCGGTGATGAATCCATAGGCGGCGCCGAACACGACCGAGAAGATCATGAAGGAGCGAAACGCGAAGGTCAGCCAGGGATGCCGGCGGCCGAAACGGCGAAAGCGAAGTTTGATCCGGAAGGTCCGTCCCATCGCCAATGACCCCGAGATTGCTGTTGAACCAGGCCGGCGGTCGCCGTCTGTCTTGGACAGACGATGCGTCGCCGACATTGCAAAGTGCTTGAGGCTCTCGGCGCGTTAGGCCCGCGATGAGAACATGGTGAATGAAGTGTTAACCGAGCATGGTCCGGACCCGGAGCGCCGCGTTCGCGCAAAGTGGGAACCGGTTTTCCGAAAAGACCATGCTCAAACCTTAAAGCAACGCCGCTTCGACGCGGTGGCGCTCGCCGCGGGCGCCGACGATCAGGGCTGCGGCATCGAGCAGCGAAAAGCTCTTCGAGGACACGAAGATCCGGTAGTCGGCCGGTCCATCCCGCGAAAGATAGATCACGGGATCGGAGGGCGAGAGATTGCGGGAGATCGCGACCAGCCGCGGCGGCGAGTTGCTTTCGCAGGCGCCGGCTTCGACTGTGTCGATGTCGTCGATCACGGTGAGGTCGGCCGCTTCCGCGGTGTCGGAAATCTGGACCCGCACCGTCGCGCGGGAGGGATCGTTGGTGAAACTGACGTGCCGGTGCGCCTGCCAGGAGAGGGCGGCGATTTGGACGGAGGTGCCTGAGATCTCGATGCAGGGCCGAGGCCCGGCCAAAAACTCGCCGCGCGCGAACAGGGTGGCAATCGCTAGCGGAACAGCCGAGGCCAGGATCTTCATACGCAACATGACACGCTACCCGCTCACCATAAGCCCGCGACAGGGGGCTTATGGTTGGCAGAGGGTAAAGGAAACTAGTTACCGCCGTATTGACAGGGGTTGTTTTTGTGCGGCTCGGCATCCCTGGTGCGAGTGGGGTCATCGGGGCCTCGTAGTTCGAGACGCGCGGCTTTGCCGCGCTCCTCACCATGAGGGTCTCAGACCTCATCCTGAGGAGGCGCGAAAGCGCCGTCTCGAAGGATGTGCCACGCAATGACTCTCTCCAAATACACGTTCGCGATCTCGCGGCGCTGATCGCCCGAGCTTTGCGTCTTCGTTGCCCTCTCATTCAGAGGGCGCAGGGAAGACCGGGTGCTTGCTGCACCCGCGGTCCCGCGTGCGATTTGCGCTAACAAAAATGCACACGAGCATACAGGGCAGCGGGAGCATTCCGGCCTTCCCTGCGCAATGGCCTTACGGCTTACTTCGTGCTCTTCCCGGAGAACGGCTCTTTTGCCTCCGTCGCTGGCGAGACAGATCCCGCCAACTTAGCGCCAGCACCGCGGCGCCCGAACCACACGACTTCGCCGTACGCTTCCGGCGCGTACGTCTATCGCACCGTTTGCGTCCACCGCATCTCACCGCGCGTTCGTGACGATGGCCAACGCCCCTCATCTGCCGTGAGACGGGACGAGTTGTGCAACTGATTTGGGTGAGAACGAAAGCAGAATATTTTTGATTTGCGGGCTTGACACGATTTCGGAAAATCAGAAGTGATTTGCCCGTCGAGTTGATTTGTCGCGGTTGCGCATTACGCCGCCCTTCTCAAATCCTCTGCCAGCACGCGATAGGACAGCGCCTCCGCCAGATGCAGCCGGCCGATCTTTTCCGCGCCGTCGAGATCGGCGAGCGTGCGGGCGACGCGGAGCACGCGGTGATAGCCGCGCGCGGTCAGCTTCATGGTTTCGGCAGCGTCGCGCAGCAGCTTCTGGCCCTGCGCATCCGGCTGCGCGATCGTTTCCAGGAGCGAGGCCGGCGCTTCCGCGTTGGTGCGGACATGCGGCATGCCGGCGGCGGCATAGCGCGCGAGCTGGAGGTCGCGGGCCGCCGCAACGCGGGCTGCGACTTCCGCAGAGCCTTCGGAAGGCGGCGGCAGGATCAGGTCGGCGGCGGTCACCGCCGGCACCTCGATGCGCAGGTCGATGCGATCCATCAAGGGGCCGGAGATGCGCATCTGGTAATCCGACGTGCAGCGGTCGACCGGTGCGCGCTTGCAGGAATAGCCGGGCTCATAGGCGTGGCCGCAGCGGCAGGGGTTCATCGCCGCGACCAGCATGAAGCGGGCCGGATAGGTGACGCGGTGGTTGGCGCGGGACACCGAGACCTCGCCGTTCTCCAGCGGCTGGCGCAGCGAATCCAGCACGCGCGGATCGAACTCCGGCAATTCGTCGAGGAACAGCACGCCCTGATGCGAAAGCGAGATCTCGCCGGGTTTGGCGCGCAGGCCGCCGCCGGTCAGCGCGGCCATGCTGGCGGAATGATGCGGCGCGCGAAACGGCCGCCGTGCCGTCAAGGCGCCGTCGCGGATCTCGCCGGCGACGGAGGCGATCATCGAGACTTCCAGAAGCTCGGATGGCGACAGCGGCGGCAGGATCGACGGCAGCCGCGCCGCCAGCATCGATTTGCCCGCGCCGGGCGAGCCGATCATCAGCAAATGATGTCCGCCGGCCTGGCGATCTCCAGCGCGCGCTTGGCGCTTTCCTGGCCCTTGATGTCGCGCAGGTCGAGATGCGTCGCCTCCGGCTCGTGCACTTTCGGCTGCGGGCGCGACAGCACCTGCGTGCCTTTAAAATGGTTGGCGATCTGGATCAGCGACTTTGCCGCGATGATCTGGATATCGGGGCTTGCCCAGGCGGCCTCCGTTCCGCACGCCGCCGGACAGATCAAACCTTCCTCGCGCGCATTGGCGCCGATCGCGGCCGGCAAGACCCCGGCCACGGGGGCGATCGAGCCATCGAGCCCGAGCTCGCCCAGTACCGTAAAGCCGTTGAGCGCGTCCGGCGGGATCGCGCCGATCGCAGCCATCAGGCCGAGCGCGATCGGCAGATCGTAATGGCTGCCTTCCTTCGGCAGATCGGCCGGCGCGAGGTTGACGGTGATCCGCCGCGCCGGCAGCGCCAGCCCCGAGGCGATCAGCGCCGAGCGCACCCGCTCGCGCGCCTCGGAGACCGCCTTGTCCGGGAGACCGACAATGGCAAACGCCGGCAAGCCGGGAGCGACCTGCACCTGCACGTCGACCGCGCGGGCCTCGATCCCCTCAAAGGCTACGGTAGAAACCCGCGCAACCATGCTGCCCCTCGTGACGCAATCGAAGGTAGCGGGGAACCTTGGGGCAAGTCAAGAACATTAAGGGAACAAGAGGGCAGGCTTTAATTCCGTGCGTGTGCGAATGGGACGGCGCGACAACCTCCAGCTGCTTATCGTCGTCACCGAATGCACTCCCGACGGTCTCCAAATAAGAGCTTACGGAAACAAGGGCCGCCGCTCAATTCAGCTGCCCCGCCGCAATCGCCGCCGCGCTACCCTGCGGCTGCTCCAGCATCTTCAATGCCGCATCGAGGCCATTGCGCAGATTGATGGCGGCGTTCGCGCTGCAGCGCAGGCGGCCGGAGGAGATGAATTTGACCTCGGTCGATCCGTCCGGCTTCGGCACCAGAATGCGGGTCGCCAGCTCGACCTCGACCGCACCGTTCATGGTGCCGTGAGCGCCGACGATGTCGAAATAGACCAGCGGGGCCGCGGCCCCGGTGTCCTCGTAAATCAGATCGGACGGCTTGGCGGGCGGTTGGTCGGTCAATGGGCTTTTCCGAGATCGTGCGCAGCGATGGTTCGCTGACCACCCCTAACGCTATTCGAACGTCCGCCCCTCATGATCGACGGCGCCGTTCAGTCAGGGCACCCGTGCCGGCATCTCGGGGCAACCTGCTTTTCTGACGTTTCCTGACGTTGAGCCATCCGACGATTGCCGGTTGCCGGTGGAACACAAAGCCCGGTGGGACGCCGAATGTGCCACACGCGCGATGATCACCGCATCGACGGCTACCAATCGTCGTAGATCCACTCCCTTCGGAATCGAGGCCGCGCTCTCGCCTGCGGCCGCTCAAGCGTCCGCTCGGGCTTGCGCAAGGTCGGCGCCGGCTGTGTCGGAGGCGGAGGCTGTGATGTCTTGGGCGGGTTCTGCTCGGAAGCCCTCGCGAGCACGCGTTTCATCTCTTCCTGGCTCGCCTTGAGCTCCGCAATGGCTTTTGAATTGTCGCTGGCGATTTGCTGCTGGTTCGCCTTGAGCTGTTCGATGGTTCGCTCCAGATTTGCGAGATCGCGCGCGATCGTTTGCAGCAGCTGCGCCTGATCGGGAAGCGCTGCGGGTGCCGTCGGCGCGGCGTCTTGCGGTGCGGTCTGAGCCAGGAGCGTTGCTTGTGGGGGTGTTGCTTGCGGTGGTGCTGCCTCCGCCGCGGCCACTTGAACGGCAGATGGAGCGGGCTGCGCGGCAAACGGCGGATTTTCCGGCGGCAATGATGGAGCAGAAGCGAGCTGCGGCGCCCAGCGGTCCCCGCCGCCAGAGGGCAACTGCCAAACCAGGGCAGCGACAATGATGCCCGCCGCCAGCAGCAAGCCCGCGGGGACCCCGAGCGCCGGCCTGCCAGGCGGTGATTGCGCAAGTGGTGATTGCGGGCCAGGTCCGGCCGGAGGCGGGCGCGCGGCATCGCGCTCCAGTTTTGCAAGCTGTTCACTCAAACGCGAGAGCTGTTCATCCGCGCGCGTGATCTGTTCGTGGGCGTGCGCGAATCGTTCATCCGCGCGCGCGGTCAGGGCATCGTGGGGTTCAATTTCTTTCGGACCAGGTGTGGAGTTCATTGGCGTTTCCCTTTTCCGTCCAATGTCATCCGAAGGTGGCGGTCGACCATCCGCCGGCGCTCCGTCCAGTCTTGTCCAAAGAATGGCTGCATGATGGTAGAATATTGGATCGCATGGCGATAGCGCCCTTGAATCCCGCCGGCACTGCCGGCGGCACAGCCTAACGGCGCGGCGGCTCTCCTGTTCGGTCCGGTTCAGTCGGCAGGATGTTATTCACCTGCTCGCTCAACAAGATGCGCACGCGAGGGTGCAGGGTCAAACCGATCGGCGAAATATTGCGTTTCGTTGGCCACCAGTCCGTCGCGGAACTCCATGATGCTCACCGCGTAAGATGGTATGCCGTCATAGGTAAGTACGAATTCAGTGACCCAGAGATCGCCGCTGCCGATCATTCGCCGGACCGCAAAACGCTTGTTGTTTGGCTGGACCGATCGGCTCTCCTGAATGTTGTGCCGGCCGCGGATCCGCTCGCCCGATTGCGGATAATCAAGCACGGCATCCTCGCGGTAGATTTCATGTTCGACCTTGAAATCGCTCGCGTCCGAAGCATCCCAGTGGCGCTGCAACGCTGCCCGCACGGTGCGATCATCCATCTCGATCTCCCGCCTGCGCTTCCGGCTATCGTTTCGGGACTGAAACTACTTCCCGACGCGCTTCGCCTCGATGGTGTCCCAGATTTTTGCCGCCACATCCGGCCCGCCGAGCCGCGCAATCGCGCGGATGCCGGTCGGGCAGGTCACGTTGATCTCGGTGAGGTTGCCGTCGATCACGTCGATGCCGACGAACAGCAGGCCGCGTTCGCGCAGCGCGGGACCGAGCGTGTCGCAAATCTCGCGTTCGCGCGCGGAGAGGTCGGTGGCCTGTGCTGCACCGCCGCGAACCATGTTGGAGCGCAGATCGTCCGGGGCCGGCACACGGTTGACGGCGCCGGCGAATTCGCCGTCGACCAGGATGATGCGCTTGTCGCCGTTCTTCACTTCGGGGAGGAAGCGCTGGATCACCCAGGGCTCGCGGAAGGTGACCGAGAACATGTCGAACAGCGAGCCGAAATTCATGTCCTGCGGCATCACCCGAAACACCGCCGCGCCGCCATGGCCATGCAGCGGCTTCATGACGACCGCGCCATGCTCGTCGCGGAACGAATTGATTTCGTCGAGATCGCGTGAGATCAGCGTCGGCGGCATCAGCTGCGGAAAGTTCAGCACGAACATCTTTTCCGGCGCGTTGCGCACGCTGGCAGGATCGTTGACGACCAGCGTCCTGGGATGGATGCGTTCCAGCAAATGCGTCGAGGTGATGTAGGCGATATCGAACGGCGGCTCTTGCCGCAACAGGATGACGTCGAAGTCGTTCAGCGCCTGGCGCTTGGGCTCACCGAGAGTGAAATGATTGCCGGCCTCGTCGCGCACGGTGATCGCCTGCACCGGCGCCACCAACTCCTCGCCGCGCAGCGACAGCTGGTCCGGCGTGAAATAGGAAAGTCCATGGCCGCGCCTTTGCGCTTCCAGCATCAGGGCAAAGGTCGAATCGCCGCGGATGTTGATACGCGCGATAGGGTCCATCTGGACGGCGACATTCAGTTTCATATTGGGGGTCCGGGTCTCTGGAGGGGTTATAGCGTTTTCAAGCGAAGTGGGTACCGGTTCGCGTTAAGAAAACGCGTCCAAAACAAGAGCCTTATACGCTGGCGTCGAATGCCGCTAACAGATGGCGTGGCAGACGCCGCGGCGCAATCAGGATGGCGTCAAAACGGAGCTCAAATTCGGCATGCTCGGGATGCGCCATCAACCACCCTTGAGCGGCGTCGATGATGCGGGCCTGCTGGCGCGGCGTGACGGCATAGGCGGCATCATCGAGGCTGGCTCTGGCCTTGACCTCGATGAAGGCGACCAGATTGCGCTTCCTCGCCACCAGGTCGATCTCGCCATAGGGGGTGCGGAAGCGTTTGGCGAGGATGCGGTAGCCCTTGGCCATCAGAAAGGCGGCGGCGCGGCTTTCGGCCGAAAGTCCGGTGCGGAAGGCCGCGATCCGCTCGGGCGCGGCGGGCTTTGCCGCAGCGTCCGGCGGCGACGTGCCGTCAGTCTTCGCCATGCCCGCCTCTGGCTTCTTTTGCGAGCTCCAGCGCGCGGGCATAGACTTCGCGGCGCGGCCGCCCGGAAAGCTCGACCGCATGCGCCACGCTGTCCTTGACGCTGTCGCGTGCCAGCGAGGCTCGCAGAAGGTCGTCGAGATCGTGCTGCGTCATGACCCCTTCCTCGGCGCGGGGCGGGCCGACGACGAGCACGAACTCGCCGCGGGTTTCCAGCGTGCCGGCGGCCTTCGCCAGCTCCGTGACTGGCGCGCGCGTGATGTCCTCGTGCAGTTTTGTGAGTTCGCGGCAGATCGCGGCGTCGCGCCCGCCCATGATGTCAGAAAGATCGGCCAGCGTATCCTGCACGCGGTTGCCGGATTCGAACATCACCAGCGTGGCGTCGATCCGGGCAAGTTCAGCGAGCCGCGTCCGCCGCGCGACTTGCCTGGCCGGCAAGAATCCTTCGAAGAAAAACCGGTCGGTGGGGAGGGCTGCGACCGAAAGCGCCGTCAGCACCGCGGAGGCGCCCGGCACCGCGATCACGGCGTGGCCGGCGGCGCAGACCTCGCGCACCAGCTTGAAGCCGGGGTCTGATATCAAGGGCGTGCCGGCATCCGACACCAGGGCAATCGAGGCGCCCTGCGCCAGCTTTTCCAGGATTTTCGGCCGCGCCATCGCCGCGTTATGTTCGTGATACGGCTTGAGCTCCGCCGAGATCGCATAGCGCTCGGTCAGGCGGCGGGTGATGCGGGTGTCCTCGCAGGCGATGATGTCGACGCCGGCCAGTGTCTCCAGCGCGCGCAGGGTAATGTCGCCGAGATGGCCGATCGGGGTCGCTACCAGATAGAGGCCGGGAACCGGCTTCGGGGCATTCAGGACGTGGCCCTGAATCAAAAATGTTCTGTTGGCCGAACCCGGCTCGGTATCAGACCCGTAGTTCGAACTGGGTTTTGCGCGCATAATGCCAATCTAAAGGGGTCTTGGTGCAAGCGCTATATCCGGCGCGATGGCGGCAAGACCGAAGTTCCCGGCGACCTGCGGCGGTGCCGTAATCCTTTTGTTTTGGTTAACTAATTCTCGACAATATTGCAGAATCCCGCATTTGGGTTCAGTAGCGGTTCAGGTGCCTCGGCTCAGAAAGCCGGAATCCTGGCCGACGGCGGTCGGTCAAGAGAAGAGACAAGATGGTAGGCCCGCTCAATCGCAAGCCCGGATCTCCGGATCCTCGGCCGTCAGGACCAACCCGGCGGGCGGCAGTTGGCCTTATTCTCGGCGCGCCCCTGCTTGGCGCCTGCTCCGGCACCCAGATTTCCAACCCGTTTGGCCCGTCCCAGCCCGAGGGACCGGCTGGTCCGCAGCAGCAGCCGCTCGCGGTCGGCAACGGGCAGGTCAAGGTCGGCCTGATCCTGCCGCTCTCGGCCGCCGGCAATGCCGGCGTCGCCGCGCAATCGATGAAGAGCGCGGCCGAGATGGCGCTGGCGGAATTCCAGAATCCCAACATCCAGCTTCTGATCAAGGACGACGGCGGCAGTCCGCAAGGCGCGCAACAAGTCACCCAGGAGGCACTCGGCGAAGGCGCGGAAATCATTCTGGGTCCGTTGTTTGCGGCCTCGGTGCCGGCGACCGCGCAACTGACGCGCGCACGGGGCGTTTCGGTGATCGCGTTCTCGACCGACTCAAGCGTGGCCGGACGCGGCGTCTATCTGCTCAGCTTCCTGCCCGAATCCGACGTCAACCGGATCGTCGATTACTCCGCCAGCATCGGAAAGAAATCTTTCGCGGCGCTATTGCCCGACAACGCCTATGGCAATGTGGTGGAGGCAGCCTTCAAGCAGGCGGTCGGCCGCAAGGGACGTATCGTCGCCTTTGAGAAATATGCCTCCGACCGTTCCGCGGCGGCGCGGACGGTGGCGCAATCGCTGGGCTCGGCGGACGCGCTGTTCATCGCCGACGACGGCGAATCGGTCGTGGCGGCGGCGGATGCCTTGACCGCGGCGGGCGCGAATTTGCGCAACATCCAGTTGCTCGGTACCGGCCTGTGGGACAATCCGCGCGTCTATGCGAGCCCCGTGCTGCAGGGCGGGCTCTATGCCGCGCCGGATCCGTCGGGTTTCCGCGCCTTCTCCGGCCGCTACCGCGCCAAATACGGCGCCGATCCCGTGCGCACCGCAACGCTGGCCTATGACGCGGTCGCGCTCGTCGCCGCGCTGTCGAAGCAGGGCGCCCAACGTTTTGCGCCGGAGACGCTGACCAACCCGTCGGGCTTTGCCGGCATCGACGGCCTGTTCCGGTTCCGCTCCGATGGCTCCAACGAGCGCGGCCTTGCGGTGATGAAGGTCGCCAGCGGCGGCAGCACGCCGGTTGCGGGATCGCCGAAGAGCTTTGGGGCGTAGGTTTCCCGACGAGCCGCAATCAACGTCGGTGGTTATGGGTTTCTGCTTTCGCAGGAACGACAGCCTTCACGCCGCGAGGTCCGCCACGACCGCATCCAGCACCGGGAATCCGGCCTGCGTCACGCGCAGCCTGCCGTCGGCGTCGACGATGATGGCGCCTTCCTCGCGGAGCACGGCGATCCGGCTCGGGTCGAGCGCGCGGCCGGACAAGGCCGCATAGCGTTTGGGGTCGATGCCCTCGGCGAGCCGCAATCCCATCAGCAGGAATTCGTCGGCGCGCTCTTCGCTGTTGAGAAAATCGTCTGTGATGACGCCGTGGCCATTGGCCTCGACGCGCATCAGCCAGGCCTCAGGACGTTTTTCGGTCGCGATCGCGTGCCTGATACCGTCGATGTCGAGGCGGCCATGCGCGCCCGGGCCGATGCCGGCATATTCATCGCCGCGCCAGTAGACCAGATTGTGCTGGCATTCGGCGCCTGCGCGGGCGTGGTTGGAAATCTCGTAGGCCGGCAAGCCGTGATGCGCGCAGACTTCCTGCGTCACATCGTAGAGCGCGCGGGCAACCGCCTCGTCCGGCGTTTTCAGATTGCCCGCCGCGTGCAGGCCGAAGAACGGCGTGCCTTCCTCGATCGTGAGCTGGTAGAGCGAGAGATGTTCGGCGGCTTCCGAAATCGCGAGCTTCAATTCGTCCGCCCACATCTTTGGCGTCTGGTCGGGACGGGCGTAGATCAGGTCGAACGAGTAGCGGTCGAACGCGCTGCGCGCGATCGCGACCGCGTCCAGTGCTTCGCGCGCGGTGTGCAATCGTCCGAGCGCCTTCAGCGAGGCGTCATCGAGCGCCTGCACGCCGAGCGAGACACGGTTGACGCCGGCTGAGCGATAGCCGCGAAACCGGGTCGCTTCCACGCTGGTCGGATTGGCCTCCAGCGTGACCTCGACATTGTCGGCGACGTGCCAATGCTTGCCGATCGAATCCAGGATGGAGCCTACGGTTTGCGGCTGCATCAGCGACGGCGTGCCGCCGCCGAGAAAGATCGACGTGACGGTGCGTCCCGGCGCGCGCGCCGCTGTGGTTTCGATCTCGCGCGCAAACGCACGGGCAAATCTCTCCTCGTCGATCGGCGCGTGGCGGACGTGGCTGTTGAAATCGCAATACGGGCATTTCGACAGGCAGAATGGCCAGTGCACGTAGACGCCGAAGGCGGCTTGCTTCGGGTAGTGGCGTTCGGCGCTAGCCAAGACAAATCTCCGCCAGTTTGACGAAGGCACGCGCCCGGTGCGACAGGCCGAGGCCGAGCGGCGGCAGGCCGTGTTTCTCGATCGAGGTCATCTCGCCAAAGGTCCTGACGTGCCCATCGGGCAGGAACGCCGGATCATAGCCGAAACCGGCGGTGCCGCGCGGCGGCCAGACCAAAGTTCCATCGGCGCGGGCCTCGACCTCTTCCAGATGACCGTCGGGCCAGGCGACGCACAGGGCCGAGACGAAATGCGCCTTGCGCTTGTCGGGCGTGGCGGCGCCGCGCTCCTGCAGCAGGCGCTCGATCCGCGCCATCGCCGTCATGAAATCCTTGCCCTCTCCGGCCCAGCGCGCCGAGTAAATGCCGGGAGCGCCATCCAGCGCATCGACCACAAGGCCGGAATCGTCGGCAAAGGCCGGCAGCTGCGCCGCCTTCGCCGCCGCGATCGCCTTGATCGCCGCATTGGCGCGAAACGTCTGGCCGCTTTCCTCCGGTTCGCCGAGGCCCAGCTCGCCCGCGGAAACGGCCTCGACGCCATGCGGCGCCAGCAATTCCCGCATCTCGGCGAGCTTGCCGGGATTGTGGGTCGCGATCACGAGGGCGCCGGTGATTCGACGGTGCATGTGCGATCAGACTACGCGACGGCCATCTTCTGCAAGTCCACCAGACGCGCGACACCCTTGCGCGCCAGTTCCATCAGCGCGAGGAACTCGTCTTGCGAGAACGGCGTCTTTTCGGCAGTGCCCTGCACCTCGATGATGCGGCCGTCGCCGGTCATGACGAAATTGGCGTCGGTCTCGGCCTGGGAATCCTCGGCATAATCGAGGTCGAGCACCGGCGTGCCGTTGTAGATGCCGCAGGAGATCGCGGCGACATTGTCGCGCAGCACATTGGTCTTCAGCATGTTGCGGGTCTTCATCCACGAGATGCAGTCGGCCAGCGCCACCCAGGCGCCGGTGATCGAAGCGGTGCGGGTGCCGCCATCGGCCTGGATCACGTCGCAATCGACGGTAATCTGGCGCTCGCCGAGCGCTTCGAGGTCGACGGCTGCGCGCAGCGAGCGGCCGATCAGCCGCTGGATCTCGACGGTGCGGCCGCCCTGCTTGCCGGCGGCGGCCTCGCGGCGGGTGCGTTCCAGCGTGGCCCGCGGCAGCATGCCGTATTCGGCGGTGACCCAGCCGCGCCCCTGGCCCTTCAGCCAGGGCGGCAGCCGTTCTTCCAGCGTTGCCGTGACCAGCACATGGGTGTCGCCGAATTTCACCATGCAGGAACCTTCGGCATATTTGACCACGCCGCGTTCCAGCGACACGGGGCGCAGCTCATCGGGCGCACGGCGGCTTGGCCGCATGGGAAATCCTTTCGAAATCGAGCGAAATTCGTTTGCGGTGCTTGTAGGTGGGGGCGTGCGCAGCGGCAAGGGCTTTTGGCCCTGTTTGGAGGGAAAGGGACGCTTGTCATTGGCCCGCCGGAGCGACAAGTTAGGGGCTGTCCAAGGAGTTAAGCCGTGGCCCACCACGATCCGATTGGCCTGATCGCGCCGCATGCCGGGCTCGCCCAGCTCAACGAGCGCTCGCGCGACATTTTTCGTCAAATCGTCGAGAGCTATCTCGCGACCGGCGAACCTGTCGGCTCGCGCAATATCTCCCGCCTGATCGCGGTGCCGCTGTCGCCGGCTTCCGTCCGCAACGTGATGTCGGACCTCGAAGCGCTTGGCCTGATCTATGCGCCGCATACCTCGGCAGGCCGGCTTCCGACCGAACTCGGCCTGCGTTTCTTCGTCGACGCCCTGATGCAGGTCGGCGACCTCACCGAACCCGAGCGGGAATCGATCCAGAACCAGCTTGCCTCCGTCGGACGCGCGCAATCGGTCGAGGCGGCGCTCGGCGAGGCGCTGACGCGGCTCTCCGGCCTGACCCGGGCCGCGGCCGTGGTGCTGACCGCCAAATCCAATTCGCGGCTCAAACACATCGAATTCGTCCGGCTCGAGCCGGAGCGCGCGCTGGTGGTGCTGGTCGGCGAAGACGGCCAGGTCGAAAACCGCGTGCTGGCGCTGCCGCCCGGCGTTCCCTCGTCCGCACTGACCGAAGCGACCAACTTCCTCAATTCGCGGATTCGCGGGCGGACGCTTGCGGAAGCGCGGCTTGAACTCGAAACCGCGCTGTCGCAGAGCCGCGCCGAACTCGATCAATTGACACAGAAGGTGATTGCGGCCGGCATCGCGAGCTGGTCCGGCGGCGAACACGAGGACCGGCAATTGATCGTGCGCGGCCATGCCAATTTGCTCGAAGACCTGCACGCGCTGGAGGATCTCGAACGCGTCAAGTCGTTGTTCGACGATCTCGAGACCAAGCGCGGCGTGATCGATCTGTTGGGCCGGGCCGAGCGCGCCGAAGGGGTGCGGATTTTCATCGGATCGGAGAACAAGCTGTTTTCGCTGTCCGGTTCCTCCACCATCATCGCGCCTTACAGCGATGCTACCGGCAGCATTGTCGGCGTTCTCGGCGTGATCGGGCCGACGCGGCTGAACTACGCCCGGGTCATCCCGACGGTGGACTACGCCGCCCGGATCGTCAGCCGCCTGCTGGGCGGCTGATCGGCCCGAATAGGGCCCCAATCCCGGACGTTCTTGTTTTGACGCGTTTTCTACCGCAGATAAGTCTACGCAATCTGCGCAAGCTTGATTGCTATGCGAACCGGTACCCACTTCGCTCGAAAACGCTATGGAAAGCTTGATTTTCGGCCCCTAAAGCACGATATCCCCGGCAGCAAATCCCCATCGAACCAGATCCGTTTTTTGAGAAGGCAGTCTTATGACCGATCCCAACCGGCCGAATGATGATGCGGTGAACCCGGCCCAGACCGGCGAGCCCGTGGTCTCAAAACCCTACATCATGCCCGACGATCCCGAGGAAGGATCGAATGAGGCGCTGACCAGGGAACTGGCCGAGTCGCGGGACAAGATGCTGCGCACGCTGGCGGAAATGGAAAACCTGCGCCAGCGCACCAGGCGTGAGGTGGCCGATTCCAAGATGTACGGCATCACCGGTTTCGCGCGCGACATTCTCGATATCGCCGATAATCTGCAGCGCGCGCTCGACGCCATTCCACCCGAAGCCCGGGAGACCGCCGATCCCGGCATCAAGGCCTTCATCGAGGGCGTGGAACTGACCGAGCGTTCGCTGCTCAACACGCTGGAGAAGAACGGCGTCAAGAAGTTCGATCCGTCGGGCGAAAAGTTCGATCCCAATTTCCAGCAGGCGATGTACGAAGTGCCCGATCCGTCCGTTCCGTCCGGGACGGTGGTCCAGGTCGTGCAGGCCGGCTTCATGATTGGCGAGCGCGTGCTGCGCCCGGCGCTGGTCGCCGTTTCCAAGGGCGGCGCGAAGGCCGCGCCGGCGACCGACGTCGCGAGCTGAGCCGGCTTCGAAAACGCTCTATGGCTTCTCGTCCGCCTTCGGCCGGTACGTGCCAAAGCTCCAGAGATTGCCTTCCGGATCCCGGCAGGCGAAGTCGCGGCTGCCATAATCCGTGTCGTGCAGCGCCATCTCGATCCTGGCGCCTGATGCCTTGACCCTGGCGTGCAGCCCGTCCGGATCGTCGACGGCGACGTAGAGCGCATCCGTGCGGCGACCGCCGATGTCGCCGACAAGTTTGCCGTATTCGTCATCGTGGCATTGGCCGAGCATCAGCAGCGAGGGGCCGTAGGCAAGTTCGGCATGGTGTACCGTGTCGCCGTTGCGGTAGACGACGCGCTCGGTGAAGCCGACCACTTCCTTCAGCCAGCCGATCATGGCCTCGGTATCCCGGCAGCGCATCGTCGGATAGATGCGCGGCGCTTCGGTCTCATTTTGATGGGTCACAGCAAACCTCCTTGCTGAGAGCTGCCCCGCCAATATGGGCGAGCGCGGCCGCGTCGGCTTGAAGATTTTTTACCAGATCAAACTAGGCGTCCAGCGGGCGTATCAGGCGGCTGTCGGTCAGCGCCAGCCGGCGGGCCCAGGCCGTTGGCGGCTCGCCGGCAAGAGTTGAAAATTCGCGGGCGAGATGCGCCTGGTCGGCATAACCGCTCTCGGCCGCAACCCCGGCCCAGCCGCGCGCTTCTCCTGTTTGTGCAAGCCGACAGGCGCGATGGAAACGCATGATCCGGGCAACCGGCTTCGGCGCGAGACCGAGTTCGGATCGAAAACGGTTCACCAGGTGCTTGCGGCTCCAGCCTATCTCTTTCGCGAGCGCGGTGATCCGCGCTCCACCCGCCGTGCGCGCCAATCTTCGATAGGCGAATTCGATCTCGGGCGACGGCAGGTGGTTGGCGCGATCAGCAACAAAATCCTCGACCAGATCGAAACGGTTTTGCCAACCGGAAGTCGCACCAAGCCGCTCGCGCAGTTGCCGGCCTTCGCGGCCCAGCACGTCGCCGATCTCGACCATGCGCGCGGCGAGATCGACGACGGCGTTGCCAAAGAAGCGGTAGGCACCCAGCGGCGTGAAATCCACCTGCACGCATTCGGCGCCGCCGTCGGACTCGATCAGGACCGGGCCGGCGTAAAGCCCGGCGGCGAAGCTCGGCTGGCGGTCGGCGGCATCGGGCTGGCGCCCGAGCGCGATCAGGAACGGCGTTCCGAAGCTGATGATCAGGGGTGCCACCAGCGATGCGGTTTCGCGCTGGGAAAACCGGCCATGCGCTGTTTCACGGTAACCGGTCATGCCCGAAATAAGCCCCGCCGTGCGCTGTGACGGCGCACGACGGGCCAACTCGAACGCGGACGGAGCCGTCAGGTCGGACATCCCGGACCTCTGCAAGAGGATACGGCGTTAAGCCGCGATATCGCTCGACTGGATGCGCTTGACGCCGGCTTTGGTCATGTCGGCCCAGGCCTTGGCGAGCGAACCCTGCAAGTCGATGCCGCGGCAAGCGTCCTCGATGACATAGGTTTCAAAGCCCGCTTTGCGCGCGTCGAGCGCGCTCCATGCCACGCAGTAGTCGGTGGCGAGGCCGGCGAGGAACACCCGCTTCACCTTGCGTGCCTTCAGGTAGGCGGCGAGCCCCGTCGTGGTCTTGCCGTCGGCCTCGGTGAAGGCCGAATAGCTGTCCACGTTCTTGTTGAAACCCTTGCGGATGACGAGCCCGGCATGCGGGATCGCCAGGTCCTTCGACAGCGACGCGCCTTCGGTCCCCTGCACACAGTGATCGGGCCACAGCACCTGCTTGCCGTAGGGCAGGCTGACCGTCTCGAACGGCTTCTTGCCGGAATGCGATGTCGCGAACGAGACATGGTCCGCGGTGTGCCAGTCCTGTGTTATCACGACATTGGCAAAGCCCTTGGCGATGCGGTTGATGATTGGAACGACCTGCTCGCCGTCCTTGACCGCGAGGCTGCCGCCGGGAAGGAAACAGTTTTGCACGTCGATGACGAGCAGCGCGGAAGCGTCATCGGGCTTGATCGGCGCGGCCCAGAGCGCGCCTGGGACGAGGGCAGCGACGGACGTCGCGCCGAGACCTGTCAGAACCAGCCTGCGAGTAAACATGATGCTTCTCCCCGGTTGTTGAAACCCGACGCGGAAAAGCTAGTTCCATTTGTGTACGAACGAAAGCCCGAAAATTCGGCGCGCCCTGCAAATTTCCGGATCAGCCACGCGGATGAATTCCGTCGCGCACCGCGCGGAAGCGTGGAAAGGCCTTGGTCCAGTCGTCGCGCGGCGAAGAGCCGATGATGCGCATCGAGGTCTGGGCGCCGAACCGCAGCCATTGCACGATGGTGACCGGCGTATTGTTCTTGCCGCTGGTGGCGTCGATCCGGGTCTCGTAGCCGGGCTGGCCATCGATGCGGACCGGCTCCGACATCGTGATCCTGCCGTCGCGCACGCCGGGGATGGTGGTCGCGATCTGCTGGGCGAAGCGGCCGCGATCGTCCGGCGAAGCCGCCGTCGAGCCGATCAGGCCGATGATCATGAAGGGCGCGGCTTCGAAGCCGGTCTTTTCGTCCCCGTCGGAGAGAATGAGGGCTGCGCCCGGCGCCAGCGTGCGGATGTTCTTGAAGCTGGAGAGCTCGCTGATCTTGAACGGCATCAGCCCGAGCTGCTCCTCGACTGGGACCTCGTTGCGGATCACGGCGGAAGCGAACATCTGGCGGATGGCGTCGTCGGTATAGATCCTGGAAGCGTTTTCGGGCACCTGCACGGCGACATAGCCGGAGAAGGTGGGGCCGGGCAGGATCATCGAATAGCGGCGCACATTGGTGGCGCCGTCCTTGGCGTTTTCGACGGTGTAGTAGGCGAGCCCGGCCGCGGTCTCGATGCTCTCCGGCTTGATGCCGCCGGTGCCGCCCGGGTTGGCCTTGAAGGCATTGGAGACCTCGCCATAGGCCTCGGCGGGGAGGTCAGCGATCAGGACCTTGACCCCCTGATCCTCGGTCTCGAAGCCGATGAATGTTCTGGCCTTGTTGAGGCCGACCAGGGGCGTCATGCCCACCCTGGCGCCCGGCGGGAAGACCGGGTCGGCGGCGAACGCAGAAGAAAACACGGTAGAATTGGCGGAAACAATCAGGGCAACCGCAGCGAAGTATCGAAGTAGCTTCATGGAGGATCTACCGGGTTTGCATGGGGCCGTTCAGTGGTCCGACGATGCAGCTAGGAATCTCTGGTGGAATCTTGGAGCCTTGGGGCACGACAGGGGTCGTTCCAGTCGGCCCGCTTTTAGCGGTTTTGATGTCCCTGCAACAGGGCAGGGTAGGGGTCCGTTCCACCGTTACGGTCCGATATGTCGGCCATTTTGCGGGATTCTGCCCGGTATCCGGGCTCTTTTTGAGGCGCTTCCAGCGGCCAAATACCGCGTCCCTTCCCACGGCGGCCGGGCCTTCGATGGGGAGGGAGCCGCAGTGCTGCGCAGCGCTCCGGCGGCGAGAGGGCAGCGGCCTGCGATCCGCGGCCTTGCCGATTTCTTAACGCCGCTCCAGGCACTGATGCGCCGCCGCCCCGGCCTGACACAATCTTTCAAACGTCAGCCTTTTCAGGCCCTAAGCTTGCGCTCGGTCCTTGCAGGCCCGACCCCCCCTCCTATATGAGGCTCACCGTCGCAATATCGCGAGTATTTGATCGTTGGGGGTTCGGTTAGGTGCGCCGTCCAGGGCCCAGCCAACCTGCCGCAACAAGAAGGATATGAGGACCATGGGAAAGGTCATTGGGATCGATCTCGGCACCACGAATTCGTGCGTCGCCGTAATGGATGGCAAGACTGCGAAAGTCATCGAGAACGCGGAAGGCATGCGCACGACGCCTTCGATCGTTGCCGTCACCGATGACGGCGAGCGCCTCGTCGGCCAGCCCGCCAAGCGTCAGGCGGTGACCAATCCCGAGCGTACGTTCTTTGCGGTGAAGCGCCTGATCGGCCGCCGCTACGACGACCCGATGGTCGAGAAGGACAAGAAGCTCGTCCCCTACAAGATCGTCAAGGCATCGAACGGCGACGCCTGGGTCGAAGCCGACGGCAAGACCTATTCGCCCTCGCAGGTCTCCGCCTTCATCCTGCAGAAGATGAAGGAGACCGCGGAAGCCCATCTCGGCCAGAAGGTCGAGCAGGCCGTCATCACCGTTCCCGCCTACTTCAACGACGCGCAGCGTCAGGCCACCAAGGACGCCGGCAAGATCGCCGGCCTCGAAGTGCTGCGCATCATCAACGAGCCGACGGCGGCAGCGCTCGCCTACGGTCTCGACAAATCGAAATCCGGTACCATCGCGGTGTACGACCTCGGCGGCGGCACCTTCGACGTCTCCATTCTTGAAATCGGCGACGGCGTGTTCGAGGTGAAGTCGACCAACGGCGACACCTTCCTCGGCGGTGAAGATTTCGACATGCGGCTCGTCAGCTATCTGGCCGATGAGTTCCAGAAGGAGCAGGGCATCAACCTGCGCAACGACAAGCTTGCCTTGCAGCGCCTGAAAGAGGCCGCCGAAAAGGCCAAGATCGAGTTGTCCTCGACCACGCAGACCGAAATCAACCTGCCCTTCATCACGGCCGACCAGACCGGGCCGAAGCATCTGACGATGAAGCTGACCCGCGCCAAGTTCGAGGCCCTGGTCGACGATCTCATCCAGAAGACCATTGAGCCCTGCCGCAAGGCGCTGAAGGACGCAGGCCTCACCGCCGCCGAAATCGGCGAAGTGGTGCTGGTCGGCGGCATGACCCGCATGCCGAAGGTTCAGGAAGTCGTGAAGCAGCTGTTCGGCAAGGAGCCGCATAAGGGCGTCAATCCGGACGAAGTCGTCGCCATCGGTGCGGCGATCCAGGCCGGCGTGCTGCAGGGCGACGTCAAGGACGTGCTGCTGCTCGACGTGACCCCGCTTTCGCTCGGCATCGAGACGCTGGGCGGCGTGTTCACCCGCATCATCGACCGCAACACCACGATCCCGACCAAAAAGAGCCAGGTGTTCTCGACCGCCGAGGATAACCAGAACGCCGTCACCATCCGCGTCTTCCAGGGCGAGCGCGAAATGGCTGCCGACAACAAGGTACTCGGCCAGTTCGACCTGATGGGCATTCCGCCATCGCCGCGCGGCATGCCGCAGATCGAGGTCACCTTCGACATCGACGCCAACGGCATCGTCAATGTCTCCGCCAAGGACAAGGCGACCGGCAAGGAGCAGCAGATCCGGATCCAGGCCTCCGGCGGCCTCTCGGAAGCCGACATCCAGAAGATGGTCAAGGACGCCGAAGCCAATGCGGCCGAGGACAAGAAGCGCCGCGAGGCGGTCGACGCCAAGAACCATGCCGACGCGCTGGTGCATTCCACCGAGAAGGCGCTGGCCGAGCACGGTTCGAAGGTCGAGGAAAGCGAGCGCCGCGCCATCGAGGACGCCGTCAGCGATTTGAAGGAAGCGCTGAAGGGCGACGATGCCGAGGCCATCAAGGCCAAGACCAACACGCTAGCGCAGGCCTCGATGAAGCTCGGCGAGGCCATGTACAAGCAGCAGGCCGAGGCGGACGCCAAGAAGGATGCTGCCAAGGATGACGTGGTCGACGCGGAGTTCACCGAGGTCGACGACGACAAGAACAACAAGAAGTCGGCGTAAGCGGGCTTTCGATCATGACCCTCATCCAAAAGAGCGCGCGGCTTGCGTTCGATGGGTGGGGGTCATTTTTCTTTAAGCCGAAGGCTGCATCTTTCTATTGAGCGTGCCTGCGGCATGAAGATGAATTTCGGGCGGGTTTGACTGATGTCCACCAAGCGCTGCTATTACGAAACCCTGGAAGTCGAACGGAACGCGGACGAGTCCAAGCTCAAGGCGGCGTTCCGCAAGCTCGCGATGAAATGGCATCCGGACAAGAATCCGGGCGATGCCACCAGCGAAGTCCGCTTCAAGGAAATCAACGAAGCCTACGAGGTCCTGAAAGACGGCGAGAAGCGCGCCGCCTATGACCGCTACGGCCATGCCGCGTTCGAGCAGGGCATGGGCGGCGGCGGTCCCGGCTTCGGCGCCGGCTTCGCCTCGTCATTCTCCGATATTTTCGAAGACCTGTTCGGCATGGCCGGGCAGCGGCGCAGCGGTGGACGCGAGCGTGGCGCCGACCTGCGCTACAACATGGAAATCACGCTGGAGGAAGCCTTTCAGGGCAAGACTGCGCAGATCGAGATTCCGGTCTCGGTCACCTGCGAACCCTGTTCGGGCACCGGCGCCAAGGCCGGCACCAAGCCGAAGACCTGCTCGCACTGCGGCGGCGCTGGCCGCGTGCGGCAAGCCCAGGGCTTCTTCACGCTGGAGCGGACCTGCCCCGGCTGTCAGGGCCGCGGCCAGATGATCGAGGACGCCTGCCCGAACTGCTCGGGCTCGGGACGGGTGACGCGCGACCGGACGCTGTCGGTCAACATCCCGCAGGGCGTCGAGGACGGCACCCGCATCCGCCTGGCCGGCGAAGGCGAGGCCGGCGTCCGCGGCGGGCCGCCCGGCGATCTCTATATTTTCCTGTCGCTGGCCACCCACGAATTCTTCCAGCGCGATGGCGCCGATCTGCATTGCCGGGTTCCGATTTCGATGGTCGCCGCCGCGCTCGGCGGCGAATTCGAGGTCCCGACCATCGACAAGGGCAAGACCAAGGTGAAAGTACCGGCCGGGACGCAGTCCGGCCGCCGTTTCCGCATTGCATCAAAAGGCATGCCGGTGCTCCGCTCGCGCCAGACCGGCGACATGTATGTCCAGGTTATGGTCGAAACGCCGCAAAATCTGACCAAGAAACAGCAGGAACTGCTGGCCGAGTTCGAAAAATTGTCGTCCGGCGCCACCCAGCCGGAAGCGGCGGGCTTCTTCACCAAGGTCAAGGACTTCTTCGGCAACCGCGCGGGCTCCTGACCCGCGCGAACGCGAGCTGCGCGAAGCGCAGTTCTCGCCCTCGCAGTCATGATTCATTCAGCTTGCACAGCGTCTTATCGCCAGATCGTCGGCGCTTTGGCGGACCTAGCGCGTTACCGTTTGGCTTGACCACAAACCCGTCGACCTATACGTGTTTATGACTGTTTTCTGACATCCCCCGCTTTGTTAGCGGTCCCGCCTGGTAGCGACATGCCTTTGCAATCGTCCGTGCGTGCGTTGAAGAAACCTCTCCGTCTGGACGATGAGGTTCGCTTCCTTCGTTCATGGATCGAAAAGCCGCTGCACATGGGTGCGGTGATGCCGTCGAGCAAGTTGCTCGCCCGGACCATGGCGCAATATGTCGACGTCGATTCCAAAGGACCGGTGATCGAGCTCGGACCGGGGACCGGGGCAATCACCAATGCGCTGATCGAACATGGCGTCGACCAGAAGCGGCTGGTGCTGGTCGAGTACAATCCCGGATTCTGTGCGCTGCTGCGCGACCGCTATCCGCAGGCCAAGGTGGTGCAGGGCGATGCCTATGCGCTGCGCGACTCGCTCGGCGAGGTACTGGATGCGCCGGCCTCGGCCGTGGTCTCCGGCCTGCCGCTGGTGACCAAACCGATGCTGACGCGTCTGAAACTGATCCGCGACGCCTTCCTGGCGCTCGCGCCCGGCGCCCCCTTCGTGCAGTTCACCTATTCGGTCGCGCCGCCGATCCCGAAATCGCTGCCGGGTGTGTCCACAGAAGCCTCCGAGCGGATCTGGATGAATCTTCCGCCCGCGCGGGTCTGGGTGTATCGCAAGGGCTGAGCTCCCCTGCGCTGTCGCGCGGGTTCGTCCTGAACGCGATTTCTGACATATGTCCGCAGTGAAAATCCTCGTGATCCCGGGATCGCTCCGCACCGGCTCGCTCAATGCGAAGCTGGCGGCCGTTGCCGCGCATGCACTGGCGCAGCAAGGCGCCGAAATCACCCGGATCTCGCTCGGCGATTTTCCGCTGCCGATCTATGACGGCGACCTGCAGGCGAAGTCCGGCGTGCCGAAGCACGCGGTCAATCTGAAGCGCATGATGGCGGGCCATCATGGCGTGCTGATCGTGACGCCGGAGTACAATTCCTCGGTGCCGGCGCTGGTGAAAAACACCATCGACTGGGTGAGCCGGGTGCAGGACGCGCACGAGACCCGCGGGCAGGTATTTCGCGAGCGGGTGTTTGCGATCGCCTCCGCCTCCGGCGGGCGGCTCGGCGGCGCCCGCGCGCTGGCCGCGCTGCGGCTGATCCTGTCGGCCTGCCATGCCCAGGTGATCCCGAACCAGTTCGCATTGTCGTTTGCCGACGATGCCTATGACGAGATGGACCGGCTGAAGAATGCTGCCGACAGCGAGGCGCTGAAAGCGCTGGTGCGGCAGTTGATCGACGTTTCCCAACGCATGATGTGAGGTGACATGCAGCCAGCCGTAATCGCTCCGAAGGACCGCCTGATCGTCGCGCTCGATCTGCCCGGGGTGGCCGAGGCGGAAGCGCTGATTGCGCGGCTCGGTGACAGCGTGAGCTTCTACAAGATTGGCTATCAACTGGCCTATGCCGGCGGATTGCCACTGGCGCAGCAATTGGCCAAGTCCGGCAAGAAGGTTTTTATCGATCTCAAGCTGCACGACATCGGCAACACGGTGGCGCGCGGCGTCGAGAGCGTCGCAAAGCTTGGCGCGACCTTCCTCACCGTGCACGCCTATCCGCAGACCATGAAGGCCGCGGTCGAGGCGCGCGCCGGATCGGGCCTGAAGATTCTCGCCGTCACCGTGCTGACGTCGTATGACGACGGCGATCTGCATGCCGCGGGCTACCGCCTCAACGTCTCCGACCTGGTGGAAGCGCGCGCGCAGCAGGCGCAGGTGCTCGGCGTCGACGGCCTCGTCAGCTCGCCGGAAGAGGCGGCGGCGCTGCGCAAGATCGTCGGTCACCAGATGAATCTGGTGACACCAGGCATTCGCCCGGCGGGTGCGGCGACCGGCGACCAGAAGCGCATCATGACGCCGGCGCGCGCCATCGCCGCCGGCGCGGACTATCTGGTGGTCGGACGGCCGGTTACGGAAGCCGCCGATCCCAAGGCGGCGGCGGACGCCATTCAGGCGGAAATCAAACAGGCGTTGGCAAGGTAGCGAAACAAGAAACGGAGAGTGAGATGGCCAAGGGATACTGGATCGCGCGTGTCGACGTGCACAATGACGAAGGCTACAAGGCCTATGCCGCGGCCAACCCGGCCATCTTCAAGAAATTCGGCGGGCGCTTCGTCGTGCGTGCCGGCAAATTCACGGCCATCGAAGGCCAAAGCCGCTCACGCAATGTGGTGATCGAATTTCCCGACTATGAGACAGCGCTGGCCTGCTACCACTCGCCGGAATACCAGGAAAACATCAAGGTGCGGCTGCCGCATTCGGTCGCCGATCTCATCATCATCGAAGGCTATGATGGCCCGCAGCCCTGAGGGGCCGGACGCGTGGCGGGCCCTGATTGGTTGCCGGAACAGCCTGCCCCGGCTATACCCCGTTCAGAGGTAAAGCCATGGCCGATATGCGATTGATCGTTGCGGGGGCCGGCGGCCGGATGGGCCGCGCGCTGGTGCGCGTCATTTCGGATACGCCGGGCGCGGTGCTGGCCGGCGCGCTGGAAGCGCCGGGCTCGGAACTGCTGGGCAAGGATGCCGGCGTGCTCGCGGGATTGCCGGAGAATGGCGTCAAACTTTCGGCCGACCTGTGGACGCTGTCGGCCGATGCCGACGGCATTCTGGATTTCACCGTGCCCGCCGCCACCATCGCCAACGTCGCGATCGCCGCCCAACGCGGCCTCGTGCACATTGTCGGAACCACCGGGCTGTCGGTGTCCGACATGGCCGTGATCAAGAGCGTCACGTCGCGCGCGGTGGTGGTGCAATCTGGCAATATGAGCCTCGGCATCAATCTGCTCGCCGCGCTGGTCAAGCGCGTCGCGCAGTCGCTGGACGAAAGCTTCGACATCGAAATCCTCGAAATGCATCACAGGGCCAAGATCGACGCGCCATCGGGCACCGCCTTCCTGCTCGGTGAAGCCGCCGCCGCCGGCCGCGGCGTCGATCTGCATACCCATTCGGACCGTGGCCGCGACGGGAATACCGGCGCGCGCCGGCCGGGCGATATCGGCTTTGCGAGCTTGCGCGGCGGCACCGTCACCGGTGATCACAGCGTGATCTTCGCCGGCGCCATGGAGCGCATCGAACTGACCCACCGCGCCGAGGACCGGACCATGTTCGCGCAAGGCGCCGTGAAAGCCGCGCTATGGGCGCACGGCAGGAAGCCCGGCTTCTACACCATGGCCGACGTGCTCGGCCTGACCGATTTCTAATCCCATCCGAAACGAAAAACGGAAATCCTTTCAATGAGCGACCGTCTTCTCGTGCTCGTGCGGCACGGCCAGAGCGAATGGAATCTGAAAAACCTGTTCACCGGCTGGAAGGACCCTGATCTCACCGAACAGGGCATCGCCGAAGCCAAGGAGGCCGGCCGCAAATTAAAGGCACAAGGGCTGACGTTCGACGTTGCCTTCACCTCGGTGCTGACCCGCGCCCAGCATACGCTCGACCTGATGCTCGCCGAGATCGGGCAGACCGGACTGCCGACGATGAAGAACCTCGCGCTCAACGAGCGCGACTACGGCGACCTCTCCGGTCTCAACAAGGATGACGCCCGCAAGAAATGGGGCGAGGACCAGGTGCTGGTCTGGCGCCGCTCCTACGACGTGCCGCCGCCCGGCGGCGAAAGCCTGAAGGATACGCTGGCGCGTGCGCTGCCTTATTACGTGCAGGAGATTCTGCCCTGCGTACTGCGCGGACAGCGCACGCTGGTCGCCGCCCACGGCAATTCGCTGCGTGCGCTGATCATGGTGCTGGAGAAGCTGACGCCCGAGCAGATTTTGAAACGCGAACTCGCAACCGGCGTGCCGGTGATCTACCGGCTGAATGCGGATTCGACCGTGGCGACGAAGCTTGATCTGGCGGCGTGAGCGCGATCTGGAATCGTAGGGCGGATTAGCGAAGCGTAATCCGCCGTCTTATCGAACCGTTCGGTGGGTTACGCTTCGCTAACCCACCCTACGACGTCAATGCAGCCCAACCTGTCCGGCTTCCCAGCCGAGCATCGCCTGTTTCCGTGTGATGCCCCAGTGATAGCCGGTCAGCGCGCCGCCCTTGCCGAGCGCGCGATGGCAGGGCACCACGAACGACACCGGGTTACGGCCGACCGCGGCGCCGACGGCGCGTGACGCCTTCGGGTTTTTGATCTTGCTGGCGATGTCGGAATAGCAGACCGCGCGGCCCATCGGGATTTTCAAGAGCGTCTCCCACACCCGCACCTCGAAATCGGTGCCGATCAGGACCACGCGGAGCGGCTGGTCCGGCCGCCATAGTCTCGTGTCGAAGATGCGTTGCGCGAGGCCAATGGTGCCGTCGTGGTCCTCGACATAGGTGGCGTTCGGCCAGCGCCGCTTCATGTCGGCAAACGCCGTCGGCTCCTCGCCGGGATCGGCGAAGGCAAGCCCCGCCAGCCCGCGCTCGCTCGCGATCACGATCGCGGTGCCGAAGGGGCAAGCGTGGAAACCGTAGCGCAGCGTCATGCCGGCGCCGCCGTTCTTCCATTCGCCCGGCGACATCGCTTCATGGGTGACGAACAGGTCATGCAGCCGGCCCGGGCCCGATAGGCCAGAGTCGAGTGCGGCATCGAGCACACTGGCGGAATCGCGCAACAGGCCCTTGGCGTGATCCAGCGTCAGCGCCTGCATGAAGGCCTTCGGCGTGAGCCCGGCCCAGCGGCGGAACAGATGGTGCAGTTCGTCCGGCGTCACCGCAGCGGCATCCGCCATCGCCTCGATGGTCGGCTGCGCACGCCAGCGCTCGGAGATGAAGGCGATGGCGCGCCGAACTGAATCGTAATCGCGCAGCGCGGCGTTCTGGTGGCCCGGCCTGGCCAGACGCTGGTCATGTATGGCTGATATCATCATGGGGTCTGATTTAGGGCTCATGCGCGCTTCAAACCACCCGATTTCCGACAAGCCAACGTAGCGTTTTCGAGCGAAGTGGGAACCGGGTCGCGTGAAGAAAACGCGTCAAAAAAGAAAGCCTTAAGTGATGGGATTGTAGCTGACGCCGCGCTTGGCGGTCTGTAGTGCGGCCAATAAGGCTTTGGCAAAGCTAGCTTTTTCGTCCGGTCCAAGAAAGTGGCCGATCGAGACCCGGCGGCCGCGAGAGACCAGGTAAAGCCGCTCGATGCCAAATTCAGGGTCGCCGGTCTGTTCGAGCCGCACCCAGAGCGGATTGAACGACCATTCGAGCAGATGGCCGCGATGGTTGACGCGCCGCACGCGCAATTCCGACGGCGTCACCACGATATCCTCGGTGGCGTCAGCGCTGCGAAAATTGATCCGGAACGCCCAGTAGATCACCAGCGCGTCGAAGCCGAAAAATCCCAAAACCGGCCAGGCGCCCATCAGCCAGAATGCGACGCCGGCGACAAAGCTGACCGCGCCGATGAACGTCATCAGCACCAGAAAGCCGGTTCGATTGAGCGAGCGATGCGGCGTCACCCGCGCCGAAAACAGCGTCGGCTGGTCGAGCGCCGGATCAAAGTCGTTGCCTGCGGTCATCGCGTATCAGTATATCCCGATCATGGCCAAAATCACCCGCTCTGTCAGCGCCAAAAAATCCCGCGTTCCGTTCGTGCCGAAGAAAGTGGCAAAGAAGGCCGCCAAGGCGTTGCCCAGCCTTGCGAAGAAATCAGCCAAGCCAAAATCTCTAAAGCCAAAACCCTGGACACCGGCCGAGGTCCACGAGGCGTTCAGCCGGTTTCGCAAAGCCAGTCCGGAGCCGAAGGGCGAGCTCGAGCATCTCAACCCCTATACGCTGCTGGTCGCCGTGGTGCTGTCGGCGCAGGCAACGGATGCCGGTGTCAACAAGGCGACGCGCGCGCTGTTTGCGGTGGCCGATACGCCTTCGAAGATGATCGCGCTCGGCGAGGAGAAAGTGCGCGAGTACATCAAGACGATCGGGCTCTATCGCAACAAGGCCAGGAACGTCATCGCGCTGTCGGAAAAACTGATCGCCGAATTCGGCGGCGAGGTGCCGCGCACCCGCGCCGAGATCGAGACGCTGCCCGGCGCCGGGCGCAAGACCGCCAATGTCGTGCTCAACATGGCCTTTGGCGAGCACACCATGGCGGTGGATACCCACGTATTCCGCGTCGGCAACCGCACGGGGCTGGCGCCCGGCAACACGCCGCTCGAGGTCGAACTTGGGCTGGAGAAAGTGATCCCGTCCGAGTTCATGCTGCACGCCCATCATTGGCTGATCCTGCACGGACGCTACACCTGCCTCGCCCGCAAGCCGCGTTGCGAGGTGTGCTTGATCAACGATCTCTGCCGATGGCCGGAAAAGACGGTGTGAGCGACCGATCTGCCGCGACACGATTGCGACATCAAAGGGCTGCATTCAAATTATAGTGAATGCCGAAAGCCGTTCGATGACGGCAGTCGACGAAATATTCGCATGATCGCGCGGTCTCATATGTTGGAGTACCGAAGGCGGGGACAGCGACATGAACCACACGGCCGCGCTGGTTTCGCTGGCGACCTCGATTCCGCCATATCAATTCCATCAGAAGCAAATCCTCCAGGCTGCGCACGACCTCCTCGCTGATCGTTACCCGCAGTTCGAGACGCTTTCGAGCCTGTTTGCCAATACCGGCATCCGCCATCGTTATGGGGTCAAACCGATCGAATGGTATCTCGAGCGGCGTGGCTGGCCGGAGCGGACACGGGCTTTCCTGGAAGGCGCGGAATTCCTGTTTGTCGATGTCGCGCGTAAAGCCATCGCGCGTGCCGATCTCTCGGCCAGCGACATCGATACCGTCGTCACGGTATGTTCGACCGGCATCGCGACGCCGACGCTGGAGGCGCGCGTCGCCGGCAAACTCGGCTTGCGTAGCGACGTGTCGCGCGTGCCCGTTTTCGGTTTGGGGTGTGGGGGCGGCGTGTCGGGGCTGTCGATCGCGGCGCGCCTTGCGCAGGCGCGGCCCGGTACAAACGTGCTTCTGGCCGCACTCGAACTCTGTACGCTTGCGGTGCGCCACGATGAGTTGACCAAGGCCAATATCGTCGCCGCCAGCCTGTTCGGCGACGGTGCGGCGGCCACTATTCTGCGCGCCGGTGACGGAGGCGCGACCCGGATCGAGGCCACGGGCGAAAAACTGTGGCCCGATACGCTCGATATCATGGGTTGGAGCGTCGATGCCGAGGGATTTGGCGTCATCTTTCAGCGGACGATTCCCGATTTCGTTGCCGAGCATCTCGGTCCTGCGGTCACCGAAATTCTCTCCCGGATGAAGCTTTCGGCCGGAGATGTCGATCGCTTCATCTGTCATCCAGGCGGAACGAAAGTGATTGCCGCGCTCGAGCGCGCGCTGGCGCTGGATCAAGGGACACTCGATCACGAGCGCGAGGTCATTGCCGACTATGGCAACATGTCGGCGCCGACCGTATTGTTCGTGCTCGAACGTGCCATTGTGCACGGCCTGCCGGCGCGGTCGCTGCTGACCGCGCTCGGCCCCGGCTTCACCGCAAGCTGCGTCGCGCTGCGGCACGCTGCGTGAGCCTGGCGTCAACCATTCTCCTGCTGGTCACGCTGCAGCGACTGGGTGAGCTCGTTCTCTCCCGCTACAACACAAGTCGGCTCCTGGCGCGCGGTGCGATCGAGGTTGGCGCCGGTCACTATCCGCTGGTCGTGTCGGTTCATGCGGCGTGGCTGATCGCCCTGTGGATCTGGGGCCGCGATCAGGACCTCATTCTCCCGGCACTTGCGGGCTTCATCGTGCTGCAAGGCTTGCGGCTGTGGATCCTTGTCACACTGGGGCCGCGATGGACAACGCGCATCATCGTGTTGCCAGGTGAGCCGCTGGTGGCGTCGGGGCCCTACAGATATCTTGCGCATCCCAACTATGCGGTCGTCGCCGGAGAGATCGCGCTTCTTCCGCTCGCATTGCATCTGCCCCTGCTGGCGCTGATTTTTACCGCGCTCAACGCTGCGGTGCTCGCAATCCGGATTCGTACCGAAACGCACGCGCTCTCCGCGACCAGCGGACGGCTTGCGCGCCCGATCCAATGAGCAACCGGCAGGAGCCCCCGTCTGGCGCCCCGGTCGTCACACCTTCTATCGGAACCTGGGCCGGCTTCCTCCTGATGTGCCTTGGCATGTTCATGGCGATCCTCGACATCCAGGTGGTGGCCACGTCATTGCCGGCCATCCAGCAGGCGCTTGCGATTTCCCCCGATGCGATGAGCTGGGTCCAGACCGCCTATCTGATCGCGGAGGTCGTCGCGATTCCCCTGACCGGCCTGTTCACGCGCGTCCTGACCTTGCGATGGCTGGTCGCCGCAGCGGTGGCGCTCTTTACCCTTGCATCGATTGGCTGCGCCTACAGCGGCGGCTTTGCCGTGCTGCTTGTATTCCGCGTGGTGCAGGGATTTGCCGGCGGCGTGCTGATCCCTGCGGTCTTCACCGCGGTATTCCTGCTGTTTCCGCACAGGCTTCACGCCGTCGCCACCACGATCGGTGGGGTCGTCGCGGTGCTGGCGCCGACGGTTGGTCCGGTGGTTGGCGGCTGGATCACAGAGACCTGGTCGTGGCCGTGGCTGTTCCTGATCAACGTTATCCCCGGGCTGATCGTGACCTCGGTGACCCCGTTCCTGCTACCGCGCCAGGACACGGATTTCGTTGAGCTTGCGAAACTGGACAGCGGTTCTCTCGTGCTGCTGGCCGCGGCCCTGGCGGGCCTCGAGATCGGGTTGAAGGAAGCGCCGCACTATGGCTGGTTGTCACCCACTTGCATGGTCTTGCTGGCGGGAAGCGCGGTCGGCCTCGGTTTCTTTGTCCAACGCAGCCTGGGCGCCGAGCATCCGACGGTGCGGCTTGGTACACTGCAGCGGCGTTCGTTTGCGGTCGGCTGCGCCTTGAGCTTTTGCCTTGGCGTTGGTCTGTTCGGCTCGGTCTATCTGATGCCGGTCTTTCTCGCCTTCGTGCGTCGTCATGATGCCTTCGAGATCGGCACCGTCATGCTGGTGACCGGGATCGCGCAGCTCATCGCCGCCCCCATCGCCGCGATCCTGGAAAGCCGGATCGGCGCGCGCGCGCTTACCGGCGCCGGTTTCGCCCTGTTCGCGCTGGGGCTCGGCTTGAGCGCCATTCAGCCGCGCACGGCCGATTTCGACGAGATGTTCTGGCCGCAAATCGTCCGCGGTGTCGCAATCATGTTTTGCCTGTTGCCGCCGACGCGCATCGCCCTGGGCGCGCTGCCCGAATTTGAAGTCGCCGACGCCAGCGGGTTGTTCAACCTGATGCGGAATCTCGGCGGCGCCATCGGCATCGCGCTGATCGACACGATCCTGTATGGCCGCAGCGCAATATATGCCGAGGACTTTCGCGTTCGCCTGCTGGCGGGAGATATCAGCGCGGCGAAGGCGATCGGCCTCGATCCGGCGCTGCTCGCCAACCGGCCGCCGGGTCCGCCCGACGCGGCTGCCGTGGCGTTCGTGCGGCCGATGGTCGAGAAGGCGTCGCTAGCGCTCTGCGTCAACGAAGCCTGGGCGATGCTCGCCTGCGTGGCGATTGCGGGCGTGCTGCTGGTGCCGTTTGCCCGCGATCGGCGGGATCCCAAAGCCAGTTAGACGGTGGGAACGCCGGTCCGCCGTGCCGGCTCGATCAGTTCGGGCCGCGGTCCGGACAGGCGTTTGTGCATGTGAACCATGAAGGCCATGCCGAACAACGGCGTCGCCAGGTTGACGATCGGGATCGACACGAAGGCTGCGATGAACAGGCCCGCGGTGAACACGGTGGCCGCATTGTCCTTGCGCATCGCCTTGGCTTCGGCCGGCGAGCGGAACCGCATCGCCGCGAGTTCAAAGTATTCGCGGCCGAGCAGCCAGGCGGTGGCGATGAAGAAGATCAAAAAGCCCGCGCCCGCGAACAGCACAAAGGGCAGCGCGATCAGATAGACCAGGATCGTCAGCAGCGCGGTCTTGATTCCTTCCGGAATCGCGACGCCGAGCGGCAGCGCGTCGCCGGGGCGCTCCGCCGGATAATGTTCGCGCTCGACATGCTCGGCGACGTCATCGACGAACACGCTCGCGACCAGCGAGGTGACCGCCGGCATCAGGAAAATGCCCCCGAGGACGACACCGAGCCCGGCCGCGATCGAGATGATCCAGGACAGGATGTTGAGCGTCGTGTGAAAGCCCGGCCCCAGCATCGCCTCGGCCCAGACTTCGCCGTAATCCGCAAACCAGCTCAATGCGCGCTGCAAGCCGATGGCCAGCACCGTGATCAGCACCAGCGCCAGCCCGATCGAGCGCCACAGGATGGTGCGCATCGGCGGCGACAGGATCTGCGAAATCGCCTTGACGGCGGCGTCCAACATGGCGGTTCTGCCTCTTGTGAAAAAGCCCTCGCGAGAGGTAGATACCCCCAAGGGTTTCGGCAAGGGTTTCGACAAGAGCCTGCCGGCCCCCGGGGAAACAAGATCGCCGTCAAAAACAAGAGGTTGCCATGACCCGCGTCCAGGAACTCTATCCCGACAGCAAAATCATTCTGCGCGAGGTGGGGCTGCGCGACGGCCTGCAGCTGGTGAAGACATTTCCGTCGACCGAAGCCAAGCAGCGCTGGATCCGCGACGAGTATGCCGCGGGCGTGCGGCACTTCGAGGTCGGCTCGTTCCTGCCGGCAAAGACCTTTCCGCAATTCGCCGACGTGCGCGACATCATCGGGACCGTGGCCTCGCTGCCCGGCGCCTACGGCATCGCGCTGACGCTGAACGAGCGTGGGGCCAACGAGGCGCTGGCCTCCGGCGTCGCCGAGGTGGCGACGGTGGTCTCGGCCACCGAGGAGCACAGCCAGGCCAATGCCAACCGCTCGCGCGAGTCAGCGATTGCCAATGTCAGGCGGCTCTGCGAGCTGCGCGACGCCAGCGCGCACAAGCCGGTGGTGAACTCCGCGATCTCGATGGCGCTGGGATGCTCGATCGTGGGGGCAGTCGATCCGAAGGAAGTGCTGCGGCTGACGGAAAAGCTGTTCGAGGCCGGCGTCGACATGGTCGCGATTGCCGACACCGTCGGCTATGCCGGACCGAAGCAGGTCGGGGAATTGACCGCGGCCGCGGTGAAGATCGCAGGCTCGAAGCCGATCTGCATTCACCTGCACGACACAAGGGGCATGGGGATTGCGAATGCGTCCGCGGCGCTCGACGCCGGCGCGCGCGTGCTCGACGGATCGCTCGGCGGCCTCGGCGGCTGCCCATTCGCGCCCGGTGCGACCGGCAATGTCGTGTTCGAGGATCTGGTGTTCCTGTGCGAGAGCAAGGGATTCAAGACGGGTATCGATATCGAGAAACTGATCGCGGTGCGCGCGATATTGAAATCGGAGATGCCGGGCGAGGCGCTGTATGGCGGACTGGCGCGCGCCGGACTGCCGCGCGGCACGGCAGCCAAGGCGGCTTGATCCGGAATCGTCAGCGTTTACTTTTTGCCCATACCCATGCTGCCCATGCCAGGCATGCGTCCCTGTTCCTTCTGTTCGGGGGACCTCTGATCAGGCATCATCGCCATCGCTGCCATTCCCATATGCGGGGCGAGGAGGTCGTTGGCCGTCTTCTTCTGATCGTCCGACAAGACCTCGTTTAGTTTAACGAAGGCGGATTTCATCGCTTTGGTGCCGTCGAGCCGCGCGGCCAGCCACTGCTCTTGCTGCTCCAGCCGGGCTGACAAGGCGGAAGCCGGTTGTCCATCGCCGGGCTTTGGCATCATCGTTGCACGAACTTCCGTGAGCTTCCTGGCATTCGTGCGCAACGCATCGGCAAATGCGTTCCATGCGTCAGCCTGCGCGTCGGTGATCTTCAGTTCGGCGCGCAGAAAAGCAATGCGGCCTTCGATGCGATCGATGGTCGCCATCCCGTCCGTGCCGCGACCCATCATGCCCATCATTTGCATAATCCCGATCGAGTGCATAGCGGACATGTTGCCCATCATCTCCTTCATGTCTTTCATCATGCCCATCATCGGCATGTTGCCCATACCGCCGCCCATCATGCCCATGCCGCCCTGCGGTGCGGCGCCGGCCGATGGGCTCGGTGCGGGAGCCGGGCTTGCCGGGGCCGCCGCCGATTTTTCGCTGTCCGCGGGGTGGGAATGATCGTGTCCGGCCGGGGCTTGCGCCCACGCCGGAACCGCAAGTGCCGCGACCGTGAGGGCGGCCGCCATCGTCAAACGCGTCATGGCAAAATCTCCCGTTGCTGAGGGTTCAGCATTTTATCGACAGGATGGCCCCGCCGCCGGCCACGGCCTTGATGCACGTCAAGTTGTTACAGCCGCGTCATCCGCAGCCGCAACGCGTTGCCGACGACGCTTACTGACGACAGCGCCATCGCCGCGGCCGCGATGATCGGCGACAACAACAGGCCGAACGCAGGGTAGAGAATGCCCGCGGCAATCGGGATGCCGGCGGCGTTGTAGATGAAAGCAAAGAACAGGTTCTGCCGGATGTTGCTCATGGTCGCCTGGGAAAGCCGTCGAGCGCGGACGATGCCGCCAAGGTCGCCCTTCAACAGGGTGATCCCGGCGCTCTCCATTGCGACATCGGTACCGGTTCCCATGGCGATGCCGACTTCGGCGGCGGCGAGCGCCGGCGCGTCGTTGACGCCGTCGCCGGCCATCGCGACGATCCGTCCGCTCTTCTGCAGTTTTGCCACGACAGCGCTCTTCTGATCGGGCAGCACTTCTGCCTCAACGTCGGTGATTCCGAGGCTGCGAGCGACGGCGTTCGCGGTGGTCTGGTTGTCGCCGGTCAGCATGATGACCCTGATACCCTCCGCCGCCAGCGCCTTCAGCGCATCCGGCGTCGATGCTTTCACGGGGTCGGCGATGGCGAACAATCCCGCCAGTCTGCCGTCGACAGCCACATTGATCACGGTGGCGCCATCGCCGCGCAGACGTTCGCCCTGTTCGTTCAATGACTGTGCATCGATGCCGAGCGACTGCAGGAAATTCGTATTGCCGAGAACGACGGTCCTGCCATCGACCTTGCCGGTGGCGCCCTTGCCGGTCGGCGAGTCGAATTCGTCTACCTTGCCGAGATCGAGATTGCGCTCTTTGGCCGCCCGCACGATGGCATCGGCCAGCGGGTGTTCGCTCGCCCGCTCGACGGTCGCTGCCAGCCGCAGAATATCGGTCTCGTTAAATCCGTTTGCCGGAACGATGGCGACCACCTTCGGCTTGCCCTCGGTCAGCGTTCCCGTCTTGTCGACCACCAGCGTGTCGACCTTCTCCATGCGCTCGAGCGCTTCGGCGTTCTTGATCAGAACGCCGGCCTGCGCGCCACGCCCGACGCCGACCATGATCGACATCGGCGTGGCAAGGCCGAGCGCACAGGGGCAGGCAATGATGAGCACGCTGACAGCAGCCACCAGGCCGAACGCCATGCGCGGCTCCGGCCCGAACCAGGCCCAGGCGCCGAACGCGATCAGCGCCACGACGATGACGATCGGCACGAACCAGCCGGAAACCTGATCGGCCAGCCGCTGGATCGGTGCCCGCGAGCGCTGCGCATCCGCCACCATCTTCACGATCTGGGACAGCAGCGTGTCGCGCCCGACCTTGTCGGCACGCATCACGAACCCGCCGGACTGGTTGAGCGTGCCAGCGATGACCTTGCTGCCTGGCTCCTTGGTGACGGGCATGGATTCGCCGGTCACCAGCGATTCATCGAGCGACGAGCGGCCCTCGAGAATGATGCCGTCGACCGGTACCTTCTCGCCCGGCCGAACCCGCAATTTGTCGCCGACCGCCAGCGCGTCGATTTCCACCTCATGGTCGGTGCCATCGTCGCCGATCCGGCGAGCCGTTTTCGGCGCAAGTTGCAGCAGCGCCTTGATGGCGCCTGATGTCGCCTCGCGGGCGCGCAGCTCAAGCACCTGGCCGAGCAGTACCAGCACGGTGATGACGGCCGCCGCTTCGAAATAGACCGCAACCGCGCCACCATGGCCGCGGAAGGTGGCCGGAAAGATGCCGGGCGCGACGGTTCCGATGACGCTGTAGACATGGGCCACGCCGGTGCCCATCGCGATCAGCGTGAACATGTTGAGATTGCGCGTGACGAGCGACTGCCAGCCGCGCACGAAAAACGGCCAGCCGGCCCAGAGCACGACAGGGGTGGCGAACACGAGCTGGATCCAGTTCGACAAGGTCGGATCGACCCAGCCATGGCCGCCGACCAGATGTCCGCCCATCTCCAGAACGACCGGCGGCAGGGAAAGCACGAGCCCGATCCAGAAGCGGCGCGTCATGTCGGCGAGTTCCGGATTGGGCGGCGCATCGAGGCTCGCGATCTCCGGCTCCAGCGCCATGCCGCAGATCGGGCAGCTTCCGGGGCCGACCTGGCGGATCTCGGGATGCATCGGGCAGGTGTAGATCGTTCCTTCCGGCACCGCGGCCTTCGGTCGGCTATCCTTTTCCAGATAAGCGACGGGATCGGCGGCGAATTTGGTGCGGCAGCCGGCTGAGCAGAAATGATAGGCTTCGCCGCGGTAGTCGAAGCGATGCTTGCTGGTCGTGGCATCCACCGTCATGCCGCAGACGGGGTCGCGCACGCTCGCCGCATTGTGGGCGTGATGATCGTGATGGGAATGGTCCGTGTGGCCGTGACCGCCGCAGCAGGCGCTGTTGGCCGTTTCCCTGGCCGGCGCTTTCGCATTCGCCCCTGACGAACAGCCGCATCCGGACTTTTCCGCGCCGCCTTGATCGGCGTTCTTGTTGGCCTCGTTCATGACATTCTCCGGCTCTTGTAACCCATACCCTGTAGGGGTATATAGGCGGCATGAGAAAAGACATCAAGGCATCCTGTCAAAAACGCCTGAGCCGGATCGAAGGCCAGGTCCGCGGCCTGTCCAAGATGGTCGACGAGGACCGCTACTGCATCGACATCGTCACCCAGATTTCGGCGGTGCGGGCGGCGCTGCGGCGCGTCGAAGAAGAGGTTTTGAGGGATCACGTGTCGCATTGCGTCGAACACGCGATCACCAGCGGCAACAAGGCCGATCAGCGGGAAAAGATTGCCGAACTGATGGCCGTGATCGGTCGCTCCGACAGGTAGCATCGGCGGCATCTCATGTTGACAGGTCAGCGGCGTTCAGTGGATCGGCCTGTCTGCGATCTGTGACCGGAATGATGGTGATGTCCGAAAAGATGCATCAACGGACATGCAAGCAGCAGCAGATAGGGCAGCGCCGCAAGGGCATGACCCGTATGTGTCGCCAGCAGGTAGACGCCAAGCGCGGCCACCACAAGCGTTACAGCCAACCCCGACCTGGAGCCGAGAAAACCATTGAGCGCATTCATGGGCTTTTCCAAACATCGGTTCGCGCTTCCCTGAATACCGTGCGACGCTCAAGCTGATTTGAGCCAGATCAAGCGACCGGCCATATACAGCAAGATCGGCGTGGTAATCTTCCGCAGATCGAAATGAGCAGGGGGCTTGGTTGCTCGCGCCTGTGCAGAGCCAACCTCGGTGAGCGCCATGTTGCCCTCCTCCAAACGAAAGCACAAGAATTTGCAACTTGGAAAGCTATGTCGCGCGGGAGCCGGGCATTTTGATCCAGGTCAGCCGGCAACAAAGCCGTAGAGGGCCAAAGGCGCCCTTGCGCCGTGCCCACCATTCATCCGAATTGTTGGCCTGGATTGGTGAGCACGCTTCGCTTTGCCCACCCTACGATCCCGTATCTACGCCACCATCTCCGGCGCCTTGTCGCGCGGCTTCATGCGACGTTCCGGCGGGCGGACCGGGACGTATTCGACGGCGAGGTAATGTTCCGACACGGTGACGCGTTCGATGATCGTCGCTTCGACGGTCGCTTCTTCAATAGTCACTTCTTCAGCCGGAAGCGACGCTTCCTGGTCAATCTCTTCAGGAGCAAGCGGCGGCGATTTGACCTCTGGAAACACACCGAATTCGCCCGCTACCTCCTGGAGCGGCTTCTGCTTGTCGGCCCAGTGCAGGGCTGTGTAGTCGAAGCCGTGCACGATGGTGGGTTTGACGATTTCGAAATAGGGCGAGATGTCGAAATCGCGCGGCATGTAGAGCGAGGAATCGCGGATGTGCAGGATCTCGCGCCGGGCCTTCCGCGAGGCGGCGCGGGTGATCTTGGGCAGGATCGGGTAGCGCACCGCGTCGAACGCCTGCGCGATCAGCGCCGAGCAGATGATTTTCGTGGGATCGCCGGAGCCGAACGCGATCATGCGCCGGCGCCAGCGCTGCGGTACCGGCAGCGGGATCAAATAGCGCATCAGGTCGACGATGTTCTTGGTGTCGTAGCCGAAGCCGATGCGGTTGATGGCGTAGCGGCACACCGTGGTGCGGTCCTCGTAGGACAGGCCGATCGGGCGGCAGACGCGGGTGTGATAGGGAAAATATTTCGACAGCGGCGCCGAGGTCACGCCTTCGCCGATATTGGCCTCGATCAGCACATGCGGCTCGCCGTCGGGCTCGGTCGCGCCGTCGACCGGGCCGACATAGAGCGCACCGTGCGACCAGGTGGATTGCGTCAGGTATTTGATGATGCCGGAGATGCGGTTGTTGCCTTCGACCAGCAGCACATCGCCGGGCTCGATGACACCGCGCAGGTGCTCGGGGTCGCTGGGGGTGAACGGCTCATAGCCCGGGACTTCCTTCTGCAGGTAGCCCGCAATCAACTGGCCGATGGTGTCGAGCATTACGCCCATGAAACTCCCCCACGGCGGCTTTTCTTCCGCTTTTTTTGTTTCCTTATCATGGTCGCAAGCCGTTTCAATTTAGTTCATGCGCCAAACGGATCAATCATGATTGATTTACCATGAGTGTTGCTGCGTCACGTGAGATGCGGCACAGTTCGCTAGCTGTTCTCGCTTCTTTCAGGTCCCGGAAACCATGACATGACAATGACCCGCCGCCACTTCCTGTCGGCGTCCGCCGCATTGGCGGTGATCCCGGGTTTTTCCGGGGGACGTGCGGGAGCAGCGCCCTTGCCGCGGGAAGCCGACATCGTCGTGATCGGCGCGGGCGCGGCCGGCATTGCTGCGGCGCGGCGGATCATGGCGGCGAACCGCAAGGTGATCGTGGTGGAGGCGGCGAGCCAGATCGGCGGCCGCTGCCAGACCGACAGCTCGACCTTCGAGGTGCCGTTCGATCGTGGCGCGCGCTGGATGCACAATCCCGAGACCAATCCGATGATCAAGCTGGCGCGCGCCGCCGGTCTCGAGATCACGACCGCGCCCTCGGGCCAGAAGATCCGCATCGGCCGCCGCAACGCCCGCGCCGGCGAGACCGAGGAATTTCTTGCCGCCCTCGTGCGCGCCAACCGTGCCATCGACGAAGCCGCGCGGCGGTTCGACGTCTCGTGTGCCTCCGTGCTGCCAAAGGACCTCGGCGACTGGGCCGCCACGGCGGAGTTCGTGTTGGGGGCCAGTTTCTCGGGCAAGGATCTGAAAGATGTCTCCGTCGGTGACAAGTCCCGCGCGCAGGATCGCAATACTGCGATCGGCTGCCGGCAGGGATTGGGCACGCTGATCGCAAGGCTCGGCGAGCAGGTGCCGCTGTCGCTGTCGACACCGGCCAATCGCATCGTCTGGAGCAACCGCGATGTCAGCGTCGAAACGCCGGCGGGTCGGATCGCCGCGCGCGCCGCCGTGATCACGGTGTCGAGCAATGTGCTGGCCGCAGGCAATATCAAATTCGCGCCCGACATCCCGAAGCGCATGCTCGATGCAGCTTCGAAACTGAGCCTCGGCAGCTACGACCGGATCGCACTGCAGATAGCGGGCAATCCGCTGGGTCTCGCCCGTGACGACGTCGTCATCGAGCAGAGCAATTCGACCAAGACGGCGCTGATATTCGCCAATATCGGCGGCTCGTCGCTCTGCACGATCGATGTTGGCGGCTCGTTCGGCCGCGATCTCTCCGCGCAGGGCGAGAAGGCCATGGTGGCGTTTGCGGTGGAATGGCTGGCGAAACTGTACGGCAGCGAGGCGGCGGCCGCGGTGAAGAAATCCAGCGCGACACGCTGGAACGCCGCGCCGTTCGCACTCGGCGCAATGTCGGCGGCCGGTCCCGGCGGACAATCGTCGCGAAAGGTTCTGAGCGAACCGATCGGCTGCATCTATCTCGCCGGCGAGGCGACCCATGAAACGCTGTGGGGAACGATCGACGGCGCCTGGGAAAGCGGCGAGCGGGCCGCGGAAGCGGCGTTGCGGCGGATCGGTGCGTTGAAGAATCCGGAGCCGGAGGCGCGGCCGGTGAAGCCGCGGCGGCGAGGGTCCCCGAGCAACTGATGGCACGCCCGAAAGCACTGATCTCCTGGTCGAGCGGCAAGGACTCGGCGTTCGCGCTGCATGAAGTGCTTCGCGCGGGTGAATTCGATGTGGTCGGCGCGCTGACCACGGTGACCGAGACGTTCGGCCGGGTATCGATCCACGGCGTGCGACAGGAAATATTGCAGGCGCAGTGCGAGGCCGCCGGCCTGCCGCAGCGGATCGTGCCTATACCCTATCCCTGTCCGAACGAGATTTACGAGGCGCGGATGGGCGAGGCGGTCGCGCAGGCCGCTGCCTGCGGCATCACGCACATGATCTTCGGCGATCTTTTTCTCGCGGATATCCGCGCCTATCGCGAACAGAAACTGGCAGGGACCGGCATCACGCCGGTGTTTCCACTGTGGGAGCTGCCGACGGCAGAATTGGCGCGAGCGATGATCGCAAGCGGGCTGGAAGCGCATATTGCGACTGTCGATCTGAAGAAGCTGCCGGCGGAATTCGCCGGCCGCGCTTTCGACGCGGCGCTGTTGGCCGATTTGCCCGAAGGCGTCGACGCTTGCGGCGAGAACGGTGAGTTTCACACCTGCGTGGTGGCGGGGCCGATGTTCGCGCGGCGGCTTGTGGTGAAAACCGGCGAGCGCGTCGAACGCGACGGCTACGCCTATTGCGATCTGGTGCTTGGCTAGCGCCGGAATCGTTGGCTTTGCCCAGCCTACGGATCTCGCGTGTCAGCGCAGCACGCCATCCAGCGCCGGCAGGCCGAAGATGACAGCGGCTGCGATCAGCGCGTAGCAGATCGAACGGAATACGGCTTCGCTGGCTTTGCCGAACAGCGAGGCGCCGAACCAGACGCCGATGCCGTAGACCGGGCCGACGACAACTGCGAACCGGATCGCGTCCATCGTGATCAGTCCGGCGGCGGCGTAGCTGACGGCGGAAAAGAAGTCCGACGCGCCGAAGAACAACAGGATATTGGCGCGGGCGATCACGGACGGCAACGGGCGGCCGAGCCAGTAGCCGACGATCGGCGGGCCGCCGGTCTGGGCAAGCCCGCTGCAAAAGCCGGATAGCCCGCCGACGCCGATCGAGACCGCCGCGTGGTCCTTGCCGCGGTAACGCCAGCCCGACAGCAAGAGAAGCAGCAATGCGAAGACGAAGGCGGAAATGATCCAGCGCGTCGTCACCGGTTCGAGCCGGCTCAGGAAGTAGGTGCCGATGGGGACGCCGATCAGCGCGCCTGTGACCATGACCGCGGTTGCCTTGCGGTCGGCCTTTTGCCATGCGCCCGGCAGCAGCGGCGCGGCGGCGATGAAATCGATGATCAGCAGCAACGCCGCGACCAGCCGCGGGTCAGCGATCGAGCTTGCCAGCGGCATGAAGATCAGTGCCGAACCGAACCCGGAAAAACCCCGCGCCGTCCCCGAGACGAAGGCGACCGCGCAGATCGCGATCGCCGCGTTGATGCCGACGTCAGCCGGAATGAGCGCCGCAGGGTTCATGCGGCATCACGCTCGCAGCGTGCCGCCGGTCTTCTTCGTCACCTCGGCCACGATCTTTGCCGCTACCGCGTCGATCTCCTGGTCGGTCAGGGTCTTCTCGCGCGGCTGGATCGTCACGGCAATTGCGATCGACTTCCTGGCTGGATCGATGCCCTTGCCTTCGTAGACGTCGAACACGGTCACATCCGTGATCAGCTTCTTGTCCGCGCCTTGCGCCGATCGCACGATGTCGCCGGCCTTCACGCCGCGATCGACGATGAAGGCAAAGTCGCGCGACACCGGCTGGAACGCGGAGAGGTCGAGCACGGGCTTGGCCCGGGTCGATTTCTTCTTGGCGTCGGGAATGCGGTCGAGGACGACTTCGAACGCGATCAAGGGGCCGTCGGCGCCGAGCGCTTCCAGCGCGCGCGGGTGCAACTCACCGAAATAGCCCAGCACGTTCTGCGGGCCGATCTGGATGGTGCCGGAGCGCCCGGGATGCAGCCAGCTCGCGCCGCCCGGCACGATCTGCAGCGCCTGCATCGGCGCGCCGGCGGCCGCGAGCACGGTGAACGCGTCCGCCTTGGCATCGAGCGCATCGGTCATGGCAGAGCCCGACCAGTGCCGGCCCATCCCTTTCGCGGAGGCAAAGCCGCGGCGCACGCCTGAGGCCGCGACGAACTGGCTCTCAGGTCCATCGCCCTTGAAGATCTGGCCGACTTCGAACAGCGCGACGTCCTGATAACCGCGATTGGCGTTGGCCTGCGCCGCGGCGACGAGGCCCGGCAGCAGGCTTGGCCGCATGTCCGAGAGGTCGGAGGCAATCGGGTTGGCGAGCGCGAGTTCGGCCTGTCCGCCGCCGAACAATTCGGCATGCGGCTTTGAGATGAACGACCACGTCACCGCTTCCACCATGCCGCGCGCAGCCAGCGCGCGCTTGGCGCGGCGGGTGCGGAGCTGGATCGTGGTCAGGACCGGCTTGCGGGCTTCGTCGCCGCGCTCGAACGGCGTCATCGGCACCTTGTCGACGCCGACGATGCGCACGATCTCCTCGACGAGGTCGGCCTTGCCATGCACATCGGTGCGCCAGGACGGTACCGCCACCTTCACGACAGGGCCGCTGCCGGCCACCATGAAGCCGAGATGAGTCAAGATGCGTCGCGCTTCCGCCAGCGGCACGTCGATCCCGGCGAGGCGCTTGACCTCGGCCAGCGGAAAATCGATCACGCGATCTTCGCCGAAGGCGTCGCCGACGACGAAATTCTCTGATGGCGTGCCGCCGCACATCTCCATGACGAGTTTGGTCGCGAGCTCAAGCCCCGGCACCATGAAGGCCGGATCGACGCCGCGCTCGAAGCGATAGCGTGCGTCGGAATTGATGCCGAGCTTGCGGCCGGTCTGCGCGATGTTGATCTCGTTCCACAGCGCCGATTCGACCAGCACATCAGTGGTATTCTCGTCGCAGCCGGACGTCTCGCCGCCCATAATGCCGGCAAGCGATTCGACGCCGTGCTCGTCCGCGATCACGCAGATCGAGGGATCAAGCGCGTAGGTGCGGCCGTCGAGCGCCAGCAGGCTTTCGCCGTCTTTGGCGCGGCGCACAGTGAGATTGCCGTTCACCTTCCTGGCGTCGAACACATGGAGCGGCCGGGCGCGGTCGTAGGTCATGAAGTTGGTGATGTCGACCAGCGCGTTGATCGGCCGCAGCCCGATCGAGGTCAGCCGCTTCTGCAGCCATTCCGGGGAGGGGCCGTTCCTGACGCCGCGCACCAGCCGCAGCGCGAAGCCCGGACACAGCGTGGCGTCTTCCACCGTCACCTTCACCGGGCAGGGGAATTCGCCCTTGATCGGCTTGATGGCGGGATCCCTGAACTTGCCCATGTCGGCGGCGGAGAGATCGCGCGCGATGCCGTGCACGCCGGTGCAGTCCTGGCGGTTCGGCGTCAAATTGATTTCGAGCACGGGATCGCCGAGGCCTGCCCATTCGGCATAGCCCTTGCCGATCGGCGCATCGGCCGGCAGCTCCATGATGCCGTCATGGTCTTCGGAGATCTCGAGCTCGGCCGCCGAGCACAGCATGCCGCGGCTCTCGACGCCTCTGATGGTGCCGATGCCGAGCGTGATGTTCTTGCCGGGAATGAAGGTGCCGGGGGCTGAGAACACGCTGACGAGGCCAGCGCGCGCATTCGGCGCCCCGCACACCACCTGCACCGGTGCGCCGCCGTCGCCGGTATCGACCATGCACACCCGCAGGCGGTCCGCATTCGGATGCTGCTCAGCCGAGATCACCCGCGCGATCGAAAACGGCGCCAAGGCCTTCGCCTTGTCCTCGATGTTCTCGACCTCGAGCCCGATCATGGTGAGCCTGTCGGCAAGCTTTTCCAGCGGCTCGTCGGTGTCGAGATGTTCCTTCAGCCAGGAGAGGGTAAACTTCACGAGCTCAGCCCTCCCGCCAGCGTCGGGACATCGAGCGGCTTGAAGCCGTAATGATTGAGCCAGCGCACGTCGCTGTCGAACAACTGGCGCAAATCAGCGATGCCGTATTTCAGCATCGCGATGCGGTCGATGCCCATGCCCCAGGCGAAGCCCTGATAGACATCAGGATCGATGCCGCAGGCGCGCAGCACGTTCGGATGCACCATGCCGCAGCCGAGAATCTCCAGCCAATCCTCGCCTTCGCCGAAACGAATCTCGCCCTTGTCGCGCCGGCACTGGATGTCGACCTCGAGCGAGGGCTCGGTGAACGGGAAGAACGACGGCCGGAACCGCATGTTGATGTGGTCGACCTCGAAGAACGCCTTGCAGAACTCGTGCAAAATCCATTTGAGATGGCCGAGATGCGAGCCCTTGTCGATGACGAGGCCCTCGACCTGGTGGAACTGCGGCGTATGGGTTGCGTCCGAATCGATGCGATAGGTACGGCCCGGGCAGACGACGCGGATCGGCGGTTTCTGCGACAACATCGTGCGCACCTGCACCGGCGACGTATGCGTGCGCAACAGCATGCGCGAACCATCTTCCTTCGGATTGAAGAAAAACGTGTCGTGCATCTCCCGCGCCGGATGGCCCTCGGGGAAATTCAGTTTTGTGAAGTTATAATCGTCGGTCTCGATATCGGGACCTTCGGCGATCGAGAATCCCATATCGGCGAAGATCGTGTTGACCTCCTCGAAGACCTGGCTCAGGGGATGGATGCGGCCGGCTTCCGCGGGCGCCTCGCGCAGCGGCAGCGTGACGTCGATGGTCTCGGAAGCAAGCCGGGCATCGAGCGCCGCCGATTTCAGGATGTCGCGGCGCGCGGAAAGCGCCTGGGTCACCTTGTCTTTGGCGAGATTGATCGCGGCGCCCTGCGTCTTCCGCTCGTCCGGTGACATCTTGCCGAGCGTGGCGAGCAATGCGGAGATCGAGCCCTTCTTGCCGAGGGCTGCCACGCGCACGGCTTCAAGGGCTGCTTCGTCGCCGGCAGCGGCGATATCGCCAAGGATTTGGGATTCGAGTTGAGCGAGGTCGGTCATGGCGATCCTTTTGACTAGGATGCTAAAGCCGATGCTCCTAGCCCGTCATGCCCGGGCTTGTCCCGGGCATCCACGTCTTACAGCGTTCGCGAGAATGAAGGCGTGGATGGCCGGGACATCTAGTGCGAAGACGCGCTTCGCGCTCTTGCCCGGCCATGACGCCCTCGAGAACTTCGCAGAAGGGTCGAGGGGCGACGGCTTACGCCGCCAGTGCGGCCTTGGCCTTCTCGGCGATCGCCTGGAACGCCGCCGGCTCGGTGATGGCGAGATCCGACAGCACCTTGCGGTCTACTGTGATGCCCGACTTGGCGAGGCCGTTGATAAAGACGCTGTAGGTCATGCCGAACGGACGTACCGCGGCATTGATGCGCTGGATCCAGAGCGCGCGGAACGTGCGCTTCTTGCGCTTGCGGTCGCGGAAGGCATATTGCCCGGCCTTCTCAACGGCGGCTTTCGCCGCGCGGATGGTGTTCTTGCGGCGGCCGCGGAAACCCTTGGCGGCCTTGTAGACTTTCTTGTGTCTGGCGTGAGAGGTCACACCGCGTTTGACGCGAGACATGACTGCTATCCTTGAATTTCAAATCGGTGATGGAACGCCGCGCGTGCGCGGCCGGCTGGAGCGTGAATGCGAGCGCGATCAGGCGTTCGGCAAGAAGTACTTCTTGACGTTGTCGCCGTCGGTCTTGAACAGCACGCGGGTGCCGCGGAGCTGACGAATCTGCTTCTTCGTCCGCTTGATCATGCCGTGGCGCTTGCCGCGCTGGGCGTGCATCACTTTGCCGGTGGCAGTCACCTTGAAGCGCTTTTTAGCGCCTGACTTGGTCTTCAGCTTGGGCATTTGGCTCTCCTGTCGGCCACAGAAAAACGCGCCCGAGGGGCGCTTTTGCGGCTTAAAATGCTCGTTAGAGCGTTGAAAGTGCTCAGGTTTTTCCCAAAACCGAGATAACCCGCACGGACATCGACACGGCAGCCCTTGATCAGCCGGGCGATGAAGGTCGGGCTTATGGCAGAGGAAGCGCCAATTGGCAATGATGAACCGCGCAAGGCCGTGCTGCTACCTACCCGGTGATGTCATTAACGCTTCGGTTCGGAGCAGGAACAATGGCCCATTTTCAGCGATCGATTGCCGGTTTTGGCACTTCTGCCCGCCTTCGCGCCGCGCGCTGGCTTCCCGTTTTCGCCGCTCTGGCCGTCATGGCGGCCCCGGTCACCGCCGAAGCCGCGCCGAGGGGAGCCAGGGCAATCCGAGCCTATGACGGCATCTGGAACGTGGTTTTCGCCACCACGCGGGGCAATTGCAGTTCAGGCTACAGCGTTCCCTTCACTGTCATCGGCAGCCGGGTTTCATCGGCCGGCGGCGGCAGGGTTTCGGGATCGGTCAGTCGCGCCGGTGTGGTTGCGGTCAGGGTTTCGGTCGGCGCATCCCGCGCCAGCGGCGGCGGCCGGCTTGCGGGCAGCTACGGCGCGGGCTCGTGGCGCGGCATCATCACCGGCGATTACTGTAGCGGTACCTGGCAGGCTACGCGGGGTTAAGCGCGTAGCAGGAGCCCGTAGCCCGGATGTAGCGCAGCGAAATCCGGGGCCGGCGTATCCGTGCATCGACCTATCCCGGATTACGCTTCGCTCCATTCGGGCTACGTGAAACGAAAGCGGCCCGCCGGATGTTCGACGGGCCGCTGTTAATCTCTGTATTTCAAATCAGCGCGGCGCCAGTACCATCACGACCTGGCGGCCTTCGAAACGCGCGTCCTGCTCGACCTTGGCGAATTCGGCGACATCGGCCTTGACCTTGTCGAGAAGCTTGGTGCCGATCTCCTGGTGCGCCATTTCGCGCCCACGGTAGCGCAAGGTGATCTTGACCTTGTCGCCTTCCTCGAAGAACCGCTGCATCGCGCGCATCTTCACGTCGTAGTCGTGATCGTCGATCATCGGCCGCAGCTTGATCTCCTTGATCTCGACGATCTTCTGCTTCTTGCGGGCCTCGGCGGCTTTCTTCTGTGCCGAATACTTGAACTTCCCGTAGTCCATAATCTTGCAAACGGGAGGATTGTTGTTCGGCGAAATCTCGACAAGATCCATGCCCGCCTCGAGGGCCATCTTGATGGCGACCACGGTCTCGACCGTCCCGTGGTTGAGGCCGGTCTGATCGATCAACTGGATCTGTGCGTTGCGGATTTCATCATTGGTGCGCGGCCCGTCTTTGGTTGCAGCGGGCGGGGCTCTGTTGGGACGGCGAATGGGTAACTCTCCAAAGTTGTGAAAGGAAGGGCCGTAGTTTGAAGCAATACGCTGATAACAGCAAGCGAACTCGCCGTCTGCGCCCGAAAACCGTCAAATGCGAGGCATTTCGGTCACGTCCGCCAAATATAGCGTGGCGGCCTGATCTGCAAGCGCTGGCCACCGCGCTTGACCGATGAAGCGCGCTCGCGGACAAAGCAGCGGGCGGGAGTGACCGATCCATGACCAATTCAGCAACAATCGACCAGGAACCGACCTTTATCGAGGTGGGGGAGGGCAGTGGCCGCCGCAGGATTGCCGTGCGGGCCCGTGCCGGCAGCGGGCCCGGGCTGTTCTGGCTCGGCGGCTTCAATTCCGACATGCGGGGCACCAAGGCGCTGGCGCTGGATGCCTGGGCCGCGGAACATGGCCGCGCCTGCATCAGGTTCGATTATTCCGGCCATGGCGAATCGGGCGGCGCTTTCATCGACGGCACCATCGGGCGCTGGCTGGAAGAGGCCGTCGCCGTGTTCGAGCAGTTCTGCCGGGGGCCGCAGGTCGTGATCGGCTCGTCGATGGGCGGCTGGATGGCGCTATTGCTGGCGCGCGCCATCGCCAACCGCGATGCGAAGGAGGCGACCCTCGCCGGGCTGGTGCTGATCGCGCCGGCGCCCGATTTCACCGAGCAATTGATGTGGAACGCCTTCTCCGACGAGGTTCGCGAGGAGATCAGGACCAAGGGCGTCTGGATGCGGCCGTCGGAATATGGCGACGGCGCGCCCTATCCGATCACGCGCGCGCTGATCGAGGAGGGCCGCAACCATCTCCTGCTCGGCAGCGCCATCGAGGTCGGATGCCCGGTGCGCATCCTGCAGGGCGCGCAGGATCCCGACGTGCCCTGGCAGCACGCCTTCGCGCTGGCGCACCGGCTGCCGGCCGAGGACGTGGTGCTGACCATGATCCAGGACGGCGACCACCGCCTGTCGCGCCCGCAAGACATCGCAAGGATCGTGGCCGCGGTGGCGGAGATGGGGTGAGGTCGCCCCACTTCTCTCGTTGTCATCATCCGCGAAAGCGGATGATCCAGTACGCCGCGGCCCATCGATTTATCTCACGCGCTCTGGAATACTGGATGCCCCGCCCCAGTGCGCAATTGCGCACAAGGCGGGGCATGACGACTGTGGGGAAGAACGCCATGAACACGTCAACCATGCTCCGGGCCTTCTGCGACGCCGTCGAGCAGCGCAACGGCAAGGCGTTCGCGGAACTGTTCACCGAAGACGGCGTCTATCACGACGTGTTCTACGGCGCGTTCGAAGGCCGCGCGAAAATCGCCGGCATGATCGAAGACTGGTTCTATCGCACGGCGACCGATTTCCGCTGGGACATGCACGATCCCGTTAGCGACGGCGAGACGCTCTATGCGCGCTACACCTTCAGCTACCGTTCGACGCTGCCGGAGGCGGAAGGGGCGCGCGCGATGTTCGAGGGCGTCGCCATCATGCGGCTGCGCGACGGCAAGATCGTGGAATATCACGAGGTCGCCAACACCGCGCCGGCCTTCGTCGACATCAAGTTTGCGCCGGAGCGGATCGCCAGGATTGTTGCGAAACAGGGCGCGGCGCTGAAGGCGCGGCCGGAGATGAAGCGGCATCTGGCGGAGTGACGGCCTCTCCACGTCATTGCGAGGAGCCAACGGGTCGCGCGAATGCGCGCCCGACGACAGGTTCCGCGACGAAGCAATCCAGACTTCCGCAGTGGCGGGATGGATTGCTTCGCTTCGCTCGCAATGACGGCGAGAGCTACGGCGGCGGCACGTTGGTCATCGGCTTACGCTGCGCCAGCGCCGCCACCGTGGACGTCCCGATCGGGCCCTCTTCGTCATAGAGCCAGCATTCGCCGATCGCGATGCCGTCGGTGGCGTGATGGTTGACCACGTCGAAGCCGACCCACGGCGTCACCGGAAGCCGGTGCAGATAGAGCGTGACGTCGCTGTTGATGTAGCCGAGCCCCTGATCGCCGGCATTGGCGAAGGGGCTGGCGAAATCCGCACCTGTGGCGACATGGACGAAGGGCGACATCGGCACGCCCTCGACCAGTTCGCGCACCTCGCTCATCCACAGCCGCCGCGGCCCGAGCGAGCCCATGTGGCCGATGATCGGCCGCGTGGTCCATTTGCCGTTCATCCCGAGCCGGGGATCGGTCGGCCTTGGGATGTCCGCGGGCTTCGGCGCGTCCCAATTCGGCGGCGACCAGACGTTGCCCGGCGCGTTTTCCGTCTTGCGCAATAACTGGCAGGAAGCGCGCGCCATGCTGGTGGCGCCACTGAAGAACTCGGCTTCCACTACCTTGATGCGCAGGCCGCTACGGACGAGCTTTGTCGTGACCTCGATCGGCGTCGTGATGTTGGGCAGGCGGAACATGTCGACGGTAAGGCGCGCCGGCACGAAAGCCTCGGAGCCGTGGCGCTGCTCGATCACATGGGCGAGCAGGCCGACAACGACACGGCCGTGCAGGGAATTGGCGTCCCACGGCCCGTTGGAGACGGGCGTCGGCATGAAGGTGTCGTTGACGCGGTCGTGGGTGAAGAAAGGCTGATTTTTTGTCATGGCTGATGACCATGGCGGATTTCGTCGCGTGAAATCAAGGGCGGGAGATCTGCCGATTCCTCATGGTGAGGAGGCGCAAAGCGCCGTCTCGAACCATGCAGGCCCGACTGTGGCCTCGATCCTTCGAGACGCGCTGCGCGCTCCTCAGGATGAGGGGCTGGCAGTGGTGGCACCGCCAAGGAGCCACTCTTCGCGCACGCTTTCATCCGCTTCGGCGTTCATCGCCACCGCAGCCAGTGCTTCAAATCTCTCCCGCTCGATCAATTGCGACAGCGCCCATATGGCCGCGCCGCGAACCAGCGGGCTTGCATCATCAAGCAAACATTCGGCCTCAAGCGCCAGCGACGCATCACCGGCGTTGCCGATCGCAATCAGCACGTTGCGGACAAAACGGTCGCGGCCGATGCGCTTGACCGGGGATTTCGAAAACAGCGCGCGAAACGCGTCGTCGTCGAGCCGCGCCAACTCGACAAGCGAAGGCGCCCGCAATTCCGCCCGCGCCGCCAGTTTCGCTTCGCGGCCTTCCTGCGCGAACTTGTTCCACGGGCATACCGCGAGACAGTCGTCGCAGCCATAAATGCGGTTGCCGATGCTCTTGCGGAACTCGCGCGGGATCGGGCCCTTGTTTTCGATCGTCAGGTACGAAATGCAGCGCCGCGCATCCAGCTTGTAGGGCGCCGGGAACGCCGCGGTCGGGCAGATCTCCTGGCACGCGTTGCAGGAGCCGCAATGGTCGCTGTCGGCGTCGTCGCGCGGCAGTTCGGATGCGGAAAAGATCGCGCCGAGAAACAGCCAGGAGCCGAAGTCGCGCGAGACGAGGTTGGTGTGTTTGCCCTGCCAGCCCAATCCGGCGGCCTGCGCCAGCGGCTTTTCCATTACGGCTGCGGTATCGATGAATACTTTCACCTCATCGCCAGATGCCGCCACCAGCCACCGCGCCAGCGTTTTTAGCCGCTTCTTGATGACGTCGTGATAGTCGTCGCCCTGGGCGTAGGCGGAGATTGCGCCGCGCGTACGTTGTTCAAGAAGCGCGAGCGGATTCTCATCGGGCCCATAGTTGACGCCGAGCATGATGATCGAGCGGACGCCGGGCCACAGTACGCGCGGGTTCATCCGCCGTTCGGGTTGCGCCGCGAGCCAGTCCATGTCGCCATGCGCGCCGGCATCGAGGAATTCGCGGAAATATTTGCCGGCATTGCCGATCGCGTCGGGATCGGTCACGCCGATGCAGTCGAAGCCGAGCGTCTCCGCTTCGCGCTTGAGCGCGGCCTTCAGATCGGCGGCGGAGAGTTTAACGCCCTTGTTCAGAAGTCGAGGTCCACATAGGTCCGCGAGGCCGGCACCCCCGCCAGCCATTCGCTCAGCAACGGGCGGAACGACGGGCGGGATTTCACCCGCGCGTACCACGCCTTTGCCGCGTCGTCCTCGCTCCATGGCACGTCGCCCAGATAGTCGATCGCCGAAAGATGCGCCGCGGCGGCGAGATCCGCGTAGGTCAGCCGGTCGCCGGCGAGGAAATTCCGCGTCTGCGCCAGCCAGCCAATATAGGCCAGATGATAGCGCACATTGACCTTGGCCGCGCGGATCACGTCGGTCGCCGGCGCCCCGCCGCCATTCTCCTCGCTCATGAATCGCTTGTAGATGCGCTCGGTCACCAGCGGGTTCGACGCCTCCTCGAAGAATTTTTCGTTGAACCAGGCCATCAGCCGGCGCACCTCGACGCGTTCAGCCATCGAGGCCGGCAACAGCCGCCGCTCGCCCGCCTCCAGGCCGTGCGTCTCGTCGAGATATTCGGCGATGATCCCGGCGCCCGGAATCGGCGGAAAGCCGTCAGCCATCAACACCGGCGTGGTGCCCGCCGGATTGAGCACGAGAAACCCTTCGCGCCGCTCCCAGGCCCGCTCTTCCACCAGGCGCAGGTCGAGGCCGTGTTCGCCCAGCACCAGGCGAATGAAGCGCGAATGCGGACAGAACGGGTGGTGATAGAGCGTGTACATGAAATCCCTGGGGTAAAATCGCGGCGACTAAAGGAACCCTCCAACCGCGTCAAGCGAATCGGGACACTAGCCAAGCAAACGCGCGAGACAATGGTGTTCTGACGTTTTTTTGCGATTGCGGCATGGGGAGGAATAGGCGAGAAGAACGCGCTTTTCCCAGCCAAACGGACCACATCATGATGTCGGATGCAGTGAAGGCGGTGATTCTCGGCATCATCGAGGGTATCACGGAATTTCTCCCGGTTTCCTCCACGGGCCATATGCTGCTGGCGCAACGCTTCTTCGGCCTGGGCGAGGGCGCCTTCTGGCAGAGCTTTGTGATCCTGATTCAGCTCGGCGCGATTCTTGCGATCGTCATGCTGTATTTCTTCAGGCTGTGGCGCGTCGCGCTCGGCATGTTCACCAACCCCGACGACCGGCGATTCGTCATCGGCGTGCTGGTGGCGTTCCTGCCGGCCGTCGTGGTCGGCCTGCTGGTCGGCAAATACATCAAGGAATTGCTGTTCAATCCGTGGGTGGTGTGTTTCACGCTGATCGTCGGCGGCGCGATCCTGCTGTGGGTCGATCAGCTCGATCTCAAGCCGCATGAGGACGACGCCACGCGTTATCCGCTGTTGATGTATCTGTGGATCGGCATCGCGCAATGCGTCGCGATGATTCCCGGCGTATCGCGCTCCGGCGCCAGCATCGTGGCGGCGATGCTGCTCGGCGCCGACAAGCGCTCGGCGGCGGAGTTCTCGTTCTTTCTCGCGATCCCGACCATGATCGGCGCGTTCGCCTATGATTTCTACAAGAACCGCGGCGAGATGACGATCGACCACGTCGGCATCATCGCGATCGGATTCGTGGTTTCGTTCATCACGGCGATGATCGTGGTGAAGACATTTTTGAACTACGTCACCCGCCACGGATTCACGTTCTTTGCGTGGTGGCGCGTCATCATCGGCACGCTGGGCCTGATCGCGCTGGCGCTGGGGAAGTAATCCTCAGAGCTCGTAGAGTGGGCAAAGGCGCCCACCATCTAACTCTCGGCGGCGTGAAAGGTGGGCACGCTTCGCTTTGCCCACCCTACGAAAGCTACGAACCTTTACGTGCTCTTGCGCTGAAACTGCCCGGCGGCGCGGAAGCGCCAGAGATATTGCGGGGCGATCGCTTCCATTGATTCCGGCGCAATGCCGAGGCCTTCCAGCGTGAGGCCGGCTGCCTTCGCCGCGTCGGACACCACGTTGTCTGACTGCAACATCATCACCTGATCGGGCGTCAGCTTCAGCGGTCCCGGTGCGAATTGCAGGAACATCGCCTGCAGCTTCGCCAACCCGAACGGCAGCGAAACCAGCATGCGCTTGCGCTCGGTGATCTTGAGAATGATTTCCATGATCTCGCGCATGGTCAGTACTTCCGGCCCGCCGATTTCGTAAGTCGCGCCCGGCTTCGTCTTGCCGTCGACGGCATCGGCGACCGCGGTCGCGGCGTCGCCGACATAGGCCGGCTGCAGCCGGGTTACCCCGCCGCCGATCAGCGGCAGGAACGGCGACATCCGGGCCAGCGCCGCAAAGCGATTGGTGAATTGATCGTCGGGGCCGAACAGCAGCGATGGCCGCAGGATCGTGGCCGACGGCACAGCCGCCAGCACCGTCTTTTCACCTGCCGCCTTGGTACGGCCGTAAGCCGAGGGCGAATTCTCGTCGGCGCCGATCGCAGATACGTGTACCATGCGCGCGCCGGTGGCGCCGGCCGCCCTGGCGATCGTTTCGGCGCCCTTGGCCTGCACCGCGTCGAAGGTCTGTGCGCCACCCTCGGTCAGGATGCCGACCAGGTTGATGGCGACATGGGAATCGCGCATGGCGGCCTCGACCGAGGCCGGGTAGCGCAGATTGGCCTGCACGGCGTGGATCTGGCCGACCCTGCCGAGCGGCTGCAGGTGCCCGGCCAGTTCCGGCCTCCGCACCGCCACCCGAATGCGGTAACCGCGCTTGGCCAGGGCCCGGACCACGTTTCGCCCCAGAAAGCCCGACCCGCCAAAGACTGTAACGAGCGTTTCCTGGTTAGATGTCATCGAAGTCAATTCCTGCCGGTCAAATTCGAGAGATATCGGTGGTATTTAGCGGATTCGCGATACGCCAACGCGCGGTCGCTGTACAGCGTATTTGGATGGCGATGAAGCGATTTGACAAGCGCGTGACCGATCCTTACTAACCCGCCCGGGCCCAGGTGGCGGAATTGGTAGACGCGCTGGCTTCAGGTGCCAGTGGCTTAACGGCCGTGAAGGTTCGAGTCCTTTCCTGGGCACCAAGTGCCCTTGCCCAAACCAATGAGATGCTGGTTGGCGCGAAGCGGCGAACGGCTGCCGCACGGCGCGGAAATTTCCGCCCTGTCGTCGCGCTACGCCGCCGGATCCTGATCGGAGCCGTGCGTGTGTCCGTCCGGGCCGCGGTTGAACACGCCATAATGGCTGGACTTCATCCCGCCGCCGTCGGCGGCAATGGCCGTCAGGCCCATTTTCAATAGCTCACGCACCGCCGCCGCCCGGGTCGGCATCCGGTGCTTGAAGCGGAAATCGTCGATCGCCGTCAGCTCTTCCGGCGAGAGCATGACCTGTAGTCGCTCACCGCGCATGTCGGACATCGAAACACCCAAGTTGAGATCATTGAGTAGTTTACTCAACACTTGTCCTTGACGGCGGTTCCGTCAAACGAGATTCATGCGTCAAATTAGCTAAATACTAGAACAAAAACAATAAGTTAATGGTTGATTTGCGGTCTGCTCGGGCGCATAATGTTAGCGTGGAGCACACCCATGACCGAGAACATCAAGCTGCCGCGCAAGCTGTCCGAAGAGCAGAAGCCACCGCCTCCGCGACGGCCGAGCCATGCGGACGTCATCGAGAATCTCGACCGCTGGGCCAATAGCCCGGAGCTTCAGCCGCCGACATCGTCCGAAGAGAAAACGGCCTGAACGTCTCGAAGCCGGCCGCAAACGGTGGCCATCACGGCAACGCTCCACGGCGCGCAAAGCCGCCGAACGTTGGATAAGCGAATAAAATCGCCACGAAGCCGCCATTTCCCGTCCTATAAGCCATGCCCACCCGCTCGCCTCCAGCGGCTCCGGGCGCTAGTGTTTCCGTCGAATCGACCCGAGACACGAGGCTTTCCTACATGACCATCCGCCTGCATCGCGGCGATCTGCCCGATTTGTCCCGCTACAAGGATTCGGTGGCGATCGATACCGAGACCATGGGGCTCAATCCGCATCGCGACCGGCTCTGCGTGGTGCAGATGTCGAACGGCGACGGCAGCGCCGATGTTATCCAGATCCCGAAGGGCCACACCGACGCGCCGAACCTGAAGGCGCTGCTGGCCAATCCTGCCATCACGAAGATCTTTCACTTCGCACGCTTCGATCTGGCCGCGCTCTACAACACGTTCGGCGTGATGCCGCAGCCGGTCTATTGCACCAAGATCGCCTCGCGGTTGACCCGCACCTATACCGACCGGCATGGCCTGAAGGATCTGGTGCGCGAAGTCCTCAACATCGACCTGTCGAAGCAGCAGCAGTCGAGCGACTGGGGCTCGGCAAGCCTCAGTGAAGCGCAGCTCGCCTATGCCGCGTCCGACGTGCTGCATCTGCATGGCTTGCGCGAGCGGCTCGACGCCATGCTCGCGCGCGAAGGCCGCACGGCGCTGGCGCAGGCCTGTTTCGACTTCCTGCCGACCCGGGCAAAGCTCGATCTCGGCGGCTGGGAAGCCGAGGACATCTTCGCGCATTCGTGACCGGGACCATTTGAAGCGGTCCGGCTGCCCGCTTCCGCCCCGTTTCGGTCACACTCATCGCGAGTGTCCGGGCTGCATAATCCCGCGATTGCGGGTAGAATGACGCTTTCCTGGCGTCTTGGCGCCCCTTGGAGCCGCGGTGAACTCGGTACAGAACCCAGCCTATGCCACCGGAATGGAGGCCCGCTTCGCCGCGGCCGCCCGCCACAGCCGGATGGTGCGGCTGCTGCGGGTCGCGGTCCCGGCGGCCGTGCTGCTGGCGATGGCCGGTATCATCGCAATCTCGGTCTTCAACCCGTTCCGCATCACGGGGCTGGCGAAGCTGCCCGTCGACATGAGCAATCTCGTGGTGTCAGGCACAAGGATCACCATGGAAACGCCGCACCTCGCGGGTTTCTCGACCGACCAGCGTCCATACGAATTGTGGGCCAAGGCCGCGATCCAGGATCTCGCCGACCCCGATCACGTCGAGCTCAGGACGCTGCGGGCCAAGGTCATGATGGAGGACAAGAGCACGGTGACGATGGATGCGCGCACGGGATTTTTCGACAGCAAGCAGCAGATGCTGGACCTGCGCAAGGACATCTTCCTGCAATCCTCCACCGGCTATGAGGCCAGGCTGTCGCAGGCCTATGTCGACATCAACAAGGGAACGGTCACGTCGGACGAGCATGTCGACGTCAAACTACTCAATGGAACACTGAGCGCCGACCGGCTCAGGATCATCAACAGCGGCGAGGTGGTGCGCTTCGAGGGCAACGTCGTGATGAACCTGATCATGGAAAGCCCTGCGGCGCCTGAGCCGGAGCCTGAACCAGCGCCGCCACCGAGGACGCGGTCCGTCACCGGCAAGTCATCAAACACGAAATGAAATTCATGATGCAGTTCCTCTCGCGCAGTTTTGCCGCCGCAGCGCTTGCGCTCGCGTTGATCGCCTCCGGTGACGCCTTGGCGCAAGGCGCCATGTCGGGCGTACCGAACGCGATGCAGGGCTTTTCGCAGAACCGCGATCAGCCGATTCAGATCGAGGCGGCGTCGCTCGAAATGCGCGACAAGAAGAAGGAGGCGACCTTCTCCGGAAACGTAAAGGTCGTGCAGGGCGACACCACCATGACCTCGAAGTCGCTGGTGGTGTTCTACGATTCCGGCCCGGCGCCGGCTACGCCTGCGCCCGCCGCGCCGAAGGGACCGAAATCCGGGCCGATGCAAGCCGCCTCTCCGGGGCCCGGCGGCAGCTCGTCGATCCGCCGGCTGGAAGCCAAGGGCTCCGTCGTGGTCACGCAAAAGGACCAGGTCGTGACCGGCGAGACTGCGATCTTCGACACGCGGGCCAACCTCATCACCATGGTCGGTGGGGTCGTGCTGACCCAGTGCAAGAACGTGCTCCGCGGCGACCGCCTCAAGGTCGACATGACCACCGGCGTGTCACGGGTCGAATCCGACAGCGGCAAGGTGCAGGGCATGTTCCTGCAGGGAGAGAGTTGCGGGTCCGGATCGGGCGCGTCGAAGCCGGCTCCGGCTCCGGTACAGATACCGTCGTTGATCCCCGGTAAAAAATAATTGTAGATCAATGCCTTGAAGATTATTTGGGGCTCGTACGGTTGAAGCTGGTAGCGCGACCCTGTATCTACAGGGCAGGGCGCACGGCGGGGTGTTTCGCTGGGCAGGGGACATCCATTCATTCATGGTTCGCTAGCGAAGCGATTCGCCGGCGGGCGCGTCGCGGTATCACCGTGAAAGGCGTAAGCGAAGCGGGATGGTGGACTTACTCGGCATGTTCCGTCGACGCCCCGCGAAACGCGGCGGCCCCGGGTTTGCGCGTTCGCGCGACGACATCACCGCGCTCGGCGATTCCTTCGGCGACATGCTGACGAGCCCGGTGCGCGATGCGCCGCCGAGGGCGCGCTCCGCTTCGCTGCCCGGGCTGGAATTGCCACAGCCGCAGCCCGACGCAGAGCCTCGGCGTGAACCGCGTCCCCGTGCGCAACCCCGTCCCAAGGCCAATGGCGGCGAAGCGCCGCGTCTGATCAAGCGGCCGGGCTTCCTCGCCGTGCACAGTGTGGAAAAGAGTTTCGGCACCCGCCAAGTGGTGCGCGGCGTCAGCATCTATGTCCGCCGCGGCGAGGCGGTCGGCCTGCTCGGCCCGAACGGCGCCGGCAAGACCACGGTGTTCTACATGATCACCGGCCTGATCAAGGCGGATCGCGGCGCTATCGAACTCGACGGCCACGACGTGACCCAGCTGCCGATGTATCAGCGCGCGCGGCTCGGCATCGGCTACCTGCCGCAGGAAGCCTCGATCTTTCGCGGCCTAACTGTGGAGCAGAACATTCGCGCCGTGCTCGAGGTCGTCGAGCCCAGCCGGAAGAAGCGCGAGGCCGAACTCAATTCGCTGCTCGACGAATTCAACATCACGCGCTTGCGCAAATCGCCGTCGATCGCGCTGTCCGGCGGCGAGCGCCGCCGCGTCGAAATCGCGCGCGCGCTGGCGACGCGCCCGAACTACATGCTGCTCGACGAACCCTTTGCCGGCATCGATCCGATCGCGGTCGGCGACATTCAGGATCTGGTCCGCCACCTCACCAACCGCGGCATCGGCGTTCTGATCACCGATCACAATGTGCGCGAAACGCTCGGCCTGACCGATCGCGCCTATATCGTTTATGCCGGGCAGATCTTGACCGAGGGCAGTCCGGAAGAAATCGTCAACGATCCGGATGTACGCCGCCTTTACCTTGGCGAGGAATTCCGCCTTTAGCTTTATTTTCGTGTTCGTCAAGGCGTGTACAAGGGCTTCGGACTAATATAAGCAAGAATCGGACCAACTTTCAGTGGATCGGTTCTTGGCCTCATGGCGCTAACGCAGAGACTAGAGTTCCGCCAGTCGCAGTCGCTGGTGATGACGCCGCAATTGATGCAGGCGATCAAGCTGCTGCAATTGTCGAATCTCGACTTGTCGGCCTTCGTCGAGGAGGAGCTGGAGCGCAACCCGCTGCTGGAGCGGGCCAGCGACGGTCCCGAAGCCCCGGTGGCGGGCGAGCCGGCCGCCCAGGGCGCCGAATTCCCCGATTCCGGCAGTTATGGCGAGGAAGGCGGCGGCGATGCCTCCGATATGGCGTCAGGTTCCGCCGGCGAGGCCTTCGAGTCCGGGCAGGAGGACTGGCTGAACCGCGACCTCGGCAGCCGCACCGAGATCGAGCAGACGCTGGACACCCCGCTCGACAACGTCTTTTCCGAGGAGCCCGCTGAAGCCGCCGCCCGCGTGGCGCAGGATGCGGCGCCGACTGCCTACACCGAATGGGGCGGCGGCGCCTCCAACGACGACGATTACAATCTGGAAGCCTTCGTCGCCGCCGAGGTGACGCTCGGCGGCCATCTTGCCGAGCAACTCGCGGTGGCGTTCAGCGGGCCGGCGCAGCGGATGATCGGACAATATCTGATCGATCTCGTCGACGATGCCGGCTATCTGCCGCCGGATCTTGGGCAGGCCGCCGAACGGCTGGGCGCCCCGCAGGGGGATGTCGATGCGGTGCTGTCAGTGCTGCAGAAATTCGATCCGCCCGGCGTCTGTGCCCGGAATTTGAGCGAGTGCCTCGCAATCCAGCTCCGCGAACTCAATCGCTACGACCCCGCCATGCAGGCGCTGGTGGAAAATCTCGATCTCCTGGCCAAACGCGACATCGCATCGTTGCGCAAATTGTGCGGCGTCGACGACGAAGATATCACCGACATGATCGGTGAAATCCGCCGTCTCGATCCCAAGCCCGGCCTGAAGTTCGGCTCGGCGCGCACGCAAACGATGGTGCCGGACGTCTATGTGCGGCCCGGCCCGGACGGCGGATGGCATGTCGAACTCAACAGCGACACGTTGCCGCGCGTGCTGGTCAATCAGGTCTACTACACCGAGCTGTCGAAGACGATCCGCAAGGACGGCGACAAATCCTATTTCAGCGACTGTCTGCAGAACGCCACCTGGCTGGTGCGCGCGCTCGACCAGCGCGCCCGCACCATCTTGAAAGTGGCGACCGAAATCGTGCGCCAGCAGGACGGCTTCTTCACCCATGGCGTCGCGCATTTGCGGCCGCTGAATCTCAAGGCGGTGGCGGATGCGATCCAGATGCACGAATCGACGGTGTCGCGGGTGACCGCCAATAAATATATGGCGACCAATCGCGGCAGCTTCGAGCTGAAATATTTCTTCACCGCCTCGATCGCGTCGGCCGACGGTGGCGAGGCGCATTCGGCGGAGGCGGTCCGTCACCACATCAAGCAGTTGATCGATGCGGAAGCCGCAAGCGCGATCCTCTCCGACGATACCATCGTGGAACGATTGCGCGAATCGGGCATTGATATTGCCCGCCGCACGGTCGCGAAATACCGCGAAGCGATGCGCATTCCTTCCTCGGTGCAGCGCCGCCGCGATAAACAGAGTATGCTTGGCAACGCACTTTCCGCTCCCGCCACCTCCTCCGACCGGTCCCGCGATACGGCTCCGGCCTGATTGCGTTCGCGTCAAATCGCGATAGTCTCAGGTTCCCCCACAGAGCCGATCCGGGAAAAACCAGAGTAGTCGAGGCATCAAGCGAGGCATCAAATGACCCTTCGAATCTCCGGGAAAAGCATCAGCGTCGGTGAAGCGCTTCGTTCGCGCGTCAGCGAGCGCACCGATGAGGTCCTGAGGAAGTATTTCGACGGCAACTATTCCGGTCACATTACCCTGAGCAAGGACGGCTTCGGCTTCCGCACCGACTGCGCGCTGCACCTGGATTCCGGAATCACGCTCGAGGCGGATTCCAACGCCACCGATGCCTATGCCAGCGCCGACCAGGCGCTCCTGATGATCGAGAAGCGGCTGCGCCGCTACAAGAGCCGGCTGAAGGATCGCTCGGCCCGCAAGACCTACGCCGCCAACGCAGCGCTGGCCGATATCGACGCGCCGAGCTACGTGATCGAGGCGCCGGCGGGAGGCGACGAGGAGGTCATCACCTATAGCCCGGTCATCATTGCCGAGGCGACCACGTCGCTGAAGCGCCTTTCGGTCAGCGAGGCGGTCATGGAACTGGACCTGACCGGGGCCGCCTGCATCGTCTTCCAGCACGGATCCAGCGGACGGGTTAACATTATTTACCGCCGGACGGACGGCAATGTCGGCTGGGTCGATCCCCCCTCGGTTACCCCCTGAGATATATGTCCAATAGCATTGACGCCCCCATTAGCCCTCCCTATGGTCCGCCGCCCTTAAGTATAGGGAGCAGGAACTGGTCCTTCGGGAGTTGGCACCGTGCATGCGTTGGAGTAGAAGCCCCCAAATCGGGACCCGGGTCTAAGCTCGCCTCCCGTCTCATCTTCTTGACGCCCCGGTTCTAGAACCTATCTCGCAACCTGACGGTTCACTTCACCTCGGAACGCCCCATGACGATTACCGATCTGGTCGCACCCGAGGCGATTCTCCCCGCTTTGAAGGTCATCAGCAAGAAGCAGGCGCTGCAGGAGCTGGCGGCGCGCGCCGCCGCCCTGACCGGCCAGAACGAGCGCTCGGTGTTCGAGGTGCTGCTGCAGCGCGAGAAACTGGGCACCACCGCCGTCGGCTACGGCGTCGCCATTCCGCATGGCAAGCTGCCGAAACTGGAAAAGCTGTTCGGGTTCTTTGCACGCCTCGAACGCCCGATCGATTTCGAGGCGATGGACGGCCAGCCGGTCGACCTGATCTTCCTGCTGCTGGCGCCGGAGGGCGCAGGCGCTGATCATCTGAAGGCGCTGGCGCGAATCGCGCGCCTGCTGCGTGACCAGGACGTCGCCAAGAAGCTGCGCGCCTCGCGCGATGCCCAGGCGATCTATTCGGTGCTCGCCCTGCCGCCGGCGAGCGCGGCCTAGTTCCTTAAGGGAACAGCGGTTTCTCCACTTGGTAGCACACCGGGTAAACGCAATTTTAAGCTAAATGGCGGTTATTTCGTTCGCTGGGATTTTTTCTCACCCGGAGAACATTGCCATGACGCTGCGGCTGACGATTTCGCGCGCGATATTGATTTTTGGATTGGTTACTGCATTGGGTCTCGGTGCCGTGATTGCCACCAGCGTTTATGGGCTGTCACAGCTCAAGGTCGGCGGTCCGCTCTACAACCAGATCAAGCTCGGCAACGACCTCATCGCCGACATTCTGCCGCCGCCGGAATATGTCATCGAAGCCTATCTCGAGGCCACCCTGGTGCTGCACGACCCGGCGCAGCTTGCGGCGCATCGGGACAGGATTGCGCAGCTCAAGAAGGAATATGACGAGCGGCGGGATTTCTGGGTCAAGTCCGACCTCGACCCGGCGCTCAAGACCAGGCTGGTGGAGAAATCCGATAGCGAGGTGCGCCGCTTCTGGACCGCGATCCAGGACGGTCTGTTGCCGGCGCTCGCCAAGGGCGACAGCGCTGCGGCGGCGAAATCCTACGCTGAAATCACCGCACGTTATACGGCGCACCGCGCCATCATCGACGACATCGTCAAGCAGACCAACGACCAGAACGCGGCGACGGAAGTCGCGGCGACCGAACGCGTCAGCACATTCACGCTGGTATTGTGGGGCGTTTCGGCCGCGGTGTTTCTCGTCATCGGCGCGGGCATTTTCGGCGTCGCATTCGGCGTCATTCGTCCCATCGCGGAAATGACAGCTGTCATGAAGGGTCTTGCCGGCGGCGATCTCAATGTCTCGGTTCCGGCGCTCAGCCGCGGCGATGAAGTGGGCGCCATGGCGCGCGCGGTCCAGGTCTTCAAGGACAACGCGCAGCGCGTTCAGTCGATGGAGACGGAGCAGACCAGCCTGAAGCTGAAGGCGGAAGGCGACCGCAAGGCCGCGATGCAGCAGATGGCCGACGGCTTCGATTCCGCGATCGGAAAAATCATCCAGACCGTATCGACCGCTTCGTCCGAACTCGAATCATCGGCCGGACAACTGACCAAGACCGCCGAAGTGACCCAGATGCTGTCGGCAACCGTCGCCTCCGCATCGGAGCAATCCTCGGCCAACGCGCAATCCGCGGCGGCGGCCGCGGAAGAGATGGCCTCATCGGTGTCGGAGATCAGCCGCCAGGTGCAGGATTCGCATAAGATATCGCGCGAGGCGGTCAGCCAGGTCGAGCAGACCAATGCGCGGATTGCCGATCTCGCCCAGTCCGCCGGCCGGATCGGCGAAGTGGTCAAGATGATCAGCGCGGTCGCGGAGCAGACCAACCTCCTGGCGCTGAACGCCACGATCGAGGCGGCGCGCGCCGGCGAGGCGGGACGGGGATTTGCCGTCGTCGCATCCGAGGTCAAGGCGCTTGCCGCGCAGACTGCGAAAGCGACCGAGGAAATCAGCGAGCAGATCGGCCAGATGCAGTCGGCGACCAATCAGTCGGTATCTGCAATTCAGGAAATCGGCGGCACGATCGGCCGCATCGCGGAAATCTCGCAGGCGATCGCGGCAGCCGTGGAAGAGCAGGGCGCCGCGACGCAGGAAATCTCGCGCAACGTGCAGCAGGCTGCGCAGGGAGCCACGCAGGTCGCGGGCAGCATTACCGACGTCAACCGCGGGGCGACCGATACCGGCGCGGCATCGACGCATGTGCACGAGCTGGCCCGGTCACTGCTGGGACAGAGCAATCATCTCAAGGGTGAGGTGGAGAAATTCCTCTCGACCGTGCGCGCGGCGTGAGGTCAGCGAAATTGTTATGAAGGACGATACGCGGGCGACGCCCGCGTATCCGAAAACCGCTTCTCGCACTCGTCCGGCATCAGATGAGCGACGAGGGCGAAGTTGCGTCAGTGACAGCAGCAAGCGCTGCGTCAGTGACAGCAGAAGATCTGCGTCAGTGCACGCTTACGGCCTGAAGCTCGTTGCTCCATGCGTTGGCGACTGCAGCTTCGCGGCTGTCGGTCAGCATGATCGGGGTGCCATCGGCGGCATGCAGCGCGAACAGTTTCAGTCCCGGCGCGATTTTCGGCGCCTGCGGAAACAGCCCCGGCACGTCCTCGGAACGGACTTGTTTCACGTAGGCGATGTGGCCTTCACCAAGATGGGCCAGCGCCTCGACGGAAACCTTTTCGGGCTCGAAGGTAACACTCACATCACTCATGGTCTCGACTCCTCTGCAAGACTAAGCGGTCGAGTCCGCTCCTTGTTCCATTATTCGTGCTCATTGATAGCAATTGTCTTAACGACCCTTTCAGGCTCCGGCCTGGCAAGGTCGATCGACAACAGCCCGTTTTTCAGATCCGCGCCCAGCACCTGCATCCCCTCCGCCAGCACGAAGGTGCGCTGGAAGTGGCGCGCGGCAATGCCGCGATGGATGTATTGCCGGGTCTTGTCGTCCTGTTGGCGGCCCCGGATCACGAGCTGATTTTCCTCAATGGTCACATCGAGTTGGTCGCGGGTAAAACCCGCTACCGCGAGCGTGATGCGTAACCGCTCGGGCTGGCCGTTGGCACGGTCACACCGCTCGATGTTGTAGGGAGGATAACCGTCGGCGCCTTTGACGACGCGATCGAGCGCACGCTCGATTTCGTCGAACCCAAGCAGGAACGGACTGGATAACGAAGGAACACGAGACATTACAAAGTCCTCTCGAAGCGACTTTGAGGGGCCCTTACGGCGCCCCATTCAACCGGCCGGCCGACTTGCCGTCCGGTCACCAGGGAATATGGGGGTGATTTGGGGAGGGTTCAAGCGCCTCTGAAAGCTGCGTAAATCGGCCGCGGCGGCATTTTCAGCCGTCATTCCGGGGCAGCCGCGCAGCGGCTGAACCCGGAATCCAGAGGTTGTTCTGCGCGAGATTCCGGGTTCGGCGCTTCGCGCCGCCCCGGAATGACATCCTCAACCCACCCGCTTGCGGCCATCGGCGGTAAACAGATGCAGCTTGTCGCTGGCGGCAACCGCCCTGATTCGCTCGCCGATGGCGGGGCCGATGGCGCCGGGAATCCGCACGATCACCTCGCCCGGCGGCAGTTCGCCGGGGGTGGCGGCGACGCCCTGCACTTCGTGCTGACGAGTGCCGTAGACGAAGGTTTCGGCCCCGACCCGCTCGATCGCTTCCACGGTGAGGCCGAGCGCCACGCCGCCGGAAACTGTTTCGTTCGTGATGACGAAATCCTCGGGCCGGATGCCGAGGATGCCGGCTTCGTTGACGCGAGCGTCTCCGGCCAATTGCGATCTGACTTCATCGGAGCGCAGCGGCATCAGATTCATCGGCGGCGCGCCGATGAAGGAGGCGACGAAGGTGGTCGCCGGCTTCTGGTAGATATCGAGCGGATTGCCGATCTGCTCGACCTGGCCGCCGTTCATGACCACGAGAATATCGGCCAGCGTCATCGCCTCGAGCTGGTCGTGGGTGACGTAGATCGAGGTCGTGGAAAGGCGGCGCTGCAATTTGCGGATTTCGACCCGCATCGCGATGCGCAGCTTGGCATCGAGGTTCGACAAGGGTTCGTCGAACAGAAACACCTTTGGCTGCCGCACGATGGCGCGTCCCATCGCCACGCGCTGGCGCTGGCCGCCGGACAATTGCCGCGGCTTGCGGTCGAGCATCGCGCCGAGCTCGAGAATGCGCGCGGCTTCCTCGACCCTCGTCTTGATCTCGCCCTCCGCCATACGGCGATTGCGCAAGCCATAGGCCATGTTGTTGTAGACGCTCATATGCGGATAGAGCGCGTAGTTCTGGAACACCATCGCGATATCACGATCGGCCGGCTCGATCTGGTTGACGACGCGGCCGCCGATATCGATCTCGCCGCCGGTGATGGTCTCCAGGCCTGCGACCATACGCAGCAGCGTGGACTTGCCGCAGCCGGACGGGCCGACCAGCACGCAGAACTGGCCGTCACCGACGTCGAAATCGATGCCCTTGATGGCCTCGAAGCCTCCGGCATAGGTTTTTCTGACGTTACGGAGGGTGACGTTAGCCATGGGTTGCACCGGCGAATGGCGAATGGCGAATGGCGAATGGGGAAGCGCTGCACGGGAAGGCTCGTCCGGAGCCTTCCATTCGCCATTCGCTACTCGCCATTCGCATTCTCATCCTCACTTTTCCGTCTGGACCAGGCCGCGCACGAACAGCCGCTGCATGAATATGACGACCGCGACCGGCGGCAGCATGGCAAGGACCGCGGTCGCCATCGCGAGCTGCCATTCGGCAAGCTCGTCCGTGGCCACCAGCATCTTCTTGATGCCAATCACGATGGTCTGCATCGAATCCTGCGTGGTGATCAAAAGCGGCCAGAGATACTGATTCCAGCCATAGAGGAACTGGATCACGAACAACGCGGCCATGGTCGTCACCGACAGCGGCAGCAGCGTATCCCAGAAGAAGCGGAAGGGGCCGGCGCCGTCGATGCGCGAGGCTTCCAGGAGTTCATCCGGCACGGTCATGAAGAACTGGCGGAACAAGAGCGTGCCGGTGGCGGATGCGATCAGCGGCAGGATCAGGCCGGCATAGGTGTCAAGCATCTTGAGGTCGGCGACCACCTTGTAGGTCGGATAGATGCGCACCTCAACCGGCAACATCAGCGTGATGAAGATGATCCAGAACGCGGTCTTGCGGAAGGGAAAGCGGAAATAGACGACGGCGTATGCCGAGAGAATCGAGATGAAAATCTTGCCGATGGCAATGCCGATCGCGGAGACAAAGGAGTTGATCAGCATATTGGCGACCGGCTCGCGGCTGGTGCGCGAACCGCCGACGAAGATCGCGCGGTAGTAATTCTCCAGCGTGTGCGTGCCGGGCGTCGCCGGCATGTGGCCGCCGACCACGGTCGCGGCGTCATGGGTCGAGGCGACCAGCGCCAGCCAGACCGGAAAGGCGACGATGAATACGCCCAGGGTCAGGATGGCGTAGGCGATGAAATCGCTGAGCGGGCGGTGCTCGACCATCAGTACTGCACCTTGCGTTCGACATAGCGGAACTGGATCGCGGTCAGCGCGATCACGATCACCATCAGCACCACCGATTGCGCCGCCGAGCCCCCAAGGTCGCCGCCGAGCCGGCCGTCGGCATAGACCTTGTAGACCATGGTGGTGGTGGCCCCGGCGGGGCCGCCGCCGGTCACGGCGTCGATGATGCCGAACGTGTCGAAGAAGACGTAGACGATATTGACCACCAGCAGGAAGAAGGTGGTGGGCGACAGCAGCGGGAAGACGATGGTCCAGAACCGACGCATCGGGCGGGCGCCGTCGATGGCGCCGGCCTCGATCACGCTTTTCGGGATCGACTGCAGACCGGCGAGGAAAAACAGGAAATTGTAGGAGATCTGCTTCCACACCGCGGCCATCACCACGAGGAGCAGGGCATGGTTGGCATTGAGCAGCGGATTCCAGTCGATGCCCATGCCACGCAGCGGCCGCGCCAGCATGCCGAGCGAGGGCTGGAACATGAAGAACCAGAGCACGCCGGCGACCGCGGGCGCTACCGCATAGGGCCAGATCATCAGTGTCTTGTAGGCCGGCGCGGCCTTGAGGCTCTTGTCGGCCTGCGTTGCGAACAACAGCGCGATGGAGAGCGAAAGCGCGGCAACCAGCGTCGAGAAGATCGCGGTCGTCAGCATCGACTTGTAATATTCAGGCTGGGCGAACAGCGCCTGGTAATTTTCCAGACCGACGAACTCGGAGACGAGACCGAACGCATCCTCACGCAGAAAGGATTGCCAGACCGCCTGGCTCGCGGGCCAATAGAAGAAAACGACGGTGATGACGAGCTGCGGCAGAAGCAGCAGGTACGGCAGCAGGCGGTTATTGAAGACGGTGGACTTTTCCATTCAGGTGCCGCGGTCTGCCGGGTGATGCAAGCGCTCCCTCCCGGCTTGCGGGAGGGAGCGCCGGTAGTAGCTCAGTCTATTTTGCCGTCTTCTCAAAGGTGCGCAACATGGCATTGCCACGCGCCACCGCCGCGTCGAGGGCTTCCTGGGGCGTCTTCTTGCCGTCCAGCGCCGCCTCGATCTCCTCGGCCCAGAGGTCGCGCATCTGCACCATGTTGCCGAAGCGCAAGCCGCGCGAGTTCTCGGTCGGCTCTTTGTTGGTGAGCTCCTTCAGCGGAGTCTGCAGGGTGGGGTTCTTCTCGTAGAAGCCGTCCTTGATCGACTTCTCGTAGGCCGCCTTGGTGATCGGCAGATAGCCCGATTCCTGGTGCAGCTTGGCCTGCCGGTTGGTGTCGGACAGGAAGGTAAAGAACTTTGCGACGCCCTTGTACTCTTCCGGCTTCTTGCCGCCCATCACCCACAGCGAGGCGCCGCCGATGATCGAGTTCTGCGGTGCGCCGGCTACGTCTGGATAGTACGGCATCGGCACCGAGGTGAAGTCGAACTTGGCGGTGCCCTTCGCGGTCCCGTAGTAACCCGACGAGGTCAGGAAAATCGCGCATTCGCCGGAGCCGAAGCGGGCCTCGTTCTTGCTGTCGCGTCCGCCATAGCTGTAGGTCTTGTCCTTTTGCAGGTCGACGAGGTTCTGCAGATGCTTGACGTGCAGCGGCGAGTTGAATTTCAGCACGGTATCGAATCCGTCGAGGCCGTTGGCCTTGGTGCCGATCGGCACGTTGTGCCAGGCCGAGAACTGCTCGATATGCGCCCAGGAGACCCAGGCGTTGGAGAAGCCGCAAGTGTCGTGGCCGGCCGCCTTCAGCTTCTTGGCGGCGGCGAACACGTCCGGCCAGGTCTTGGGAGTTTCGGTGATGCCGGCCTTCTTCAATTCATCCTTGTTGATCCACATCACCATGGAGGACGAGTTGAACGGGAAGGACAGCATCTCGCCCTTCGAGGTCGAATAGTAGCCGGTGATGGTCGGCAGGTAGGCCTTGGGGTCGAAGGGCTCGCCGGCATCCTTCATGAGCTGGTAGACCGGCTTGATGGCGCCGGTGGCGCTCATCATGGTGGCGGTGCCGACCTCGAACACCTGCATGATATGCGGCGCGTTGCCGGCGCGGAACGCGGCAATGCCGGCGTTCATGGTGTCGGCATAGGTGCCCTTGTAGGACGGCACGACCTTGTAGTCAGACTGGCTGGCGTTGAATTCCTCGGCAAGCCTGTTGACGACGTCGTTGTTGCCGCCGGTCATGGCGTGCCACCACTGGATCTCGGTCGCTGCGTGGGCAGGTGTTGTCAGCGCCAGCGCAACAGTCACTGCCGCTGCTGCGCCGAATTGTCGTAGTGCCATGGAATTCCTCCGGGTTGGGGTCGTCACCTTCGTTTCGCGCGATAACAGCGCCGGATGACGTGCAAATGACCGTATAAGCGAAAGGATGGTATTGGGGAAGCGGGCGTGGAGGGAAGCGGGAAAATAGGCGAAGGCTGATGGACGCAATCTGCCGCGTCGCCCCTGCGAACGCAGGGGCCCATAACCACAGCCGTCTGTGATTGCAGAAGGGCGACTACCACAGCGCCCAAAACCGAAGCCGCGGCGTATGGGCCCCTGCGTTCGCAGGGGCGACGACAGCTAGCGTTTGCGTTCCGAGCCGCAGACCGCGCCTTTGGCGACCAATCCCTCGATCTCGCTCTTCGAGTAACCGAACTCGCCCAGCACCTCGACCGTGTGCTGGCTGAATTTCGGCGGGGTCCGGCGCAGGCTCGGCTTGGTCCGCTCCAGCCGGATCGGGGAGGCGACGCCCTTGTACCAATCCTTGGTAATGATATCGCCGCGATGCAGCGTATGCGGATTGGCCAGCGCCTGGTCGATCTTCTGCACCGGGCCTGCGGGTAGTCCGGCCGCCAGCAGGCGATTGCACAGTGGTTCGGCCTCATGCTGGCTGAACACGGCGGCGAGCTCGGCGCGCAGCGCGTCGCGGTTGGCGATGCGGTCCTCGTTGCGGGCAAAGCGCGGATCGGTGCCGAGTTCGGGCTTGCCGATTTCCTTGGCGAGCTTGCGGAAGGTGCCGTCATTGCCGACGCCGATGAAGATGTTGTCGGTCCTGGTCGGAAAGATCGCATACGGCACCAAATTGGGATGCTCGTTGCCGGTCAGGCCCGGCGGCTTGCCATGCATGAAATAATTCGCGGTGTGCGGATGCATGATCGCCAGGCCGGTTTCGTACAGCGTGGTTTCGAGAAACTGACCGAGACCCGAGCGCTGCCGCTCCGACAGCGCCATCAGGATACCGATCGCGGCATAAAGCCCCGTGGTGATGTCGACCAGGGGAACGCCGATCCGCATCGGGCCGCTCTCCGGCGAACCGGTCGCCGCGATCATGCCGGTCATGGCCTGGATGATGGCGTCATAGCCGGGATTGCCGCCGCGCGGGCCGTCGGCGCCGAAGCCGGAAATCCGGCAGTGCACCAGTTTTGGGAATTTCGCGCGCAGCACGTCATTGCCGATGCCCCATTTGTCGAGCGTGCCCGGCTTGAAATTCTCGATCAGGACGTCGGCGGTCTTCAGCATCTTGAGCAGCACCGCGCGCCCGCCCTCGGAGGCGAGGTCGAGCCCGATCGAGCGCTTGTTGCGGTTGATGCCGACAAAATAGGCCGCATCCTCCTCATGGAACGGGGGGCCCCAGTCGCGCACTTCGTCGCCGGCCGGCGGTTCGACCTTGATGACGTCGGCGCCGTGGTCGGCGAGGATCTGCGTGCAATAGGGGCCGCCGAGCACGCGCGTGAGATCGATCACGCGCAGGCCGGTCATTGCGCCGGGAGCGGCTACAGAACTCATGGATAACAACCTTCGCTCAAGGAGAAAATCGAAATCCTGAGCTAGCGGTCTTCAGGCGCGGCGGCAATGGCGTCTCGCGCACAGGCACATGACGCCGCCGCCGTAGCAAGCCTGCGGAAAATTCCGCAGGGCGCGCGAACGGCCCGCCGGCATCAGCGGCGGGCCGTTCGAATCTCGTCGTCAGACGACGGTCAGGCGAACATCGATGTTGCCGCGGGTGGCGTTGGAATACGGGCACACCTGATGCGCTTTGGCGACCAGGGCTTCCGCATCCGTCTTGGGAACGCCGGGCAATGAGACGGCGAGTTCGACATCGAGGCCAAAGCCGCCGGCCGAACGCGGGCCGATGCCGACGGTGGAGGTCACGGAGGCGTCCGCGGGCACCTTCGGGCCGCCTTGGGAAGCGACGAACTTCATCGCGCCGATGAAGCAGGCGGCATAGCCGGCCGCGAACAATTGCTCGGGATTGTTGCCGGCGGCACCGCCGCCGCCGAGTTCCTTCGGGGTCGCGAGCTTGACGTCGAGTGCGCCGTCGAGGGTGGCGGCGGTGCCATCACGGCCGCCGGTGGCCTTGGCGCTGGTCTTGTAGAGCACGTTCACGGACATCTGGTTCTCCATGGGTTTGCCGTTTCGATGGCAAATGCATTGCACACAATTGAATTGTGCACAATATAAATTATTGCAAGGTCCACGATCTAATCGTATACAATTGAAATCAAGCGCTTACGGTTCCGGACCGGGCCAGGAGCGCGGTCCGTTGACGAGGTTGTGATGGCCAGGAAACACGCGGCCGACCTGCCGCTGAGACTCGATAATCAGCTCTGCTTTGCGGTGTATTCCACCGCGCACGCGTTCAACCGCGTCTACAAGCCGCTGCTCGACAAGCTCGGTCTGACCTATCCGCAATATCTGGTCATGCTGGTGCTGTGGGAGCGCGACGGCGTGCCGGTGAAGGACATCGGCGAGCGGCTGCTGCTGGACTCCGGCACGCTGACGCCGCTGCTGAAGCGGCTGGAGGCGGCCGAACTGGTCAGGCGGACGCGCAGCACCGAGGACGAGCGCCAGGTGCTGATCGCGCTGACGCCAAAGGGCGAGGCACTGCGCGAGAAAGCGAGAGCGGTGCCGCAATCGATTCTCGCGGCGTCAGCTTGCTCGGTCGGTGAACTCGTGGCGATGAAGAACGAGATCGTCGCGCTACGCGATCGGTTGAATGCGGTGTTGGGGGAGTAGCCCGGCTTCGCCCGTTGGGCTACGCCGCGGCAGCCTTCGCTAGCTTCGCTACGATGGAGCGCGGCTGGCTTGCCGAGCCGTAGCGCGCGAAGCAAGCCTAGGCTGGGGTAGTTGCCAGCTAGAGGCGTTTTTTGGCGAAGGCGCGGCCGGAGGCTGACTTCAGATACTTTTCGAAGGCGACCGCCTGCGCCGCGTTGCTGAACGCAACGTAGGTCTTAATTCGCCATGGCCCGTGCTTCGACGTGTGCGGAACTTCTCCGGCATTGTGCTTGGCCAGTCGCGCGCGCAGGTCGTCGGTAATGCCAACGTAGAAATGCAGGGAATCGAGGCTTTCGAGGATATAGACGTACTTCATGGCAGATCGTCTCCGCCGTCCAGCCCATAGCCTATAGCCCTGCCGAGCCGCAGCCTGTGAATATTGAGTACTTATGGATGGAGCTTCGCCCTTCGGGCTACGCCGCGGCAGCCTTCGCTAGCTTCGCTACGATGGAGCGCGGCTGGCTTGCCGAGCCGTAGCTTGCGAAGCAAGCGAAGGCTGGTGGAGCCAGGCGGGATCGAACCGCCGACCTCTTGCATGCCATGCAAGCGCTCTCCCAGCTGAGCTATGGCCCCTTCGCAGTCAGGGCACGGTCTCTCCGACCATGCTCCCGCAAGCCTTGGGCGACTTGCGGGGGAGACCCAGAACACAGTTCTGGGCCGATCTCAAGTCTCTTCATCGCCTCCGACGTCGCCGATGATGTCGGTGACGTCCTCATCGCCCTCTTCCTCGTCGGGAATGAAGGTGGAATCGTCGTCGTCATCGCCCTCGATGGTTTCGTCGATCTCGATGTCGTCTTCCGATTCGGGAACCACGGCCTTGACCTTGCCGGTATTCTCCTCGGCGTCGGCCTCCTCGAGCGAGACCAACTCTTCGGCCTCGGCGGCCTCCGGCAAATCGGCAGCGGCGGTGGCCGAAGCGGCAGCCGCGGCGCGTGCGGCATCACCACGGGCGGCCCGGGGCGGCGCAACCGGCGCAATCGGCACGACCTCGCCAGTGTAGGGCGAGATCACCGGGTTCTTGTTCAGATCATAGAATTTCTTACCCGTCGTCGGGCAAATGCGTTTGGTTCCGAGATCGGATTTGGCCACGTGTGGATCCTGGGAAATTCTGAAAAACGGTGCTTCACTTGGCTAGTTGAGGAGCCGCTGTCAATAGCGGTTGTCGCATTTGACGGCAGCGTGACGCGGTAGGGCCCATGTGGTACTGCCGCCGCCGCAGAGGACCACGATCTTGACCCATTCAACCACCCAAACCCCGCTGGAATCCCGCGCCAGCGGCCCTTTGAGCGGCAAAGTCCGCGTTCCCGGTGACAAGTCGATTTCGCACCGCGCCCTCATCCTGGGAGCGCTTTCGGTCGGCGAAACCAGGATTTCCGGGCTGCTGGAGGGCGAAGACGTCCTCAATACCGCCAAATCGATGCAGGCGCTGGGCGCCAGGGTCGAGCGGACGGGGCCGTTCGCCTGGAAGGTTGCGGGTGTGGGCGTGGCGGGCTTCGCCCAGCCGGCCTCCCCGCTCGATTTCGGCAATTCCGGCACCGGCTGCCGGCTGGTGATGGGGGCGGTGGCGGGGTGCCCGATATCAGCCGTGTTCGACGGCGACGCCTCGCTGCGGTCCCGCCCGATGCGCCGGATCCTCGATCCCCTGGAATTGATGGGCGCCAGAGCCGGTGAGAGCAAGGAAGGCGGCCGCCTGCCGCTGACACTGCACGGCGCCCGCGATCCCGTGCCGATCCTCTACCGGACCCCCGTGGCCTCGGCCCAGATCAAGTCGGCGGTGCTGCTGGCGGGGCTCGCTGCGCCCGGCGTCACCACGGTCATCGAGCAGGAAGCCAGCCGCGACCACACCGAGCTGATGCTGAAACATTTTGGTGCCGAGATTGTCTCGACCCCAGAAGGCAGCCACGGCCGCAAGATCGCGCTGACGGGCCAGCCCGAACTGCATGGCGCCGCCGTCGTCGTACCTGCCGATCCGTCCTCGGCGGCATTCCCGATCGTGGCGGCGCTGGTCGTCGAAGGCTCCGACGTGACTTTTTCCGACGTCATGACCAATCCGCTGCGCACCGGGCTTTTCACGACGCTGCGCGAAATGGGCGCTTCGATCGAGGAAAGCGAAGTCCGCGGCGATGCCGGCGAGCCGATGGCGACCTTGCGCGTGCGCGCATCAAAACTGCGCGGCGTCGAGGTGCCGCCTGAGCGCGCGCCCTCGATGATCGACGAATATCTGGTGCTGGCGGTCGCAGCCTCCTTCGCCGAAGGCACCACCATCATGCGCGGCCTGCAGGAACTGCGCGTCAAGGAATCCGATCGGCTGGAGGCGACCGCCGCCATGCTGCGCGTCAACGGCGTCAGGGTCGAGGTTGCGGGCGACGACTTGATCGTCGAGGGCCGTGGCCATGTGCCCGGCGGCGGCCTGGTCGCCACCCACATGGACCACCGCATCGCCATGTCGGCGCTGGTGATGGGGCTTGCCGCCGACAAGCCGGTCAAGGTCGACGACACCGCCTTCATCGCCACCAGCTTTCCGGATTTCATTCCAATGATGCGCTCATTGGGCGCGGAGTTTTCGTAGATAGCCGGTGCCCGCGGTTCAGGATGGCGCAAGCCCAAGGCTCGTCACCGCCTCGAGCCAGACCGGCGCTTCGTCCTTGTACAGTTTCTGCGTCTCCTCGAACGTCATCGCGGTATCATCGACGCCGAACGATTTCATGAGCTGCTGCACCTTTTCGGTCTTGCCGCCGGCGACCAGGAGATTTGACAGCTTCTGAATGACGGCCACCGGCGTGCCCATCGGCACCGCGCAGCACTGGAAGCCGGTCAACTGGAAGATGCGCGATGTTGCGCCTTGCTCCTTGAAAGAGGGGACATCCGGCAATGTCGACATGCGCTTGCGCGAGACGGCGACCGCATGGCCGCGGCCGCTCTGCAGGACGGACAACGCCGCGGAGTAGCTGCCGTGGGCGCCGTCGATAAATCCGCCGGCAAGATCGGTCCACATCGGCGCCTCGCCGCGATAATGGACCGCCTCCATCTTGAGACCATACTGCTTGTTCATTTCGGCGACCGCCATGTGTGCGTATGAGCCTGCGCCATAGGTGCCGATGTTGACCTTCTCGGCTTTCTTCGCGTAGGCGACGAATTCGGCGAGTGTCTTGGCGCCTGTCTTCTCGCCGGCCACGAACGGCAGGCTGCCTGCCGGCATGATCGAGACGAGGACGAAATCCTTTTCGGCGTCGTAAGGGATGTCCTTGATCAGAACGCGGTTCATGATCATGGTCGTCGAGATCGTGAACATCAGCGTGTAGCCGTCGGGCGCGGCGCGCTTGGCTTCGGCCGCTGCGACCGATCCCGAGGCGCCGGCCTTGTTTTCCACCGTCACGTTCTGGCCGGTCTCGGACCGGATATATTCGCCATAGGTACGCGCGAACAAATCGGTCTGTCCCCCGGCCGGATAGCCAGCGATGATCTTGATTGGCTTGGTTGGCCAGTCGGTCTGCGCATGGGCCGAAGACCCGATCAGCGGGATTGCCGAGGCGGCCGCGGCGCTGCCGATAAAACGACGTCGTGAAATGGCGCTCATCGTATCCCTCCAGCCGGTGCTATTTCTGCAGATCCTTGGATGGAATTCCCGGGCAGGGTTCAGAATAGAGGCGGTCGGTGGCCGGGGCGAGGAACATTTGGACGCATCTGCGTCGCCACGGCCTTGACCACATGGCCGCTCTGTCGCACATGGCTCCCATGATCATCGCCATCGACGGACCGGCGGCATCCGGCAAGGGCACGCTCGGCAAGCGGCTCGCTCACCATTACGGCTATCGCCACCTCGACACCGGCGTGATCTATCGCGCGGTGGCGAAAGCGCTGCTGGATGAGGGATTTGACCTCACCGACGAAGCGCGGGCGGTGGCGGTTGCCAGGGAGCTCGATCCGGAAAAATTCGGACATCCCGAGTTGAAGTCGCAACGCATCGGCGATGCGGCCTCGGTGGTGTCGGCAATTCCCAGCGTGCGCGAGGCGCTGGTCAATTTTCAGCGCCAGTTTGCGGCCGATCCGCCGGGCGCCGTGCTCGACGGGCGGGACATCGGAACCGTGATCTGCCCGAATGCCGATGTGAAGATCTTTGTCGTGGCCGACCCGCAGGTGCGGGCCCGCCGCCGGACGCTGGAAGCGCTGGCGCGTGGCGAAGCGGCCGACGAGGCGCTGGTGCTGGCCGATATTCTCAAGCGCGACGAACGGGACCGGAATCGCGCCGCAGCTCCCCTGAAGGCGGCCGCCGACGCCCATATTCTGGATAATTCCAATCTCGACATCGAAGGCGGCGTTCGCGCTGCTATTGCGATCGTCGAGGCGGTCCGCGCCAAGCGGTGAAGTTTTCGGTATTGGGGCCGCGGTGTGCTGCAGGAGGCGCAGGGCATCCGCGGCTTTAAGCCCTCTCAATTGGGCCTAGATTTTATCAGTTCTTCGAGCGCTCGCGGTCGAAGGGCAATTGCTGTTCGGCGATCATGACGGGCTTGGATTTGGCAGCGGCAACCGCCTTGTCGGTCGCAAAAGCGGCCGGCTTGCCGGCAACGGCCACGGTAAAGACGGCGATGGCGGTCAGAGTGATCAGGCTCTTCATGCGGGTACCCCTGTTCTTGAACGGCGCCATCGTGTCGGGCGGCGTTTAAGGCCGGGTTCCATCTCGCCGGGGGCTGCGGGCCTTTCGCGTCGGGCGGTCAACAAAGCGTTGATAGCGCGGGCCCATGGTTAGCGTCTGTCAGCCTTAAAGGCCCGTAAATCGGGCATTTCCGGCTTGCCGAAAATGGCCCTTGGGGCTATATCCACGCCCATCCGGGCCGCCATCGATGAGATCAGGGCTGTCCGAGCGGGCCGGCTGGAGGTTTGAACCCCCGCCGTCATTGGAGGAAAGTCCGCTCCAGGTTCTTGAAGTCGATACGCTCGTTTCAGGCTCCGGATAAAATCAAACGTATCGAACGTGCAGGCATACTGCCGGCCCGCTTTTGCGAACTCCCGCAAACGCGGTCGTCAGGATTTGCGGACCCTGACACTTCACGCGCGATGCGCCCTTTAACCCGAATGGCCGGCAATACCCGCATCTGGAGAACAAATGGCTTCGACTGCTGCTTCTTATAATCCTACCCGTGACGATTTCGCTGCGATGCTGGACGAGTCCTTCGCCGGCGGCAATCTGCAGGAAAGCTCCGTCATCAAGGGCAAGGTAGTTGCAATTGAAAAGGACATGGCCGTCATCGACGTCGGCCTGAAGACCGAGGGCCGCGTCGCGCTGCGCGAATTCGCCGGCCCCGGCCGCGAAAGCGATCTCAAGGTTGGCGACGAAGTCGAGGTGTTCCTCGACCGGATCGAAAATGCGCTCGGCGAAGCCGTGCTGTCGCGCGACAAGGCGCGTCGCGAGGAAAGCTGGGGCAAGCTCGAGAAGGCCTTCAACAACAATGAGAAGGTTCACGGCGTCATCTTCAACCAGGTCAAGGGCGGCTTCACCGTCGACCTCGACGGCGCTGTTGCCTTCCTGCCGCGCTCGCAGGTCGATATCCGCCCGATCCGCGACGTCGCGCCGCTGATGAACAACTCGCAGCCGTTCCAGATCCTCAAGATGGACCGCCGCCGCGGCAACATCGTGGTGTCGCGCCGCACGGTTCTCGAAGAGACCCGCGCCGAGCAGCGCCAGGAGCTGGTGCAGAACCTCGAAGAGGGTCAGGTCATCGACGGCGTGGTCAAGAACATCACCGATTACGGTGCGTTCGTTGATCTCGGCGGCATCGACGGCCTGCTCCACGTCACCGATATCGCCTGGCGCCGGGTCAATCACCCGACCGAGGTGCTCACCATCGGCCAGACCGTGAAGGTCAAGATCATCAAGATCAACCACGAGACCCACCGCATTTCGCTCGGCATGAAGCAGTTGCTGGACGATCCGTGGCAGGGCATCGAGGCGAAGTACCCGCTGAACGCGCGCTTCACCGGCCGCGTCACCAACATCACCGACTACGGCGCGTTCGTCGAACTGGAGCCGGGCATCGAAGGCCTGATCCACGTCTCGGAAATGTCGTGGACCAAGAAGAACATGCACCCCGGCAAGATCGTTTCGACCTCGCAGGAAGTCGAAGTGCAGGTCCTGGAAGTCGATTCGGTCAAGCGCCGCATCTCGCTCGGCCTCAAGCAGACCATGCGCAATCCCTGGGAAGTCTTCGTCGAGAAGTTCCCGGTCGGTTCGACCGTCGAAGGCGAGGTCAAGAACAAGACCGAGTTCGGTCTGTTCCTCGGTCTCGACGGCGACGTCGACGGCATGGTGCATCTGTCCGACCTCGACTGGAAGCTTCCGGGCGAGCAGGTCATCGACAACTTCAAGAAGGGCGACATGGTCAAGGCCGTGGTGCTCGACGTCGATGTCGAAAAGGAGCGCATCTCGCTCGGCGTCAAGCAGCTCGAAGGCGATCCCTTCGCCGAGCCGGGCGACGTCAAGAAGGGCGCGGTTGTGACCTGCGAAGTGCTCGAAGTGAAGGAAGCCGGCATCGAGGTGAAGATCTCGGGCACCGACTTCACCACCTTCATCAAGCGCTCCGAGCTCGCCCGTGACCGCAACGATCAGCGCGCCGAACGGTTCGCCGTCGGCGAGAAGGTCGATGCCCGCGTAATCCAGTTCGACAAGAAGGCCCGCAAGGTGCAGGTCTCGATCAAGGCGCTGGAAGTCGCTGAAGAGAAGGAAGCCATCGCGCAGTACGGCTCCTCGGATTCGGGAGCGACGCTCGGCGATATTCTCGGCACCGCGCTCAAGAACCGCGACAAGTAAGCTTTCAGTCTATCTGTCTGCGACATCAGGCCCCGGTTTCGACCGGGGCCTTTTTTTGACTGTAAGACTTTCTCCATCATGCCCCGCTTGTTGCGGGCATCCACGTCTCGCTTTTCGCGCCAAAGACGTGGATGCCCGGGTCAAGCCCGGCCATGACGACCGTAAGGCGTGCTCCCGGGGCCTTGCTTTCTTCATATTGCATCGCAATTGATGTAATCAGATAACGCTTCGCTAGCGCTGCGAGTGCAAAACGCGCCGATTATTTCAGGAGAATTTCGATGTCGCTCGATTCGGACGTGATCGTCGATCGCCGCAGGATCCGCCGCAAGCTGACCTTCTGGCGCGTCGCGGCTGGCCTGATTGCCATCGCGGCGATCGTCACCGTGGGCGCGATCGCGACGACGAGCGGGCCGTCTGCGCTGGTGGCATCGGGCTCGATCGCGCGCGTCAACATCGAAGGGCTGATCCGCAGCGACCAGCAACGGGTCGAGGCGCTGGAGCGGCTGGAGAAATCGAGCCACGCCGCTGTCATCATCCACATCAATTCGCCGGGCGGCACCACGGCCGGCTCCGAGCAGCTCTACGACTCCCTGGTGCGCCTGAAGGCCAAGAAGCCGCTGGTGGTGGTGGTCGAGGGGCTGGCCGCGTCGGGCGGTTACATCACGGCGATCGCCGCCGATCATATCGTCGCGCGCCAGAGCTCGCTGGTCGGTTCGATCGGCGTGCTGTTTCAATTTCCGAATTTCACCGAGCTGTTGAAGACCGTGGGCGTCAAGGTCGAGGAAGTGAAATCCTCGCCGTTGAAGGCTGCGCCCAACGGTTTCGAGCCGACCAGCCCGGAGGCGCGCGCCGCGCTCGACGCGCTGGTGAAGGATTCCTATGCCTGGTTCCGCGGCCTGGTGAAGGAGCGGCGCGGCATGGATGATGCGCTGCTGGAAAAGGTCGCGGACGGACGGGTCTTCACCGGCCGCCAGGCGGTGGAACTGAAGCTGGTCGATCAGCTCGGCGACGAAAAGGCCGCCGTCGCATGGCTGGTTGCCGAAAAGAAGATCAAAAGCGATCTGCCGGTGCGCGACTACAAGCTGACTCCGCGATTCGGCGACCTGACGTTCCTGCGAACGGCGGCTTCGATCACGTTCGATGCGCTCGGTTTGAGTTCCATTGCGCGCCAGATCGAGCAGGGCGGTGTCGCTCAGGCGGTCGATCAGCTCTCGCTCGACGGCATGCTGGCGTTGTGGCGCCCCGCGGCGCCAAACTGAGCCGCACCGGCTGCTCTTCGCCACATTCTCCCGCACTGCGGGTGTCGTCACATACCCCCTTCGGACCGCTTGTCACGCCATTTCGCGTTGCTCAAAAGTGATTTAGCGTCTTGACAGTGCAAGGCATTTTCACGGAAATGGATATCCGCACGATCCCGGATCCCAACTTCGATGATCAAATCCGAACTTGTTCAGCGCATCGCCGAGCACAACCCGCACCTCTATCAGCGGGATGTGGAGAACATTGTGAACGCAATCCTTGATGAGATCGTGGCAGCCTTGGCGCGCGGCGACCGTGTCGAGCTGCGCGGCTTCGGCGCTTTCTCGGTCAAGCATCGCCCGGCGCGCGCGGGGCGCAATCCGCGCACCGGCGCGCATGTGCCGGTCGACCAGAAGAGCGTGCCGTTCTTCAAGACCGGCAAGGAAATGCGCGAGCGGCTGAACCGCGAGAACGGCTCGCCCGAGGCCGGCGCCTAATCATAGCGTTTTCAAGCGAAGTGGACCCGGTTCGCGTAAAGAAAACGCGCAAATAAATGACTCTTCGGGTTTAACGAGATGTAGCCGTGTTGCAGGGTTTCGTGCCTGCCGTTCTCCATCACTACGAGAGATGGTCATGCGAAAGTTTTTCACGGCGCTGGTCGTCATTCCCTTAGGACTCATCTTCATCGTCTTTGCGGTCGCCAACCGCCATTTCGTGACGGTGTCGTTCGATCCCTTCAATTCGACCGATCCGGTGATCGCGGTGTCGATGCCGCTGTTTGCCGTGATCATTGCGGTGGCCATTCTGGGGGTAGCGGCAGGCGGCATGGCGACCTGGTTCCGCCAGCGCCACTGGCGCCGCGCGGCGCGCCAGCATGAGGCGGATGCCCGCCGGGCGAGGGCGGAGACGGCCGATTTGCGGGCTGCGGCGGCGGTTTCCCGGGCCGATCAGCAGCGCCTTCCGGCGCCGTCCCGGTACGGGATCTATGGGGCCACAGGGCGAGACAAGCAGGGCGCGACGTTGTAGAACCCGCCCCGTCAGCTTGTTCCAATTTGCCTGTTTCAATTAGCCCTGGCGGCGCTGGATCCGCCCCTGAGAGACCATGCCCCTGCTCGTCAAAATTTGCGGCCTGTCCACGCGCGAGACGCTCGACACAGCGCTCGAGGCGGGCGCCGACATGGTGGGCTTCGTGTTCTTCTCCCCGTCGCCGCGCCATCTCAGCCTCGAGACCGCGCGGGAACTCGGCAGGCAGGCCAAGGGCCGCGCCGCCAAGGTGGCGCTGACCGTCGATGCCGACGACGCGACGCTTGAAAACATCGTCGAGACGCTGCGGCCGGATCTCCTGCAATTGCACGGCAAGGAAACCATTGCGCGCGTACGCGACATCAAGGCGAAGTTCGCACTTCCGGTCATGAAGGTAATTGCGGTGGAGACGTCGGCCGATCTCGCCGTGCTGCCGGGCTATGCCAGCGTCGCCGACCGCATCCTGTTCGACGCCCGCGCGCCCAAGGGCGCCACCCGCCCCGGCGGGTTAGGGGCCGTGTTCGACTGGCACGTTTTGGAAAAGCTCGATCTCCAGCTGCCCTTCATGGTCTCGGGCGGGCTTTCCGCCGACAACGTCGCGGAGGCGGTCCGCGTCACCCGCGCCGGCGGCGTCGATGTGTCTTCCGGCGTGGAAAGCGCGCCCGGTGTCAAGGATCCCGAGATGATCCGCCATTTCATTCGCGCCGCGCGCGCCACTGAAGAATTGATGGTCCGATGAATCCAAACCTGCCCAATTCGTTCCGCACCGGCCCCGACGAGCGCGGGCATTTCGGTATTTTCGGCGGCCGCTTCGTCGCCGAGACGCTGATGCCGCTGATCCTCGACCTGGAAAAGGCCTATGCCGACGCCAAGGCCGATCCGGCGTTCCAGGCGGAGATGAACGGCTACCTCAAGAACTATGTCGGCCGGCCGTCGCCGCTTTATTTCGCCGAGCGACTGACCGAGCATCTCGGCGGTGCAAAAATCTATTTCAAGCGCGAGGAGCTGAATCACACCGGCTCGCACAAGGTCAACAATGTGCTCGGCCAGATCATGGTCGCGCGCCGCATGGGCAAGAAGCGCATCATCGCCGAGACCGGCGCCGGCCAGCACGGCGTTGCCACCGCGACGCTATGCGCGCGGTTCGGGCTCGAATGTGTGGTCTATATGGGCGCGGTCGACGTCGAACGTCAGCAGCCCAACGTGATCCGCATGGAAATGCTGGGCGCCAAGGTGGTTCCGGTTCAGTCCGGCGCGCGCACCCTGAAGGACGCGATGAACGACGCGCTGCGCGACTGGGTTACCAACGTGCACAGCACGTTCTACTGCATCGGCACGGTGGCGGGCCCGCATCCCTATCCGATGATGGTGCGCGACTTCCAGTCCATTATCGGCATCGAGACCCGCGAGCAGATGCAGGAGGCCGAAGGCCGGCTGCCGGATTCGCTGGTCGCCTGCATCGGCGGCGGCTCCAATGCGATGGGGCTGTTCCATCCCTTCCTCGATGATCCCTCCGTCGAGATTTTCGGTGTCGAGGCCGCCGGCCACGGGCTGACACAGCTCCACGCCGCCTCGATCGCCGGCGGCCGTCCCGGCGTGCTGCATGGCAACCGCACCTATTTGCTGATGGACGAGGATGGCCAGATCCAGGACGCGCATTCGATTTCGGCAGGGCTGGATTATCCCGGCATCGGCCCGGAGCATTCCTGGCTGCACGAAACCGGCCGGGTCAATTATCTCTCGGCGACCGACGAGGAAGCGCTCGCGGCATTTCAGTTGCTGACGCGGCTTGAAGGCATTCCTCCGGCGCTGGAGCCGGCGCACGCGATCGCCAAGGTGATGGAGCTCGCGCCGAAACGTCCGCGCGATCACCTGATGGTCGTCAATCTTTCCGGCCGCGGCGACAAGGACATTCCGCAGATCACGGAAATTCTGAAGGGCAGGAAGAAGTGACCACCCGTATCGACGCAAGATTTGCCGACCTCGCCAAGCAGGGCCGCTCGGCGTTTGTCACCTTTTTGATGGCCGGCGATCCCGATCCCAAAACGTCGCTCGACATCATCAAGGCACTGCCGAAGGCCGGCGCCGATATCATCGAGATCGGCATGCCCTTTACCGATCCGATGGCCGACGGGCCGTCGATCCAGGCGGCGGGCCTGCGCGCGCTGAAGGCCGGCATGACCCTGAAGAAGACGCTGGAGATGGTCCGCGGCTTCCGCAAGGATGACAATGCCACGCCGCTGGTGCTGATGGGCTACTACAATCCGATCTACATCTATGGCGTCGACAAGTTCCTTGCCGATGCCAAGAGCGCGGGCGTCGACGGCCTGATCATCGTCGACCTGCCGCCGGAAGAGGACACCGAGCTTTGCATCCCGGCGATGAAGGCGGGGCTCAATTTCATCCGCCTGGCGACGCCGACCACCGACGACAAGCGCCTGCCGGCGGTGCTCGCGAACACGTCGGGCTTTGTCTACTACGTCTCCATTACCGGCATCACCGGCAGCGCCAGCGCCGATTCCAATGCGGTCGGCGAAGCCGTCGCCCGCATCAAGCGGCACACCAAATTGCCGGTTTGCGTCGGCTTCGGCATCCGCACGCCGGATGCGGCGCGGGCGATCGCCGAGAATGCCAATGGCGCCGTGGTCGGCACCGCGCTGGTCGATGCGCTCCGCGCCAGCCTCGATAGCGAGGGCCGCGCGACCCCGAAAACCGTCGGCGCCGTTGCCGATCTGGTAACCGCGCTGGCGCAGGGCGTGCGGGGAGCGAAACAGGCTGCGGAATAGGCCACAATTGCGGCGGCTTGCCGGGCTAGGTCCGGATCGCCATATGAATCAGTTGATGCGTTAACCGCATTTCGGAGCGAACCATGAATTGGCTCACCAATGTCGTCCGGCCAAAAATCCGCAACATCCTGCGCCGCGAGACGCCGGAGAATTTGTGGATCAAGTGCCCGGATTCCGGGCAGCTCGTGTTCTACAAGGACGTCGAGGCCAACCAGTTCGTCATTCCCGGCTCGAACTACCACATGCGCATGGGCGCGGTGGCGCGGCTGAAGTCGATCTTCGACAACGAGACCTGGTACGACATCGCGCTGCCGGAAGTGACGGCCGATCCGCTCAAGTTTCGCGACGAGCGCAAATATGTCGACCGCATCAAGGACGCGCGCGCCAAGACCGGGCTGAACGACGCCATCAAGGTCGGCTACGGCAAGTTAGAGGGTGCCGGCGTCGTTGTCGCGGTGCAGGATTTCGATTTCATGGGCGGTTCGCTCGGCATGGCTGCGGGCGAGGCGATCGTGCGCGGGCTTGAACTTGCGGTGGAGAAGAAGTCGCCGTTTATCATGTTCGCGGCCTCGGGCGGCGCGCGCATGCAGGAAGGCATCCTGTCGCTGATGCAGATGCCGCGCACCACCGTCGGCGTGCAGATGCTGCGGGAAGCGAAGCTGCCCTACATCGTGGTGCTGACCAATCCGACCACCGGCGGCGTCACCGCGTCTTACGCCATGCTGGGCGATGTGCAGATTGCCGAGCCCGGCGCGCTGATCGGCTTCGCCGGCGCGCGCGTGATCGAGCAGACCATCCGCGAGAAACTGCCGGAAGGATTCCAGCGCGCCGAATATCTGCTCGATCACGGCATGATCGACATGGTCGTGCATCGCCACGAGATGCGCCCGACGCTGGCGCGGCTGTGCCGGCTCTTGACCAAATCCCCGGCGCTCGACGTCGCTTCAAAGCCTGCGCCGCAGGTCACGGACCCGGCCCAGATCGTCTCGGCGCCGGAAGCCGCGCCGGCTGCGCCCCACGCGTGAACCTGCCTGCCGCCAAATCCCAACCGCTCGGTGAATTGATCGCGCGGCTGTCTGCCTTGCACCCGAAGCGCATCGATCTCAGCCTCGATCGCATGCACCGCCTGATAGAGCGGCTCGATCATCCGGAAGCCCTGTTGCCGCCGGTGATCCATATCGCGGGCACCAATGGCAAGGGTTCGACCATCGCTTATCTGCGCGCGATCCTCGAAGCCGCAGGGCTGCGCGTCCACGTCTACACTTCGCCCTATCTGGTGCGGATCAACGAATGCTATCGCCTCGGCGAGAAGGGCGGCGGCCGGCTGGTTGATGATGCCGAGTTGCGCCGGGTGCTGGAGCATTGCGAGCAGGTCAATGCCGGCGAGCCGATCACGATTTTCGAGATGGAGACCGCGGCGGCGTTTTGCCTGTTCGCGGAGCATGAGGCCGATGTCGTGCTGCTGGAAACCGGTCTTGGCGGCCGGCTCGACGCCACCAACGTCGTCGACAGGCCGATCGCAACGGTCCTCACGCCGGTCAGCATGGATCACACGGAATTCCTCGGCAGCACGCTGACTGCGATCGCGGGTGAGAAGGCCGCCATCATCAAGCGCGGCGCGCCGTTGATTTGCGCCGAGCAGGCACCGGAGGCCATGTCGGTGATCGAGGCGGCGGCGAAGCGCATGCGCGCGCCGATGCATGCGGCGGGACAGCAATGGCATGCCGGTGTCGAGTGCGGGCGGCTGGTCTATCAGGACGAGCGCGGCCTGATGGATCTTGCGGCACCAAAACTGTTCGGGCGGCATCAATTCGATAACGCCGGTCTCGCCATCGCGACGTTGCGCGCGATCGAGGCGTTCAAAATCGGAATGCCGGCGTTCGAGGCCGGCATCGTTGGTGCCGAATGGCCGGCGCGGATGCAGCGGCTGGTCGCGGGCGCGCTGGTCGATCAGGGGCCGAAGGGGTGCGAGATCTGGCTCGATGGCGGACACAATGCGGAAGGCGGCCGCGTCACGGCAGCGGCGCTCGGCGATCTCGAAGAGCGGGTGTCGCGCCCGCTGGTGGTGATCGCGGGCATGATGGCGAACAAGGATGCGGGCGCGTTCCTCGCCAATTTCGCCGGGTTGACGCGCCACATCATGGCGGTGGCGATTCCCGGCCGCGACAATGCGATGCCGCCGGACCGGCTGGCGGATGCGGCGCGCGCGCTCGGCATGCGCGTGGAAAATGCTGCAAGCGTCGAAGCCGCGCTACATGCGCTGTCGCGGCTGGCTTACGAAGTGCCGCCGCGCATCCTGATCACCGGCTCGCTCTATCTCGCCGGCCATGTGCTCGATATCAACGGCACGCCGCCGGGATAGTGCGGAAGAAAATTAGTCCGAAGAAAATTAAATGGCCGCTGAAATTGCTTCCAGCGGCCGCCCGGGAAGAAATATCGATTGCTTATGAATTCTCCAGCCCCGGTCTTCGTAAAGATTAGCCAAGACGCCTGCGAACTGCGAGTCGGAACCCGGGTTCCACCCTATAACCAAAGGAGGATGTTGCGGGCCGGCTTCACCCAAATGAGGTAGATCGTCATAGCATCGATCTTGCAGGTTGTATGACGTCACCTGTCGAAAGCTGGAATTGAGAATTAACATGCGTTTTGCCGCCATTGCCGATGTGCACGGAAACTATCTCGCGCTGGAAGCCGTGCTGGCCGACATCCGCGCACAGGGAATCAACGACATCGTCAATCTCGGCGACATGGCGAGCGGCCCGCTCGACGCGCGGCGAACCATCGACGCGCTGATGGCGCTCGATGCTGTTCATGTGCTCGGCAATCATGATCGCTGGCTAATCGATCGGCCGCCGGAGAAGATGGGATCATGGGACCGGCCCGCGCATGCGCAACTCGACGCCGGGCATCTCGATTGGTTGCGCACGGTGCCATCAACGCAGATATTTCGCGACCAAGTGTTTCTCTGCCACGCCACACCTGCCGACGACAATGTCTACTGGTTGGAGACAGTGACGCCCGATGGCTCGGTCAGGATGTCTCCGTTAGAGGCGATCGAGAAAGAAGCGGAGGGAATTTCGCAGTCGCTGATTCTGTGCGCCCATACCCACATCGCGCGCGCGGTGCGACTCGGCGACGGACGCCTGGTGGTCAATCCCGGTAGCGTCGGCGTTCCCGGCTTTTCCTACAACGTTCCGTTCCCACACCTGATAGAGGCGGGCACGCCCGATGCGCGTTACGCGATTCTCGATCTGACATCGGGAAGCTGGCGTGTGACCTTCCGCCATGTGCCCTACGACAACAATGCGATGGCGGCACTGGCGCGCCGCAATGGTGATCTTGAGTTCGCATCCGCGCTCGCGACAGGGTGGATTCGCTGAATTCGTGGCCCGGATGGAGCGCAGCGCGATCGGGGACGGTGGCGCCGCGAACAGAGAGTCCCGGGTTACGCCTGGCTCCACCCGGGCTACATCTCTTACGGGCTACAACTATTACTCAGCGACGCAGATCGGCGACATCGGACACGCCGACGTGCTCCCGATAGACCATCTCCCAGCCTTTCCAGCCGGTGAAGAGCAGGATCAGCACCACGACGAACGACAGCGCCAGGCCCGTCGGAATAATGGCCGAGGTACCGCCCGTGTAGCGCGAATACCAGTTGTAAAGCTCGATCACGACCGCAATGACATTGCCGCCGGCATGCAGCCAGGCATCATTGAGATTGCGGATGCGATCGTCTCCCATCAGATCGATCACGCCCACGACTGCCGCGAGCGCGGCCATGATCAGGCCGATGCCCAACAGCCAGAGCGAGGCGCTGGCCCAGAAATCATTCGAGGTTCTCCAGAACGCGATGTCCGAAACAAAGGCCAGGACGAAACAGGCGACCGGAAATGGAATGAGCATCGGATGGATCGGGTGTCCGGCAATTTGAGCCGTTGATCTCGGGTTTGTCATCTGTGCCTCCTAAAGTGGCATGGAGATCAACCGTCTGTTGTTGAGGCGGTTCCTGCCAATCGCGGGATGCAACGGCTGTTTGCGCCGCAATAACCGCGGCAGCGCCGCTGTCGGATGCGATGCCCTCGCTTCGCCCGGGCTGCCACCGCCTCACTTCAGCAGCCGCATCGGGTCGGCGGCCTTCTGCTGAAGCTGATCGAACGTGCATTGCCGCGGCGCCTTGTCGGGCCGCCAGCGCAGGATGGAGGTACCGTGGCGGAAGCGTTCGCCGCTGAAATGGTCGTAGCAAACCTCGATCACGAGTTTCAGCTTCAGCGGGCACCACTTTGCCGAACGCTCGGTCGACCATCGGCTCGGCCCGCCCGGCGCGTTGCCGGTGAAACCGGGTGGCGCAATCAGCGGTTCGAGCCTTTCGGTCAGTGCCGGCTTGTCCGCCTGTTTGATCGCTGACGTGAAGCCGACGTGATGCAGGAGTCCCTCGTCGTCATAGAGGCCGAGCAGCAGCGAGCCCACGACCTTGCGGTTCGCTACCCTGTTGGTGGCGTAGCGGAAGCCGCCGACCACGCAATCGGCGCTGCGGAATTTCTTGATCTTCTGCATGCCGTCGCGGTTGCCGGCCTGATAGGGCAGGTCGATGCGCTTGGCGATCACGCCGTCCGAACCGCCGCCCGATTGCTTCAGCCATTTTTGCGCGGTCGCATAGCTCGTCGTGGCCGGCGACAGGCGGAACGTCGGGTGCGATTTGAACTGGGCTTTCGCAAACGTTTCCAGCGCGGGCCGGCGCTGACGCAGCGGCGACGCGGCGAGCTTCTTGTCGGTTGTGGTTGCCAGCAGGTCGAAAGCGAGAAACAGCGCCGGCGTTTCCTGCGACAGCTTCTTGATCCGGCTCGCGGCGGGATGAATCCGCTGCAGCAGATCATCGAACGAAAACGCTTTGCCCTGTGGCACGACGATTTCGCCGTCGAGCAGGAATACGTTCGCTTTCAACGCCAGCGCCGCGCGGACCAGTTCGGGAAAATAGCGGGCGAGATCCTCGCCCGACTTGGAACGGAGGTCGACGTTATCGCCGTGGCGGGACAGCAGGCAGCGAAATCCATCCCATTTGGGTTCGTATTGCCATTCCGCGCCGCGCGGGATGGCATCGACCGAGCGGGCCTCCATGGCCGCGAGCAGAGCGGGGCGCCGACGCGCCTTTCCTGATGGCGGGCTCTGGGACTCTTCAACGCGAGACATACCGTCTCAACGCAAACGGCCGGCTATTCGCCGGCCGTTGTCGAAAAATTCTCAAAGTGCCGATCAGACCGCCGCCGTGATCCACTGCTGCAGCTTCGCCTTCGGCGCGGCGCCGACCTGGCGGGAGGCCATCTCGCCGCCCTTGAAGATCATCAGGGTCGGGATCGACATCACGCCGTATTTCGAGGCCGTCTTCGGGCTCTCGTCGACATTCAGCTTCACGATCTTGACCTTGTCGCCCATGGCGCCGGAAATCTCGTCGAGCGCGGGCGCGATCATGCGGCAGGGGCCGCACCATTCGGCCCAGAAATCCACGACCACCGGCCCGGTCGCCTTGAGCACTTCGGCTTCGAAATCGGCGTCAGAAACCTTGCCAACGGCCATGGGAATACCTCGTTCAGTTAGGAATTAAGGGGCGCGGGATGAGAATCGCGCCCGGGATGATAGGATCAAACCTATGAATGCGATCCTGCCGGGTCAAGCACGGGTCACGCCGAGATGATGGATGCCAGCTCGGCCTCCAGCGCGGAGGCCGAAATCTCCATTAATTCAGCGGTTTCGGTCCAAAGCAGCGCCACGCGAACCAGCTGCTGGGGATAAAGCCTGGCCAGCACCGCCCGGTACAGCGCGAGCTGGCGGACATAGCCCCTCGGCGCCTCGTCAGGTCGGCCGGGCGGGGCATGGTTGGTCTTGAAATCGACGATCAGGACCTCGCTGTCGGTGACGACCAAACGGTCGATCTGTCCGGATACCAGCGCCGGCCGGCCGGCCGGCCGCTCCAGCCGGCCGACGATCGAGACTTCGGCGCGGCTGCCAGGGGCGAACACTGGCGCGAAACGCCCATCCGCAATCAAGGCCAGCGTGCTTTCGGCCAGCGCCTGCCGTTCCCCCCCGGTCCAGCCATCGGCGTTGCGGGCCAGATAGGCCAGCGCGGCCTCGCGGCGGCGCTCGGCCGCGAGATCGGGCAGCGATTGCAGCAGCCGGTGCACCAGCGTGCCGCGCTGCAGGGCGCGGGCGCGCTGCGTCATCGATTCGGCCGTCCGTAGCGGATGACGCTCGCTGTCGGCGGGGTCCGAGGGCCGCAACAGACTGTCGGGAGAAGCCTCCGGCTGCGCTGGGGTCAGCAGCCAGTTGGGCAGCACCATCGGCGCCGGCGGGGGCGGCGCAGCGGTGGGAGCGGCCGACGGCGCGGTCTCCTCGGGGCGCGAATAGCGTTTCACCCGGCCGGCGGCGGTCTCGATCTCCTGCAGCTGCAAGGTCGAGCCGTCGAGCCCTTTGGTGATCAGATCGTACCAGGACAGCGGCCGGACGCTCTTCATGTTGCCGGGCAGGCAGCCGCCGACGATCAGGCGGTCCGCGGCGCGCGTCATCGCGACATAGAGCAGGCGGCGGTATTCATCCTCGGTATCGTCGATCATCGCCGCGCGCGCCGCGACGACGGCTGGCGGATCCTCGGCCTTGCGGCCGGCCCAGACCACGACGCCGGGCGCATGCGGATCGGCATTGCCCTGCGGCAGGTTGATGAGTTTCAGCCGCTGCGTATCCGAGGGCGAGGTCGTGGTGTCCACCAGGAACACCACGGAAGCCTCCAGCCCCTTGGCGCCATGCACCGTCATGACACAGACCTCGTCGCGCGAAATTTCCATGTCGCGCTTCACTTCGAGATCCGCCGTGCGCAGCCACGCCATAAAGCCCTGCAGCGAGGCCGGCGCCTTGCGTTCGTAGTTCAGCGCCAGCTCCAGAAACTCATCCAGCGCGTCGTTCGCCTCGTGTCCGAGCCGTCGCAGGATGCGCGCGCGGCCGCCGTCGCCGCCGAGCAGCCAGGCATAGAACGCAAACGGCGTTTCGCTTGCGAAGCGCCGCTCGCATTGTTCGAGCCGCCACAGCGCATCCCGCAGCCGGCCATCGGCCGTTGCGCGCTCGGACAGTGCAGCGCGCAACGATCCCTTGCGCTGCCAGGCGATCTTGAACAGGTCGTCATCGGTAAGGGCGAACAGCGGGCTCTTCAGCGCCACCGCCAGCGCCAGGTCGTCCTGCGGCAGCAGCAGCGCGTCAGCCAGGTTCATCAAATCGATGATCGCGATGTGCTCGGTCAGCTTGAGGCGGTCGGCGCCGGCGACGGGAATGCCCGCGTGCTTCAGCGCCTGGATCACGGCGTCGAACGCATTGCCGCGCCGCCGCACCAGCACCAGCATATCGCCATAACGTAGCGGCCGGCGGTCATTCTTGCTGCCGGTCATCACGCCGCTGCCGACCAGCGTCTTGATCTCGGCCTGGATGCGTCGGGCAAGCTTCACTTCGGGGCTGGTCGCGGCGACGCCGTCGAACGGCGCGCGCCAGCCTTCGATGTCCTGCCGGTCGTCGGCTTCCGCGAGCTCCCAGAGATCGATCTGGCTCGGGCCGGCATCGGCCAGCGCGTGATGGATTGGATTGCCGATATCGACCGCATGAATGCTGCGAAAAATATCCTGCTCGCGAAACACCTGATCGACCGCATGCAGGATCTCCGGTCCCGACCGGAACGAATAGGTAAACGACACCGGATCGAACTTCAGTCCGGCGCCCTCGAACTTCTTCTGCAAGGCGCGGCGGCGCAGATCGAATTCGCGGGGGGCCGCGCCCTGAAACGAGAAGATCGACTGCTTCTCGTCGCCGACCGCGAACACCGTGCGTACCAGGCCGTCGCGCGCGCCCGCGCCTGACGTGAATTCGGAGATGATGTGCGCGACGATGTCCCATTGCCGCGGGCTGGTATCCTGCGCCTCGTCGATCAGCACATGGTCGACGCCGCGGTCGAGCTTGTAATGCACCCAGCCCGAGGAGACGCGGTCCAGCATCTCCAGCGTCTTGTCGATCAGGTCGTCATAGTCGAGCAGGCCGCGTTCCTGCTTCTCGCGGCGGTAATTGGCCGCCGCTGCGGTCGCGATATGAAGCAGCGCCTCGGTGCGGTCGCGCGCCACCACGGCGCGGCGGCGTTCGATCAGGGGAAGGATGCGGCGGGCTTCGGATTCAATCAGCCGGCCGATGGCCGGGTTGTTGTCACAGAATTTCTTCGTCACCACCGACTTCCGGGGCGTGCGATCGGCGTCCGTGAGGAATACGCCGAGATACTCGTCGACCTGCGCAGCGCCGGTGAATACCAGCGCGCCGCGCAGCCGCGCCGCCTGGTCCTGATCGGTCTTGCTTCCGGTTTCCAGAACCAGGGCGATGTCCTGCCATCGCGATCGCGGCAGGTTGGGTCCGTCGACGATGTCACGCTCGACATCCTCGATGCGATCGCCGGGGTTGACGCCGAGCGCGGCGGAGATCTGCGCGGCGGCGGCCTGCGCGCTGCCGGCGGCATCCGTCCACGCCATGAAATGATCGCGGCTGAGGCAGGCCTCGCGCACCACATCCTTGAAGGTGACGTCCGCCGCGCTCGCCATCGCCGTCATCAGCGCGCGCCCAGTGGCGCTTTCAGGGTTGCGCGACGCCTCGAGGAAAACCCCGAGATTGGCGCGCTCCATCATCTCGTTCTGGTCGCGGTCGTCGAGCACGGCAAAGCGCGCCGGGACGTTGGCCTCGAACGGGAATTGCTGCAGCAGCCGCGTGCACAGCGCGTGGATGGTCTGCACCTTCAGTCCGCCCGGCGTCTCCAGCGCGCAGGCGAACAGTTTGCGGGCCGATTTGCGCAAGCGAGCGCCGGGATGCGGAATGCCGGCCTCGCGGATCGCCGCGTCGAGCGCGTCGTCGTCGAGCGTCACCCAATGGCCGAGGGTGGTGAACACCCGCTCCGCCATGTTGGCGGCGGCGGCCTTTGTAAATGTGATGCAGAGGATTTTTTCCGGCGCGACATCGTCGAGTAGCAGCCGGATCACGCGCTGCACCAGCACATGGGTCTTGCCCGATCCGGCATTGGCCGAGACGAACGAGGACGCCGTCGGATCGGACGCGCGCGCCTGCGTGTCGCGCACATTGGGAGGAATGATGCGGGCGGCCTTCACCATTCCTCGATCCCCAGTCCGCCGGCCGCCGACCATTCCTTGATGCGGGCGAGATCGTCATAGGCGCCGTAGCGGTTCGACCACATCGACAGGTTCAGGGAGGTGTAGGCGGTCTCTTCGTTCTCGAATTTGCGGATCAGCGCTTCAAGCTGCTCGCGGGCGTAGTCGGCCGCCTCGTCCGGCCGCTGCGGCGTATCGTTGTTCCTGATTTTCAGCTCCAGCGAGCGCTGCTCGCCGGGCGGATTGTTGCCGCTGAGTCTGACATAGACGAGTTCGCCGACGGATGAACCGGCGTGGATGTTCTCAAAGCCGCCTTCGCGCAGGATCGCGGCCTCCAGCGTCAATTGCGGCGACAGGCCCATCCGCACCTGCTTGCCGGTTGGCGGCTGGCCGGTCTTGTAATCGAGGATCGCAAAGCTGCCGTCATGGCGCTGCTCGATCCGGTCGGCGCGCGCCGACAGCGTGAAGATGCGCTCATTGTCGAGCGGAATCTTGATCTCGCCCCGGATCTCGGCGGCAATTTTCTCAATCTCGCCGCGCCGCGCCAGCTCCCAGTCTGCAAACCATGCGGCGATGCGCTGAAATCGCGGCCACCACAGTGCCCGCGCCTCGGGACGCTCCATCAGCGGCGCAAAATATTTTTCACCGATGCCGCGCAGCACCAGCGCCGGCTGCGCGGGAAGGGCGTCTGCGAATTTTTGCGTGAATTCGCCGAGCGCGTCATGGATCGCCGAGCCGCGATCGGCCGCTGAGAGCGGCATGTCGACGGGGTCGAGCGGATCGAGCCGCAAAATATACTTCGCGTAGATCGTATAGGGATCGCGCAGCCAGTCCTCGATCGCCGTGACCGACAGTTTTGTCGGCCGCGTCGCGACCGGCGGTTTTGGTGCGGGCTGCGCCATCGGTTCGACCGCGTCGGGCTGGTCCAGTTCGGCTGCGAAGCGGACGTAATTTTCACCTGCACTTTTGGCCGCGTCCCAGCGCGCTTCGCCGGCGACGGCCTCCAAGCGGTGCAGAAAGCGCGAGGCGACGGCCGGCGCGCCGCCGACCTTGGCTGAGTGGGTCAGGATCACATCATCCGTTCCCAGCAATTGCGCAAAGTCATGCGCGGAGAGGCCGATGCGGCGCTCCGGCAGATCGAGGCCGAGTTCATGGCGCATTGGCCGGCTCAGCCAGGGATCGACCCGCGGCGCCGGCGGCCATACGCCCTCGACCAGCCCGCCAAGAATGACGCGATCGGTTTCGGTCAGCCGCGCTTCGAGTTGGCCGTAGATGTGCAGTTGCGCGCTCGCCGATTCCGGCCGCCGCACCATGCGATCGGCATAGGCGGTCTGGAACACATCAGGGTAATCGCCGAGCTGGACCATCAGGCCGCTCGGCTTCTGCTCGGCAAGCAGGTCGTCGAACGCCGCTGATAGCGCAGCGCCCTGCGCTTCCTCGAAGGCAACGGCAACGCCGTCTTGATCCGAAGACAGCGCGATCAGCGTTTCGCGATGGCGTTGCGCCAGTTCGGCGAAATCGTACGGCTTTGACGAGCCCATGATTTCCAGCGGCGCCAACGCCTTCTGCAGCGCCGCGATCAGCGCCTGCGCCTGATCGAGTTCGTCGTCCTTCAGTTTCGCGCGCGGCTCGGAGGCGTGAAGCGAGGAGGTCTCATGGCTCCTGAGCTTTCTGAGCTCGACGCGGAAACGATCGAAGTCGCGCGCCAGGCCGGCCGTTCCTGCCTGCGGCCGGGTGCCGCGCAGCAGCGCCAGTTCGAGGATCTCGATGGCGTGCCTGAACGCGCCCGGTGCGCCACCGAGCCGAAACAGTGGATGTTTCAGCAGCGCGAGCAAGGTCGGCGGCTCCAGCCCCTTGCTGGCGGCTTCCGCGGCGAGGCGGGCAAAAATGCCGCTTGGTGTATCCATCAGCGCGTCGCCGCCGGAATCGTCGAATTCGAGATTCCAGCGGGTCAGCGCCGCCATCACCCGCCGCGCCAGCGCGCGATCCGGCGTCACCAGGGCCGCTGATTTGTTCAGGTGCCGCGCCTCACGCATCGCCACCGCGATCGCCAGCGCCTCCATCTCCGAATTGGGCGCTTCGACAACGGCAAGCTTCGTCATGCCGCCGGCAATCTTTAGCGAGACGTCCGGCTGGGCCAGACGGTCGTGCCATTGTTCGGTCGCGCTCGACGGCCGCATCGTCTCGGACACCAGCACGTCGCGGCCGTGCTGTGCTGGCGCACCCAGGATTTCGACGTCGTTTCGCTTGATGCCGAAACGATCCAGCAGCCCGTGCATCGCGAATTGCGGATGGTTCGAGGAGGGCTGCGTGGTGAATTTGCCCTGCGCGTCCCTGACGCCGCCGATGCTCTGCCAGGCGTCCTCGTCGAGATCGGTGTCGAGCCCGGGCAGCACCACCGCGCCCAGCTTCAGGCCGGCCACGGCGGTGAGGAATTTTGCGGTGGCCGGCATCGAACCGGTCGAACCTGCGGCGACGACCGGTCCTTCATGATGCGCGGTCAGGCGCGCGGCTTCCGCCTCGATCAGGCGGTCGCGCCGTTCGGCGGGTTCGATGCGGCCGATTTCCTTCAGGTGTTCCGGCCATGCCTTGCGCGCGATGCGCAGGAATTCCAGCGAGTGCTGCCAGTATTTGTCGAACTGGTCGGGCACCAGCCTGTCGAGCGCTTCCCAGGCGACGCCGCGCGTCACCATGTCGTCCATCAGCCGCGCCAGATCGCCGGCCAGCGCCAGTGTCGAGGCCGGGCCGCCGACCACGAGCGGCGCCGACACCGGGCTTTTCGCCCACGCCGCGACCAGATGCGCCAGCGTCAGGCGGCGCTCCAGTTCGCCGAGCCGTGGCGGAATGTCGAGCGGTGCAATCCCGCTGAACTGTTCGGCGCCTTCCGCAAACGCCAGCTCATCCTCGTCGATGTCACCGAGCGCCACGATGCGCGGCAGGATCGCGGCGTCCGTCTTCAATTCATCGAGAAAGATTTCCCGCGCCAGCCGCCCGGCACGCCGGGTCGGCAGATAGAGCGTCGCGGTTGCGAGATTGAGCGGGTTGCTGCGCGCCTCGAATCCCTCGACCAGCCGGCCGTCGACCAGCGCCGCGATGACGGTGCGCAGGAACGGCACGGATACGGGGACGCTGAAAACGCGCATGGGCTTCCTGATTCGAGGTCAGGGGCAATATAGGGAGCGATGAGGGAGAGGTCATGTGGCTGGGGGCGGCGTCCCCGCTACCCACTGCCAAAGCAGGAGATCACGTTGGGCCGCGACAGATGGGCCAGCGTGGGCGTTAGTCGTAAGCTTCAGCTAACCTGGAGGGTTCGAAATTACGGTTGGGCGTCTGGGGCTTCAAGGAGCCGTAGTGCTCTGGAAACTTCCGCTTTCGAGGCACCGCACACATGGCTTGAACTGCTGTCGGATCGACCCGGTCGCGATTGACCCGAAGCGGCCTTCTTAGGTCGATGACGGTTTTTGAGCTGTTTACGGTTTGGTGGCATAGTGCGATCCGATAGCTTATAGAGTGGGGGTGTTTGTGACACGGTCACGCGGCTTATTAACCCCGACGCGCAGATCAGTAGTCGCAGCACTGGCAACGACAATGGTGGGGATGACGACCCGAACTTCGAACGCATCTTCATGTGGTACTCCGACGAACATTGGAGATAGCTGGCCGATTGCATCGCCACCAGATGCTGGCTTAGACGCAGATCAGCTTTGCGCGTTGGTCCGCTCGCTTGACGGCATTCAGAACGTCAATATCCATAGCGTTACTGTCGCTCGACACGGTTCGCTCGCCTTCGATTACTATCGCAAGGGAAACGACCAAGTCTGGGACCAAGTGCGTCCCAACGCTGAGCATGGGCCGACGATCAAACACGACCTGCGATCGGCAACAAAAAGTATCATCTCATTGCTTGTCGGCATAGCGCTCGATCGCAAACTCATCGCAAGCATCGATGAGCCAGTATTTCCTTATTTCCCCGAGTATGCGGGACTTAGCACCCCGGAGAAGGCCAACATTACCATTCGGCATTTGCTGACCATGTCGTCCGGCCTGGAATGGGATGAAAACCTCCCCTACACGGACCCGCACAATAGCGAAATGGCGATGCTTCGATCCGGCGACCGTTTGCGTTTCGCGCTTCAGCGGCCCCTAGTGGCGGTTCCTGGGACGGAGTGGAACTACAGCGGCGGTTGCACTGAATTGCTTGGCGCGGTGTTGAGCAAAATAAGTCGAAAGACGATCGAAGAATTTGCGAACGAAAGCCTGTTTACGCCAATCGGCATTCGCGAATGGAATTGGGCAAGGTATCCCGACAACATCGCGGCCGCCGCAAGTGGACTGCAACTGAGACCCCGCGATCTGGCCAAGATTGGTCAGCTCGTTGTTCAGAGTGGACGATGGGGCGACACGCAAATTATTTCTGAGCAGTGGATCGCTGACGCGACGGCCCCTCAAATCGGGATGAACGACCGCGTTTGGTATTACGGCTATCAGTGGTGGCTCGGCCGCTCCCTAGTCAATCGCAAAGAGGTGTCCTGGGTTGCTGCCCACGGTCTAGGCGGGCAGCGACTCTTTATCGTCCCAAAATTCAACCTGGTGTGCCTGATAATGGCTGGCCACTACACGGACGCGATGCAGCATTGGCTTCCACTGTTGCTGTTCAACAGGTTCCTTCTGCCCGCTGTCCGGTGAAATGACGGAGTCAGCTATTCCGCTTCTGGCCCATCGCGAAATTTTCCGTCATGCAAAACTCGGTCGCAATCGGGGCATGGCGGACATCGAGCAAGCCTCAGCCCGTTCATTTGGCTGAAGCTGCCTACTGGCAGCAGGTGCCCATTCTACTTTGCATGGGGTTGTTTTCGGGATTTTTTGTCTGAGCCCTGCGGGCGGCTGCTACGCCACGCTTTCCAGAAACGCTTCTTCCGCGGCCTGCACCGCATCGGGGGTTCCGACATGCATCCAGACGCCGTCGAGCCTGAGGCCGAACAGCCGTTCCTGCTCGTTGGCGCGGTCGAACATTTTTGTTAGCGAAAACTCGCCTTCGGGCGCGTCGGCAAACAGCGAGGGCGACATGATCGCCGCACCCGCATAGACGAACGGCACTACCTGATGCTCTTTCCGCTTGCGCAATGCGCCGTCCGGCAGCATCGCGTAGTCGCCGCGGCCGGCATAGCCGATGCTGCTCGTGGTCGGCGCCATCAACAGCAGGATGTCCATCCGATCAGGATCGAAGGCTTCGGCGAGCCGCGCCAGATTGGGCCGCACGCCGTCGATCCACATCGTGTCGGCGTTGAGGTGGAAGAACGGCTCCTTGCCGAGCAGGGGCAGCGCCTTCACGACCGCGCCGCCGGTGCCAAGCACCTCGTCGCGTTCGTCGGAAATGATGATGCGGGGCCGGGCCCGGCTCGCGGTGTGCTGGATGATCTGGTCGGGCAGGTAATGCACATTGACCACGGCCTCGCTGACGCCGGCACCGGCGAGCTTGTCCAGCACGTGATCGAGCAACGGCTGGCCGGCCACGCGCACCAGCGGCTTCGGCATATGGTCGGTCAACGGGCGCATGCGCAAACCGAGACCGGCGGCAAGGACCATGGCTTTGGTGGGTGTAACGGACATTCTTGGAATTGCTCTTGGAATTTCTCGAACCATCAAATCGCGCCGCGGATCATACCACGGCGAGCAGCCTGAACCAGCAACCATGAGGCCTTAGTGGCCGCACATGACGGCCGTACGACGGCCGACCAGCCTCAGACTTCAGCGCCCTCGGTCCCGCGCTTGGCCGCCTTCTTCTTCTTGTCGCCCTGCTTCAGGAAGTTGACGCCGATCTGATCGCCATTGACCCAGGCCAGCTCGCAGCGCCGATAGGCCAGCCCCGTGGACGACAGCAGCAGGAAGAATTCCTTCAAGTGCAGGCCCTCGACCGAACCTTCGACCGTCAACTTGGCGCCGGTCTCGGAGACGTCTTCCATCACGCAGTCGCGCCGCCAGGTGCCATCGATGCCCATCATGTGCGCCGCAAAGCCGCGCTCGAATACGACCCGATCTCCCTTGCGCCGTTCCGCCGTCGCCATGGCCGTTTTTCCCGTGTCAAAACTGACTGCGCCATGCCTCCGCGGTATGGCCGGTTCCAGATTAAGTGCAGGGTGGCTAACAGGAGGTAAATCAGGGAATCGGCGGCGGCACGTTGGCGGCATACCATGTGCGAAACGCCGCCAGCGCCGGGTGCGCCAGCGAGCGGTTCAGGTAGGTCCAGATCCGGGGCTGGTGGCGCAGATATTGCGGCTTGCCGTCGCGCCGGTTGAGCCGGGCGAAGGTGCCGAGCAGGCGGGTATTCCGCTGCGCCGACATGATGGCGTAAAGCTCGGCGAAGCTGGCCGGATCGAACTGACTATCCGCCGCGCGGCGCGCCTTGATGTAGCGGGTCAAGAGCGCCAGTTCGAGTTGTTCGGCAACGTCGATCCGCGCGTCCTGCAGCAGGGACACCAGATCGTAGGCGGCGGGGCCAAGCACGGCATCCTGGAAGTCGATGATCCCGACGCGCAAGATCCCCGTGCGGTCGCCGAGCCAGATGATGTTGGGCGAATGAAAATCCCGCATCACCCAGGTCCGCGGCGCAGCCGCCGGCTTTTCCAGCAGCGTTCGCCACATCGTGACGAATTCGTCGCGCTGTTGCTGGCTCACTTCAGCGGCGCGGTCCGGCAGGTACCATTCGAGCATCAGGCCGATCTCGACCAGCCATGCATCGATATCGTAGACCGGAATTTGGTATGAGCCCTGCGGCTCCAGCGGCGCGGTTTCGGGCAGGGCTTTGCGATGCAGCTCCGCCAGCATGTCGGTCGCCGCTTCATAGCGCTCGACGATCGGCCGCGGCGGATCGCCCTCGATGACGCCGGCGCTGCCGAAATCCTCGGTGATCAGGAAACCGGAATTTAGATCGGCATGACGGATGGCGGGCGCGGAGAAGCCGTGCGCGCGCAGGCCATTGTCGATGGCGACGAACGGCTTGACATCCTCGGCGAGATGCACCGCCGCGCTGTAGGATTTTCCGTCATAGATCGCCGGGCCATCCGGACGGCGCGGCGAATTCATCAGGATCGAGGTGCCGTCATCGCGGATCAGACGCGCATAGGAGCGCGTCGAGGCGTCGCCCGGCATGCGCTCGCGCGCCGCATCCAGGAAACCGGCATCGCTGAGAAATTTGCGCAAGCTGCTCAATCGCGCCACCTGCGCCGCCGCCTTGCCATAGCCGGTGATTTCGGCGGCGCGGGCGGCGGACCCGAGCGCCGGGCGATGGCTGAAAGCGATGTCGATGCGATCTTCGGGCAGCGCATCGCCTGCGCGCTCCGGCCATTCGATCAGCGCCAGCGTACCCTCGGGCAATGGCGACAATCCGATTTCCTCCAGCTCGCTCGAGTCATTGATCCGGTAGAGATCGGCGTGAAGAAGCGGAAACGGCAAATCATAGCTCTGCGCCAGCGTGAATGTCGGGCTCGGCACTTCCAGCGCGGAATCGTTGGCGAGATAGCGGATCATCGCCCGTGCTGCGGCCGTCTTCCCCGCGCCGAGATCGCCCGAGAGCGTGATGACGTCACCCGGACCGACCAGCAGCGCGAGGTCGGCCATCAGGTGCGCCGTCGCCGTCTCGTTCGCCAGCGCTACCGTAAATGTCGCGGGCGTGGTCATTCGGCGGCGTTGCGATGTGCGTTCTGGTCGATCGGAAAGTCGCAGGTGACCGTCGTGCCCTTGCCGACCACCGAATCGACACGCACCTTGCCGCCGTGCAGTTCGACAAAGGAGCGCACCAGCGACAGGCCGAGGCCGGCGCCGCGGTGCCGCGAACCGTGGGAATGGCTCTCGAACCAGTCGAACACCTTGTCCTTCACGTCAGCCGGAATGCCGGGGCCGGAATCGCTGACGGTAAAGATCACGCGATGCTCGGCCCGCCGCGCGCTGATCGTGACCGCGGCATCGTGCGGCGAGAATCCGACGGCGTTGGCGAGCAGATTATAGAGCACCTGCACCACGCGCCGCTCGTCGCCGGTGAAGTTGCCAATATTCGAATCGATATCGACCTTGAGTTCAATGCGGTCGGTCGCCAGCCGGTCCTGAATGCCTTCGGCGGCGGCCTGGATGGCTTTTTCGATATTGACCGGGCCGAGCTCGAGCTTCATGGCGCCGGCGTCGATGGTGGCGAGATCGAGGATGTTGTTGGTGAGCGCGAGCAGCGCGTTGGTCGATTTGGTGACGTAGTCGAGATATTCGGCCTGCTTTGGCGTCAGCGGGCCGGTCGAGGGGTCGCTGAGGAAATGCGCGAAGCCGATGATGGTGGTGAGGGGGGCGCGCAGTTCGTAGGACACGTGGTGGACGAAATCGACCTTCATCTGGTCGGCGGCTTCCAGCGCTTCGTTGCGCTCGCGCAGCGCCCGCTCGACATTCTCGGTGTCGGTGATGTCCTGAAAGGTCAGCATGGTCGCGCCGTCCGGAAGCGGCATGGTCATGCAGTCCAGCACGCTGCCGTCCTTGCGCTCGAGTTTCAGCGCCACCTGCGCCCGGTTCTCGATCGCGGTGATCGCCTCGCGCAGCGCCCGCCAGGTCAGCGCGTCGTCAAACAGCGGTTTGCACCAGGCTTCCACGGCCTCGATGTGCGGCTGTTCCTTCAGCGATTCCGCCGACAGCTTCCACATTTTCTCGAAGGCGGGATTGAACAGCTCGACCCGGCCATTGCTGCCGAACACCGCGACCGCTTCAGCCAGATTGTCGAGCGTCTCATGCTGGACCCGGGTCAGCCGGTCGTAGCGGCGTGCGAGATCGAGGCTCTCGGTGACATTGTCGAACAGATAGGTGACGCCGCCTTCGAGGTTCGGCGTGGTGACGACGCTGACGGCGCGGCCGTCGGGCAGGAACCAGGTGTAGTTCTCGGGCTCCATGGCGCGATAGGCTTCGTGCAGCTTGGCCTTCCAGACCCGGAAGTCGGGCTGTTCGGGCAGTTTGCGCGCCGCGCGCAGCCGGTCGAGCACGCTAGAATCGTCGGGATTGGAATCGAGGAAGGCCTGGTCGAGGCCCCACAGCCGCCGGTAGGACTCATTGTAGAAGGCAAGCCGCCGCTGGCTGTCGAACACGGCCACCCCCGACGACAATTGGTCGAGGGTGCGGCGATGCGCTTCCGCCATCCGCTCCATGGCGTCGCGCAACGCGGTCGCCTCGCTGGCGTCGATGGCGATGCCGGCGCTGCCGCCGCTGAGCTTGAGCGCGTGCACGTCATAGATGCGCCGCTCGCCGCCGACCACGATCGGCAGCCGCGCGCTGAAGGTGGCATTGTCGTTCAGCGTTCGGCCCATCTCGGTGCGCTGGTCGTTCTCCAGGAGTTCGAGGCTGCGGTGGATCGTATCCGCGACGCTTGCGCCCTCGGTGGCCCGCACATAGGCCGTATTGGCGTAACGCAGATTGCCCTCGACGCTCTTGGCCCAGATTGGCCAGGGCGCCGCGGCGGCGAAGTCGCGCAGCAGCTCGGTCTCTTCCGCAAGCGTCCTGTAACGGAGATTGGATTCGGCGAGTTCCCGGCGCAAGCCCCCGAGTTCACGAATCCGCACAATGGCTTGCCCCCCGATGGCGCGGCCCATCGCTTCGATGGCACGGCCGTTCGAGGTGGAGAGATTGAGCAGAAAACCTTCGCCGGCCTCGCGTAGCGCGTCGACCGCATGGTCCATCTGCAGCGCCGGTTCCGGTGGCAGCCAGGTTCCAAAGGCAAGGATACGCTGCGGTGAATTGGACAGCGCGTCCTGCGAGATCAGAAGCGAGGTGTCGCCGCTGATCTGGGGCCGGTTGTCGCCCGCGGCCCAGGCGATCAGGATCTGGGGCTCGGCGAACAGGAGCGCGCGCAGCCGGTCGGCCTGCACCTGCAGGTCGGCGATGTCGGAGCGCAGGTTGAGTTCCATTCGGGAGGCCCGAACGCGCGTGCGCATCAGCAGGATCGCAGCCAGCACGGTAAAGCCGAGCAGCGACAGCGCCGTCGTCAGCACCGCGAATTCCTGATGATTGAGGTCGAATAGGGCGGAAATCGTCTGCGTGATGGTCAATTCAGCGGCCAACGAGGGCTCCGGCGCGGCGGAGAGGGCGGTGGCGAGCGCAATCACGCCGTAGCGCGCCAGTGAGGTGCACGACAGCAGGGTTCGACGCATTGCCGCGACTACGCCCGACATTATTTGCCCCAAAAACGCACGACTGCAGGCCCGGCGCTACCCCCGCCGAGCACACGAATCGGGTCGAGAGTATCCCCTTCGGGAGTCGACCGGTAAGAGTCCAGACCGTGAACGTGAATCTGGCTGTGCAAAATTCAGCGGGTTGCCGCCTAGAGTCGTTTTTTACTAGACGATTCAGCGCCCGGTCGAGCCGAAACCACCACTGCCGCGATCGGTTGTTGAAAGCGACACCACCGGAACCAGTTGCGCCTGCACGACCGGCGCGATCACCATCTGCGCGATGCGTTCGCCACGGCGGATCGGAAACGGCGCGTCGCCATGGTTGATCAGCAGCACGTTGATCTCGCCGCGATAATCCGCGTCCACCGTGCCGGGTGAATTCAGCACGGTGACGCCATGCTTGGCGGCAAGGCCGGAACGCGGCCGCACCTGCGCTTCATATCCTGAGGGCAGCGCGATCGTCAGCCCGGTCGGTACCATCGCGTATTTGCCCGGAGGCAGGATCAAGGGCGTGTCCGCGGGAACTGCGGCCAGCAGGTCGAGCCCGGCGGCATCAGCGCTTTGATAGGCCGGCAGCGCGAGGCCTTCGCCATGCGGCAATTGGCGGATGTCGACCTTCACTGTCGGGCTCACGATTTCTTCTCCATGGTCTTGGCAATCTTCGCCACCAGTTCGGCTGCGACCTGTTCTTTGGTCATCACAGGCCAGGAATCGACCCTGATCTTGTTGTCATCGTCCCGCGTCAGCAGATGAACCGTGTTGCGGTCGCCGCCCATCACGCCGGTCTCCGGCGACACATCATTGGCGACGATCCAGTCGCAGCCCTTGCGCGCGATCTTGGCCTTGGCGTTGTGGATGAGCTGTTCGGTCTCGGCGGCAAACCCGATCACCAGCGGCGGACGCTTGTCCTGCAGCTTCGAGATCGTTGCGAGAATGTCGGGGTTTTCGACCAGTTGCAGCGGCGGCATGCCGGCAGAGGTCTTTTTCAGCTTCTGCTCGCCTTCATGGGCCACGCGCCAGTCGGCCACGGCGGCTGCGAAGATCGCGATATCGGCCGGCAAGGCAGCCTCCACCCGATGCAGCATGTCGCGCGCCGATTCCACGCGGATCACCGTGACGCCCGGAGGGTCACGGAGTTCGACAGGCCCGGAGACCAGCGTGACATCGGCGCCCGCGGCCTGTGCGGCGGCGGCGATGGCAAAACCCTGCTTGCCGGAGGAGCGGTTGGCGATATAGCGCACGGGGTCGATCGCCTCGTGCGTCGGACCCGCCGTGATCAGCACGCGCTTGCCCGCCAGCGGACGCGGTCGCGGCGGACGCAGGATGTCGACGGCAGCGGCTGCGATTTCGATCGCCTCGGACATCCGCCCGACGCCGGCCTCGTTGGACTCGGCCATTTCGCCGGCGCTGGGGCCGATCATATGGATGCCGTCGCGCCGAAGCTGCAGCACGTTGCGGCGGGTGGCGGCGTTGTTCCACATCAGCGGGTTCATCGCGGGCGCGAGCAGGATCGGCCGGTTCGCCGCCAGCAGGATCGCGCTGGCGAGATCGTCGGCGTGGCCCTGCGCCATCTTCGCCATCAGGTCGGCGGTTGCCGGCGCCACCACGATCAGATCGCATTCGCGGGCGAGGCGGATGTGACCGGCGTCGAATTCGCTGCCGGGGTCGAACAGATCGGTATAGACGCGCTCGTGCGACAGCGCGCTGGCGGAAAGCGGCGTGACGAATTGCTGCGCGGCCTTGGTCAGCACGCAGCGGACATCGATGTGCCGCTCCTTCAGTCGCCGGATCAGTTCCAGCGACTTGAAGGCGGCGATGCCGCCGCCGATGATCAGGGTGACGCTGGCCTGGCCGATCGCGGGTCCGGTGCGCTGCACCGCCGGCCGTTCAGCCGGAGTGGACGGCAAGGTCAAGGAAGCTGTTGGCGCCGGGCTACCCTCGCAATACTCGCGCAGGATGACCCGGACTTCCTCCTCGACCGAACGGCCGTTCTTGGCCGAGCGGAGCCGCAGGTAGGACTTGATGGCGTCGTCGAGTTTTCGGATGGTCAGGCTGGCCATCGGCGGTCTCCAGCAAGGACTGCCATCAATGATAGCAAATCCATGCTGTCATTGCAATCACAGCTGCCGGATAGCGACCAGAATTCCGATAAAGGTCGCCGCGATGATCCAGAGCGCCACCGTCCGCCAGCGGCTCTTGCGGCCCTCGGCCCGGCCCATGGCCGCAATCGTCTCGGGCGACAGCGTCAGGCCCTCCCGGGTCATCTTCTCCATGTTCTCGAGCACGGCGACCGCCCGCGAGGCGATCGCCGGCAAGCTCGACATCACGCGGCCGAGCTCCCCCGCACCCGACATCGCGCCCTGAATCCGTCCCATCGGGCCAAGATTGCGCTCGATCCATTCGCGCACCACGGGATCGGCGACCTTCCAGATATCGAGCTTGGGATCGAAGCCGCGCGCCACGCCCTCAACTACCACCATCGTCTTTTGCAGCAGGATCAGTTCGGGCCGGGTCTGCATGTCGAACAGCCCGGTGACCTCGAGCAGCAGGGTCAACAGCTTCGCCATCGAGATTTCTTCGGCGGTGCGGTTATGGATCGGCTCGCCGATGGCGCGGATGGCTTGCGCGAAATTCTCCACCGAGTGATGGCCCGGCACGTAGCCGGCCTCGAAATGCACCTCGGCGACACGGCGGTAGTCGCGCGTGATGAAGCCCAGCAGAATCTCCGCCAGGAAACGCCGCTCCTTCAGCCCGAGCCGGCCCATGATGCCGAAATCGACCGCCACCAGCCGGCCTGCATCGTCGAGAAACAGATTGCCGGGATGCATGTCGGCATGGAAGAAGCCGTCGCGCAGCGCATGGCGCAGAAAACTCTGGATCACCTTGCGGCCGAGATCGGGCAGGTCGACATGCGACTCTTCGAGGCGGGCGTGGTCGTTCAGCGCGATGCCGTCGATCCACTCCATCGTCAGCACGTTGTGGGTGGTGCGGTCCCAATCGACGGTCGGCACGCGGAAATCCGGATCGTCGCGGGTGTTCTCCGCCATCTCGGACAGCGCGGCCGCTTCCAGCCGCAGATCCATCTCCATCGCGACCGAGCGCGACATCGTGTTGATGACCTCGATCAGCCGCAGCCGCCGGGCTTCGGCCGAATGCGCTTCCGCATTGTGCGCGACGAAGAAGAAATCGGCTAGGTCGCGGCGGAAACGCGCGGCGACATTGGGCCGGAGCACCTTGACGGCAACCGGCTGGCGCACGCCGTCGCGCTCGATTTCGGCGCGATGCACCTGCGCGATGGAAGCGGCGGCGACCGGCGGCCCGAGGCTGACAAAGGCTTTTGCCAGAGGACGTTCCAGCGACAGGGCGATGACGACCTCCGCTTCGGCTTGCGAAAACGGCGGCAGCCGGTCCTGCAGGCTTTCCAGGTCGCGCGCCATCGCGACGCCGACCACGTCTGGCCGGGTCGCCAGAAACTGCCCGAGCTTGAGATAGGCCGGGCCGAGCCGCGTCAGCGCCCGCGACAGCCGCGGGCCGGATTTGGCGCCGGGCCGTTCGATCAGCCGCGCCAGCCGCAGCGCGAGCTGTCCGGGCGGCGGCACGAGACTTGGGTCGACGACGCCGAACACGCCTTCGCGCGCGAACACGTAAGCGGCGCGGACGAGCCGTGCGATGTGGGTCGCCGCAGAAATCACAAACGCCAGCCCGAATGCAACGCCACGATGCCGCCGGAGAGGCTTTCCCACTTTACCCGCGAAAAGCCGGCGTCGCGGATCATCTCGGCAAATGCATTGGGCCGGGGGAATTTCCGGATCGATTCGACAAGGTACTGATAGGAGTCAGCGTCACCCGTCACGGCGCGGCCGAGCGGCGGGATCACCTTGAACGAGAAGAAGTCGTAAAGCCGATCTAGCCCGGGGACGTCGACAGTGGAGAATTCCAGGCACAAAAACCGGCTGCCGGGCCGCAGCACGCGATAGGCCTCGCGCAGTGCGGCATCGATCCGCGGCAGGTTGCGAATACCGAACGCGATGGTGTAGGCATCGAAAGAGCGATCGCCGAACGCCAGCGCCTCGGCATTGCCCTCGACGAAGGAAACCTGCTGGTCGAGATGGCGCGTCATGGCGCGGTTGCGGCCGACGTCGAGCATATCGGTGTTGATGTCACAGACGGTGGCGCGGAAGCCCGTGCCTGCCGCCTCGGCTGCGCGGAAGGCGATGTCGCCGGTGCCGCCCGCGACGTCGAGCAGGGCAAAGGGCGCATCGTTTTTCGGCGGGTTGAGCGCCGTGATCATGATGTCCTTCCAGACCCGGTGCAGGCCTCCCGACATCAGATCGTTCATCAGGTCGTAACGGGACGCCACGCTGTGAAATACGTCATTCACCAGCGTCTGCTTGTCCCCCAGGGGCACGTCCCTGAAGCCGAAATGGGTGGTTTGGTCCGGCCGATCCATAAGCTTACTCCACTATCCCAGACCATAGCGCGCCGGGCGCAATGGCGCTATCACGTCACCTCCATAAGGTGAATGCCCGTATGCCTGAATTGCCTGAAGTTGAGACCGTCCGCCGCGGCCTGCAGCCCGCCATGGAGGGGTCGAAAATCCTCAAAGCGGAAGCCCGGCGCAAGGATTTGCGGTTTCCCTTTCAAAAAGACTTTATCACGCGGCTGGAAGGCCAGACCGTGACCGGTCTCGGCCGCCGCGCCAAGTACCTGATGGCGGATCTAGGCTCCGGCGACGTGCTGTTGATGCATCTGGGCATGTCCGGCTCGTTTCGGGTGCTCGAGGGCGGCCATAACGACACGCCTGGCCAATTCCACCACCCGCGCAGCGAAGACCGCGCGCACGATCACGTGGTGTTCCACATGTCATCGGGTGCCGCGATCGTGTTCAACGATCCGCGCCGCTTCGGTTACATGAAGATCATCGCCCGCCACGCGCTGGAAGAGGAGCCGCTTCTAAGGGGCCTCGGCCCCGAGCCGCTCGGCAATGAATTCGATGCCGCGATGCTGGCGCGCGCGTGCTTCAACAAGAAGACCAGCCTGAAGGCCGCGCTGCTCGACCAGCGCGTGGTCGCTGGCCTCGGCAATATCTATGTCTGCGAGGCGCTGTACCGGTCGCATCTGTCGCCGCGGCGGCTGACGGCGACGCTGGCCACGAAAACCGGACAACGCAAGGGCGTTGCCGGGGGCGAGCCGACTGATCACGCCGTGCGGCTGGTGAACGCGATTCATTCGGTGTTGAATCAGGCGATCAAGGCCGGCGGCTCCTCGATCAGCGATCATCGCCTGACCTCGGGCGAGCTTGGCTACTTCCAGCATTCCTTTCAGGTCTATGATCGGGAAGGCGAGAAGTGCCAGACCGCGCGTTGCGGCGGCATCGTGCGGCGCTTCGTTCAGAACGGCCGCTCGACCTTTTGGTGCCCGAAATGCCAGAAATAACCATCACGCCGACGCTGCAGACGCAACGACTGATCTTGCGGCCGCTCGCGCTATCAGATGCGCCGGCGATCCAGCGCCATTTCAACAACTGGAACATCATCCAGCATCTCGCGCAGGTCGTTCCCTGGCCATATCCGGAGAACGGCGCGGAGACCTTCATTGCGAGGGAGTTGGAGAAGGTCGCCGCGGGAGAGGAGATCTATAATTGGATGCTGGTGCTGCGCGGCGGTGATGGCGAGGCGATCGGGAATATTCGCTTTCGCCCCGGGTCGGACGATGCGAAGGGCAACCGCGGCTTCTGGCTCGCGGAGCGCTATTGGAATCAGGGGCTGATGAGCGAAGCCGTCTCGGCGGTGAACGATTTTGCCTTCCGCACGCTCGGGATCGAGAGCTTCTACGCCTGCAACGCGGCGACCAACGTGGCGTCACGCCGGGTCAAGCAAAAGACCGGCGCCGAACTTGTCGGCTACATCGAGCTTGCCCATCACAGTGGTCAGACGCTCGCGGAAAAATGGCGCATGACGCGGGAGAACTGGCTGCGCCGCAAGTCGTAGCGAAGCAATCCGGCGGGGCTGGGGGGTCTGGATTGCTTCGTCGCATGGCTCCTCGCAAATGACGTTGCGGGGCGCGGGGTATCAGCTTCGGGCAGGTGCTCTGAGGAAATGAGCGCTGTCAGTGTCGAACGACGGGAGCGCAGCCCATTTAGGAATAATCGCGGGTATTTCCACGAACTCCTCGACGACCGGTTCGTCAGTAGCGGTCACTGCGTTGCCCAGCCGCGATTCGACCCACTGCCAGAGGGCGCGCATTTCCTCCGCGGACTTGCCGCGCGGTGCATGTTCGCAGACGGCGAGGCCGGCGCTCAGGGCGTCCTGATGGTCGTTGCGCATCACGATAAAGGGTCTGGCAACGATATCGGCGATGTCGAGCGCGGCCTCGTCGCCCAGCGCATTCTCCGCGCCGGCGAGGCGTGCTGCGGCCCGGATCGGGGTCTGGTTCAAGACATAGGCGAACGGCTTGTGCCAGGCCCTGATGACGCGGAGCGTCGCGGCGGTCGCCTCGATGTCGGCGATGCTCGGTCGCGTCGGAATCAGGCAGAAGTCGGAATAGCGAATGGCCGAATTGGTCGCGGCGGTTTCGCCGCCGGCGGTATCCACGATCGTCACCGTAACGCCGTCGTGCACCAGCGATTGCAGGCGCTGTTCGACCTCCCGGGCGGCATAGATCGGCTCGATGATCGGCGCGGCATAGGGACGGCGGCGCTTCCAGTTCGAAACGGTGCCCTGTGGGTCCGTCTCGATCAGGCGGACATTATGCCCGGCCCGGATGGCGGCAAGTGCAAGGCCGATGGCAAGCGTGCTTTTCCCAGAGCCGCCCTTCTGGGTGGCCAATACGATCGTCTGCATTTCAGGTCCTCTGGATGGCTTTCAGGCATTTGGGTTACGCCACACGAGCCGCGCCGCATCCTGCGACGCCGAGTTACGCGCTCGTTCAGACGTGCCCAGCCCGATCCAAAGGTCAGGGGATCGCGGTTGTCCGAATCAGTCAGCTTGCAATGATGCCCGATTATGGAATTGTGGTCATCCGGGCAAATACTGCCGGGCGGTGCATTTGTGCCCGATGAAACCACAACAAGAAGCGAGAAAAACCATGACCGGTCATTGGCGGGATCGCGCAGCCATCGGGTTTCAATGTCAGAAGCGGCCGGCGACCGGGAGCCGCGGCATGGTGGTCAGCAATCATCCGCTGGCATCGAATGCGGGCGCGGAAATGCTGGCGGCCGGCGGCGACGCCATCGATGCCGCGATTGCGACGCTGTTTGCGCTGACGGTCGTGGAGCCGATGATGGTCGGCATCATCGGCGGCGGCATGGCCCATATCCGCACTTCCGACGGCAGCCATCGCTTCGTCGACGGCCAGAGCACCGTGCCGCTGGCGGTCAGGCCCGATACCTACACATCGAAACCCGGCTCGGCACATGACGTGTTCGATACAACAGGCGATGAAAACCTCAACGGGCCGAAGGCCGTCGCTGTGCCGGGCTCGCTGAAGGCCTGGTGCGAGACGCTGCAGCGGTTCGGCACCATGTCGCTCGCCGACGTCATGCAGCCCGCGATCAAGCATGCTTCGCGCGGTTATGCGGCAACGCCCTACCTGCACGAATGCATTTCCGACAGCGCCCGGGAGATGCTGAAGGACAAGGCGATTTCGGCGATCTATCTGCCCGGGGGGATGCCGCTGAAAACCGGCGAGCGCGTGGTGCAGTCGGAATATGCGGAGACGCTGCGCTGCATTTCGCAGCATGGCGAAGCGGCGCTATATCACGGGCCGCTCGGTGACATTCTCGTCGATTACATGAAGAACAACGGCGGCTTCATCGCCCGCGAGGATCTGGCGACCTACAAGACCGTCGAGCGCCAGCCGATCCGCGCCGATTATCGCGGCTGGGAGATTCTGGGGCCGCCACCGCCCGCGGCCTCCGGCGTCCACATCGCGCAAATGCTCAACATTCTCGAAGGCTATGATATCGCAAAACTCGGCTTCGGCTCGGCCGCGACGATCCATTACCTTGCCGAGGTGCTCAAGATCGCCTTCGCCGACCGCGCCGCCGCAAGCGGCGATCCCGAGTTCATCAATGTGCCGGTGGAGCGGCTGACCTCGAAGGCCTATGCCGACGCGCGCCGCCGCGCGATCGATTCAAACCGTGCGCAAGCATGGAGCGCCGGCGTGGCGCAGCTCGAAAGCGCGCACACCACGCATATGACGGCGGCGGATGCGTTCGGCAATGTGGTCGCGACCACCCAGACCATCAACAATCTGTTCGGCGCAAAAATTCTGATTCCAGGCCTCGGCGTCATCCCGAACAATTACATGAACCTCTACGATCCCCGTCCCGGCCACGCGCTGTCGCTGGCGCCGGGCAAGCGCGTCACCACCTCGATGTCGCCGATGATGGCGCTGCGCGACGGCAGGCTCGTCTACGCGCTCGGCCTGCCCGGGGGAAAGCGGATCTTCCCGAGTGCGATGCAGGCGCTGATCAACCTGATCGACCACGGCATGAGCCTGCAGGAGGCGGTCGAAGCGCCGCGGGTGTGGACCGAAGGCAACGCGCTCGAAGTCGAACTGGCCGTGCCTGAAAGCGTCCGCGCCAAGCTCATCTCCATGGGTCACAAGGTGCTGCCGGTGCCGACGGTCGCCGGCGGCATGAATGCGATCCAGTTTCATGAGGACGGAACGATGTCGGGCGCCGCGTGCTGGCGCGCGGATGGCACGCCGATCGGCATCGCCGGCGGGCTCGCGCGCGCCGGCGTGAGGTTCGGACTCGCGTGATGATCTCGCCTTCAGCGCGGATAAAGAACGCGCTGCCAGATCGTGCCGCCGAGATATTTGTTGCCGGCCACGAAGTAGACTACTATCAGCGCAAACAGGGCCAGCGCCGGTATTCCTTCCAGCTTGAAACCGTCAGCGGTCAGGCTGCCGGTCAACGCCGATTGCGTAGCCGCCACCGAAAAAGACCATAATGAAATCAAGGATGGCGGCCGCTATCCTGCGCCAGGTCGCGACCGGCTTGCTGATTTCCGCCATCGGTGCACCTTACTTGATCGCCATCGGAAAATCAGCCGTCGCATGCGCAAGGAGACCGGCGGCGCCGGCGTAGCTGGTCGACGGCCCCTTCACCTTGACGTCGATCGCAATCAACTTCCACTCGCCTTCCGAAATCGCGTAGTCGAGCTCGTAGTTCAGGCGCGACGGAGTCGTATCGAAATAGCCGCGCAGCATCAGGACGCCGTTGCTGCCGATCCTGGCTTCGCGGGTCGTAACCAGCGGTGTGGCCGCAATTACATCAACATGCTTCCCGGCGAACGTCGTGAACGCTTGTTTGAGGGTGTCGGGCCCGAATTTTTCCCGGAATGCCCCGGCCATCTTTGCGTGCATCACATCGTAATTGCCGGTGAGGTTGGCGTCATTGAGAGTCAACAGCGTGGTCTTGACCATAACTTCTTCCACCAGCGGCGTCGGTAGAGGTTGCGATTGTGCAATTGCCCCGCTCGCAGCTATTGCTGCGCCGACTGCCGCGATGATCCCTATCATAACGCGATTCATGCCTGCACCCGATGTATTTTGGTTTTGAGTTGGCGGCCGAATGCCTCGACCGTCGTTGACCTGCGTCAAGCCGCGAATATCAAGTAACTCCACCGGAGAGAATTTACTGCAGTGCAACTCCCGTTATTTTCTGGGGGATCACGTCGACGATCAGTGAAATGAACGAGATTGCTTCCGCGATCGCCAGCGCCGTCGAGGAACAGGGCTCGGCCACGCAGGAAATCACCCGCAACGTGCAGCCGGCGGCGCTCGGCACCGGTGAAATCTCGGCGAATGTGGTCGGCGTCCAGCAGGCCGCCGGCGATACCGGCGCCGCCGCCCATCAGGTGCTGCAGGCGTCGAGCGAACTGTCGATACAGTCCGAGACGATGCGCGGCGAGGTCGAAACCTTCCTCAGCAACATCAAGGCGGCTTGATCTACTCGTGTCCCGGACGCGCAGCACCGCGTCCGGGACACGAGCGAGCGGCTATTTTCTTACACAGATCACGCGAACGACTGACGCCTTGGCGTCGGTCGATCCACCGGCCGCGCTGACGCCATTGGCCTTGAGGAAGTCGCGCACCATGTCGGCGGTCACCAGCACCGCCTGCGCCGCGGGTGCGCCGTTGGTGGGCCCCGCGACCTGAACCGGCTTCAACAGCGCGATGCCGGCAAACCTGCCGTCGCCATCCTGCGCGGGCGCGCCGGAAAAGCCGAGCGCCGGCGCGGGCGTCAGCGCGATATCGCTGCCGCCGCCAAGCTGGGCCACCGAAGCCTTGACGCTGGTCACCGCGGCGCCGCCGCCCTGGTTCTGCGGATCGGCAATGCCGGTGAGGTCGAGCGCCGTCTTGGTGGCGGCGTTGGCGAGATCGAGCGCCTTCAGCCCGCGCGCGCCATAGATGCGCAGCAGCGCAAGATCGTGCTCCTTGTCCTCGGCGACGCGATCGGCATTGCCGAAGCCCGCGATCGCGACGGTGAGGCAGCCGTCGGTGATCTGGCGGTCAGCGATGATCGCGCCGTCGTCACTGACGACGACGCCGGTGCCGTATTCCACGGTCTTGCGCGGCGGAGGTCCCGCCATTTGCACGGCAGCCGGAAACGCATTGAACGCGCTCGACATCGCGATCACGATCGGTTCCACGGTATTCTCGGTCGCCTGGTCGTAGAGGATGGTGAGAATGCGGACCTCGTCGCCCTTGAAGGTGCCGCGGAGATAAAATTTCTTCAGGCCCTGCAGGCCGGACAGCACGAAAAAGTCCGGCTTGACCACGGTGTAGTCGATGTTGCGCCCCGGCTCTTTCTTCTCGCGCTCGGCGAGCTTTGCCGTGACGGGGCCGGCTTCCTTGCGCCGGGCCAGTTGAATCTGGATCGTGCCGGTCGGCGACGTCCACTTGGTGCCGTTGGCGTCGCTGGCTTGCTGCGGCACCAGTTTGGTGGGGATCCCCAGCCGTACGCCGGTGCCGGGATCGGTGACGATTTTCCAGCCGACGCTTTCCTGCTTTTTCCTGGCGGTGTCCGCAAGCAGGCCGCGCTCCTGCGAATTGAGCACGCCGGTCTGCTTGGCCCCGCGGGATTTCTGGAATTCCTTGATCGCATTGACCATGCGCTCGCTGACGTCGCCCGTGATGGCGCCGTTATACTGCCCGACCCAGGCAAGGTCCGACTGCAGCGCCAGCCGCTCGGCCTGCCCCATCGCGTTGGCCGTGTCCTCCGGCTTCTGCAGCGCGGGACGGATCGGCACCGTGGTCACCGGTTTCGCCCTGGCGCCGGCCGTGGAGGGCGGCGTCATCTGCGCCCGCGCGTCCGAGGCCGCCAAACCTAAGGCCGCGATCATGAATGTTGCCGAAAGCACCGATCTCATGACAAATCCAGGAGAATGCCGGAGTGGAATAGGGGAGCGCTCATTGACGTCCCCCCAATTAAGCACATCTGCTTAGTCGGCAACAACCGCGCCCCGGTTCAGGGGATTGATTCAGGTCCTCATCCTGAGGGTTTGCCAGCGAAGGAAGGACAGCACACGACCATGCTGACGGCCGACGAACTCGAACGCTACGCCCGCCATATCGTGCTGCGCGACGTCGGCGGCCCCGGGCAAACCGCGCTGAAGGAGGCGTCCGTGCTGGTGATCGGCGCCGGCGGCCTCGGCGCGCCGGTGCTGATGTATCTGGCGGCGGCCGGCGTCGGCACGCTCGGCGCGGTCGACGACGACATCGTCACGCTGTCGAACCTGCAGCGTCAGATCATCCACACCACGCCCGACATCGGGCGGCGCAAGGTCGACAGCGCCGCCGAAGTGGTTCACGCGCTCAATCCGCATGTTCATTTCGAGGCGCATGCGGTGCGTCTCGATGCAAGGAACGTGATGTCGCTGATCGGCGGCTACGATCTCGTGCTCGACGGCTCCGACAATTTCGAAACCCGCTATCTGGTTTCCGATGCCTGCTTCTTTGCCGGCAAGCCGCTGATCACGGCGGCGCTCGGCCAGTTCGACGGATCGCTGACCACGATCCGCGCCCATGAGCGCAACGAGCAGGGCGAGTTCAATCCGACCTATCGCTGCCTGTTTCCCGAGCCGCCGCCGCCGGGCACCGTGGCGGCCTGCGCCGAAGCCGGCGTCATGGGTGCGCTGGCGGGCATGCTGGGCTCGATGATGGCGCTGGAGGCGATCCGCGAGATCGTCGGCTTCGGCGAGAGCCTGGTCGGACGGCTGGTGATGGTGGACGCACGCGCGATGCGGTTCGAGACCTTGCGCTACGCGCGCGACCCACAAAACCCGCTCAACGGCGATACGCCTGTCATCACCGATTTGAGCGGGCACGCGGCGTAGTATTCATCGCCTCTCGCTGTCCATATGCGCAAGCTGCGCCTCGGGATAGCGCGCGCCTGCGGCCACGCCCGGCGGGAATGCTTCGGCAAGGGCTGCCAGATGCGCCGGCGTCAGCTTCACGTCGAGTGCACCGAGCGCTTCAGCGAGGCGATCGCGACGGCGGGCACCGACCAGCGGCACGATATCCTTGCCCTGCGCCGCGACCCAGGCGATGGCGACTTGCGCTGGCGAAGCGCCGACATCGTCGGCAACTCGCCGCAACGAGTTCACCAGCATCAGGTTGGCATCGAGATTGGCGCCCTGAAAGCGCGGGCTGATGGCGCGAAAATCCTGCGCGCCGGACCGATCCTGGGTCCAGTGACCGCTGATCAGGCCGCGCGCCAGCACGCCGTAGGCGGTGATCCCGATGCCCAGTTCCCGGCAGGTTTTCAGAATGTCGCTCTCGATGCCGCGCGCGAGCAGTGAATATTCGATCTGCAGGTCGACGATCGGATGCACGGCGTGCGCCCGACGAATGGTGTGGGAGCCGACTTCGGAAAGGCTGATATGCCTGATCCAGCCGGCCTTCACCATGTCGGCCATCGCGCCGACGGTTTCCTCGATCGGCACGTCCGGATCGAGCCGGGCCGGCCGGTAGATGTCGATGTGATCGACACCGAGCCGCTGCAGCGAATAGGCGACGAAATTCCTGATCGCGGCCGGACGGCTGTCATAGCCGAGAAAGCCCTTGTTGGGATCGCGCAGCGCGCCGAACTTGACGCTGATCTGCAGATTGTCGCGGTCGCGTCCCGTGAGCGCTTCGCGGATCAGCATCTCATTGTGGCCCATGCCGTAGAAATCGCCGGTGTCGAGCAGGGTGATGCCGGCATCGAGCGCGGCGTGGAGGGTGGCGATGCTCTCGCTGCGGTCGGCCGGGCCGTAGAAATCCGACATGCCCATGCAGCCGAGGCCGATCATCGATACGGATGGACCTGTCGTGCCGAGTTTGCGCTTTTCCATGATGGTTCTCCTCGAAATCGGCGGGGGTATTCGCGCCGTGGTGACGAGGCTGATATGCGCCCTTCCGTAGGAGGCGATAAGCTGGACAATTATAAATAGTTTGTTCAGTATATCGAACAATGAAGGATTTCGACCTCCGCGACCTCGATGCTTTCGTGGCCGTGGCGCGCACCCGGAATTTCCGCCGCGCCGCGGTCGAGCAGGGCGTCTCCGTCTCGAGCCTCAGCCAGCGGCTGCGCGACATGGAGGAGCGGCTCGGCGTCCGCCTGATGAACCGCACCACGCGCAGCGTAGCCCTCACCGAGGCCGGTGAATTGCTGCTGGCCCGTGTCGGTCCTGCCATGTCGGATGTCGGCGCGGCACTCGATCAGGTGCGCGGCCTGCGGGCCGTGCCGTCGGGGCGCCTTCGCATCAATGCGCCGCCGCCGGCGATCGACCTGGTGCTGGCGCCGATGGTCGCACCGTTTCTTGCAGCGCATCCCAGGATCGATCTGGAGATCGTCGGCGAGAGCTCGTTCGTCGATATCGTGGCCGGAGGTTTTGACGCCGGCGTGCGCTATGGCGAGCATCTGGCGCAGGACATGATCGCGGTCTCGCTCGGCGCGCCGCAGCGCTACGCGGTGGTGGCCTCGCGCGAATATGTTGCGCAGCATGGAAGTCCGACACATCCGAAAGACCTGCTGGAGCATTCGTGCATCCGCACCCGTTTTGGCAGCGGCGCGATGCTGGACTGGGAATTCGAGAAGGCGGGCCGCGTCGTAAAAGTCTCGCCGCCGGCTAAGCTGGTCGCGACCTATCTCGGCTTGGCATTGCGGGCCGTCCATGACGGGGTCGGCTTCTGGCTGACCTTTGAAGGCTATGTTCGCTATGGCATCAAGTCAGGCGCGCTGGTCAGCGTGCTTGACGACTGGTGCGCCCCATTTCCGGGGCCGTTCCTGTACTATCCGAGCCGTCGCCAGCCGCCGCCGGCGCTCGCCGCGTTCGTGGCCTTCGTCGCGGAATGGCGTAAGCGGGAGAGACGGAAGAACAGATAACGGGCTACGCGCTCACCCATTTCAAAATTCTCGGCACTTCCAGATCGTTATAGTCGATCACGATATCGGCCTGCTGCTCGGGGACACATTCGGCGAGGTATCGACGCTGGCCGCCGACATAGCGCTGATGCGGCAGTGAGTTGGGATCAATCGCGTCGAAGCTCTCGCCGCGCGCTGCACCGCGCGGCAGCGAGACATCGAAATCGACTTTCAGAAGTATCGAAAGGTCCCAGCAGGGCCGCAGTTCGGGACGGTGCAGGAAGATTCCGTCCACGATCAGTGCCGCCGCCGGCGGGGCCTGCCGCCACTCCAGGTCAAACGGCCTGCCGTTATCAAGATCAAATCGCCTCGTCGCAAACCGGCCGGAGCCACCCGGGCTCAGGGGCTCGAGCAACAGCCGCCGGAACGAATCGTAATCATAGGAATCGAGATAAAAGCCATCGGGCGAATATCTGCCGCGCGCATAGCGAAGTTTTCGCGGATGGTGAAAATCATCCACCGAGGCGCGGATCACCGTCCGGCCTTTCGCGGCAACCAGCGGCGCCAGCGCGTCCGCCAGGGCCGTCTTGCCGGCGCCATCGACGCCGTCGATGGCAACGCGAATTCTTCGATCTGGATGAAAGCCGGCAACGGCATCGGCGAGGCGGGCGAGCAGGGATGTGTGCGCTTCGCTCACACCGCTTTTCCCGCCTCACAGCATGCTGGGCAGCACGCGATCCGGCGGCTTGTGGTTGTCGAGGAAGGTGCGGATGTTGATGATTACCTTCTCGCCCATCTCGACGCGACCTTCGATGGTGGCCGAACCCATATGCGGCAGCAGCGTCGCCTTGCCGGCCTTGGCGAGCCGTACCAGTTTCGGATTGACCGCGGGCTCGTGCTCGTAGACGTCGAGGCCGGCGCCGGCGATGTCGCCGGCTTCGATCAGCTTGATCAGCGTGTCCTCGTCGATCACCCCGCCGCGCGCGGTGTTGACGATATAGGCGTCTTTGCGGATCAGCTTCAGCCGCCGCGCCGACAGCAGATGATAGGTCGCCGGCGTATGCGGACAGTTCACCGAGATGATGTCCATCCGCGCCAGCATCTGGTCGAGGCTTTCCCAATAGGTCGCGCCAAGCTCCTCGGCGATAACAGGCGCCACCGGGCGGCGGTTGTGATAGTGGATCTGCAGGCCGAAGGCGCGCGCCCGGCGGGCCACGGCCTGGCCGATCCGGCCCATGCCGATGATGCCGAGGCGCTTGCCGCCGATGCGATGGCCGAGCATCCAGGTCGGCGACCAGCCCGGCCAGCTCTTGCCCTCGGTGAGGATCGATGCGCCCTCGATCAGCCGCCGCGGCACCGCGAGAATCAGCGCCATGGTCATGTCGGCGGTGTCTTCGGTCAGCACTTTCGGCGTGTTGGTTACCGTGATGCCGCGCGCATGCGCCGCTGTGACGTCGATATTGTCGACGCCGTTGCCGAAATTGGCGATCATGCGCAGCTTGCAGTCGGGATCTTTGAGGATCGCCTCGCTGATGATGTCGGTGACGGTCGGCACCAACACGTCGGCGGTACGGACCGCGTCCGCGATCTGTTCCGGCGTCATCGGCGTGTCGTCGAGGTTCAGCCTCGCGTCGAACAACTCGCGCATCCGGGTCTCGATCGAGTCCGGCAGCTTGCGAGTGACGACGACGAGAGGTTTTTTCTTAACCGACATGTCCTGCTCTCGTGAGGCGACGGCCCGCCAGAGCTCGCCGTTCAGATCTCATTAACCCGGTTGTTCGACACTGCTGATGCCGCGCGGTCCCGGTGTCCCGCTGTTTCCACAGGTAAGTCCTTGGGTTCCCAATACTTACCTCGGATTTTCAGCGGAAAATTCGGGTGTTCTTGTTCTCGACGTTCCGTCCTCTCTATCAGAAGGCCGGGCCAAGACAAGAACCCCCGGAAGTCACAATCCGGGGGCGACCAAAGCGGGGCACAGGGGTCTGGGGTTTTTCGGGCGTTAGCGAGCGGTTTCAACTCGAAGAATTTGAGTTGAGAGTATCTCGGCGGGAGACGAGTTGATGGCGTTGGGGCGTTTCTGTTCGGTGGCGGTGCTGGCGGGATGCTGGCTTTTGGCATCGGTCAGCACAGGGTTTTCGGCCAAGGATTCGGCCACCACCACGAGCGGCCTGCCAGTGCCGCGATATGTCAGCCTCAAATCCGACCATGTGAATGTCCGGGCCGGTCCGACCAAGGATAACGATGTCGCCTGGGTCTATACCCGCTCGGGCCTGCCGGTCGAAATCACCGCCGAGTTCGAGAATTGGCGCCGCGTGCGCGATTCCGAGGGCTCCGAGGGCTGGGTCTATCATTCCCTGCTGTCCGGCCGCCGCACTGCGGTCGTCACCATGAAAACCAAGGACGAACTGGCGGCGCTCTATGATCGTCCCGATCCGACCAGCGCGATTGCGGCCCGCCTGCAGGTTGGCGTTGTCACCCAGGTCAAGAAATGCGCCAATGGCTGGTGCCGCGTGATCGGCAACGGCTTTGACGGCTGGATCGAGCAGCAGCGCCTGTGGGGCGTTTACGCGGATGAGAAGGTGGAGTGAGCTCTCCGCTCTGAGCACAACTCTTGCGTCGTCCCCGCGAACGCCGGGACCCATACGCCGCGGCCCATCCATGAGGCGAGCGGGTAGACGCCTTCTCAAACAACAAGCATTTGTGGTTATGGGTCCCTGCTTTCGCAGGGACGACTCCGAGAAAGAAGCGCCCTACCGCTTCTTGCGCAGGCGCACGACCATGTCGACGCGCGCGATTTCGTAGCCTTCCGGCACGTCGGGCATCTTTGAGAGCATCAGATGCGGGTCGGGAATGTCGACCAGCTCGTGGTTGTTCTCGAGATAGAAGTGGTGGTGCGCGGTGACGTTGGTGTCGAAATAGGTCTTGGTGCCGTCGACCGAGACCTGGCGCAGCAGGCCGGCATCGGTGAGCTGATTGAGCGTGTTGTAGACGGTCGCCAGCGACACCGGAACCTTGGCCAGCGTCGCTTCCTCGTACAGCATTTCCGCGGTCAGATGGCGGGCGCCCTTGCCGAACAGCAGCCAGCCCAGCGCCATGCGCTGGCGGGTCGGCCTGAGACCTGCGGCCTGCAGCATTTCGTTGACGTCGTGCCAGGGACAGCCGGTCAACGCCGGCTGATGTCCGGCGGCCCGGGCGGCCGGATCGATACCGTCGTCGTTCAGGATTGAGGCTTGGTCGTTCATGTCCACTTCGGGCACCACGCGCGCTAACTTGGGCAATATTCTTTCCCAATATAAAAGGAAATCAGGTAGATGCAAGTTTTTCGCAACTAGAACCCGCCCAAGGTTAAAGAGGAACCAGCGTGCAAGCGCGGCGTTTTAGGCCGTTCCAGTGCTTTGCCGGGCCTTGGTGCCTATGTTACAGAGCGCGCGGACCACATATGCGATTTCGGCAGAGGCTAATGTCGATAGCACCCTAAGTAGCGCCAATTTGCGGGAAACAAGTGTTCTCCCGTAGGGAAACGGGTCCGGTTCGCTCAGAAAGCGCTCCATCGGGACATCTAAGGCAAGGCGGGACACGATGCTGGATCGGCGCAGCGGTTATGAATACGAGGACTTGCTGGCCTGCGGCCGTGGCGAGATGTTCGGCCCGGGCAATGCGCAACTGCCGCTGCCGCCGATGCTGATGTTCGACCGCATCACCGAAATCACCGAAAATGGCGGGGAGTTCGGCAAGGGTCTGATTCGGGCCGAACTCGATGTGAAGCCGGACCTGTGGTTTTTCGGCTGCCATTTCAAGAACGATCCGGTGATGCCGGGCTGTCTCGGCCTCGACGCAATGTGGCAGATGGTCGGCTTCTACCTGGGCTGGATCGGCGGCGAGGGACGCGGCCGGGCACTGGGGCTGGGCGAACTGAAGTTCTCCGGCCAGGTGCTGCCGAACGCCCGCAAGGTTGTGTACAACATCGACATGAAACGCGTGATGCGTTCAAAGCTGGTGCTTGGTGTCGGCGATGGCTGGCTTTCCATGGATGGCGAGATTATCTATCGCGCCAAGGACCTGAAGGTCGGGCTGTTCAAGCAGGGCACCGCGCCTGCCTGAGCGGCGCGATCACGCAATCAAAATATCTTCACGCAAAATATCTTCACGGACGAACGGAAACGGCAGGGCGAGGCGATCATGAAGCGGGTTGTCATAACGGGGATGGGTATCGTCTCGTCCATCGGAAATAACACCCAGGAAGTGCTTGCGAGCCTTCATGAGGCGAAATCCGGCATCACGCGCGCGGATAAATACGCCGAGCTTGGTTTCCGCTCGCAGGTGCAGGGCGCCCCGACGCTCAATCCGGCCGACGTCATCGACCGCCGCGCGATGCGCTTCCTCGGCGAGGGCGCAGCGTGGAATCACATCGCGATGGAGCAGGCGATTCAGGATTCCGGACTGACGCCCACGGAAGTCTCCAACGTCCGCACCGGCATCATCATGGGCTCCGGCGGGCCGTCCGCGCGCACCATCGTGGAAGCGGCCGACATCACCCGCACCAAGGGCCCGAAACGTGTCGGGCCGTTCGCGGTGCCGAAGGCGATGTCGTCGACGGCATCCGCCACGCTCGCGACCTGGTTCAAGATCAAGGGCGTGAACTACTCGATCTCGTCGGCCTGCGCGACCTCGAATCATTGCATCGGCAATGCCTATGAGACGATCCAGATCGGCAAGCAGGACGTGATCTTCGCCGGCGGCTGCGAGGAGCTCGACTGGACGCTGTCGGTGCTGTTCGACGCCATGGGCGCGATGTCCTCGAAATACAACGACACGCCGGCCACGGCCTCGCGCCCCTACGACATCAGCCGCGACGGCTTCGTCATTGCCGGCGGCGCCGGCGTGGTGGTGCTGGAAGAACTCGAACACGCCAAGGCGCGCGGCGCGCGCATCTATGCCGAAGTGGTCGGCTATGGCGCGACGTCGGATGGTTACGACATGGTCGCGCCGTCAGGTGAAGGCGCCGAGCGCTGCATGCGCATGGCGATGTCGACCGTGAAGACCCCGATCAATTACATCAACCCTCACGCCACCTCGACGCCGGCCGGCGATCCGCCGGAAATCGAGGCGATCCGAAAAGTGTTCGGCACCGGCGACAAGTGTCCGCCGATCTCGGCGACCAAGGCGCTGACCGGCCACTCGCTCGGCGCCACCGGCGTGCAGGAGGCGATCTATTCGCTGCTTATGATGAACAATGGCTTCGTCTGCGAGAGCGCCAACATCACCGAGCTGGATCCGGTCTTCGCCGACATGCCGATCGTGCGCAAGCGCATCGACAACGCCAAGCTCGGCACCGTGCTGTCGAACTCCTTCGGCTTCGGCGGCACCAACGCCACGCTGGTGTTCAAGCGGATGGATGCGTGATTTCGCTTTTACCTCTCCTTGCTTGCGGCGAGAGGTAGGCAGGCGGCGCATGGCGACTTTGCAACGATCTGAAACGGGGTGGGCATGATTATCGAACCGCGCGTGCGAGGCTTCATTTGCACGACGGCACATCCTGCTGGCTGCGCCACAAATGTCCGCGAGCAGATCGCTTATGTTCTCCGCCAGGGTTCCATTCCGGAATGCCCCAAGCGCGTCGCTGTGCTGGGGTGTTCGACCGGTTACGGCCTCGCGAGCCGCATTGTCGCGACCTTCGCCGGGGGCGCGGAGACCATCGGCGTGTCGTTGGAGCGCGAGCCTTCGGCAAGCAAAACGGGCAGCGCCGGCTGGTACAACAACCGCGCATTTGAGATCGAGGCCGAGAAGATCGGACGGTCTCCCCTCACGCTCGAGGGCGACGCCTTCTCCAACGACTTGAAGAAAACCTTCATCGACCGTGTGCGCGAAAAGTTCGGACAGCTGGACATGCTGGTCTACAGCATGGCCGCTCCGGTCCGGACAGACCCGGACACCGGCAAGACCTACCGCTCGGCGATCAAGCCGCTCGGCGCTCCCGTCGACATCAAGACTCTCAACACTGAGACCGGCGAGGTCTTCGAGACGACCATTGCGCCGGCGAGTGAGGATGAAGCGACCGCCACGGTGGCGGTGATGGGCGGCGATGACTGGAAGCGTTGGATCGACCAGCTCGCGGACGCCGGTGTTCTGGCGCCGGGCTTCCGCACCCTCAACTACACCTATATCGGCAGCGAACTGACCTGGCCGATCTACTGGCAAGGCACTCTGGGTCGCGCCAAAGTCGATCTCGACCGCAAGGCGGAGGCGATTCGGGGCCGGCTCGGCCAGGACGCTGCCCGCGTGGTGGCGCTGAAGGCCGTGGTCACCCAGGCAAGCTCAGCCATTCCGGTGGTGCCGCTCTATGGCACGGTGCTGTTCAAGGTCATGAAGCAGCTCCGGCTCCACGAAGGCTGCATCGAACAGATCGATCGCCTGTTCCGGACGCGCCTTGGCAAGGGTGTCGAACTGGACGAGGCTCAGCGCATTCGAGTTGACGACTGGGAGCTTTCGCCCGAAGTTCAGGCCGAGGTACTGCGACGATGGCCGCTGCTCTCCACGGAGACGCTCGGCGAACTGGCAGACCTTCCCGAATACAAGAGCCAATTCCTTCGCCTGTTCGGGTTTGGCATCGACGGCGTCGACTACTCAAGGGATGTGGACCCCCGCGTCGTTACATGAGCCGTTCGGGAAGCGGCTCTACTTTGCATGGGGTTGTTTTCGCGATTTTGTTTCCGGGATAGAGCCGCTTTGTAGGGTGGGCAAAGCGCAGCGTGCCCACCATTCAAGAGAGGGTCTGAGGATGCATGGTGGGCACGGCGCAGTCGCGCCTTTGCCCAGCCTACGGTCCGCTCACCCCGCCGCGATCTTCTCGGCGCGCTGGAACGCCGGGCGGGCCACGCAGCGGTCGATATAGGCGTCGAACGACGGCCGCGGCGGCACCATCTTGAACATCCGCACCGCAAAATTCAGTCCGGAGCCGAGCATGATGTCGGCGGCCGAGAACCTCTCGCCGAGAATCCAGGGACCTTTCTGCAAGGCGGCATCGAGCACGTCAAAGGTCTGCGTCGCACTGCCCCACGCCGCCGTGCTCGCCGGCACTTCGAGCTTGGTGAAGAGCTGGATCAGCGCCGGCTCGATGCAGCTTGGCGAAAAGAACAGCCATTGCAGATATCTCGCCCGCAGCGGATCGGTGGCGGCCGGCGCAAGATTGGTTTCCGGATAACGGTCGGCGATGTAGGCGCAGATGGCTGCCGCCTCGCCGAGCGCGGCGTCGCCGTCCTTCAGCCCCGGCACCTTGCCCATCGGGTTGATCGCGAGATATTCCGGCGCCTTCTGCGCACCCGTCGAGATATCGGTCAGCACGCGCTCATAGGGCAGCCCGGATTCTTCGAGCAGCCAGATCGCGGAGATCGAGCGCGAGCGCGGCGACCAGTAGAGCTGGATCATGTGGCATTCCTCTTCGGATCAATTGCGAAGTGTCGCGCAGGATTGCGTCAGGGCGGAGGCTGACGGATGTTGAATTTCGAAACCGGAGCGTCAGGTGTACCGTTTGCGCGGCCGCTCCCTGCGGAGACGAGGCTTGTGCCGATGCGGAAATGATGAAGCACGAAAGGAAAACCGCGGCAGTGAATACTCTAACCATACGAACTCGACAGCAATGCAGGGCGTATCCTGGCGTTTCTGAAACCAGAGCGTGCGCGAGCCGTGTGCAAGACGAAGATGCTTCGCGCGCCTCGGGTCAGTCGCTCTTCTTCCATCGGTAATATTTCATCACGCGGCCGGTCGCCGGCTCGACCTGTTCCTTCTCGAACACAAAGCCTTCGCGCTCGTACCAGCGCCAGGCCTTTTCATTCTCACGCACGCAGCGCAGCCAGATTTCATCCGGCAAATGGTGTCGCGTGAAGGCGAGCAATTGGCGCCCGAGACCGTTGCCTTGATATTCCGGCGCGACGAACAACTGGTCGAGGTAGCAGTCGGGCAAGTGCATCGCCAGCATCGCTGCCAATCTTCCATTGTCGTCGGCGACGTAAAGGCTCCAGCCCTTCTTCACTTCCACCGGAACCCGCACGCGCAATTTTGCCAGCAGGGAATCGCTGGCGCCTTCCAGCCCGGTCGAAACCCAGCTCTCCATCCAGACGCGGGCGACCTCGTCATACTCGTCTGACCGGGCGGGGCGAATGATGGTTTGTGGCAAGGTCAGTATCTCCCGAGGACTTGCCTCGCAGGGCCGCAATTTCATTTCCGCGATGGCGATTTCGCCTTGCGCTGTTCACGCAACGCGTCGGCTGCGAGGCAAACCACTTCGGAGATTTGCTGAAGCTGTGCGGCGAGTGGACTTGTCTTGCGCCACACCATGCCGATGGTTCGCGACGGCTGCGGATTCCTGAAGCGCGTGACCGAGACCGTCGCCGAGCGTGTTTCTACCGCGACCGCCATTTCCGGGATCAGGGTGACGCCGATGCCGGCGCCGACCATTTGCACGAGCGTTGACAGCGAGCTTGCGTCCAGCACTTCCCGTGGCGGCGACTGCATGTTGCAGAACGACAGCGCCTGATCGCGGAAGCAGTGTCCCTCTTCGAGCAGCAAAAGGCGCATCTCGCGCAGCGTCTCGTGGCTCGGCACCGGCGTTCCCTCATCCTCGCCCGGCCGCACCAGCAGGAAGTTTTCCGAAAAACATACGACCTCGGTCAGCGAAGGCTCGGACACCGGCAGCGCCACGATCGCCGTATCCAGCCGGCCCTCCACGACTTCCTTGATCAGCTTCGGCGTCAGCGTCTCGCGGACGTGAATGTCGAGTTCCGGATGCATCCGCGCGAGATTCTCGATCACCTTCGGCAGCAGATAGGGCGCAATGGTCGGGATCATGCCGATGCGCAGCCGGCCCGCGAGCCGGTCGCGCGAGGCGCGCGCGAAGTCGCCGAGTTCGTCGACCGAACGCAGGATCTCGCGGACGCGCTGGACGATCTCTTCGCCGAATTTCGTCAGCGTCACCTGCCGTGCGCTTCGCTCCAGCAGCACGCCGCCGAGGGTTTCCTCCATTTCCTTGATCTGCATCGACAGCGCCGGCTGCGAGATGGAGCATGACTCGGCCGCGCGCCCGAAATGGCCGTGACGTGCCAACGCATCGAAGTAGCGGAGCTGTCTGAGCGTCATCTGGATCATCAGATCATCTTATCGGTCCGATCATTAAAATCAACTTTACCTGATGGAAGGCGGTGCTTAGATTGCCTCCAATCCGACCAGGAACCATCAGGAGACGACCATGGATGATAAAACCAAATGCCCGTTTACGGGTGCACGCGGACACGCGAACCGCGACTGGTGGCCGGACGCGCTGGACGTTTCGGTTCTCCACCGCAACTCCACTCTGTCCGATCCAATGGGCGAGGCGTTCGACTACGCCAAGGAGTTCAAGACGCTCGACCTCAACGCGGTGATCAAGGACCTGCATGCGTTGATGACGGAATCGCAGGAATGGTGGCCAGCCGATTTCGGTCACTATGGCGGCCTGATGATCCGCATGGCGTGGCACAGCGCGGGCACCTACCGCATCACGGATGGCCGCGGCGGCGCCGGTGCGGGTCAGCAGCGCTTCGCGCCGCTGAACAGCTGGCCTGACAACGCCAACCTCGACAAGGCGCGCCGGCTGTTGTGGCCGATCAAGCAGAAATACGGCCGGAAGCTTTCGTGGGCCGATTTGATGATTCTCGCGGGCAACGTCGCCCTCGAATCGATGGGCTTCAAGACCTTTGGCTTCGCCGGTGGCCGCGCTGACGTCTGGGAGCCCGAAGAACTGTTCTGGGGCCCTGAGGGCACCTGGCTCGGCGATGAACGCTACAGCGGCGAACGCCAGCTTGCGGAGCCGCTCGGCGCCGTCCAGATGGGCCTCATCTACGTCAATCCGGAAGGGCCGAACGGCAATCCGGATCCGCTCGCGGCGGCCAAGGACATCCGCGAAACGTTCTTCCGCATGGCGATGAACGACGAAGAGACCGTCGCCCTGATTGCCGGCGGCCACTCCTTCGGCAAGACACACGGTGCCGGCGATCCGTCGCTGGTGGGACCGGCCCCGGAAAGCGGTGCGCTGGAGGATCAGGGCCTCGGCTGGAAGAGCAAGTATGGCACCGGCATCGGCGCCGACACCATCACCGGCGGCCCGGAAGTCACCTGGACGCAGACGCCGACGAAGTGGAGCAACCTGTTCTTCAAGAACCTGTTCGAAAACGAATGGGAGCTGACCAAGAGCCCGGCCGGCGCGAAGCAGTGGAAGGCGAAAGGCGCGGAAGCCACGATCCCGGACGCCTACGACAAGTCGAAAAAGCATGTGCCGACCATGCTGACCACCGACCTGTCGCTGCGCTTCGACCCGGCCTACGAAAAGATCTCGCGGCGCTTCTACGAGCATCCGGACCAGTTCGCCGACGCGTTCGCGCGGGCCTGGTTCAAGCTCACGCACCGCGACATGGGCCCGATCGCGCGTTATCTCGGCCCGCTGGTGCCGAAGGAAACGCTGATCTGGCAGGACCCGATCCCGGCGGTGGATCATCCGCTGATCGGCGAGCAGGATATCGCTGCGCTGAAGGCGAAGATTCTCGGCTCTGGCCTGTCGGTGTCCCAGCTGGTCTCGACTGCATGGGCGTCGGCGTCGACGTTCCGCGGCTCCGACAAGCGCGGTGGCGCGAATGGCGCGCGTATTCGTCTGAGCCCCCAGAAGGACTGGGAGGTCAACCAGCCGGCCGAACTCAAGACGGTCCTCTCGACGCTCGAAGCGATCCAGAAGGAGTTCGGCAAGAAGGTTTCGCTTGCCGACCTGATCGTTCTCGGCGGCTGCGCGGCGGTCGAAAAAGCCGCCAAGGACGCCGGGGTCGACGTCAAGGTGCCCTTTACGCCGGGGCGCATGGATGCGTCGCAGGATCAAACCGACGTCGAGTCCTTTGCTCCGCTCGAGCCGCGAGCCGACGGCTTCCGCAACTACGTCAGCAGCAAGAAGCACCAGTTCATGACGCCCGAGGAGGCGTTGGTGGACCGCGCGCAGTTGTTGCGGCTGACGGGGCCCGAGATGACGGCTCTCGTTGGCGGCCTGCGCGTTCTCGGCGCGAATACGGCTAACTCCAAGCACGGCGTGTTCACCAGCAAGCCGGGCACGCTGACGAACGACTTCTTCGTCAACCTGCTCGACATGAGCACGCAATGGCAGCCCGCCGGCTCCGACGGCACGTATGAGGGCCGCGACCGCAAGACGAATGCGGTCAAGTGGACCGGCACCCGCGTCGACCTGGTTTTCGGTTCGCACGCACAGCTCCGCGCTTTCGCGGAGGTCTATGGGTGCACGGACTCGAAGGAGAAGTTCGCCAAGGATTTCGTGGCGGCATGGACCAAGGTGATGAACCTCGATCGCTTCGACATCGCCTGAGCCTCAAGAGAAAGCTCGCGCGGTTCGTGCGAAGTCATCCGTAAAACAAAAGGGCGGCCGAGAGGCCGCCCTTTTCACATCGAATGCGCTCACGCGCCGAGCGTGCCGGCCTTCGCCGCCGCATAGCGCTCGGCGATCTTGGCCCAGTTCACGGTGTTCCACCACGCCTTCAGATAATCGGCGCGGCGGTTCTGGTAGTTGAGATAATAGGCGTGCTCCCACACGTCGTTGCCCATCAACGCGCGCTTGCCGTCCATCATCGGGTTGTCCTGGTTCGGGCGGGTCTCGATCGCGAGCTTGCCGTCCTTGGCGACGGTCACGAACACCCAGCCCGAGCCGAACTGGCGGCCGCCGGCGGCGTTGAAGTCGTTCTGGAATTTTTCCATGCCGCCGAGATCGCGGTCGATCGCCGCCAGCACCTCGCCCTCCGGCTTGCCGCCGTTCGGGCCCATGATTTCCCAGAACATGGTGTGGTTGGCGTGGCCGCCGAGATTGTTGCGGACGGTGAATTTGATGCCGTCGTCCAGCGCATTCAGATTGCCGAGGATGTCTTCGATCTTCGCCGTTCCCAACTGCGGATTGGTCTTGGCGATGTTATTGAGGTTGGCGACATAGGCGCCGTGGTGCCGGTCGTGATGGATTTCCATCGTCTTGGCGTCGATATGTGGTTCGAACGCATTGGTCGGATAGGTGAGCGGCGGCAGTATGAAGGGGCCGGTTGGGGCCGCGGCCGGGGCAGGAGCGGCGGCTTGCGCAAAGACAAGACGTGGGGCTGCAGCAACGGCCGCGATACCGGTTGCGGCAAACATCAGATGGCGCCGGGACATGGATGACATCGACTTCTCCTTACTTTTAGATGAACTGGATGAATATGCGTGAACGAACGCCCAAAGCCGCTGCGCGCGACAAGCTACCGGCGGCGGGTGGGATCGGGTTTCGTTTTCTACCCTCGTGAGCCTGCGACGTAATCGCACAGGTGCTGCAGTCCCGGCAATGTAACTCGGGCAGACAACAAAAAAGGGTGGCCGTTCGGCCACCCTTTCGTTCACATTTTAGCGATGCCTTACTCGCCGGCGGCTTCGCGCTGCGGCGCTTCCGCCTTCTGCTTGGCCTCGAGGTCCTCGCCGGTTACCTGATCGACCACCTTCATCGACAGCCGGGTCTTGCCGCGGTCGTCGAAGCCGAGCAGCTTGACCTTGACCTTGTCGCCTTCCTTGACGACGTCGGAGGTCTTCTGCACGCGCGCCGAAGCGAGCTGGCTGATGTGGACGAGGCCGTCCTTGGCGCCGAAGAAGTTCACGAACGCGCCGAACTCCATCACCTTGACCACGGTGCCTTCGTAGATCTGGCCGATCTCCGGATCGGAGGCGATCGACTTGATCCACTTGATCGCGGCCTTCATGGCCTCGCCGTCGTTGGAGGCGACCTTGACGGTGCCGTCGTCCTCGATGTTGACCTTGGCGCCGGTCTTCTCGACGATCTCGCGGATCACCTTGCCGCCGGTGCCGATCACTTCACGGATTTTGTCGGTCGCGATCTTGAACGTTTCGATGCGCGGCGCGTATTCGCCGAGCTCGGCGCGGGCATTGGTCAGCGCCTTGGCCATTTCGCCGAGGATGTGGATACGCCCGTCCTTGGCCTGGCCGAGCGCGACCTTCATGATCTCCTCGGTGATGCCCTCGATTTTGATGTCCATCTGCAGCGAGGTGATGCCCGTCTCAGTGCCGGCCACCTTGAAGTCCATGTCGCCGAGATGATCCTCGTCGCCGAGGATGTCGGACAGAACCGCAAAGCGCGAACCTTCCAGAATCAGGCCCATCGCGATACCCGCGGTCGGCCGCTTCAAGGGAACGCCCGCATCCATCAGCGCCAGAGAGGCGCCGCACACCGAGGCCATCGACGACGAGCCGTTGGATTCGGTGATCTCGGAGACCACGCGCACCGTGTAGGGGAATTCGTGGTGCGGCGGCAGGACCGGGTGGATCGCGCGCCAGGCCAGCTTGCCGTGGCCGATCTCGCGGCGCTTGGTGCCGCCGAGGCGTCCGGTTTCACCGACCGAGTAGGGAGGGAAGTTGTAGTGCAGCAGGAACGTCTCTTTGTACGTTCCCGACAGCGCGTCGATATACTGCTCGTCCTCGCCGGTGCCGAGCGTGGTCACGACCATCGCCTGGGTTTCACCGCGGGTGAACAGCGCCGAGCCGTGGGCGCGCGGCAGCACGCCGACTTCGGCGATGATGTTGCGCACGGTCTTGGAATCGCGGCCGTCGATGCGCTTGCCGGTGTCGAGGATGTTCCAGCGAACGATCTTGGCTTCGAGTTCCTTGAACACGGCGGCGATGCGCAGCTTGTCGTATTTCGGCTCCTGCCCTTCCGGGAAGTAGTGCGCCATCACCTTTTCCTTGGCCTTGCCGACCGCCGCATAGCGATCCTGCTTGACCGGGATGGCGTAGGCTGCGCGCAGCTCCTGCTCGATCAGGCCGAGGATTTCCTTCTCGAGCGCGCTTTCGTCGACGACCTTGACTTCACGCGGCTCCTTGGCGGCCTTTTCGGCCAGTTCGATGATCGCCTTGATCACCGGCTGGAAGTGGCGATGGCCGAACATCACGGCGCCGAGCATGATGTCTTCGTTGAGCTCTTTGGCTTCCGATTCCACCATCAGCACGGCGTCGGCGGTGCCGGCGACGACCAGGTCGAGCTGGGTCTCGACCATTTCGTCGAGCGTCGGGTTGAGCACATATTCGTCGTTGATGAAGCCGACGCGGGCAGCACCAATCGGGCCCTTGAAGGGAGCGCCGGATATCGTCAGCGCCGCCGAGGAGGCAACCAGTGCCAGGATATCGGGATCGTTTTCCATATCGTGCGACAGCGTCGTCACGATCACCTGGGTTTCATTGCGCCAGCCGTCGACGAACAGTGGACGGATCGGGCGGTCGATCAGGCGGGAGACCAGCGTCTCCTTTTCGGTCGGACGGCCCTCGCGCTTGAAGTAGCCGCCGGGAATGCGGCCCGCGGCGTAGGTCTTTTCCTGGTAGTCGACGGTCAGCGGCAGGAAGTCGACGCCCTCGCGCGGCGACTTCGCGGCAACGACGGTGGCGAGCACGATGGTCTCGCCATAGGTGGCGAGCACGGCGCCGTCGGCCTGACGGGCGATCTTGCCGGTTTCCAGCTTGAGGGGACGTCCACCCCAGTCGATCTCGACGGAATGCTTATTGAACATTGTGGTTTCTTTCATGGGTTCACGAGAGAGCGGAGCCCAAAAACACAAAGACCATGCGCAAGATTGCGGGACGCTGATCGCAATACGAGATCAGCGTCCGGCGATCCTGCCATGGTCTTCATCTTTCGGATGGCGTCCATCCTCTCGGCAGTCACGGGCATCTTGCCCTGTCCAGCGGCCGGATTGCTGCTGGACGTTTGTCGGGCATGATCCATTCCGGATGATGCCCTTGCGCATGATCGTCTCCGAAAATTCGGAGTCCGTTTGTTCGGAAGATCATGCGAAAACGCGCGCAAACAGCGCGCGTACTCTCTCAAATCAACGACGAATGTTATGCTTTTCGAGCAACGCCTTGTAACGCGCCTCGTCCTTCTTCTTGATGTAGTCGAGAAGCGAGCGGCGCGTCGACACGAGCTTCAGGAGGCCGCGGCGCGAATGATTGTCCTTCACGTGGGTCTTGAAGTGGCCGGTGAGATTGTTGATGCGTTCCGACAGGATCGCAACCTGAACCTCGGGCGAACCGGTGTCGCCGGCTTTGTTGGCATTCGTCTTGATGACTTCCGCTTTGCGTTCGGCGGTAATCGACATCGTCAAACTCTCTCATTGCTGCGACCGGGACTGGCAGTCAGCCCGGTCAGGTTGAACACGCGCTTGGGGATGAGTTCGCCATTGCCAATTTCGGCGAGGGCCAGAAGCCGGCCTGCCACCGTGACATAGACTGTGCCGCTACTATTGGGCGCATCCCGTCCGCGCAACAAAACGGCCTGGCCCCTGTGGAGCCTTGCCGCATCAGCCCGTGTAACGGCCAGTGCCGGGATGTCGTCCAGCGCGGTCTCAACGGGCAAAAGCGCGTCGGCGAGGCTTCCCTCGCCAGACGCGGCTCTATTACATAAAGCCTCCAACTCTTCCAGCGGAATCATGTCCGTCTCGCGGAATGGGCCCACCAAGGTCCGCCGCAGCGCGCAGATATGGCCGAAACAGCCCAGAATCCGGCCGATATCGCGGGCCAGCGCCCGGACATAGGTGCCTTTGCCGCACTCGGCCTCGAACACGGACTGGCCGTTATCTCCATGTTCTACAAGGATTAATTCGTGAATCTCGACCGGGCGGGGCTTCAATTCGACGGTTTCGCCGTCCCGCGCCAGGTCATAGGCGCGTTCGCCCTGGACCTTGATCGCCGAATATTGCGGCGGGATCTGCTCGATCAGGCCGGTGAACTGCGGCAGCAGGGCCCGGACCGCGTCCGCCGACGGCCGCAGCGCGCTGGTTCGGGTCACCCGGCCCTCGGTATCGTCGGTGTCGCGCTCCTCGCCCCAGGCCACCGTGAAGCGGTAGCGCTTGCGGCCGTCCATCACGAAGGGAACCGTCTTGGTGGCCTCCCCGAGCGCGATCGGCAGGCCGCCGGACGCCAGCGGATCGAGCGTGCCGGCGTGGCCGGCGCGCTTGGCCTGGAACAGGCGCTTGAGCACGGCAACCGCGTGCGTCGAGGTCATGCCGATCGGCTTGTCGAGCACCACCCAGCCGTGAACGTCGCGCTTGTCGCGCCGCGGCTGGTTGTTCTGGCGTGGCTGCTTGGTGTGGCGCGGATCGTTGTTGCTGCGGCGCTCGCCGTCGTCCACGCGGCGCTCGCCGTCGCCGGCGCGACGCTGGTCGTCGCCGGCGCGACGCTGGTCGTCGCCGCGCGACTCGCCTGAAAAAATATTTTTTTCGGCGTCGTGCGAATCGGCAGTTTGCTCCGCGATCACGCCGTTGGCGGTGGGCATCGTCATCACTTGTCGTCCGAATCGGGTGCGAGGTCTCTTTGCACCGCAGGTGTTCTCAGTAATTTCTCGATCCGTTCCGCTTCATCGAATCGTTCGTCGACGCGAAAGCGAAGGTCAGGGGCAAATTTCAGGTTAACGCGGTGAGCGATCTCGCCGCGCAGGAACTTTTTGTTGCGCGCGAGCGCCGCGAGCACGACATCGGTATCGCGGCCGCCGAGCGGCATCACGTAAATCGTCGCAAGCTTCAGGTCAGGCGACATCCTCACCTCGGGAACGGTGATGATGTGGCCTTCGAGATCGGGGTCGTGCACGCTACCCTGCGACAGAATATCGGCAACGGCATGGCGCACGGTCTCTCCGACGCGCAATTGCCGTTGCGAGCCGCCGGGGGCGGAACCCTTGGTATGATGACGGGGCATTATTGTCTCTCAAAGCCGTTATGCCCGCGCTTGTCCGCGGGCATCCACGTCTTGCTTTTGTCTAATCAGGGTTAGGGCGTGGATGGCCGGAACAAGTCCGGCCACGACGCCACATTCAGTCAATAAAATCCAAGGCTCTTCGCAAGATTTGGACTTACAGAGAGCGCTGGATGGTCTCCACGCGGTAACACTCGATGACGTCGCCTGGACGCATGTCGCCGTAATTCTCGAACGCCATGCCGCATTCCTGGCCGGACTGCACTTCCTTCACTTCGTCCTTGAAGCGCTTCAGCGTCGAAAGCTTGCCTTCGTGCACGACGACATTGTCGCGGATCAGGCGCACATTGGCGCCGCGTTCCACGGTGCCGTCGGTGACGCGGCAGCCGGCGACCTTGCCGACCTTGGAAATGTTGAACACTTCCAGGATCTGCGCATTGCCCAGCATGGTTTCGCGCAGCGTCGGCGCGAGCAGGCCGGACATCGCCTTTTTGATGTCGTCGACGAGATCGTAGATGATGTTGTAGTAGCGGATTTCGATGCCGTTGCGCTTGGCGGCGGCCGCGGCTTCCTTGTTGGCTCGCACCGAGAAGCCGATGATCGCGGCGTTGAAGCCTTCCGCCAGCGTGACGTCGGATTCGGAGATGCCGCCGACGCCCGCATGCAGGATGCGCGCGGCAACTTCTTCGGTGCCGAGCTTTTCCAGCGATCCCAAAATGGCTTCGAGCGAGCCCTGCACGTCGGCTTTCACGATCAGCGGGAATTCCTTGCGGCCCGCGGTCTTGAGCTGCGACATCATCTGCTCGAGCGAGCCGCGCATGCCGGAAATCGAGGCGGCGGCGTTCTCGCGCTTCTGGTGGGCGCGATAGCTCGTGACCTGGCGGGCGCGGGCTTCGTTCTCGACCACGGCAAGGCGGTCGCCGGCTTCCGGCGGGCCGTTGAAGCCGAGCACTTCGACAGGCACCGAAGGTCCGGCCTGGTCGAGATTCTCGCCCTGGTCCGAAATCAGCGCGCGGACGCGGCCCATTTCGGCGCCGGCCACGATGATGTCGCCGACCTTGAGCGTGCCGCGCTGCACCAGCACGGTGGCCACCGGACCACGGCCGCGATCGAGCTTGGCTTCGATCACGGTGCCTTCGGCCGGACGTTCCGAATTGGTCTTGAGGTCGAGCAGTTCGGCCTGCAGCGCGATCATCTCGAGCAGCTTGTCGAGATTGGTCTTGTTCTTGGCGGAAACCTCGACGTCGACGACTTCACCTCCGAACGATTCGACCTGAACCTCGTGCTGCAGCAGTTCGGTGCGCACGCGCTCCGGCTTGGCGTCCGGCTTGTCGATCTTGTTGATCGCGACGATCATCGGAACCTTTGCCGCCTTGGCGTGGTTGATCGCCTCGATCGTCTGCGGCATGACGCCGTCATCGGCCGCCACCACCAGGATCACGATATCGGTGACCTTGGCGCCGCGCGCACGCATCGCGGTGAACGCGGCGTGGCCGGGCGTATCGATGAAGGTGATCTTCTTGCCGCTTTCCGGCGAGGTCACCTGATAGGCGCCGATATGCTGGGTGATGCCGCCGGCTTCGCCCGACACCACGTTGGCGTGACGAAGCGCGTCGAGCAGCGAGGTCTTGCCGTGGTCGACATGGCCCATCACGGTAACGACCGGCGAGCGCGGCTCGGTATCGGTGGAATCGTCGACGACGTCGAACAGGCCCTCTTCGACGTCGGACGCGGCGACGCGCTTGACGGAGTGGCCCAATTCCTCGGCGATCAGTTGCGCGGTGTCGGCATCGATCACGTCGGTGATCTTGTGCATCGCGCCCTGCTTCATCAGCATGCGGATGACGTCGACCGCGCGCTCCGACATGCGGTTGGCGAGTTCCTGGATGGTGATCGCTTCCGGGATCGTCACCTCACGGATGAGCTTTTCCTTCGGTTCGTTGGAGGCGTGTCCCTTCAGGCGCTGGGTGCGGCGGCGGAACGAGGCGATCGAACGCTCGCGCACGTCGTCGGCGTTGAGCGCGGTGACCAGCGTCAGGCGGCCGCGTTCCTTTTGCGGGGCCGGCTTGTGGGTGGTCTTGGGGGGCACCGCGGGGCGCATGGCGCCGCCGGGGCCGCGGCGAATCTGGCGCGGACCTTCGTCTTCATCGGAACCGTCGGCCGCAACGCCCGGGGCGCGCGCGGGCGGCACTGCGGCAGCCGGACGGGCGCCAGCCGGGCGGGCTGCGGCCGGTCGGGCCGTAGCGGGTGCCGGGGCCGCCGTCGTCTTGGCCTCGGCCTCGCCAAATCGCTTCTTGGCCTCGACTTCGGCCTTGCGCTTGGCTTCCTCTTCCTGCCGGTGGCGTTCTTCCTCGGCCTTGCGGCGGGCTTCGGCGGCCTCGCGTTCGGCCTGTTCGATGCCTTCACGGCTGGCGCGGCGCTTGGCTTCTTCCTCGGCCAGCCGCCGTTCCTCGATTTCGCGCACCTTGGCGTCGGCCAGCGCGCTGGCGCGGGCGGAACGCTCGTCTTCCGTCAGCGTGCGCAGCACCACGCCCGAACCGCCGCGCGGCGCGGCCGATGGCGTTGCCGGACGGGCGAGGGGGGCCTTTGCAGCGGGCGCCGCCTTGGCGGCGACCGGCTCGGGCGCATGTGTTTCGGTCGCGGGCGCGTCGCCGCCGACGCGGCGCTTGCCACGCTTTTCGACCACGACCTGCTTGGTCCGGCCATGGCTGAAGCTCTGGCGCACAGTGCCCGTCTCGACCCGCGGCTTCAGCGTCAAGGTCTTGGTCGGGACACTCAGAGTCTTGTCGCCAGGCGTTTTGGTATCAACCATTCAGCAGTCCTAATCTCGTTACGTTGTGCGCATCCGCACATTCATTGAAGCAAGGCTTCGGAACCAATCTTCGTCAGTCAGAATTTCTGGCCGCCATCCCCGGTCTTGTCGTCGTCGTCCATCCGGTATCGAACCAGGATCTGGCAGCGCGACAGGAACGTTTTGCTCGCCGGGCCCGCGAGCAGCGCAGCATGTATCACATTTGACCGCCCCAGTGCCAAATCCAATTGTGCGGAGGTTAAAGCGGTAACGATCGGTAAACCCCGCGATTCACCGATATTTCCGCTTCTTTGCCCGGCGATAGCGTCCAATTTGCGGATTCCGTCGGCTGCGCCGTCGGAAGCGTGAATCAGGGCTTCGGCCCTGCCCTGTTCGAGCAGGCCCTCGACCTTGGCAAAGCCGGAAATGACCTGACCGGCCTTGGCCGCCATGGCCAGCGCCTCGGTGCAGCTTCGTTCCAGCAGGGCCTCGGTATCGTCGGGAAGGGTCGCCGCAGCGCGAACGTTGCGCTTGAACCCTCTGCTAAATTGGTGACGCCGCACCGCTTCCGCAACGGTCCGGCGCGAGGCCTGGACCCACAGGCCGCGGCCGGGCAGCTTCCGCTTCAAATCGGGGATGACGTCGCCCGACGGGGCGACCACAAACCGGATCAGCTCGTCGATCGGGCGCACCTCGCGACTGACCGCGCACATCCGCATGGTCGCGGACTTGTCGGTCCGCGGCCCATGGTCGAGATCGGGGTCAGCCAAAGCGAGCATGCCTGTTTAGTGGCTCCTGTCATCTGCGCACGGTCTGCGCGCAGAAAAGATTTCCGGCTTTGCGGAACACCCGCATTACGCCGTCTGGTCTTCGGTGGTCTCGGCCGGCTCGGATTGCTTGGCGAGTTCGGCCTCGGTGATCCAGCCGGCAATGACGCGGGCCTGCATGATCATGCGTTCGGCCTCGTCGCGCGAGATCTCGTTGGCGTCGAGAATGCCGGGGTACTTGGTCGGCTCGCCGCCTTCCTTGCGCTCGGTCCAGCCGACCAGATCGTCGGTCGCACAGCCCGCCAGATCCTCGACGGACTTGATGTCGTTCTCGCCGAACTTGACCAGCATCTTCGAGGTCACGCCGGGCACCGTCTTCAAAGCATCATCCACACCGAGTTCCTTGCGCTTGTTTTCCAGCTCGGTCTCGAGCTGTTCCAGATATTCCTTGGCCCGGCTCTGCAGCTCGTTGGCGGTTTCATCGTCGAAGCCTTCGATACCGGCCAGTTCCTTGACGTCGACCAGTGCGAGTTCCTCGACCGAAGTAAAGCCTTCAGACGCCAGCAACTGGCCGACCACCTCGTCGACGTTCAGCGCTTCCATGAACACCCGCGTGGAGTTCTCGAAGTCGGCCTGACGGCGCTCGGATTCTTCCTGCTCGGTGAGGATATCGATATCCCAGCCGGTGAGCTGCGAGGCGAGGCGGACGTTCTGGCCGCGGCGGCCGATCGCCAGCGAGAGCTGGTTGTTGGTGTCGGGAACCACGACCTCGATCCGCTCGCGGTCCTCGTCGATCACGACCTTGGCGACTTCGGCGGGCGCCAGTGCGTTGACGACAAAGGTTGCGATGTCGGGCGACCACGGGATGATGTCGATCTTCTCGCCCTGCAGTTCGTTCACCACCGCCTGCACGCGCGAGCCGCGCATGCCGACGCAGGCGCCGACAGGATCCACCGAGGAATCCCTTGAAATCACACCGATTTTCGCGCGCGAGCCGGGATCGCGGGCCACCGCCTTGATCTCGACGATGCCGTCATAGATTTCCGGCACTTCCTGCGCGAACAGTTTTGCCATGAATTGCGGATGGGTGCGGGAGAGGAAGATCTGCGGTCCGCGGGTTTCGCGGCGGACATCGAAGATGTAGGCGCGGACGCGGTCGCCGTTGCGGAACACCTCTCGCGGCAGCATTTCGTCGCGGCGGATGATGGCTTCACCGCGGCCGAGATCGACGATCACGCTGCCATATTCGACGCGCTTGACGACGCCGTTGACGATATCGCCGATGCGGTCCTTGAATTCCTGGTATTGCCGGTCGCGCTCGGCCTCGCGCACCTTCTGCACGATCACCTGCTTGGCGGATTGCGCGGCGATGCGGCCATATTCCAGCGGCGGCAGGGTGTCGGCGATGGTGTCGCCGACCTGGGCGCCCGGGTTGGCGCGCTGCGCGTCCGCCAGCGAGATCTGGTTCGAGGAGTTCTCGACCTGCTCGACGACCAGCATGTGGCGCGACAGCCGCAGCTCACCCTTCTTGGCGTCGATCTCGGCGTGAACGTCGGTCTCGCTGCCGTAACGGGCGCGGGCCGCCTTGGCGATGGCGTCTTCCATCGCAGCGATCACGATCCCGCGGTCGATCGACTTTTCGCGGGCGACCGCGTCTGCGATCTGCAGCAGTTCGAGTTTGTTGGCACTGACGGCCATGGCTAGTCTCCTTCAGTAGGATCGGTGTCGCCCCGGCGTAGTCTTTCTGCGGCGAGGCGGTGTTTCTTTGTATTGGTCGGCTCCGGCTTTTTGGGCTCGGGCTTCTTGCCGGGCTTGGGCTTCGGCTTGTTGCTCCTGGCCGGATCGCTCTTCTTTGCGTGCGGCGGAGGCGGCGGCGCCAGCCCGAGATTCTGCTTCAGCTCGCGCTCGGCCTGCTTGCCGCGCCGCATCGATTCCGCAATCAGCTCGTCGGTCAAAACCAGTCGCGCGTCGGAGATGTCTTCCATCACCAGCAGCACGTCGGCATCTTCGCCCGCGCGTATGTCATCCCGATGTAGCCGCACGGCATCGCCTTCGACGCCGGCCAGGAGCCCGCGGAAGCGCTTGCGGCCCTGATGGGCGACCGCCATTTCGATCTTCACGAGATGACCGGCGTAGCGCTCGAAATCGGAACGGCGCACCAGCGGGCGATCGATGCCCGGCGAGGATATCTCCAGCCGGTAGGCGCGGTTGATCGGATCGGCGACGTCGAGCACCGGCGACAGCGCCCGCGAGATCGCCTCGCAATCCTCGATCTGCATCGATCCGTCGGGCCGCTCGGCCATGATCTGGACGGTGCAGCCGGCCTCGCCCGAAATCTTGATCCGGACCAGCCGGTAGCCCATTCCCTGCAGCACCGGTCCGGCCACCGCCGACACCCGCGCGGCCGCGCCCGGCTCGACGACGAGACGGGGCTCGGCCAAGAGGTCGGCATCCACGGAACCAGCAGTTGGATCGGTCATGTCCAGGGTCAAAAGCGTCTTACTTGCATGGGTTTAGGCCGGGCCTTAACCGGCGGTCCGGCCGGCTCCCCGAACCGCGCCTTTAAGGCCCTTCTGGGCCGGGCTCGTTCAGGTAATAAAAAAGAGCGGGTCCCGGGGGGCCCACTCTCAATACGCGATCGTATGAGAACCATAAGTTGCCGCGGATATAGCGGTTTTTGCGCAATCCGACAAGGCCCGCGATCCCGTTAAGTCCGATTTTGCCAAGCTTTGCGAGGGGCGACAAAATCTAACCCTTCATTCACGAACGCTGCCTAGATTTCCGGGAAAACCAGCCAATTCAGGCCGGTTTGGGCGGGTTTATGATAATTTCACCATCGCTGATCCCGGAACTCGACGACATCATCAGTCGTGGCGACCCCAAGCGCCGCGCCGATGCCGCGCGCCGCATCAGCGCGCTTTTCCTGCAGGGCGCGGCGAGCTTCCGCCCCGATCATGTCGATCTGTTCGACGGTGTCCTGACCAGTCTCGTCCCGCATGCCGAACTTGCCGAGCGCGCCGAACTGGCCGAGCGCCTGTCGATGCTGGCGAACGCGCCGCGCGGTTTGGTCGGCCAACTCGCCCATGACGATGAAATTGCCATCGCAGGCCCGCTGCTGCGCCGCTCGCCGGTCATCGACGAAAAGATGCTGGTCGAAATTGCGTCGATGAAGGGCCAGGGCCATCTGCTGGCGATGGCGGAGCGGCCCACGCTTTCGACCGATCTCACCGACGTCATCGTCGCCCGCGGCGATCGCGCGGTCGTCAGGCGCGCCGCCGGCAATGCGGGCGCAGCCTTCTCGGAGAACAGCTATTCGACGCTGATCAAGCGTGCCGGCCAGGATGGCGTGCTGACGATCAGGCTCGGCCAGCGCGACGATCTGTCGCCTGCGCAATTGAAGGATCTGCTGTCCGGCTCCATCGACGTCGTTCGTCGCCGCCTGTTCCAGGTCGTCAAGCCCGAACGGCAGGCCGACATCAAGCAGGCGATGACCGTCATCACCGGCCCGTCCGAGCGCGAGGAGCGGCGCGACTTTGCGCCGGCGCAGCGCACCGTGCTGAAGCTCCACCGCGAAGGCATGCTCGGCGAAGGCGCATTGCTCAACTTCGCCAGGGCCTTCAAATACGAGGAGTCGGTCGCCGCGCTGTCGGCGATGACCGGCGTCAAGATCGAAACCCTCGACCGCCTGATCAGCGGCGACCGCTACGATCCGATCCTGATCGCCGGGAAGGTCATCGATATCGAATGGGCGACCGTGCGCGCGCTGATCCTGCTTCGGCTCGGTCCGAACCGGACGGCATCTCCCGCCGACATCGAAAACGCGCGGGTGAACTACGTGCGCCTGATGCCCTCGACCGCCCAGCGCGTCGTCGCGTTCTGGAAGACGCGATAGTCCGGCCTGGGTCTCTCGTCCGTCATTGCGAGCGAAGCGAAGCAATCCATCTCTCCGCTTGCTGAGCGATGGATTGCTTCGTCGCTTTCGCTCCCTTGCGTAAACGCTTCGCGTTTGTCGCAGGCAATGACGGTGAGCGCCAAAATGCTTCCCCAACAGCGAACGCGCGCGCTATGCTCCGCGCCAAGACGCGATACAGCGTCATCCCGGGGAGTGTGACATGCTGACGGATGCGGACGTTCAAGCCCATGCCGACAGGATCCATGGCGACGGATTCACCGTCATCGAGGGTGCGGCGAGCGCCGAACTGGTCGAGGGCTTGATAACGGCGCTGCAGCGCATCGAGCGCGAGCACCATCTCGGTCCCGCCAGAACATCGTTCGAAGGCTTCAAGACCGTCCGCATCAACAATCTCCTCACCTATGACGACCTGTTCTGGGAAGTGCCGCTGCACGAGAACGTGCTGCCGGTGGTGGAGCGCGTGCTGGACAAGGAGTGCCTGCTGTCGTCGTTCTGCTCGCTGGTGCTGGGACCCGGGCAGGAGGCGCAGCCGATCCATGAAGACACGCAGTTGATTCCGCTGCCGCGTCCGCACATTCCGATCACCATCAACGCGATCTGGGCGCTGTCGGATTTCCGCGAGGACAATGGCGCAACGCGGATCATTCCGGGCAGCCACAAATATGATTCCTCGCCGGAATACGGCCGGGAATATGACGCGGTCACTGCGACGATGAAGGCCGGCAGCGTGATGCTGTTCGACAGCGCGCTGTGGCACGGCGGCGGCGCCAACGACAGCGACGAGCGGCGCTTCGCATTCTCCTGCGCTTATTGCTGGGGCTGGATGCGGCAGCAGGAGAATTTGCAGCTCGGCATTCCCCTTGAGACCGCAAAGCGCTTTCCGCGACGGCTGCAGGAATTATGCGGCTACAGCGTCTACAAGGGACAGTTCGGCCACATTGACAATCACGACCCGATCGAGCTCTTGGGCCGCGCACGCGGCAAGCGCATGGTGTGGGAAGCGACGGATGTGAAGAAGGCGAAGATGGCTCAGTAGCTCGTCATTCCGGGGCGCGCCTCTTGGCGCGAGCCCGGAATCCATCGGGCCACATTAGCAGCCGGACAAATGGATTCCGGGCTCGTGCTGCGCACGCCCCGGAATGACGGTGCCTAGCTAACCCGCCGAAACCGCAAATACGCTGCGACGCGTCCCTCGCGTTCGGCTTTGCGTCCATAGCGCGTCATGGTGTAGCCGTCCCACGGTTGTCGCCAGTCAGCGGCGCGTTCGGCGGTCCAGAGAAAATCGGAGCTGCGCATCAAATGCGCCAGCGTCCATGCGCAGTACTCGTCGATGTCGCTGACGAACCGGAATTCACCGCCGTCTTTCAGGATGCGCGCCATCGCCTCCACCGTTGCGTCCTGCACGAAGCGCCGTTTCCAGTGCCGCCGCTTCGGCCAGGGATCGGGATGGATCAGGTCGATCCGCGCCAGCGATCGCGGCGGGGCCCAGGCCAGCAATTCCGCGGCGTCGCCGGCATAGAGGCGGATGTTGCCGAGATTGTGGGTCTCGATCTGCGTCAGGATCTTGGCCATGCCGTTGACATAGGGCTCGCAGCCGATGAACCCGATGTTCGGAAAGGCTTGCGCCTCCGCGATCAGATGTTCGCCGCCGCCGAATCCGATTTCGAGCCTGACATCCTCGATGTCGCCATCGAACAGGTCGGCAAGCCGCACCGGCGCGGGCGTCCCGATGTCGAGCGCCAGATGCGGCAGCAGATTGTCGATCAGGTCGGCCTGATGGATACGGAGCTTGTGACCCTTGCGGCGGCCGAAGAACGAGCCATGCGCATGTGCCGACGCGCCGTCATCCGGCGGCGCGTCGCGGTCGCCGGTATCGCGCGGGGCTGATATCATCGCAGTGTCTGGTACAGCCGGTACAACAGCCGCGTCCTCGGCTCGATCGAGGAGATGTACATCTGCTCGTAATGGGTATGCGCGCCCTGTCCGTCGACGCCGAGCCCGTCCAGCGTTGCGGTATGCGGCGCGGTGAAATTGCCGTCGGAGCCGCCGCCGGTCGCCGTATCGACCAGATCGAAACCGATCTCCGCCGCGATCGTCCTGGCGTGCTCGTAGAGCGCGGCGCCGGCATTGCTCTTTTCGTAAGGCGGACGGTTCAACTCGCCGATCACCTTGACGGTGACGCCCTCGGTGCGTGATTTCAGGTTGAGGATCTTCGCCGTGAGCTCGTCGGAATCGGACAGCGTCGGCACGCGCAAATCGACCTCGGCATAGGCCTCTTCCGCAATCACGTTCGGTTTTGTGCCGCCTCTGACCACGCCGACATTGACGGTGATGCCGCGCGCCAGATCGTTCATCGCCCCCAGCGTTTGGATGACATTGCCGAGTTCGCGGATGGCGCTGCGGCCGTCCTCGGGCCTGGTGCCGGCATGCGAGGGTACGCCCTTGATGAAAACCTCAAAGCGCCCGACGCCCTTGCGCCCCGTCACGATCTTGCCGCCGTCGCGCGCCGGTTCGGTGACCAGCACGTATTTCGCTTTCCGCCCCTCGTTCTCAATCAGCGCACGCGACGTCGGGCTGCCGATCTCCTCATCGGAGACATAGAGCTGGGTGATGGCGAGCGGCGGCCGCGCGCCGACGGCGCAAACCTGCCGAAACGCATGATAGGCCAGATAGGCGCCGCCCTTCATGTCGTAGATGCCCGGGCCGAAAGCGCTGTCACCATCGATCCGGAACGGCAGACGCTGGATGAATCCAAGCGGATGCACCGTATCGAGGTGGCTCAGCACCAGGATTCCCGGTGCGTCCTGCCCCCAGGACGAGCGCGCCACCAGATGATCGCCGCAGCCGGAGTGCCCGGCGATCCGCTCCACGGTCGCGGGCAGGCCGCGATAGCCTTCGGCGACGAGGTCGGCGAGCTTGTTGACCTGCGCGGGAACTTCGGTCGGGGTCTCGATCTCGACCCAGCGGCGGATGCCCTCGAGGATCGGCGGGGCGTCGAAGGGATTGGCTGTCGTCATGTCGTATCCGATACAGCGTCATGTCCCGATGCGCAATTTCGCGCCGGGAAATGATGGCATATTCCAGAATACGAAATTCTCAAACCGGCGAGGCTGAAAATCAGCGCTGGTCGGGGCCGTCGCGCGACGCGATCTGCTCGACCAGCTCGACGATGGAGCGCCGCATTTTGGAATCGGCGATGCGCGTGAACGCGCGCGTCAGCGCGAGACCTTCGGATGTGGCGAGGAAATCGGACACATAGGCCGGGGAAGCGCCTTCGCCGAAGCCGTTGCCATTCACCGCGCCGCTCGGCCCGCCATCGAACAGAAACGACACCGGTACCTGCAATATTTCGGAGATCTGCTGCAGGCGGCTGGCGCCGACCCGGTTGGTGCCTTTTTCGTATTTCTGAACCTGCTGGAAAGTAAGGCCGAGCGCTTCGCCCAGCTTTTCCTGGCTCATACCCAGCATGATACGGCGCATCCGGACGCGGCTGCCGACATACTTGTCAACCGGATTGGGCGCTTTGGTGGACATCTGCATCACTCCTGGGATTGCGCGCCGGAATGAGGCAGTGGAAGGGCTATGCCTCAGGCGCGCCGTGACCGTCATATCCTGCTCGGAGGATCGGGTAGAATTGCGGTCGATCTGAGCAATGAAGTGACTGGTTGTTGTTCTTAGCTTGCAACCGCAGAAAGCGAATCGCAGGCTGTCTGTCAACTGGTGGAACCGCGCAGTCTGCGTTTTTTAGTAAACCAGCAACAACCAGCGATGTGCAAATCTCAGGCAGAGTGCTTCGCAGTGCGGCGTCTGACGACGAGCAGCAGGGCGGCGGCCACAATGATGGCTGCCGGGATATCTCCAAAGCGAGCATAAATCGTAGGCGGCAGCGCCGACGGCAGACCGGCATCCAGCACGCCCTCGATGCCGAGGCCGAGCCGTGCGACAATCCGTCCCGACGGATCGATCACCGCCGAGATGCCGGTGTTGGCGGCGCGCACCATCGGCAGCCCTTCTTCGATCGCACGCAGGCGCGCCTGCTGCAGGTGCTGATAGGGGCCGGTCGAATTTCCGAACCAGCCGTCATTGGTCAGGTTGACGATCCAGCCGGGGCGTTCATCACGCGCCGCAATATTCCCGGGAAAAATCGCTTCGTAACAAATCAGCGGTAGCGCGCGCGGCGCATTCGGTATCTCCATCGTGCGGCGCTGCGCGCCCGGAATGAAGCCGCCATGCACCTTGGTCAGCTGCACGAAGCCGAGCTTTTCCATCCACTCCTGAAACGGCAGGTATTCGCCGAACGGCACCAGATGCAGCTTGTCGTAGACCGACAGCACCCCACCGTCATGGTCGATCACATATATCGAGTTGTAGGCACGGCTGACGCGGGCGCCGGGCGGGCCGTCCGGGGCGCGCACCGAGCCGGTCATCAGCACCGTGCCCTTGGGCAGCAGCTCGGCGATCTGCGCCATCGCATCGGCCTCCCGCGTCAGGAAGAACGGGAAAGCCGATTCCGGCCAGATCAGGATCTGCACGTCGCGCACGCCGGTGGATTGCGGTCCCGAAGCGCGGTCGGAAAGCGTCAGGTATCTCTGCATCACCTCCGCCTTGGCGGCGTAGTTGAATTTGACGTCCTGCTGCAGGTTCGGCTGCATGATGCGCAGCCTGACCTTGGTTAATGCGGTCGGCTGCAGCGACAGCCGCACGGCGCCGTAGACACCCATCGCCACGAGCAGCGACAGTGCCGCCACCGGCGCGATCCAGGGCTTTCGGCCGCGTGAAGACCCGTCGACCAGCGCCGCCGGGCTGGCAAAGATCGCCACGCTGAGGAAGGTCATGCCCCACAGCCCGATCAGCGACGCCGTCTGCGCCAGCGCCAGCGGCTCCGACAGCGCGTAGCCGAAGGCATTCCAGGGAAAGCCCGACAGCAGATAGCCGCGCAGCCATTCGCTGACCGTGAGCCCGATCGCGAGCGCCAGCACCCGTGAAGCATCCCGCGTCCAGATCAGGCGCGCCAGCGCGAAGCCGAGCGCCGGAAATAAGGCAAGGTACGCCGGCAGGCCGAGCACCGCGAACGGCATCAACCAGGCAAAGGTCGGCGCATCGACCAGAAAGGCGTTGCCGGTCCAGTAAAGCCCGGGCACGAAATAGCCGAGCCCGAAGCAGAAGCCCGACATCGCCGCCGCCGGCACACCGCGCCATTTTCCGGCCGCCGCCCCGTCGATCAGCCAGACCACGACCGGAAAGGTCACAAACAGCACCGGCCAGGCATTGAACGGCGCCATCGCAAGCACCGACAAGACGCCCGCGACCAGCGCGATGATCGCGCGCTTCCAGCCCCAGGCCAGGATGATCGAGAGTCCCGCCATGCGGAATTTGCTGGTTGGGATCACTGCGAGCCGGCTCCATCGCCGGGGGTCGGCGGCGTATTGTCATTGGTCGGCGGCACGTTGGTATCGGGCGCGGCCTCGCGTCGGCTTCGCTCGCGCGTCGCGCGTGTCGCCGGGCGCTCTTTCCGAATCCCGATCCGCAGCCGCTTGACCCGCCGCGGATCGGCATCAAGCACCTCGATCTCGAAATTGCCCGGGCCCGCGATGACTTCGCCGCGCACCGGCAGGCGGCCGACCTGTGACACCAGATAGCCGCCGAGGGTGGCGACTTCCTCGCTGGCTTCGCCGGTGACGAATTCCTCGCCGATCATCTTGCGGGCATCTTCGAGGCTGGCGCGGGCGTCGGCGATGAATGCATTGTCTCCCTGCCGGATGATCGACGGCGGCTCGTCGCTGTCGTGCTCGTCGTCGATCTCGCCGACGATCTGCTCGACGATGTCCTCGATCGACACCAGCCCGTCGGTGCCGCCATATTCGTCGACCACCAGCGCCAGATGGATGCGCGAGGCCTGCATCTGCGCCAAGAGGTCGATCGCCCGCATCGACGGCGGCACATACAACAGCTTGCGGATGATGTTGGCCTCCGCCAGCGGCAATGCGAGGTCGACCGCGCGCAGGTCGAGGCCGGCCGGGAACGGCTTCTTGCGCTTCGGCTTGGTGGTGTCGCCGACCCGCGCCTTCGCGGTCATGAACGCCAAGAGGTCGCGGATATGAACGATGCCTTCGGGATCGTCGAGCGTTTCGTTGTAGACCACGAGCCGCGAATGCGCCGCGCTTTCGAACAGGCTCATTAGTTCGCCGAGCGGAATATCCCGCTTGACCGCGACGATGTCGGCGCGATGCACCATCACGTCGGCGATCCGCCGCTCGTTGAGGCCGAGGATGTTGCGCAGCATGGTGCGCTCGATGGCGGAAAAGCCGACCTCGTCCGGCGCGGAGGTGTCGAGCACGACCTGAAGATCGGCGCGGACCGAGCCAGCCTTCCAGCCGAACAGCGTGCGGATCGCCCGCAGCAGCCAGTTGTCGGCGGCCGGGCGCAGCACATCGCCTTCCTTCACCACCGCCGGCAGGTTGGGCGTGTCGCGCGGATTGTCCTGTATTGGGTCGGAGTCCGGCATTTCAGTCCATCCGCTCCCGGTCCGAATACGGGTCGGGAATGCCGAGCTGCGCGAGAATCTCCCGTTCGAGACCTTCCATGGCGTCGGCGTCGTCGTCTTTCTCGTGATCGTATCCGATCAAATGCAGAAACCCGTGGACCGCCAGATGGCTGAGGTGATGATCGAACGGCTTTTCTTCGTCATCGGCCTCTTTCCGCGTGGTCTCGTAGGCAATGGCGATATCGCCGAGCATCCGCGGCGCCTCCGCCGGCGCGCCCGCGGTCGGCTGCAGCGCCGGAAACGACAGCACGTTGGTCGGCTTGTCGATGCCGCGCCAGTTATTGTTGAGCGTGCGGATGCCGGCATCGTCGGTCAGCATGACGGCGAGCTCGGCCTCGCCGACATCGGCATCGGCGATTTCGGCCGCAGCATTGATGGCGCGATGGATCACCGCCTCGGCCTCCGGCTCCGTCTGCCAGCAATCGGCAACGACGAGAACTTCGGTGAGGGGAAGGACGGACGACACGAGCGTTCCAGCGCCTTGCATTGCAATGTTCGGGTTACGGCCCGGGCCTGCCTGCGGCAGGTCCAGCGCCGACGATTTCTGGGTCAAGATTTGCTGGTTGCCGGTTTTTGCGGCAATCCCTCATAGGCGGCGACGATCCGCGCCACCAGTTCATGGCGGATGACGTCTTCCGCAGTGAATTTCACCTGCGAAATGCCCTCGACGCCGTCGAGCAGCTTGACCGCTTCGGCAAGCCCGGAGGCCTGTCCGTTCGGCAGGTCGACCTGCGATGGATCGCCGGTTATGATCATGCGGCTGTTCTCGCCGAGCCGGGTCAAGAACATCTTCATCTGCATCGAAGTGGTGTTCTGCGCTTCGTCCAGGATGATGGCGGCGTTGGTCAGCGTCCGGCCGCGCATGAACGCCAGCGGCGCGATTTCGATCTCGCCGGCCTGCAGCGCGCGCTCGACAATGCGCGAATCCATCAAATCGTACAAAGCGTCGTAGATCGGCCTTAAGTAAGGATCGACTTTTTCCCGCAAGTCGCCGGGCAGGAAGCCGAGCCGCTCGCCGGCCTCGACCGCGGGCCGCGACAGGATGATGCGATCGACTTCCTTGCGTTCGAACAATTGCGCGGCATGCGCCACTGCAAGCCAAGTCTTGCCGGTGCCGGCAGGGCCGACGCCAAACACCAGCTCGTGGCGCTTTAACGCGCGGATGTAGGAATCCTGCGCCGCCGTGCGTGCCCGCACCGGACGCTTGCGCAGGTTGATGGTCTCGAACGAGGTCTTGGCGGTCTTGGGATCGAATTCGAACAGCGAGCCCTGCGCGAGCACCGCGCGGATCGCGCCTTCGACCTCGCCCTGCGAGAGGTCATGCCCCTGCACGGCCTGTGCATAGAGCGTCTCCAGCACGCGCCGCGCGGCGTCGCAGCCGTCTCGGGAGCCGGCGATGGTGATGTGGTTGCCGCGGGAATCGACGACGACGCCGAGCCGCCGTTCGACCAGCGCCAGGTTTTGCCCGTAGGGGCCGACGAGCGCGGAAGCGGCGCGGTTGTCGTCGAAGTCGATGACGACCTGGGTTTCGGGCGGAATTTGCATGTCGCGGTCAAATTTGCGGCTGGGAGCGAGCGAAGGCGAATCCGATGCGCTTTTTGGCAAGGGTTCAGGCTCCCTGAGTTTCTTGAGAAGAACTGGTTTCTTGAGAAGAATGGGTCATGGTTGAAAATGTTGAAGAGACTGGCAGCGTGGCAGCGCCGGCGAGTTCGCCGAGCAGGCTGTAACGCTCAAGGCTTTCGATACGGACCGGCAGCACCTGTCCAATGATGTCAGGAGAGGCAAAGACATGCGCGGGCTGCAGGTACGCGGTGCGGCCGACGATCTGGCCAGGATTGCGGGCCGTGCGTTCGAACAGCACATCGACGGTGTTGCCAATCGTGGCCTTGTTGAAGGCCGATTGCTGGCTGTCGATCAATTCCTGAAGCCGCACCAATCGCTCGTCCATTTCAGCCGCTGACACGGTCTCCTGCATGTCCGCCGCCGGCGTGCCGGGCCGAGGCGAATATTTGAACGAATAAGCCGCAGCGTATCCGATTTGCATGACAAGCGCGAGGGTCGCGGCAAATTCTCCCGCGGTTTCGCCGGGGAAGCCGACGATAAAATCCGATGAAAAAGCAATATCTTGGCGGGCGCCGCGAAAACGGTCGATGACACGGCGATAATCATCGGCGGTATGCTTGCGGTTCATGGCCGCCAGGATCCGGTCGGAGCCGGATTGCACCGGAAGATGCACGAACGGCATCAGCGCGGCGAGATCGCGGTGCGCCGCCAGAAGCGAATCGTCGACGTCGCGGGGATGGCTGGTGGAGTAGCGCAGCCGCGCGATACCTTCGATTTCGGCAAGCCGATGCAACAGCCTGCCGAGCAGCCAGCTCCGTCCGTCGGGGCCTTCGCCGTGATAGGCGTTGACGTTCTGGCCGATCAGGGTGATCTCGCGCACGCCGTTATCGGCGAGCCGCTTCACGTCGTCGACGATCTTCGCCACCGGGCGCGAGACTTCCGCGCCGCGCGTATAGGGCACGACGCAGAAGGTGCAGAACTTGTCGCAGCCTTCCTGCACGGTGACGAAAGCCGAAATTCCGCGCGCGCGGATCGCATCCGGTTTGGGGGCGGGGAGAAAACCGAACTTGTCCTCGACCGGGAATTCGGTCTCGAGCGCACGGCCCTCGCTCTTTGCGCGCGCCAATAGCTGCGGCAGATGATGATAGCTCTGCGGCCCGACCACGACGTCGACAACAGGCGCGCGACGGATGATCTCCTCGCCCTCGGCCTGCGCGACGCAGCCCGCGACCGCGATGCGCATATCGCGCCCCTGACGCGCCGCCTCATCCTTGGCGACCCGCAGCCGGCCGAGCTCGGAGTAGACCTTCTCGGAGGCCTTCTCGCGGATGTGGCAGGTGTTGAGGATCACCAGATCCGCATCTTCGGCGCTGGCTGTTTCGACAAAGCCCTCCGGGGCCAGCGTGTCCACCATGCGTTGCGCATCGTAGACGTTCATCTGGCAGCCATAGGATTTGATATGCAGCTTGCGCGGCGGCTTCATGGAACCTTGGGTGCTGGGCTTGAATCGGCGCCAATCCGGCGTCAGGGGTCAAATATAGGCTAAGGAGCTGGAAATCCAGCGCCATAGCCCTCGTCGCGCGGCGAAGCGGTTGGGGCATCGAACCGGAATCCGAGGATTTGTCGATGCACATGGTCACGCTTAGGTTGATCCGCGCACCAAAGACTACTTTCCAGGGCGAAAGGTGAAAGCAGTCCCGAAGGTTATCCTGCCGGAAACCTTGCGTTTGCTGGTGCGATGGCCTGTTATCCGTATCGTTTAGAACAAGAATAGTCGCGCAAATTAGCAACCCGGGGGAATTGCATCATGTCTCGTTTCGTCACGGCTCTATTGGCGTGCATTACCGCCGCGGCACTTGCTGGTGGTGCCGCATTGATGCCCACGACCGCCAAGGCTGCGCCTGCGTCCAAGGCTGACAAGGCTGCGCTAAAGACGGCCATTGTTACATGCAAGGCGCAGGCGAAGGACCAGAAGGTGAAATGGCTCGCGCGCCGGAAATACGTCAACAATTGCGTGACACAGGCGCTTAAGGACCGTCCCCACATCGACGTTATGGACGTGCTCAGGAACCATCCGGATATGAAAGATCTTCCGATAGAAAAATACGACGCCAGTTAGGCAATAAGCGATTCCCGCGCAGGCGCTGTCGCCATATTGCATAATGGAGGCTGCAGCGGTTGCCGCGATTCGCGGCGTGAAGCGCTCAAGATCTATCTGAGTTGCTGGCGAGCGGCCTCTCCCGGCAGGTCGCGGCTTGCATTGTCCCAGAGATCGAACAATTCGGGCGGCGGAACCTCTACCCATTCATTGCCGAGGTTGATGCGGTAGGGGGCGCCGGCCGATGCGGACAGGCGCCACAACTTTGGATCGACGGGGCGGCCGTTGGCGCGCACCCATCGTGCGATCGGATCAAGTGCAGCCGCCTGCTTGGCCGGCGCCAGGGTAAATCCGCCGAGCATTACGAAACGGAGTTGTCTGTCCGAGGCCAGCCGCTCGACGTCCGAAGGGGTCAGGATCGGGTCGTCGCCGAGATAGCCGCCGATCGCCATGACGGGCAGGCCGGTCTGAATAATGAGCGGCGCGGCGACGTTGGCGTTGGGGACCGCGACGAGAAACTTTGCGGCCTCGCGATGGGCCACCAGGTAGCTGGTGAGTTTCTGGCGGGCGGCTTCCAGCCGTGACGTCCTCAAGACCACACGCTCGGTATCCGACGGCGTGAGCAAAGCGGTCATGTTGGCGACCGGCGCCGCGATATTCGGGCGCCTCAGAACGACGCTCGCCGTGGTCAGGATCGGCGCAGCGAGCAGCGCGCCGATGGAAGCGACCGCGAACAATCTTGCCAATCTGCCGCCCTGCTGCGGCCATGCATAAAGGACGGCCGCGCCAATCGCGGCGATGCCGATCGACGTCAGCCATGTCAGGCTGAGCCAATCGGATCCGACCGTCTCGGATTGCGCCATGCAGAGATAGATTTGCCAGGCGGCCGTGGCCACGATGATCAGCGGCAGATATGTCCGCCCGGGCTTGCCGGCTTTCCATCTCGACCACAGCCCGGCGACGGCGATGCCGGAAAACACCGCGAGCGGCGGTCCAAGCACGGCGACGTAGTAGGTGTGGATCAACCCGCCGGCAAAGCTGAGCACGATCCAGTACATCACGAGCCAGCCGGTCCACACACCGGCGCCGATGCGGCGTGACACCGGCGCGCCCGGGCCGCATGCATCCGACCAGGCGAGAACAAGGCCCGCGAGCGCGAGCGGCAGCAGCCAGGCGAACTGTGCCGCGGCCCTCGGCCGAAACAGGCGGAGCGGGCCGGTCGGCGAATCGTCGGTCATCACGGGCTGCCGGACTGCCGTGGTTGCCGGCGCCGTCTCGCCGGAGGCGGCGGGCGAGGAGATGGCCGGATTGGCTGCGGGCGCGGACATCGCAACGAAGCGGGCCGCGCCATTATGCACCAATGCAAGCTCCAGCATGGAATTGTGTTTGGTGCTGCCCGCATAGGGCCGATTCTGCGCCGGCGTGAGATCGAAGAAGATCGCCCATGACAGCGAGACGGCAACGAGGACGATGCCTGCGATGGCTTGTCGCTGGACATGCCAAGTGATGGGAGCACCCGGCCGGGCAAGGCTGAACGTCAAGGCCAGTACCGGAGCCAGCACCAGCGCGGTTCCCATCTTGACGTTGAAGCCTACGCCGATCGCGGCCATCGCTGCGCAGAATGTCGTGAGCCGGCCGGTTTCGGCTGCGCGCATCCCGAGCCATACGCCGGCCAGCAGCGCCAGGATGAGACAGCTCTCGGTATTGTTGGAACGGTCGACCGCGACATTGATCGGGCTGAGCGCGAGCGACAGCGCGGCGGTAGTCCCGGCCGTCCCGCCCCAATATTTCCGCACCAGAACGTAGATGATGAGGACCGCGGCCAATCCCGCCATCACCTGGGCGAGCAGGATCGAAAGCGCGGAAAAACCGAACAGCTTGGCGCTGGCGGCCTGCAGCCAGATCGCCACGGGCGGCTTGTCGATGGAAACAAAGCCTGCGGGATCGAACGAGTTGAAGAGGAAATTGTGCCAGCTCCCCAGCATGCTGCGCACGCCTGCGGCGTAGTATTGCCTTCCAAAATCGTTCTGCGAAAGCTGCCAGGTTCGCGCAAACACAGCCACCGCCGCAACGAGCGTAAGCGGCAAGGCCGCTGTGAACAGCAAGGCTGCCTTTGACATTTGGCTGTCAGGTAATTTCACGACGCGCGCGCTCCCCTCACGCAGGTTCATCGGAAATTATCACCTGCGGGTCTCGCGCCCAGTTAACTCGCGGCAAGGTTGCTTGATCGGATGTCGGCGGCGACGCCGGACTTCAACCATGCGGTGCGAATCTAGTCGGCCATTCGACCGAAGCGCGCAATCAGATCGGGCAGTTGCCGCATATCGTCAAAGATCATGGCGGCGCCGGCGTCATGCAGCTTCTTGCCATATCCTTCCCGGCAATGGCTGCCGCCGTGGAAACCGAGCACGGGCATCCCTGCTGCGATGGCGCCCGCGATGCCGGCAGTGCTGTCCTCGATCACGAGGCAGCGTTCGGGCGCGGTCTGCATCCGTTCGGCGGCGAACAGAAACAGGTCCGGCGCCGGCTTGCCATGGCGCACCTGCACGGCGGAAAAAACATGCGGCGCGAACCGGTCGTACAGACCGGTGCGATTGAGACTGGCGCTGATTTTCTCCGGCGGCCCGCTCGATGCGACGCAGACGGGCTGCGCAATCTGCGCCAGGGCTTCGCCAATGTGAGGCGTGGCTTCCAGCGAAGTCGCAAACAACCGGAAAATCTCGGCATAGGTTTGGGCGGCGAAGTCATCCGGCAGGCTGCGGCCGAGTTCGGCTTCAACCTCGATCGTCGCCTGACGCATCGAGCGGCCGAGAAACCGTTCGAGCACCTGTTCCGCCGTGATCGGATAGCCGTGACGCGTCAGCGTCTCGGCATGGGCGCGGCATGAAATGACTTCGCTGTCGACCAGCACGCCGTCGCAATCGAAAATGACGAGATCGACGTTCGAGTTCAAGCCTTGCACGTCAAGCCTTGCACGCGGTCAGGATTTCTCTTCGTCGAGCGGGACGCAATACAGTTCGAGCCGGTGATCGACCAGCTTGTAGCCGAGCTTGCGGGCGATCTCGGCCTGCAATTTCTCGATCTCCTCGGAGGTGAACTCGATCACCTTGCCGTCGCGCAGATTGATCAGGTGGTCGTGGTGGCTGTCGGGCATCTGCTCGTAGCGCGCCCGGCCTTCGCGGAAATCGTGCCGCTCGATGATCCCGGCATCCTCGAACAGCTTGACGGTGCGATATACCGTCGAGATCGAGATCTTGTCGTCGACCGCGACACAGCGCCGGTAGAGTTCCTCGACGTCGGGATGGTCGACCGAATCGGCCAGCACGCGCGCGATCACCCGGCGCTGTTCGGTCATGCGCATGCCGGTGGCGGCGCAGCGGGCCTCGATACCGGTATTTTTATGCGCAGGCGGGGATTTCAGTGCGGGCATGATCTCAGGGCCTTCGGACGCAGGTCGGGGGTCTTTTGCCACCGTCCGCATATTACGACAAGTCACGCCGCATCAGAAGTGCATTCAATTGCTCGCCGCCGGGTTGCTGATAATAGCGCTCCCGGCGGCCAACGACCTCAAATCCGGCCCATTCATACAGGCGCCGCGCCGGCTGATTATTTTCTTCGACCTCGAGGAACACCTTGCGTACGCCGCGGCCCGCGAGATGACCGAGATGTGTCAGCAACAGGTTGCGCGACAGGCCACGGCCGCGTTGGGCCGCATCGATGGCGATCGACAATAACTCCGCTTCGTCAGCCGCCATGCGCGACACGGCAAAGCCGATGATCTTGCGCCCAAGTCTGAGCCGGTGAACGAGCGTATTGCGCTCGGTCAGCATGACCTCGAATTCGCCTTCGCCCCAGCCGCGGTGAAACGATGCGCCATGCAGTTGCGCCAGGCGCGCCGCGTCGCGCGGGCTGGCCGGTTCGATCACGGCCGTGCCGCCGCTCCACCAGTCGGAGAGCCATGTCATCGCGATGCCGGCGGCTGTGCTGCGGCGGACAGCGGATCCTTCGGCGGCTTGGCATCGGGCGCGCGCAGATAGTAGGGCCGTGCCGGTGAGCTTTCGGGATTGACGGCGGCACCCAGCCACGCCACCCAGGCGATATCGGGCGCGGCCTGCTGATCGACCTTGAACGGCGGCGGCGCATCGGCGGGCCAGCGGTCGGCCAGAATCTTCGCCGCGTTGCCGACCAGGTATGGCGCACCGAAGCGCGCCGCGTCGAGCGCTTCCGCGATCGGCGCGACCTTCGGCTTGATCAATGAACTGCCGTCGCCGGCCAGCGCCTGGAAATAGACGTGATCGTGCCGCGCATCGATCGCGGCGATGACAGGATGAGGTTCGTCATTCTCGCTGACGACGGGGGCGGCAAAAGCGGTCAACGTCGTCACGCCGACGACCGGCTTGCCGGCGGCGAGCGCAATGCCGCGGGCGGCGGAAAGGCCGACACGCAATCCGGTAAAGCTGCCGGGACCGGTCGTCGCGGCGATGCGGTCGAGCGCGGCAAAGGCGACGCCTGACGCCTTCATCACGCGCGCGATCAGCGGCATCAGGGCTTCGGCATGACCGCGCTTCATCGCCTGCGATTCCAACGCGATCACGCCGCCGGCGCTGGTGTCGAGCACGGCCGCGGCGCAGGCATCAAGCGCGGTATCGATGGCGAGGATCAACATGAGGGCAGGTATAGCAGACGCGCAATCATTACGTCATGTCTTGCGGCGTTGCCGGGCTAGCACAGGGTGGGCGAGACGCGCCCACCTCACAGGAGTTAGACCTCATCCTGAGGAGGCGCGTAAGCGCCGTCTCGAAGGATGAATGGCACCGGCCGGGCCACATGGTTCGAGACGCCGCTACGCGGCTCCTCACCATGAGGATCATCAGCTGATCACATCGGCCGGACTTCGACCACGTCGGACACGAAATGCTTCAGCAGATTCTGGATGCCGTGCTGCAGCGTCGCCGTCGAGGACGGGCAGCCGGCGCAGGCGCCCTTCATGTTGAGGTAGACGACGCCGTCCTTGAAGCCGCGGAAGGTGATGTCGCCGCCGTCATTGGCCACTGCCGGCCGCACCCGCGTCTCGATCAAATCCTTGATCGTCGCGACCGTATCGGCGTCGGCCTCGTTGAAGAACTCGCCCTCCTCGTCCATCGCCTCGTCGTTGCCGGCCGTCCCGTCCGCCAGAAGCGGCGCGCCGGACATGTAGTGCTCCATGATGGCGCCGAGGATCGCGGGCTTGAGGTGCTGCCAGTCGCCGTCCGCCTTGGTCACGGTGACGAAATCGTAGCCGTAGAACACGCCGGATACGCCTGATACGCCGAACAGCCTTTCGGCAAGCGGCGAGCGGGCGGCGGCTTCGCGGCTCGAAAATTCCATCGTGCCGGTGTCGAGCACGGTGCGGCCCGGAATGAATTTCAGGGTGGCGGGATTGGGCGTGGCTTCAGTCTGAATGAACATGGTTTTTCTCCGGCGTCGCCGGTTCAAGGCCGGCGCGTGGGTCTCCTGTAGCAGATGGCGACGGCGCGCGCACGGTCAAGGGGCGCAATCAGCAATTCTCCAAGCAAATCAAGCCTTAGGACAGTGCGTCGATGTCGGGATCGCTGAGATCGCCGGGAACGATGACGACCGGAATCGGGAACGAGCCGGCGACCTGCGCCATCATGCTGATCAACGGGCCGGGGCCCTCGGGGCCCGGATTGGCCGCCAGCACCAGCATCGAAATATCGACGTCCTTGTCGATCACGTCGAGGATCTGGGCGGTCGGCTCGCCCTCGCGAATCACCCGTTCCGGCGTGATCGCGGCAATCCCGTTGGCGCGGCCAGCAGCGCGATCGAGCGCCTCGTTCGCAGCGTCCTCGGCCTCGGCGCGCATGATGTCGGCGACTCCCAGCCATTGCTGGTTCTGGTCCTCGATTTCGATGATGCGCAGCATCACCACCCCGCCGCCGACGCGGATCGCCCAGCGGCTGGCGTAATAGACCGCGCGGTCCCATTCCGCGGTGTCGTCAACGATGACAAGGCATTTTGGCTTGTGACCCGTCTCGTAGCTTCGTCGCTGGGTGGTCATGCATGTCCCGGTGCTGCGCCAAACCGCCGCATGCTGCCACGGCGCAGCCGCCTTCGACAAGCGGCGTCGCGGCTATCAGAAGATGACGAAGCTAGCTCTTTCGGATGAAACCGACGATATCCCTGGTTGCTCGCATGGTTTCGTCGGCAATGACGCGCGCCCGTTCGGCGCCGTCGATCAATATTTTGTCGACATGGCCGGGGTCGGCGACCAGCCGTTTCATCTCGGAGGCGATCGGCGCGAGTTTGGCGACGCAAAGTTCCACCAGCGCGTTCTTGAAGCTGGAGAACTGCCCGCCACCGAATTCCTTCAAAACGTCGGCCTTGCTGCGCTCGGAAAGTGCGGCATAGATGCCGACGAGGTTGTCGGCCTCGGGCCGGTTCTCCAGCCCCTTTTCCTCCGACGGCAGCGGTTCCGGATCGGTCTTGGCTTTCCGGATCTTTTGCGCGATCAGGTCCGCATCGTCGGTCAGGTTGATGCGCGAATTGTCCGAGGCGTCCGACTTCGACATCTTCTTGGTGCCGTCGCGCAAGCTCATCACCCGCGTTGCGGGGCCGACGATAAAGGGCTCCGGCAGCGGAAAGAACAGGCCGTCATTGGCGCCGTGGCCGCGGATCGAATCGGCAAAGTCGTTGTTGAATTTTTGCGCGATGTCCCGCGACAGCTCCAGATGCTGCTTCTGGTCCTCGCCGACCGGCACATGGGTGGCGCGGTACAGCAAAATGTCGGCCGCCATCAGCACCGGATAGTCATAGAGACCCACCGACGCGTTCTCGCGGTCCTTGCCGGCCTTCTCCTTGAACTGGGTCATGCGGCTGAGCCAGCCGACGCGCGCGACGCAGTTGAATATCCAGGCCAGCTCGGCGTGGCCCGAGACCTGGCTCTGGTTGAACACGATGTGCTTGTTCGGGTCGATGCCGGCGGCGATGAAGGCCGCCGTCACCTCGCGGGTGTTGCGCGCGAGCTCCGCCGGGCCGCCCCAGACGTCGACGCCTTGCGTGATCGCGTGCATGTCGACGACGCAATAGATGCAGTCATGGGTTTCCTGCATCTTGACGAAGTTGACGATCGCGCCGAGGTAATTGCCAAGATGCAGATTGCCCGTCGGCTGGACGCCGGAAAAAACCTTTTCAACAAAAGCCATAGTCAGCTTCCTCAAGGATCCAATTTCGGATGCCTGTTTCGCGCTGTCGTTTGCCACGCAGGGGCTATCAGCGCAAGCCGCTAGAGTGGCGCGGTTCGCCTCAATGTAGCCCCTCGTGGTGAGGAGCGCGAAGCGCGTCTCGAACCATGAGGCCGCACTGAGGCCTTCATCCTTCGAGACGCGGCCGAACGGCCGCTCCTCAGGATGAGGGGTTGGAGTGGCCACGACGCCTTAGGGCGTTAACCGCCTCGCGCCAGCCGGTGACGCCGAAAAGCCTTAAGAACAGGCCGTAAACCACAATTCCCGCCGCTATCGCGGCCAGCAGGAGCACGGCCTGCACGAGGCCGTGCGCACTGGAGGCGAGGGCGGGCAGCGACCGCGTCGCCAGCCACAGCAGCGCGCCCATGGCGAGCGCGGATAGCGCGATGCGCGGCAGCCGCCGTTTTGCGTCTGCATCGATCGAGAATCCAAATGTCTCCGCGCCGCGGCGGATCAGGCTGAACGCCATGCTCCACGCGCCAAGCGCAATCGCCGCCGCAATGCCGTCGGCGCCGTGCCAGTGGCTGAGCAGGAAGGCTGCCGCGATCGCCAGCACCACGCCCTTCAATGCCGCGACCAGCGGCGTCATCGTATCCTCGCGCGCGAAGAACGCCGGCGACAAAGCTTTCACCAGCACATGCGCCGGTAGCGCCAGCGTCAGCCACATCAGCGCCCGCGCCGTCGCTTTGGTGTCATCGGTGGTGAAGGCGCCGTGCTCGAACAACAGCCGCACGATCGGCGCAGCTAACACGATCAGCCCGAGGGTTGCCGGCAGCGCCAGCCCGACCGCGAGTTCGAGGCCGCGCGATTCCGCGTAGCTGACGGCTGCGCGATCCTCACCGCGTACCGCGCGCGATAATTCCGGGATCAGCACCGTGCCCATGGCGACGCCGACAATGCCGAGCGGCAGTTCGACCAGGCGGCCCGCGAAATACAGCCACGATACCGCCGACGGCGACGACGAGGCGATGATCGCGCCGGCCACCATCAGGAGCTGCGGCGCGCTCGACGCCATCATGCCGGGCGCGGCCTTGGCGAGAAAGCCGCGGATTTCCGGATCGAATGAAATCCGCAACGGCGCTGCGATGCTCTTGCCACGGCGCAACACCAGAATGGAAAGCTGCAACAAGCCGGCAACGCCTGTGGTCGCGGCGACGATTTGCGCGGCTTGTACCGCATCCGGCCGTATGGCGAGCAGCACGGCCATGACAGCGATTAGCGCGATGTTGAACAATAGCGGCGAGAACGCCGTCAGCGCAAAGCGCCCTTGCGCGTTCAACAGCGCCATCATCACCGTCACGGGCCCGGCAAAGGCGAGATACGGCAGCATCAGCCGCGCATTGTCGACCGCAAGCTGCAGCGTCTCGCGGCCGGAAAATCCCGGCGCCAGCGCTGCAATGACAAGCGGCATCGCCAGCGCGAGCACCGCCGTGGCTGCGATCAGCGCTGATGTCACCGTGCCGAGCACGCGCCCCGCGAACGCCGCCGCGACTACAGCCCCACCGGTTTCACGCACCCGCAGCCATGCCGGCACCAGCGCCGCGTTCAACCCGCCCTCGGTCAACAGCCTTCTCACGACATTGACCAGCTGAAACGCCGCCAGGAACGCATCCGCCACCGCGCCCGCGCCGAGCAGCGCGGCAAGCGCCGAATCGCGCACGAACCCAAGCAGCCGCGAGGCCAGCGTTCCCGAGGATACCGTGAGAAACGAGCGGATCATGAGAGTTGCTGTATAGCAGCAGCCCGGCCTGCTGCCAGACCTCATCCCCGCGCAACGGCTTCGCCGTTGTCGCTGGAGGAGCCGCCACCGGGTCCGCGCGTAGCGCGGCCCGATGACAGGCTCCGCGGCGTCTCGAAGGATGTTGCCACAGACGGGCCTGCATCCTTCGAGACGCGGCGTAAGCGCCGCTCCTCCAGCGACAACGGCGAAGCCGTTGCGCGGGGATGAGGACCAGGCAGCCTTGCTGGCGCGGGGCCGATCTGGTAGGCCGCAGCCTTCTTGGCCGCGCTCGGCTTCTTCGCGCAAACAGCCGTAAACAGGACGGATGGATGACTGACGCAAAATACGACGTTCTCGGGATCGGCAATGCGATTTTCGACGTGCTGGTGCAGACCGATGAGGGGTTTCTGGCGCGCCACGGCATGACCAAGGGCGGCATGGCGCTGATCGACGAGGCCCGCGCCACCGCGATCTACCGGGATATGGGCCCGGCGACCGAAATGAGCGGCGGCTCCGGCGCCAACACCATCGTCGGTGTCGCCGGTTTCGGCGCGCGGGCCGCCTTCATCGGCAAGGTCAAGGCCGACCAGATCGGCACCCTCTACACCCACGATATCCGCTCAGCCGGCGTCGCCTTCGAGACCAGGGCGGCGGCTGATGGACCCGCCACCGGCTGCTCCTACATCCTGGTGACGCCGGACGGCGAGCGCACCATGAACACCTATCTCGGCGCCGCGCAGGACCTGTCGCCCGCGGACATCGATGAAGCGCAGATCGCAGCCTCCCGCATCCTCTATCTCGAAGGCTATCTCTGGGACCCGAAGAACGCCAAGGAAGCGTTCGTCAAGGCGGCTACCATCGCGCACGCCGCCGGCCGCCAGGTGGCGCTGACGCTGTCGGATTCCTTCTGCGTCGATCGCTATCGTGACGAGTTTCTCGACCTGATGCGCAAGGGCACGGTCGATCTCGTGTTCGCCAACGAGGCCGAACTGCACTCGCTGTACCAGACCTCGGATTTCGAGGGCGCGCTGAAGCAGCTGCGCACTGATGCCAAGCTCGGAATTGTCACCCGCAGCGAAAAGGGCTGTGTGGTGGCTGCGAAGGATGGCGTGACAGCCGTGCCGGCGTTCCCGATCGAAAAGCTCGTGGACACCACCGGCGCCGGCGACCTGTTCGCGGCGGGCTTCCTGTTCGGCCTCGTCCGCAACGCCGGCTATGAGGCGGCCGGCCGGCTCGGGGCGCTCGCCGCGGCCGAGGTGATCCAGCACATCGGGGCGCGGCCGCAGGTGTCGCTGAAGGAGCTGGCGGGGCAGAACGGGTTGCCGGTGTAGGGGGGAAAGGGCGCGACCTCTCTACCGTCATGCGATGCCGAAGATCGATCCTGCATCTACGCTCCGATCATGCGGAAAGGTTGTCGATAGCCTACGTTAGGCGTTCGACATGCAGGAACTGAGGACTGTTTCTCGTTGTCCCAACGTCGATGATACGAATCGTCCGAGATGCAGGTCCGTTAATCCGACTATTGGGTTAGGGTAAGTGCTTGATCGCGCCCCCTGGTTGCGAATAAATCAAAGCGGCTGGGGGCAAATCAATGCGTACACACGGAACCATCGCGTTCGTCGTCACGCTTAGCTTATTATTGATAGGCTGCGGTACGAAATATCAGGAGATGGGCTTTACGGGCGGTGTCTCAGCAGAGCAGATTACCAAAGACACCTTTCGTATCGTCGCGCGCGGAAATGGAAATACTCGCTCCACGACGATTCAGGATTACGCTCTCCTGAAGGCTGCCGAAACCACGAAGGCCGCGGGCGCAACGCATTTCGGATAATCAGCGCCGCTGATGCGACCACTGCTGCCACGGTCGTCGTGCCCGGAACAAGCACCACCACATTCAGCGGCAACACGGCTTATACGACGAGGTCGCCGGGATACGTCGACAACATCATCAAACCGGGCCAAGATGTCCACATACGAGTCTTAAAGCTCGCACCGGGCCAACAGATGCTAGGCGCCTATTCTGCCGACGAGATAATCCAATTCATTGGTCCAAGGGTGCAGCGGGACTAAAATGTCCCTCAGCACTGATTTGCCCGACGACGCAAATCAAAAAAGCGCCCTCCCGCAAAAATAATCCGCTTCTCGCCGAACCCAAATCACCCGTAAAACTTCCGCCATCCCGTCCCCCACAGAGGGGCGTTTCGCGATCGTCACTAAACGCGGGGCGGGGTGCGGTGGACGCGGCAGCGTCGGGCGCGCAAACGTCGTCGCAGGGCGGGCTCTTTGAGTTCGTGAGCGAAGGGACGGCACGCCGACGACCGATGCTAAAGCGCCTCGCGTCAGACTTTGGCGGGTGGGTACCAAGCCTGTCGAGGCCTCTGGCGTAGGGTGTGCCGCGTACGGCCAAGTCGTGTGGTCCTGGCACCCGTGGCTGGTGTCACGTCTGCGGAGGATGGGCCGGCCCGACCGGGCAGGCCCCATCCGTCAATCCGCTGACAACGGTGGCTAAAGGAATTCGCACACCGGGGAGAGCACGAAGTACGCCGTAAAACCATTGCGCAGGGAAGGCCGGATGCTCTCCGCTGGACCTGTATGCTCGTGTGCGCGTTTTTTTGGCGCAATTGCACACGGGACCGCGGGTGCAGCGCGCACCCGGTCTTCCCTGCGCCCTCTGTTCTTCAAGGGCGTGAAAAGTAAGGGCAAAGCTCGGGCGGAAGGCGTCGCGAGATCGCGAAGGTGTGTTTTTTCTCCCTCGCCCCGCGCTTGCGGGGAGAGGGTTGGGGTGAGGGGCTCTCTCAACGCACTCGACTCGCGGAGAGAGCCCCTCACCCGGCGCTATGCGCCGACCTCTCCCCGCGAAGAGCGGGGCGAGGTTACTGCGGGGCGCTGGCGCGGGCTGTTTGAAATCTCCAGGCCAAGAAGCGCCACCTTCCTTTTTCTTTTTCACGCCGTCTTCGCCGCCTTCAGCCCCAGCTTCGCTTCCACCGCGTCCCGCATCAGGAATTTCTGGATCTTGCCCGTCACCGTCATCGGAAACTCATCGACGAATTCGACATAGCGCGGGATCTTGTTGTGGGCGATCTGGCCGTGGCAGAAGGCGCGGACCTCGTCGGCGGTGAGCGTCTCGCCGGGCCGGGTGCGGATCCAGGCGCAGAGTTCCTCGCCATAGCGGTCGTCGGCGACGCCAAAGATCTGCACGTCCTGGATTTTGGGATGGCGATAGAGGAACTCCTCGATCTCTCTGGGATAGAGGTTTTCGCCGCCGCGGATCACCATGTCCTTGATGCGGCCGACGATGTTGCAATAGCCCTCGGCGTCGATGATGGCGATGTCGCCGGTGTGCATCCACCCCTGCGCATCGAGCACGTCGGCGGTCTTCTCCGCCTCGTCCCAATAGCCCAGCATCACACTGTAGCCGCGGGTGCAGAGTTCGCCGCGTTCGCCGCGCCGCACCACGCGCCCCTCGAGGTCGACGACCTTGACCTCGACATGCGGATGGATGCGGCCCACGGTCGACACCCGCCGTTCCAGCGGATCGTCGGTCGAGCTCTGGAAACTCACCGGCGAGGTTTCGGTCATGCCATAGGCGATGGTCACTTCGCCCATGTTCATCTCGTTGTTGACGCGCTTCATCACCTCGATCGGGCAGGGCGCGCCGGCCATGATGCCGGTGCGCAGCGATTTCAGGTTGAAGCGCGCAAACTCGGGATGATCGAGTTCGGCGATGAACATGGTCGGCACGCCGTAGAGCGCGGTGCATTTTTCCTTTTCGATCGTCTGCAGCGTCGCCAGCGGATCAAAACCTTCGCCGGGGTAGACCATGGTCGCGCCGAGCGTGACGGAGGCGAGATTGCCCATCACCATGCCAAAACAGTGATAGAGCGGCACCGGAATGCAGATGCGGTCCTGTTCCGTCAGCCGCATCGCGCGGCCGACGAAATAGCCGTTGTTGAGGATGTTGTGATGCGTCAGCGTCACGCCCTTCGGCGAGCCCGTGGTGCCGCTGGTGAATTGAATATTGACCGCATCGTCGAACTGCAGCGTCCTGGCGAGGTCGGCAAGCTGCTCGCGGTGCCGCGCGCCGCCCATTTGGGTCACGTCCTCGAAGGCGAGGGTGCCCGGACATTTGGGGCCGCCGATCTGGATTACCGCGCGCAGCTGCGGCAACCGCTGCGCCTGCAATTCGCCCGGCGGCGATGCCGCAAGCTCCGGCAGCAGTGTGTTCAGCATCTCCATGTAGTTGGAGGTCTTGAAGGCGGTCGCGGTGACGATCGCGGCGCAGCCGACTTTGGCCAGCGCGAATTCGAGTTCGCTCAGGCGGTAGGCGGGGTTGATGGTGACGAGAATGAGCCCCGCTTTCGCAGCGGCGAATTGCGTCAGCGTCCATTCCGGACGATTGAGCGACCACACCCCGATCCGCGCGCCGCGCTCGAGGCCAAGCGCGAGAAAGCCCGCAGCCAGCGCATCGACGCGTTGGGCAAATTCTTTCCAGGTCCAGCGCACGTCATGGCTTGGCGAAACCAGCGCCTCGCGATCACCCCAGCGCGCGGCGGCCTGATCGAGGCAGCGTCCGATGGTCTCGCCGAGCAGCGGCGCGTCGGCGGTGCCGGAGACGTAGCTGTTGAGGGGGTGGGTCAAGTGTGTTCCTCCATGCGTCAGGCATGCGTGCTGTGGGATCGAGGCGCTATGTCCGCGTCGTCATTGCGAGCGAAGCGAAGCAATCCATCGCGCCACAAAAAGGAAGAATGGATTGCTTCGTCGCTTGCGCTCCCTTGCGCAAGCGCTTCGCGTTTGTCGCAGGCAATGACGGTCTCTAACAGGCGCTCCTTACGCCGCGCGCTGGCCGCTGCCGGCATCGAGCCCGGCATAGACGCCGCGCTCAAACCCCGCAAAAGTTTCCAGCGCCTTGGCGTCGGCGAACGGCAACAGCTGCATCAGGATCACGCCAGCGACGTTGCGCGCCGGGTCAATCCAGAAATAGGTGTTGCCGAGGCCGGCCCAGGCGAGGCTGCCGGCGCTGCGGCCTTCCGGCGTCTTGGCGGTGTTGATCAGGAACGAGAGGCCCCACTTCTTGATGATGTCAGGATAGAGATCGACATCGTTGGTGTACATCGGCGCCGCCGTGGGCATCTTGCCCATGTTGAGCTCGCCGATGTTGTTCTGGCTCATCAGCGCGACCGTCTCAGGCTTGAGCAACTGGTTGCCGTTGGCGCGGCCCTTGTTGAGGATCATCTGGGTGAACCTGATGTAGTCGGCCGCCGTGCCGTAGAGGCCGCCGCCGCCCATGCAGAATTCCGGATTCTGCTCCAACTCGAATGGGATCGGCGCCAGCGATCCATCCTCGCCGCGCGCATGCATGCCGACCAGCCGCTGGCGCATGGCGTCGTTGATCTTGAAGCCGGTGTCGTTCATGCCGAGCGGCGTCAACAGGTTGTCGCGCAGATACGCATCGAGCCGCTTGCCGCTCACCGCTTCGATCGCCTTGCCGACGAAATCGATATTGATGCCGTATTCCCAGCGCGTACCGGGTTCGGTTGCGAGCGGGGTTGTCAGCGCGGCGTTCAGGCAGGAGATGACGCCGGGCGTGCTGGTCTTCTCCATGTATTTCCCGATGTCGCCGTTGAACAATTCGTAGGCGAAGCCGGCGGTGTGGGTCATGAGATGGCGCAGCGTGATCGGCTTCCTGGCGGGGCGCAGCTTCGGCTCGCCGCTGGCGTCAAAGCCTTCCAGCACCTTCGGGTTGGCCAGATCGGGGAGGATCTTGCCGATCGGCTCGTCGAGCGAGAGCTTGCCTTGCTCGACAAGCTGCATGCCGGCCGCGCTCGTGATCGCCTTGGTCATGGAGGCGATCCAGAACACGCTGTCAGCGGTCATTGGATCGTCCTTGGACAGGTCGCGCTTGCCGAACGCGCCCTGGTAGATCACCTCGCTGCCAGTCGCCGCCATCGCGACCACGCCGGGAATCTCCTTGGCCTCGCATTTCTGACGCAGAATCTGATCGATCTGGGCTTTGCTTTGCATGGTCACCTCCCGCTTTGATTTTTATGGAAGTGGAACGATCTTCCTCCCGGCCGCCTTATCCCGCAAGCGGCCGCGCGATCTCGTGATCGGCAAAGGGGGCTTGGCGTGGCGTGGGCAAGGGGCGCGGGTCCATCCGGCACAAAACTGCAACACCTTGCCGCAATCCGCGGTGGACGAATTGCAATGGCGCGGTGACCGGCTTAACCATCCACGATATCGTGATTTCGCCATGATTCCCGTCGCCGATTTTTTGCAGTAAAGCGTTCAGATTCCAGCACAAACGTTGCGCGTTGGCTGGCTCAATTGACGAAAATTGTCTCATTTCCGAACGTTTTGAAGGTGCGCAATGATTTCGACCTGGAGTGAATGGAAGCGGTATCCCCGTCCCGGACGGGGCGAGAACATCGAGGCGCCGATCACCCCCGGAATCTATGAAGTCCGCTATGCCGGCACCGGCGCGCTGCACTCCTTCGAGGCGGTCGATAACGTCGCCCAGGCACTGGCGCAGCTTTCGGTCGGGTCGAAATCCTGGTTCGGCCGCCGGGACAGCGCCAAGCTGCCGGACCTCGAATACCGGACGTGCGCGACCTCCTCGAAGGCGGACGCCAAGGCCGCGGCGCAACGCATGATCGGCCGCCGCGAAACCTATATGAGCGGCGCGGCCTGACCTCAAAATTGATTGACGCAGGGTTGCCTCAGCGGGCGGTGCATTGCTGACGATACGGGCCTATACTCGGACCAATCTCTCAAGAAAATCCGAGGAGTACGCCATGAACCCGCCCGTCGCCGCTCGCTCCCAAACCCCCACCCCCTCGTTGCACGATCGCCTGAAAGATCCCTCGCTGCTGCGCGACCGCTGCTACATCGACGGCGCCTGGGTCGGCACGCCGTCGCGCTCCGTCACCAACCCGGTCAACGGCGTGGAACTGGCGAAGGTGCCGGCCATGAGCACCGCGGAAGCAACCCAGGCGGTCGAGGCCGCCGAGCGTGCATTCCCGGCCTGGGCCAAGCTCACCGCCAAACAGCGCTCCAACACCTTACGCAAGTGGTTCGAACTGATCATCGCCAACCGCGAGGACCTCGCCCTCATCCTCACCTCCGAGCAGGGCAAGCCGCTGGCCGAAGCGCTCGGCGAGGTCGATATCGGCGGCGCCTATGTCGAATTTTTCGCCGAGGAAGCCCGCCGCGTCTATGGCGAAACCATCCCGACCCAGCGGCCGGATGCGCGCCTGCTCGCGATCAAGCAGCCGATCGGCGTCTGCGGTGCGATTACGCCGTGGAATTTTCCGTGCTCGATGATCACCCGGAAAGTGTCGCCGGCGCTCGCCGCGGGCTGCACCGTCGTGCTCAAGCCCGCCAATGAGACGCCGCTGACCGCGCTGGCGCTGGTCGCGCTCGCCGAAAAGGCCGGCGTGCCCAAGGGCGTGTTCAATATCCTCACCGGCAATTCGTCGGCGATCGGCAAGGTGCTGTGCGAGCACCCAGCCGTGCGCTTCATAGGCTTCACCGGTTCGACCGAAGTTGGAAAAATTCTCTATCAGCAGGCCGCCGTCGGCGTGAAGAAGCTCGGGCTCGAGCTCGGCGGCAACGCGCCGTTCGTGGTGTTCGATGACGCCGATATCGACGCCGCGGTCGAGGGCGCCATCGTCTCGAAATACCGCAACATGGGCCAGACCTGCGTCTGCGCCAACCGGCTCTACGCCCAGGACAAGATCTACGACCAGTTCGTCGAAAAGCTTTCCAAGAAAGTCGCGGCGATGAAGATCGGCGACGGCACCGAAGCGGGCGTGGTGCAGGGCCCGCTGATCAACATGGAAGCCGTCGACAAGGTCGAGAAGCACATCGCCGACGCGGTCAAGGGCGGCGCCAAGATCGTCACCGGCGGCAAGCGCCATGCGCTCGGCGGCAGTTTTTTTGAGCCGACGGTGCTTTCGAATGTGAAGCCGGACGCCCTCGTCGCGCACGAGGAAACGTTCGGTCCGCTGGCGCCTGTGTTCCGCTTCAAGGACGAGGCCGAGGTGATCGCGATGTGCAACAACTCGCCGTTCGGCCTCGCCTCCTACTTCTATTCCCGCGATCTCGGCCGCGTCTGGCGCGTCGCCGAAGCGCTGGAATCAGGCATGGTCGGCGTCAACACGGGCCTGATCACGACCGAAGTGGCTCCCTTCGGCGGCGTGAAGGAGTCGGGTCTCGGCCGCGAAGGCTCGCATCACGGCATGGAAGAATATGTCGAGATCAAATATGTGATGATGGCAGGGGTGTAGCCTCTACCCATCGTCGCCTCGGCGAAAGCGGGGACCCGTAGCCACAGGCTTCAGTTTTGAAGAAGGCTGGAGCCACAGCGACTGCAACAGCAGGCATCAGTGGTTATGGGTTCCTGCCTTCGCAGGGACGACCGGGCCGAAAAGGCCACCCTATCGCCGCAGCACCGCGATGGTACGGTTCGCGAAGGAAAGCCGCTCAGCCATCACGGACACAAAGTAAGTCAGGAGCTTTTGGCTCAGCTCAGGATCATCGGTCTTGATCGCCTCGAATTGATGCGTGTTCAGAACGTAGAGCACGCTTGCCAACTCGGCCTGGATCGTCGCGCTGCGCGGCGCGTGCGAGACGAGGCCCATCTCGCCGATCGTAGTATAGCGACCGAGGCTGCGCACCCGCGTGGTGCGGCCATCGTCGGCCGGCACCATGATGCCGACGCGCCCGTCGAGAATGAAATGCATGGAATCGGCGGCGTCGCCGGCGCGCACGATGATCTCGGCGGCGTCGACTTCGATGCGCTGGCAGCGGCGGATCAGTTCGTCGGCGTCGTCCTCGCTGTCGAGGATCTCGCTGAACCAGTCGCGCAGATTGGCCGCCTCCTGCGCAAGTCCCTGATGCTGGGTGATGATCTCGTTCTCGCACCATTCCAGCGCATGATCGAGTTCGTCGATCGTGGTGACGCCGTCGGTGATGAAGTCGCTCGAGCGCAGCACCTTCTCGGCGCCAGCGGGCAGATGCACCAGCACCAGATGGACGCCCAGATCATGCGCGCTGCGCTTGATCTGGGCAAAACTGTACGCTGCCGATGAATCGATGCCGGTGACGAGTTTGAAGTCGAACAGCAAATAGCGGCAGTCCGGCTGCTCCTGCAACAGCGCCTTGACGTGCTGATAGAGCCGGTTGGCGGAGCCGAAGAACAGGTAGCTCTGCAGGTTCAGGCCCTGGATCTTGCCGCCATGGGCCAGCAGCACCTCCTGGTGGTCGCGCGAGCGATCCAGCGAGCTGCGATATTCGGAACCGTCAAAGCCGAACTTGATCGCCTCGATCCGCGCTGCGCTGAACGCAAAGGTCGCGCAGCCGATGATGACGCCGATCAGAATGCCGGGGACGAATCCCCAGGTGACGATGATGACGATGATCGCGAGCAGCGAGAGATATTCGATCTTGGAGAGCCGCTTGCGCGATTCGATGATCCATTTGTGCAACTGGCCCGCGCCGAGATAGAGCAGAAGCCCGCCGAGCACGAATTTCGGCATGTAGCCGAGCAGGGCGGGTGCCACCGCCAGCATCAGCAGCGAGATGGCAGCAACCGTCAGGCCGGAAAGCCTGCCCCTGCCGCCGCTGCTGAAATTCAGGATGGTACGGCTGACCGATATGCAGCCGGCGTAGCCCGCGAGCGCGCCGGTCAGGATGTTGGCCAAGCCCGTGATGTTGAGTTCGCGTTCCAGATTGGCTTCGCGATGCACTGCGACTTCGATGCCGGTGGTGTTGAACAGGGTGCTGGCCGCCGTGACAAAGATAACGGCGACCAAATTGCCGAGCAGGTCCGGCACCCCCGACCAGGGATAACGGGAGAGCTCGTCGGCGCGCCACGGCAGCATGAACGCCGCCGGCGGCGGAGGCTGGAAAGTCCAGCCGATGGCGCGGGCCTGTTCGGAGGAGATGCCGATGATCCAGAACGCCAGATGCGCCGCGATCACGCCGCCAATCAGGACGATCGGCAGGGCGAACGGGCCGCGCGAACGGTACGAGGTCAGGTACAGCACCAGCGCCATCACACAAGCCGAGCTCAATTCCGAGATCGTGATGACGTTGGTGAAACGAGGCAGCGTGCTCAATTGCACGGGATGATCGGTGATCACGCGGACGGCGCCCAGCACGATCAGAAGCCCGGTCGCGCCCAGGAACCCGCCGACCACGGGATAGGGTACGTAGCGGATGGCGCGGCCCATCCGCGTCAGGCCGAGGCCGCACAGCACGATGCCGGTCACAACGGTCGACAGGGCGAGCGTGATCAGCACGGGCGAAAGCAGTTGCGCCGACGGATCGGCCGCGACGATGCGCTCGACCAGCGATGCGGCCATGATCCCGGTCACCGCCGCGGTGGCGCTGTCGGGGCCGGCGACCGCAAATGGCAGGGAGCTGCCAAGCGCGATGATGGTCGCAATCACGGCAGAGCTGATGAAGGTTGCCGCGATGCCATAGGACAAATACGGCGACAGCGGCCCCGCGAAGACCAGCAACGCATAGGACAGGCCGAATGTAATGCCGAGGACGCTCGATGCGCTCCCACCAAGAATATCATTGATGGCTCGCTTTGCCCGCGAGCCGAAATAGACTGATCGACTAATCACGCAAAAAAATAGCCCCAAAATTCCGCACGTTAGTCGTAGACGAGGCCGGCGTGGGACGACAACAACAATTTTATGACAACGGGGCTCTCAACAGGCAGCAGGGCCGCCCGCCGTCAGTCCGTCCCCATGTCGCTGCCGAACTTGCCGTGGCGGCCGACGCCGGAAGCAAAGCGCGTCGCTCCCGACAGCGTTTCGCCCGAGGCGATCACTTCCAGCCCGCCGCGCATTTCGTTGGCGATGGCCTCTTCCTCCGAGAGGTCCCATTGCCGCAGCGCCGACAGCCGGTCGGCGCGCAGGCACTTTTGCGGGAAGCGCGCGATCTCCCGCGCCAGCGCGATCGCATGCGCGCACGCCTCGCCGCGGCCGACGACGCGATTGGCGAGCCCCATGCGCAGCGCCTCCTGTGCGCCGACCGGGCGGCCGGTGAGGATCAGATCGATCGCCTGGGAATGGCCGATCAGCCGCGGCAGGCGGATGGTGCCGAGATCGATCAAGGGCACGCCAAAACGGCGGCAGAAAATGCCGAAGGTGGCGTCGTCTGCGACCACGCGCATATCCGCCCACAGCGCGAGCTCCATCCCGCCGGCCACCGCAAAACCTTCCACTGCAGCAATCACGGGCTTTGACAGCCGCAGCCGGCTCGGCCCCATCGGTGCGATCGTGTCGTGTCCGCCGAGCTCACGCTTTTTGTTCGGGTCGCCCGCCGCCACCGCCTTGAGATCGGCGCCCGCGCAGAAATAACCGCCGGTGCCGGTGAACACGGCGACCGACGCTGCTTCATCGGCGTCGAAGGCGAGAAACGCATCATAAAGTTTCCGCGCGGTCGCGCCATCAACGGCATTGCGGCAATGCGGGCGGTTGATGGAAACGATGGTGATGGGACCATCGCGTTCGACCAGCACGCTGTCGGTCTCGGTCATGTCTGCGCTCCCGCGTTAGGTTGAAGTAGATCCCAGAGGTTGCCATAGAGATCCCTAAAGACGGCAACCGTGCCGTAGCTTTCTACCTTTGGCTCCCGGACAAAGATGACGCCCTTGGATTTGTAGGCGTGAAAGTCACGCCAGAAATCGTCGGTTTGGAGGAACAGAAATACGCGGCCTCCGGTCTGATTTCCAATACGAGACGCCTGCACGTCATCTACGGCCCGCGCAAACAGCAGACATGACCCGGTCGAACCTCGCGGGGCCACGACGACCCAGCGTTTGCCTTGCGCTGGAATCGCCGTGTCTTCGATCAGGGCAAATCCGAGTATATCGACATAGAAATGAATTGCCTCGTCGTAATCGCGCACCACGAGAGCTACTTGGCCAATTGTCTGCCGCATTACGACGGGCTGATCGTCTGCTCCGGTCATATTCATCCTCAATCACGGGATGATGATTTCATTCGCTCGGATCGATTGGTGTTTAGGGAATTTTGAGTTCCGTCCCCGTCACCCGCCGATACGCTTCGAGATAACGCTTGCTCGTCGCGTCCACCACGCTGTCCGGCAGCGGCGGGGGCGGGGCGTCGCCGTTCCAGCGGCCGGCGCGGCGCTCGGCGTCGAGATAGTCGCGCAGCGGCTGCTTGTCGAAGGAGGGCTGCGGCCGGCCCGGCTTGTAGACGTCGGCGGCCCAGAACCGCGAACTGTCCGGCGTCATCACCTCGTCGATCAGGATGATGCGGCCGTCCGCCGCGCGGCCGAACTCGAACTTGGTGTCGGCGATGATGATGCCCTGGTGACGGGCAATCCGTTCGCCAAAATTATAGACCGTGCGCGCCATGCTCTCGAGTTTTTCGGCGACGTCGTTGCCCAAAATCTCGCGCATCCGCGCGATCGTGATGTTTTCGTCGTGGCCGGTCTCGGCCTTGGTGGCCGGGCTGAAGATCGGCGCGTCGAGCTTTTCGCTTTCCGCCAGGCCAGGCTTGAGCTGCTCGCCTGCGAGCGTGCCGGATGCCGCATACTCTTTCCAGGCTGAGCCCGAGATATAGCCGCGGATCACGCATTCCACCGGGAAGACGGTGGTACGCCGGCACAGCATCGCGCGCCCGAGAATATCGGCGCGGTGCTCCTTCAGCGCGGGCACTTCACGGATGATCTCGTCCGCATCGGCGCTGATCATGTGATGCGGCACCACGCCTTCGAGCTGGCGGAACCACCACGCGCTGATCTGCGTCAGCACCGCGCCCTTCATCGGAATGGTCTCGGCCATCACGACATCGAACGCGCTGATGCGATCGGTGGTGAGCAGCAGCACGCGGTCGTCGCCGACGGCATAGATATCGCGCACCTTGCCGCGGCCGATCCGGGGCAGGGGCAAATCGCTGGCGAGCATCGCGTTCATTCGGTTGGGCTTTCGAGCAGGCGTGCTGGCGCGGGCGTCAGCGCGGAAATGAGAAAACGGAGCAATAGCCTACTCCGGCAGTGGAATGAACTCGTGTTCCTGGGGAACGGCGGCAAAACGGCCGGTTTTCCAGTCCTGTTTGGCCTGCTCGATCCGCTCCTTGCTGGAGGAGACGAAATTCCACCAGATATGGCGCGGCCCCTCCAGTGCATCGCCGCCCAGAAACATCATCCGGGTCGGCTTCACGGCCTTCACGGTAATGCGGTCGCCGGGCCGGAAGATCAGGAGGCGCGGCCCCTCATAGCGCTCGCCAGCAATCTCGACCTCGCCATCGACCAGATAGATCGCGCGCTCCTCATGGTCAGGATCGAGCGGCACGCTGGTCCCGCCCTGTGCCGTCACTTCGCTATAGAACCACGGCGACACCATGCTGACCGGCGATTTCACTCCAAAGCCGTGGCCTGCGATGATGCGCGCGGTAAAGCCATTGTCCTTGACGGTCGGCAGCTGTTCAGCCGCGTAGTGCTGGAACGACGGCGCGATCTCTTCCGATCCGGCCGGCAGCGCGATCCAGCTTTGCAACCCCAGCATCTTCTGCCCGTCGCGGCGCTGCACGTCGGGCGTGCGTTCGGAATGTGCGATGCCGCGCCCGGCCGTCATCAGGTTCATGGCGCCGGGCTGGATCTCCTGGATGTTGCCCTCGCTGTCGCGGTGCATGATCGAGCCGTCGAACAGATAGGTGACGGTGGCAAGCCCGATATGCGGATGCGGGCGCACGTCGATGCCCTTGCCGGCGATGAATTGCACGGGGCCGAAATGATCGAAGAAGATGAAGGGGCCGACCATCTGTCGCTTGCCATGCGGCAGCGCGCGCCGCACCACGAAGCCATCGCCGAGATCGCGGGTGCGCGGCACGATGATGAGGTCGAGCGCATCGCAGGTCTTGGGATCGCCGAGCACGGGATCGTTGGAGGGTTGCCAGCTCATGGGGGACTCCTTGATGTTTTGTGCGACTATAACAGCAACTGCGGGATAGACCTATGGGCGACGGCCTCTCCGTGTCATTGCTTCGTCGCTTGCGCTCCCTTGCACAGACGCTTGCGTTTGTCGCAGGCAATGACGACGGTAAGCACGTGGATAGAGAATAATAAGGCAAAGGCAGGAAACCGATGATCCCTCCGCTTAAGCCCGGCGCGAAGCTTCTGAAGGTCGATGGTCCCGTCATCGAGACCGCGCGCCTGATCCTGCGGCCATGGCGCAGCGGCGACATTGCCGCGAATACGGCGATGCTGTCCGATCCCGATACCGCGCGCTACATCACGCCTGACGGTATCGCGATCACCACCGAGAACGGCGGATGGCGTAACGCGGCCATCATTTCAGGCCATTGGGCGCTGCATGGTTTTGGCATGTTCGCCGTCGAGGAAAAATCCAGCCGCCGCTATGTCGGCCGCGTCGGGCCGTGGTGCCCGCCACAGTGGCCGGGCTTTGAGGTCGGCTGGGGCATCGATCGCGCATACCGCGGCAAGGGCTACGCGGTGGAAGCGGCGCGTTCGTCGATTAACTGGGTGTTCGCGACCTTCGAGATCGACGAAATCATCCATTGCATCGAACCCGCCAACGCGCCGTCGCAAGGCGTCGCGCGGCGGTTGGGGGCGAGGAGAGATGGCGAAGTTGATTTGTTCGGCAAGACCAGCGACCGCTGGGTGACTTCGCGCGATCGCTGGAAAGGTTAATCGGCGTAATTTGAACCAGGCGACAATTCGCATTAGATTATTGACGCGCGGATGATCGCGCGAACGGGCCCGATCGGATGATGCTTTCCACCATCGACATCGCCTTGCGCGGCGCCACCGTGGCGCTGCTGCTGGTGCTGGCGGCGTCGCTGTTTCGCGGTTTCGGAACGGTGCTTTCCGGACGGCTCGCAGCCGCCTTCGCCTTGGGGTCGGCGGCGCATGCCCTGAGCTATTCGATCGGTGCGCCGCCGCCGGTGTCGCCGGCGCATGCGCCTCTGATCGCGCTATCGACGGGCAATGTCGTGGTGTTCTGGCTGTTCACGCGGGCGCTGTTCGATGAAACGTTCAAGCTGCGCTGGTGGCACGCGCTGGTGTGGGCGGCAGTCGCAGCCTTCAGTTTCGTCAATTGCATGTGGCTTGCGCCGGCATCCGGTGCGCGGCTGTCCATCATCGCGATCAATCTGATTGCGCTCGGTTTCATCGCGTTGGCCGTTACGCAGACCGTCGCCTCCTGGTCGTCCGATCTGGTCGAACGCCGTCGCAGCGTCCGCGTCTTTATCGTTAGCGCTGCGGCACTCTATGGCGGGCTGAATGCGGTTCTGCAGATCGCGATGTCCGGCAGCGGCAGCGCTGAAATCGCCAACACGGTGAATTTGGCCGTTCTGGCCGGTGTGGTGGCCGCGATCTGCTATGCGATGATGCGCGTCGATGGCGCCGATCTGTTCCCGGCCGCGCCTGAAATTCAGGCCGATGCCAGCGATGTCGCGATTGTCGAATCCAGCGCCGACCAGAAACTCATCGATGCGCTGATGCGGCTGATGGCCGACGAACGCATCTACCGTCACGACAACGTCACCATCGGAACGCTGGCGACCAAGCTCGCCATCCCCGAATACCGGCTGCGGCGGCTGATCAACCAGCGGCTCGGCTACCGCAATTTCAACGTCTTCCTCAACGAGCACCGGATCGCGGAAGCCAAGGCGGCCCTTGCCGATCCCAGCCAGGCCGAAGTCCCCGTCATTACGATTGCGATGGACGCCGGCTTCCAGTCGCTTGGGCCCTTCAACCGTGCCTTCAAGGCCACCACCGGCGTCACGCCGACCGAATATCGCCGGCTCAAGGTGACCGCGGCCTGATCTTTATACCATTGCAATTACTGTATTATTTTGGAATCGGCGAGGTGCTTCCAGGTTCGGCCAAGGCGATTTCCAAATCCGGCGAGCCGCGATGAATGCTCACGCCATCATGTCCGGCACGCGCTTTTGCGTCATGCCGGAGGCCCCATGAAACGACGAAATCTCATCCTCATCCTCGCCAGCACCACCGCTCTCAGCGCGCTCGCGCTCCCAGCCGCCCGCGCCCGTGACGTGCCGAAGGTCGCGACCGGCTTCGTCGCCAACGTGGTCTGCACCGAGACCTTCGTCTCCGGCCTCGACCCCGCGCGCGTCTTCGCCGAGACCATGTCAGCCATGCCCGGCACCGGGCTGATTTCCTGGGCGCTCGACTACCGCGTCGATCGCGTGCGCAAGGACGTCACGGTGACGCTGTTCGGCCTGGGCCGAAGCCACGCCGTTTACCGCGGCGAAGGCCTTGGCTGCTATCTCGATCACGGCGGGACGGTCGCCGACATCTCGGTGCCGGCGGCCGATGCGAAGGCGGCGCTGCTGCCTGACATCGCCGGTCCATCGATGGTCGCGCCGCAAACGCCGCAACTGGCTGCGGCGCTCGACCGCGCGTTTGCCGAGCCGGACAAATCGACGCTGCGCAACACGCGGGCGATCGTGGTCCTGAAGGAGGGGCGCGTCGTTGCCGAGCGCTATGCCGACGGCATCGACATCGACACGCCGCTGCTCGGATTCTCCGCCACCAAATCGGTGATCTCTGCGCTTGCCGGCATCCTCGTGCGCAAGGGCGCGCTGAAGCTGCACGAGCCGGTGCCGATTGCAGCGTGGCAAGGTCCGGACGATGCAAGGCGCGCCATCACGCTCGATCATCTGCTGCGCCACACCGCAGGCCTCGCGCTCGGCAGTTCGCTGCAGGCGTCGCTGGCGTCCGCGCTCGAGCCGGTCAACCGCATGAAATTCATGGAATCGGATATGGCGGCCTATGCGGAAAGCATACCGCTGCAGTCAGCGCCGGGCACCTCGTGGAATTATCACGACGGCAACACCGTCATCCTCAGTCACGTGATCCGTCAGGCTTCAGGCGGCAGCGCGTCCAAAATGATGCGCTTCGCGCGGCAGGAATTATTCGATCCGCTCGGCATGCGCGACGTGACGATCGAGTTCGACGCGTCGGGCAATGCGGAGGGATCGAGCCAGATGCTGGCAAGCGCGCGCGACTGGGCGCGCTTCGGCCAGCTCTATCTCAATGACGGCATGGTCGGCGGCAAACGCATCCTGCCGGAGGGGTGGGTGAAGTATTCGGCTTCGCCGACGCCGAACGCCTGGGTCGGCCAAAGCGCGGGCTTCTGGACCAATCTCGGCGACAGCTTTGGTGCCAGCTACCGCACCGAACGCGGCTGGCCGCGCGATTCGTTTTTCGCCAAAGGCACGATCGGGCAATATGTGATCATCGTGCCGTCCGAGCGGCTGGTCATCGTGCGGCTCGGCCGCTCGCCGAACTGGCCGCCGGAAGCCGATGGCGTGTTCGATCTCGTGCGCGACGTCGTGGCAGTGACCGGCAACAAGGGGAAGCTGGCAGGAGCGAATTGATTGTTCTGCGCAAATCTTCCTTCACCCCTTGTGGGAGAAGGTGGCGCGAAGCGCCGGATGAGGGGTTCTAGCCGCGAATACCAATGCGAGAGCTTCACTCGCGGAGAGAACCCCTCACCCGTCTCAATCGTGCTTTGCACGATTGATTCACCGTCTCCCACAAGGGGAGAGGGGAATACGGCCGATGCGGCGCTAGCTCAGTCTACTGCCTTCCCAACTGCGTGGCCTTCTCGACGCGATCGAATCTCTCAAGGGAAAGGATCGCGTCGGCGAGCTGGTCGGCGCGGCCGTTCAGCACGGGGCGGGCGAGCGTGAGGAATTTCTGCTGCATCGCCTGTGCGTCCGGGAACGAATTCGGCTCGCCGGAGGGATCGGCATAGAGCCGCTCATGCACGGCGTCATCGGTGGTGATCGAGACACGCGCGCCAAAGGGGTGGGTGCGACCGATCTCGAGGCGATCATCCTGGACTACGTCGAACTTGTCGGCGAGCGCATTCACCGCGGCGTCGCCGAGCCGGTCGTAATCGTCCCAGCCGAAGCTGCCCTGGTCGAGCGCCAGCGCGCCGGTGAAGAACATCGAAAACTGTCCGCCGACGATCGAGGTCGGATGCCGCTTGGTGGCGGCGTCGCCCGTCAACGTGATGCCGTTGCGGTGCAGGCCGATCTCGACGCGCTTGATCTGGTCGGGTGTCAGATTGTGCTCGCGGCGCATCGCGATCAGCGCATCCAGCGCCGCATGGGTATAGCGGCAGCTCGGATACGGCTTCACGCCGATCTTGAGCGTTTCATAGGTCTTGCCGAGGCCGGCGGTCGCCTTGTCGGGGTGGGCGTCGTCGCTGTAGCCGACCAGGAGGCCATGCTTGCCCTCGACCGATTCGCTCGATCCGACAAAATCGCTGCGCGCCAGCGTTGCCGCGATGACGCCGTTCATCGCGGCCGCCCCGACCTGGTAGCGCTTGTTCCAGGCTCCGTTGACGAGAAACTGAAGCGAGCCCGCGGCCTGGCTGCCGGACACGCCGAAAGCGGATATCATCTGGTCCTTCGACAGGCCAAACAGTTTTCCCGCCGCCGCCGCCGCGCCATAGGTCCCCGCCGTCGCGGTCGGGTGGAAGCCGCGCGCATAATGCGAGGTCGGATCGAGCGCGTTGCCGAGCCGGCAGCACACTTCGTAGCCGGCAACAATCGCAGTCAGCACGTCGCGACCGGAGGCGCCAACCATTTCGCCGACCGCGAACGCCGCCGGCACCACGGGCGCGCTTGGGTGCAGCGAGGAGTCCGCATGCGTGTCGTCGAAATCAAGGGAATGGCCGAGCGCGCCGTTAAGGAGTGCGGCGACCGCGGGCGTCCAGGTTTTGCTGTCGCCGAACACGGTGGACTCGCCCTTGCCGTCGAGCGCCAGGGCTTCCAGCATCTTGAGTAGCGAGGGGGTGGATTCCGCATCGCGCCGCGCGCGGATCGTGCTGCCGAGGAAATCGAGCGTCAGCACCTTGGCGCGCTCCAGCACCTCCGGCGGGATGTCCGCAAATTTCAGGTCGGCGACGTAGGCTGCGAGCGTTGCGGTTTCGTTGGCCATCGTGTTTCCTCGTATTTGCCGCGCAGGGTAGGCGGGCGGACTTGACCTTTCAAGCCGCCTCCCCGTCGCGGGCATCAGCCATGCCTGGCGTCGTCTAGCACAGGCACGGCATGCAGATTCCGGAATGCGGCGCATGATGACCTTCGCAAAACGCATGCTTGGATCGCTCAGGGGCCGGAAGACGCAACTGGCGCTGGCGGTCAGGCTCGCCGTCGCCGCGGTCGCAGCCTATGCGATCGCCAGAGCGCTGCACCTGATGCTGCCGCTATGGGCGGTGCTGACCTCGCTGATCGTCACCCAGATGAGCGTCGGCCGGTCACTGAAGGCGACCCGCGATTACATGCTCGGCACGGTCGGGGGCGCGGTCTATGGTGGCGCCATCGCGATGTTGATCCCGCATTCCGGGGAAGGCGGATTGCTGGCGCTATTGGTGCTGGCGGTCGCGTCGATGGCGTTCATCGGCGCCATCAATCCCAGCCTGAGCGCCGCCACGGTGACGGCCGTGATCGTGTTGCTGGTTCCGGCAATGAACCACGCCAATCCACTGGATTCCACGATCGATCGGCTGTTCGAGGTCACCGTCGGCGCGCTCACCGGGCTTGTGGTCTCATTCCTGGTGCTGCCATCGCGGGCGGTCAGCCAGATCCGCATCAACGCGGCGCAGCTTTTGGAACTGCTGGCTGCCGCATTCGCCGAACTGCTTGCGGGCCTGACGCGCGGGCTCGACCCCTGCATCGAATCCAGGATGGTATCGGCACGGCGATGGCCAGCCTCCATGCGACCGGTCTGGAAGCCGAGCCGCGGCGCTGTGGACATTCAGCCTGTCGATGCGGCGCTGCAGGCCTATGCCGCCGAAGTCGCCTCGCTGCGAGCGAGGGCTTGATCCGCGGCGTGCCCGTCGATGTCGCGGAGCGGTTCTTCGCGCTGGGATTTTCGCTGGAGCAGATGCGGCAGAATCTGAACGATCTCGACCGTTGCCGTGCCGACTGGTGCGGGACGCCGACCAAGAAGCTGCCAGCGTCTCAGCCCGTCACCTGACGCAACAGGGCCGGCACGATCCGCCGATGAAACGGCATGATGATTGCCAGATAAGTCCGGCCGAGCCAGTTGTGCGTCTTGACCAGCGTTGTCGCGGTGACCTGCCTGACGCCGCCGGGCGCCGTCACGTCCACCACGACGCGAAAATCCAGATGGCGATCGTTGAAGCCGGCGATGAGGCGATCGGGCGTTTGGCTCACGACCGGAAAGATCCCGATCATGTCTCTGGGTGGGACCAAGCCTGCACCCGACGTTCTCAGTCCCAGCGGCGCCACCAGCAGATTGCGCAACGACAACAGCGCCTCGGCCCATCGCGGCTGACGCGCCATCATGCGTTCAGCGGCACGCCTTGCGTCGAGATCGCGATCCCTGATTTCAATGCGGAAGGCGTCGGCGAACTGTGCGCCGGCCAGCAGCGTATCGGTATCAGCAGGAGGGGTGATCTCGTGGACTTTCATCGGAACGTGAGCTTGTTTGCGAGCGAGCGGAAGCGCAACAGCAGAAGCACGGCATAGACAGCGGTTCCGACCGACAGCCCGATCCATATGCCCACGGCGCCTGATGGTGTCCCGAAAGCGAGCCAGCAGGCGCACGCGAAACCGATCAGCCAATAGCTGAGGATCGCGAACAACAGCGGCACGCGCGTGTCGTTCATGCCGCGCAGCGAGCCCGCGGCGACGGTCTGGATGGCGTCGGCGATGAAGAAAGTCGATCCGACCAGCAGCAGCGTCGCGGAGAGTTCGGCTGTCGCGTCGGTGCTTTCGCCCAGAAAAACCTCCGCGATACCGAAGCGGCTGACGATCACGGCGAGCGTCAGGATGGCGGCGAGCACGATGCCGAGCCAGGTTGCGACGTAGCCCGCGCGCCGGACCGCGCCGGCGTCGCCGCGGCCGATGGCATGTCCGACCCGCACGGTGGCGGCCATGCCGATGCCGAACGGCACCATGAACAGGATGGCGGCGACCTGCAGCGCGATCTGGTGCGCCGCCAGCGCGGTCGTGCTGATCAGGCCCATCAGCAGTCCTGCGGCGCCGAACAGGCCGTATTCAAGCAGGAAGGAGATCGAGATCGGCGTGCCGATGACAATGAGCTGCCGCATCAGTCGCCAGTCGACCCGCCAGAAATGGCCGAACACGTGATATTTCCGGAATGGCCGGCGGTACGCGGCAAACCACACGGCCGCCAGGAACGTGCCGAGGTTGACGATGGAAGTCGCCAATCCCGCGCCGAACAGCCCGAGCTGCGGCAGGCCGAAAGCGCCGTACAGCAGGAGATAGACCAGCAGCGCATTGGCCGGGATCGCGGCCAGCGTGATCCACAGGATCGGCTCCGGCCGCTTGATCGCGCTCATGAAGCCGCGGATCGCCAGGAACCACAGGGCAGGCAGGATGGTCCAGACCAGGCCAGCCAGATATTGCTGCGCCAGATGCGCGGTCATCGGCGCCTGGCCCAGCATCAGCAGGACCTGCTCGGCCCAGAACCGCAGGGCCATCAGCGGCAGCGAGATCAACAGCGCGGCCCACAGGCCGACGCGGAGCGAACGGCGGATCAAATGCGGGTTGCGGGCGCCGAAGGCCTGCGCCGCCAGCGGTGCGACGGCCGAGACAAGACCCATGCCGAAGGTGAAACTGACGAAAAGCACGGTGTGCGCCAGCGATGCCGCTGCCACGGCCTCGGCGCCGAGGCGGCCGATCATGGCAATGTCGGTCGTCATCATCGCGATCTGCCCGAGCTGGGTCAGCGCGATCGGCACCGCGAGCTTCAGCGTCTCGGCGAGTTCGATCGCAAGATGACGGCTGGGCACGACCGCAGAGGTGGGCGGCGCTACGGTTGCGCGTTCGATTTTGTCGAGCGAGGTCATTGCACCAGACTACCACCGCCGAGGGTCGAAAAAGTGACGCCGGGAGCTTGCGGCCTATCGGGCGTCCCGCTCCGGCACGCGTGTAATCCGGGCGCCGAGCGCATTGAGCCGCTCCTCGATGCGCTCATAGCCGCGCTCGATCTGGTCGGCGTTGTTGATGGTCGAGGTGCCTTCGGCGGCGACCGCCGCCAGCAGCATGGCCATGCCGGCGCGGATGTCGGGGGAGGTCATCGGCGCGCCGCGCAGCCGGCTCGGGCCGGCCACGATCGCGCGATGCGGATCGCACAGCACGATGCGGGCGCCCATCGAGATCAGCTTGTCGACGAAGAACATCCGCGACTCGAACATTTTTTCGAACATCAGGATGACGCCGTCGCACTGCGTCGCCGTGACGATCGCGATCGACATCAGGTCGGCCGGGAAGGCGGGCCACGGCTGGTCCTCAAGTTTCGGCACATGACCGCCGAAATCGTCGTGGATCTTCATGGTCTGGCCTGAGGGCACCACGAGGTCGTCGCCCTCGACGCCGCAGACGATGCCGAGCCGTTCAAAGCCCATCCGGATCGAGCGCAGATGCTCGACGCCGGCTTTCGCGATGCGCAGCGGCGAGCGCGTCACCGCGGCAAGCCCGATCAGGGAGCCGACCTCGATATGGTCGGGCTGGATCGAATAGCTCGTGCTGCCAAGGGTCGCCGGGCCGTGCACGATGATGGTGTTGGTGCCGATACCTTCGATCTTCGCGCCGAGCGCGACCAGGAAATGCGCGAGGTCCTGCACATGGGGCTCGGAGGCGGCGTTGCGCAGGTAAGTGGTGCCATGGGCGGCGACCGCAGCGACCAGCGCATTCTCGGTGGCGGTGACGCTGGGCTCGTCGAGAAACACGTCGGCGCCCCTCAACTTGGTCGCGCGGAATTCCAGCCGGTGCGTGGCGGTGACGGTGGCGCCCAGCTGCTCGAAGGCGAGGAAATGCGTGTCGAGGCGACGGCGGCCGATGACATCGCCGCCGGGCGGCGGCAGCGCCACCTCGCCGCAACGGGCGAGTAGCGGCCCGGCCAGCAGGATCGAGGCGCGGATCCGTGCACAAAGTTCGGGATCGAGATCGGCGGCGCGGACGTCCTTGGCGTGGATATCAAGCGTATTGCGCGCTTTCCATTCGGCCGAGGCGCCGACCGAGCGGATCAGTTCGACCAGCGTCTCGGTGTCGCGGATGCGCGGCACGTTTTCCAGCGTGACCGGATGCTCGGTGAGCAGGGCGGCAGCGATGATCGGCAGCGCGGAATTCTTGTTGCCGGACGGCTCGATCGTTCCCGCGAGCCGGTGGCCGCCTTCAACGATGTATTGAATGGGCGGCACGGGCGCGTCCTGCCTCACACGTCGACATTGGCGCTGAGCGAATTATCCTGGATGAATTCGCGGCGCGGCTCGACCACGTCACCCATCAGCTTGGTGAAGATGTCGTCGGCCTCGTCGACCTCCTTGATCTTCACCTGCAGCAGCGAACGCTCGTTGGCGTCGAGCGTGGTTTCCCAGAGCTGGCTGGGGTTCATTTCGCCGAGGCCTTTGTAGCGCTGCAACGCCACGCCCTTGCGGCCGGCGTCGGTCACCGCCTCAAACAGGTCGACGGGGCCGTAAATTATCGTCTCCGAATCTTTGCGGCGGAGCTTGCCGGGGCGCGCATAGACGTCCTGCAACCTCTCCCGATATTCGTGGAGCTTGCGCGCGTCGGCCGAGCCAAGGAAAGCGTCGTCGATGATGGCAACGTCCTTCACCCCGCGCACCGTGCGCTCGAATACGAAACCCTGGCCTTCCACGAAATGTCCGCTCCAGCCGCGTTCGACTTCCTCGGCTTGAATATCAAGCCTTCGGGTCATGTATTCGGCGGCGGCGGCGGCGGTTGCCGGATCGGTATAAATATCCCTCCCGAACAGGCCTGCGACAGCGGCCTGTTCGACGACCTTTCGATTGTAGCGGCTGTGCAGGTTGCGTAGCACGCTGCGGATGACACGAGCGTCTTCCACCAAAGAGAGCAGATCGCGGCCGGCGCGCTCGTCGCCGGCGCCCGGCGTAAACACGCATTCGTCGAGGCCGGTCGCGATCAAATAATCTTCCAGCGCGCGCTCGTCCTTCAGGTACCGCTCGGACTTGCCGCGCGTCACCTTGTAGAGCGGCGGCTGCGCGATATAGAGGTGGCCGCGGTCGATCAGTTCGCGCATTTGCCGGTAGAAGAAGGTCAACAGCAGCGTGCGGATATGGGCGCCATCGACGTCGGCGTCCGTCATCACGATGATCTTGTGGTAGCGCAGCTTGTCGGCGGAGAAGTCGTCGCTGATGCCGGTGCCGAGCGCGGTGATCAGCGTGCCGATCTGCTCGCTTGACAGCATCTTGTCGGTGCGGACGCGCTCGACATTGAGGATCTTGCCGCGCAGCGGCAGCACCGCCTGGAATTCGCGGTTGCGGCCCTGTTTGGCGCTGCCGCCGGCCGAGTCGCCCTCGACGATGAACAGTTCGGACTTGGCGGGGTCCTTCTCCTGGCAGTCGGCGAGCTTGCCGGGCAGTGAGGAAATGCTGAGCGGACTCTTGCGGGTCAGTTCGCGCGCCTTGCGGGCGGCTTCGCGCGCGGCAGCCGCCTGGATCACCTTGCCGACGATGACTTTCGCCTCGGTCGGATGCTCCTCGAACCACGCGGCAAGCGCCTCGTTGAGGACGTTCTCGACCACCGGGCGCACTTCCGAGGAAACCAGCTTGTCCTTGGTCTGCGACGAGAATTTCGGATCGGGCACCTTCACCGACAGCACGGCGGTGAGGCCTTCGCGGCAATCGTCGCCGGTCAGCGCGATCTTCTCCCTTTTTGCATTGGCCTCGGCATAGCCGTTGACCTGGCGCGTCAGCGCGCCGCGGAAGCCCGCCAGATGGGTGCCGCCGTCGCGCTGCGGGATGTTGTTGGTGAAGCACAGCACGTTCTCATGGTAGCTGTCGTTCCACCACAAGGCGGCCTCGACGCCGATGTCGTTGAGCTCCGCCCGAACCATAATCGGGGCGGGCACCATCGCCTTCTTGTTGCGGTCGAGATATTTGACGAATTCCTCGACGCCGCCATCGTAATGCATCGCCTCGCGTTTCTCGACCGCGTGGCGCATGTCTGACAGCACGATATTGACGCCGGAATTCAGGAATGCGAGCTCGCGCAGGCGATGCTCCAGCGTCGCGAAATCATATTCGACGTTGGTAAAAGTCTCGGTGGAAGCAAGGAAGGTCACCTCGGTGCCGCGCTTGCCGTTGGCGTCGCCAACGACCTTGAGCGGGGCGACCGCATCGCCATGGGCGAATTCGATGTAGTGCTCCTTGCCGTCGCGCCAGACCCGAAGCTGCAGCTTGCTGGACAGCGCATTGACGACGGAGACGCCGACGCCGTGCAGGCCGCCGGAAACCTTGTAGGAGTTCTGGTCGAACTTTCCGCCGGCGTGGAGCTGGGTCATGATGACCTCGGCCGCGGAAATGCCTTCGCCCTTGTGAATGTCGACCGGAATGCCGCGGCCGTCGTCGCGCACCGTCACCGAGCCGTCGGCGTTGAGGATGACTTCCACCGCGGTGGCGTGACCCGCGAGCGCCTCGTCGATGGCGTTGTCGACGACCTCGTAGACCATGTGGTGCAGGCCGGAACCGTCATCGGTGTCGCCGATATACATGCCCGGCCGCTTGCGCACGGCGTCGAGCCCCTTCAGCACCCGGATCGATTCCGCCCCATATTCGATCGGAATGGGATGCTCAGTATCGGCAGGTGTCTGCCGGGCAGGTTCTGTCATGTGAGGCCTTCGAGGGTGTCCCGAATCAGCTGCGCAATATGAGGCGCTGATTGGTCTATTTGTGCCATGAAAGAGACATTGCGCCTAGCGCAATCTCTCTGTCCGCAAGTCGTTGAATAAATGGCGATTTTTTACCCTTTTTCAAGGTCTCGAAAGGCCGATTCTGGAGGCTTCGAAAAGCGCGATTCGGGGGCTGATTCTGTGCTCCCAACCGCCAGATTTTTGGCTGCCGTCGCGGCGGGAAATGGCAGGCCGCCGCGGACCTGCTAGAGAAAGGCGGCGCGGCGACTAGTCGTCGTTGTCCGCCGTCCAAAGCGATCCCGGGTCATCTCTCCATTGTCCTCGCCTTCACCAAAATATCGACCTGATGTCGACGGCCTGCGGGCCATCGCCGTGATGCTGGTGCTGAATTTCCATGCGTTCCCGGATGCCCTGCCGGGCGGCTTCATCGGCGTCGACGTGTTCTTCGTGATTTCGGGCTTCCTGATCACGGGCATCATCACGCGCGAACTGGAGCTTGGCCGTTTCAGCCTGGTCGAGTTCTACAACCGGCGGATCCGGCGCATCTTCCCGGCGCTGATCGTGGTGCTCTGCGCGACATTGACGCTGGGCTGGTTCTGGATGCTGCCACAGGCCTTTGCACGGCTCGGCAGCGACAGTTTCGCCAGCGCGGCGTTTCTGGCCAATATCGCGCTGTTGCTGCAGTCCGGTTATTTCGACGTCGAATCCGCCAAAAAGCCGTTGCTGCATCTATGGTCGCTCGGCATCGAGGAACAGTTCTATCTGTTCTGGCCGCTGCTCCTGATGCTCGCAGCCCGGCTGCGAATGAGCATTATCGCAATGGCAGCAATGCTCGGCATCGCCTCTTTCCTGCTCAACGTGGCGCTGATCGGCTCAAATCCGATCGCGACCTTCTACCTGCCGTTCACGCGCGCGTTTGAATTGCTGACCGGCGCGGTGCTGGCCTGCGGCTGGATCAACGTCAATCAGTCCAGCGTGGCGAGCAGCCGGCGCGCCTGGATCGGCGTGGCGCTGATCGCTGTGGCGGCCGTCATTCTCGACAGCCACCGCGCCTTTCCGGGCTGGTGGGCGGTGCTGCCGGTCGCGGGCAGCGCGCTTCTGCTATCCGCGCCGGCTGCGTGGGTGAACCGGGTCGTGCTGGCAAGCCCGCCGCTGGTATGGATCGGGCTGATCAGTTACCCGCTCTATCTCTGGCACTGGCCACTATTGGTGTTCGGCGGGATTATCAAATTCGGTCCGCTGACGCTGCTGGAGCGCCAGTTGATATTGGTTGCGAGCGCGCTCTTGGCCTGGGCGACCTACCGGTTTGTCGAGATACCGTTCCGTTTCGGCCTTCCGAGCCGGCGCAAGATGTACAGCCTCGGGGCCGGCATGGCGATGGTTGCGGTCGCAGGTGCTGCTGTCGTTTGGGGGCGCGGCTTCGACTTCCGGCTGCCACCGGAAATCCGCGCGATGGCCAGCGTGCCGACCGAGAGCTTCAAGTGGCGGTTTCATGAATGCCTGCTCGATCTCAGCCGCGAAACGACGTTTGCCGACACTTGCGTCGAGCGCGACCGGCGGCCGCTGGTTCTGATTTGGGGCGATTCGACCGCCGGCGCCCTGCTACCCGGCCTGCGCAAGGCTCAGGAGACGCGAAACTTCGGCATTGCGCAGCTGACCTCAAGTTCCTGCATTCCGGCATTGAACGCCGACATTGCGAGCACGCCCAATTGCCGCGCGATGAACGACAAGGTTTTTTTGCTCGTCCGGCAGATCAACCCGGATATCGTTCTGCTGCACGGAACCTGGGAACAACATCTCGGCAACGTGGCTGAAACGGTGGTCGCGCTGAAGAAGGAGACCAATGCCCGTGTCGTTGTTCTCGGCGGCGTACCGACGTGGCGGCGCGGGCTTCCGTCCGAGGTGCTGAGGTATTTCATCCTTCATCGCGCGCTGATCCCGGAGCGCTCGCCCAATGCCGCGCCACCTACCGCCTACGATGCGGTGATGCGCGCCCGGCTCGAGCCGCTCGGCGCCGAATTCATCTCGGCGTCGGACGTCTTTTGCAATGCGCAGGGCTGCCTGACCCGCATTGGCGATGCGGCGGCCGATATCACCGTTAGCGATCAGGTGCACGTCACTGAAAAGGGATCGGTCTTTCTGATCGCATCCATCATCGACCGCCTGCTCGCCGGCGCGGCATCTGCGGGCAAGGCGAGATAGCGCACGCGCTCAATACATCTGCAACGGCAGCACATCGCCGCCGGGCCCGATTATCACGCCCCAGGTGTCGCCGGCGCCGACTCGATCTGGTTGTTGCGCGCGGGGCCGCCCGCGATCTTCAGCGCGTACTGGTATTTGCCCGGCGGCAAATCGATCATTGGAGGCCTTGGCGATTGCGGTCCGCCGGCGCCGGCCGCGATCTTGATCGTCTGCTTGTTGATCGAAACCGTGGCGTCGCTCTTGCCGATATTGCCGAACATCAGTTTGGACTGGCCGGGCTTCGGTACGACGTCCGCCTTGGCGGCCGCGGCCGGATATTTCTGGGCGAGATTGATCGTGGTCTCGCCCTTGCCGCGGCCAAGTTTCAGCGTCGCCGGTCCGTCGGGCGAGGTAAACGCCAAGTGCACCTGGTCAGGTTTCAGGACAGCGCCTTCCGCCGTCTCCTGCCAGCCGCGCTTGCCGAGTTCGCTGCGGTAGAAGACCAGCACCGAATTGAGCGTGGCGGGAACGCTGGCCTCGAGCTCCCTGCGGAACGGTGCGTCGCTGCCGGGCATCTTTCCGGTCCCGATCGAGCGCATGGTGCGCTTGCTCGGCACCGGCAACGGCGAATCGGCCTCGGCTTCGAGAACCTCATCGGCGACCTTGGCGCTCGGTTCATTGGAGGCCTGAGCGCCCGCTCCGTCAGCCTTGGCGGCCACTTTTTGGTTCGCCATCACCAGGCCGGTACCATCGGCGCTGACCTTGACCTTGGGCCCCATCTGCATGGCGGTGAGGGAGAATGCCTTGCCGCCTTTGGAAAAGTCCATCACGACCATGTTGGCCTGATTGATGACCGAAGGCCGCTCTTTCCAGCCCTGCGACTTCAGCAAGCCACGATAGAATGCGGCGATCGCCTTCACGCTGGAGGCGGAATCGAATCCGAGCCTGCCGTCGGCGCCGTCGAATTTTACGTTTTCCGCGTTCTCCGGCACCGGCAACGGGGTTGCGCTGTCGGCCAACGTGCGCAGCGGCGCATCCGACAGATTGGCGGCCTGCGCGACCCGCCGCGCCTCGTCGGCGGCGATCACCTGCTTGGCCATATCAGCGGCGTCGTTCATGAACTTCGCGTCGGCCTCTTTCTTCGCCTTGGCGCGGGCGGCCAGCGCCGCTTCCGTCATCTGTGTGGTGAGACCGACGACAGTCAGGTCGTATTTGCGTCCGAGCGTCAGCGTTGCGGTCTGCTCGGCGGAGGAGAAATTCAGCGTGACGTTATCAGGCGTGACGACTGCGCCTTTCGTCTCTTCGGTCCAGTTACGGCTTGCAAGTTCGCGGCGATAGAAGGCAAGCGTTGCGGGAAGCTCGGCGATGACCGCGACCTCCATCTGTCGGCGGACAGAATCGGAGCCGCCGGAGCTTTTCGCAGTCTTGGTCGGCTTCGGCCGCGGCAGGCCAGCCATTTCGGAATCGGCCTCCAATGTCTGCGGCAGTGCGAACGGCGCGACCCGGATTTCCACGCTGGTCCTGCCGTCGTCGCGACGCAGCAGCGTCAGCATGATCGGTCGCTGCCGGTAGAAGCCATCGCCATCGTCATGGCTGTAATAGGTGCGGACGCCGTTCTGGACCGTCTCACTGAGCTCCGCGCCGGGCCACCGCGCGGTCGCATCAACGGCGGAAAGCGGTTTCCAGCCGATCGCGGCCATCTCCCTGCGGAAGAAATCGAGCGTTGCGTCAAAGGCGAGAGGCGCAATGCAGCCGAGATAGGGCCGGTGCTGGTCGAACACGATATCGGTCGCGTCCGGGGGGAATGGCACGTTGGAGGTGATCCGCTCGGCGGTGTAGTACACCACCGATTGATCGGGCCGGCCGAGGCCTTGCGTGAAATGAACGTTGAGCCCCTGCTGGGCCTTCTTGAAAGTGAGCAGGCTGCTCTTCTCATCGAGCGGCCGCAAGAATTGCACCCAACCGTCGGCGGCGAGCAGCTTTTTGGTGGCGGCTGACGTTACCGCGACGACGGTCGGAACACCGTAGCTCATGCTGTAGGATTGTGTGCGCGAGGAATCTTCGACGGCGCCTTCCAGGCGCGGCAGCGCGCGGACGTCCACGATGCCATTGTCGGCCTTCGCCACCAGCGGTGTGCCGACAGCCAGCAGGAAGATCAGCGGCAGCAGGCGTTTTCCGGCCGGGATGACCCCGCGCTCGATCTCAGGCATTTTCGTCTCCGGTATTTGTTGCGTACGAACGATGGCCGCGTGGCCGCAAGGGCCGCGGCGTCTCTGACGCCAGTCCCAAAAACTAGTCGCGCCGGCACGGGATTAGGTTCAAACTGGCCCTTTATGGGCTCAGCCGCGGCGGCTCACCTGACCCGATTCCACATCAAAAATCTCGCCCGTCGTGCCGATATCGACGAATGCGGCCGGATCGGCCCCGGTCATCCAGACCTGCGCGCCTAGCCTGGCGAGTTCATCGAACAGCGCCTTGCGCCTGTTGGGATCAAGATGCGCGACCACCTCGTCGAGCAGCAGCAGCGGCACGATGCCGGTCATTTCGGCAACCAGCGTGGCATGGGCCAGCACCAGCCCGATCAGCAGTGCCTTTTGCTCGCCGGTGGAGGCGTCGCGCGCCGGCATGTTTTTGGGCGCGTAGACCACCTGCAGATCGGTGAGGTGGGGGCCGTCCAGCGTGCGGCCGGCCGCGGCGTCGCGGGCGCGGCTGGCGCGCAGGATCTCGCGGTAACGATCCTCCACCGATGTCGCGGACTCATTGAGCAGCGCATTTTCCATCCAGCCGTCGAGCATGATCTGTGCCGACGGAAAGGCTGAGGCTTGCCCGCGTTCGCGCAGCATCGCGGCCAGCCGCGTCACCGTCTGGCCGCGGGTGGCGGCGACCGCAACCGCAAGCTCGGCGGTTTCGCGCTCGATCGCGTCGCACCAATGGTCGTCATAATTGCGCACTTCGAGCAGGCGGTTGCGCGAGCGCAACGAGCGCTCCAGCGCCGAGACTCGGCTGGAATGTTCGCTGTCGATCGCCAGCACCAGCCGGTCGAAGAAGCGCCGCCGTTCGGAAGCGGCGCCGAGAAACAGCCCGTCCATGGCGGGCGTCAGCCACACCATGCGCAAATGATCGCCAAAGGCGGTTGCCGAACTCACCGGCTCGCGGTCGATCCGGCAGCGCCGACTGGTGGAGGCGGCTTCCGCTGCGGGCGCGTCGATGCCGGTCCCGAGCGTGGCGAGCCCGAGCGCGCCCTCGACCTCGGCCGAGACCGCCCAGGAGCCATCGCCCTGGTTGTCGGCGACATCTTCCAGCGTCGCGCGCCGCAGGCCCCGCCCCGGCGACAGAAACGAGATCGCCTCCAGGCAGTTGGTCTTGCCGGCGCCGTTCGGCCCCACCAGCACCACGACATCCCCCCGCGCCTGCACGCTCGCCGCGCGGTAGTTGCGGAAATGCGTGAGGGAGAGGCGTTGGATGCGGGAGGGGGTCATGGCCGGTCGTCATTGCCGGGCTTGACCCGGCAATCCATCGTCCGCGTCAGCGGACAATTTCTTCGTAAAGATCTCGCCAATCGGGATTGCCCGCGACGATCAGATCTATTTTCCACTCGCGCGACCAATGCTTGATGTTCTTCTCGCGTTGAAGCGCTACGGCAATCGTTTCGTGCGCTTCGAAATAGACCAGTGCCTTGATGCCGTATCGCTTGGTAAAGCCGTCCGCCAAGCCTTCCCGATGCTCGTAGACGCGCCGAACCACGTTACACCCATACAGCGTTCCACCGGGCTTGCTAGCGAGGATGTACACCCAATAGGTCATTTGGTTTGATGGATTGCCGGGTCAAGCCCGGCAATGACAGTTGTGCTCACACCCGCATCGGCATCAGCACGTAGAGCGCGCCCTTGTCGTCCTTGTCCTGCACCAGCGTCGGCGAGCCGGGGTCGGCGAGCTTCAGGACGGCGACTTCGCCTTCGATCTGGGCGGCGATGTCGAGCAGATAGCGCGAGTTGAAGCCGATATCGAGTGCGTCGGAGGCGTACTCGACTTCCAGTTCTTCGGTGGCGCTGCCGGAATCCGGATTGGTCACCGACAGCACCAGCTTGCCGGCGGACAGTGCGAGCTTCACGGCACGGCCGCGCTCGCTGGAGATGGTCGAGACGCGGTCGACCGCGGCCTCGAAATCCTTCTTGTCGACGATCAGCTCCTTGTCGTTATTCTGCGGAATGACGCGGCCGTAGTCCGGGAAGGTTCCGTCGATCAGTTTCGAGGTCAGGACGACGTTGCCGAGGGTGAAGCGGATCTTGCCCTGCGAGAGTTCGATTTTGACTTCGGCTTCGTTGTCCTCGATCAGCCGCTGCACTTCGCCGACCGTCTTGCGCGGCACGATCACGCCCGGCATGCCGGTGGCGCCAGAGGGCAGCGCCAGATCGATCTGCGCCAGCCGATGGCCGTCGGTCGCCACGCCGCGAAGCGTGGCGGCCTTGGCGCTGCCGGCCGTGTGCAGATAGATACCGTTAAGGTAGTATCGGGTCTCTTCGGTCGAGATCGCAAACTGCGTGCGGTCGATCAGGCGTTTGACGTCGGCAGCCGCCAGCGAGAACGAATGCGTCATGTCGCCGGCGGCGAGATCCGGGAAGTCGCTTTCGGGCAGGGTCTGCAGCGTGAAGCGCGAGCGGCCGGCGCGGATCGCCAGCACCGCACGGTCGCCGTCGGCCTCCAGCACGATCTGTGCGCCATCGGGCAGTTTGCGGACGATGTCGTAGAACATATGCGCCGGCACGGTGGTGGCGCCGCCGGTCGCGGTTTCCGCCGGCAGCGTTTCGGTCACCTCCAGGTCGAGATCGGTCGCCTTCAGCGACAGCCGGGCGTTTTCGGCGCGGACCAGCACGTTGCCGAGGATCGGGATGGTGTTGCGGCGCTCGACCACACGATGGACGTGGCCGAGCGATTTCAGCAGTTGCGCGCGTTCGACGGTGACCTTCATTGCAATACCCGCCAGAGATGGAAAAGCCGGGCGGCCCGTAAAGGCAGCGCCGCGGCATTGGAAACCCGAAAAGCCGGATCAGGATCGGATTTGATCAAACCCCCGGGGGGACCGCAAGGTGGCGCGGATGGGGCGCCGGTGCAAGGGAGAGAGAACCCCGTTCCCCACTTTTGCGGCAGAAAATGGCGGCAGAAAAAAATTCTCCCGCCCACCCAACCGGGTTTACCCGGGTTGGGCGTTATAATTATCGAAGTCGGATAAATCCGACTTCGATTGGATCAGGGCGGGAGAGGCTGGGGAGGAGCCAGTCCTGTTCCTTATGCCGTTATTCCTGTAATTGCCGCTTCAGCGACTCGACCTCTTCGGACAGCGCGGTATCCCGGGCCACCAGTGCCTCGATCTTGCGCACGGCGTGTAGCACCGTGGTGTGGTCGCGTCCGCCGAACCGGCGGCCGATCTCGGGCAGCGAACGCAGCGTCAGCGTCTTGGCCAGATACATCGCGACCTGACGCGGCCGAACCACGTTCGCGGTCCGCCGGGACGAGAGCAGGTCCGAACGGCTGACATTGTATTGCCGGGCGACCACCCGCTGGATGTCCTCGATCTTGATCCGCTTCGGTTCCTGCGGACGGATCAGGTCGCGCACCTCGCGCTCGGCCATTTCCAGCGTCACCGGCTGGGCGTTGAGCTTGGAGTGGGCGAGCAGGCGGTTGATGGCGCCTTCGAGGTCGCGGCCGTTATGGGTGATGGTGCGCGCCAGATAATCCAGCACCGCTTCCGGTACGTCGAAGCTCGCGTGATGCGCACGCGCTGCCGCCACGCGCGACTTCAGGATTCCGAGGCGCAGTTCTTCGCCGAGCGAACCCATCTCCACGACGAGGCCACCGGCCAGCCGCGAGCGTACGCGATCGTCGAGGCTCTCGAGATCGGACGGCGGTCGGTCGGCGGCGATTACCACCTGACGTCCGGCATCGATCAGCGCGTTCAGCGTGTGGCAGAACTCGGCCTGGGTCGATTTGCCCTGCAGGAACTGCAGATCGTCGATCACGAGCACGTCGATGCCGCGCAGCGCCTCCTTGAACGCCAGCGCCGTCTGCGTCTTCAGCGCGGCGACGAAGCCGTACATGAACTTCTCGGCGGTGAGATAGAGCACCTTGCGCTCGCTCCCCGAATTGCCGGCCCATGTCACCGCCTGCAGCAGATGGGTTTTGCCCAGGCCGACACCGGCGTGAATGTAGAGCGGGTTGAACATCACGGCATCGCCGCGGCGTCCTTCGGCAACCTGGCGCGCGGCCGCATGGGCCAGCGTGTTGGAGCGGCCGATCACGAAGCTTGCAAAGGTCAGGCGCGGATCGAGCGGCGAGCCGCCGAGCGCGTCATGATTGGCGGACACCGGCGCGGTCGCGGTCGCGCGCAATTCGGGCGCGGGCCGTCCATTGGCCTGCTCGATGCGGCGTTGATCGGCTGGAACTGCGGCTTCCTTGGCGGGCGCGGCGCAGCGCATCGCGGTGCGCACGGTGAGGTCGATGCGGTGCACTTCCGGCATCTCGGCCTGCCAGCAGGTCAGGACGCGGTCGGCATAATGCGCCTGGATCCAGCTCTTGAGGAATCGGGTCGGAACCGACAGATGCACGCTTTCGTCCTGCACGCCCTCCAGGTCCATGCGCGCAAACCAGCTCGTATAGACGTCCTCGCCCACACTCGTCCGCAACCGCCCCTTCACGCGCGACCAACGATCCTGTTCCATATTTGTCATTGCCTGAGAACTTTTCTGAATGAGTAATGGTATTTGGGAAATCGCCTGGCGGGTTGCCTTGCAGGTTTCCTGCCAGACGTGACCTCGACGCGGAGCTTCAGCCACCACCAGACAAGGATCGAACGTTCGGCGGAATCGCCGTTGCACAGATCAAAGGCTGGATGGAGTGAGAGGCTACCGCGAGGTCAGCGCGTACTCGACGGTCTAGCCGGAGTTCGCGTGGGTGGACGACTCAAGACGTCGTTCAGGGATTCAGAAGCGGTCTCGATGGAAAAAATGAGCGTGCCGAATGTCGCGTTGATTCCGTAAAGCATAGTACCTCCCCCTCTCGCCGCGAGAACGCGCGGCGAGCAATCACATCACCAGTGTTTTCAAAGCCTGTCTGCTGCTACCGAACATCCGCTTGTCCGACCGCTGCGCCGCCGCATATCTCAGTCTGTCGTCTTCAACACGTTCACGATCTCTGCGTTCCCAATCGTTGCATCGCCGGCCAGCATCTTGTTCCCTTGTCTTATTCCCCTTGTCCGGAGCGCGCTGAACGCGAGCGCCACGCCGGGAAATTTAGACACAAAACAACCGCTCCCATATTGCTATGAGTTACCAACTCAGCTTCGCTTGGAAAGCGTCGCTAACGCGCACACCGCCGCCGATTTGCACGTCCGCTCTTGGGTCTCATACCGCGCTGGTCAGGAGAGCCTTGAACGTCGCGAACGAGTAACAAATACACCAAGCGCGATTTCTGACAATCCGTGATTCGACGACGTGGCCCGACTCTTCGGCTGTGTTGCAACACTGCAATTGCGAAACTCCACACCAAGTTTTTGAATCAGCGCGTAGAATCGCGCGGCGCCGACAACCGTGACAGTTTTCGCTGCACTCGCAAAATTTTTTAAGAAACCGTTACAATCGTGGTTACCGGGACCAATTTTCAAAACGCTTGTGCTCGCTATGTGGATAAGTGATTAGCGAGACGTCGTTTTTCGGAATTGTTTTTCAGGGTAACCCTGCGCGGCAGCGATGCGGGCAGAAGAAGCTGGCGTCGGATTGGTCAGCCGTTGCGCTCATGCTTCTCGCAAATGCTCACGACTACGCTAGTGCAATAAATTGCACCTCGTAAAACTACGGGCGCTAGAAATGTGACACGTAACCCGGTGCTCAGCAACGGGACAATTGAATTGTCACAGCGCACCTTTCAGCGTGAGCCCGAAATGCAACAGAATGCACGTGCCTGGCGAGATGGATTTTCGCGGTCATGCTCGCACGCCGGCATGACTGGGAAAAAACAAAAGCCCGGCGAAGCCGGGCTTTTGACGAATATCTATTTCTGTCAGTTCACTTCGCGAGCTTGGCGATCGCGTGCGTCAGGCGCGACACCTTCCGGCTCGCATTGTTCTTGTGAATGATGTTGCGCTGCGCCGCCTGCATCAGTTCCGGTTCTGCGTGCTTCATCGCCTTGAGTGCCGCCTCGCGATCGCCGCTCTTGATCGCCTCCTCGACGGTACGAACCGCGCCACGCATCTGGGTGCGGCGCGACTTGTTGATGATGGTGCGGCGGGCAATCTTGCGGGTCGCCTTTTTGGCGGAAGAGGTATTGGCCATGTTCTCAACTATCCTTCGGCTGTCATCGCTCGGGTGGTCGGGCTTGAGCGCGCCGGCCGTTCAAATTGCGTGATCGACGCTGGTGGTGTTTTCCAGGGTGTTCTGACGTAAGCCGTTCTTGAGGATGCCATGGACGGAAGCCAAAATGCTCCCGAAGCCGGCGCTGCTCAAAGAACAGCGGCGGCGGGATTGCGCCCGCCGCCATTGGGGGTCTTATAGAGGGCGAGTCCTGCACCGTCAACGCTTTCCGCCCTCCCCGAAAGGCCGGGAAGGGGCGCGGAAATGGCGCGTAAGGTGCTGATGAGGTTGAATTTCCGGGGTGCCCCCGGTATTGGCTGACGGTCTGTTGGGGGCGATAGATATAAGGTGACGCATGATCCGCGGTTTTTTCCGGCTAATCGGCCTGCTGCTCCTGGCCGGCGGATTCATCTTTATGGTCTATGACGGCGCCCGTTTCGTCGCCGACCAGACCCTGCGGTTCACCCGGTTTGGCCAGTTCTGGAACGACGTCCATCAGTCCAGCCAGCTTGCGTTCCGGACCTGGGTCGAGGGTACCGCACCCTGGCTCTGGAACAGCGTCATCAAGGTCCTGTTGGATCAGCCGGTTTTTGCCGTGATGGGCGTGGTCGGCATTCTGCTCATGATCCTGTTCCGGCCCCGCAAGCCATTGATCGGCTATTCGCGGGACTGACCCGGCCGCCGCCCGCCCTCGGGCACGGCGTAACAGGGCTGCGATATCCGGCGTAAAGACATATATAGAAATCCAACCGCCCGACGCCGTTGTCGCGTCCCCCGATGTCCCGCCTGGAGGTACTCCATGTTGTTCATGCGCAAGACCACCGCGTTACCAAGCGCAGCCGAAGCGCTGCCGGGCCGTGCCACCCCGATACCGACCGCCACCACGCATTTCGTCAACGGCCGCAAGCTGCAGCCGCCCCATCCTGCGGGCCTTGAGCAGGCGGTGTTCGGCCTGGGCTGTTTCTGGGGCGCAGAGCGCAAGTTCTGGGAACTCGGCGACGGCATCTATGCGACCGCCGTCGGCTATGCCGGCGGACATACGCCCAATCCGACCTATGAAGAGGTTTGTTCGGGCCGCACCGGTCATACCGAAGTGGTGCTGGTCGTGTTCGATCCGAAGAAGATCTCCTACGATCAACTCCTGAAGACGTTCTGGGAAAATCACAACCCGACGCAGGGCATGCGCCAGGGCAATGATGTCGGCACCCAGTATCGCTCGGCGATCTACACCTTCGGCGATACGCAGCGCCAAGCCGCCGACGCGTCGAAGGCATCGTATCAGAAGGCGCTGGCGGCGAAGGGCCTCAACGCCATCACCACCGAGATCGCGCCATCGGGCAAATTCTATTTCGCCGAGGACTATCATCAGCAATATCTCGCCAAGAACCCGGCGGGCTATTGCGGATTGGGCGGCACCGGCGTGTCGTGCCCGATCGGCGCCGGCGTGACCGCCTGATCGGCTGCCTTCTTCAACCTCACCCCGCAAGCGCGGGGCGAGGGAGTCTCGATCTCCCGCGCCGCGTGCAAACAACCCTTTATTAACCATACCCGGTGCAAGACTGGAGCCGTCTCGTTTTGAGGGATGGCTCCGGTGCGGGTTGTGCGCGCGTTTCGAATACCGATCACTGCGATCATCACCGCGCTCGCTCTGTCGGGCTGCATGCGCACGACCGGGCCGGTCGCGGTCGCGCCGCAAGGCGATCTCGATTCAATGGCCTACGGCCAGCCGAACGCCCCGCCGCCGCAGGCGGTCGCGGCCGAGTCCGGCGGCGGCGCCATCGGCGCGCTTCGCGCCGCCTTCGCCGCGACACCACGCGCAGCACCAGCACCCGTCGTCGTCGCTGCACCCGTGGCCTATGTCGAACCCGCGCCGGTGCGATATGACGCTGCCTATCATCTCGATGCCGGCGACAAATTGCGCGTTGTCGTCTATGGCCAGGAAGGCCTGACCAACACCTACGCGATCGACGCCGGCGGCTCGATCACGATGCCGCTGATCGGTTCGGTGCCGGCGCGGGGCCGCACCACGGCGGGACTGGCGGCGGAGATATCAGCGAAACTGCGCGCCGGCTTCATCAGGGATCCATCGGTCGCGGTGGAGATCGAAGCGTATCGGCCGTTCTTCATTCTCGGCGAGGTCGCAGCACCCGGGCAATATCCGTACGTACCCAACATGACGGTCGAGAGCGCGGTGGCGATTGCCGGCGGCTTTTCGCCGCGCGCCCGCCGCGATAGCGTTACAGTCACCCACACCGATGCGTCGGGAGCAGCACGCTTCGTCGTTCCGCCCGGCAGCCCGATCAGTCCCGGTGATACCGTGCTCGTCAGCGAGCGCTGGTTCTAGCGCGCAACGCATTTTCATCGAATCGTCATCTCGATCTGGCCCTTTTCTTGAGCATGATCGCCAGGCAAATGCCGCGCGTTTGAGCTGCGGAAAATTCAGCATCCATTTCGCGCCGGTGCGGATCCGGCGTTTTGCGTCATGTTGCAGAATCAATCTTCAGGTCGGTCTAACCTGCAGTGGCAGAAGTGTGTCCGCGCACGTTTCCGAAAGTCTGTTGACGCCGTGCGTCGGTGTCGGTTGCGGTAAATTAGCGCTATGCGCTGATCGCATTAGAAACCATGTTCCAAGTTGCGCTGCAGCGATGTAGAGAAATGCATCATTGAATCGAGGCGCGCCGGCTTGTCGGTAATGTGCCTGCAATCCGGAGTATGACCATGAACTATCATTTGCCGGTCGGCGTGGTGCGGGCGGCGACCGCGGCAGCGTTGCTTGCTTCCATCGCCGTGACGGCTTTGTGTGCTTCTTCGCATCAGGCATCGGCGGATTCCTATCCGAGCCGACGCATCACCTTCGTCGTGCCGTACCCGGCCGGCGGCGCCACCGACGTCCTCGCCCGTTTGCTTGCCAACAAATTGCAGGAGTCGTGGAAGCAGACCGTCCTTGTCGAGAACAAGTCGGGCGGCGGCGGCGTAGTCGGCAATGATTACGTAGCCAAGGCGCAGCCCGATGGCCATACCGTGCTGATCGGCATTACGCAGATCATTCAGGCGCCGAGCCTCGTTGCGAAGCTGCCTTACGATGTATTCAAGGATCTCGCGCCGGTCACCCAGATCGCCTTGTCGACCATCGTTCTGGTGGTCCCCGAGCAGCAGCCGATCAAGTCCGTCAAGGAGCTGGTCGATTATGCCAAGGCGAACCCCGGCAAGCCTTACGGCACCTTCGGCAACGCCACGACGTCCCACCTCTACGGCGAATTGCTCAAGAAGGTCGCCGATATCGACATGACCCATATCCCCTATCGCGGCTCGGCTCCTCTCACGAACGACTTGCTCGCTAACACGGTTACCTCGGCGTTCCAGGACCTGACCACGGCGAGCGCGCAAATCAAGGCGGGCAAGCTCAGGGCGCTGGCGGTTGGCGGCGAGAAGCGCAGGACCGCGTTGCCCGACGTGCCGACGATGGCCGAACTCGGTTACCCCGGTTTTGAAATCGAAGGCTGGCTCGGCGTGTTCGTACCCGCCGCAACACCCAAGGAGATCGTGAAGAAGCTTTCGGACGAACTCGCCCGCATCATCGCCTCGCCCGAGGGCGTCGCCGGAATCGAGACGCTCAGCCTCGTGCCGGTGGGTGGATCGGCGGAAACGTTCGAGAAAGTCCTGCGCCGCGACTACGAGAAATGGGCCGATGTCGTGAAGGCAACCGGCGTCAAGGGCGAGTGAACTGTTACTTGCTTGCGGTCCGTCATTCCGGGTTCGTGCTGCGCACGTCCCGGAATGACGGCGGAGAAGTTCGCCTCACCTCTTTAGATGCTTCGCAAAAAACGCCAGGCTGCGCGGCCAGGCGATATCGGCGCTGGCCTTGTCGTAGCTTGCGCGTTCATCGCAGTGAAAGCCGTGCTGGGCGCCGGGGTAGATGTGGACTTCGACATCCGGCCGCTTGGCCTTGATGGCCTCGACATCGGTCAGCGGAATGCCCGCATCCTTTTCGCCGAAATGCAGTTGCGTCGGCACTAGCGGTTTGTCGTCGGCAAAGCGGACGACGGCGCCGCCGTAGTAACCGACGGCGGCCGATAGCCCCGACAGCTTGGTCGCCGCCGCATAGGCGATGCTGCCGCCGAGGCAGAAGCCGATGATGCCGACCGGGCCGACATCCTTCACGGCATCGATCGCGGCCTGGGCATCGCGCAGCATCGCGGCCCAATCGGGATTGGCGATGAACTTTCGCGCGGTCGCGATCTCGTCAGGCGAATAGCCGCACTGGAAGTCCGGCTGGGTGCGATCGAAGATCGACGGCGCGATCGCGACATAGCCTTCGCCCGCCAGCCGATCGCACACCGAGCGGATGTGGTGATTGACGCCAAAGATCTCCTGGATCACCACGATGGCCGCCTTCGGCGCATCAGCGGGATCGGCGCGATAGCCGCCCAGTTTAAAACCGTCCGAAGCCGTCAGCTTGATATCCTGTCCCACGGATCATCCCTTCTTGTTTTGGGTTGCACGACGTCGGTTGCGTGATGTGCGGAGCCGCGGCTATTGCCACATCCAGTTGTGCCCCCAGTCGCCTTTCCAGCCGGCCAGCCTGCCTTTGCGAAATTGCAGAAAGAGCCGGTCCTTCTTGTTGAACAATCCGCTGCCGCCGATGTTGCGGAATGTGAGGTAGACTTCTTCGCCCGGACGGCCACGGACATAATTGAGCGGGGTGCCGAGCGCAGCTGCGGCTTCGTCGGCGTCCATGCCGAACGCCAATGGCGTGTTGTTCGACAGCGCTTCGGTGAAAGGCGGCGGGTAGGGGCCGCCGATCGGCGGCAGTTGTTGTGCGGCAGCTTGCGTGAAGCTGCCTGCGATCAGCGCGAAGGCCACAGCGGCTATCTTCATGACGCGGCTTTCCGTGGTGCCTTGGCATCGAGGCCGTCGAGGAACGGCAGCACGGCGTCGATGAAGGCCTGAGGCTGGTCGATGTTGACGGCGTGGCCGGCGGCCGGGATCACCACTTTCTGCGCGCCCGGAATCTTGGCGGCCATGTAGTCGGAGGCGGCGAGGAACGGCGTGTCGTCGGCACCGACCACGATCAGCGACGGTACCTTGATATCGGGCAGGGATTCGATCACGCGGGCATCGCGCTGGGTCAGCATGCCGCGCGCGGCGCGCGCCAGTCCCGACGCGTCGCGATGGGTGACGCTGGAGCGTTCCCGGCTGGCCGATTTCAGAACCTCCAGACCCTCGCGCTCGAAGCGGTCGCCGGTGTCATGCGCGCGCTGGTTCCAGGCCTCGCGGGCCTCGTCCTTCTTGAAGCCGGGGCCGGTGTCGATGATTAGGAGTGCACGGACGCGGTCCGGATGGGCGCGGTAGAACGCCAGCGACATGTAGCCGCCGAGCGAGAGCCCGCCGACGATCGCCTTCTCGGCGCCGACGGCGTCGAGCAGCGCCGCCATGTCGGCGACCGTCAGCGCTTCGCTATAGGCTGCGGTATCCTCGGGGTAACCGGACTGGCCGTGACCCCGCATGTCCCACAACACGAGCTTGTTATGTTTCGACAAGGCTGCGATCTGGCCCTGCCACATCCCACTGGTCGACGAATAGCCGTGTGTCAGTAGCAACGGTGGGCCGGAGCCGTGAACCTCGTAATAGATGTGGACTCCGTCACGATTGATTGTCGGCATTCCTGTTTTTCCCGAAGCAACGACGCCTGATTCCGCCCTCCTCCTATCCTAGCGCGATCCGTTCGCGGTTGGGAAATGCGGAAACGGAAGATGCGTCTGCGGCGACGAGGTTGATCGACGTGTTGACGACAACGCCTTGCCGCAGCGCACAACGGTATTCTCTTCGAACGATTCCAAATTGCATTGCCTCTAGAAAAGATCGGTACCATTCTTCGCGCCAACTGGCATCGACCCGGTGGGTGCCGGCCAATACCCAAAAGTGAGATGCCGCCGTAAGCGGCTTCATACACCGGAAGGGGAGCGAACATGCCTAGTCTCAATATCAACGGACGGAATATGTCCGTCGAGGCGTCCAACGATACGCCGCTGCTCTGGGTCATCCGCGAGCAATTGCAGATGACCGGTACGAAATTCGGTTGCGGCGCAGGTCTCTGCGGCGCCTGCACAGTTCACGTCAATGGCGAAGCCGTTCGCTCCTGCCAGACCATGGTCAGCGACGCCGTCGGCAAGAAGATCACCACCATCGAAGGTCTGTCCGCCAAGGGCGATCATCCCTTGCAGAAGGCCTGGATCCTCGAGCAGGTCCCGCAATGCGGCTACTGCCAGTCCGGCCAGATCATGCAGGCGGCATCGCTTCTTTCCAAGAATCCCAATCCGACCAAGGATGAAGTGGTCGCGCATATGGACGGCAATCTGTGCCGTTGCATGACCTATTCGCGCATTCAAAAGGCGATCATGCGCGCCGCATCCGAAATGCGTACCGCCTCCAACGCCGGCACCGAGCGGAGGGCCACATGAATACGCACGTGAAAATCACCGGCAGCGCGCCAACCGATCTCAGCCGCCGCTCGTTCCTGGTCGGCTCGGCCGCCACGGGCCTCGTGCTCGGCTATGCCGCCGTTCCGGGTATCGATCAGGCTTTGGCCGCGCCCTCCAGTTTCGAGGCCAGTGTCTGGTACTCGATCGCGCCCGATGGCCTCGTTACGGTGACTTGCGGCAAGGCCGACATGGGCCAGCACATCGCCTCGACGATGGCGCAGATCGTGGCCGAGGAACTCGGTGCGTCCTGGAAGGACATGCGGGTTCAGCTCGCCTCGAACGATCCGAAGTTCAACGACCCCGTGCTCGGCGCGCAGATTACCGGCGGCAGCTGGAGCACGATGATGAACTTCGACGCGATGAGCCGCGCTGGCGCCGCCGGCCGCATGGCCCTGATCGATGCCGCGGCTGCCGCCATGGGCGTTCCGCCCTTCAACAAGGGTGAACTGGTGGTGCGTAACTCCACCGTCTCGCATCCGAAGTCGAAGAAGTCGATGACGTTTGCGGAAATCGTCAAGAGCGGCAAGATCACCAAGACCTTCACGCCCGATGAACTCAAGGCGATCAAGCTGAAGACGCCCGACCAGTACACCATGATCGGCGTCTCGGTTCCGCAGCTCGATATTCCCCCGAAGACCAACGGTACGGCCAAATACGGCATCGACGTCATGTTGCCGGGCATGGCCTATGGCAAGGTGGTCACGCCGCCCGTGCGTTTCGGCGCGACGGTGAAATCGCTCGACGATAGCGAAGCGAAGAAGGTGCCGGGCTTCATCAAGGCCGTCATTCTCGACGACAAGACGGGCAGCACGAGCGGCTGGGTGGTGGCGGTGGCCAATACCTATGCGAACGCCCGCAAGGCGGCCGATGCGCTGAAAATCACCTACGACAACGGTCCGAACGCCAAGCTGTCGAGCCAATCGTTGCTCGACGAGGCGAAGCGGCTGCAGGCGCTCGACGATTCCGGGCAGTTCTTCGTCAAGGACGGCGACACGGCGGCGGCCTTCGGGACCGCGGCGAAGGTGCTGGAGGCCGAGTACACCACCAGCATCAACATCCATGCGCCGCTCGAGCCGATGAACGCGACCGCCGAGTTCAAGGGCGACATCCTGCACATCTATTCCGGCAACCAGTTCGCGACGCGCTCCGGCGCCATCGCGGCGGGTGCGGCCGGGATCGATCCCAAGTTCGTCGTCATGCACCAGATGTGGCTGGGCGGCGGCTTCGGCCGGCGTCTCGACGCCGACATGATGGTGCCTGCGGTGCAGGCGGCGAAGGCCGTCGGCAAGCCGGTCAAGGTCATCTACAGCCGCGAAAACGACATGACCATGGACTATTCGCGCCCGCTGACGTTCCAGAAGGTCAAGGCCGGTCTGGACGCCGACGGCAAGCTGATCGCGCTCAATCACGACGTGGTCAGCGCATGGCCGACCGCGCGTTGGGGTATCCCGGACATGCTGTCGCCCTCGGTCGACAAGAAAGGACCACTGGACTCGTTCACCGTGAACGGCGCGGACTTCTTCTATTCCGTGCCCAATCACAATGTCCGCGCGATCAAGAACGAAATGGCGCACAACGCCACCCCGTCAGGTCAGTTGCGCTCGGTGGCGCCGGGCTGGACCTTCTGGGCGGTCGAAAGCATGATCGACGAACTCGCCCACGCCGCCGGCAAGGATCCCGCCGAGTACCGCATCGCGTTGCTGGACGGCAAAGGCAAGAACGACGGCGGTGCGCAGCGCCTGCGCAACACGCTGCTGGCGGCGATGGGCATGGCCGGCTACGGCACCAGCAAATTGCCGAAAGGCGAGGGCATGGGCGTCGCCTGCGTCTCGTCGCAGGAGCGGGCAACCGCAAGCTGGACCGCGTGCGTGGCCCATGTCGCCGTGTCAGCCTCCGGCGAGGTCAAGGTCAAGAAATTGACCGTGGCTACCGATGTCGGCATGCAGGTGCATCCCGACAACATCCGCGCCCAGGTCGAGGGCGCTGCGCTGTGGGGCCTTTCGCTCGCCATGTATGAGAAGGCGACGCTCAAGGATGGCGGTATCGAACAGACCAATTTCGATACCTACAAGCCGTTGCGGATGAGCCAGACGCCGGAAGTCGCCGTCAACGTCATCGCCAACGGCGACAAGCCGACCGGCGTCGGCGAGCCGGCGGTGACGGTGATCGCGCCTGCGCTCGGCAACGCCATCTTCAACGCCTGCGGCGCACGTATCCGCTCGTTGCCGATCACGGCAGAAGCGGTGAAGGCGAGCATGAAGGCGTAAGACGCGCGCGCCATCAATCGATGCACGATCCGCCGGGGGCAATGCTTCCGGCGGATTTTTTTGTCGCTCTCTCGTGATGTCCCGCGCATGCCGAGCATCCGGCACGCCGCGGCAATGCGGCCTAAGCGCCATGGTGTGCTGAATCAATCGCTTGCGCGGAGGATGACGGTTCCGGGTACGGCGCATCACGAACAAGATCGCTAAAATTTTAGCGTCTACGGTAGTTCGTTTTCAGCATCCCTCTTAAGCCCCGGGGAACTGATTATCCGCTAGCTTCGGTTGCAGGTCATCACCGCTAGGGGTCTGGGGTTTCATGACATCGGCAACCAACAAGACTTCGACCAGGCGTCGGCTGTTGCTGGCTTCGGATCGGAGCGATCAAAGCAGCGAACTCGCCAGCATTCTGCGATCCGTCGGTCAGGTCGACACCATCGCGACTTCAGATATTCCCGACGCCCCGGAGCGCGACCTTGCGGGAATCGTGGTCGACATCAACCTGCGCTCCGCGGAGAGCGTGCAGCTGGTGCGCAACAAGCTGCGCGCCGAGGCCTATCGCGAAATGCCGCGGCTGTTCGTGCTGGCTGACGCGCTGCATCACGGATCGATGCAGGCCTGGGCGCTCGGTGCCACCGACACCATCGCGCGGCCGTTCGACGCGCAAGGTATCCTGCAGCGGATTCGCGCCGCGTTTCCGGACAGCGACGGATATGACGAGACCGATCGCGGCAAGGTCCTGAACAGGGGCGTCGAAGCGGCGCACGCCGTGATGGTCAAGATCTTCGAAAAGCTTCCGGCCGGCGTTCCCCTGAAATTCAGCGACATCATCGAGGCCGAGAACAAGATTCTCAAGGCGATCAAGCATTCGTCCTTGCGGGAATGGCTGACGACGGTCGGCTGCCATCACGCCGGCAGCTACCGTCATTGTCTCTTCGTCACCGGCTTTGCGGTCGCCTACGCGCAGCATCTCGGCATGCGCGAGGACGACCAGCGCCGTCTCGCCCGTGCCGCCCTGCTGCACGACGTCGGCAAGGCGTTCGTTCCGGTGACGATCCTGGACAAGCCGGGCCCGCTGACGCTGGAAGAGATGGAAGAGATGCGCCAGCATCCGCGCCGCGGCTATGACGCGCTGGCCGCGGAAGGCGGCTTCCCGCCCGAAATGCTCGACGTGGTGCTGCACCACCACGAGTTCCTCGACGGCACCGGCTATCCCAATGGCCTGAGCGGCAAGCAGATCAGCGACATCGTCAGGCTGACCACGATCGTGGATATCTATGCCGCGCTGGTCGAGAAGCGCGCCTACCGGCTGCAGTTCACCCATGCCAAGGCGTTCGGCATGATGGAAGAAATGGGCGACAAGATCGACCAGCATCTGCTGCACGCCTTCCGCCCGGTGGCGTTCGGGTATTATTGAGCGCCGTAATCTCCGCCGTCATTGCCTGCGACAAACGCGAAGCGTTTGCGCAAGGGAGCGTTAGCGACGAAGCAATCCATCCATCCGTTATGCCGTGGATTGCTTCGCTTCGCCCGCAATGACGGGGAGAGAGTAGCCGCTCAACACAAGCTTCGGGCCTTGCAACTGCCTAACTTTCATTGATCATCAGCGCGCCTTGTGCAGGTGACATAGGCAGGCGGGGAGGCCCATGGGCACGACGGCGACCTTGAGCGGCAATATTGACATTCCCGCCGGCATCGCGGCCACGCTCGTCAATCCGGCCGCCTATGCCGACCACCGCATCCATGACAGCTACCGCTGGCTGCGCGCCAACAATCCGCTCGGGATCGCGCGGCCCGAGAAATTCGATCCGTTCTGGGTCGTGACAAAGCACGCGCATATCCAGGCCGTCAGCCGCCAGAACGAGCTGTTCCACAATGCCGACCGCCCGACCACGCTGACGAACCAGGCAGTGGAAGAACGCGTGCGAAAGATCACGGGCGGGCCAAATCTGGTTCGTTCCCTGGTGCAGATGGATGCGCCCGATCATCCGAAATACCGGGCGTTGACGCAGGGCTGGTTCATGCCGGCCAATCTCGGAAAGTTCGAGGCGCGCGTGAGTGAGATCGCGCGCGCCACCGTGCAGCGCATGCTCGACAAAAGCGGCGCTTGCGATTTCGTCGAAGACGTCGCCCTCGGCTATCCCCTGCACGTCATCATGGAAATTCTCGGCGTACCCGAGAAGGACGAGCCGCGAATGCTCAAGCTGACGCAGGAACTGTTCGGCCCGCAGGACCCCGATACGGCGCGGATCAGGGAACAGCTCACGGCGGAGCAGTTCTCCGTGATGATGCAGTCGGTGGTGGCTGATTTCGGCGCCTATTTCCGGGGCATCACCGAGGATCGGCGCCGCAACCCGCGCGACGATCTCGCCACTGTCATTGCCAACGCCAAGATCGGCGGCGACTACATGCCGGATCACGACGCGACCAGCTATTACATGATCGTCGCCACCGCCGGCCACGACACCACATCATCCTCGACCGCCGGCGCGGTCTGGGCGCTGGCGGAAGACCCCGCGCAATTCGAAAAGGTGAAGGCCAATCCCGAGCTGATTCCGGGTCTCGTCGACGAGGCCATCCGCTGGATGACCCCGGTCAAGCATTTCATGCGCTCGGCGACAGCAGACACTGAACTTGGCGGCCGCAAAATTGCAAAGGGCGACTGGCTGATGCTGTGCTACGCGTCCGGCAATCGCGACGAGGACGTGTTCGACGAGCCGTATAAATTCCGCTGCGACCGCAAGCCGAACCGCCACGTCGCATTCGGCTATGGCGCGCATCTCTGCCTCGGGCAATATCTGGCGAAGCTGGAAATGCGCATCCTGTTCGAGGAACTGCTGCCGCGGCTGAAATCGATCGCCCTCGACGGCGAAGTGAGGATGACGCAGGCCTATTTCGTCAACGGCCCGAAAAAGCTGCCGATCCGGTTCGAGGTGAATTGAAGGGAACTGCGTAGGGGTGGGCAAGGGAGCGTTAGCGACGTGCCCACCACGTTCTTGCGCTGTCGTCGATGAAGGGTGGGCACGCTACGCTTTGCCCCCTACGCGACAACTGCCTTCATTACCCCAGCATCTTCCGCAATTCCGCCTTTGCCACCTTCTCCAGCGTCGAGCGCGGCATGTCGTCGACGAAGTGAATTTCGCGCGGCACCTTGAAGTTGGCCAGCGACGTGCGGCAGGCGGCCATGACCGTGTCGTGCAGGTCGGCCGGTGCGTCCTTGACGCCGGCCTGCGGAATGATGAACACGACGGGCACTTCATCCAGCATCGGATGCCTCTTCGCCACCACCGCGGCCTCGCGCACGCCTGGGACCACCGCAATCACCTGCTCGATCTCGGAGGCCGCGACATTCTCGCCGCCGACCTTGAGCATGTCCTTGGTGCGGTCGCCGAACCGGATGAAGCCGTTCTCCAGCAGGGTGACGCGGTCGCCGGTGATGAAATAGCCGTGCTCGTCGAAACTCTCGCGCGTGGCCTTTTCGTTGTGCAGATATTCTGAAAACAGCGACAGGCCGGGGATGCCCTTGATCAGGAGATCGCCGGTGCCACCGACACCCGTCGGCGTGCCGTCGTCCTCGACGATGCGGATCTGATATTCGGGCGCGGCGCGGCCGATCGACATCGGCGTATTGGGCTGATCGACCTCGCCGACGATGCCGTGGGTAATGGTTTCGGTCATGCCCCACCAGCCGATCATCTTGATGCCGAAGGCGGCGAACGGCGGCGGCTCGGATACCGCGGTGCCCCAGAGCCGAAACTTGTGGTTTTTGGGAATCTCGTGTTCCAGCAGCGCCTTCATGCAGAAGGGGATCGTCGAGGTCCAGGTGCAGTGGTGGTCCAGCGCCGCGCCCCAGAACCGGCTCGCCGAAAACCGCGGCTGGATCACGCAACTTGCGCCGACCCACAGTGTCGCCAGCATCGAATAGGCCAGCGCATTGGTGTGGAATAGTGGCAGATAGGTCTGGTGCACGTCGCCGGCGTGCAGATCCTGATGCGCGGCGTTGATCTTGGCGCCCCACAGTGCGTTGGCATGCGTCCACAGCACCGCCTTCGGCCGCGACGTGGTGCCCGAGGTGTATTGAACGCTGCACGGCGCGAACGGGTCGGCGGCGCGGCGCGGCCGGTCGGCGCTGTCGGCGAACAGTTGCGCAAAACTGTCGCCGCGCGCCGCGCCTTGCGCCGGCGTATTGCCGGCATCATGCGAGGTCACGGCGATCCAGCGCAGGCCACGGCAATTGGCCGAGATCAGTTCGGCATAGGCGGGTTGGGTGATGGCGGCGACCGCGCCGCAATGACCGGCGAAATATTCCATTTCCGCCGCCGCCGAGCGGGTGTTGGTGGTGACCGCGATCGCGCCGAGTTCGACACAGGCGAACCAGGCCAGCATGGCCTCGATGCAATTGTCGAGATGAATCAGGACATATTCGCCCGGCTTGACGCCGCGTTTGACGAGGCCGGCGGAAAGCGCGCCGACGCGCTCGTGGAATTCGCCGTAAGACCAGCTCCGCGCCGGCGCCTCGAACGGCGCCCAGATCAGGAACGGATGGTCGCGGCGGCTCTCAGCGCGCATCCGCAGCAGCCACGGTACGTCGAGGCCCGCGAATGGCCCGACAATGCCGGGCGTGGCTTGCGAAAGTGGCATGAATTCCTCCCGTGCGCCTTAGAGCGGCTGCCTTGGTTTTTGCTTGGGAGTAGTTCTGCCATTGGACGGCGCAATGGGCAAATGGTCGTTGAAGGCTAGGCTTTCTCCACGTCATTGCGAGCGAAGCAATCCACCGCTCGGGGATAGATGGATTGCTTCGTCGCTACGCTCCCTTGCGCAAACGCTTCGCGTTTGTCGCAGGCAATGACGGGGAGGGAGCGGGGCTAACGCACGCCGACCTCATACGACGAAATCTCGATCAGACTGCCGTCGGGATCCCGGCAATAAACCGAACGCAGCGCGCCGCGGGCACCCTGTTTGGCGACCGGGCCTTCCTCGATCGCGACGCCATTTGCCTTCAGGTGCGCCACCACTTCGTCCGGCGTGCTTGACGTCAGGAAGCACAGATCGTCGCTGCCGGCGGTTTCGTGGTCGGCCGTGAACCACTCGACCTTGTCGGCATCGCGCGGCCGCACGTTGATCTTCTGGTTGCCGAACACCAGCGAGGTCCGCGGCGTTTTGCCCGCACCCGGATCGAATACCTTGACCTCCATGCCGAGAATCTTCCGGTACCACTCGGTGGAACGCGCCACGTCGGACACATTGATGACGAGATGATCGAGCGCGTTAACCCTGACAGACATGCCTTATCCTTTCGTCGCGGTCGGCGGCGCTTGCGTCGCACTGGCCGCGCTGGAGTTTGTTTGTTACAACGCCGGCCGCGTTCGGTTCAATAGAACCGCGCTCAATAGAAACGGACCGGGCCCTGAATCCCGGCCTCCAAGGAGAAGTTTTATGATTTCACGTCGCACCGCGATTTGTCTGGCCGTGATCGGCCTTTCCACGGCCGCTTCGATCGACGGCGTTTCGGCGGCGGATTATCCGACCCGGCCGGTGAAATGGGTCGTCGGGTACCCGCCGGGCGGCGCGACCGACATTATTGCGCGGCTGCTCGGCCAGCGGCTGTCGGAACGGCTCGGCCAGCAATTCGTGATCGAGAACAAGCCCGGCGCCGGCAACAATATCGCCACCGAATCCGTGATCAATGCCGAACCCGACGGCTACACCCTGCTATTCGTCAACCCGGCGAACTACATCAACGCGTCACTCTACGCCAATCTGAAGTTCAACGTGGTTCGCGATATTGCTCCGGTCGCGGCGTTCAATCGCGTGCCCAACGTGATGACGGTCAACAAGGACGTGCCGGCGAAGACGGCCGCGGAGTTCATTGCCTATGTGAAGGCCAATCCGGGCAAGGTGAACCTGGCATCGTCGGGCAACGGCACGTCCGTTCATCTGTCCGGCGAAATGTTCATGGCGATGTCGGGCGCCAAGATGCAGCACGTGCCCTATCGCGGCGCCGCACCCGCGATCACCGATCTGCTCGGCGGTCAGGTGCAGGTGATCTTCGACAACATGCCCTCGATTCTCCAGCATGTCCGCGCCGGTTCTGTGCGGGCGCTGGCCGTCACCGGCACGGCGCGGTCGTCGCTGTTGCCTGACGTGCCTGTTCTCGCCGATACCATCCCGGGCTACGAGGCGAGTGCGCTGTTCGGCATGGGCGCCCCGAAGAATACCCCGAAGGAAATCATCGCGAAGCTGAACAAGGAGATCAACGAGGTGCTCGCCGAACCCGCGATCAAGGCCAGGCTGGTCGATCTCGGCGGCGATCCGCTGATCGGCACGCCGGAAGCGTTCGGTGCGATGATCGTGGCCGAAACCGAAAAGTGGAATAAGGTGATCGAGGAAGCCAAGGTAGAGAAGGTGCAGTGATCTACCTCACGGAACATTGGCGCAGTCGCGGTGTTTTATGGCAGAGGCGACGCGGCTCTTGCGTCATGTGAAGGAGATCGATGATGCGTAATGCAATGGTAGCGATATTGGCGCTGTCGGCGGCGACCGTTGCCACGGTGGCGGGCAGCGTGCCGGCGGCGGCTTACGATTACCCCTATTGCGCCCAGGGCCGGAGCGTCGGCATCCCCGGCGAGTGCTCGTACAGCACCTACGCGCAGTGCATGGCATCGGCCTCTGGGCGCGGCCTCTACTGCAATATCAATCCGCGCGCCGCGCTCGGGCAACAGCGGCGGATGCGGGTCTATCGGGATTATTGATCGGGCTCGCTAATTTTCTCGGGATGGCCGGACTGATGCGCAAAGGGTATTTGCGCTGCATGATCCGGCCATCCGAACCTCCGTGTCACAACTCTCGACTTCGTGATGCAAACGCCGGCTTGACGGCGTTTTATTTGCGTCTATACTAAACCGTATGGTTAAGTATCAGGAAGACGTGCTGGACCGTACCTTTGCCGCGCTGTCGGATCCGACCCGGCGTGCGCTGCTGGCGCGGCTCGGCGACCGCGAAAGCCTTTCGGTCAGCGAGCTGGCGCAGCCGTTCTCGATGTCGCTGCCCGCGATCATGAAGCACCTCGATGTGCTGTCGGACGCCGGCCTGATCGCGCGCGAAAAGACCGGCCGCACGGTCGCGTGCCGGCTGACCGCCCAGCCGATGGAGCAGGCGATGGAGTGGCTCAATCGCTACCAGCGCTTCTGGTCCGATGCTCTCGACCGCCTTGCCGCTTTTGTGGAGGAAGACCCATGGCCGCCCAGTCAAGCCCTATCAAGTCAAACCCCCTTGATGCCGGGCCCGCCGAGCGCCCCAGCCTCACGCTCAAGCGCCGGCTCAACGCGGCGCCCGAAAAAGTCTTCGCCGCGTGGGCCGACCCGCAAAGACTAGTGCAATGGTTCGGGCCCGGATCGGTCGAGGAAGGTTCGGTCAAGGCCGATATCGATCTGCGCGTCGGCGGCCGCTACCGCATCAGCTTCAACGCCAAGGGCACGTATAATGAGGTCGGCGGCGTCTATCGCGAGGTCGTTCCGAACCAGCGGCTGGTGTTCAGCTGGGCGTGGCACTCCACGCCGGAGCGCGAATCGCTGGTGACGATTTCGATGAAGCCGGAAGGCAGCGGCACACTGCTCACTTTTCTCCACGAACAGTTCGCCGACGCGACAGCGCGCGACAATCACGAGCGCGGATGGCTGGAACTCTTGGCCAAACTCGAAAGCTATCTGGCCTGAACACAGGAGCCGCTCATGCAGCCGCACACCATCGTCTCCCGCGAGGAATGGATCGCCGCCCGCAAGGCGCACCTTGCGCATGAAAAGGAATACACCAAAGCGCGCGAGCGCCTGGCCGAAGAGCGCCGCGCGCTGCCATGGGTCAAGGTCGACAAGGATTACGTGTTCGACGGGCCCGATGGAAAAGTGACCTTGGCCGACCTGTTCAAGGGGCGCAGCCAACTCGTGGTGCAGCACGTCATGTTCGCGCCCGACTGGAACGAGGCCTGCAAGAGCTGCTCGTTCTGGGCCGACGGCTTCGAGCGCATGATCCCGCATCTGGCCGCCCGCGACACCACGATGGTCGCGATTTCGCGCGCGCCGCTGCCAAAGCTCACTGCTTTCAAGCAGCGGATGGGCTGGACGTTTGACTGGCTGTCGTCCGGCGGAAACGCGTTCAATTACGACTACGGCGTTTCGTTTACGCCGGAGCAAATCGAGAGAGGCGGCAACTACAATTTCGGAACCACTCCCTTCGGAAGTGAAGAAGCTCCCGGCATCAGCGTGTTCTATCGCGACGAGGCCGGGAACATCTTCCACACCTATTCCTGTTACTCGCGCGGCCTCGACATGATGAACGCCGCCTATCATTACCTCGACCTGACGCCGCTCGGGCGTCATGAGGAAGGCCTGCCCTATCCGATGGACTGGGTGCGGCTACGTGACCAATACCAGCCGGCACCGGTTCAGGCATCTTGTTGTCATAGCTAGCCGTACCAGCGATACATTTCAGCCGTCATTCCGGGATGGTCTGAAGGACCAGACCCGGAATCTCGAGATTCCGGGTTCGATGCTGCGCATCGCCCCGGAATGACGCCGGAGAACAAGAGGAAAGCTCCCCATGCCCTACGTCGATGGCTTCATCGTCGCCGTGCCGAAGAAAAAGCTCGCAGCTTATACCGCCATGTCGAAAAAGGCCGGCAAAGTCTGGCGCGGGCACGGCGCGCTGGACTACCGCGAATGGGTCGCCGACGATGTCAAGGTCGGTAAGCTCACCTCATTCCCGCGCAGCGTCAAGTTGAAGCCGGGCGAAACCGTCGTATTCGCCTGGATCACCTACAAGTCGCGCGCCCAGCGCGACAAGATCAACGCCAAGGTGATGGCGGACCCGCGGCTCAAGTCGATGATGGATGGGCCGCCGCCGTTCGACGGCAAGCGGCTGATCTATGGCGGCTTCGAAAGCCTGGTGAAGGTGTAGCTCGCAAGGGGATCCTGGCCGGCAGTATGCCGCACGGTGGAATTGCCGGCCTCGTCTTGCAGTCCCGCACCAGCCAGGATGAGACGCGCATGCTTCAAGCCTGCGGATAACTGGCCGGGGCCAGTGGACGTCTGCCCCCACAACGAAATATTCAGAGCGCACCGACTGCCAGAACAACAAGAAACGGGTGGCGGTCCGAGGCGCAGGGTTTGAGCATACAGGTTGCTATTCTAAAAGTTTTGGCCAGTCACAGCAGCGGCAGAGCGACAACAGCTTCACTCAAGAGAGACATTGCCATTCTCGCCACGAGCGGCCCCGAGTGGAGCGCGCGGATGAGACGTCTCGCCGGACGGGTTGGGACAATCGATATTCTCGCCAGCGGCCATGTGCTTTGGGATGGCGACGGTTGGCAAATCACCGCCGACGGGCGGGATTTCCTGCGTGCGCTCGAGGCGGTGACGCAGGACAACCGGCTGGCAGAAGCCGGGCCGTGTGAACTGGAAGGCGGCGAGAGCGTCGAGCGCCCGCGTGCGGCGCTGATTGTCGTCGGTCATCGCTTCAAGACCCGGCTGCGCTGACGCGCCATCCGTATCGCCCGTCAACCCGGCCGTGCCTGCGCCTCCAGATGCCGGCTGTAGCGCGACATCGCGAAGCAGAAGACGAAATAGATCAGCCCCACGAACAGGTAGACTTCGACGCTGAACGGCTGCCAGGCGGGATCGATGATCGACGTCTTCGCCGTCGTCAGCAGGTCGAAAATGCCGATGATCAGCACCAGGCTGGTATCCTTGAAGAAGGCGATGAACGTGTTCACCAGCGGCGGGATCACGTGGCGGATCGCCTGCGGCAGGATGATCAGGCCGTTCTTCTTCCAGTAGGAAAGCCCGAGCGCGTCGGCGGCGTCGTGCTGCCCTCTCGGAACGGCCTGCAGCCCGCCGCGGACGACTTCGGCGAGATAGGCGCCGGCGTACAGCACGAATGCGATCTGCGCCCGCAGCAATTTATCGATATTGACGCCGTCGGGCATGAACAGCGGAAACATGACGCTGGCCATGAACAAGAGGCTGATCAGGGGAACGCCGCGGATCAGTTCGACATAGAGCACGCAGAGCGAGCGTATCGCGGGAAGTTTGGAGCGGCGGCCCAACGCCACGACGATGCCGAGCGGAAAGCCGAAGGCGAGCCCGAAGGTTGCCAGGATCAGCGTCACCGGCAGCCCGCCCCAGCGGTCCTGCGACACGTAGGTCAATCCGGCGATGCCGCCCCACATCAGCACGCCGATCAGCACCAATGCGGCCGCCCACACCGCCACCAGTTCCTTGCGCCACCAGCTCCGCCGGCTCGACACATAGAACAGCGTAATGAATGTCAGGCACACCAGCGCCGGACGCCATTGCTCGCTGAACGGATAGGTGCCGAACAGGATGAAGCGGTATTTTTCGGGGATCACGGCCCAGCAGGCGCCGAGCCCGCGGATCGACCGGCAGGCGCCGGTCTGGTCGCCGGGCACCGACCAGATCGCATTCCAGTAGCCCCATTGCACGAGGCTCACCAGCGCCTTGCCGAGCAGGGCGATCAGGAGCACGGAAATGACGCTTGAGGTGACCGAGGCGAACAGGTTGGCGCGCAGCCAGCGGATGACGTGCCCGCCCGGGACCTTGCGCGATCGCGCGCTGTTGAACGGCAGCGGATTTTGCGGAGCATCTGATATCGACGTCATAGGCTCAGCGCTCCACCAGCGCGATGCGCGCATTGTACCAGTTCATGAACAGGCTGATGCCGAGGCTGATCGTCAGGAACACCATCATGATGAGCGCAATGGCTTCGATGGCTTGACCGGTCTGGTTCAGCGTCGTGTTGGCGATCGACACTACATCCTGGTAGCCGACCGCAACCGCAAGCGAGGAATTCTTGGTGAGGTTGAGGTACTGGCTGGTCATCGGCGGAATGATGACGCGCAGCGCCTGCGGCAGCACGATGCGCTGAAGCACAAAAATCCGACGCAGGCCGAGCGCGTTGGCCGCATCCCATTGGCCTCGTGGAACGGCCTGAATGCCGCTACGGACGATCTCGGCGATGAAGGCCGATGTGTAGGTGACGAGCGCGATCAGCAGCGCGAAATATTCCGGCGCCAGCGTCAGCCCGCCGACGAAATTGAAGCCGCGCAACTCCGGCATCGTGACGGTCCAGGACGCGCCCAAGCCAAGGGACACCAGCGCGGGCAATCCCACGAGCAAGCCCAAAGCGTAAGGCCAGAGATGGCGCACCTTGCCGTCGGCCATTTGCCGCGCCATCAGTTGCCGCCGCAGCATATAGAGCGCGATCAGCCCGGCGACGGCGGCCGCGATCACCCAGAGATTTGCTTCCGCGATCGGGACGGATGGAAGCACCAGACCCCGGTTGGAAAGAAACACTCCCTCGATCGGCTTCCACGCGGCGCGCGCCGCCGGGAGGCCCTGCATCAGCACGTACCAAAACAACAATTGCAGCAGCAGGGGAATGTCGCGCAGCAGTTCGACATAGATGGCGGCCAGCCGCGACAGCAGCCAGTTCGACGACAACCGCGCGATGCCGACCAGCGTGCCGATCACGGTCGCCAGCACGATGCCGATCACCGCGACTCGGAGCGTATTGACGATGCCGACGATGAAGGCGCGGACGTAAGGGTCCTTCGGGTTGTAGGCGAGCCAGCTGTCCGCGATCGGCATCCCGGCTTCGCGGCCGAGAAACGCGAAGCCGGTCGAAATCCGGCGTACCGACAGATTGTGCAGGGCATTCGACCACAGCCAGCCAACGATCGCGACGGCGATCCCGACCACCAGGATTTGCCAGGCAAGGCCGATAAGCTGCTGGCGATTCAGCGAGAAGCGCAGCCGCCTGCGGCGTGAGAGGTCGGGCGTGGATGTCGTCACAGCACAAGGATCCTTCTGGCGACAGCGATCTTCGGCCATGCGTCCCGGAGGGGCGCATTTCAAATGTTGCACCAAAAATAGTTTTATGCAACATTTGTTTCATGGCGCAGCCGCAACCGAAATCCTCGCCGCTCAACGAATTATGCAGCGCCTTGCCGTCGCTTCCGGCGCGGCTGCAGCAGGTCGGGCGCTTCGTCGCGGCCAATGACTACGACGCCACCACGCGTTCGATGCGCGATCTGGCTGCCGATGCTGGCGCCGATCCCGCCGCCTTCACGCGTCTGGCGAAAGCGTTAGGTTATTCCGGATGGGACGAGTTGCGCGCCGCGCTGACCGAAGCGCGCCGGCCGGCGCAAGCCCAGCCCTTCTCGGCCCGCACCCGCTCCGGCCGCAAGGGGCCCCACGCCGAAATCTCGCTGGTCGCCGACAAGCTGGAAGCCGAGGCGGCAGGCCTTGCGCGTATCTCACCCGGCTCGGTGGCCGAAGCGGCCAAGGCCTTGAACGCGGCACGACGGATCTGGATCGCCGGTTTTCGTAGCTGCCGCAGTGTTGCGGAGCTGCTCAACTATCAGCTTCGGCTATTCCGCCCTGACGAGGCGCATCTGGTCGGCGGCTCCGGCCCCGAAGATCTCGATCTCAGCGCTTTCCACCGCGGCGATGCCGTGGTGGTCATTGGGTTTGCGCCCTATTCGAGGGCAAGCGTGCTTTCGGCGCGCGCCGCACATGATTCCGGTGCCGCGATGATTGCGATTGCCGACACGGTAACGGCGCCGATGGCCGAAGGGGCCGATCACCTGTTGCTCTTCGAGGCGGCTTCGTCGCCGGGATTCTTCCCGAGCCTGACCGGCGCCATTGCGATTGCGCAGTCGCTTGCGGCGGTCACCTTCTCGCTGGGTGGTGCTGCCGCCAAGCGTCGCCTTGAGGAGACCGAAGGCCGGCTGGCCGCGATGTCGCAATATGTTGCCGAGAAGGGTTGACCGTTATGGGCGTCAGCAAGAGCCGGGTGCTGCATCGAAACCTGCGTGAAACCCCTCCCAAGGCGATCGGCGGCGAGGGCGTCTGGCTGATTGGCGAGGACGGCCGGCGGATTCTGGATGCGTCCGGCGGCGCTGCCGTCTCCTGTCTCGGCCATCAGCATCCGCGCGTGCTCGAGGCGATGTCGCGGCAGGCGTCGAAGCTCGCCTATGCTCATACCAGCTTCTTCTCGTCGGAGCCGGCCGAAGCGCTGGCCGAGAAGCTCGTCGGCCACGAGCCCGGCGGGCTCGCTTACGCCTATCTCGTCAGCGGCGGTTCGGAAGCGATCGAAGCCGGCATCAAGCTGGCGCGGCAGTATTTTATCGAAGCCGGCCAGCCGCAACGCCGGCGCTTCATCGCGCGCCGCCAGAGCTATCACGGCAACACGCTGGGTGCGCTCGCCGCCGGCGGCAACGCCTGGCGCCGCGAGCCCTACGCCCCGCTACTGTCAACGGCCTTCAGCCATGTGACCCCGGCCTTCGCCTATCACGAAAAACGCGACAGCGAATCCGAGGCGGATTTCGTCGTTCGCCTGGCGGCCGAGCTCGATGCGGAATTCCAGCGCCTTGGTCCGGAGAACGTGGCGGCGTTCATCGCCGAGCCTGTTGTGGGCGCGACCGCCGGCTGCGTGACGGCGCCGGAGGAATATTTCCGCGCCGTCCGCGAGATCTGCGACCGGCACGGCGCGCTCGTCATCCTCGACGAGGTGATGTGCGGCATGGGCCGCACCGGCACGCGCCACGCCTGGGAGCAGGAAGGCATCGGGCCCGACATCCAGGCAATCGCCAAGGGCCTCGGCGGCGGCTATCAGCCGATCGGCGCCATGCTCGCGAGCGCGCGCATCGTCGATGTCATCCGCGACGGTTCGGGCGCGTTCCAGCACGGCCATACCTATCTGGCGCACCCGCTGGCCTGCGCCGCGGCGCTTGAGGTGCAGCGGGTGATCGATGACGAGCAACTGCTCGACAGGGTCAAGACTCTCGGCGCTCAACTCGAGCGGCGGCTGACCGAGCATTTTGGTAATCACCGGCATGTCGGCGACATCAGGGGTCGTGGCCTGTTCCAGGCCATCGAACTCGTTGCCGACCGCGCCACCCGCGCGCCGTTCGATCCGGCGCTGAAATTGAACCAGCGTATCAAGGCGATCGCCTTCGAAGGCGGCCTCGGCTGCTATCCCGCGGGCGGATGCATGGACGGCCGCAGCGGCGATCATGTCCTGCTCGCGCCGCCCTATATCGCGACGCCGGACGATATCGACATGATCGTCGACCGCCTGGGCCAGGCAGTCGACTTAGCCTTGAAGAGTGTGGGCCATTAGCAGGAGGAGCAGTATGAAGAGGATCGTCATCGCTACAGGCTTGCTCGCCGCGTCATGCTTGGCGGCGCAGGCCGCCACGCTGGACACCGTCAAGCAGCGCGGCATGCTGGTGTGCGGCGTCAGCGCCGGTTTTGCCGGCTTCTCGACGCCGGACTCGCAAGGCAACTACAAGGGGCTCGACGTCGACTATTGCCGCGCGTTGGCGGCCGGCGTGCTCGGCGACGCCACAAAAGTGCGATACGTCGCGCTCACGGCGCAGAACCGCTTCACCGCCCTGCAATCGGGCGAAATCGACGTGCTCTATCGCAACTCGACCCAGACCTATCTGCGCGGCGCGACGCTCGGGCTGCGGCAGGGGCCGGTCAATTTCTACGACGGCCAGGGGTTCGTCGTGCGCGCCGACGCCGGCGTGAAGGATCTCAAGGGGCTGAACGGCGCCACCGTCTGCGTCGCGCAGGGCACCACCCACGAAGTCACGCTCGGCGATTACGGCCGCGCCAACGGGATCGAATGGAAGCCGCTGGTGTTCGACCGTACCGACACCATGTACCAGACCTTTTTCGGCGGGCGCTGCGATGCCATGACCCAGGACGCATCAGCGCTGGCCGGCGCGGTTACCACGGCGGCCTCGAACCCCGCCGACTATCTCGTCCTGCCGCAGACCATCAGCAAGGAGCCGCTCGGGCCTTTCACCCGCAACGGCGACGAGGTGTGGACCGATATCATCGCCTGGCTGCATTACGGCCTGATCGAGGCGGAAGAACTCGGCGTCACGGCTGCCAAAGCTGACGAGATGGCGAAGTCCAGCAGCGTCCCGGCCATCCAGCGGCTGCTCGGCACATCGGGCGACCTCGGATCGCGGCTCGGCCTCGACAACAAGTGGATGCTGCAGGCGATCAAGGCGGGCGGCAATTATGGCGAGATCTTCGAGCGCAATGTCGGCAAGTCGAGCCCGCTGAAGCTCGATCGCGGCCTGAACGCGACCTGGGCCAAGGGCGGCCTGATGTACGCCCTGCCATTCAAGTGAAGCGACGCTGCGGCGCTGTGGGTTGACACCCATTGCGCCGTAGCCAGACTGCCGCCATGCGCATCAGCCTGATCCACGCCCTGAAACACTCGATTGTGCCGATCGAGGCCTCCTTCGCCAGGCTTTGGCCGGACGCCCGCCTGATGAATCTGCTCGATGACAGCCTGTCGGCCGATCTGGCGCGCGACGGCGCGCTCACCGACGCCATGACCGAGCGCTTCCTCCGGCTCGGACGCTACGCGGCCGGCACCGGAGCGGACGCGATCCTGTTCACCTGCTCCGCCTTCGGCCCCTGCATCGAAGCGGTCGCGCGCGCACACGGCCCGATGCCGGTGCTCAAGCCCAATGAGGCGATGATCGAGCAGGCCGCCGCGCGCGGCCGCAGAATCGGGCTATTGTCGACGTTTCCGCCGACGCTGGCCTCGATGCCGCCGGAGTTTCCGCCGTCGATCGAACTGGTGCCGAAATTGGCGGAAGGCGCCATGGCCGCGCTCGATCGCGGCGACCGCGCGACGCATGATCGTTTGGTCGTCGAATCTTCAATAGATTTGCGCGATTGCGATCTGATCGCGCTGGCGCAATACAGCATGGCGCCTGCGGCAGAACGGGTCGCCGAGGTAACCGGGCGGCCAGTGCTGACGACGCCCGACAGCGCGGTACTGAAATTGAAGGGAATGCTTACCGCCGGCCGCACTTAGGTTCCAAGGCGTTGAGGGGGGCGCGATGACAGTGCGGTTCAGTCGACGCGATACGTTGTTGCGAACGGCAGCCGTCGCGGCGGCAGGCCTGATCCCCGGCACGGCCAACACCGGCCTTGCAGCTCCACTCCGCACGCCGTCCCGTAGCGGAGAAATCGACGCCATTTTGCAGGCTCGGGTCGATGCGACAGACGTGCCAGGCGTTGTTGCCATGGCCGCAACCGAGCATTCGGTGATCTATCAGGGCGCATTCGGCGCGAGAAGCATGGGCACGGTTGCCAGGATGTCGGCCGATACGGTGTTCAGTATCGCGTCAATGACCAAATTGCTGACATCCGTCGCAGCGCTGCAGCTCGTCGAAAGGGACAAACTCAAACTGGACGAACCGGCGGCAAGAATTGATCCGACGCTCGGGTCGCCTCAAGTTCTCGATGGTTTCGATGTGCAAGGGGCCCCACAACTGCGCGCCGCGCAAAAGCCTGTCACGCTACGCAATCTGTTGACGCACACATCCGGGCTTAGCTATCAGCTTTGGGACACGAATGTCGTTCGCTACGGCAAGACGTCTCGCAACGATCCGGCGCTGCCGCGTACGCCGCTGATGTTCGATCCGGGTACCAGGTGGGCCTATGGCGCCAGTCTCGACCGGGTCGGTCGGCTCGTTGAAATCGTCAGTGGGCAAAGTCTGGATCGCTATTTCCGCGACCACATCCTCGGTCCGCTCGGGATGAACGAAACCGCTTTTTCGCTCACGGAGAAGCAGCGCGCGCGCCAGGCAAGTCTGCATTTGCGCAAGCCGGATGGTACGCTTGTGCCGCAGCCTTTGGTGAGACGAACGGAACCGAAAGTGATTTCTGGAGGCGGCGGCATCTATTCCACAGCGCCGGATTATCTGACTTTGCTCCAGGCGCTGTTGAATGGCGGAGCACTTGCCGGGAAGAGCATCCTGCGGCCGCAGACGGTTGCGCTGATGTCTACCAATCAAATCGGCAACCTTGACGCGGGAATTCTCAAGACAACAAATCCGGTATTGTCCGACAATGTCGATTTCTTCCCGGGAGTCCGGCTGCGGTGGGGGCTTGGCGATATGATCAATATCGATCCGGTGCCTGATGGCCGCCGGGCAGGCAGCCTGACATGGGCCGGGCTTTACAATACCTACTATTGGATCGACCCGGCGTCGCGAATCGCGGGGGTGATCATGATGCAGATATTGCCGTTCGCCGACCGGCGTGCGCTTAACGTCTATCGTCTATTCGAGCGCGGTATTTACCGGGTCCATAGGGCAGCCTGAACTCGGGCGCCGCTTCAATCGTCCTTCTTCTTGGCAGGCTTTTTCGCTGCCTTCGCAGCCTCAGCCGCTTCCTCGGCTGCGTTCCTGATCGCCCGGGCGTAACTATCGGCGGTGTTTTCCGCCGAATTTTGCAGCCGCTTGGCCGCGGCCGTGCCGAGCAGCATCGTGCTCTTGGCGACCAGCCGGAACTGATCCCGGGTCTCCTTGTCCTTCGCCTTGGCCGCGCGGGCCAGGATCTGGTCGCGCCGTTTCTTGACGGCGGCCATTAGGCTCTTGTTCTGCGCTTTTGCGATTTGCCGGATGACGACGTCGAGATCGGCTTCAGCCATTATGGGTCACTCTTATCGCGGCCAGCCGTCCGCACGGTGCGGCGATCATTGGCGGGTGATGTTGGAAGGATAGGCGCACCATTGTGTCGCCGCAGCGCTGTCATTTCAAGCGCCGATTCTCGCGATCGGACGTCGCGGGCCATCTGCGCAACCCGCCGCTAACATTCGATTAACGTTGTATTGGTACGAATCTTCAACCAACAGGAAGGCCAGCGGCATGCGTAACCTCACCGTCTATCAGCGTTTTGCGACGATCATTGCGGCGCTGACGATCGTGCTGTTTGCCGTCTCCGCCCTGCAGATCCTGGTGTTGCGCGATGCGACCCTCGACGAGCGGCGCACCACGGTCCGCGATCTCGTCGAGGCGGCGACGAAGGTTCTCGCCCACTATGAGGGTGAGGCCAAGGCCGGCAGGATGGAGCCGGATAAGGCGCGCCAGATGGCCTTTGCCTCGATCAGCGCCATGCGCTGGGGCGAATACTCGGACTATATCGGCGTCTACGGCACCGGAAGCGCCGACGCCGGCGTCACCTACGTGCATGCCAATCCCAAATACATCAACGTCAACCGCTGGGACTTCAAGGACAAGAGCGGCAAGCTGCTGATCCAGGACATCGTGCGGACGGCGCGCGCCGGCGGCGGCTTTGTCGAGTATCTGGCGCCCCGGTCGGCCGGTGGCGCCGAACTTCGCAAGGTTTCCTATGTCGGGGCCTTTGGCGCGGGCGACAAGCTTCTGGCGCTTCAGGCAGGCGCCTATGTCGACGATATCGACGCCGTGGTCTTTCGCCGCATGATCTGGGCCGGGATTGCCGGGCTGGCCGGCCTGGCCATCGCGGCATCCGCGGCGTTCTGGCTTGGCCGCGGCCTGGTCGGCCCCCTCAACAGAACCTGCGCGGCGATGGACGAACTGGCCAAGGGCAATCTTGCGGTCGACATTCCGTTCGTCGACCGGACCAACGAGGTCGGCCGGATTGCGCGGAGTCTGCAGGTCTTCAGGGATCATCTGGTCGAAACGACGCGGCTCCGCACCGAGCAGGAAGAGATGAAGGTCCGTTCCGTCGAGGAGCGGCGGACGGATCTGTCCCGTATCGCCGACGACTTCGAGCGCAGCATCGGCGGGGTGATCCGGGGCACCGCCACCGCCGCCGACGAGCTGCAGAATTCCGCTTCGTCGATGTCCACGATTGCGGTGGGGACGACGGATCAGAGCGCCAAGGTCGCGGCCGCGGCGGAGCAGACCGCATCGAACGTTCAGACCGTTGCGGCTTCAGCGGAGGAGCTGTCGTCCTCGATCCAGGAGATCTCGCGGCAGGTCACCCAGTCTTCGTCAATTGCCCAGAACGCGGTCGGACAGGCCAACCGAACCGAGGCCATGGTCGGGCGCCTGGTCGAGGCTTCCCAAAAGATCGGCGAGGTCATGGCGCTGATCCAGACCATCGCGGGTCAGACGAACCTTTTGGCCCTGAACGCAACCATCGAGGCCGCCCGGGCGGGCGAAGCCGGCAGGGGTTTTGCCGTCGTGGCCAACGAGGTCAAGGCGCTGTCGTCGCAAACCGCCAAGGCCACCGACGAAATCACCAGCCAGATCCAGGAAATTCGCGATGCGACCGGCTCGACGGTCAACGCCATCCGCGAAATCGGCACGACGATCGGTCAGATGAATGAAATCACCGGCTCCATTGCTGCGGCCGTCGAGGAGCAGGGCGCTGCGACCAACGAGATTGCCCGCAGCGTGCAGCAGGCGGCGCAAGGCGCCCAGGAGGTGATGCAAAACATCACGGGCGTGCGCGAAGCGTCAGGCAAGGTTAACGCTGCCGCGACCCTCGTCCTGAACGCGGCCGCGCAACTGACGTCGCAATCCGAGCAGCTCGAGACCGAAACCGGCAAATTCCTCGGCAACATCCGCGCGGCGTGAGCGGCCGCGCCAACCATGTACAAGCGCCGCGAAAGCTAGATCCGTTCGAAAGTATCAGCGCTTGTGGTCATCGAACGCCACCAGCTCAGCTTCTCTATTTTTCCTGGCTGCCCCGCCGCGGCCTTGATTGCTGCGTCGGCGACCAGGAACCACAGAGTTTCCATCTTGCCGTTTCGCAGAAGGCCCGTGTACGAAACGACTGCGTCCCCCGCCGCCGTCCTGCCCCCGCCTGCGACACTGATGCAGTCGCCCTGATGGACGCCAAACATTGGAATCGTTTGGCCGTGAAAGCCGCTGTCATCCAGGGCAGTACGGAATGAGCCGATGATTTGCCCGTCCGAATCGTCCGTGATTTCGAGCACGGAGCCATACTGGTTTCGCCATTTTCCTGTCCACGTCAATGCGTCCTCCATTTTGCTGCGCGCTCCCGCGGCTAAGAATGTGAAACGCAATGATGCAATCGCGGTTTCCGGCTTCGGACCCGGCGGACCTCGAATTGTCGTGAACCATATCAGGACGTGACAGCCGAACGGCCGCCGACCCGCACGTTCAATTGAGCCGCGCGCCGATCCCGGTGAGGATGCGAAAATCCGGCTTGGACTGAATGCCGTTGTGCTGGTTGATGATCGGCACGCCGACGGAGACGAAGCCCGAGAAGCGATCGAAGCCCACGCGCACGCCGGGTGAAAGATAGACCGTAGTGCCGCCGGAATTGGGATCCGGAATGCCGGCGATCCGCTGCTTGTCGTGCCACTCGCCATTGAGCTCGAGAACGAGGTCGAGCGTGTAGGGCGTCCTCATCATGTCGCTGTGGTCGTGATTGGCGTGATAGAGACAATGCTCCTGCAGTTGGTTGCGGGGCTGCATGCAGTATTCGTGCAGCTCCACCTCCTTCGACGAGCCGGTGGCGCCGACCAGGCGATACGACACCGCGGTGCCAAACAGGAAGCGGTCGCCGAGATTGGTGTTCTGGGTGCCGGTGCTGATCAGATAATAGAGGCCGCTCACGTCGAACGACCAGCGGCCCGTGCGCTTGGTGAAGGCGGCGCCGAACAGGCCGTCCCACGAGCCCGAGCCCGGCTGAAATTCGGCCTGGAAAAGCTGGCCGGCGGCGTCGCGCCGGTCGGTGCTGCCGGTCGGCGCCTTGAAGCCGAACAGCACGGCGGCCGACGTGCCGGTCAGCGCGTTGTTGTGAAAGCGGTATTGCCCGAGCATGGTCACGTCGCCGAAGCCTGCCGAGTTACCGCGCCGATTGATGCCGTCGGGGCTCATCAGGCTGCTCATGTCGTTCGAATTCATCATGCCCATATGGCCGCCGCTCAGCATGTCTTCTCCGGGTTCGCGAATGTCCGAGCGGCGGACGCCGGCGGTGCGAACGGCAACGGTCAGGTCGTTGGTGATGCCGTAGGCGACCGAAAGCGAGACGGCGTCGATCGAGCGGATCGAATGCGCGTGCGTGCCTTTGCTCGCCGCGGCGAGCAGGTCGGCGTCGCTGAGCTGGCCCAGCCGGATGAATTCGTAGCGGACCGATGCGGCGATCAGTCCTTCGGAAAGCGTGTCGGCCGAGATGGTGTTGATGGGGCCGCCGCTACCGGTGTTGCCGCCGCCGCCGGGATGATGCGCTTCTGCAGGAGCTGCGAGAAAAAACATGATGGATGAAAAGAGGCCGGCAGCCGGCCTTGCAAGATACGCACACACATACGCCCCCATTACTGATGCGCGACGATTAGCCATCGCAATCGGGCGCGAGATTGACTGGATCATGCGAGAAGCGCGGCCTGCTCGCGACGGAAGGGGAGCGGAAAAGCGAAGGTGTTATCTCGGGTGCGGCATCCGTGCGACTGGCGCGTGTTGAGCGAATGGCGAAAGGGACGTAGCTCGGTTGCCGGTTGTGCTTCCGATTTTTTCGCGCCGCGGTGCGGTGGCCGCAATCACGTCCGGCGGCAGCCGCAATCACGGCGAGCACCGGCCGTAATCGCGTCTGATTGTTTCTCTACTCGTTTTGGCTGTCCAGCGCGGTTCGGAGTAGGACAATTATGACAACCATCGTCAGAGATATCTTTGTGTTTATTACAGCGGCCATTTTCGTCGCAGCTGCTGTGCTTATTACGACCGGGGCTGGCGCGCACGAGTTCAAGGTCGGCGCCCTCGACATCGGTCACCCCTGGTCGCGCCCGACCCCGAAAGACGCCAACGTTGCGGGCGGCTATCTCATCATCACCAACAAGGGAAAGACCGCGGATCGCCTGATCGGAGGCGCCTCGCCCGCGGCGAGCCAGATCGAGGTGCACGAGGTGGTCGACGTCGACGGCATGACGAAGACACGCCCGCTCGCCAACGGCATCGAGATCAAGCCCGGCAAGACCATAGAGCTCAAGCCCGGCGCGCTTCGTATCGTGCTGCTCGGCCTCAAGGAGCCATTCCAGCTCGGCCAGAGGATCAAGGGCACGCTGGTGTTCGAGAAGGCCGGGCCCGTCGAGATCGTCTACAACGTCGAGGAAAATCCCGGAGCCGCCGTCAGTGGCGTCATGCAACAGCACAAGCACCATTAAGGTGCGGCTTCGTTGGTTAGAGCGCGAGCGCTAAGGGTCTCTGGCTCCGCTCGTTCACATCTCGAAACAGCCTCGGAATAGATCGCGCGTATCCGCGAGCGGCGGGTTCGTCGTGGGGGCCGAGACCTCTGGGGCAAAATTCGAACAACGCCGCGTCGTCGCGATCGGCGAAGGCGGGTTACCGAACGTGGCACTCTTCACCCAGGGTCCTTACCAGTGTCCAGCTCAAACCAAATGTCAGCCATCGCGGCCGCCAGCCTGCAGCCGTCGCCGCAAAGCAGGCGAGTGGCTTGGCCGTTCGCTGCCACGATGTTGTGCGCGTCGCTTCTCGGCATCGGGCTCGCATACTGTGCCCGCACACTGCTGCCCGCGTGGGGGCTTGATGGGGGAATCGCGTCTTTCTTGCCGGGCGGCGTCGTCTGTTCGGGCGGGAATTCGTCGGAGCCGCCGGTGACCGCGAGCGCAGACGAGTGAAGCGGTCGAGCTTTCGGACTCCAAGGGGCCACGCCGGGTCCATCCGTTGAGCGTCCGTCGTCAACCGTTCGGAAACCACGCGAATTCTCTTCCACTCCCGCTAACTAATCGAAAATCGTTCTGCCGCAAGTTCGTGCCCGGGAAAGAAAGGGGAGATCCGAACATGAACGGCATGGCCATCCTGGAAAACGTTCGTCGATACCGCACCATCGCGTCATTGTACCGCCAAACTGCGGCCTTCCGCCCGCTTCATAGCGGCTCGCTCCTGGCGCAAGCCAGGGAATGGGAGCATCGCGCCGTAGCCGAGCTGGAAGCCTACTATGAGGCTTTCTGTTACGCCGCTTCCGGCAATACCCCGATCCATTCCGCAAGCTGCGCCCCGTAGGCCGACGGCAGGCGCTCCGGAAAGGTACGCCCCGCGGGTTCATTAAGAATTGCGGCGGCGCGTGGCGCTTGTTGGCTGGAATGAGCCACTGTCGCCTGTCGAAATTCTTCGCGATTGCCCTAGTCGGACGCCTGATATGGACAGCGGCCTATCTGGGACTTGGCTACGGCATCGGGGGCCTGACTGGCAGACTGCGACCAGCTTCCTGACGACCTCAGTGTTCTCATTTTGTTGCTGGTAGTGCTTCTGGCGGCCGGCGTGATCACCAATATGGTCAGGCCGGTAGGCTGACACGGGCACGCAAGCCGCCTTCCGACCGGTTTGAGAGTGTCAACTTGCCCCCATGCGCCTGGATAATCGACAGCGCGATCGCCAGCCCGAGACCGATTCCGCCGGTTTCGCGGCTCCTTGAGCCTTCCACGCGGTAGTACGGCTGAAACACGCGGACAAGTTCGTCTTCGGGAATTCCGGGCCCTTCATCATCGATCGTGATCTCGACCGCCTGCGGTGTCGAGCGGATCGTTGCGTGCGCCCGCTTGCCGTATTTCACGGCGTTGTCGATTAGGTTGGCTATCGCGCGCTTCAAGGCAACCGGCTGGCATTCGCACACAATAGACTGCGCAGGCGCCATGGCGACCGGTAGCCCGGTGTCGGCCATGTCGTCGACCACGCTGGCGAGGAGTGCCGTAAGGTCGGTTCGGCGATGCGGCTCCGCCATTGCTTCATCGCGGGCGAATTGCAGCGTTGCAGCGATCATGGAATCCATTTCGGCAATGCTGGCCAGCATCTTGTCCCGCTCCGACGCATCCTCGACATGTTCGGCGCGAAGCCGCAGCAGCGTCAGAGGCGTGCGCAGATCGTGCGAGATCGCGGCGAGCATTCGCGTCCGATTTTCCATGAGGCTGCGCAGACGCGCCTGCATAGTGTTGAAGGCCCGCGATGCTTGTCGCATCTCGATCGTGCCGGTCTCGGGCATCGGAGGCGCATTCAAATCGCTGCCGAGCTTTTCGGCCGCAGACGAGAGCGAGGCAAGCGGTCCCGTCACACGTCGAACGACCCATATGGAGATGACAAGAATAATGATCGCCATCAGCCCCATCGAAAGGAGGAATTGCCTCGAAAAGGCCGGTCCTCCCTGCGGCAACGCGGTGGCGAAGGAAAGCCACTGACCATCAGATAGCGGAATCGCAACCTGCAGCTCGCGGAATCCTCCGAAAGGACCGAAGGCACCAAAGCCATGCATCATCGGACCCCGCCCCATCATAGGGTGCCAGTTCCCGAAAACGGATCCGGAGCGAGCGGGCCAAGGGGCTGACACGCGAGGTTGCTGCGCTGACCCGAGGGAAAGCTGATCGACGAGAAAGTCGCGGATCGCGTCGGCGACCTGCCCGTCATCGTCACCTGACGCCATCGCGGGAGGCTTGGCTGAGAGCGCGACGCGGAATGTCTGGTCGTTCAAGGCAGCGACGATCCGCTCCCGCGACGCGCGTGGCGTATCCTGTACAAGTCGAGTCAGATTGGTGATCCGCTGTGCAGCGGCAAATCCGCCGACGGCGCGGACGGCCTGTTCACGATCCAGGGTATAGATCCAGGATCCCGCCGCATGCGAGATGACCAAGCCGACGAGCAGAGCAAGCAGCGTTTGGCCGAAGAGGCTCCTTGGAAGAAATCCGCTCATCCGCGCTTCACCGCAGGCGCAAACATGTACCCGCCGCCCCACACCGTCTTGATGATCTTGGGATCAGTGGGGTCGAGTTCGAGCTTCTTGCGAAGCCGGCTGACCTGAGTATCGATGCTACGATCAATGGCGTTGGCAGCCCGCCCACGCGCCAGATCGAGCAGTTGATCGCGGCTCAGCACATGCTGCGGACGCTCGACCATGGCAATCAGCAGATCATATTCGCCGGTGCTTAGCGGCACCGTGACCCCGTCATCGCGAAGAAGTTCGCGTGTGCCGGTGTGCAGTTGCCAGCGATCGAAATGGTAGCGCTTGGGACGGTGATCGACATTTGGCTGCACCGTCTTGTCCCGACTGCGCCTCAGCACCGCCTTGATGCGCGCGATGAGTTCGCGGCTGCCAAACGGCTTTGGCAGGTAGTCGTCGGCGCCCATCTCCAGGCCGATGACGCGGTCAATCTCGTCGCCTTTGGCCGTCAGCATGATGATCGGGATGTTGGACTCGCTGCGAAGCGCGCGGCAAAGCGAGAGACCATCCTCACCCGGCAGCATCAGGTCGAGGAGGATGAGGTCGATTCGGCTGTTGGCCAGCGCCTTGGTCATGGTGCGGCCGTCCGCCGCCGAGCTGACCCGGAAGCCCTCTTTGGTCAGCGCGCGCGAGACCAGATCGCGAATCTCGCGATGATCGTCGACAACCAGAATGTGCGCACCGCTTTGCATGGGCGGAATATAGACGAAGGGCTCCCAGACGTTTCACGGAAAGTGTAACGAATTGCCTCAATCGTGGCGGTTGACACACTTTGTCACACAAAATGCGCCTTCTGAAAAACTTGGGTGAAATCCACGGTCGCTAATGCGCACCAGCAACGGACCTCTCTGTTGCCCAGGCATTGGAGACAACCATGAAGAAGAAAGTCTTGTTGATCGGCGGCGTCACGGCCGCGACTTTGCTCGCCGGAGGATGGGCCTTGGCACAGGCAACGGGCCCCGGCGGATTTGGACCCCCGTTCATGCGGGGCATCGGTCACGGCAGCATGGGCCCGGGCATGATGCCGCGCATGCACGCCATGGGCTCTGGAATGGGCCCAGGGATGGGTGCCGGAATAGGCCCGGGGATGATGGGTGGAGCGCCCGGAGCATTTGCCGACCCGGCGCAACTCGAGACACTCAAGAAGGAACTCAGCATCACGGCTGCCCAGGAGCCAGCCTGGACCAAGTACACCAAGGCGGTCCAGGATGCAGCCACCACGATGAAGACGGCACGTGAGGGCGTCAATCCTGACACCCTCGGCAAGTTGAGCCCGCAGGACCGCTTTGCGTTCGTGAGCAAGATGCGCGAGCAAGGACTGAAGCAATTCGAAACCGTGAAGACAGCCGCGAACGAGCTTCTCACCACGCTCGACGATACGCAGAAGGCCAAGGCCCAGACGAGCCTCCCCGGGCTCGCATTTGGCCCTGGTGCCATGCACGCTGCCGGCGGCCCGCCGTTCCGGCATTAAGGCCGGCAGCGCCTTCGAGCGGTATTCGGTAATCGAGAACCGCGCGCCTCTAAGTCCTCTGGACGCATCCAACGTCCAGAGGGCGGTTGCTGCGATCTGGCGGAGAAATGCAGCTCGGGCTACCCAAACAGCAATGGTCCGGCACTATCTTTTTGCGACCCACGTTAAGTGCCCCGACTGACAAACTTTGTCACAAAAAATCCCGTTCCTGAAAAACTTGGGTGAAATCCGCCCCTTCCAATGCGCGCAAGCAACGAACCCTCTGTTGCGCAGGTATTGGAGATTCAGATGAAGAAGACCTTGATCATCGGCGGCATCGCAGCCGCCATCGTGCTCGTCGGCGGCTGGGCTTTGGCGCAGTCGGCCGGTCATGGTCCGGGCGGAATGCACGGTATGGGACACCGCATGCAAGGCCACATGGGACCGGGAATGAACGGCCAAATGGGGCCGGGCATGCGCAGACAAATGGGTTCCGGCATGATGGAGATGGGCCTCGGAATGATGGGAGGCTCCGCGACCATGGATGAGCGGCGCGACCTTCATGATCTGTTCTTCAACCATCAGCGCATCAAGCGCACAGTGACGAACCTCCCCGACGGCATTCGCACGGTCACGGAATCGGACGACTCGCGGGTTGCGGAGACAATCAGGAAACACGTCGTCGAAATGGGACAGCGGGTCGAAGAAGGACGTGACCCGGGCCTGCCAATCGAAACCCCGGCCCTACATGCGATCTTCGGTCACAAGGACAAGATCAAGACCGCGTACGAAGTGACCGAGAAGGGTATTATCGTCGTCCAGACCTCGACCGCCGCGACCGCCGTCAAAGCCCTGCAGGATCATGCCGCAGAGGTGAGCGATCTTGCCCGACGCGGGATGGTTGCGGCGCATGAGGCCATGATGAAGAACGGCGGCATGGTGGCGCGCGGCATGCGTATGCGCGGTGCCACGACCGATCCGCAGCACGAGGACTGAGCTATGGGCACTGGGATCGATACGTTGCATTAAAGTTGGGGTACTGCCAACCGGTTGGTCTCTTCATAGGTTCAGGATCTGGTTGCTCATTTCACCGGCGGCGTTTGGCGATTTCCCGATAGAGCGCCTCGGGACTTACCCCGATTTCGTTGGCGACAAGCTTCCATTCGCCCTTCTCTGGGGAGCCGCCGCCGTTCCACGCGATCCAGGCATCGAGCCTCCTGGCAACCGTTTTCAACGACAGAATCTCCGAGCGGAGTCTTGCGCTTTGTAGCTCCTGCGCGAGACAACCAGCCCAAACGTCGGTGAACTCGGGGCTCTTTACGAGCAGCTTCTTGAAGCTTGCTTTCGCATATGCCCGGGTTTCGGCGGCGCCGAATGCAATGGCATCACAATGATAGGTTTCGGAGTATAGGGACGCTTCGGCCAAAATCGATCCGGGACCCGCTCTTTGCAGGATCAAGACGGATCCATCGCTCTGGTGTCGGACCAAATGGACCGAGCCAGTCAGAACGAAATGCATTTCCTTCACGGGATCCCCGCGAAGGAATAGCGACCGCCCGCCGTCAAAGTGCCGCTGACGGGCACGCAAACTCTTCAAAAATGGCTCGATGGATCGCAACATGATAATTATCATGTCTCGAATGCTTGTTATGTGGCAAGAGTTACCTGTCGGCTTGCGCTCGGTCCAACCGTCGCCTTCTGCCGGTGCGAAGGCTGGTCAAGGCACGGGCGCTGCTACATTTCCGGACTTTCAGGAGGATATATGCGTGTTTTGGTGGCCATAGTTGCGGCTGTTCTGGCTGGCGGCAGCGCAACAATCGCTGTCGCTCAGCATCAGCACCACCATGATACGTCTGCCCCAGTCGCTCCAGATTCCCGGCAATTTGTAAAGTTTCCTGCGCCGTTGGTCGAGCACACGCTGGCTAACATGCACGATCATCTCCAGACCCTTCAGGAGATACAATTCCATCTCGCCATGGGGCATACGGACGTTGCTGCTAAAATCGCGGAAACACAGCTGGGAATGTCATCGCTGGGGCTGCACGGCGCTGCGGAAGTTTCCAAATACATGCCGCAGGGGATGCAGGATGCCGGGACGGCGATGCACCGCGCGGCAAGTCGGTTTGCAATTACTGCTCAGGAAGCAGGTGTTACCGGCGATCTAAAGCCGGTGTTTGCGGGGCTTGCGGAAATAACGGCTCAATGCGTGGGTTGTCACGCCGGCTACCGGTTAAAATGACCCCCAGTGAGGAGCTAATCTCAAAATCGAATCCGTCTTCGGTTGGCGGTTCTAATGTCCGCTTGTAACGGTGCAACGCCGTGATGTCCGCGTCGCTCCGAAGAATCAGACATCGTCAGCGCGGTCAGAGTGGGATTTTGTAATCAGCGGCCATGGATCGCATGTAGACAGATCGGCGCGCATCAAGCTCAACGAAGCTGTCGCTGGCGCCGCAGCGCCTGAAGGCTTGCCACCGCGCCCGGTTGTCCTCCACGCAACAATTTTGCTGCTCGCTAGTAGGAGCGTGGGGCCCCTAACTTGGGTGGGGTAGGTTCGAATAAAATCGGGGCCCCTCTCAGTCCGTTGCGTGCTTACCAGGCTGGATCTGGACAATTGGGTGAATTACAGAAATGCCCATAAAATATGGCGCACCCGACACGATTCGAACGTGTGACCTTTGCCTTCGGAGCAATTTAGGCTGCCCTACGCAAAATTGCGATAGGGCAAGTAATGCTTCGCTATGCTACTCAAATTGTTATGGAAACTGGAATTGGCGACCGCAGCGCCTATCCTGCCGCGCGCCCCAATTTCCTTCCAACTGCTTACGTGGTGCTTACGCGGGAGACGGGCTTAAAGTCGGAGAAATTCGATGGCCAAGCTCACTAAGCGCACCGTTGACGCCGCGGAAGCGGAGGACAAAGACTACGTTATCTGGGATGATGAGCTGCCTGGATTCGGTCTGCGCGTATTCACGTCAGGCAAGCGCAGTTATCTCATTCAATATCGATCTGGCGGTCGTTCGCGCCGCTACACGATCGGGCAGCATGGCGTCTGGACGCCAGAGCTTGCGAGGAAAGAGGCGAAGGTTCAGCTGGGCCGGGTTGCGCAAGGCGACAATCCCGCCGAGGAGCGCCAGCTCAACCACAAGGCGATCACCGTCAAGGAGCTGTGCGAACTCTATCTCAACGACTTGAAGGCGGGCCTCATACTCGGAAAGGGCGGGCGCCCGAAGAAGGCGACGACAATCGTCACCGATACTGGCCGCATACACCGTCATATCCTGCCGCTCATCGGTACGCGGCGCGTAAAGGATCTCGTCAAGGCCGACGTCAACAAGGTCTTGAAGGACATCATGGCCGGCAAGACGCGCGTCAGCGTCAAGACCAAGAAGCTGCGCGGCAAAGCCATTGTGCGGGGAGGCGTCGGCACCGCCACGCGGACCGTCGGTCTACTCGGAGGCATCCTCACCCATGCCGTGGAGGCCGGCATTATCGAGACAAACCCCGCGCATGGGATTCGCAAACCGAAGGACAGGGTTCGCAACCGCCGCTTGACCGAAGCTGAGTATCGCACACTCGGAGGAATCCTGCGTAAAGCGGCTGAGGACGAGAGATACCAAATGACGACCGATATCATCCGCCAAATTGCTTTCACCGGATGCCGCCGTTCGGAAATGATCAAGCTACGGTGGATTGAGACCGATATGGAGGCGAGCTGTCTGCGTCTGGTCGATAGTAAGGAAGGGACCTCGACTCGGGCTATCGGCTTGCCTGTAATTGAATATCTAGAGAGCCGATGGTCGGTTAAAGCCGGCACTTATGTATTCCCAGGCCAGGGCGACGATAATGCGTTCGGCAGTTTCCCCAATCATTGGGAGAAAATCTTCCGCAATACGTCACTTGCCGATATCACGCCGCATGTCTTGAGGCACAGCTTCGCAAGCATCGCGAACGACCTCGGGTTCACCGAGGTCACGATCGCAGCCCTGGTAGGTCACGCGAAGGGCTCGGTCACGAGCAAGTACATTCATACGCTTGATACCGCGCTGATCATGGCTGCGGATACGATCTCGGGCTACATCCAGGGCCTGCTCGACGGGGTCGAATTCAGACAAACCGCCTACGCCCTTGACCGCGACTCTCGGAAGGCGGCGCTTGCTCGTTTCCTGCGCAAGGCCGTGGGCGAGCCCTTCGCAGATGCCGAGCAAGAGCAGCGCCTCGCAGCTTGAATCCGCGATGCGGTCCGAGGCTCACCGGGCTTCATCGAACTCGCGTTTCGGACGCCACGAGACGGGATCTGCGATCCAGCGGTTGATGTCCGATTCATGCCAGCCGGTCCCGTTGACGCTAATCTTGATCTGTGTCGGGAACGTGCCCTCGGCAATCTTGCGGTAGATGGTGGATCGGGACAGCCCGGTCCTAGCGAGGACGGTCTTCAAACGGATGATACGGTCTGGTTCGCGCATGGCCCCGCGGCCTCCTGCTGGCTGTTTCTGACGACTGCTGAGACCAGACAGGGCAGGCATTCAAGGATACGCAAGAGGATTTCCCACGTCACCGCACTGTGGCGAAGAGTCGGCAGTAAATCGGATTGGTCAAATTCCGAGGCCCCGGCCTCTGCCGATGTCGATGCCGTGGGTGAAAGCCAATTCGTGGCCGAGCCGGCGGCCTGATTCGAACGCGATGCCGAGCTCCCGTTTGCGATTGGCGAGGATGGACTCCAGTTGCGGATCGCGTTCAAGGCTTTTGGCCATGTCGCCCATCGCCGAGCGCGTGGCCTTGTAGCCGGAGATGTCGCCCGCCTGATACTGGCGCCGGCTGGTATGGTCTAGCTTCTGCCAGCGCTCCACGAAACGGTCGGCGCGGCGGCTCGGATCGATGCGAAGTGCGGTTTCGAGCTGGAGCGCGCGGATAGCACGGTTGACTCGGCCGCTCGCCGCCTCGCGGGCCAGTTCCGGGTTCTTCTTGTAGGCTGCTTCGGCGTCGTGGGAGCCATAAGGCCGCACCTCCTCGAAGGCCTGGCGGGCCTTTTGTAGTTCTTTCACCTGCTCGGGACTTGCCTCCCCGTCCATCTCCTGCGCCTCGAAGATCGCATCTACAGCGCGGGCATGGCGCACGAGCGCTCGGGTACGCACGCGACGCAATTCCTTTTCCGCCTCTTCCACTCTCCGTTCCGGTGCTTCGGTTGCGGGCCGCGCGGCTCCCGTACTGGCCCTTTCCCTTTCCGGCGTTTCGCGCTCCGGCCTCCGTCCGTCATCCGGGCCGGGCGCATCTCCAGGAGAGCGAAGGCCGTCGAACATGTCGCGCAGCTTTTCCGGCACCTTGCGCACGATCTCGGCCACGCGCTCGCGGAAGGTGATCCCACGCCGCTCCGCATAGCTCTGCGCCGGATCGGCGCGTTCGTAGTCCAATGCCATGTCCTTGGCGCGATCGCGCGACAGGGTTCGGACAAGCCGGTCCTCATTGGCAAAATCGTCGCGGCCATAGTGCAGCTCCACGCCGTCACGGTGCCGCGACAGGGCGACATAGCTTCCATGGGCCTCCATCCCAGGCGTCGCCAGCACATGGGCGCGGTCGACAGTCATGCCCTGCGCCTTGTGGATGGTGGCAGCATAGCCATGGTCGATCCGGTTATAATTCTTGATGTCGAATCGCACGGATCGGCCGTCGTCGGTCTGTACGGTCATGGATTGCGCGCTGACCTGCTCGATGGTCCCGAGCGTGCCGTTCTTCACGCCAAGGCCGCGCTCATTCTGCAGGAACATGACTCGGTCCCCGCTGGCAAAATTTCTCGCGCCACGTTCGACGGTCAGGTGGACGTCATCGCCCAGATCGCCGGCGGCCCGCATCCGCTCGCGCGCTGCCTCGTTCAGTGCGCGGACCTCGTCGTTGGTATGAGTGAGGATGATCCGCCTCTTGTCAGGCGACGCCTGCCGGTCGCGGTCCCAGCGCTCGATCAGATCGCCGCGCGCCTGCTCGCGGGTCTGGGATTCGTGCACCATGCCGTGGGAGCCGTAGGCGTCAAGCGCAATACCGGTTCTGCCAGTGGCCAGATCACGCGTGGCGTCCTGCTGCCAATCGTCAAGCTGACGGCGCACCTCTCCGATTTCCGCCCCGCCGTGTCGCTCGTGGATCGAGCGGAAGGCCGCACCCGCCTCGATCGCCTGCAGTTGTTGCGGATCGCCAACCAGCACCACCTTGGCTCCGGCCTCGGCAGCATGGGACAGCACGCGCTCTAGCTGGCGCGTGCCGACCATGCCCGCCTCATCGATGACAAGGACATCGCCGGTTGTGAGCAGATCGCGGCCCTGTCCCCAGCCATGTTCCATGCTGGCAATGGTGCGGGACGATATGCCCGATCCGCTTTCGAGATTTTCCGCGGTGATGCCGGACAGCGCCACGCCGCGGACCTCGTAGCCGGCGGTTTCCCAGGCTTCCCGCGCCAGGCCCAGCATGGCGCTTTTGCCCGTTCCGGCATGGCCAACCACGATCCCAAGATCGCGCCCATCGGTGATATGCGCCAGCGCGCTTTCCTGCTCGCGGGAAAGCACAAGCCCGCGCGTTTCCGCTCTCGCCAGCGCCGCGCGCCTGTCAGCGTCATTTACCTCATGCCGTTCCCGTTCCGCCATCAGTTCGGCGGCATGGTGCAGGCGCTGTTCGGCCTCGATCATCTCGCGGGTGGTGAAGCGGTCCTCGCCGCGAGTGTCCTTGCCGAGTTCGACCAGATCGGGCGCGCCGCGCATCGCGCCCATGACCTCGTTGAACTGGTCGAGACCATCGCTGTGCCGATGCGCGAACTTCGCCAGGTCGCGGTTCGTGAAGGTCGATTGCTGCTGGGTGATCGCGTCCAGTGCGGTGGAAGGACTCGCAATGATCCGTTCACCATTGCCGCGCGCGATCTCGCGGTGCATCTCGGCGCGATCGGCCTGAGTGCCTTCGCCGTCTATGCGCCGATCCTCAATACGCTTGGCGGGCGCACCGATCTGGCTTTGCGGCTCCAGCGCGAGGCCCTGCGCTTCCAGACTGCGATGGTCAATGCGCGCGTCGATGTCGAGTTCGGCCAGGCGATCGTTGGAAACCTCGGCCCAGCGTTCGCGCCAGCGCTCGACCATCTCCGTGCGGTTCCAATCCCGCACCTTTCGGCCAAAGCCGTTCTCGTCCACCGCGCGCATGGTGAGCATGACATGGGCATGCGGTTTAGGCATGCCGTCCTCGGCCGTGTCCCAGTGCACATTGAGATCGGCGATCATGCCCCGGTTAACGAACTCGCTTCGAACGAAGTCGCGGGCAAGCTCAATCCCCTGAGGCTGCGTCATCTCGCGTGGAATGGCGAATTCCACCTCGCGGGCAAGCTGCGCGTCCTTGCGGATTTCGAACGCCTCGGCGTCGTTCCACAGCCGCTCGCGGTCGTTCCAGGCCTCTGGGGCGTTCTCCGGCAGCAGCACCTCGGAATGGACCACGCCGCGCTTGCCGGAAAAATCGTGGCTGCGGTCCAGCCGCTCGTCGCGCAGCCGCGAGCCCGAGCGGTAGGCGGCTGACGCCACTGCGCTTGAGCCAGATTTGCGGCCAATGACCTTGACGTGAAGATGATAGATCGCCATCGCGACCGGATCACTGACACGATCAGGCGCACGTCGGAACGACGTATAAGCGCGCCCTCCCTCGAAAAATTCTCGGGCGGGACTACCCCGTCCCAGGCTGTCCCGGCAGCCTTACAGCATTCCGCTGGCTGCTCAACTATAACAGCTCCATCGACAGCTCACGGAGGACATGATGCGCAAGCCACGGGACTTTGACGCGGAGTTGAAGGCGCTCGAAGACAAGGCGCGTGGGTTGAAAACCCGCAAGGTGCGGCAGCTCGGCGAACTGGTTATCGCCACCGGGGCTGACACACTCACCGCCAATGAATTGGCGGGTGCGCTAATCGTGCTGGCCGAGACGAAGGAAGCCGGAAAGAGGGAGGCATGGGCCAAGCGCGGGGCCGCGTTCTTTCAAGGCCGGCCGCGGCGATCTGCTCCGGCACCTGACCGCGACGCTGGCGGCGCTCCGGCGCAACCGGGCAGTGCGCAACCGGCACCAGGCCGCAAGGGCGCGACATGACATGCGTGCTTGGCAGGTCGAGCGCCGCAAGCGCACGCAGCATCTGATTGAACTCGGCGGCCTCGTCGTGAAAGCTGGCGTCGTGGACCTCACCGGCGACGACCGCGCCATCATCTTCGGCGCGCTGCTCTGGATGACCGAGAAGCTTCAAAGTGACCAAGGTAACCAGGCCCGCACGCTCTGGGCCCAAAGGGGAAAGCAGGCGTTCGCGGCGGCCACGGCGACACACAAGGGGACAGATCAAACTGTTCCAGCAGTTCGTCGTTGATGCACGACAATGGCATGTCAGCCAAACGACCGCGTTGCCGGGAGCGACGTTCGAGCATGCGATGGGCGCTGGAAGCGGGGCAACGGCGTTCGCGGTCCGCCAAATTGGCCCGCATCCAGAAGAATAACTTACATTGCTTCGCGCTCGAAGATAGTCATTGCCACCCCGCCAGCCAATGCGAACACATCGATCATGTCTATCCTGAGGCCGCGGCTGGCAGTGTCGTCGGCCTTGTCGAAGAAGGCGACATCATCAAGATCTGCTTTCAGGAGGGTCGCATTCACCTGGCTGTGAGCGACGAACAGCAAGGGAACTCCCGGGGGTGGCGTCCCCCGCGCGCGGCCGCGAAAGGTGGTCCTCCGCGCTTCGAGCGAATGCCGCGATGGCGGAGCAGCGCGGCGACCGGGCGCCGCCAGTGCAGCATTTCCCAGCGTTCCGACCACGTATGTCGGCGCACGATCTGACGCGCTGGCCGGCTGGATCGCGGGCGTTGGTGCGCAATATCCCGTCAACGATCGCTGGTCGGTGCGCGCGGAATATCTTCATCTTGGCGGATGAATGTGATCGGACCTCCGTCACCGCCTAACCCGGTGCTCGGTCAGACCAATCCTACATTTCCTCTTATATGGCGACGCAAACCCTGGTCGAAGTCCTGAGGAAATGCGGCGACGATTCACGCGGGAGAATGTCATGCGCCAGGCCGCAAACCTCCGGGATTTCGATGTGGACGTTCTTCTGCCTGGCTGTCGAGGTAAGATGCCACTGTGTGCCGCGAGATGCCGAGAATTCGTCCGGTCTCCCAAGCACTCTTTCCCTGTGACGCCCATTCGAGACACTCAAGTTCGCGTGGCGACAGAGGCGTCGCTGCAACATTCGTTGCGCTATTCAGTTGTCGTCGGACATGAGCATGAAAGTACAGCGCCATGAGTTGGAGCACACGTGCTTGTGCCGTGACGCTGTTCTCGAAAGGAGAACTGCGATGATCAGAGGCAAAAGTGAGGGCAGCCACAGGGCCGCGACCGTCGTGAATAGGAATAGCGAATCCGAATTTTATCCCGAATTGCGCGGCCTCATCAAACAGCCGCTGCTCTGCGATTGAGGAGGATCTCGATCGCAAATCAACTCCCCAGCGGAAAGGCTCGACAGTCTGAAGCGCCGCTATGATGACAGGATCGATGGACTGATAGTTGCTGCGTAGATAGTGGGATGTCCAACTAGACGGATATGTGGAGATAGGGCGAGGTTCTCCCTGTGGTCTATGCGGTAGCGCGAGATATGCAAAGCAAGACAGATCCAAAGCTGTCGCCGTGACTGCAAGTACTTCTGAAAAATCCGCCGTGTCCTTGGCACTCGACAGAAGATCAATAAATCTCTGAAAGACGCGGTGCATCTGGGTGGCCACATCCCAAGTATTGTCACTCTACCAAAGAGACCGGGATCGTTGGATATCCCGGTCAAGTTTGGGAGGGATCGCAGACCTAGACACACCCTACGAAAGATTCACAAGTTCGCGGGCAAGCTCAAGTGGCATGTCCACCATGAGGTCATGACCGCACGGCATTTTGGTAACGCGCCAACCTGGTAGCCCGGTTACCTTCGCGGCGTAGTAGCGGAACGGGCTTGGGTCCCAGCCTTCGGCCAAGATGAACACGCGCTCCTTGATTGATGAAGCGGCTCCGGTGAGCAGGACCGGTGTCTCGAAAGTTGCCAGCGCCTGAGAAACGCAGCGCCGATCAACCCACGCACGCTTATCTGCGACGACTTTGAAACCTTCGGCCGGCTGAGGAGCCATTAGACCACTATTGCTCTTGATGGCGCTTCCGCGAAATCCCCCGATAAAGGCCTTGGAGTTCTCGGGTGATAAGGCGAGTTCGAGGCATTTGTTTAGCGATTGCTCATGCTCGGGAACAAAAGCGTCCAAATATACCATCGTTCGAATGCGCGAGCTCATCCGGTCGGCCACGCCCGTTATCACCATGCCGCCATAAGAGTGGCCGCAAAGGACAACATTGGAGAGTTCTTCCGCCTCGATGACCCCGCAGACATCCCTGATGTGGGTCTCAAGCGTGATGTTTTGACCGTTTAGATGAGAGCGCTCCCCCAAACCCGTAAGTGTCGGAGTAAATACCGTGTGTCCCTTGGCGCGGAGTTCGGCGGCGACGTCCCGATAGCACCAACCTCCATGCCAGGCCCCGTGCACAAGCACGAAAGTCAATGGCAGTCTGGCTTCGGCACTTGTAGCACCCTCCGAACTCACGAGCACAGAACCCGCAGCGGCGATTCCTGTCACGGCGTTTCCGATAAACTGTCTGCGATGCATGAACTTCATCCTCCGGACTAAACGTGTTGCTCACAGATAGGAACATCTTCGCACATATGTACGATTGTCAAGCAGGCTTGGTTTGGTATCCCTTCCGAATTTTGAGAAAGCAGATCTGTGGCGACGGATGTTTGCTCACGGAGCGAACCTTGCCCATTGCACGCTCCGGTCTCCGCCACACGAGGTAGGGAAGTCCGATCTCGCGCTGCGCTAACAGCAACATTCCAGCTTTGAAAGTCGCAAACGGAGAGCTTCCTGCAGATCAATCGGTCCGCAAGCGAAGAAAATAAAGTTTCCAATTGAAATATAGACCAAGAGGTCGTTAAATGCAATCCCAAGCAGCGTCCTTCTCGCAAGCCGCTTCGATTGAGTTGACATCTAATCTTATCGAACATATACACGAACGTGTTCATAGACAAGAACTAAGCCGGCCGCCCGTGGGCGGCAACTATCTGAAGAGCTCTTGAGAGCCGCAAGCCGAAACATTGAGGGAGGAAGGTATGTCATCCAATTCATCGCGCCATGCGATCAAGATTAGTCGCCGTGCATTGATCGGTGGTGCGGGCGGCGTCGTTTTGGCGAGCGCAACTGCTTCGGAGTTCGGCATGCCGTATATCCGGAGCGCTGCCGCCTCAGATCCGATCAAGATTGGAATGATCTACGCCAAGACAGGAGCCGTGGCGGATCAAGCGGAGTATATGGCGCAAGGCAGTTTGCTGGCGCTCGAAGCCCGCAAAAATTCTCTTCTGGGTCGCCAAGCGGAAGTCATTTGGCTCGATGAGCCGACTTCACAGGCCGCACAGCAAAATGCGGAGCGCTTGATCGGCGAACACAAAGTCGTCGGCATTGTTGGTGGCTCGCTGAGCCCAAGCGCGCTGGCAATCTCGGCGGTGGTGAAGAAGGCCAAGCTCCCATTCGTCGCTCCCAATGCCGGGGCGATCGATCTCACTGGTCGGCTTTGCAACAAGTATACCTTCCGTCTTCAGCCGCCCGCGGATGTTCACACTCGTGTTCTTGCGCCGTATTGCGCAGGTCTCGGCAAGAAATGGTATCTCATCACTGCGGCTTTTGCCTTCGGGCAGGATATCAAACGCTCATTCACCGAATTCGCTGCGGCCAACGGAATCACAATCGTCGGTGCCGATGAAGTGCCGGTCAACACCGCTGACTACAGTTCCTTCATTCTCAAGATTCGCGCCGCCAAGCCAGACGTAGTTGTGGGCGGGGTACCGGGCAGCGATATTTCCACGTTTTTGAAACAGTGGAACGAATTGGGCATGAAGGGCAAGATTCCGTTCGCAGAAATCGCCGTCGGCGCCACTGATCTCTGGGGCGTAGGCCCGGAAGCCGCCGACGGTCTGTTCACGCTCAACTGGTACCACAAGAATCCTAACAACCCGCCGGAAGAACAAGCAATGGCGGCGAGCTATGAGCAGAAATACAAACGCCCGGCAGCCGACAAAGCCTGGATGGGGTGGATGGCGATGAACGCAATGCTCGATTCGATCGAAGCGGCGAAAACGACGGAGCCCGGAGCGATCGTCAACGCGCTCGAAAATTGGAGCGTTCAGCGCGGTGGCGTCAAGGCAGGTTATCGCGCGTTCGATCACCAGATGGTCAACCGTCTGCTCGTAGTTGGTATCAAGCCCAAAATCACCGACAAATGGGATTATTTCGACATCCTAGCTGAAACGCCTTCGACTGACCGCGAGATCGAAACGGTCTTCGGTAGCCAAGCCCAAAGCGCGTGCAAGATGGACAAGCTCTGAGAGCCGGTCACGGATAAGCGGTGCCGCAGTTCCCGAGGGAAAACGCGGCCCGCCCGATGGGAGTGCTTCATGTTCGACATGATCGTATCCCAGGCCGTGAACGGTCTGGTTCTGGGCTTTCTCTACGTTCTGATTGCCGTAGGCTTGTCGGTCATTTTCGGAATGCTCGGCATCGTCAATTTTGCGCATGGTGCGTTCTTCGCCATCGGTGCGTATCTCGCATTGACGTTGAGTCGAGAGTTCGGCTGGGCGGCAGCGCTGGTTGCGCCGACTATCACCGGCCTCATCGGTGTAATTGTAGAGGTGGCACTGATACGACGGCTCTACGGAAAGGAACCGCTACTCGGCCTGATTCTCACGTTTGCGCTGGCCCTGTTCGCCGAGGCAATCCTTCGTCTCGTGTTCGGCGCCGCACCGCTTCCCTTCAGCCCGCCGAAATTCCTGTCAGGGTTCGTGGAATATGGCCCGATCCTGATCACGAAGTACCGCATCGCCGTGCTGGTCGTTACGGTCTTCGCGCTCATCGCCTTCTGGAGTTTTCTCAGGTACACGCCGTTCGGGCGGATCATTCGGGCTGGATCGCGCGACGCAGAGATGGTGGGCCTTCTCGGCATCAACCTTCCGATCGCCCTGAGCAGTGTTTTCGGTATTGGCTGCCTGCTCGCCGGTCTCGCCGGCATGCTCGCGGGTCCGCTCTGGACGGTCAATCCTTCGATGGCTGCGGGCGCGATCATGCCCGCTTTCGTGATCGTCACCATCGGCGGTCTTGGTTCCTATGCCGGTGCGATCATTGCCGGCGTCCTTGTCGGCGTCGTGACGTCGATGACCATTCAGTTTCATCCCGATTGGTCCAGTGCCGCAATGTACATCCTCATGGCAATCATTCTCCTGGTGCGTCCGCGCGGCCTCTTCGGCGAGAAGTGGGAGAGGTTCGAATGAAAGTCCGATCGATCCTGCGACATCCCGTTCTTTGGGTCGCCGCCGTCCTCTCCGCATTGACCGCTCTCTGGCTCGCGCTCGGCGCACCGGTTTCACTTGTCACGCAGATTGCGATCTATACGCTTTATGGTGCCGGGGTGAATCTGCTTGTCGGCTACACGGGCCTGGTTCCGTTCGGTGCATCCGTCTTTTTCGGCTGCGCGAGCTACGCGGCGGCATTCTTCCTGCTTGGTGGGGTTGGCAACGAGTTTGCCGCGCTGGCTCTATCGATTCTGTTCTCGATCCTGCTCGGACTAGCCATCGGTGCGGTCATTCTGCGCCGCAAGGGCTTGTATTTCTCGCTGTTGACGCTCGCCGTCTCGCAGATCGCCTTTGAGGTCGCGTTCAAATGGACTTCGGTCACGGGCGGCGAGAACGGCATTCAGGGACTGGCGCGCCCCAGCTTTACCAGGGACACGTCGTTCCACATCTTCGTGGTCGTCACGGTGATTCTTGCCATGTGGCTCATGTGGCGCCTGGCGCACTCGCCCTTCGGACGCGCGCTTCAGGCCGTGCGCGACAACGAACAGCGTGCAAGCAGTCTCGGCTACAATGTCTACCTCATCCGTCTCGGTGGTTTCACGCTCATGGCGGCAGTCGTAGGTTATTCCGGCGCTCTACTGACCCTGATGCTCCAGGGCGTCTATGCCGACAATCTGAGCTGGCAGCATGCCGGTGACAGCCTGTTGATGACGGTCCTCGGCGGCGTCCACCATTTCCTCGGTCCGCTCTGGGGGGCCATCGCCTTCATTGTTCTGGAGAACCGCCTGTCGGCGCTCACGGAAAGCTGGTGGCTGATCTTCGCGCCCGTGCTGATTCTCTTCGCATTGATGTCGCCCGAAGGAATGCAGGGGTTGGCACAGCGAGCGATGCGTCGCCAACGCTGGACGTTGACCAACAACACGATTCCGCCCCGGCCTCACGCAATCAAACCTTATGAAAGCGCGGCCTTGGCAATCGATCCGACCAGGCCGATCCTCGAAACGCGAAAGCTTTCCAAGAATTTCGGTAGCCTCGTCACGGCGAAGGAGATTGATCTCCAGATTCGCCCCTTTGTGCTCCACAGCATCATCGGCCCGAATGGGGCCGGTAAGACAACGCTGTACAACATGCTCACCGGCGTCTTGCCGGTGAGTGGGGGGCAGATATCGTTCGAAGACGCGGACATCACGCACTTGCCGATCCATGCACGTGCGCGTCTTGGCATCAGCCGTTCGTTTCAGATCCTGTCAATCTTTCCCAACCTGACCGTATTCGAAAACGTGCGGGTTGCAGTGCAGGCTCAGCGCCACGGCTTAGGCGGGCTTTTCTTCGACGCTCATGACCTGACGAGCATAAACGATAGAGCCTGGTCGATTCTCGATGCGGTCGGTCTAGCCGACCGGGCGGCCGACCCTTGCGTCAATCTCCCTCACGGAGCCAAGCGCCTGCTGGAAATTGCTGTCACACTCGCGATCGACTCCAAACTGCTACTGCTTGACGAGCCACTTGCCGGTCTAGCAGAGGCAGATCGTGTCGTGGTAGCCGATCTGATCAAACGGCTTGCTGAAAAGCACGCTGTGCTGCTGATCGAACACGACATCGACCGGGTTCTGGCCATCTCGGATCGTATATCTGTTCTGCATCAGGGACGGATTATCGCCGATGGCAAGCCCGCGCAGGTGGCTGCAAATCCGGAGGTGATTGCGGCTTATCTGGGCGCCAGCAAGGGAAGCGAGCGGCAGACAACTCCAGCGGTGGAGCGGCTCGTCCATGCCTCAGGCCGTCTGCTGCTGGACGCGAAGGCCATAGCGGCGGGTTATTCCGGCAGTACGGTGCTCTCTGGAGTGAATCTAACGGTTCATGAAGGTGAGGCGGTCGCGCTTCTCGGCCGCAACGGTGTCGGCAAGACGACGTTGCTCAGAGCGCTTACTGGAAGCTTACCGTTGAGCGCAGGTGCAATCACATTCAATGGTGCCACACTTAACGGACTCAAGCCGTATCAAATCAACAGACTCGGTATTTCATTGGTTCCGGAAGGCCGCCGCCTGTTCCCAAATCTCACCGTTATGGAAAACCTTCAACTCGCAGCGCGGCCGGGTGGTATCAGCATCGCTGAAGTGTTCGAACTGTTTCCCCGTCTTCAAACCCGTCAAAAAGCGAAGGCGGAAAACCTATCGGGCGGCGAGCGCCAGATGGTTGCTATCGCTCGCGCCCTTGTCGTGCCCAGCAAGCTGATCCTGCTCGACGAACCGTTCGAAGGCCTTGCCCCGGCGGTCGTCAACGAGGTGATGGAGGCGCTCGTCAAGTTGCGCGGAAAGGTCGCGATGATCGTGGTGGAACACCACGCCGAGACCGTACTGACCATCGTCGACAAGGCCTACGTGCTCGTCAACGGCGCAGTCGCGTTCGAGGGTAAGGCCGCCGAGTTGGCGAAGGACCATGCACTTCAGGCCAGGCTCCTTGGCGTGGTTCAAGACGAAGAGCCAGCCTCGTTCGCGCGAGAAGCAATCGCGTAAGCAAGAAGGAAGAGCTAGAGTGGCTTCAGTACGTATCGGCATCATCGGCCTCGGCACGATTGGCAAAGCTCACTGGAAGGTCATCCGGGAGTCGGCTCAGACAACGCTGATCGCGGTCGCCGATCCGACGCCTTCGGCCTTGGATTTCGCTCGCGCCGAGAGCATCCCGGCCTACGCCGACTACCGCGAAATGTTGGAAAACGAGACACTCGACGGAGTAGTCGTCGCGGTGCCGAATGCGGAGCACGTACCGGTCGCGCTCGCCTGCATCGAACGAGGCATCGCAGTATTGGTCGAAAAACCGGTGGCCGATCGGGTCGAGACCGCGCACGCCATGTGCAAAGAGGCGGAGGGGCGGGATGTGCCGGTGTTGGTCGGCCATCATCGTCGCCACAACACGGCGGTTCAACGGGTGCGTCAGGCCATACGTGACGGGCTCATCGGGCGGCCGGTAACAGCCACGGTCATGTATAACCAACTGAAGCCGGCGAGCTATTTTGATCTCGATTGGCGGCGGCAGGTCGGCGGCGGACCGGTCCTGATCAATCTCATTCATGAGATCGATCTGATCCGCTTCATGTTCGGTGAGATCCACTCGCTCCAGGCCCTCAGCTCCAATGCAGTGCGAGGATTCGCAGTCGAGGACACTGCTGCGGTGCTGTTGCGTTTCCAAAGCGGAGCTATCGGGACGATCAGTGTTTCAGACACCGCTGTCTCGCCCTTCTCATGGGATCTTGCCTCGGGCGAATTCGACCTGATGCTAGGAACGTCCGATCGTATGAAGCGGCAGAAGGTCAGCACACATGTTTTCGCAGGAACAGAGGGCTCTGTGACGCTGCCGACGTTGGATTACTACAACTATCGCGATGTTGCCGAGCCAGGTTGGCGCAGCGATCTCAACGCGGAAGTCTTAACGGTCGAAAGCGCGGACACTTACTTGCGCCAGATCGAGCATTTCGCTCGCGTCATTCGCCGCGAAGAGGCGCCACTCGTGTCAGGCCTGGACGGAACACGTACGCTCCAAGCGACTCTCGCTGTCAAGGAAGCGGCAGCCACCGGTCAAACGATCATACTGAGCGAATAACCAATTGGGCCGCCTTGGCCGCGATCGATGAGGACAAGCTCTTGCCGTTGCTTTCTTTAGCCCACTTCACCGTCATTGACGCAGATCCGATTACGCTGATCGAAGCCGCGGAGGCCGGAGGATATGATGCAATCGGGTTGCGTATCGTGGCGCCGTTTCCAACGGATCACGTCGTTCCAGTCATCGGCGATCGGAGCATGATACGCAGCATCAAGAGCCGGCTCGCCGACACGGGTCTCGAAGTTTTCGATGTCGAGGCGATCTGGCTTTCGGCCGAAAGCGATGTCGCGGCGCTTGAGCCCGCTCTCGACGTCGCCGTCGAGCTAGGGGCCAGACACGTGATCGTCGCGGGCAACGATCCCGATCGCGGTCGCCTCGCAGAAAACCTTTCCCGTCTCTGTGCCGCGGCCAATCTCAGAGGAGTACGGGTGATGTTGGAATTCCTTCCGTATTCCCAGATTCGCTCTCTGGCAGAAGCTGTGGCAATGCTGGGCGACGTCGGTCCCGCGAATGCCGGTGTGCTGGTCGATGCCCTGCATCTGAGCCGTTCGGACGGGAGCCCGGCGGACCTAGCGCAATATGATCCGGCGCTGTTCTCCTATATGCACTTGTGTGATGCGCCGGCTATCCCACCGGCGCCCGAAGGTGTGCGGTCGGAATCACGAGGAGGACGGCTTTATCCGGGCGAAGGTGGGCTTTGGCTCGCTGATTTCATTAGAGCATTTCCCCGCGACACACCGATCGCTATCGAAGCCCCAAGCGAACACCGGGGTGGATTGCCACCAGCGGCACGTGCAACCTTGGCCGCGGAAAGGACAAAGCGGTTGCTGAACAAGTTGAGCGCGAAATGACCGCTATCTTCAGCCTTTCAGATACCAGCGAGCAAATCGCCGTTCTGCGGGCTCGACTCTTGGCAACGCGCTGGCCCTCTTACGATTCGCGTGATGATCGATCGTTGGGCACCAGCAGTGATGATGCCAAGCGCCTGGTGGACTATTGGGCCACTCAGTTTGACTTCGAATCTCTGCGGCAACGCGTTTCTGCGCTGCCACATGAGTACGTCACCATTGATGATGTGACGGTTCATCTTCTCCATGTCCGAAGTCCGCATGCACACGCGGTGCCCGTGATCATAACGCACGGCTGGCCCAGCAGCTTCCTGGAGATCGTTCCGCTGATCGAGCGGATGACTCAGCCGGAACGGTTCGGCGGGCGTGCCGAAGATGCCTGCCATCTGGTTATCCCGTCGCTGCCAGGATTCGGGTTTTCCTCTCCAGCACGAACGCTTGAAGCCTATACTGGCGCTGCTATCGCCGACCTGTGGGCGCGCGCGATGACGTCGCTTGGATACGAGCGATTTTTTGCCAGCGGCGGTGATATCGGCGCGCGGGTGACGTCGTGGCTGGGTGTGCGACATCCGCAGCGAGTGAGGGGCATTCATGTCAGTTCGAATGCGCTCCGGTTGGTGCTGCCGGGCGAGGCGATACCGACAGAGGATGAGCAGGCCTATCTTGCCCAGCGCAATCAATGGGCTGCCGCGGAGGGCGGCTATATGCACGTTCAACAGACCAAACCGCTCAGTCTCGCTTATGGCCTGAGCGATTCTCCCGCAGGACTAGCCGCTTGGCTGGCGGAGAAATGGTCTTCCTGGAGTGATGGGCTAAATTGCGCGAGCACCGAGGTCATGGACATCATCCTCAGCCATGCCACGCTATATTGGATCTCAAATACGATCGCTACATCGTTCCTGCCATATTTTGTCTACGATTGGCCGCCCGGCGCACGAGTGGATGGCACACAAGTCAAGGTGCCGGTCGGGTTCTACCTGTCGGCCGCGGAGATCGGCGGCATACCGCCTGAATCCTTTGCCCGCCGGCAGTTCGAGATCGCGCGCTGGAGCGTCTTACCGCGCGGGGGACACTTCATGGCTACCGAGGAGCCCGAATTGCTAGCGGAGGATTTGCTGACCTTCATCCGCGCCCTCCGATGATTTATCGCGCGGAAGAAGTTGAATCGATCGGCATTCCGACATTTGTGAAAGATATCTACATGAGCCAAGCCTTGCACCTGTTCGAAGGATTTTCAGCGCTGGAGCATCCGACCTCTCGCGTGCGCTTCGCAGGCGTAATAGGCGGAGAGGGGCCGCCGGTTCTCTTGTTGCATGGCTATCCGCAATGTCACGCCACGTGGCACGACGTCGCGCCAGCGTTAGCGGAGCGCTACACCGTTATTGCACCCGATCTGCCGGGCTACGGGAAGAGCCGCGTTCTAGACGCCGGGCCTTGGCATAAGCGAGCAGTCGGCACGGAACTCGTCGCAATGATGCGCGCGCTCGGGCACGATCGCTTTGCCGTCGTAGGACATGATCGGGGAGCGCGCGTCGGTTATAGGCTCGCGCTCGACCATCCGGACAGTGTGAGCGCTTATTGTTCGCTCGCCGTGGTGCCGACACTTGATGTTTGGCCCGCCGTCGACCGGCAATTTGCCAAGGGAGCATTTCACTGGTTTCTTTTCGTCCAGCCAGGCGATTTGCCGGAGCGCATGCTGGCGGCGGATCCCGATGCCTTTCTTGATGCCACGCTGAACCAGATGGCTGGTGGGATCGAGAAGCTACACCCCGCCGCCGTGGCCGCTTATCGCGAAGCGTTTCGTGAGACCTCGGTGCGCCAAGCGATGATCGAAGATTATCGGGCCGCTTATGACGTCGATGCCGATCATGATGCGGCTGACCGGGCATCGGGACATAGGATTACTTGCCCCGTAATGGTGCTCTGGGCCGATGAACGGCTTGTTGCCAGCGGGATGGAAACTGGCGCGTTGACGGCGTCCGATGTCTGGCGCCGTTGGGCGGACGACGTCCGAGGATTCGACATAGCTTGCGGTCATCTTTTGCCGGAACAGGCTGCCGAAGCGGTAATCGAGAAGGTCGTCCCGTTCCTTGATGCCTCGTTGCTAAGCTAAACAAAGGATTGAGCTGAGCAGGGACCAGAGAGCCTAAAGTCGTTGCTCTGCGGTAATCTTGCTTCTCGTCAAATTCAAGGATCATCTTGTGGAAACTCTCTCCCTTGGCGCAAGCACATGGACCTATCTCCAGACATGTGGCTTGGAAACGGCTCTTCAGCGTCTGAAAAGCGCGGGCTACAGTCGCTTCGACGTGCTGACGATTCCACCGCATTTGTGGCCTTATGACATCGACAAAACTCAACGTCGCGCGCTTCGTAACCTGCTCGCCGGCGAAGGCTTGAGCTTCGATTCGCTGAATTTGCCGAGTACCGATCAAAATCTATGCAGCGTTACGCTGCAGATGCGCGAATACTCGGTGCAGCAATTTCTTGACATAATTGACCTCTGCGAAGAGGTCTGCGTTCCGATGATCGTCGTTGTTCCCGGAAGACGAGCCAACTTTGTCCCGCCGCCGCTGGAAGCGGCGCATGGTTGGTTGAAGGCCGGCCTCGAAACCCTTGTTCCCCACGCGGAGCGGGCGGGTGTGCGTTTGATCCTGGAAAATCACCATATGAGTCCGATGCCAACCGTGCAGCAAATGGTGACGTTTCTCGATGAGTTCGGCAGCGATCAGCTCGGGATTGCGTACGACGTAGCGAACGGAGAATTCGTTGGCGAAGACCAGACTCAAGCCATCCGCACAGCCGGCCGCTGGCTACGCCAAGTCCATATTTCGGATGCGAGCCGCAGCAAGTGGGACCACGCTCCAATTGGACGGTCCGCCGTCGATTTTGCCGCGGTCGCGCAGGCTCTGCGGGAGATCGGCTTTTCAGGGACAAGCATCGTAGAACTAATCTCTGAAACACCGGACGCCGATATGGCCGACGCTCGGCAAGAGTTACACCGCCATGGCTGGCGCTGAGCCTTTAGTCGATGCCGCGGCATCGGGAGCGATTGGCCTGGATGACGGCTTTCCCAACGGACAGTTGCGCATCTACGGACTCATTGGTGATCCGGTGTCGCAGGTGCGCGCACCGTCTCCAATGACTCAGCGCCTGCGTCAGGCCGGCCTCAACGCGGCCCTTGTGCCGCTGCATGTGCCGGCCGTCGTCTTGCCGGTAGCATTTGGCGGCCTGAAGCTGATCAGAAATCTCGATGGTTTGGTCATCACCGTGCCGCATAAGATTCCGATGGCCGAACTGGTTGATCGCTCCTCCGAGCGCGCGCGTCTGGTCAGTGCGATTAACGTGGCTCGTCGCGAAGCGGATGGATCCTGGAGCGGTGATATTCTCGACGGCGTCGGCTTTGTGCGTGGCTTGATGGATCGCGGGTTCGATCCGAAGGGGCAGAGCGCCTTCGTTGTTGGTGCGGGTGGCGCTGGTTCTGCTGTCGCCGTGGAACTGGTTTTGGCCGGAGCTTCGGTGCGCGTCTTCGATGTCTCTGCCACTCGCGCCCACGCGCTCGCGCAGCGCTTGCAGCAGGCCAACTATGCGATCGAGTCGGCTGAAACGGCCGACCCCAGCGGAGCAGCCCTGGTCGTGAACGCGACTCCACTCGGCATGCGTCAGGATGATCCTCTTCCGCTGGACCCAACGCTATTGTCGCCGGAGATGATGGTGGCCGAAGTGGTCATGAAGCCGCCGGTCACTCCATTTCTGCAACAGGCCAAGGCGCGCGGCTGCCGGATCCAACTTGGTGAGGCAGTCATGCTTTATCAGCTCGACGCTCAAGTTGCGTTCTTTCGGGAAGGCTTGCTCAGGAAAGCATCCGCGGCTCATTGAGCTGGCACGAGAGCGCGTTGCATCATAAGGGCATGACCGTGCCGCAACATTATTGATATTTGCGGGACTGAGCCCAAATCCCGCGTTTTTGGTTCGCAAGCACGCCCAGCATTGCCGGCGCGCGTTCTTGAGATGATGCACCCGTGACGGCGGCGCCCCGCTGCTCAGCACAAAGAAGCGTCGCGTTGACATGCTCCCCAGAATGACAGATTAGTTCATATACATGAACGGAGACGTCATTTTATGAGTGACACAAGCTTGGCGGCGGTAAAATCTGCCGATCGCGTGCTCGACCTTTTCGAGTTGTTGGCGCATGCGGGGCGCGAGATGTCGCATAGCGAAATCGCGGACACGTTGCAGATTCCCAAGAGTAGCCTTTCTCAGTTGCTGAAAAATCTGATTGCCCGCGGCTATGTTGAGGTCACGGTTAGCGGTCGTGGATACCGTCTCGGTGAAGCATTGCTCCGTTTGGCGCAGAGCGTCGGGCGAATGCGGGACCTAGCAACTCTGTCCGAAGCATTCCTGGCGGAACTGACAAGTAAGACCGGCGAAAGTAGCGCGCTCAATCTTCTTAGAGGCGACGAAGCGGAGGTCGTGGCGACCGTTCTCGGACCGCATCGATTGGTCACTCATATGCGGTTAGGTGATCTGGCTCCGCTTTACGCGACCTCTGGCGGCAAAGCTATCCTGGCGCATATGCCAAGCGATTTTCAAAAGGAATATTTCGCTCGTGTTCAGTTCGAGCGGGCGACGCCGAAGACCATCCATTCGGTCAAGGTCTTGCGTCAGGAGATCGAAAAAATCCGTGCCAAAGGCTTCGCCTATTCCCTTGAGGAGTGGACCCCGGGCATCGTCGGCATAGGAGTTTCGGTGCTCGACCCGGCCGGAGAACCGTTGGGGGCCATCAACGTCGCAATTCCGGCATCGCGCTTTAACTCCGAAGTACAACGCAAAGCGGAGCATGCGTTGATTCAAACTCGTGATGATTTGTTACGGCAACTACTAGTAGGCCGCCCGGCGGGAGGGAAGAACACCCGCTGAGTTGACATAGACCCTTTCTGTACATATATAAGAACTTGTTCGTGTACAAGAACAAGGGGAAGATTGGTATGGATGCAGCGGCGACAACGGACGGACACGAGGCGGATCGCCGACAGATTCGGGATCTGCTCGAAAACTGGGTCGTCTGGCGCGACGCCGGTCATTGGGAGCAATTTCGTCAGGTGTGGCATCCTGACGGGCATATGATGGCGACCTGGTTTCAGGGAAGCGCCGAGGAGTTCATTCGGGTCAGTCAGGAGGGCTGGGCGCGGGGCGTGAGCATCCTTCACTTTCTCGGCGGAATCTCGATCGAGGTCGCCGGAGACCGCGCAATTTCGCAAACCAAAATGACGATCTCCCAGCGCGGCGATGTCGAAGGTGTAGCTTGCGATGTCGTTTGCACCGGCCGCTTCTATGATTTTTTGGAAAAGCGGAATGGTCGTTGGGGAATAGTGCTGCGGCAGCCGATCTATGAGAAGGATAGAATCGACCCGGTCTCTCCGGCAGCGAAGTTGGAACTCGACGCTGCCTTGTTGGCTCGCTTCCCCGAAGGCTACCGCCACCTAGCCTATATGCAGACGCGGATCGGTTACACCGTCAAACCCGATATGCCTGGTCTCAAGGGACCGGCGGTAGACCAGCTCTATAGTCGCGGCGCCGCATGGCTGAGCGGGGCGAAACTCTAACCGTGCCGCGCATGCTTCCCTTCACTTACGTCTCAAGTCCTGGCCGCGTGCTGTTCGGCTCTGGTAGAACGCGAGAACTCGCGGCGGAGTTGGAGCGGCTGGGCTGCCGCAGGGCTTTCGTAGTCTGCACCCCGGATCAAGAGGAGTTGGCGCTGCGCGTTGCGGCGGAATGCGGCGCTCGTGCGGTATTCGCGGAGGCGACGATGCACACCCCTGTCGCGGTCACCCAAGCGGCGCTTTCAGAGTTGCAGGCGGCGAAGTGTGACAGCCTCGTGGCGATCGGCGGCGGATCAACCATTGGCCTGAGCAAGGCGTTAGCGCTTCGGACCGACCTTCCGCAGGTCGCAGTGCCCACCACGTATGCGGGCTCCGAAATGACTCCTATCCTGGGAGAGACCAGCGACGGTCGAAAGACGACGCTGCGTTCGTACAAGGTTCTGCCCGAAGTGGCCATCTACGACGTTGATCTGACGCTCTCTTTGCCGCCTGGGCTCTCCGCTGTCAGCGGAGTCAACGCCATCGCCCATGCAGTGGAGGCGTTATATGCTCCCGATACCAGTCCAATCATTTCACTGATGGCGGAAGAAGGAATCGCTGCGCTTGGTCGGGCACTACCACGTATTTTGACTGCACCGAGTGAAGTCGCCGCGCGCGAGGCCGCTCAATATGGCGCCTGGCTGTCCGGCGTTTGTCTTGGTTCTGTCGCCATGGGGCTGCATCACAAGATCTGCCACGTGCTGGGCGGCACATTCGATCTACGCCACGCCGAAACGCATGCTGTCATGCTCCCTCACGTCGTTGCCTATAACAGCGTTGCCGCTCCGGCGGCGATGGCACGCGTCGCGAACGCTTTGAAGCGAACGGATGCGGCGTCCGGCTTGTTCGCTCTCAATCGGGCCTTGGCCAATCCGCTTTCCCTGGCCGAACTCGGCATGCCTCGGGAGGGTATAGCGCAAGCCGTCGAGCAGGTGATGAAAGACCAGTACTCGAACCCCCGACCGCTCGAGGCGGCTGCATTGCAATCAATGCTCGCAAGGGCATGGTCAGGTGAAGCCCCGCGCGGCGAATGAGCCCGTCCGCGCTTCTGCTTGAGCGGCAAGAACAAGAGGCAGCGATGCGAAATTTCGACGAGACGACCATAACCGATGCGGTGCTGGAACGGGTACGTAACGCGCCCGATCTTCGGCAGCGTTTCGTCAGCGAGGCAATCGTCCGCCATCTGCACGACTTCGTCCGCGAGGTCGAGCCAAGCCAAAAAGAATGGGCCGAGGCGATCGCTTTCCTGACCCGCGTCGGCCAAAAATGCACGGACACAAGGCAAGAATTCATCCTGCTTTCGGATACTCTGGGCGTGTCGATGCTGGTGGATGCGATCAACCACCGCTTTCCCGGGAATGCTACCCAAACGACAGTGCTGGGCCCTTTCCACGTCGTCGACGCACCGGAGTTCGCCCTCGGGGATGACATCTCCGGAGGCATGGCAGGCGCGCCGCTTCTGGTCGAGGGCAGCGTCAGCAGCATCGACAGACAGCCGATCGCCGGCGCGGTCGTCGAGTTTTGGCACGCCGACGCGGAGGGCTTCTATGACGTTCAAAGCGAGGCGGGGTTGACCAACCTTGCTGGACGCGGGGTTGTACGCACCGGAGCCAAGGGGGAGTTCTGGTTCCAAACCGTCATCCCTGCTGCGTATCCGATTCCCGACGACGGTCCGGTGGGGGACATGCTCAAGGCGCAAGGCCGTCACCCATATCGCCCGGCGCACGTCCATTTCATGATGTCGGCGCCGAACTGCGAAACCCTCGTAACCCATTTGTTTCTAGCTGACAGCGAATACCTCGATTCGGATGTTGTGTTCGGCGTCAAGGATGCCCTGATTTGCGAACTCGAGACGCAGCCAGCCGGGCCGACCGCGCGCGGCAACTGGATCTCCAAGGATATGGCGGCACTGCGCTACGATTTCGTGCTCGCCGATGCGGACAGGTGATTCGGCTTTCTGTGGCCTCGCGCTCCAACAAACAAATCGGAACCAGCGAACCGACATTGCCAGGCAAGACGCTTCGCACTCCCGCCAATCGCGACGGCCGCGATGCGGGAGTGCCGATCCTTACGGCTTCATTTCGCGAAGAACTCGAGGAGTGCTTTGGTCGTCTCAGCCGGCCGCTCCTCCGCCAACCAATGGCCGCACTCCCGGATGCTTCCGCCTGAGACATTGGTAGCGAATTCCTCCAGCATGGCGACGATCTTCGGTCCCCACCGGCGATCTCCTCCCAATGCGAGGACCGGCATCGTCAAGGGATCTCGCTTCCAGCCGAGAGCGTTTGCGTGGTCCTCCGGAAAAGCGCGATACCACTCGAGGCCACCGCGGGTGTTCCCGGGTTTAGCCATGGCGCGCGCATAAACTTCCACTTCCGCGACCGGTAGCGCGCCATGGTTGAAGGTGCGATCGGCGAAGAACACAGAGACGTAATCGAACTCGCGACCGTAGATGAGGCGCTCCGGCAGATCACGCTTCATATGGAACGCGAAATGCCAGACCATTGGATCGGCGAAATTAGCCTCCCACTGGCTCCACCCGGGCATCGGCGCATCGAGGATCGCAACGCGGGTCACGGCCTCGCGGTGCGTGAAGGCCAGGGCCAGGGCCACCATCGCCCCGATGTCATGCCCGCAGACGGCGTAGCGCTCGAAACCGAGTGCTCCCATTGCGCCGTGCACGTCTTTGGCCAGGCTTGCCTTGTCATAGCCGCCCTGAGTGCAGTCGGAATGACCCGCGCCGCGCAGATCGAGGGCGACCACGGTATGCCGTTCGGCAAGCACCGGCATGATCTTTCGCCACTCCCACCAAGTCTGTGGCCAGCCATGGAGGAGAACGAGCGGTGGTCCATCGCCGCCTACGACAGCATGGATATTTACATCGCCTGCGCGCAGCAATTGGTGACGGAAGTCGTCCAGCTTATAGCTCATCGTAGATCCTTTCGTTGAACTTAACGTCGCGGGGCTTAACGTGAGATCGATTTCGTCTTCGCCAAAAAGTCGATGATCACGCGAGCCAACTCGCTCGGACGTTCCTCTGCAGGATAATGTCCGCAGCGTCTGATGATCGCTCCTTGAACATCTTTCGCGACCCGCCGTATCGTGTGTTCGGAAGCCGGTCCGTATCCCCAATCGGCCCCGATCGCCAAAACCGGCATCGGTAGTGGAGTCTGCCCCCAGACCAAATTATCGCCTCGATCGATTGGAAGCGTGCGGTAATAGCTGAAGGAGGACCTCAACGCCCCGGGCCGCTGAAGCGCGCGTGCGTAATACGCGATGTCCGCGTCGCTCACTGAATTCGAGTCGAAGAGCCCGACCTTCTCGCGTCGCATGAAATGTTCGACGAACAGCTTCTCCCGTCCGCGAACCAATTCCTCCGAGATGTCGCCGGCCATATTGAAACCGAAGTGCCAGCTTCCGCCTTTCGAGACGTCCATCGCCTCTTCCTGGCCAAAGCTCGGAAGGCTGCTCTCGATGAAGACAAGGTGGCTGACTTCTTCCGGCCATTGTGCCGCGTACGCATAGGCGACGTGCCCGCCCAGATCGTGACCCGCCAAAGCTATGCGCGACAAGCCGAGCGCCCGTACAAAATCCCTCAGGCGTTGAGCGATCGTCTTCTTGTCGAACCCGCTATCGGGCTTCGACGTGAAGCCAAAGCCCGGCAGGTCGGGAATCACGGCGTCGCACTCGGAACTTAGGAGTGGCGCTACTCGCCGCCAAGCATGCGATGTCTGAGGCCAACCGTGAAGCAAGATGATCGGAAGTCCACCCATGCCCGTCCGCTGATAGGCGAATCGAATGTCACCGACCCGCAACGATTCATAAGGTCTCACCTCGGCGTCCACGGAAATCCCACCCGGAAGTGCGACAGCGAGCGACGTGCGGAAGTTATTTTGCGACCATATGGTCCATAAATTGGCCTGCGTAACGACGCGGTCGTCATGGAACGATCTACTTCCCAAAACCGTCGAGGAGGATCCGGACTGCAGCTTCCGATGCACTTCGGTCCGAGTTCGTCTTGCTCACGACACGCATGCCTTCGAGCACACACATGAGCAAACGAGCGGCGGTCGCGGGCTCAATCCCATCCGCCAGTCGTCCCTCGGACTTTGCACGTCCCAATGCCGCCGTCAGCCGCGTCTCCATTGCCTTGAAAAACCGGCGAATACGCTGCTCCACCTCGGCGTCGTGGCTTCCCAATTCCATCGCGGTCGCCACGACGAGGCATCCGCGCTTGGCGCCAGCGCCGCTGGTCCGCTCAACATATCTCGCAAGACACGCTCGGACGCCCTCCAGAGCATCTCTGCGCGGGTCAAGCTCGGCATCGAGGCGCGTCAGGGAATCGGCGATATATCGGTCGAGCGCACGCAAGAAAAGCCCGTGCTTATCGCCAAAGGCGGCGTAGAGGCTTCCGCGCGATAGATTTGTAGCCTCAAGTAAATCGGGAAGAGATGTCGCGTGATAACCGGACGACCAGAAAACGCCCATAGCGCATTCTATGGCTTCATCCGGGTCGAATTCTCTCGGGCGGCCACGCATTCGTTGCGAAGTCTGTCGTATCATGCTGCATATCTAGACTAACCGGTCGCGAATAGCAAGCTCGTTCTCTCCATTCTGACGCCGGCGTGAGGCTACCCTCTACACGCGTACGGCAAGGGCCGGCCGGCCGCTCGCGCACTGGGCGGTAAGGGCCGTTGAACGACTTCCCGACGCCTCACGGAGAGATGTTGTAATTCAAGACTAATTAGTCCACAATTTTTTGGCAGTCCATTTTCGGAGCATCCAGATGCAGACGGTTACGAACAAGCCGGTAAATGTGGCAGTGGTGACCTACCTCTCGGGGCGCGCCGCTGCGCCTTTCGGCTTTCCCGCTCGAAATGCCGCAGAGCTCATGGTCGAAGCCATCAATACCGGAGACGAGCTACCCGAGCCATACGCTTCTCGCGGGTTCGCTGGCCGCAAGTTGTCACTGAGGGTTTACGACGAAAGCGGCTCCGAAAACGACCAAGTCGAACAGTTGCGGCGCATACACGCCGACGGTGCCGATATCGTGGTCGGGTACGCGGGCAGCGCAATCGCGATGGCTATTGCTCCTATCGCCGAAGAACTACGCTTACTGACGGTCATCTCCGGTGGCGGCGCCAGCCAATTATTCGCTCGGCGATGGGATTGGGTGTTTCGAACCCAGACGACCACGACAACCGACGCTGTCGGCGCCGCTCGCTATGTAGCCGCCCAACTCGGAATCTGCGGGTTGAGTTTCGGCGGCATCAACCAACAATATCTTTGGGGCACGGATAGCTGGAGAGAATTTCGCGCTGCGTTGCAGGTGCTTCAGCCCGATGCACAAGAGGTCGGAGGGCATTTCGCTCCGCTATATTCTGGTGCGGTCGAGACTCCGGCAAAATTCTTAAAAGAGAACGGGGTCCAACTCGTCCATTCGGGGAATTGGGGCTACGACCTGTTCCGTTTGGTAGAGGTCACACGAAAAGCAATACCGGACGCACGCCTCCTATTGGTTTCCGGAGAAAGCGGACTTCACCGTTTGGCCGGGACAATTCCTGACGGGACTATCGTCGGAGGCCGCGGTTCGCACGGGCTGCTGGCACATGACACGGAGTTGAATCGCTGGTTCAATGCCAGCTACCGCGACCGGTACGAAATAGCGCCGATTTATCCATCGTATGGAATCGCCAACGCGCTTCTCGGCCTGAAGACGGCGTGGGATCAGGCTGGAGCAGCATCAGCAACCATTGATGTCGCATCAGTCCTAGCCGGCTCCACTTTTGAAGGTGTCGGATCGAGGATTTCTATGACTCGTGCGAACGGCCGTCAGGCCGTTGCGGAAGCTGTCTACGGGACGGTACGGCGGCGGACGGGGAGTGGGGAAATAGAACTGATCGAAATAATGCGCTTTCCGCCGAACGCCGTAAACCCGCCGGACGGAATGGCCGGACTCGAGTGGATTGAGCGTCGTTTCGGCAGTCTATGACATAATGCCGAGGTCACGGCTTTTGGGGGCTGCGACCAGCGACTGGTTCGTTGCAAGCTCCGGCAACCACGCCACAGCGCTCCTCCTTCTGCGCGCTACGTTGCCTTGCGAAACCGCGCTATGGCTCTTTCATGACGTCGACCGCCGACGGAAATTAAAGGGCTGGGCAAAAACCTGGACGAGCCACCATCAGATTCCGCGACAGGACGGCGATCAGGCTGAGCGGTGCGACGGCAATTTGCCTCTCGCTAGTCGCTTGATGGCACTGTTGTCGATGACGGGCCATTGGGCGGAAAGGCTCGACGCCAGACGAAAGAAAGAGATGAACCCCCATCGGAGAGGCGCTTTTGAGATCTCTTTATCGCGCGCTATTACCTATTCGAGCTCCAAAGCTGACCACACAGACTAAGCGGTCTAACCCACGCTAACCGGTCGTGGATGGGCGGCACTATGACCATTGTTTTACCTTTGCAATGGTCTCAAACATCCCAACAGCGCCCCCATTAAACGGATTGAGAGCTTCCGCTTTCGCCTTTGCCCAGTCGACCCATGCCCTCAGCGTGCGGTCTGAGACCGTGATGTCACCCTCGGTCGCTAGCCGAGCCTCGACCTCTGCGAGAAACGTCAGCAACCTCTCCCGCTCATCCCAATTGACGGCGTATTCGCGAAACTTGTTCCAGCGCTTCTCGTCGATCTCACGCAATTGACGGGCTTCGCAACGGCGCGCTTCCTCTTCACGGTAGCGCTTCTGCTGCTCTTCGCGTTCGCGCTTCATTTTTTCAAGGGTCGGCCCTGCCGCCATTATCGCGCCGACGATAGTTGGCATGAGTTGTCCGATTTTGATCTTTTGCGATTCGACCCACTCAGGCCGCCGACCTTGCAAGTAGGTCGTGATGCTGACCCGCAGAAAGCCTGAAGAATCCAGTCCCGACTTACAATACTCGGTGAACGCGGTCCATTTGTGTTGCTCCTCCCATTGCTTGAGAGACTGCACCATCTTTTCAACAATTGAGCACTCGACTTGGTGCCCGTCGATCAAGAACGTAACCTTGCCTGAAGCTGACGATTTCCCGATTGTGCCACCGGCCTTCTCAACTGCATAAAATATCGCGCTGGTGGCTCTGAAACGATACAGATCGCGTTCTATCAGATCAGGGATCGAAGGTGATGCCGAGCCGATGTCCCGACGGCGATTCCTGCTCTCTAGCTCGCGCTCTTTCTGCTGCTTCTTATGACCGGCAATCCAGGCCTGTACGCGCGGGTGAAGGTCGTCGTTGCGCTCAGGTACCGCGACATCACGGATGCGGTCGGCCACGGTCGCGGCGGCTTGTTCCGCTGCAGGGAAAGGCGCGGGCTTTGGCGGCGTTGGGTGGATATCTGCCGCGTTTGGGGTCCCGTCCCGCCGAGGCGGAAGCTTAAGTGTGACGACTGGCTTTCCGGCTTCCTTCTTGGCCCAGTGGCCGCGCGGAGGATAAGGCACGTCCAGCCTGTCGCAGACCTTGGCCAGACCGTTCCCGCTGATTCCGAATTCCTCGGCAAGCCGGATCGTCGGCCTATCCCAGACCATCCGGTACAGCTCTTCGCGCGTGAGGCGCCGCGCACGTAAAGGTGTCGGCATTTCCACCGTTGTTCGCTCCTGGCCAGGTGTTAGTCCGGAAAACGCTGGCCCAGCTTGCTCCTGGCGAGACAGGGGCTGCAAGCCCTTGGAGCTGAGGGGCTAATCCGAGATTGCCGGCCGGCCGTCGCTACTGAGTAATATCCGATCGCGATGGAAGGTGCCGGAGCATGACATGAAGGTCAGACCCGCGCGCGAATTGGACACGGACCGTGACACGTTTGAGCATGCAGCCGCGGGATACCCCTCTACAAGGTAGCTCGCGTCAGCTCTCGAAGCTTGGTGCTTAGCCTTATGATGAAATGGCGCACCCGACACGATTCGAACGTGTGGCCTTCGCCTTCGGAGGGCGACGCTCTATCCAGCTGAGCTACGGGTGCTTACTGCTTACGCAGTGCTTACGCGGGTTTTGCGTATGAGTGAACCCCAACGCGCAGCCCTCGCAAGCCATTGCAGTACAATACGCTTTCTTCCTCACTTTTTGCACCAGCCGGCTTGACACCTGCCTTCGGAGGGCAACGCTCTATCCAGCTGAGCTACGGGTGCAACAGGGCTTCATTTAGCCGATTGGCCGTGCAGGGGCAACGGTCCTGCGGGAATCGTTTTGGGGTGTGTTAGCGCCTGCGCCGCCTTCACCGAAGCGTTGCCGGTAGGCGCGGATGTAGGCCTGCTCCGCCGGTTTGAGGTGACGCCGGGTCAGCATGATCAACTGCTCGCGGTTCGCGTGCCGCAGGGCCTCGATCATCGCCATATGGTCCTGGCGGGCGTCGTTCAGCGCCCCCGGGTTGGCGTAGGCATAGGAGCGAATGCCGGAGACCTTTTGCGCCAGATTCTCGATGGTCTCGATCAGGCAGTTGTTGCCGCACAGTCCGAACAGGGCGCGATGGAATTGCACATTGCTGTGGAACACCGCCAGGAAATCACCGGCGTCGACGGCCTTGCCGTGTTCGCGCTGCACGGCTTCCAGCCTGACAATGTCGGCGGGCGCCACCGGAAACGGCAGAATCCGCACCGCCATCACCTCGAGTTCCTCGCGCACGCTATAGATCTCGCTCACCTCCCGCGGCTTGAGATCGCGCACGATCGCGCCGCGGTTCGGGATGCGCTCGACGATGCCGCGCTTTTCCAGTTCGAACAGCGCGAGCCGGATGTCGCCGCGATGGGTGTCGAAGGCCGCGCACAGATCCTGCTCGACCAGGCGCTCGCGTGGATGGCGTCTTCCCAGCACGACGTCTTCCTCGAGCTTCCTGGCAATCATATGCGCGATCGGTTCGCGCTCGTGCTGCGACTCGGCCGGGGAGGGAATCCCGGCAGTTGTCGCAACGTCGCGGCGGGAAGGCAGCTTTTTCGAGGTTTTGGCGGTCGCCATGGGGGTCAATCTGCCACTGGCGCAAATAGTATACAATCTAAAATACTATCTTGTTAACAGATCGGCTTCGGTCATAATGGGCGGGCGTCGGGGCCCTACGGGGTGATGGCGATAATCAGCCGGCAAATCGGCGAAGCAGGGGAGGAATTCAATGTCCGTTTCACGGTATCTGCCGTTCGCGCGTGGCATTCTGCTAGGCGTCGCCATTGCCATGGTGTCGTCGGCGGCGTCAGCCCAAAAGCGCGAATTCTCGTTTGCCTACGACCAGCCCAAGAACAGCGGCTACGGCATTGGCGCCGAAATCTTCAACAAGAAGCTGGCCGAACTGAGCAAGGGCGCGCTCTCGATCAATCAATATCCCGGCGCCCAACTAGGCACCGAGGCGCAGACCCTGCAAAAAGTCCAAACCGGCGACATCGATTTCGTGATGCTGTCGACCGCCAACGCCTCGACCGCGCAGCCGGAGTCGGGCGTATTTTCGATTCATTACATCTTCCGCGACGAAGCCCACGCCATCAAGGTGCTTGGCGACCCGGCGGTGATCGCGGCGATGAAGGAGCTGTACGCGGCCAAGATGAAGGGCGCGCACATGCTCGCCCTGGGATCGCAGGGCCTGCGGCACATGTACGGCAAGAAGCCGATCGAGAAAGTCGCGGACCTCAAGGGCATCAAGATGCGGGTGCAGGCCACGGTGACAGAAGACACCACGTTCCCGGCCTACGGTGCGCAGGTGGTGCATATGCCATTCGGCGAGGTCTACACCTCGCTGCAGACCGGCGTCGTCGACATGGCCGAGAACGGCATCAACAACTACCTCGTCAACAAGCACTACGAACCCGCCCCGGTGCTCTCGCTCACCGAGCATGAAGCAAACAATGCCGCCCTGTTCGTCAGCGACAAGGTCTGGAGCAGTCTCAGCGACGAACAGAAGAAATGGGTGCAGGCGGCCGCCGACGAGATCAGCCGCAACGAGCCGACGGCAGCCTTCAAGCTCGAACACGAGGCGCAGGCGAAGCTCGAGAAGATCGGCGTCAAGGTCGTCAAGACCGTCGACAAGAGCGGCTTTATGGCCATCAGCAAGCCGATCCAGGACAAGCTGGCGTCCGACCTCGGACCGAACGCCGTCAAGGTCCTCGGGATGGTACGCAACGTCCAATAGGTAGCGGCGTGCGAGGCGGGGAGCGGTGGCTTCCCGCCGCGCCGCTTCCTCACTGCGGATTCGAGAATCGATCATGCCCGGATTCAATAGCCTCGTGCTGGAGGAGCAGCGCTATCTGAAATGGCGCGCGCTCGACTGGCTCGAACAGGTTCTGATGATTCTCTGCGGCGTCGCCATCACCGGGTTCTCCGTCCTGGTGATGTGCGACGTCGTCACCCGCACCATCGGCCACCCCTGGCTCTGGCTCCAGGAGGCGACGATGACGTTCTTCATCTACGGCATCTTCATCGGCGTCGGCGCGGCGACGCGGCGCAACGATCACCTCTATCTCGCCGTGCTCGCGGAATCGCTGACCGGCAACACGCGGCTGTTCTTCGAGTTGTTCAACCGGCTGGTGGTGCTCGGCGTCGCCTTTTGCATGATCTATTTCGGCTACTTGAACTTCCTGGACGGCTTCAAGAGCCTGCGCATGCCGTCGATGACGCCGCTGTCGAGCTTCTACGCGGCCATTCCGCTGTGCGGCCTGCTGGTCGCCATTTTCACCATCGAGCAGATGGTCAACGGCTGGAAGAACGGCTTTGTCGGCACGCTGCACACCGACGAGAAGAGGAAAGCGCTGTGACGGCCAATGGCGCACTCATCTTCCTGATGGGATTTCTCTTCCTGTTCTTCGGCTATATGGGCGTACCGGTGGCCTTTGCCCTGATCGCGGCCGTCCTCGTGGCGACGGCGTTCACGCCGGTGAGCCTGGCCTCGATGATGGCGCAGCTCTTCAACGGAATGGACACCGAAGCCCTGCTCGCGGTGCCGTTCTTCCTGCTGGTCGGCGATCTCATGACCTCGGCGAACGTCACCGTCCGCATGATTTCGCTGTCGCAAACGCTGGTCGGACATTTGCGCGGCGGTCTGGCGCAGGTGGTGACGATCTTCAGCATGTTCTTCGCTGGCATTTCCGGCTCGTCCGCGGCCGACGTCGCCATCCTGTCGCGAACCCTGGCGCCGGAAATGAAGCGGGAAGGCTATGATCTCGCCTTTACGGCGGCGCTGATCGCCTCCGCCTCGACGATGGCCAATCTCATTCCGCCCAGCATCATGGCCGTGGTGTATGGCGCGACCGGCAACGTGTCGATCGGCGGGCTGTTCCTCGGCGGCGTGGTGCCCGGCGTGTTCGTGGGCATCGGGCTGATGATCTACAGTTTCTTCTTCGGGCCGGTCGGCATCAAGCGCGAGCGCGCGACATTCGGCGCATTTGCGTCGGCCACAAAGAAGGCCGCCGTGCCGCTGATGATCCCGTTCATCATCATGGGCGGCATCCTGACCGGCCAGTTCACGCCGACCGAGGCGGGCATCATTGCGGTAGCCTACATCGTATTCGTGGCGATCCCGTTGCTCAATCGCCGGCATTACCGGCACTTGCCGCGCGACATGGCGATGACCGGATTGCTCTATTCCATTCCGCTCATCACCATCGGCGCCGCGTCGGTGTTCGGCTGGATGCTGGCCTATCTGCGCGGTCCGGCGGTGGTATCAGGCTGGATTTCGTCGGCGGCTGGCGGCGATCCCGTCCTGATCATGCTGTTGCTGGTCGCCCTGTTTGTCGTGGTCGGCGACTTCATCGATGCGATTCCCGCGATTATCATTTTCATGCCCATCATCGACGATCTGACCAAGAACGCCGATATCAATCCGGTGCACATGGGCGTTGTCATCATCGTCACGCTGGCATTCGGACTGATCACACCGCCTTACGGGCTCGCCCTGCTGATGGCATCGAAATTCGTCGGGGTGCGCTTTGGCAGAGCGATGCTGGCGTCGTTCCCCATCTACGTCGTGTTCCTCGCCGCGATCGCGTTCTGCATCTTCTTTCCCGAAGTCGTGCTGTGGCTGCCGAAGCACCTGCTGCCGGAATCGGTCGGGTGTTTCAAAAACCCCAGCGGTACCGGTTATATCTGTCCCTAGCAGCGAGCCTGCGTGGCTATTCGCCCGGCTCCGCACACAATTGAGGCAGGGGTCGCCTGTACCCCATCAGATCGCTCACGGCAGGGCGCGGCAGCAGGCGGCGGATAGACCAAGGCGGTAGGGCGCAGGAGCCTCGTCCATCCCTTAAAAATCTGATCCGTTGCGGCGAATTGGTGCTAGTCTTGCCGCGTTGATCTTCTCGCCATCGATGGGGACGTCCGATGTATAAGAAGGTTCTTCTCGCCTATGACGGTTCGGTCGAGGGGCGGCGCGCATTGCGGGAGGGCGCAAAGCTCGCACAACTCTGCCGTTCCGAGGTCTTTTTGCTCGCCGTCGTCGAGGTTTCCTCGATCATGACGCCCGAGGCCGGGCTCACGATCCCGATCGAACTGCAGACCGAGGATTACAAGGCCATCCTGAACGAAGGTACCGAGCGGCTGAAGGCGCTGGGATTTTCGCCGACCGCGCGGCTCGAGGTCGGCGATGCCGGGCAGAAAATTGCCGAGGTTGCCGAAGAAATCGGCGCGCATCTCGTCGTCGTCGGCCACCGCCCGCAGGGGACGCTGGCGCGGTGGTTCGGCTCGATCGGCAGCTATCTGGTCAAGCGCCTGCGCTGTAGCGTGCTGGTGGCCCAGACCGAGATCAGCGACGCCGAGTTCGAGCGGCTGAAGCCGGCGGAAACGGCAGCCTCCGGATAGTCCAAGGCTGACTTCTAGGCTGACTTGGGCTGATCCGAACTTAAGTCGTGGGAACGATGATCTTGCCGATCGGCCATAGCGCGATGCCGGCAAGCTTCAGGTGTGCCCAGGCAAAGGGAATGCCGATGATGGTCACGGCCAGCACCACGGCCGTGATGACATGCCCGAGCGCCAGCCACCACCCCGCCAGCACCAGCCAGATGATGTTGCCGATCACCCCGAGCGGGCCGGTGCCGATGTCCTCTTGTCCAGTGTAGGCGTCGCGGGAGATAGCCGTGAAGCCGAACGGGAACAAGGTGTAGGCCGCGATATTGAACGCGGCCCGCGCCCAGGGAATCCCGATGATCGTGATCGCCATGACGACGGCGGCAACCAGCCAGCCGAACGCCATCCAGGCGCCGCCGAGAACGACCCAGATGATATTGAGCAGCAGTGAGACCGGTGACATGGCTGAAAACTCTATCTTGCCGCGCGCGCGATTGAAATCAAAAACCGCTCTGCAACCGGAACCCGATTGCCCCGGCCTTCGCAACCGTTAAACTCATCGGCCGAATGACCGAGCAACAAGTGTCGACAGGGAGAAACGTTCATGCGTCCGCTCGAATTCGGCTGGTACCTGCCCACGCATGGCGACACCACCGCTTATGGCCTGATGGACGCACAGATTCCGGGCTCGCCCGAACTGTGCGACCGCGTGGTGCAGGCGGCGGAACAGGCCGGTTTTGAGTATCTCCTGATCCCGGTCGGCTCGGTGTGTTGGGAGGCCTGGATCACCGGTGCATTCATGGCGGCGCGTTCGTCGTCCATCAAGCCGCTGATTGCAGCAAGGCCCGGCTATATCAATCCGGTGCTGCTGGCGAAGATGATCTCGACCTTCGACCAGATGTCGGGCGGGCGCATCTGCATCAATTTGATCGCCGGCCAGAACGAGAGCGAGGTCGAAGGCGAGGGCGTGTGCTACCCGAAGGAACAGCGTTACGCGTTGATGGAGGAGGAAGTCTCGATCCTGAAAGCGCTGTGGACCACGCGCGGACCGGTAAACTTCGAAGGAAAATTTCACAAGCTGTCCGGCGCGCATGTCAGGCCGCGCCCGCATCAGCAGCCGTTTCCAAAATTCTATCTCGGCGGCGGCTCTCGCCAGGCCTGGGAATTGTCGGCCAGGCATTCCGACGTGCATCTGTTCTGGGGCGACCTACCGGAAAAGATCGCCGCGAACATTGCCGAGATCAGGGAGATGGCGCGCGCGCATGGCCGCGAAAACGACATCGGCTTCGGCATGCGGCTGCAGGTGATCTGCCGCGAGAACGAGGCGGACGCCTGGGAGGCCGCCGATCAACTGGTGCGCCACGCCACCGAGCGGCAGAAGCAGGAAATCAAGACGCTCTACAACAAGTCGGAAGCAAACCTGCGCGTGCAGCAGCTCGCCCGCGAGCATGGCGACCTCTTGCTGCCGCATCTGTGGACCGGCATCACCAAGGTCCGTCCCGGCGCCGGCATCGCCGTCGTCGGCAATCCCGTCCAGTGCGCCGACACGCTGCAGCAATTCATAGATGCGGGTTGCCATTCCTTCTGCCTGTCCGGCTATCTGCACGACGAGGAGGCCGAGCGCTTCGGCCGGCTGATCCGGCCCATTCTGGCCGAGAACAATCGCGGCCGGTGGGCGGCGTAAAGCAGGGACGGATGCGGCGGTCATGCTGCAGTGCATCCACCGGGGCTGTTTGACGCCGGACGTATTGCTGCGGTGCGCTCGCGCACAGCCTTTATATCGCTCGCGGTGGTGTGGGCCCGGCGCTAAGGTTGGGCCTGAGAATTCCAACTGGGTACCGCCAAATGAGTGGATCGAGTTCGGTACTGGCGTGGAGCTCCGCCTTGGAGGACTTCGCGCTGTTTCGAACGCTCAGTTCCGAACAGCGGCTGAAGACGCTCAACGCCATGGTCCGCCAGGATCTGGTGCGTGGGCAGATGCTGGTCGCGCAAGGCGGGCCGTCGGATTCGCTTTTCCTGGTGCTGCATGGTGCGCTCGCGGTGCGCAAGACCGGCTATCTCGAGCCGATCGCCGAGCTTCGGGCCGGCGAACTGGTGGGCGAGATCGGCTTCTTCGCCAATGTCCCGCGCACGGCTGATGTGATCGCCATCCGCGACACCAGCGTGCTGGCATTGACGCGCCCGGCCTACCAGAAGCTGGTCGAGGAAGCCCCCGCCATCGTCGAGGCGCTGCTCGCGGCACTGGCGCGGCGGTTCGCCAAGGAGACCGCGCGCATCGCGCCGTTCCGCACCTCGCCGAAAGCGCGCACCGTAGCGCTGATCGACGCCGGATTGGAGCCGGTGCCGGGTGCTTTCGATCGCCGGATGGGCGAGGGGCTCGCCGCGATCCAAGCCGAGATCGTCGACGCCGCGCGCCTCCATGCGATGTTTCCCGGGCGCGCGCTCGATGCCCACGACGTCACCGAATGGCTCAACAAGCTTGAACACACCGCGCCGCTGGTGGTTTATCTCGGCGGCCGCGAAGCTTCGCCCTGGGCACGCAAGGCCATCCGTCAGGCCGACATGGTCGTGTTCGCGTGCCGCGGGGAGGCGCCCGCCGCCGCATTGACGGAAATCGAGGCCTTCGCCTGCGAGGTTCATTCCGTCTCGGCGAGACGCCTCGTTCGCATTCATGACAAGCGAAGCGGCGAGGTCTCCGGTACCGCAGCCTGGCTGGCCCGGCTGCCGGCCTTCATGCATCACCATGTCGCCCTCGAAGACCAGATCGATATCGACAGCCTGATCCGCTTTCTGTGCGGCCGGGCGATCGGCTTCGTCGCCGCCGGCGGCGGCAGTTTTGGAACCGCGCATGTCGGAATCTACAAGGCGTTTCGCGAACGCGGCGTGATGTTCGATATCTTTGTCGGCACCAGCGTCGGCTCCGCCATGGTGGCCGGCTTTGCCAAAAATCTCGAAGCCGAGCATCTCGAGCGCGGCACGCACGAGATCTTCGTCAGGAGCAGAAGCTTTCGGCGGCCGACCTGGCCGCGCTATGCGCTGCTGGATCACAAGGCGTTCGATCGCGCGCTGGCCTGTCAGTACGGCCCCGACTGCCGGATCGAGGATTGCTGGCGGCCCTTCGCGGCCGTCGCGACCAACCTATCGACCCACAATCTCGAACTGATCCGCACCGGGCCGCTCTGGCAGGCGGTGCGCGCATCGAGCGCGATCCCCGGGCTGTTGCCGCCGTTCTACACGCCGGAGGGAGCGATGCTGGTCGATGGATGTCTCATCGACAACGTTCCGCTGTCGTCGATGCATCAGCTCAAGAGCGGTCCCAATCTGGTGGTGCATTTCGGCGAGCCGGCGGCGGAGATGTTCGACGTCGACTATGCATCGCTGCCGGGACGGTTCGAACTGATCGCCGCCATGCTGACGCCGTTTCGCAAGAAGCTGCTGCCCGCCGCACCCAGCGCGGTGAACGTGCTGTGGCGAAGCCTCGTCGCACATCAGCGTTACGATACGTTGCCGGTCGGGCCGTTCGATACGGTGATGCGGCCGCCGTTTCCGCTCGGGATCGATGTGACGGATTTCGATCGCCACACCGAAATCTTCGAAGCTTCCTACCTCTGGGCCAAGGAGGCCATCGCGGCGCTGGAGGCGGCAGGCAGTTCGGCGATTGCTGCCATACTCGACACCGGCGATCCGGCAGTAAAGCAATCGCGTCATCTCGGAGAGTTCCCGCGCATCGCCGCGTCCGGCTGAACTGCGGGCCGCGGGCTCACACAGCCGCCCGTCATGCGAGCGCTTGGTTGACTGCGGGCTGGAGAGTGGCGCGCAGCCCGCCAAGTTCGGAAGTGCCGAGGCTCAGGGTCCAGCCATAGGCCTCGACGACGTCCTGGACGATCGCGAGACCGAGCCCGGCGCTGCCACGCTGGTCGAGCCGTCCACCGCGGGCGAGCACGGTTGGGCGCATCGCCTCGGGAATCCCGGGGCCGTCATCATCGACGGAAATCTCCCGGCCGTCCGCAGCTGCGGCGATCCAGACGCGATGGCGGGCATGTCGGGTCGCGTTTTCGAGCAGATTGCCCAGCGCCTCCGCAAGATCGGAGCGCTCAAACGGCACCATCACCGGGTCGGCTATGGTGATTTCGAAGGCGGTTCGAGCGCCTTCCGGCGTCCGCGCCAAAGTCGTGACCAGCGATCGGACCAGCGGCGCAAGCGCCGTCGCATGTGGCTCGGAATAACGGATACCGCGCAATCGGACCCGCGCGAGTTCCCGATCGACATGACGGCGCATGGCGCCGATCACCTCATCAATGCCATCGGCGATTTCCGGCAGGCCTTCGCTGCGCAGCCGGCCGGCATCCGCCGCGAGTGCGGCAAGCGGGGTCTTCAAGCCATGGGCGAGATCGGCCGCGCGGTGACGGGAGCGCTCGACCTCCCCGGCGCGGGCAGTCAGCAGCGCGTTGACCTCATCGACCAGCGGGCGGACCTCGTCGGGCACGCCGGCTGCGAGCCGCAGCTCGCGGCCCGCGCGGATGTTCGCGATGCCCCGGCGCAGCACGTCGAGTGGACGAAGGCCCAGGCCGACCTGGACGGCAGTTGCCGCTGCAAGCACGATGCCGAGCAGGCCGAGCGCGATCGCGAGATCGGTCGCAAAAGCGGTTGTCGCCGCCGCGACATGCGCGGCGTCGACCGCGACCGCGACCGTCAGCGGCGTCTCGCGTCCATTGATGTCGAGCCGGATCCGGCGCTCGGCGATCAGCACAGGCGCATCGGCCGGACCGACCGCCACATGACGATGCACTTCGCCGGCCGCGGGTTCATCCTTCGGCAGCACCAGGGCTGCATCCCACAGCGAACGCGAACGGAGCGTTTGGCCACGGTCATCGGAGATTTGCCAATACAGCCCCGACAAAGGTTCGAGAAAGCGGGGATCTGTGGGGCCGCCGGTCACTGCGAGACGCCCGTCGGTGCTGACATCGAGATCGGCCAGCAGCTTCTTCAGATGGACGTCGAGATCCTGCGATACGGTCCGGCCGACATGACGCTCGAACAACAGCGTCAGGCCCAGTCCGGCGAGCGCGAGCGCAAGCACGATTGCCGCGATTCCGCCGGCGATCAGGCGCAGCCGCAACGAGTTCCGGCTCATCCAGCCTGCTCCGGAATCACGTAGCCGAAGCCACGCCGGGTCTCGATCAGATCGACGCCGAGCTTGCGGCGCAACCTGCCGATCAGCACTTCGATGGCGTTGGTGTCGTGGCCGTCGGCCGTGCCATGGATATTCTCGCTGAGTTCAAGTTGCGATACGACGCGTCCGCGCTCGTGGATCAAATAGGCAATGACACGATATTCGAGCGCCGACAGGTTGAGCGGGACGCCGCGGACACTGACTTTCATCTGCCGCTCGTCGATGGTGAGATCGCCAATCGTCACAACCGAGGAGGCCCGGCCGGCTGAGCGGCGCAGCAGCGACCGCAGCCGCGCCAGCAGCTCCTCCATTTGAAACGGCTTCGGCAGATAATCGTCGGCGCCGGCATCGATGCCGTCGACGCGCTCGCTCCAGCTCCCGCGCGCTGTCAGGATCAGAACGGGAGTGGTTCGTCCGCTCGCCCGCCAGCGCTTGAGCACGGCCAGGCCGTCCATGCCGGGCAGGCCCAGATCAAGGATGATTGCGGCGTAGTCCTCCGTATCGCCGCGAAACCATGCGTCTTCACCCTTGCTCTCGCGGTCGACCACGTAGCCCGCAGCCGCCAGCGCGCGTTCGACGTCGGCGGCTATCTTGCGGTCGTCCTCGACAAGCAGTACGCGCATTATTTCTCCTGGATGCGACCGATTTCGCCGGTCGCCGCATCGACATGAACCTTGAGAAGACGCCCTCGGGCGCCGACGATCCGGAGTTCGTAGGTCAGCCGTCCACCCTCGCGTTCGATCTTGACGCCCGCGATCTCGCCGGGAAGCTTGTCGCGCACCGCCTGCAGGATTTCCGCGAGCGACTTGATCTCGCCGCGCTCGACGGCTTGCCGCGCCACGTCATGGTCGCGATGATCGTCGGCCTGGGCCTCCGCCGCGACGACCGCCAGTGCCGTCACCAGGCCAATGGCCATCCTTCTCAAGTTCAAGTGCATGGCTGGACCAGATCCTTTCGGATTTCACAAGGGCACAGGCCGCCTGACAATTCGCTGACATCGGCCAACAGGTCGCTGTCAGCGCTGTCCTCCGATAGTGCGTCCCGTCGCTGGCCGGATAGGCGGCCGGGACGCAAGTCAGGAGAAACCACTATGCGCAAGACAATCATGCTCGGCACCCTCATCGCCCTCTTCAGCGCCGGAGCGCTGGCACACGCCCGGGATGCCACCACGACCGAGCCGGGAGCCGCTACCGAGGCGACCCGGCCTGCCGTGCGTGACCAGGATGACGCCCGCGAGCGTCACCATGAATACCGGTCTCGTCGCGGACACCACGAGGCCCGTCATGGCGGCCGCGAACATCATGACGAAGCCCAGGAACGCCACCACGAACGCCACCACGAGAGCCGGGAACACGGCTGGCGCCGCTGATCGCCATCGCAATGAACCTACCGATGGGACGCCAGAGGCTCGATGACATGGATCAAAAGCGCCCCATCGGATCGCTCACCCCGCTTCCACCCCGGCGCAATGCCGCATCGGACAGGCGCCAGCTACGGAGATTCCCATGACCAGAACCGCATTGCTCGCCGTCAGGATACTGCTCTCCACCGTGACTCTCGCCAACGCCGGCAGCCTCGGACGTCCCTGCACCACGACGCCGCAGAATCAGTGGCTGTCCCTCGACGCTCTCCAGGCCAAGGTCGAGGCGCTCGGCTACAAGGTTCAAAAAGCAAAGCTCAAGGCCGCTTGCGGTGAGCTCTATACCATCGACAGGAACGGCGGCCGGGTCGAACTATTCGTCGATCCGACCTCAGGCGCCATCGTCGGCAAGCTGTAGTGAGCCAGCCATGACAGTCACACAGAATGGGATCGCAGCCGGCGGCGCGTCGCCGCCGGCAACGGTAAGAGCGTGGGATCCGTTTGTACGGGTATTCCACTGGACATTGGTGACACTCTTCGTCATCGCCCTTGCGACCGGCGACGAGGTCGAGCGCGTGCATATCGCCGCCGGCTACGGCATCGCAATTCTGCTGGGGCTTCGGCTGATCTGGGGTGTCATCGGCCCGCGCAATGCGCGGTTCGCAAGCTTCGTCAGATCGCCGCGCGAGGTGTTCGCCTACATTCGGGATGTCGGGAATCTCAGGGCGCCGCGCTATCTCGGCCACAACCCCGCAGGCGGTGCGATGATCGTTGCACTGCTCGCCGCATTGATGGGAACCGCCATCACCGGTTACATGATGACGACCGATGCCTATTGGGGCGCCAAATGGATCGAGAAGCTTCACGAGGCGCTTGCCTATGGCACCCTGGCGCTGGCCGGTCTGCACGTGCTTGGCGTAGCGCTCTCGAGCTTCCTTCATCGCGAGAATCTGGTGAAGGCGATGTGGACCGGACGCAAGCGGCCGCTGTGAGCGATGGAAACGGGCGGCAGCGGCGATATCTCGTGCAGGCGAACCGTTGGGCTCGTCAGGCCACGGCCGCCGCCGTCTCCAACCGCGCGCCCAGCAATCGCCTCGCCTCGGCCGCCGGCTTCGGCGCGCTGAACAGATATCCCTGCATCTGGGTGCAGCCGAGCTGCCGCAGCATCTCGCGCTGCTGTTCGGTCTCGACGCCTTCCGCGGTCGTTGTCATGTGGCGGGCTGCTGCGATGTTCACCACCGCCTGCACGATCGCGGCCGAGCCGTCGACCTCGATGTCGCTGACGAAGCAGCGGTCGATCTTGATCTTGTCGAACGGGAACCGCTTCAGATAGCTCAACGAGGAAAAGCCGGTGCCGAAATCGTCGAGCGCGATGCGCACGCCGATGGCGCGGAGCTGATGCAGGATTTCAAGCGCGGTTTCGTCGTCATGGATCAGCACCGCCTCGGTGATTTCGATCTCGAGCCGGTCGGGCGGCAGACCGGAGGCGGCAAGCGCGCCGGTGATCCGCAGCGCCAGCGTATGCGACTTCAACTGGATCGGAGAAACGTTGACGGCGAGCCTGACCCGGGACGGCCAGCCGGCCGCCTCGGTGCAGGCGGTTTGCATGACCCAGTCGCCGAGTTCGTTGATCAGGCCGGTGTCCTCGGCGACCGGAATGAATTCCGCCGGCGAGATCATGCCGTGTTCGGGATGACGCCAGCGCAAGAGCGCCTCGCAGCCCGTCACCTCGCCGCTCGCGAGATCGAGCAACGGCTGATAATGGATTTCGAAGGCGCCATCGGCCAGCGCCTGCCGCAGATCCTGCTCCATGGTGAGCCGCGCCTTGGCGCGAGCGTCCATGGCAGGCTCGAAGAAGCGATGGATCCGGCGTCCCTCGGCCTTGGCGGCGTACATCGCGAGGTCGGCGTGCTTGATCAACTGGTCGAGTTCGGTGCCGTCCTCCGGTGCGAGCGCGATGCCGATGCTGGCGTCGGTCGAAAGATGATGTCCGAGGCATTGGTAAGGCCGGCGTATCCGCGCGTAGATACGGGTCACGAATTCCTCGACCTCGGCGCGGCCGCCGACCGCGGTCTGAATCACCGCAAATTCGTCGCCGCCGAGGCGGGCGATGAGATCGCCCGGCTTGGTGCAATCCTTGAGGCTGGCCGCGACCGCCTTCAAGAGTTCATCGCCGACATGGTGTCCAAGCGAGTCGTTGATGCCCTTGAATTCGTCGATATCGATATAGAGCAGCGCGAACTGCTGGCCGCTGACGGCCTTGCGAAGCTCACGCTCGATCTGCTCGCGGAACAGCACCCGGTTCGGAAGGTCGGTCAGCGCGTCGTAATGCGCCAGATGCGCGATCTTCTCGTTGGCAAGCCGGCGCTCGGTAACGTCGTCGACGACGTTGATGATGTAGCGCGCCTGACCCGCCGCATTGCGGATTCCGAGCCGCCTGGAGGTGATGTAGCGAGGGCCCATCGCCTGGGTTTCCCAGACGTGCTCGTCCTTGAACAGGCCGTCGGGAGATTGCAGCGTCTTCTCCTCATCGGCCGCGATGAGCTCGGCGGCGGCTTTTGGAAAGATGTCGTGCGCCGTCTTGCCGATGATCAGGTCGCGCGAAATGCCGAACTGGGCTTCCGCCACGCGGTTGACCAGCAAATAGCGCCGGTCGTGCACGTCCTTTACGGTGATCTGCGAGGGGATATGATCGATGATCTGACTCAGGAAGGCGTAGTTGCGGTCGCGCTCCTGCTCGAGATTAAGCCGCTCGGTGATGTCTTCCATGGTGGCGACCCAGCCGCCGTCCGCGAGCGGTCTGCTGACGGCGAGGAAGGCGCGTCCGTCCTGGCACTGCATGACGCTGTGGGTGACCTGACCGCGCGCGACGTTTCGCATGACAAGGGAGCAGAACGCGTCGACGTCGCCGTCGAACGATCCGTTGTCCTTGCGATGCTGCATCAGGTCGCGGAAGTGGCAGCCCGGCTTCACGATGTCGGTCGACAGGTCGTGCATTTCGATATAGCGCCGGTTGAAGGTGACGAGGCGCGCCGAGGCGTCGAACGTCACCAGTCCCTGGATCATGTTGTTCAGCGCGGTGTCGAGTCGGCTTCGTTCCGCTTCCAGCCGTTGCTGCGCTTCACGGCTTTGCCGGGTTATCTGCCTGATGATCAGGAACAGGATCAAGGCGATCACTGCCGCAGCTAGCGTCGCCGCGATGACGAGCAACCGGGTTTGTTCGCGCCAGTCGGCGAGCGCCGCGGCAACCGTGTTGGTCGCGACCACCACGCCCGAATAATGCGCGAGCGGAGCCGCAGATCCCAGCCTGGCCGTCTGGTCGATCGGGCTTTGTACGCGCAGCGTCTGCTGGGCGCCCCGCTCCCGGACCCGCTGCAGCAGCGGCGCCTTCGCGAAATTTTGGCCGATCAGGTCGTCGACCCGCGGATAGCGCGCCAGCAGGGTGCCGTCGGCATGAAACATCGAGATGGCGGCGCCCGTTCCGAGTGCCACGGAAGCGAAGAATTTTTCGTAGTTGGCGGGGTTGATGCGCCGCGTCATCACGCCGAGGAAGATGCCGTCTTCGCCGCGCAATCGGTGGGCGATGACGGAATTCAGATTGCCGGTGAGATAGCTGCGAACCGACTCGGTCAGGATGGACGGCGATCGCGAATCGAATTTGAAGCTCTTGAAGTAGGCCCGCTCGGAAATGTTGAGGGGTGGCGCCGGCAGCGGCCCCGACCAGCTGATCATGTCGCCATTGGAATCGAAGATCGAGATGTCGCCGAGATAGGAAAGGACGCCCGCCTTGGATCTCAGGATCTCGTGTGCTTTGGAGCTCGCAGCATGTTTCCGGAATTCCTTCTCCGAGGCGATGCCGGAAATTTGCAGCCGGGAGATCACGTCTTCGGCGAGCGTGTCGGAGTCCTCGAACTGCTGGTCGAAGTGACGGGCAAGCAGGAGGACGGTATTCTCCAGCTCGCGTTCGCTGTTGAGAAGCGCGCGCTCGCGGAATTCACCGGTCATAATGATGGTGCCGACGAAAATCGCCGCGACCAGCAGACCGCCGCAAAGGGTCAGCCACAACACCGGGCCCCGGATGGTCGCGGCAAGGTGCCGCCCGGTGGCTGCGGTTCGGGCCTTCATGCCGTGCAGGTGCTGGAACAGACCGCGCATTCTCCCTTCTCCCGGGAACATGCATACGATGGGCAAATGCCATAAGCCGTTAGGAAATCCGGTTACCTAAGGCTTAATCGCGTGTCCTTCGGGCGCGATCGCGTGAAGAAGCGGTATTCGACTGCTTCTGGCATTCTGTCGGTGGAAATGAAGCGCCCGTCCGCGGCAAGCGGCTCACCCCCTCAGCGGCGATAACCGCCGGCGCGCGAATAGGTGGGACGGTTTTCCTGTGCCGGCCGGCTGGCCAGGCTGGCGCGCGCCTCGCTGGCGCGCGGAGTCGCCAGCTTGAGGTCTTCCAGGAAAGTCGGCCTCGAGAAGTAATAGCCCTGGGCGTAACGGATCTTGGTCGCGGCCTGCAGATAGGCCAGTTCCTCGAAGCTTTCGAGCCCTTCGGCGATCACGGTCATGCCGAGCGCTTCGCTCAAGGACTCGATCGCCCGCAGGATGCCCTGGCTGCGCGGACGCTTATGGATGTCGGTGATGAAGGAGCGATCGATCTTGATCTCGTCGGCGGTGATGTCGGCCAACGCCGACAGCGACGAATAGCCGATGCCGAAATCGTCGATCGAGATCTTGACGCCGAGCTTGCGGAAGATCGGCAGGATCTCGTCCTGGAAATGCGTCTTGGTGACGAAGGCGTCTTCCGTCACCTCGATCATGAAACGCGTTGGAAATCCGGTGGCCTCGATAGCCTGGGCGAACGGTCGCATGAATTCGGGTTTGCCGGCCTGCTTGGCTGCGACATTCATGCTGATCGTGGTATCGGGGCCGAAGGTTTCGTTGATCAGGTCGATCGACTTGACGATCTCCGCCAGCACCAGATGAGTGAGTTCGTCGATCAGGCCCAGTTCGGTGGCAAGGTTGATGAAGGTGCTGGGGGCCTGAATCACGCCTTCATCGTCGCGCAGGCGCACCAGCGCCTCGACGCCCATGATCTCCTGGGTTCGGATATCGACCTTGGGCTGGAAGGCGCAGCAAAAGCGCTTTTCCAGGATAGCCAGCCGCAGCGATTGCTCGATCTTCATCCGCGCCAGCGCCTCGCGCTCCATGCTGGCATCGAAGAACGCCGCGGCGCCCTTGCTGCCGTTCTTGACGCGGTACATCGCGATGTCGGCGTTCTGGCGCAGCACCTCGTAGCTGCGCCCGTGCTCGGGATAGAGACTGACGCCGATCGAGGTCGAGGCGAATATCTCGGATTGGTCGATGAAGAACGGCGCCTTCAGCCGCTGCAAGATGAAGTGAATGTACTCTTCGACCTCGGCGTCGCTCTGGATCGGGTTGAGCAGCAGCACGAACTCGTCGCCGCTGATCCGCGACAGGATGTCGGATTCGCGCAGGTCCAGCCCCAGCCGCTTGGCCATCTCCGCCAGCAGCGCGTCGCCGACCGCATGTCCGTAATAGTCGTTGATGTGCTTGAAATTGTCGATGTCGAGAAACGCCAGCGCGAAGCGGCCCTGTCCATTGTCGTATTTCAGAAGACTGTTGACGCGATGCTCGATCACGCGCCGCGTCGGCAGGCCGGTCAGCTCATCGTAATAGGCGGAGCGGAACAGGTGATCCTCGAACGACTTCTGTTCGGTGATGTCGGTCGAGCTTGAGATCAGCAGATTGCGCCCGGCGACCTGGACGGGCCGGTGCGAGGTGAGAAACACCTGCTTGGCCGGACCGCCGGAAATGGCCTCTTCCAGCACGGCCGGGCGGCCGGCACGCAGTAATTCGAGGCAGGTTTCGCGGCGATCGCTCAGTTGCGAGGCCGACGCCGCCGCGGCGGCCGCCTCCAGCAGGGCCGTCGCGGCATCGTTCATCAGCACGAACTCGCCGTGCTCGTCCTGAACCGTCACGCTGGCCGGAAGCAACCTGAAGACATCCCGCAGGATGTTTAATTCGGATTCAAATATGCTTTCATCACCGGCTTGCGTCGCCGCCGTCTGAAAGTCGCGCTTGTTGGGACTATGCATGCCACGGAGCTTGGCAAAGTCCCTTGTAGCATTGGTTAAGCGGAACTGCGAAAAACCGTAACAACCGTAGAAGTCGGCGATTTCCAGTGGCATTGGACTTGATCGTCATTAACAGAATGTCAACGCGGACGGAGAGGGCCGCATGCAAGGCCGATGTCGTTTCACGTATTTTAGGGAGCGCGACGGAGATTCTGCGTCGGGACTTCGCTGGAAGACGCTCTAATTCGCGGGAATCCGGCATTGCATCGTGCAATGCACGCCGGTCTTCAGGAATCGGATCTCCGTCTTGCCGTCGAAAGCGCGAAGCGCCGATTGCAACAGTTTGGTGCCGAAGCCCGCCGGGCCGACATTTTCGACCACGGGACCTTCCGTCTCATCCCAGGTGACGTTGAGGCGATTCTCCGACACCGACCACGACACCTGCAACAGCCCGCGCGCCGACGAAAACGCGCCATACTTGCCCGCATTGGTGGCCAGTTCGTGAAAGATCAGCGCCAGGCTGACCGCCAGCTTGGCCGGCAGGAACAGTGGATCGCCGTTCAGATTGAACCGGACATGGCCGTACGGCCCGAGTTCTGAATGCAGCATATCCTTGATGTCGCAGCCGCTGCCGTCCAGCCGCGCGATCAAATCGTCGGTCGCCGACAGCGCGCGGAGGCGGCGATCGATGCTGCCCCAGATTTGTGGCTGGTCCTGCAGGACCTGGTGCAGCACGGCGTGGATCGTCGACGTCTTGTTCTTGAGCCGGTGCTGCAATTCCTCGACCAGGAGCTTGCGGTATTCCTCTTCCCTGATCAGGCGCTTCGAATTTTCCCGCAGTTGCGCGACGACCGTTCGGTAATGCTCGACGCCCCAGATGGCGAACCCGCAAACCGCCCAGAACATCAAGAGCAGTGCAAGCCGCGCGGAATCGGCAACAGCGCTACTGAAATTGACGGCGACGCCGAGCGCGCCTCCCGCGATGGCCGTCGCGATCCCGATCCGGGCGCCGCCGATGGCGGCGGCCAGGAACACCGCCGGAAAATAGGGCGTAAAGAATACGTCGGGACGGATCTGGGCTATGCCCCACCGGGCGATTGTCGACAAAACGAGACAGCCGGCGGCGAAAACCGTGCTAAAAAGCAGCGAGGGCTGGGAAATTCCCTGCCAGCCGTGCCTGAACTCGTCGATCAATTTCTTCATCGGGATTGTCACTTCACGTGATCAGCGAATCCAAAATATGGCCGAGCATACCGAAAATCGGGGATTTCGGGCCCGCCGATGGCAGCAAAGCGGCCGAGCGATGGGCGATCGCGATGGAACAAGCTCGCTTGCCTTGTCGGCGAGGGACGGGAATATTGGCGTCAACCGATATCAGTAGGGGGTAACGTGATGGGACGGCTGGACGGCAAGGTCGCGGTCATCACCGGTGCGACGAGTGGCATCGGATTGCACACCGCGGAACTATTCATCGCCGAAGGCGCAAAAATCGTGATCGCCGGGCGCCGCGCGCCGGAGGGCGAGGCGCTGGCCGCGAAGCTCGGCGCTACTTGCATCTTTCGCCAGACCGATGTCACGGTGGAGGAGCAGATGAAGGCGCTGATCGCCCTTTCGGTGGAGAAATTCGGCCGCATCGATTGCCTGTTCAACAATGCCGGCGGCCCGGCGCAAACCGGCGGCATCGAAGGCCTCGAAGTCGAGCGTTTCGACGCCGCGATGGCGACGCTGGTGCGCAGCGTGATGCTCGGCATGAAACATGCGGCGCCCCATATGCGGAAGCAGGGTTCCGGCAGCATCATCAACAATGGCAGCATCGCCGGCCGCCTGGCCGGCTTTTCGTCATCGATGGTTTATAGCGCGGCGAAGGCCGCCGTCATCCATCTCACCAAATGCGTGGCAATGGAACTCGGCGAAGCCAACATCCGGGTGAATTCGATTTCGCCTGGCGCGATCGCGACAGGCATTTTCGGCAAGGCGCTGGGCCTGTCGGTGGAGGCTGCCGAAAAGACCCCTTCTGTCATGCGCGAGGTCTACAAATCGGCCCAGCCGATACCGCGCGCCGGCCTGCCGGAGGATATCGCGCTTGCCGCGGTGTTTCTGGCGAGCGACGAATCCTCCTTCATCAACGGCCACGACCTGGTGGTCGACGGCGCCATGACCGGCGGCCGCAACTGGAGCCAGCAGCAGCAGGGCTATGTCACGCTGAAGAAGGCGTTCGATCAGGGGGCGGGGTAAAGGAGAGACGCAAATGTCTGCAACATTCCGCCTGTCACCGATATCGGAAGGCCGTCCATTCTACCTCGCCATCATCGCCGGCCTCGCCTGCGCCTTCGTCATCGGCAAGACGCTGCCGACAACCATGGACGCGATCTCAGCGGTGATCGAACCGCTATGCGCCAACAGCGCAGCGGGTTCGACACAGGACGTCGTCGAGCCGATCTCATCGCATGCGTTGCCGAACGTGCCGGGCAAGCGCGTGACGATCGTGCGCGTGTTCTATGGCCCCGGCGGGTTCACGCCGGCGCACCGGCATGCCGGTTCGGTCACCGCCTATGTCACCAAGGGTGAAATCCGCTCGCAATTGGCGGGCGGTCCGGTCGAGACGTTTGGGGTCGGGCAGTCTTTCTTCGAGCCGCCCGGCGCCGTGCATCTGGTCTCGGCCAATGCCAGCATGACCGAGCCCGCCGAGTTGATCGCGGTGTTCGTGGCCGACGAGGGCGCGCAGCTCACGACGCTCGTGAAGTGAAGCCCGGACGTAGAGGGTGGGCAAAGGCGCTCTTGCGCCGTGCCCACCATCTTCGACGCTAGCGCATGATCCGGAAAAGTGGGCACCGGTTTTCCGAAAAGATCATGCTCAAATCAGAGAGATAGAGCGGGATGACGATTCGAAGAAAAGTCATCACGCTCTAGCGCAAATGGTGGGCACGCTTCGCTTTGCCCACGCACCTCACAGCGCCTTCAGCACCACGCGTAAACCATCCCGCGGTTTCGGGATGGGCCACATCTGCCAGTCCGTTTTGTAGCCGGGTTCCAGCGACACTTCGAGATTTTGCAGGAAATGCCGCGCAAAACATTTCGCCTGCATGTAGGCGAAATGCAGGCCGAGGCACATATGCGCGCCGCCGCCATACGGCACCCACGCAAAGCGATGGCGGTTGCGCTGCGCTTCGTCAGAGAAACGCATCGGATCGAACTTGTCCGGTTCGGGCCAGATCTCCGGCATATGGTGCGTGAATAGCGGGTTGACGCCGACCAGCGTGCCGGCGGGAACGTCGTACCCCCTGAACGAAAAGTTGCGCACCGCGCGGCGCGGCATCGACGGCACCGGCGGCTTCAGTCGCAGCGCTTCCTTGAACGCCATTTCCGACAGCGGCATCTTCTCGAGATTGTCGATGCTGGAGGGATCGTTGGCCTCGATGCCGAGGCCCTTGACTTCCTCGCGCAACTGCTGCTGCCATTCGGGGTGGGCGGCAAGCTCGCCGACAAAGGAGGTCAGCGACGATGTCAGCGTATCATGCGCCGCCATCATCAGAAAACTCATGTGGTCGATGATGTCCTGGGTCGACAGCAGCGCGCCGTCCTCGTGCGTCGCCTGGCACAGTTGCGAGAACAGGTCATCGCCGCCGCCCCGCGCGCGGCGGATCGGAATCTGCTCGGAGAAGTAGGCAACGATCCGCTTACGGCCTGCAACGCCGCGGCCCATCTGCGTGAACGGCAGCGGCCGCCGGATCGGCGCCACGGCTGCGGCCACCATGTCGATGAAGGCGCGGGTGATCTCGTCGACCTCAGGCCCGATATCGGCGCCGAGGAACGACTTCGCCGCCAGATCGAGCGTGAGCTGCTTCATCGCCGGATACACCAGCATCTCGCCCGGCCGCGCCTTCCACTGTTTGACCCGCGCGGCAATGCCGCGGTCGAGATCGACGAGGTAGGACTTCATCGGCCCCGACTTGAACGCCACCGACAGCGCGCGGCGGTGCAGGCGGTGCTCTTCAAAATCCAGCAGCATCAGCCCGCGCGGAAACAACAGGCCGAGGATCGGTCCCCAGCCATGGGTGGAGGAGAACAGGCGCGCCTGGTCGAACAGCACGAGCTCGTTGGCCTCGGGCCCGAGCATCGTCACGCTGGTCTCGCCGAACAGATGGGTGCGGTAGATCAGACCGTATTTGGCGGCCGACTTCTCAATCTGTCCTTTGGGGTCGGCCAGCACCGCCAGTGTGTTGCCGATGAACGGCCAACCCTCGTTACCAGGAATGTGCCGTAACGCCTTGGGGTTCGGCGGCACCGGGATATTGACGGGAGAAGCAACACTCTGCATCGACATGGCACTTGCTCCGGTTGTGTCTCGGAATCGCGGACATTATCCATCGTATCGGCGGCTTTGTCGCGGACCGAATATCGCGGCGCGCGGCCGTCGCCTGCCCCCCTTAAATAAGGCCTTGTTTCGCGGCAGCCTATAGCACGAACGTGTGACGGGATGCCCCGGGGGTGGTTCAATTGGCACCATAGCGCCCGAAGGCGTGCTGAAGATGGATTGCTTCGCTTCGCTCGCAATGACGGGGCCGGCAGTCTTGCAGACAGCAACGCCTCGAGATAGGCGCGCGACGCGAAGGCCGTCACGCCTTGCGTTTCGCCGCTTCCTTCTGCAGGTCCGGCGCATTGATGGTCGGGATCGCCACGCGTCCCGGGCCGGTGAGCGAGAGTGCCGCTGCGGCCTTTTCGTTTTCCATGATCTTCGCCATCACGGCCTGACCCGCCCGCTCGAACACCGCGCGGTTCTCGATCAGGAACTTTTGCGACTCACGCAGCTTCGCGACGTAACCGTTGATCTGGGGAATCACGTAGCGCGCGACCATGTCCCAGCTTCGGCGGGTGTTTTCCGGGTTGGCCCAGTCGTGCACGAAGCCGATGATGGTGCCGACGCCGCCCGAGACCTGCATCAAATTCTTGATGGTCTTGACCAGGTCGTCCGGCGTACCGATGGTGGAGGCGGCATTTTCGCCGCCGGCGGTTTTCTCGATCGCGTCCTCCGGCGATGTGAACGGCTCCAGCCCCGGACGCTGCAGCGTGCGGACATTATATTCATTGTGCCAGCGCATCAGGCCGGGACCGGCCTCGCGCTGTGCCTGTTCGCGCGTCTCGGCAATGTGCCAGCTTAGCAGCACGCGCCAGTCGGAGCGGCTCACCGTGGTGCCGGCCTTCTTGGCGGCGTCCTCGGCAAAGCCCCATTGCGTCGGCAGCGCCATCAGGCCCTGCGTCGACATCGAGCCGAGCGAGATGATGCCGATGCCGTATTTGCCGGCGAGCGTCATGCCGGACGGCGAAATCTGCGACGCTACCACGCAGGGCATTTCTTCCTGCAGCGGCAGCAATTGCAGCGCGGCGTCATTCATCGTGAACCAGTCGCTTTTGGCGGTGACGCGCTCGCCCTTGAACAGGCGACGGATGATCGCGAGCGCCTCGTCCTGGCGGTCGCGCTGCGTCATCGGGTCGATGCCGAGCGTGTGCGCATCGGAGGCCAGCGCGCCCGGGCCGGAGCCGAAAATGGCGCGGCCGCCGGTCATCCAGTCGAGCTGCACCATGCGCTGCGCGACATTGTAGGGATGGTGATAGGGCAGCGAGATCACGCCGGTGCCGAGCTTGATGCGCTTGGTGCGTTCGCCGGCAGCGGCCAAAAACATTTCCGGCGAGGCGATCATTTCCCAGCCCGAGGAATGGTGTTCGCCGCACCAGAACTCGTCGAAGCCGAGCGCGTCGATCTGTTCGACGAAATCGAGATCGCGGCGGAACTGCAGCAGCGGATTCTCGCCGATCGGATGATGCGGGGCGAGGAAGGCTCCGAACTTGAGGCGCGCCATGGGGTTTTCTCTCCGGACTTATTGTTTTTTGGAATTGCTCGGCATCAAGCCTACGGGGTGGCCAGGGGCAAGGCAATCCTGAGAAGCCCGCCGCCAGCGCATGGTTGTCGCGCGAAGGCGGCTGTCTTACCGTCGGCCGGAATTAGTTGCCCTCCCGCCGCTGAAAGCCACGATGAACCTCGCCAAACCCCGCATCGACATCGGCTTTGCCACCAACAACGCGCCGGCGGCGCTCAAATTCTGGCAGAAGGAGATCGGCTTGCCGTTCGACTACACCCAGCCGATCCGCCGCGGCTACAAGCAGCACCGTCACGATCTCTGCGGCTCGATCCTGAAAATCAACCAGGTCTACGAACCGCTGCCCGACAATCCGCCGTCCGGTTATCGCGAGCTGTTGATGGCGCGCGATGATGTTGCTGTGCCGCAGCCGATGATCGATCCCGACGGCAACCGTGTCGTGCTGGTGCCGAAGGGCATGTTCGGGATCGAACGCATCGGTATCCGTCTTGGCGTTCGCGACGTCGAGGCGCATCGCCGCTTCTACAGCGAGGCGCTTGGATTGCCGCAGGGCGAGCCGGCCGATGGCACGATGACCTTCCTGGCAGGCGACACGGTACTGATCGTCGAGCCGGCCGCGGACGCACCTGACGATGCCGCGTTCGACGGCAAGGGTTGGCGCTACATCACGTTCCAGGTCTTCGAAGTCGATCGCGAGCACGCCTTCGTGCTGGCCCATGGCGGCCGCGAGGCGCACGCGCCGGTCACGCTCGGGACCACGGCCAGAATTTCGATGGTGCGCGATCCCGACGGCAACTGGATCGAGCTGTCGCAGCGCGCCTCGCTGACGGGATCGCTGCAGCCGTCCACCGCGTGAAGCCATGGCGTTTTCGAGCGAAGCATGCCCTCGGACTTGATCCGTGGGTGGATACCGGTTCGCATAGCAATCAAGCTTGCGCAGATAGCGTAGACCTATCTGCGTTAGAAAACGCGTCAAAAAATCTTCGGTTCTGATTCAATCAGAGCCGGTGCCCTACAGGCTGATCTTCCACGTCTCTTTCGTCGTCGACAGCGTGATCAGCGTCTCGGTTCGCTCCACGCCGTCCACCGCCTTGACCGTTTCGCCGAGGAATCGTTCGAGGTCGCGCGTAGTGCCGACGCGAACCTTCAGGAGATAATTCCAGGCGCCGGTGATGTGATGGCACTCCAGCACGTCCGGTGACGCCTTCACCCGTTCCAGGAAACCTGCCTCGATCTTCGGGTTGCTCCAGCTCACCATGATGAAGGCGAGCAGATCGAGTCCCACCGCATCCGGCGCGACGCGGGCGTGGAAGCCCGAAATCACACCGGATCGAACCAGCCGTTTGATGCGGTCGTTGATGGTGGAAACGGCGACGCCGATCTTCTCGCTGAGAGCCGCGAGCGGCTGACGGTCGTCGTCCTGCAGCAGCATCAGCAGTTGGCGGTCGGTGTCATCGAGTCTTGCCATCGCGGCCTCTTCAAAAATTTCGCAAGTCTTCCGGATTTTGACCGGCCGGCGCGCCTCCGCAAAGGCCCTTCCAAGTCTTCGCAGCCGCCATTCCGATTATTTTACGGATCGTATCATAAAAACCACAATAATTGCGGAAAATTTGGCAAAGTCCGCGATACTTACAATGTGGAACCCGACTTCGTCTATGATCCACTCGCGGCCCGATCTGATCGGGACGATTGGAATTGGAAGTGCGAGGCCAGACCGATGCTGCGGAAATTGATTTTCGGAGGCTCCTCATGGGTGTTGCTGGGAGTGGCCGCCCCGGCAGCGGATCTGCCTCCGCAGACCAAGATTCCGGCCATGGTGCAATCCTGGGCCGGCTTCTACCTGGGCGTCCATGGCGGCTATGGCTGGGGCCGGAACGATTTTTCGCTCGTTCCGATCGCGCTGAATAACCCGGTCGGCGGGATTGGTTCCAGCGGCGCGGTTTATGGCGCCCACGCCGGACATAATTGGCAATTCGGTCGCGCGGTCACGGGCCTGGAGATCGACTTTAGCGCGGCTGACATCAAGGGCAGCACGTCGATATCGGGCGCCGTGCCCAACCAGTTCACCTACGACTACACGCGCACCGATCGTTTGAAATATCTCGGCTCCGCGCGGGGCAGGCTCGGTTGGTCGTTTACCGACAATCTCCTGATCTATGCTACGGCCGGCGCCGCATGGGAGCGGGTTGAAGCGTCGGGCAATCTGCGCGGCGTGAGCGCCATCAACGCATTCCAGAACGGCACGACCACGGGCAATACGCCGTTCGACCGCTTCGGCTGGGTAGCGGGTGCGGGCGTCGAGGCCAAACTCGCCGGCGGCAACTGGGTCGGCCGCGTCGAATACCTGCATTATGATTTCGACTCGGTCGAACAGGTCCGAACCCGGGCGTCGGCCTTCGTGAATTTTCCGTCCTTTGCGGAGCGCGCCGGACGGCAGAGCTACGACATCGTCCGCGCAGGCCTCTCCTACAAATTCGGAACGCTCGCCGCCGCAAACCCGGTCCCTTATGCCAAGGCGCCGGCGATCACGACGGCGACGTCGTGGGCCGGATTCTATCTCGGCGTTCATGCCGGCTATGGCTGGGGCGCGAACAAGTTCAGCGATCCCTGGCGGTTCACGCCGCTCGCAAGCATCGTCGGTCCCAACCTCAAGGGCGCGGTGTTTGGCGGTCACGCCGGCTACAACTGGCAATATGATCGCGCCGTCGCCGGCTTCGAACTCGATTTCAGCGGCACCGATATCAAGGGCAACTCACCGACCAGCTTTGCCGGCGTGGAGAGTGCGACGAGCTCGACCAGCATCGCCTATCTTGGATCGGTTCGCGGCCGGCTGGGCTGGTCGCCGTCGGACAATTGGCTGCTCTACGGTACCGCGGGTCTTGGCTGGGAGCGTCTCGACCGCAGCATGCTGATCGTCAGTCCCGCGCAAGCCGGAACGCAAAGCTTCGACAGCGTTGCCACCTCCAATCGCTTCGGCTGGGTCGCCGGCGCTGGCGTGGAGGCCAGGCTGCCCGGCAGCAACTGGATCGGCCGCGTCGAATATCTGCATTACGATTTCGGCACGATCGAGCCGTCAGGCCTGATCAACACCAACATCTTCGTGCCGTCCACCGCCGGCAACCATCATCTCGACATCGTTCGCGCCGGCCTTTCCTACAAGTTCGGCGATCCCGCGGGTGCGCCGGCGGTGCCTTACGCCAAGGCGTCGGCTGCCGCAGTCATGGCAACCAATTGGGCCGGGTTCTATCTTGGTGCGCACGGCGGCTATGCCTGGAAGGACAATGATTTCTCGCAAGTCGTGAACTTCATCAACGTCGCACAGGTCGGCGGCATCAGGTCGCGAGGCTGGGTCGCCGGCGGCCACGTCGGCTACAACTGGCAGTACGGTAAGGTCGTAACCGGTATCGAGACCGATTTCAGCTTCAGCGACCTCAGCGGAAATTCCGCCCTCATGATCGGGCCCGGCGAATTCGGCGGTACGCAAACCGGATTGCTCGGCGACCGCGTGAAATATCTTGCGACATCGCGCGCGCGGCTCGGATGGCTGCCTTCGGAAACCGTGCTGCTTTATGCGACCGGCGGTCTTGCGTGGGAACGGCTGGAGCGAGCCGTGACCACGGTGGAAATCGTAGCCCCATTGTCGATGACCGAAACGACAAGGACGCAGCGGGATCATTTCGGCGGCGTGATCGGTGCCGGCGCGGAATGGATGCCGTGGGGTCCGAACTGGGTCGGCCGGCTCGAATATTTGCACTACGATTTCGGCAAGGTGCAGGACACGGTTACCCGCACATCGACGGTGCCGGGCATTGCGTCATATTCGGAGAAGCGCGGACGCCAGACCATCGAAGTGGTGCGCGCCGGTATTTCCTACAAGTTCACGCCCGAACAGCCGGTCGTCGCCAGATACTGAGTCAAACGTGTAGCCGGCCTCACGGCTGCACGTTCAGCGTCCGCACCACACGAAAGCTGTGGTGGCTGCCGACGGTCGCGTTCTCGCGATAACCCGAGCGCACCATATTGGCCATCCAGTCCCAGGTGCCGCCACGCAGCATGCGCTTGTTGCAATCGCCTTCCAGCCATGGCGAGCCATCGGCCGGCGTGTCTTCATTGTAGCGCTTGTTGAAGCAATCTTCGGTCCATTCGAACACATTGCCATGCACCTGATACAGGCCGAACGGATTGGGCGCGTAGGAATCCACCACCGCAGGTCCCTTGCTGTCCATGCCGCGCGGCCCATTGCCATACGGAATTGACGCCTTGTAGCTGGCGTTCTGCCCGCTGATCGTATTGCCGAACCAGAACGGCGTGGTGGTGCCGGCGCGTGCGAAATATTCGCGCTCGGATTCGCTGGGCAGCCGATAGGTGCGGCCGACCTTCTTCGACAGCCAGGTCAGATATAATTTCGCGGCTTCGAAGTTGATGCCCTGCGCCGGCATGCGGCCACGGCCGAATCCCCTGTCGTCGCCCTTGATGCCGCCGCAGCCGCCGTCCGCGAGGCAGGCGTCCCATTCGTCGAACGAAATCGTGAAGCGGCCGACCGCGAACGGCCTTGCGAAGCTGACGCGATGGATCGGGTCTTCGCCCTTGAAGCGGTCCGGCTCGTCGGCCGGCGTGCCCATCATGAACGAGCCTTTCGGCACCACCACCATTTCAGGCAGATGTCGCACTCCTTGAAACTGTCCTTGGGTATCAGCGCCTGTTCGAGCTCCGGCGTCAGCGGCTGCACTTTCCTTTCCGGAAAGAGCTGCCGGGGAGGCCGCGCGGGGGCCTGTTCCTCCACCGCCACGGGCGCGGGGTCCGATGGCAGTGGCAACCGCTTCGGTGTGGCCGATGCGTCACCAACGAGGGAGATAACGAGCGCTCCAGCGAGGAGGGCGGAGAAATGCTTCGATACGGCAGGCTTCGCAGGCATGAACCATCTCTGGCGGACGACGATGCTGCTTGGTCGCGCGCAGAGGAAATCGCGTTCATTTCAGGAAATAGGCGCAGTCTCCGGTGGGCTGGCTTTGAGAAACAGAACATCGACATATCCGGTATGGCTCGCCTTGGCATGGATCTCCGGCGCGCTTGTCTTGCGGTGTGATCCGGTTCGTTCCAGCCAATAGGCCTCGTAACCAAACTGCGAAAGATGATCCATGATGGCGGATATGGATGATCCGAACATGTTCAATCCGCCTTCATGCAACTCCACGAAAAGCGCCGGTCCCGCCAGTCTCAGGATGTCGGTGGCGCCCTCGAGCACCATCATCTCCGCGCCCTGGACGTCGATCTTCACCAGGGCCGGGTGCAGCTTCGCCTTGTCGGGCACAAGCGCGTCGAGCGTTACGGCGTCCACCTGCAATCCGGTGCCGTCGCGCGAAATCTTGTGGTCGGCCGGGTGAAGTGGGTTGATCTCGAGCGATAGCTTGCCTGGAGCAGCGGCCGCCACCGCCTTCAACGGTTCGACGCGTTTTGAAAGGCCGGCCTTGCCGAGCGCCTTGAGCACGCTGTCGTAGTTACGGTCTTCCGGTTCGATCGCGATGACCTTGCCACCATCGCCGACCCATCTGGCGAAACGCAGCGCGAAAAATCCGACATTGGCGCCGACATCGATGACCAGCGCGCCCTCAGGCACGAACTCTTTGAGCCGGTCTATCGGGCCGGCCTCGAAGCGCTCCTTGTAGATCGCATAGAGCGCAAGGAACGCCCGATCGAACAACGGAAGCCGCTGCAGCCCGAGCTTTGCCGTCAGCTCGAACAGCTTGACGGCGGAATCCCTGATGAAGACTGCAAGCATTTCGGTGTGGTCCGACGGTCTCGATTTCCAGCGTTGGATTGCTGGCGGTTCATCTACCGCGGAAGCCTGCGCCATTGCCAGTGCCGCAGCATTTGCGCTTTGGTTGACAAGCCCGATTTAAAGCCACAATAGCTCCCTTGAGGCCTGTTTTTGCAAGATGAGACTGCAGTGGGCGGCGGATGAGCTTTGATTTGCACAGGCGATGGCCGTGGTCGCTCGGCTTCGCGATCCTGTTTCTCTCGCTTCCTCCCATTCTCTTTGCGCTTTATCCCAGCTCGTTCTGGGCAAATACCGACTATGAGCCGCTTGGGCTCGCGGACGCACTGAACCTGGCCTATCGGCTTGCCGACCGCCAAATGTATCCCGCGCGCGGCATGATGGATCACCCCGGCGTGCCCTTCTATTTCATGAGCTGGCTGGCGCTGGCGCTCGCCGGCTATCCGACGGCGACATCCGATCCAGGATTCTTCGCGACGGTGATCGCGAATGTCGAGCGATTTCATCAGAATGCGATTTGGCTTGGCGCGCTGGTTGGCGCGATCGGCATTTACGTGTTTGCGCGCACGGCGCAGAAACTAGCTCCGGCCGGCGTCGTCGCGCTCGGCCTGATCGTCTGGCTGGTCTCCACGCCGGCGGTGTTGCTGATGTTCCTGTCGCCGTCGATTGATTCGTTCGCGATTTTCATCAACGCCCTCTTCCTTGCGGTGCTGGTGAGGATCGCCTATGATCGCGACCTGCTGATGGGTGTCACCGCCTTGTCGGCGGCGACCGGCGCATTCGCCTATCTGAACAAGCTCTCCTACATCTACGTTGCGCTGGCGCTCGCCGCTACCGGTATCCTGAATCTGATCTTCCGTAAGCCGGGATGGATGCGCGCAGGGCGGCTCTGCATCCTGTTTGGCGCAATCTTTTTCCTCGTCGTCCTCGCCGTCGGCTTCGCCATAATCGGGCGGGAGGGATTTCACGACCTCTATCAATTCCACAAGAGCATCTTTCGTGGTTCCGGCATGTACGGGACAGGGCAAGGAGGCATGGTAAGCAGCGAAGCCTTGTGGCGCGCCGTGGCCGCGATACCAGCCGACAGGGCTTATGCGATGGTTCTCGCGCTGTGCGGCGGCGCTATCCTGATCGCCGGCGGGCTCGCAACCGGCCTGAGGGGTGCTCCGCATTTTCCAGCAGCGATTATCAGCATCGGTGCGGGATTCGCATGCAGTCTGTCGGCGATCATCGTCATGAAGCACTACGCGCTTCACTACACCGCAGGTGTTGCCGCGACGTTGCCCGCCGGCATGGTCGGCGGCTATCTGCTGCTGAAAGACTGGGGTTTCCGGCCTGGTGCATCCGGAGCGGTGCTCGCCATAGTCGTTTCCCTGCTCATGGCTACGCAGACCATGCCGGCGCTGATCTCCGTGCTGGCGTCGCGATCGAGCACGACCGAGCTGGCGAAAGCGGATTACGAAGACATCCACACGCATCTCGCAGGCGAGAAGCGTGTAGTGGAATTTGTCTATCGGGTACCGTTTGCGGATTTTGGGGAGGGCTTTGTGGTGACCTATGGCAGCGTCCCGCGATTGACCGAGGCCTATCGCCGGAGCCGTCCGAACGTGGTCAGCAGCATGACGGTCGATCTGGTTGATCGCGAGGTCGGCGCCTTTGTCCTCGACAAGGGTTACTTCCCGACCGCCGAAAGCATCAGGACCGCCCCCAACATCGCGTTACTGGCATCGAAGCCGATCACTATGCAGGACGGCGACCGGCTGATCGAGCTGCGCACGACTTTCCTTGTGATCCGCCGATGACGTAGCGCGCGAAGGTCTTTGCGCAGCCATCGCCGCACGTCGTTGGCCCTAGCCCCATTCTGGTTGACAACCCCCAGCAGCAACGCTTGTCTCGCTCGATCGACTGATCGTTCGCGCGTTCGAGTGAGGCTTCAATGATTACTGCTCTGCCAAAGCAGGATGGCGCCGTGCAAGCGGTCAGCCAGCGAAAACGGGTCCTGCTCGATCAAGCCGAAGCCTCCGGCGGCGAGCAATATCTTGGCGGCAAGTACAACTCCACCTATCGCGAGGACGATCTGAAATTCACGCAATTCCTGATTCCGCCCGGCAAGCGGGTTCTGGAACTCGGCTGCGGCCGCGGCGACATGCTTGCCGCCTTGCGACCGTCCTACGGCGTCGGGGTCGATTTCAGTGCCAGGACGGTTGCGAGGGCCCGGGCCCTTCATCCCGATCTGCATTTTGTTCTGGGCGATGCGGAAGATCCGGCAACGCTGGCGGCGATCGAAGGCCCGTTCGACTATGTCGTGATTGCAGACACCATCGGCATGTTCGAGGACATCGACGGCACGTTGCGGCTCGTGCGGTACCTGTGCGGACCGTCCACGCGTATTGTCATTTCCTACTATTCGCATTTGTGGGAGCCGATTCTGAAGCTCGCCGAGCTGATGGGATTCAAGAGCCGGCAGTCGCAGGTCAACTACATCGCCACCGTGGACTTCCTCAACCTGATGGATATCGCCGATTTCGAGGTGATACGACAGGAACAGCGACAGTTGATCCCGGTCCGCCTGTTCGGGCTCGGACCGCTCGTCAACCGCTATATCGCGCCGCTGCCGGGAATCCGGCATCTGTGCCTGCGGACCTACCTGGTCGGCCGGCCGATGCGGCAATTTCCCGATCGGAAGTTTTCCGCAAGCATCCTGATTCCGTGCCGCAACGAGCGCGGCAATATCGAGAACGCGATTTTGCGTATGCCGCGGTTCGGTTCGGCGCAGGAGATTCTGTTCGTCGAGGGCAATTCCAGCGACGGCACGTTCGAGGAGTGCGAGCGCGTCCGCGACGCCTACAAGGGTGAGTGGGACATCAGGGTGCTGAAGCAGGACGGCAAGGGCAAAGGCGATGCCGTTCGCAAGGGGTTTGCCGCGGCGAAGAACGACGTGCTGATGATTCTTGACGCCGATCTGACCATGCCGCCGGAAGCGCTGCCGAAATATCACGCGGTCATCGAGAGCGGAAAGGCCGAGTTCGTCAACGGGACCCGCCTGGTCTATCCGATGGAAACCGAGGCGATGCGCCCGCTCAACTTCATCGCCAACCGCTGCTTCGCCTACCTCTTCAGCTATCTCGTCAATACCCGCCTGACCGACACGCTGTGCGGTACCAAGGTGCTGCTGCGCAGGGACTACGAGGTGCTGGCGCGCGAGCGCGACTATTTCGGAAATTTCGATCCGTTCGGCGATTTCGACCTGATTTTCGGCGCGGCCAAGATGAACCTGAAGATCATCGAGACCCCGATCCACTACAAGGCCCGCACCTTCGGCGAGACCCAGATCTCGCGCTTCCGCGACGGCTGGCTATTGTTGAAGATGGTGTGGTTCGCCTACCGGAAGCTGAAGGCGATCTAGCGCTGCGGCCTGAAGCAGCCGCCGATCCGCACGGGATCGCTTACCTCCGGGGTAATCGCGGACATGATCGAGGCCTGAGATCATCCGATGCAACGATTCCCGGACAAGGCCCGTTCCCATGCATCAGATCGTCTCGAATCCCGTCGATACTTCGCGCCGCTGGTGGGTGCTGGCGACCGTCGTCGCGGCGCAATTCATGTTCGGGGTCGACGCCTTCATCGTCAACGTCGCGATCCCGACGATAGCGGCCGAACTGCACGCGAGCGCGGCGCAGATCGAGGCGGTCATCGCAGTCTACCTGATCGCCTATGCCACGCTGGTCGTCACCGGCGGCCGGCTCGGCGATATCTACGGCGCGCGGAACGTGTTCATATCGGGCGTCGCCGGCTTTACCATCACCTCGCTGTGGTGCGCCCTGGCGCAATCCGGCCCTGAACTGATCGCGGCGCGGCTGGCGCAGGGCGCGACGGCGGCCCTGATGGTGCCGCAAGTGCTTGCCACCCTTCATTTGCTGTTTGCGGATGCCTCGCGGGCCCGCGCCTTCGGCATCTACGGCATCATGCTCGGCCTGGCCGGCGCGGCAGGCTTCCTGCTCGGCGGCATCCTGGTCACGCTTGATCTGGCGGGGCTCGGCTGGCGCGCGGTGTTCTTCGTCAATGTGCCCGTCGGAGCTGCCATCATCGCCGCGGCCTGGAAAATCATGCCGGGCTTTCAGCGCCGGGCCGGGACGCGGCTGGATATTCCGGGTGCGATCGTGCTGTTTCTTGGCCTGCTGTGCCTGATCGGCCCGCTGCTGTTCGGCCACGATCTGCACTGGTCGCCCGCGGTCTGGTTGGTGATGGCGGTAGGTGTTGCCATCGTCGCTGCCTTCCTGCGGCTCGAACGCGCGGTTGCCCGCCGCGGCGGCATGCCGTTGATCGATCTCGCACTGCTGTCGGACAAGGCCTTCATGCGCGGGCTGGCCGCCGTGTTCTTTTTCTTCTTTGCCAATCTGTCGTTCTATCTGGTCATGACGATCTATATGCAGAACCGGCTGCAGATTCCGCCGCTGCAGGCCGGGCTCGTCTTCCTGCCGCTGGCGCTAACCTTCGTGATCGCTTCGCGCCATAGTGGAATGCGCGCCAAATATCGCGGCACGCTGGTGCTGATCGAGGGCTGCGCCGTGCAGATTGCCGGCCTTGCGGCATTGGTGATGGCGATCGAATGGATCGATACGCCATCCGTAATGGTTCTTGCACCGGTGCTGACGATCTTCGGCTACGGCCAGGGACTCGTCATGGCGCCATTGTCGAGCGCCGTGCTCTCGACCGTGAAGCCCGTGAGCGCCGGCGCAGCCTCCGGCACCTACGGCACGACGGCGCAGATTGCGAACGCCGCGGGCGTCGCGGCGATCGGCGCGGTATTCTTCGCGATCGAATCGAATCAGTCGAGCCGGCTGGCGCTGCTTGCCGCATTGGCGCTGTTGACGCTGTCGATCGTCGCCTGCGCCGCATTTCTGACATGGACGCGTCGGGTCACGAGATGACAAATTAACGTCATCTGCCAAAATTTGATTGTGGGGAATGACAGTGCACGGCCTTTTTATTTCGCAGTGCAGCAACTATCTGTTCCTAGTAGCATGATTAAGTAACGTCATTAAGAACAATCACCCCGAACAATCGCCCCAGGAGTCCTCTTGTCGCTCGCGAAGAATGTCGAATTCTTGCGCCATTTCCCGAAGCTGAACGGGTTCAATGGCTTGGGAATCTATGGCCGAAGCACTTCGCCGGGGGCCAGCAGTCCGCTCGTCGAAATCTCAGGATTTGGCACCAATCCCGGCGCGCTCAAAATGTTCGCCTATGTGCCGGAGCCGTTGCCGCGCGCGCCGGCGCTCGTCGTCGTCCTGCACGGCTGCGGCCAGACCGCGGCTGGTTACGATTTGGGTGCCGGCTGGTCGACACTTGCCAAACGCTACGGCTTTGCGTTGCTGATGCCCGAACAGCAGGGCTCCAACAACGCCAACACCTGCTTCAACTGGTTCAATCCGGGCGACATCGCGCGCGGCCGCGGCGAAGCCGCCTCGATCCGGCAGATGGTCGCGCGGATGGTCGCCGATCACAAAATCGATCCCCGCCGCATCTATGTGACCGGCCTTTCCGCCGGCGGCGCGATGACGTCGGTGATGCTGGCGGCCTATCCGGAAGTGTTCGCAGGCGGCGCCATCATCGCAGGTCTGCCGTACGGCATCGCCAGCAATGTACGGGAAGCGCTCGGCGGCATGATGCAGTCGACGTCGCGTCCCGCCGGCAAGTTGGGCGATCTCGTCCGCAAGGCTTCGAAGCACAGGGGTCCGTGGCCGAAAGTGTCGGTGTGGCACGGCAGCGCCGACCGCACGGTCAACCCCGGCAACGCCGACGAAATCATCAAGCAATGGCTCGACGTTCACGGCCTGCCGTCAGCGCCGATGTCGATCGGCGATGTCGACGGCCATCCGCGCGAGGTCTGGTGGAACGCCGACGGCGAGACCGTCGTCGAGTCCTACACCATCACCGACATGGCCCACGGCACGCCGTTGGGCCTGGCCGGCAATGACGAACGCTATGGCGCGGAAGGTGCGTTCCTGATCGAGGCAGGGATCTCGTCATCCTATCACATCGCGAACTTCTTCGGCCTCACCGAGCGCGTCAGCGAGACTGCAAAGCCGGTGGTCAAGGTGCCGGTCACTCCATCGGCGGCTACGGTATCCCTGCAGTCCTCCGATCTCGCCGCCACGCTCTGGTCGAAGTCCCACAAGCCGGTTCGCCAACCCAAGCCGGCGCCGCGCGAACCCAAACGCCGCGGCATCGATGTCGGCGCCGTCATCACCCGCGCCCTGACGGCCGCGGGACTGATGAAATAGCGCGCCGGCGGCGCCCACGCTGACGCGGTTTCGGCAAACAGTTTGATCGGCGTGACCGTGACTTCGTCGCCCGCCATCTGGTCTTCTCGGTACGACGCTTGAAGACATCCACTCACGCGCGTGCTGTACTGAAGCAGTACCGCGGAGGAGTTGACCGTTGATCAGAACCAATTTCTCTTCGGGCTATCCCTTCGAGGACGCATACGGCTATGCGCGCGCCGTCCGCGTCGGGAACCAAGTGTTTGTTTCCGGAACGACGGCCCGCGGTCAACACCTCGATGGCGATGCCTACGCCCAGATGAAGTCCGCAATCGCCACGGTCGCGGTGGCGCTTGCGGAGGCCGGCGCGGAGCTACGTCACGTCGTACGAACCGTTGTCTATGTTCTCGACATGGCAGATGTCCACCAAATCGCGCGCGCGCATGAAGAGACATTCGGTGCGTCGCGTCCAGCAAGCACTCTTGTACAGGTCGCTGGTCTAACACCCGCTTCGGCTCGAGCCGAAATCGAGGTGACAGCTGTCATTCACGATTGATTCGATACACCACGTGCCCGCGCTCGTTCCCGCCATCGCCGCGATCGGCGACCGGGACACGCGCCATCTCGCGCCGGAAGATGCCGGGGATGGCGGCGGAATAGTCGCGCTTACATCTCGCCGGTGATGAAAGGATTGGTCATCCGCTCCTGGCCGATGCTGGAGCCGGCGCCATGGCCGCAGATGAAGCCGACATCGTCGCCGAGCGGCAGCAGCTTTTCCTTGATCGAATTGATCAGCGTGGCGTGGCTGCCGCCGGGCAGATCCGTGCGCCCGACCGAGCCGTTGAACAGCACGTCGCCGACAAGGGCGAAGCGCAGTTCCTTGTTGAAGAACACCACGCTGCCCGGTGAATGGCCGGGGCAGTGCAGGATGTCGAAGGTGAGATCGCCGATCGAGGCCTGATCGCCCTCGTCGAGCCAGCGGTCAGGCCCGAAATTGCGCACGCCGGTCATGCCAAAGCGCTCGCCGCTAGAGACGACGTTGTCGAGCAGGTATTTGTCGGCGATATGCGGGCCCTCGATCTTCACCTGCAGCGCGTCGCGCAAATCGGCCGCGCCGCCGACATGATCGATATGGCCGTGGGTGAGCCAGATCTTCTCGACGGTGACGCCGGTCTGCTTGATCGCCTCCAGGATCTTGGGAACGTCCCCGCCGGGGTCGATCACCACGGCCTTTTTGGAAGGCTCGTGCCAGATGATGGTGCAGTTCTGCTCGAACAGCGTTACCGGCACGATCATCGCGCCGGCCTTGGCCTGGGTATCGGTTTTGTCATCCATGGCAGGCACCATATTCTACCTTGAAAAGGGGTCAACACGGGCGGGAACCGATGTGTGGTCCGTTTCTGTCCGTGATAGGGTTTGCACATCGGGATATTTAGTGGCGAAAGCCGGAAATCGCATCGGTCAGATCGCGATTTCCGCCGGGGTGCGCAGTTCATGAACCAAGACTCCAAATCGCCGCTCGGCGGGACCCGAACGACGGCCCGGGCGTTTTTTGTCAGCGATCGCCTCAATACGTCGGGCCTCGAGCGCGGCGACGTACTGGCAACGACGCCGCTGGCGTTTCGCGTCAATGCGAATGGCGTCGCAATTCTCTTCCGCTATGGCGTGGTGGTCCTGATCGGGCTGAATGCGCTGGAAGAGGAGGAGTTCCTTCGCGGTCTGGACCAGCGCATGACGGGAAAGTTTGCGCGGCGGGACGAGGAAATCGCGATCATCGAGTTGGCCCCGGAAAGGGAGGACCAGATTCCACCCGGCGGCCCGATCTGCCTGCAAAGCCTTTCGCCGGAGCGACTGATCCTGATCGGCGAGGCGCTGGCGAAGAGCGTCGTTCTGGCCCGGCACGAACGCGAGGTTGCCAGCGTCTTTGACACGACCGAACCATTCGCGCGGGAGCTGGCGCGGAGCGGGCGTATGCGCGGCAGCCGTCGCTCGATCCTGCAAAATATCGGCAACGCACTTTTGGTACGGCACCGGGTATCGGGGCCGGTCGAAGTGGAAGAGAAACCCGACGTGCTCTGGGACAAGCCGCATCTGGAGCGGCTGTATGCCCGGCTGGAGGACGAGTACGAACTCGAGGAGCGCGCGGAATCGCTGAACCGCAAGCTCGCCGTGATCGCCGAGACCGCGCAGGTGCTGACCGATATCATCGACACGCGGCGCTCGCTGCGGCTCGAAGTGATTATTGTGCTCCTGATCCTGTTCGAAGTGATTATGACAATCTACCAGCTCGCTATAGGCCGGCACGCCTGAATGGGTCGGTCATTCCGGGTTCGCTGGCGCTCGCGCCCCCGGAATGACGCGTGGGTGACCTACCGCTTGATCTGCGCCTTCAGCGTATCCTCGACCACACGGTCGAATGACGACGCTTTCGCCGGTGCCTTGGCGCGCTGATCGGCGACGTATTTGTCGCGCTTCGCCACCAGGGCTGCGAGCTTTTCGTTGAGCGCCTTGCGCTGGCTCATCTGCTTGTTGACTTCCTCGCTACGCTGCTCGGGCTTCATCGCGCGCAGATTGTCGGGCAGGTCTTCCTCCTTGATGGTGGAAAAGCTGCTGCGGCCGGCCGAGACGTCGGAGACGAGATCGCCATCGCCGGTGACGGCTTCGGAAGTCGCCTTGGAGCGCTTGTTGAGATAGCTCGCCATCTCCGAGGCCTGCGCCGGCGCGGCGGCGGCGACCTCGGACAATTGCTTGGTCTTGCCTTCGGTGCGCTTCTGCATGGCGCGCGGCCCATAGGGGATCACGGTGCCGTTGATCTCCCGCTGCAGGATGATGATCTCCTCGTCGAACGGCGTCTCGATCAGGACCACCTGGCCGCCGTCCTGCGGGATCGGGATGAAGCGGCCGTTGCCGTTCTGGGCGATGTCGCGCCACACCCGTTCGGTATCGCGGGCATCGCCGGCCAGCACCGCGTTGACGATGATGTCCTTCTGCCTGGCCACCGACAGCGTGATCGGATATTTGGTGTCCTGCGCGTAATCCATGTGCGGCGGCGCGTCGCCGACCAGGAACACGATCCGCCTGGTATCGCCGCCAGAGGTCCATCGCAGCTTGTTGACGGCGACATCGAGCGCCTCGTTGACGCTCTCCGGCCAGTCACCGCCGCCGCGGGCCTTCAGTTCCAGAAGGCTGGCGTAGAGATCCTGGATATCTGTGGTGAGCTCGACCTTCCTGGTGACGTAGTCGTCGCCGATGTCGCGATAGGCGACGAGGCCCATGCGGATGTCGGCGTCGGGATTGCTATCGACGATTGCGGTCGCGATCGACCAGATCTTGCGCTTGGCGCCTTCGAGCAGGCCGCCCATCGAGCCCGTGGTGTCGAGCACGAACGCCACTTCGACGGCGGGCTTTGCAACGGCCGATGACGGGCCGGCGGACAGCGACAGGGCAGTGAGAGCGAGGGCAAGAGCTGATGTAGCGATGCGTGGCATCGTTGGATCTCCTCCAGTGTTTTGTCCCTCGAGCCAAGGTTCCCTTGGCTTCACGGTGCGCTGAGGTCCAAAAAAGGCGGGCTGCGGACAAATTTATGGCCGGCTTTCCGCCGGACTTGGCATCGCTGCTGGGTGGTCGTCGTGAAATCGGATATGGTTCACGACCATGGAATCGCCCGCCCGCCAGATCAGCCTCGTGCCCCCGTTAGACCGCCGCCAGTCGGAGACGGCGCTGGCAATCGCACGCGGCACCGCGCGGCTGCTTCACTCCTTGGGGTTTTCCTGCATCAGCGAATTGCCGCTGCCCTCGGGGCGGCGCGCCGATCTGGTGGCGCTGAATGAGAAGGGCGAAATCTGGATCGTCGAGATCAAGTCGTCGGTGGAAGATTTGCGCGCCGACCAGAAATGGCAGGACTACCGGATGCACTGCGACCGGTTGTTCTTCGCCTTCACGCAGGATCTGCCTTGCGAGATTTTTCCGCAAGATACCGGCCTGATCATCGCCGACGCCTACGGCGCCCACCTGCATTGCGAGGCCCCCGAGCATCGCCTGCCGGCGGCCACGCGCAAATCGATGATGGTGCGCTTTGCGATGGCGGCGGCGCAACGGATCAACCGCCTGGTCGATCCGCAGGGGCATGGGGAGTTTTAGATTTTTGTAGTGTTTCGCAGGGTGGGCAAAGGCGCTCTTGCGCCGTGCCCACCATCCATCCAAACCGTTGTCGTGAATGATGGCACGCTTCCGCCTTCGCTCTACGAGCTACGGCGGACAAGTCGCTTTTCCCACCCTACAATTCTGCGCAAACTACCGCGGCGCGCGCTTGGCCAGGATCCGCTGCAAGGTGCGGCGGTGCATGTTGAGCCGCCGGGCGGTCTCGGAGACGTTGCGGTTGCACATCTCGTAGATGCGCTGGATGTGTTCCCAGCGCACGCGATCCGCCGACATCGGATTTGACGGCAGCTCGGATTTTTCGGTGCCGCTGGCGAGCAGCGCTGCAACGACGTCGTCGGCATCCGCGGGCTTCGAGAGATAGTCCACCGCGCCCATCTTCACCGCGGTGACGGCGGTTGCGATGTTGCCGTAACCGGTCAGCACAATGGTACGCGCGTCGGGGCGCTTGCGCTTCAGCGCCGACACTACGTCGAGCCCGTTGCCGTCGCCAAGCCGCAGGTCCACCACGGCGAAGGCCGGCGCGGCCTTGTTGATCTGGGCCAGCCCGTCGGACACGGTATCGCAGGATGTCACCGCAAAACCGCGGGTTTCCATCGCGCGCGACAGGCGCTCGAGAAACGGCTTGTCGTCCTCGACGATCAGCAGCGAGCGGTCGGCGAGATCGTTCAGTTCGGCGATGGCGTTCAAGTCGGCTATCCCCCGGGTTGCGGATGCAGGGCATGATATAGAGCATATGGCGCGGCAGTCTTGCACTGCCAAGGGCCCCTGGGGCCGATCGGCTCCCTTTCCCTAATGCCTGGGACGGTTCTAATCCGCTGGCCCGGCAGCACTTTCCTCGGCCTCGAAGCGGGCGCGCGGCCAGGCGATCTGCACCACGGCGCCGTGATCGGGAAAGGTCCGGTTGGAGAAGGAAACCTTGGCGCCGGTGCGTTCCAGCAGCGTGCGGGCGATGAACACGCCCAGCCCGAGGCCGGCGCGTTCGCGGTGGGCTTCATCGGCGCTGCGGCGCCTTGATAAATAGGGTTCCCCGATCCGTTTCAGCATATCGGGCGCGATGCCGGGGCCGTCGTCCGAAATGATGATTTCGACCGTATCGGCGTTCCACCAGGCGTTCACCTCCACCGTGGTCCGGGCGAAATCGACCGCATTCTCCAGGATGTTGCCGACGCCATACAGGATGGCCGGGTTCCGCGCGCCGACCGGCTCGCGCGTGGCTGCGACAGCTAGCCGCACCTTGATCGCGACACCGAAATCGCGATGCGGCGCCACCGCTTCCTCGATCAGCGTCGACAACGGCATGCGGTCGAATGGCGCGCCGGAGGAGGAAAGCTGGGTGATCTTGGCCAGGATGTCGCGGCAGCGCTGCGCCTGCTCGCGCAGGGTCTTCAGATCGGACGCCAATGGGTCGTTGTCGTCGACCGCCTTTTCCAGCTCCCGCGAAATCAGGAAGATCGTCGACAGCGGCGTGCCGAGTTCATGCGCGGCGGCGGCGGCGAGACCGTCGAGCTGGGTCAGGTGCTGCTCGCGCGTCAGCACCAGCTCGGTCGCGGCCAGCGCATCGGAAAGCTTCCGCGCTTCCTCGGTGGCCTGGAACGCATAGAGGCTGGTGACGCCGATCGCGAGCACGATCGAGAGCCAGACCCCGAACAGGTAGATCGGCGGCAGCACCAGCGGGTCTTCGCTGTCCCACGGGAGCGGCAGATGGAAGAATACCAGCGCGGAGGCGCAGGCGACCGCGAGCAGGCCGAGCCCGACCGTCATCCGGATCGGCAACACCGTCGCCGAGATCAGGACCGGACCGAGGAACAGGAACGAAAACGGATTCTGCAATCCCCCGGTCAGGAACAGCAGCGCGGCCAGTTCGACGATGTTGAGTGCGAGCAGCGCCGCCGCATAGACCGGTTCCAGCCGCTGCATCGGGTTGAAGGCAATCTGCAGCGCGAGATTGAGCAGCGCCGAGACGCCGACGATGGCGACGCAGGCAATGGCGGGAAAGGCGAATTCGAGCCCATGCGCCACGATGAAGATCGCGGTGAGCTGGCCGAGCGCAGCCAGCCAGCGCAGCCGGAGGATCGTATCGAGACGGACATAGCGGTGCGGAAGGCGGAAATCGGAGGCGGCGACGTCGGTCATGACTGGAGTTTACCCGCGCGGGCGTGCGATCACAAATTCGCGCGGGTCATTTGGTGCAGCACGGGGGCCTGCATGGTTCGAGACGCCGCGGAGCCTGTCATCGGGCCGCGCTCCGCGCGAACGCGCCGTCTCGAAGGATGAAGCCACGATGCCTGCCCCGAACCCTTGCGCTATCAGCCCTGATGGCCCAATGAACGGGCTGAAATGGTCAACAGCGACCCCACGCCAGCACAGTCGGCCGCGGCCGGGCCGGAAAGCTCCGCCGCGATCGACGTCGCGCATCTCATCAAACTCTACAAGACCACCCGCGCGGTGGATGACGTGTCGTTCCGGATCGCGCGGGGCAGCATCACCGGCCTGCTCGGCGGCAATGGCGCCGGCAAGACCACGACGATCGCGATGATTATGGGGCTGGTGCTGCCGACCTCGGGGCGCGTCCGGGTGCTCGGTCATGCGATGCCGGAGCAAAGCGCCGAGGTGCTCGGCCGGATGAATTTCGAAAGCCCCTATGTCGACATGCCGATGCGGCTCACGGTGCGGCAGAACCTCACCATCTTCGGCCGGCTCTATGCGGTGCAGCATCTTGCCGAGCGCATCGAACAGCTCGCATCCGACCTCGATCTCAAGGATTTCCTCGACCGCGCCAACGGCAAACTCTCGGCCGGGCAGAAGACCCGCGTCGCGCTCGCGAAGGCGCTGATCAACCAGCCGGAGCTGCTGTTGCTCGACGAGCCGACGGCTTCGCTCGATCCCGATACCGCCGACTGGGTGCGGCAGCATTTGCAGGATTACCGCAAGACCCATGACGCCACCATCCTGCTGGCGTCGCACAACATGCTGGAAGTGGAGCGGCTGTGCGACCGCGTCATCATCATGAAACGCGGCCGCATCGAGGATGATGACAGTCCCGACCAGATCATGGCGCGCTACAACCGGAGCACGCTGGAAGAAGTGTTCCTCGATGTCGCGCGCGGCCGGGTGGCAGAAGGGACATCGTCGTGAGCGAGATCACAGTCCATCGCGCCATCTCCTGGCACCGTATTCAGGCGATGGTACTGCGCTATTGGTATCTCCTGATGTCGTCGTGGCCGCGGCTGCTGGAGCTGATCTACTGGCCGGCGCTGCAGGTCATCACGTGGGGCTTTCTGCAGAACTACATTTCGCAGAACGACAATTTCTTTGCGCGTGCCGGCGGCACGCTGATCGGCGCGGTGATCCTGTGGGACATCCTGTTCCGCGGCCAGCTCGGCTTCTCGATTTCGTTTCTCGAGGAGATGTGGGCGCGCAACCTCGGCAACCTGATGATGAGCCCGTTGAAGCCGATCGAATTCCTGATCTCGCTGATGATCATGAGCCTGATCCGGCTTGCGATCGGCGTCATCCCGATGACGCTGCTGGCGCTGTTCTTCTTCGATTTCAACTTCTTCGCAATCGGCCTGCCGCTGATCGCATTCTTCTGCAACCTGATCTTCACCAGCTGGTCGGTCGGAATTTTCGTATCCGGCCTGGTGCTGCGCAACGGTCTCGGCGCCGAGAGCATCGTCTGGACCTTGATGTTCGGCCTGATGCCGCTCGCCTGCATCTATTATCCGGTCGCGGTGTTGCCCACCTGGCTGCAATATGTCGCCTGGACGCTGCCGCCGACCTATGTGTTCGAGGGCATGCGCGCGCTCTTGATCAATCACGTCTTCAGGGCCGACCTGATGGTCTGGTCGCTTGGCATCAACGTGGTGCTGTTCGCTGCCTCCTTTGCGATCTTCCTTGTCCTTTTGCGCAGCGCCAAACACCACGGATCTTTGCTCGGGGGTGGCGAATAAGTCACAGTTTCCCGTGTATTTCCGGGGCTTTTTGGCCTTTTGGCAGGTGGACATAACTAATCGGTCCATTGACGCATTATTACGCATTCTGCACTATGCTGCGGCGCAAACAGAGGTCAGAAACAAAATGCCGATTGGTGAGTTTGGCGGCGCACCGCCCCTAGTGGCCGAAGGCAGTCCGGCGCTTACGACGCCGATGTACTGGATGTACGAAATGGGCCACGCGTCGCTCAACCCGGCACGCGCCGTGACCGACGCCACCAAGATCCTGTTTCAAAATCCGCTCAATCCGTGGTCGCACACTCAATTCGGCAAATCGATCGCCGCGGCCTGCGAATTGTTCGAACGCACCACCCGCCGTTACGGCAAGCCCGAATGGGGTCTCGACTTCACCGAGGTCAACGGCGTCCGCACGGAGGTCGAAGTCCGCTCGATCTGGGAAAAGCCGTTCTGCCGTCTGCTGCATTTCGATCGCAAGCTGACCCGGCCGCTGCGCAGCCCTCAGCCGCGCGTGCTGATCGTGGCGCCGATGTCCGGCCACTACGCGACGCTTTTGCGCGGCACGGTCGAGGCGTTCCTGCCGACGCATGAAGTCTACATCACCGACTGGTCCGACGCGCGCATGGTCCCTCTCACCGAGGGCCGCTTCGATCTCGACGACTATGTCGATTACGTCATCGAGATGCTGCACGTGCTCGGCGGCAACATGCATGTGATCGCGGTGTGCCAGCCTTCGGTGCCGGTGGTGGCGGCGGTTTCCGTCATGGAGGCCGCGCGCGATCCCTTCGTGCCGCTGTCGATGACCCTGATGGGCGGCCCGATCGATACCCGCCGCAACCCGACCTCGGTGAACAACCTCGCGGGCGAGCGCGGCATCGAATGGTTCCGCAACCATGTCATCACCAAGGTGCCGTTCCCGCATCCCGGCGTGATGCGCGACGTCTATCCGGGCTTTTTGCAGCTCTCGGGCTTCATCACCATGAACCTCGATCGCCACACCGACGCGCACAAGGCCCTGTTCAACAATCTGGTGAAGGGCGACGGCGACATGGTCGACAAGCACCGCGAATTCTACGACGAGTATCTCGCGGTGATGGATCTGACGGCTGAGTATTACCTGCAGACCGTCGATGTCGTGTTCGTCAAGCACGCGCTGCCCAAGGGCGAGATGACCCATCGCGGCAAGCCGGTCGATCCGTCGCAAATCCGGCGCGTGGCGCTGATGACGGTCGAAGGTGAGAAAGACGACATCTCAGGCCTCGGCCAGACCGAAGCGACGCACGCGCTGTGCCCCGCAATTCCCGATCATCGCCGCGTGCATTACGTGCAAAAGGGCGTTGGACATTACGGTGTGTTCAACGGATCGCGATTCCGTTCCGAAATCGTGCCTCGCATCTCCGATTTCATGGTGTCGGCGGCCAATACCACGGTGTCAGCGGCCAATACTAAGCCAACATTGGTTCGTGCAGCCGAATAGCAGCGATCGCGGCATCGATTCCGTGCTGCCGATAAGTTGCTGAATAGATTCAAACATTCCAGTTTTCGGCCGAATCAAGGGGTGAGTTCAGACTCACTCCTTGAGGCCGTTTTTGACCCCCGGTTCCAGCCAAAATTTTGGGTTCCAGCCCCTGCCGGTAGGGGCCATTTGGCTCTAAGCCCCTGTATATTGGGCAAATGATTTGTTTTTGCGCCGAGCGATTTAGATGAGATTCCCTTGGCGGCGGATATGGCAGAATCCGGGCGAACTCCTACTCCCCGGACTCCAAGACATGGCTACTCGCGCCCTCCTTTATCGGCGGCCCGCCGAACCCGCGACTCTTTTGGTCAAGCACGGCTCGCAAGTCTTTGCGATCAGGCTTCGCCGGCACCGCCGCGCGCGGCGTTACACCTTGCGCATTCATCCGACCGATCGCGAAGCCATCCTGACCATGCCGCCGCGGGGCACGCTGGTGGAAGCCAAGGACTTTGCGCAGCTTCACGGTGGCTGGATCGCCGCCCGTCTCGGTCGTTTGCCGAAGGCTGCGCCGTTTCAGGCCGGCACAGTCGTACCGTTGCGCGGTGTGCCGCACCGGATCGTGCATCGCGCGGGCGAGCGCGGCACGGTGTGGACCGAAACCCGCGACAGCGGCGAGAAGATTTTGTGCGTGGCCGGCGGCGCCGACCACATGGACCGGCGCGTCCACGACTTTCTCAAGCGCGAAGCGCGGAAAGACCTGCACAAGGCATCGTTGGCCTACGCCGCGGATCTTGGCGTGCGGGTCAGGCGGGTGTCGATCCGCGACCAGTCGAGCCGCTGGGGATCGTGCACCTCGGCCGGATCATTGTCGTATTCCTGGCGATTGATCCTCGCGCCGCCCTATGTGCTGGACTATCTCGCCGCCCATGAGGTCGCCCATCTCGTCGAGATGAACCACTCGCCGCGGTTCTGGCGCGTTGTCGGCCGCATCTGCGACCATGTCGAACGCGCCAAGCGCTGGCTCGACACCTACGGCAACGACCTGCATCGCTACGGGGTCGAGGATTAGTTCCGTCATCTCCGCAAATTCCGGCGTCGTCACCCGCGAAGGCGGGTGACCCAGTATGCCAGAGACATTGGTAATTGACCGAGAAGCCGCGGCGTACTGGGTACCCCGCCTTCGCGGGGTACGACGATGTAAGACGGCCGCACGATTTCGGCCTTATCTTCCAAACAACCGATCCACCAGCCAGCCATCCAGTCCCGCTGCCGCTTCCGGGCGTGCCGACGGATTGGGGGGTGGCGCCGAGGTTCTTGCCGGTGGCGGCCGATAACCGCCGCCCGACGGGACCGGCGCCGACGGGCCCGGCGCGGCGCTGACCTGCGACGCAGTCTGGAACAGGTTCGACATGAAGCCGCCGCGCTGCGCGTTCGGCAGACTGGCCACCGGAACGCCCTGATGCGCCGTGCGCATGAAGCGGGTCCACACTTCCACCGGCAGGCCGCCGCCGGTCGCCTTCTTGGTCGGCGAGTTGTCGTCATTGCCGAGCCAGACGCCGGTGACGAGGTTCGCGGTGTACCCGATGAACCAGGCGTCGCGGAAATCCTGGCTGGTGCCGGTCTTGCCGGCGGCCATCCAGCCCGGAATCTCCGCCTTGCGTGCGGTGCCGCTCAAGAGCGTTTCCTGCATCATCGTGTTCATCATCGCGGCGTGGCGCGGCTCGATCACCTGGCTGAGCTGATCGGGTTGCCGCATGTACAGCACCTTGCCTTCATTGGTGCGGATCTTGGTCACGACATGCGGGGAGACCCCGAGCCCGCCATTGGCAAACGGCGCATAGGCGCCGACCAGTTCGATGACCGACACTTCCGAGGTGCCGAGCGCGATCGAGGGATTGGCCTCGAGCTTCGATGAAATCCCGAGCCGGTGCGCGGTCCGCACTACGTTCTTCGGCCCGACCTCGAGCCCGAGCCGTACCGCGACCGTGTTGAGCGACATCGCCAGTGCCTGTGTCAGCGTCACCGCGCCGAAATATTCATGGGTGTAGTTCTCAGGTTTCCAGCCCTTGAGATCGAGCGGTGCGTCCTGGCGGATGGTTTCCGGCGTCAGGCCGCCTTCGATCGCCGTCAGATAGATGAACGGCTTGAACGCCGAGCCGGGCTGGCGTTTGGCCGTCACTGCGCGGTTGTACTGGCTCTCGGCATAGTTTCGCCCACCCACCATGGCGCGCACCGCGCCTTCGGGCGTCATCGCCACCAGCGCGCCCTGCGTGACGTTGAATTTCACGCTCTTCGCCGCCAGCTCGTCGATGATGGCGGCTTCCGCGACGCTCTGCAGTTTTGGATCGATCGTGGTCTCGACCACGATGCTCTGGTCGATCTGGCCGACGAGATCGTCGAGCACCTCGCCGATCCAGTCGGCGACGTAGTTGACGGTGCCGGCGCCGGCCGGTTTCACATGATAGGAGGGATGGCCGATCGAGGCCTTGGCCTGGGCGGCGCTGATGAATTTGGCCTCCGCCATCGCCGCGAGCACGATTCCAGCGCGCGCTTCGGCGCCTTCGGGGTTGCGGTTCGGCGCCAGCCGCGATGGCGACTTGACGAGGCCGGCCAGCATCGCCGCTTCCGCGATCGTGACGTTCTTTGCCGACTTGCCGAAATAGCGCTGCGAAGCCGCCTCGACGCCATAGGCGCCGGAGCCGAAATAGACGCGGTTGAGGTAGAGCTCGAGAATTTCATTCTTGGAGTGCTTGCGTTCCAGCCAGAGCGCGAGCTCCACTTCCTGCAGCTTGCGCGCCATCGTGCGTTCCTGGGTCAGGAACAGGTTTTTCGCGAGCTGCTGCGTCAGCGTCGAGCCGCCCTGCGAGACGCCGCGGTGCAGGACATTGGCGACGGCGGCGCGCGCGATACCGACGGGGTCGATGCCGTAATGCGAATAGAAGCGGCGGTCCTCGATGGCGATGAACGCCTTCGGCAAATAGGGCGGCAGATCCTTCAGCGCGACATTGGTGCCGGCCATTTCGCCGCGTGAGGCCAGCAGACTGCCATCGAGGCCTGTAATCTGGATGGTTGGCGGTCGCTTTGGAATTTCCAGCGACTGGATCGCCGGCAAATGCGCGCCGACCCAGATCACGACGCCCACCACCGCGATCGCCGCCCACAGGCCGAGCACCGCGCCCCAATAGATCAGCCGGCCGAACCTGAACCGGTCGCGCGATTTCGCGCGCCGCTTGGCGCCGCCTCTTGCCGCGCGGGGCTTGCGCTCGCGCGGCGGCGGCTCGTCGTCGTCCTCATCGTGCTTGCGCTTGGGCACTGATTTCTTCGGTTTGTCGTCGTCGACGGCGGCTGGGATGCGATCCGCAGGTGAAAGCCGCAAGTCGGCGAGCGCTGCCGGAAGCCCAAACAGCGGCTCCTTGCGTCCGCCGCTCTTTTTCCGTCCCCACGCCATGACAAACGCCGTTCACACCCGTCCCGCCGCACGCTAGCGGGGGCTGTTTAAGGGTCGGTTACGGAAAGGTTAATGCGGGATTAGGAGGTGCGGCGGGGCCATACTAATATGGCTGCAAACCACAGCGTTCTCGGGGGAAATTCTCCATGGGCCACATCGATCCGACCAAAGAAGTGTTCGCGCAATTCAGGGCCGATGACCGGCCGGGGCCCATCCACATGCTCAACCTGGTCCGCTTACGCGCGCAGGCCGCCTATCCCGACGGCCGCCAGGCGACGGGCGCGGAAGCCTACGCGGCCTACGGGCGCGAAAGCGGCCCGGTGTTCGAACGGCTCGGCGGCCACATCGTCTGGCAGGGCAGGTTCGAACTGATGCTGATCGGGCCACAAGACGAGCGTTGGGATCACTGCTTCATCGCCGAATACCCAAGCGTCGCCGCCTTCGCCGAAATGATCCGCGATCCCGTCTACCGCGAAGCGGTGAAGCACCGCCAGGCCGCGGTCGAGGATTCCCGCCTGATCCGGCACGCCGTGCTGCCGGTCGGCAAGACGTTTGGCGAGATTCCGAGTGACAGCAGACGCGCAGTAATCGTTATTCCCTCATGGTGAGGAGGCGCTTTAGCGCCGTCTCGAACCATGTGGCCGCGCTGGTGCCGTTCATCCTTCGAGACGCCGCTACGCGGCTCCTCAGGATGAGGTCTGGCACCTTGCCACCCTGCAGATCAAAAAAATCGGCGGCCCCGAGGGGCCGCCGATCGCTCCTTTCCGCCGATCGTTTCGATTGGTTCGCCGCGCCTAGCCGGCGGGACCCGCGTCCTCGAGGATCGGGCCGAACATTTCCCAACGCTCGCCGTTGAACTTCATCATCTGCAGCTGCTTGTTGACGCGGTAGTCGGTCGGCGTGGTGCTGACCGAGATGCCCGGCAGCAGCAGGTCGAGCTGAACGTTCTTCAGGTTGGTGGCCTGCTTCAGCACGTTCTCACGGGTCAGATTGTCGCCGCACGCCTTGAGCACATGAATCAACAATTGCGTGGTCATGTAGCCATAGGAGTTGAAGCTGGAGTCCTTGTCGCCGTCGGGATAGTACTTCGCCATGAACTCGAAATACTTCTTCATGCCGGCGTCGTCCTTCCAGGTCGGATCGAGCGGATCCTTGCCGTAGTTGACGCTGATCACGCCCTTGGAAGCTTCGAGCCCTGCCGGCTTCATCACCGCGCCGACCGAGGTGGCGTTGATGTCGAGGATGTGCACCGGCTTCCAGTTGAGTTCGTGGATCTTCTTGATCGCCTGCGCCGCCTGCTTCGGCGTCGTCGCCGAGAAGAACAGGTCCGCGCCGGCGTCCTTGATCTTGAGGATCTGAGAATCGATGGTCGGATCGGAGACTTCGTAGGAGGCCTCCGCCACCACCATCTTCGCGGCCTTGTCGCCGAGGCCGGCCTTGATGCCGGTCAGATAGTCCTTACCGAGGTCGTCGTTCTGATAGAGGATTCCGATCTTGGCATTCGGATATTCCTTCAGGATGTACTGGCCGTAGATGCGTCCCTCGACGAAGTAGTTGGGGTTGAAACCCATCGTCCACGGAAAATTCTTCGGATCGGTGAACTTCGACGCGCCGGTGGCGGCGAACAGCTGCGGCACCTTCTTGGCGTTGAGATACTTCTGAACCGCTGCGTTCGAGGGCGTTCCGAGAACCTGGAAGGTGAGCAGCACCTCGTCGCTCTCGACCAGCTTGCGCACCTGTTCGACCGCCTTGGGCGGTGAGTAGGCGTCGTCATACTGGATCAGATTGATTTTGCGGCCGTTCACGCCGCCCTGGTCATTGATCATCTTGACATAGGCGGCCTGGGTCTTGCCGATCGTGGCATAGGAGGACGCGGGGCCGCTGAATGGATTGGTCTGGCCGATCTTGATCTCGGTGTCGCTCGCGCCGGTATCGTACTTCTTCTGCGCGTAGGCCGACGAGACCGACAGCGCAACCGCAAGCGCCGTGCCCGTGACCAGATGGAAAATACCCTTCCTCATAATGCTGCATTCCTCATGTGTTTATCATTGAGCTGATGATCTTGCCGCGAGCTTCGTTTGGCCAGCGGACGTCATCGCTGCCACGATAGTGGCGGAAGCCATGTTGCAATGCAAGGCGAGCGGTCGCGCGATTTCCTGCCGGCGCTCGCAGCGCCCAAAGCAAAGGCATCAGCCGGCGAATGCATAAAAACAGTTCATCGGTATCGCCATGCCGCTGAAAGACGGAACCGGTCTGAACGGATGGGACCGGACAGCGGCGAAAAACTGCCGGCGCCGTGAGAAACACAGCGCCGGCAGTCGTTTCGATTTCAATCAGGCGTGCTCGATTTAACCGGCCGGTCCGGTATCCTCGATGATCGGGCCGAACAGCTCCCAGCGCTCGCCGTTGAACTTCATCATCTGCATCTGCTTGTTGATGCGATAGTCGGTCGGCGAGGTGTTGGTGACCATGCCGGGCAGCGACAGGCTGCCGGTGACGTTCTTCAGATTGGCCGCCTGCTTCATGATGTTTTCGCGCGTGAGATCGTCGCCGCATTGCTGCAGGATCTTCACGAGCAATTCCGCGGTCGAATAGCCATAGGTGTTGACGGTGTTGAGCTTGTCGCCCTCCGGGTAATATTTGTCCATGAAGGCGAAATAGGCCTTGATGCCGGCATCGTCCTTCCACTGCGGATCGCCCGGATCCTTGCCGTAGTTGGTCGAGATGATGTCCTTGGAGATGTCGAGGCCCGCAGGCTTCAGCGTAGCCGACACCGGGCTCGCATTGATGTCGAGGATATGGACCGGCTTCCAGCCGAGGTCGGCGACTTTCTTGATGGCTTGGGCCGCGAATTTCGGCGTTGAGGCGTCGTAGAGCAAATCGGCGCCGGCCGCTTTCAATTTGACGATCTGCGAGTCGATGGTCGGATCGGTCAGCTCGTAGGAGGTTTCGGCGACGATCATCGACGCGGCCTTGTCGCCCAGGCCTTCCTTCAGGCCGGTGATGTAATCGCGGCCGAGGTCGTCGTTCTGGTAGAGAATTCCGATCTTGGCGTTGGGGTAATTTTGCAGAATGTATTTTGCGTAGATGCGCCCTTCGGACTGGTAGTTGGGATTGAAACCCATCGTCCAGGGGAAATTCTTCGGATCGGTGAATTTCGATGCTCCGGTCGCGGCCAATAGCTGCGGCACCTTCTTGGCGTTGAGATATTTCTGAACGGCGGCGTTCGATGGCGTGCCGATGATCTGGAAGGTGAGCAGAACCTCGTCGCTCTCGACCAGCTTGCGCACCTGCTCGACGGCTTTCGGCGGCGAGTAGGCATCGTCATACTGGATCAAATTGAGCTTGCGGCCGTTGATGCCGCCCTGCTCGTTGATCATCTTGAAATAGGCGGCCTGCGTCTTGCCGATGCCGGCATAGGCCGACGCCGGTCCAGAGAACGGAACGGTCTGGCCGATCTTGATTTCGGTATCGCTTGCGCCGGTATCGTATTTCTTCTGCGCATTGACCGGCGATGCCAGCGCGATCGCAACCGCCGTGCCTGCAAGCAGATGAAGAATGCCACTTCTCATATCGCTGCCTCCGTTGTGTTGACCGATGATCGTGTCCGGTCATTGGTTCGGATGGCCAGCCGTCATCGTTACCAGGGAGTGTGGCGGAACGGATTTGGCAACGCAAGGCAGTGACGGAAAGGTGAGCCTGTCAAGCCAGCCAGAGCAGCACCAGGGCGAGCGCCGCAGGCGTCGCCTGCACGTAGAGGATCCGGCGGCTGACGGTCGCCGCGCCATAGGCGCCTGCCACGATCACGCAGAGCAGAAAGAACACCTTGATCTGGAAGGCGAAGGCGGGATTGGGGTGGAACAGGCCCCAGACAAGGCCCGCGGCGAGGAAGCCGTTATACAGGCCCTGGTTGGCGGCCAGCACTTTCGAGTCCCTTGCCTTCTCGATTCCGTTGCGGAAGATCTTCAAGCCCAGCGGCTTGTCCCAGAGAAACATCTCCAGGACGAGAAAGAACACATGCAGCGCGGCAACCACCGCGACGAGAAAATTGGCGATGAAGATCATGTTGCGGTCCCCCAACCGGCAGCGGAATTCGGGTGGACGCTAGCACGGCATGGGTAAAAAGTGCGGGACGCCTGTCGATATTTTTCAGGGAATGCCGATGCCAGAGAGCTTCAATCTCGACCGCCTGCCAACGCCGATCGGGACGGCGCTGCTGGTCACCGATGCGGACGGCTTGCTCCGCGCGCTGGACTGGGAGGATCATGAGCCGCGCATGAGGCAGTTGCTGCGCCTGCATTATGGCGCGGTGAATTTGAAGGATGCGCGGGCGCCGCGCGAGCTGCATGCCGCATTGACCGGCTATTTCAAGGGTGACCTCGACCGTCTCGCTGCGATCGGATGGCGCGTTGCCGGCACGCCGTTCCAGCAAAAGGTCTGGAACGCGCTGCCCAAAATTCCCGCGGGCACGACGCTCAGCTATGGGGCGCTGGCGGCGAAGCTCAAGATGCCCAAAGCCGTCCGCGCCGTCGGCCACGCCAACGGCTCAAATCCGCTCAGCGTGGTGCTGCCCTGTCACCGCCTGATCGGCGCCAATGGTTCGCTGGTGAAGTACGGCGGAGGCCTGGAGCGCAAACGCTGGCTGCTGATGCACGAGGGCGCCCGGATTCAAAAAAGGGACGGGTCAATCAAGCGGCTGGGAGCTGCTGCGCTTGAGGACCCGTCATAGTTTAATCGAGGCCGCGTGTGTCTCGCATGTCCCGCACGATATAGATGAACACAAGAACCGTGGGTGCCCAGGCCAGTATCGCTCCCACCAGCATCGCATACACCGTCGTCATGATCGCTCCCGGGTGTCCGCTCCACCCCGTGGCTGGATCAGCTTCTTTCCGCGACCGACGGTTCAGGGCATTTACAGAGCCATTTCCAGTAAGTCCTGTTGCGTTCAAGCTGACGCTTGTAGATCTCGCGGCACTTCGCCGAGCAAAACTGCTCGAAGTACCAGCTGCGCCGGACCAGCCCGAAGGGGCGCTTGCATTCCGGATTTCCGCAACAATTGTTCATGACGCGACCTCCGCATTCGCACGCCGTATCCAGCGAATGAAATTCTCGTGACCCTTGTCGAGACAGAAGCGTCCGCAGTAGCGTTCACGTGCAGGATCCCGCAGAGAGATGATTTTCGGGTCCTCACTGTCGCAATGAGAGCAGCGCGGTTCTAAATGCATGGCGACCTCCTTCTGAGGAATTGCCACTTGCCGATCGGAATGTGATGCTTTGCTGTCGCCTCCTTCTCTCGAGGAGCGACGATGCGAAGTCTCGCGCCGCGACCGTTTTTCTTCAACCTGTCTAGATGTTTGGCGAGATCATCCTTGTGTATAGACGGCTCGCGCAGTGCCGGATCGGCTCATTTGCCCGCTGCCGCGCCGTTCTGCGCCAGCGCGGTTTCGAGGCATTCGATCAGGGCCTCCCCGTCGAATGGTTTGCTCAGGAAGCAGGTTGCTCCCGCCTTCAGGGCCCGGTCGCGATCGCCTTCGACGGAAAAGGCCGTGACGAAGATGAAGGGAAAGGTCCGGCCCTTGGCCAGCAAGTGGGCTTGCAGATCGAGTCCGCTCATGTCCGGCATCCTGACATCGGTTATCACGCAGGATGTGTCGTTGAGGTGGGGCGATTGCAGGAAATCTTCCGCCGAGGCAAATGTATGAACGACGTAGCCAAGCGACCTGACGAGATTCCGGGTGGCGGCGCGAACCGAGCCATCGTCATCGATGATCGATATGACTGGTGGGTTGGACAAGGAGTTTTTTTTCCTGGAGACGACCAGAGGCTGTCCTTTGCCGTGCCGCCGCTTATTGAGAGAATGCGCCGCAAATCACGATCGGAGAATCATACTTAGGTTTGCGGCCTCCCGGATGCGGGTCCGATCCCGAGCATCTCCGCCATTCTCACCAGATCGGGCAGCGATTTCGCGGCCATTTTTCGCATGATGTGCCCGCGATGTATCTTCACGGTGATCTCGGCAATGCCGATTTCGGCGGCGATCTGCTTATTCATGAGGCCGGCCGTGACCAGGCCCATCACCTCCCGTTCCCGCGGGGTCAGGGTCGCGAAACGCGCATGCAGGTCCGAGAGGACCCTGGCTTCATCGCGGCTAACCCGGTCGCGTTCGATTGCCGTGGTCACGGCATCCAGCATGTCCTGGTCGCGGAACGGCTTGGTCAGGAAGTCGACGGCTCCGGCTTTCATCGCCCTGACCGTCATCGGGATATCGCCGTGCCCCGTCATGAAGATGATCGGAATGCGAATATCGGCCTTCGCCAGCTCGGCCTGAAAGTCGAGCCCGCTCAGCCGGGGCAGCCGGATATCGAGGATCAGGCAGCTGGCAACGTTCGGAAGCTTGCTCTGCAGAAACTCGTGAGCCGAACCGAACACTTCGACCCGCAAGCCCACCGACCGGAAAAGATTACTCAGTGCGTCACGCACCGATGCGTCGTCGTCGACAACGAAGACGACCGGTTCCTCGGCGCTCGCGAGGGTGTGAGGCGATGCTGGGCGGCCGCTCACGTACTGTCCTCCTGATTCAATGGCAAGGCGAACTGGAACGTCGCGCCGGGACCGGTATTGGCGGAGGCCGATAGCCGTCCTCCGTGCGCGTTGACGATCGAGCGGCAGATCGACAGGCCCATGCCCATGCCGCCGGATTTGGTGGTGAAGAAGGCATCGAACAGCCGATCGGCATTCTCGGCGGCCACGCCGACACCGCAGTCGCTCACCGTGACCAGAACCTGGCCTGTCTCATCCTGTCGCGTCCGGATCTCCAGTTCGCGCGGCCGGTCCTTGACCGGCTGCATCGCTTCAATCCCGTTGATGACGAGGTTGAGGATGACCTGCTGCAGCTGGATCCGGTCGGCGAGGATCGGGGGGAGGGCGGGGGCAAGCTCCAGCCGCAGCGCCACCCGGTGGCTGAACAGCTCATGCTGCACGAGGCTGATGACCTCGTTGACGACGTCATTGATGTGGAGCGGCGCCTTCCGATCGGCCGTCTTGTCCACGAGCGCACGGACGCGCTGGATCACCTCGCCCGCCCGATTACCGTCCGCGACGATCGATTGCAGGGTACTGCGCGCTTCTTTCAGGTTGGCAGGTTCGCGGTCGAGCCAGCGCAGGCATGCGGCGGCATTGGTGACGACCGCGGCGAGCGGCTGGTTCACTTCATGGGCGATCGACGCGGCGAACTCGCCCAGCGCGGTCACACGCGTGACATGCGCGAGGTTCGCCAGCGCTTCATGCAGTTCCGCTTCGGCTCGCTTGCGGGAGGTGACGTCCGTCACCGCTCCGACAAGTTCGATGCCGCCCGACGCATCTTTGACGGCATGCGCGGTGGCATGGACATGTTTGACCGAGCCGTCGGGCATCAGCAATCGATATCCGTGCGCGAAGTCCTTGCCGTCGCGGGACGCGCGGTCGATGGTCTGTTGCACGCGCGCACGATCATCCGGATGAATGCGCTGAATGACTGCATCGAGCTTGACCGAAGGGGCACGCTCGAACTCGAATATTCTGAAAGTTTCTTCCGACCAGACAATTTCACCGCTGGCGACGCGCAAGCCATAACTGCCGGTGTGGCTCAATCGCTGAGCTTCGGCCAAATACATTTCACTTTGCCGCAGCGCATCTTCGGCCAGCTTGCGTTCGGTGACGTCCTCGCATGCGATGAGCACGATCAATTGATTGTCCAGCCGCCGCACGGCTTTGGCGTTTTCACGGACCCAGAGCGACGAACCGTCCTTGCGAACCTTGCAGATCTCCCAACTGTGGGTTTGGCCGATATTTTCCAGGCATATGGCGACGTTGCTCCGGGCCGCACGTTGCTCTTCGATGGGAAAGACTTTCAGCACGGATTGCCCGAGCAATTCGCTGACGGAGTAGCCAAGCTGTGCAGCGCCGAACGTGTTGACGGATAGCACTGTGCCGGCTGCGTCGACCATGAAATACATCACCGGGTTGTGCTCGAATACCTCCTTCCATTGCGCTTCGCTATGGCGCAGCGCTTCTATCGCGTGTTGTTCGGCTCGCGCGCGGCCATCGAGCACGGCTTCCAATTGCCTGCGGGTCATGCCCACCCGGAGCATCATGATCAGGGAGGCGAGAAGCGAGGCGATGAGCAATACGACAGCGGTCAAATAGGCGGGGGCCGCCGGTGCGGGGCCGAGAACAAGCCAGATGAAAGCCGCCATCGCCAACGCCAGCACCATGCTGCCCAGCAGCCATTGCTCGGCTGAGCGCCAGGATCTCATGGTCTGGTTACGCATCATCGGCAGCATCACTCGGCCACCCCGGGCCCGCTGCGTCGCTAGGTGATCTCTATCATCAGCGGCGACAACGTCGCCCTCCTAACAGGCCGCATACTAGCAGCTTTTGGACGCCCGGAAGGATATTCCGAAGGGCATAAGGATCCGGGGCGGTCCTTTCGTGCACCGATGCGCCTCCCGGGAGTGCCGATCACCCGCCGCGGCCCGGATCGCGGTCCCAAACCTAGGTATGATCCTGCCAACCGAATGTAACGTGTGGATCAACCTCCGTTTAATGGTCCGTTTCGTTTCAATGATGAAGCTTATCGGGTAACCCTGATGGCATCAGAGTTTTCTGCCCTGCGGGAACGGCCTTTACGCGAGACCTTCAACCGGACGTCCCCGCCGAACGCAAACATCTCGTCGCAGTTGTCAAACCCGTAACCCAGCGCTCGCCGACCGCAAATTTGGGGATTGATATGCCGAAAGCACAACTGCACTTGATCCATTGCTCCGATGACATCGGACCCGAAGCCAGGCACCGGAGATCCGACCGCAGCTTCCGGCCTTCCGTGATCGATGGCGGCAAGCTGGCAATCGCCGTGCCGGCAGGGGACCCATGGCAAGCGTGGCTTGAACTGTTCGATCTGGGCCTTCTGGTTTCCCGGACAAATTATCTCGCCTTCGTCGCAGCGAGCCTGGCCGCTCTTGAGCATCACGGCTGGGCTGATTTCGTAACAGAGCAATCAGACTAGATGGTGCGTTTGCTGCCATCGCCCGGATCGGCGCCAACGGCCGCGGCGAGCCCGGGGTGATTTGCCCGACGTGTCCAGCCCCTTTTGCAAAAATATTCCGCTTAACTTCGAGAGCAAATCATCGGCATAACTCCGCCCGTCTCGCGGCAGATGAGGGGCGTTGGCCATCGTCACGAACGCGCGGTGAGATGCGATGGACGCGAGGGCTGCGACTGACGTGTGTGGCTCAAGCGTACGGCGAAGTCGTGTGGTCCTGACGCCGCGGTGCTGGCGTCAAGTTCTTGAGAAGCAAGCTTCTTGAGGGCGACGGTGGCAAGAAAGCCGTTCACCGGGGAGAGCGCGAAGTAAGCCGTAAAGCCATTGCGCAGGGAAGGCCGGAGTGTTTCCGCTGGACCTGTATGCTCGTGTGCGCGTTCCTTGTGCGCAATTGCACACGAGACCGCGGGTGCAGCGTGCACCCGGTCTTCCCTGCGCCCTCTGATAACGAGGGCGGGAAGTTCTCCAGCAAACCTCGGGCGCCAGGCGCCGCGAGATCGCGAAGTCATATCCACGTCATTGCGAGCGCAGCGAAGCAATCCATCTATCGCCGCGCCGCGCCGTGGATTGCTTCGCTGCGCTCGCAATGACGCGGAGAGAGCGGGGGCCACCAAGCAGCTACGCCGCCGGCTGCGCGACGTTGTCTTCGCTGGCGAGCAGATGAATCAGTGCGCTCTTGATCGCGGCCTGCCGGGTCGGCGCGTTGATCTGGGCGCCGAGCAAATCCGTCACGTAGAACACGTCGCGGGCGCGTTCGCCGAAGGTCGCGACATGGGCGGAGGCAATGTTGAGGTTGAGCTTCGAGATCGCGGTCGTCAGTTGATACAACAGGCCGGGGCGATCGAGGCCGGAAACCTCGATCACGGTGTAGCGGTCCGACCACTGGTTGTTGATGGTGACCTCGGGCTCGACCACGAACGCGCGTACCTTGCCGCGGTTGGCGGCCTTGCGGGCCACCACTTCGGGCAGCCGCAGCTTGCCTTCCAGCACCTGCTCGATCATCTCGCCGATGCGGGTGGCGCGCCGTCCCTCGTCCTCGTCGCGGTCGTACTCCCTGGAGATCGCGATGGTGTCGAGTGCGCGGCCGTCGGTGGTCGTGTAGATCTGCGCGTCGACGATATTGGCGCCGGCGGACGCGCAGGCGCCTGCAATGATCGACAGCAGCCACGGATGGTCGGTCGCAAGTATCGTCAGTTCGGTGACACCGCGCGCCTCGTCGAAGCCGACATTGATTGCGAGCTGGTGGCCGGCCTGTTCGCTGGCGCGGATGAAGCGCGCCTGGCGGATCTTGCGTTGCAGTTCAACTTTGAGCCAGTAGGCCGGGTAATGCCGCCCGATATAGGCGTTGAGTTCCTGTTCCGGCCATTCGGTGAAGGCGGCGCGGAATTCGGACTGCGCCACCGCGATGCGCTGCGCGCGGTTCACTTCCGAGAAGCCGCCGGTCAACGCCGGCTCGGTCTCGTAATACAACGTGCGCAGCAGTTGCGCCTTCCAGCCGTTCCACACGCCGGGGCCGACGCCCCTGATGTCGGCGGTAGTCAGGATGGTCAACAGCTTCATCTGCTCGACGGATTGCACGACGGCGGCAAAATTCTCGATCGTCTTGCGGTCGGAGAGGTCGCGCGACTGCGCCACCGTGGACATCGTCAGATGTTCCTCGATCAGCCATGCCACCAACTCGGTGTCGGCGGTGGAAAAGCCGAGGCGCGGACACAGCCGCCGCGCCACCCTGGCGCCCGCACTCGAATGATCCTCCGGCCGGCCCTTGGCGACGTCATGCAGCAGCGTGGTGATGTAGATCACCGCGCGATGCTCGGGCTGGATCTTGCGGAACAGGTCGCTCGCGACCGTGAATTCGTCATTGCCGCCGCGCTCGATCTCCTGCAGGTGGCCGATGCAGCGGATCAAATGCTCGTCCACCGTATAATGGTGGTACATGTTGAATTGCATCATCGATACGATTTTGCCGAAGGCGCGGATGAAATGACCGAGCACGCCGGTCTCGTTCATCCGCCGCAGCACGGTCTCGGCGTTATCGGACGTCAGGATCTCCATGAACAGCCGGTTGGCTTCCGGATTTTCGCGGAGCTGGCTGTTCACCAGTTTCAGCGAGCGCGTCACCGTGCGCATCGCGTCGGGGTGGAAGGCGAGGTTGTTCTTCTGCGCCAGCTGGAAGATCCGGATCAAATTGACCGGGTCGTGCTTGAAGACGTCGGGCGCGGCGAGGTTGATGCGGTTGTTGTCGATGATGAAGTCGTCGCTGTCGGGCACCCGCCGCCGCTTGGTGCCCGGCCGCAGCCGCGCCACCATGCGGCTCAGCACCGGCGCGGGCTTGGCCTGCTCGTCTTCCAGCTTGGCGCACAGGATCGCAGTCAGGTCGCCGACGTCCTTGGCGACCAGGAAGTAGTGCTTCATGAAGCGTTCGACATCCTGCATGCCGGGATGCGAAGTGTAGCCGAGCCGCACCGCGATCTCGCGCTGCATGTCGAACGACAATCGTTCCTCGGCGCGCCCGGAAACGAAATGCAAATTGCAGCGCACCGACCACAGGAAGTCGGCGCAGCGGCGGAAGGTGCGATACTCCTGCGCGTCGAACACGCCGCGTTCGACCAGCTCGTCGGTCTCGCGTACGCGGTAGACGTACTTGGCGATCCAGAACAGCGTGTGCAGGTCGCGCAAGCCGCCCTTGCCGTCCTTGACGTTGGGCTCGACCAGATAGCGCGACTGTCCGGCGCGGCGGTGGCGCTCCTCGCGCTCGGCGAGTTTGGCGGTGACGAATTCGGAAGCGGTGCCCTGCACGACGTCCTTGTCGAAGCGGGCGACCAGTTCGTCATACAGCGGCTGGTCGCCGGTCAGAAACCGCGTCTCCAGGATCGCGGTGCGGATCGTCATGTCGCCGCGCGCCTGGCGAATGCATTCGTCGACCGACCGCGTGGCGTGGCCGACCTTCAATCCCATGTCCCACAGGCAATAGAGAATGGCTTCGGCGACCTGCTCGCCCCAGGCGGTCTGCTTGTAGGGCAGGATGAACAACAGATCGATGTCGGATTCCGGCGCCATCAGGCCGCGGCCGTAACCGCCGGTGGCGACCACAGCCATGCGCTCGGCGCCGGAGGGCACATGCGAGCGATAGAGATGCCGTGTCGCGGCAGAGTAGAGAATGCGGATGATCTCGTCCTGCATGAAGCACAGCCGCTCCGCGCAGCGGCGGCCGTGGCGATCCTTCAGCAGCACGGCCTGCGCGGTCGCGCGCGCCGCGATCATCTCGGCCTTGAGCAATTGCGCCAGCGCCGAGCGAAACACGTCCTCGCGGCCGGCATGTTTTTCGGCCAGGGCATCGACCGCCACGGTGATCCGCGCGGTATCGAAACGTTCGTCCGCCCCGGAGCGGTCCTCAATTACGACGCTATCCATGATCTATCCCGATATCGGACGGCGCAGGGGCTGTCACGGGCGATTGTACGGTCAAATCAAAGCTATGCCGCCGCGTGCGCGAATGCCAGCCATAACCTGTTGGAAAAGCGTGGATTTCCAATGCCGCATGGGGCGGCCGCGGGGGCCGTGATGACAGCGCGTCGATAGCCCTCTATATCCGATGCACAAACAAAGTCGGGAGATGGAAATGGACGCTGCCGAACTCCGCGCGATGCAGGCCCCGATCAAGGAACGCTACAAGTCTGACCCCTCGGCCGCCGTCATCACCCTCAAAGCCAAAGGCTCGATCGACAATGAAGGCATCGCCTGCAAGGTCGAGACCGGCCGCGCGCTGGCGGTAGCTGGCCTCCACCCCGCCACCGGCGGTTCCGGCCTCGAGCTCTGCTCCGGCGATATGCTGCTGGAAGCCCTCGTCGCCTGCGCCGGTGTGACGCTCAAATCGGTGGCGACCGCCGTCGACGTTCCGCTCAGAAGCGGCACCGTCATCGCCGAAGGCGACCTGGATTTTCGCGGCACGCTCGGCGTCGACAAGGAAGCCCCGGTCGGTTTCGAGGAGATCCGCCTGCGCTTCGAGCTCGGAACCGACGCGCCGCAAGACAAGCTCGACCTGCTGTTAAAGCTCACCGAACGCTATTGCGTGGTCTATCAGACCATCAGGAATGGCCCGAAAGTCTCGGTGTCGATGAAGCGGGTGTGAGGCACAACGGTTCGACGTCGGCCCTGCGAACGCAGGGGCCCATAACCACGGGAGTCCGTGGGTGCGGGAAGTGTCAACCCACACCTGCCAAAATCGAGAAGCCGCGGCGTATGGGTTCCTGCGTTCGCAGGAACGACGGATAGAATGTCCCCCGAACTCGCCTTCATCCTCACACTCGCCCTGCGCATGGCGATCACCGCGGCGTTCGTGGTGACCGCCTCGATCGTCACCGAACGCTCAGGCCCGGTGATTGGCGCGCTGATCGCGACGCTGCCGATCTCGGCCGGGCCGGCCTACGTGTTCCTCGCGCTCGACCATGACGCCGCCTTCATCGCCGAGGGTGCGCTCGCGAGCCTGCCGATCAACGCCGCGACGATCTTCCTCGGGCTGACCTATGTCGTGCTGGCGCAGCGCCATGGCGCGCTGCTCAGTTGTGCCGTGGCCGTGGTCGTGTGGCTCGCGCTCGCCGCGATCATCCGCTCGGTGCAATGGTCGCTCGCCAGCGGCCTCATCGTGAACGCCATTGCGTTCGCCATCTGCGTGCCGCTGCTCGCCCGCTACCGCCACGCAAAAATGCCGCCGATCAGGCGCCGCTGGTACGACATCCCGCTGCGCGCATCGCTGGTCGCAACGCTGGTGGCGACGGTGGTCACGACGTCGAGCTGGGTCGGCCCCAAGGTGAGCGGCATGATCGCGCTGTTCCCGATCGTGTTCACCTCGATGATGCTGATCCTGCACCCGCGCATCGGCGGCCGTCCGACCGCGGCCGTGCTCGCCAACAGCGCCTGGGGCCTGATCGGCCTCGGCATCGCGATCGCGGTGCTTCAAGTCGCCGCGCTGCAGTTCGGCTCGGCGATCGGGCTGAGCCTCGCGCTGGCGACGTGTGTCGGCTGGAACTTGAGCCTGTGGTGGCTTGGGCGACAGAAGGCCACTGGCTAGGCTGTCATTGCGAGGAGCGAAAGCGACGAAGCAATCCATCTCGCCGTGAGGAAGTACGGATTGCTTCGCGGAGCCTGTCATCGGGCGCGCATTCGCGAGACCCGTTGGCTCGCAATGACGGGGTGAGAGTCTTACCCCTTCGGCAATTTCGCCTTCAGCGCATACAACGCCTCTAGCGCCTCGCGCGGCGACATCTCGTCGGGATGCAGCGCCTTCACCGCCTCCATCAATTGCTCCGCCTCGCTCGGCGGCGCGGCTTCGGCGGCGGCGCGGGAGGGGACGGCGAACAGCGGCAAATCGTCGGCGAGCGCGCGCGCGGTCTGGCCGCGGTCTTGGGCTTCGAGCTTGGCCAGCACCGATTTGGCGCGCGCGATCACGGCGGGCGGCAGGCCGGCGAGCTTCGCGACCTGAATGCCGTAGGAGCGGTCGGCAGAGCCCGGCAGCACCTCGTGCAGGAACACGACGTCGCCCTGCCACTCCTTGACCCGCACGGTGGCGTTGAACATCCGCGGCAGCTTGGCGGAGAGTGCAGTCAGCTCATGGTAATGCGTGGCGAACAGCGCGCGGCAGCGGTTGGCTTCGTGCAGATGCTCGATCGCGGCCCACGCGATCGACAGGCCGTCGAAGGTGGCGGTGCCGCGGCCGATTTCGTCGAGGATGACCAGCGAGCGCTCGCTGGCCTGATTGAGGATGACGGCGGTCTCCACCATCTCGACCATGAAGGTGGAGCGGCCGCGCGCGAGATCATCCGCCGCGCCGACGCGTGAGAACAGCCGGTCGACGACGCCGATCCGTGCGCGTGACGCCGGCACGTAGGAGCCGATCTGCGCCATCAGCGCGATCAGCGCGTTCTGGCGCAGGAAAGTCGATTTGCCGGCCATGTTGGGGCCGGTAATCAGCCAGATCTGGCCGGATTTCTGCGCGGGTCCCGGTGAGAGGTCGCAGGCGTTCGCAATGAACGGCTGGCCGTCGCGCTTCAGCGCCTGTTCGACGACGGGATGCCGGCCGCCCTCGACGGCGAAGCCGAGCGAGCCATCGACTTCGGGGCGCACATAATTGTCATCGACCGCCAGCTTCGCCAGCGCGGTCGCAACGTCCAGCAGCGCAAACGCATGCGCCGCGGCGCGCAAATCGTCGCTGGCCGCAAGCGCCATCGCGCAGAGCCGCTCGAAGATTTCGAGTTCGAGGTTCAGCGCGCGGTCGCCGGCATTGGCGATCTTGGCTTCGATCTCGCCGAGCTCGGACGTGGTGAAGCGAACCTGTCCTGCCAGCGTCTGGCGGTGGATGAAGGTCGCATTCAACGGCGGCGCCATCAGCCTGTCGCCGTGCTGCGCCGTCACCTCGACGAAATAACCGAGCACATTGTTGTGACGGATCTTGAGCGCCTTGATGCCGGTATCCTCGGCGTAGCGCGCCTGCATCGCGGCGACGACGAGGCGGGAGGCATCGCGCAGATTGCGGCTCTCGTCGAGGGCGGGCTCGTAGCCTTCGCGGATGAAGCCGCCGTCGCGCTTGATCAGCGGCAGTTGCTCGGCGAGTGCGCGTTCAAACTCGCGGGCAAGGTCGCGCGAGGGGCGGCGCAGCGCCTCCATCACGGCCACGATTTCAGATGGTGGCGCTTCGAGTTGCGCCAGCCGCGCCAGCGCCTGGTCGGCGGCAACGATTCCGTCGCGCAGGCCCGCAAGGTCGCGAGGGCCGCCGCGTCCGACCGACAGCCGCGCCAAAGCCCGCGACATGTCGGGCGCGGCGCGCAGTGTGGTTCTGACGTCGTCGCGCGCCGCGCTGTCGGCGACAAAGGCGGCAATCGCGTCCAGTCGCCGCGCGATTCCCGCGCTGTCGGTGAGTGGGGCTGCGAGACGCTGCGCCAGCAGGCGTGATCCCGCGGCGGTTACCGTGCAGTCGATCGCATCGAGCAGCGACCCGCGCCGTTCGCCTGACAGCGTGCGGGTCAATTCGAGGTTGGCGCGGGTGGCGGGGTCGATCGCCATCGTGGTGCCGGCGGCTTCCCGCGATGGCGGCGACAGCGGCGGACGCTTTCCGACCTGCGTGCGGTCGATATAGGTGACGGCGGCGGCCGCCGCGGTTGCCTCCAGCCGTGACATCGCGGAAAGGCCATCCATGGTCGCGACCGCGAAATAGTCGCACAGCCGCCGTTCCGCGGTGGCGCCGTCGAAGACGTCGCGGGTGAGCGGCGTCACCGACGGCAGTTCGCGCAGCAGCGGTCCCAAATCAGGATCGCCATAGAGCGCGTCAGTGACGATGACCTCATTCGGATTGATCCGCGCCAGCGTCGCCGCAAGTTCCGCGTTCGCACATTCCGTGACCATGAACTCCGAGGTCGAGATATCGATCCAGGCCAGGCCAATGCGGTCGCCGCCGGAAGAGGCGCGGGCGCGCGCGATGGCGAGCAGATAATTGTTGGTGCGGGCGTCCAGCAGCGTGTCTTCGGTCAGCGTGCCTGGTGTCACCAGCCGCACGACGCCACGGGCCACCACGCTCTTGTTGCCACGGGCGCGTGCCGCGGCGGGATTCTCTGTCTGCTCGCACACGGCAACGCGGTGGCCGGCATTGATCAGGCGATGCAGATAGTCCTCGGAGCGCTCCACCGGCACGCCGCACATCGGGATGTCCATGCCCTGGTGCTTGCCGCGCTTGGTCAGCACGATGCCGAGCGTTTTGGAGGCGATCTCGGCGTCCTCGAAGAACAGCTCGTAGAAATCGCCCATCCGGTAGAACAGCAGCAGCCCGGGATGGGCGGCCTTGATCTCGAGGTACTGTTCCATCATCGGCGTGACGCGCGAATTTGCGTCAGCGGCCGGCGTGGCTTCGGGAGGCGCGGGGGCGGGGATGGATTGCTGGATCGTCATCAGAGCGTTTTCAAGTGAAGTGGGCACCGGTTCGCGTAAAGAAAACGCGTCAAAACGAGAAGCTGGAACCGGCCGCGGCTCCAGCGGGCGCAACCTACAAAATTTTGCTGTCCGGTCCTATTCCCATACCTGCATTGTCAGAGTTTTCCACGCTCGCCGCCGCACGATTGATCATACCCACCACAAGGGCATGGCGGCCCCCCGCGAAAGCAGCGCACGGGGAACGACGCCTCAATTGACCTGTCGCGGGCACGCTCCTAAAACTCGCCATCAATCCAGCGGGTCAAACGCCTAAAGCACGGCATTCAGGGAGAGATTCTATGCGTGATGTATTCATTTGCGATGCCGTCCGGACCCCGATCGGCCGTTTCGGCGGCTCGCTCGCCAAGGTGCGCGCTGACGATCTGGCCGCGACCCCGATCAAAGCGCTGATGGCGAAGCATCCCAATCTCGACTGGTCGCAGGTGGATGAGGTGTTTTTCGGCTGCGCCAACCAGGCCGGCGAGGACAACCGCAACGTGGCGCGGATGGCGCTGTTGCTGGCGGGCATGCCGGAATCGGTTCCCGGCCAGACCCTCAATCGCCTCTGCGCCTCCGGCCTCGATGCGGTCGGCGCCGCGGGACGGGCGATCCGCGCCGGCGAGATCGATTTCGCGATTGCGGGCGGCGTCGAATCCATGACGCGCGCGCCGTTCGTGATGGGCAAGGCGCCGGAAGCGTTCGCGCGTTCGGCGGAGATTTACGACACCACCATTGGCTGGCGCTTCATCAATCCGTTGATGAAGGCGCAGTATGGCGTCGATGCGATGCCGGAGACCGGCGAGAACGTCGCCGAGGAATTCCAGGTCTCGCGCGCCGACCAGGATGCGATGGCGATCCGCTCGCAGCAGCGCGCGGGCGCCGCGATTGCATCAGGCTATTTTGCCGAGGAAATCACACCCGTCTCGGTGCCGGGCGGCAAGGCCGGGCCGGTCATCGTCGACAAGGATGAGCATCCGCGGCCCGAAACCACGTTGGAGAACCTGACGAAACTGAAGCCGATCGTCCGCAACCCAGGCACGGTGACCGCAGGCAATGCATCCGGCGTCAATGACGGCGCGGCGGCGATGATCCTCGCCTCCGAAGCCGCCGTGAAGAAGCACGGACTGACGCCCCGGGCGCGCATCCTCGGCCTCGCCTCGGCCGCGGTGCCGCCGCGCATCATGGGCATCGGCCCGGTGCCGGCGACCAGGAAGCTGATGGAGCGGCTTGGCATCAAGATCTCTGACTTCGATCTGATCGAGCTCAATGAAGCCTTCGCCTCGCAGGGGATAGCCTGCTTGAGGCAACTGGGCGTCCAGGACGACGCCGACTTCGTCAACCCGCATGGCGGCGCGATCGCGCTCGGCCATCCGCTCGGTATGAGCGGCGCGCGGCTGGCGTTGACGGCGGTGCACGGCATGGAGAAGCGGGGCGGCAAGCTTGCCTTGGCAACCATGTGCGTCGGCGTCGGTCAGGGCGTCGCGGTCGCGATCGAAAAGATTAACTGACGCCCACGGCGTCATTCCGGGGCGATGCGTAGCATCGAACCCGGAATCTCGAGGTTCCGGGTTCGTGCTTCGCACGCCCCGGAACGACGATGACGGAACAAGTCCAATGAAATGGCTCTTTCCCAAATTAGTTATGTCCTATAATGATCGGCAGCGCGGCTGAACGGCGCGATGCGAGGGAGGAGTTGGTCATGACATTGGTCTATCCAGTGCAAAGTCTCGCGGCGCACCCGCCGCGGCTGTCGCCCGCCTACAAGAGCACGGTCAAGCGCTCGCCCTCCAAGCCGCTGATTCCGATGCGGCACACGCTGTCCGAATTGACCGGGCCGGTCTACGGCCACGAGACGGTGCGTGAGAACGATCACGATCTCACCGTTCAGGGCAAGGGCGAACCGATCGGCGAACGCATCATCGTGCACGGCCATGTGCTCGACGAAGACGGCCGCGGCGTCCCGAACACGCTGGTCGAACTCTGGCAGGCCAATTCCTGCGGCCGATACGTCCATGTCGTCGATCAGCATCCCGCGCCGCTCGATCCGAATTTCACCGGTGCCGGCCGCACCCAGTCGGATGCGCAGGGCTATTACCGCTTCGTCACCATCAAGCCTGGCGCCTACCCCTGGGGCAATCACCACAACGCCTGGCGGCCGGCCCACATCCACTTCTCGGTGTTCGGCCACTCCTTCGTGTCGCGTCTGGTGACGCAGATGTATTTCCCCGGCGATCCCTTGTTCCCGTTCGATCCGATCTTCAATTCGGTCACCGACGAGAAGGCGCGCAACAGGATGATCTCGTCGTTCGATCTGGAGAACACCAAGCCGGATTGGGCGCTGTGCTACCGCTTCAACATTGTGCTGCGTGGGCGCAACGCCACGCCGATGGAGAACAGTTAAGTGCAACAGACCAGGCCAGACGGCATCACCCCGTCGCAAACCGTCGGTCCGTATTTCGCCTATGGCCTGACGCCGAACGGCAAATACGACTGGAACGATGCGTTCAACAACAACCTGGTGACGTCGGACACGTCGGGCGAACGCATTCGCATCGAAGGACAGGTGTTCGACGGCGACGGCGCGGTCGTGCCGGATTGCATGCTGGAGATCTGGCAGGCGGACGCGCAGGGGCGCTTCTCCGATCCGCAGGACAAGCGAGCGCTGACGAATACGTCATTCAAGGGATTCGGCCGCATTGGCACCGATGCAAAGGGCGGCTACGCCTTCGACACCATCAAGCCGGGCATCGTGCCCGATCCCGACGGCAAGCCGCAGGCGCCGCATATCGTGCTTGCGGTCTATGCGCGCGGCATGCTGCTGCATCTCTATTCCCGGATCTATTTCGACGGCGAAGCCGCCAACGCCGCCGATCCGGTGCTGGCGCTGGTGCCGGCCGATCGCCGCACCACGCTGATCGCGACGCGGCAGCCGGGCGGCAATGCCGTCTATCGTTTCGATATCCATCTGCAGGGTGACAAAGAGACGGTGTTCTTCGACGTGTAGCTGCAATCACATCGCAGCCGCACCCAGCGACAGGCGAGACTTCGCACATGATGACGCTGCGCCAGGTCGAGGTGATCCGCGCCGTGATGGTGACCGGCACGATCGGCGGGGCTGCGAGGCTTCTGAACGTGTCGGCGCCGGGCATCAGCCGGCTGGTGAAGTACACCGAGAAGTCGCTGGGCGTCCGCTTCTTCCAGCGCCAGAACGGGCGCTATTTCCCGACCCCCGAAGCCCGCAACATCTTCGAGCAGATTAACGGTGTCTACGAGAAGATGGATGACCTCTCCGAGATCATCTCCAAGATCGGACGCGGCGATCTGTCCGAGCTGCGCATCGGCTCAGTACCCAGCATCTCGCAGGTCATGGTGCCGCGCGCGATCGAGCGGGTCCGGCGCCGCTATCCCGAATTGCGGATCGACATCAACATCCTCAAGATCGAGGAGGCCGTCGATTACCTGTTGCTGGGCCGCGGCGATTGCGTCGCCATGAGTTATCGGCTTGAGCATCCCGGCCTCGACTTTCTGCCGCTGGCGTCGGGCGAATTGTTCTGCATCGTGCCGGCGGGGCATGAGCTTGCCGGATGCAAGCAGGTCTCGGCCGCGGAAATCATCCGCTATCCGCTGATCGGGATCGATCCCAACGATCCCTACGGGCGGATCATGGCGGAGATATTTGCGCGCAACAAACTCGCTTACGACATCACCATCCGTGCGCGCTTCGGCACCACCGTGTGCGCGCTGGTCAAGGCAGGACTAGGCATTGCCGTGATCGACCAGTTTACCGTCGCCCATGGCGGCTATCCCGGCGTCGAATTGCTCAGGATCGTCGAGCCGACCAGGTTCGACACTTACATTGCGGTGAAGCGCGGCGCGCCGCTGTCGCTGCACATCGAACATTTCATCGAATGCCTGCGTTCGGAAATGCGGGCGGTGGGGCCGGGCAAGGCGGCGCCGCGCAAGCCTGATTCCAGGCCGCGTAAGAAATAACATGATGTTATCTATCCGGCATAAATGGGTAATTGTGTTAGGTCAGCAAAGCGCTATCGTCTGCCCGGGTCGGGGCCTATCCCGAACCGACCGCCGCCGCCAACGCGCATTGCGCCCGATGACGAGATCATGAGCCCTGCCGCCCGACCGCTTGCTCCCGCCGACTGCCGCTTTCTCACCGGCCTGATCGGTGCGCCGATTGCGCATTCGGCGTCGCCCGCGATGCATGAGCGGGCCGCCGAAGCGCTCGGCGCGCATTGCCACTACCAGCTGATCGAGGTTGCCGGTGCCGGGCGCGAAGAGCTGCGGTTGCTGCTGGACGGCGTGCGACGCCTGGGCTTTGCCGGCGTCAACGTCACCTTTCCCTACAAGGAGGCGGTGGTCTCCCTGCTCGACGAACTGTCGCCGGGCGCGCAGGCGATCGGTGCGGTCAACACCGTCGTGGTCCGCGATGGCCGGCTGACCGGACATAACACCGACACTACGGGATTTGCCCGGGCAATCACCGAGCTTGTCCGTGACCCCGCGCAGAGCACGGTCGCTGTGATCGGCGCCGGCGGCGTCGGCAAGGCGATTGCCTTTGCGCTGGCCGGGATCGGCGTCGCCGAGATCAGGATCTTCGACACTGACCGCGCCAAGGCTACGCAACTCGCCGGCCAGATCGGGAAACGCGGCAAGACAAGTGTTGTCGACAGCGTCGAGGACGCCATGCGCGGCGCCACCGGGGTCGTCAACGGTTCACCGGTCGGCATGTTGCCGAACCGCGGCACGCCCGTTCCGGACGCCCTGCTGCATCAGGACATATGGGTCGCCGACGCGGTCTACACGCCGCTCTGGACGCCGCTGTTGAACGCTGCAAAGGCAAAGGGCGCCAAGGTCATGACCGGGCGTGAGCTCGCGATCTATCAGGCCGCGGACGCCTTCGAACTGTTCACGGGGCTGAAGCCATCGGCCGCCGAGATGGGAAATGCATTCGACGCCGTGATGGCCAGACGCTACGCTAAAGTGAACGCAGCCTAGAGCATGATCCGGAAAAGTGGGTACCGGTTTTCCGAAAAGATCATGCTCAAATCAAAGAACGCGGCCGGTCACAAGGCCGCTTAATTGTAACGAGAAGAGGGGATGGAAATGAGATCTGGATTTTTCGCAGGATTCCTGCTTGCCACCGTGTCGGCCGCAGCCGCATTCGCGCAAGGTGCGCCGATCAAGCTCGCCAATGTCGCCGAACTGTCCGGCGGCGGCGCCACCGTCGGCAATAACTGGAAAAACGGCATCGACCTTGCGATCGAGGAGATCAACGCCAAGGGCGGGTTGCTCGGCCGCAAGCTGGAAGTCACGCACGCGGATTCGCAATCGAATCCCGGCGTCGCGCGTGCGCAGGTGCAGAAGGCGCTCGATAGCGAGCCCTATGTGCTGCTTGGGCCCGGCTACTCCGGATCGGTCAAGGTCACCGCGCCGCTCGCCGCGGAAGCCGGCATCGCGCAGATCATGGGCGGCGAGGCCGCCGAACTGACACAAGGCGGCAACAAATTCCTGTTCCGCACGTCGTTCGGCCAGCAATCCTCGATGCCGAAGGTCGCCAAATACATCAACGACGAGCTGAAGGCGAAATCGGTCGCGATCGTCTGGGTCAACAATGATTTCGGCAAGGGTGGCCGCGACGTCATCACCAAGGAATTCGCCAAATACAACATCAAGGTCGCGGCTGACATTTCCACGGAAGCCGGACAAGCCGACTTCGCCGCCGACGTCAGCAAGATCAAGGCCGCGGCGCCCGATGCGGTGTTCGTCTATGTCAACGAGGAAGAAAGCGCGCGGATGCTCAAGGAGCTGAAGCGCCAGGCGATCACCGTGCCGCTGATGGGCGAGACGACGTTGGTCGGCCAGAAAGTCGTCGAACTCGCCGGCGATGCCGCAAACGGCGCACGCGGCCATGTCGGCCTCACCACCGATGCACCGGTCGACCTGATCAAGGCGTTCCGGGAAAAGTTCGTCAAGAAGTACAATTACGTGCCTGATCACAACGGGCTGAAGGGCTATCTCGCGATCTACATGATCAAGGCCACCACCGAGAAGATGGGCAAGGTCGACGCCAAGGCGTTCGCCGACAATCTGCACGGCCTCACCATCAAGGCCGCGAGCGAGCCCGGCATCCTGATGGATGTGACCTTCGATGAGAAGGGCGACATCGATCGCCAGGGTTTTCTGGTCGAGATCGTCGACGGCAAACAGGTCGTCAAGCAAGTGCTGCCAAAACTGAACTGAGCCACGGCCCGGGCGGCGCGCGGAAGAACGCGCCCCCGTCGCGATCAGTCATTGCGAAACAGCATTGATATCGTCCACCTGTGACGGTGAGGGAGAAGCATGTCCAATCTGCTCGATTTGCTCGTGGCAGGCCTTGCGACCGGGGCGATCTACGCCCTCGTCGCGGTCGGTTTCATGCTGCTGTGGCAGACGTCGCAAACCATCAATTTCGCGCAAGGCGAATTCGTGATGCTGCCGGCGTTCCTGATGCTGGCGGTGATGCATGCCGGCGCGCCGTTCTGGCTCGCGATCATTCTCGGCATCCTGCTGTCGCTGCTGCTGCTGGGGCTCGGCTTCAAGCTGCTGCTGGTTGACCCGATGCTGCGGCACGGCGTGCTGCCGCTGGCGATCGCGACCATGGCGCTGGCGATCGGCATGAAGGAGGCGGTGAAGCAGTTCTTCAGCGCCGAAGCGTCGCCGTTCCCCTCCATCGTGCCGGCCGGTGACGTCTCGATCCTCGGCCGGGTGGTCTCGTTGCAGAGCCTCGGCGTGCTCGCGCTCGCGATCGCGGTGGTGATCGGCCTGACCGCGCTTTTGAACCGCACCTCGGTCGGTCACCAGATGCAGGCGACCGCCCAGAACCCGACAGTCGCCCGCATCATCGGCGTGCCGGTCGAGCGCATGATCCTGCTGACCTTCCTGATCAACGCCTTTCTGGTCGCGCTGGCCTCGCTGCTGATCACGCCGATCTATCTGGCGAAATTCTCCTCCGGCGAGATACTGGGGCAGGCGGCGTTCATCGCGGCGATCGTCGGCGGTTTCAACCAGGTGCGCGGCGCCATCGCCGGTGGGCTGTTGATCGGCGTCGTCGACAATCTGTCAGCCGCCTATGTGTCGACGCAGTACCGCGCCGCGGTGCCGCTGATCCTGCTGATCGTCATCATCCTGTTCCGTCCGCAGGGGCTGCTCGGCCGGCCCGAGGAGCGCACGGTATGACCGCCACAGGGAAATATCTGCGCATCGCGCTCGGCGTCGTGGTGATCGCCGCCCTGATCATCGTGCCGATGAACTTCAACCGCTATGGCCTGTTCATCCTGAGCCAGTGGGCGGTGATGACGATCGCCGCGATGGGGCTCAACCTGACACTGGGCTATGCCGGCCAGGTCTCGCTGGCGCAGGGCGCATTCGTCGGCATCGGCGCCTATGCGGCGGCGATCATGACCACCCAGGGCCTGCCGCTGGTGGCCGCGCTTGGCGTCGCCATCGTGCTGTGTTTTGCGATCGGCTGGATCCTGGGCTATCCGGCGCTGCGCGTGCAGCATCATTATCTGGCTTTCGTCACGCTGGCTTTCTCGACGCTGGCCTTCCTGGTGTTCCGCAACGAGGACTGGCTCACCAAGGGCATCTACGGCATCTCCAACATTCCGCGGCCCAATGTTCTGGGCTTCGCGACCAACCGTCCGCTGCCGTTCTATTATTTCTGCCTCGGCTCGCTTGCGCTCGTCTCGCTGGCGATGTGGTGGCTGATCCGCTCGCCCTGGGGCCGCGCCTTCGTGGCACTGCGCGAAAATCCGGTGCGGGCGCTGTCGCTCGGCATCGACACCCGGCGCTATACGCTGATGGCGTTCGCAATCGGATCGGCGCTCGGTGGCGTCGCCGGCACGCTCTATGCGCCGCTGACGCAATATATCGATCCGGTTCCGTTCAACCTCTCGCTCTCGCTCGATCTGTTGATGATGGTGATCGTCGGCGGCTCCGGATTCTTCTTCGGGCCGTTCCTCGGCGCGATGATCGCGGTGCTGCTGCCGGAGTGGCTGCGCTTCACGCAGGGCTATTACCTGATGCTCTACGCGGTCGCCGTGATGCTGCTCCTGATCTATTCGCCGACCGGCATTCTCGGCAGCCTCGATCGCTATCTGGCCGAGCGGCGCACCAAGGCGGCATCGGCGCTCCGCGCGGTCGCCAAATCCCGGCTGGAGACGGCGCCATGACCGCGGTCCTCGAAGTCAGCGACATCAGGAAGAGCTTTGGCGGCATCAAGGCCGTCGACGGCGTCAGCTTCGACGTGCAGGAGGGTGAAATCCTCGGCCTGATCGGCCCGAACGGCTGCGGCAAGTCCACGCTCTTCAACTGCATCCTCGGCCAGCTCATGCCGACCGGCGGCGAGGTGAAGGTCGACGGCAAGGTCGTCACCGGATTGCGGCCGTCCGAATTGAACCGTCTCGGTGTCAGCCGCACCTTCCAGCTTTTGCAGGTGTTTCCCAAGCTGTCGGTGCGGGAGAATTTGATCCTCGCCGGCCAGGAGCATCAGGGCAATATGATGTCGCGGCTGTTCGGCCCTTCCGACGCCGGATTATCAGCGGCGGCCGACCAGATGATCGGTTTCTTCAAGCTCGATCATCTCGCGACCGAAGCGGCCGGCGGCCTGTCCTACGGCCAGCAGAAACTGCTCGATGCTGCCATGGCGTTCATGGGCGGGCCGCGGCTGGTGCTGCTCGATGAGCCCGCCGGCGGCGTCAACCTCACCATGCTCGGTGATCTCAAGGAGCGGCTGGCGGCGATCAACCGCGAGAGGCGCGCCACCTTCGTCGTGATCGAGCACAACATGGAATTCGTGATGTCGCTGTGCACGCGCGTCATGGTGATGGCGGAAGGCAAGATGCTGGCGATGGGCACGCCGGCCGAAGTCCGCGCCAATCCCGCCGTCATCGAAGCCTATCTCGGCCATTGAGGGATCGATCCATGAACGATGCCATCCTGGATGTTCAAGGCCTCGTCGGCGGTTACGGCAAGATGACGATCCTCAACGGCACCACCTTTTCGGTGCCGGCGGGCTCCATCACCACGGTGATCGGCCCGAACGGCGCCGGCAAATCCACCGTGTTCAAGGCGATTTTCGGCCTGTTGAAGTTGCGCGAAGGCAGGATCGTATTCAAAGGGCGCGACGTCACGGGGCTGAGCCAGCGCGAATTGCTGACATCAGGCATCTGCTACGTGCCTCAGGGCCGCAATATCTTCCCCGAGCTTTCCGTGCGCGACAACATCCAGCTCGGCGCTGTCGTCGCCGGGCGCGATATCACGGACCTGCCTGACCGGATCGAGGCCGCGCTCGACAAGTTCCCGGTGCTGCGCAAGAAGGCGACCCAGCAGGCATCCACGCTGTCGGGCGGCGAACAGAAGCAGCTCGAAGTCGCCCGCGGCCTACTGCTCAATCCGCAACTGGTGCTGATCGACGAGCCGTCGATCGGGCTTTCGCCGCTGATGGTGCAGCAGACCTTCAACATTCTGAAAGATCTCCGCGACCGCGGCGTGTCGATCCTGATGATCGAGCAGAACGCCCGCTCGGCGCTGGAGATTTCCGATTACGGCATCGTGCTCGAGCTCGGTCAGACCCGGCTTGTCGACACCGCGCAGCGCGTGCTGAACGATCCCCGCATCGGGCAATTGTTCCTGGGCGGCGCCATGACGGAAACTGCCGCATGAGCGGCGCGATCCGGATCGGCGTGGCGGGCGCGGGCCTGATTGGCCGCAAGCACATCGAGCTGATTGCGGCATCGCCGGATTGCACATTGGCGGGGATCGCCGATCCGTCGCCCGAAGCGAAGGTGTTCGCTGAATCGCGACAAATTCCCTGGCATGCCGATCATCGCGCCCTGCTGGAGCGGGAAGCTCCCGACGGCATGATCGTCGCATCGCCCAACGCGCTGCATCTGGGGATGGTGCTGGATTGCGTTGCGCGCGGTGTGCCGGCGCTGGTCGAGAAGCCGGTGACGGATACGGTGGCCTCCGCGCAGCGCCTCGCCGAAATGGTGCGGCGAACCGGCGTGCCGGTTCTGGTCGGCCACCATCGCCGCCACAATCCCCGGATCAAGGCGATACGCGACAAGGTGGCCGGCGGCGAAATCGGCGAGCTTACCGCGGTCATCGGGCTGTGGCTCTTGAAGAAGCCCGACGACTATTTCGATGTCGCGTGGCGGCGCGAGGCAGGCGGCGGACCGCTGCTGATCAATCTGGTGCACGACATCGACAATCTGCGCTTCATCTGCGGCGAGATTTCAGAGGTTCAGGCCATGACCTCCAACAGAGCGCGCGGCTTTGCCGTCGAGGATACCGCGGGCCTGCTGTTGAAATTCGCGGGTGGCGCGATTGGCACGGTAACGCTGTCGGATGCGACGCCGGCGCCATGGAGCTGGGAACTGTCATCGGGCGAGAACGCGGCCTATCCGAAGCAGGACCAGCCTTGCTATCTGTTCGCCGGCACCAAGGGGGCGCTGTCGGTGCCCACCATGGAGCTGTGGTCGTATCCGGGCCAAGGCGGCTGGTATACGCCACTCTCCCGCACCACGGTCGATGTGCCCTCGGCAGATCCGCTGGTGGAGCAACTCCGGCATTTCTGTGCGGTGATTGCGAGAAGCGAGGTCCCGCTGATTTCCGTCGAAGACGCCATGGGGACACTTGCCGTGGTCGAGGCCGTGCGCGAAGCGGCGCTTACCGGCGCCCGCATATCCCCGGGCCGGATCATGGAGCAGGTCGCATGAACAAGCGCTCGATCGCCACGGTATCGCTCAGCGGCGCGCTCGACGAAAAGCTGCGCGCGATCGCCGCGGCCGGCTTCGATGCCGTCGAGATTTTCGAGAACGACCTCTTGTCGTTCAGCGGCAGCCCGCGCGACGTCGGCCAGATGTGCCGGGATCTCGGGCTGTCGATCTGCGCCTTCCAGCCGTTCCGTGACTTCGAGGGCATGCCGGAGCCGCAGCGCACCCGCAACTTTGCCCGCGCCGAGCGCAAGTTCGACCTGATGCAGGAATTGCAGACCGACTTGATGCTGATCTGCAGCAATATCTCTCCGGCTTCGCTCGGCGGCATCGACCGCGCGGCGGGCGATTTCCGCGAATTGGGTGAGGGCGCCGCGGCGCGCGGACTGCGTGTCGGTTATGAGGCGCTCGCCTGGGGGCGTCACGTCAACGACTACCGCGACGCCTGGGAGATCGTGCGGCGCGCCGACCACAAATCGATCGGCGTCATTCTCGACAGCTTTCATGCGCTGGCGCCGTCGTTTCCGACGCTGCCGATTCAATCGATCCCGGCCGACAAGATCTTTTTGGTGCAGCTGGCCGACGCGCCGAAACTCGGCCTCGACGTGCTGTCCTGGAGCCGGCATTTCCGCTGTTTCCCGGGCCAGGGCGACCTGCCGGTCGCGCAGTTTGTGAAAGACGTGCTCGCCACCGGCTATGCCGGTCCGCTATCGCTCGAAATCTTCAACGACCAGTTTCGCGCGGGCTCCGCGGTCCGCACCGCGACCGACGGGCTACGCTCGCTCATCCTGCTCGAGGATGACGTCCGCGGCGCAACATCGGGCGCGCCGGCCATGCCGCTGCAGCCGAAGGCGCGCAGCCGCGGCGTCGGCTTCATCGAATTCGCCGTCAGCGAAGAGAAGGCTAACGATCTTGCCGCGCTGTTCAGCCAGCTCGGTTTTCGCAAGACCGGCGCTCACCGTAGCAAGGACGTCGAACGCTGGTCGCAGGGCCATGTCGACCTCGTGATCAATTGCGAGCCGGACGGTTTTGCGCATTCGCACTTTGTCGCGCACGGCCCCGGCGTCTGCGCCATCGCCATTGACGTGGATGATGCCGCCAGCACCATGGCGCGGGCGGAAGCGCTGCAGGCGCGGACGTTCTACCAGCCAGTCGGGCCGGGGGAACTCGAGATTCCGGCGATCCGCGGCGTCGGCGGCAGCCTGCTGTATTTCCTGGAAGATGCCGGCAAGAACTGGGACCTCGATTTCGAGCCGCTGCGCAGCGATGCGGCGACCGATCGGCTCGATGCCGTCGACCACATCTCGCAGTCGATGCCCTATGACGAGATGCTGTCGTGGCTGTTGTTCTACACCGGCATTCTCGATCTGGAACGCCTGCCGCAGATGGAGATCGCGGATCCGGTCGGACTGGTTCAGAGCCAGGCGCTGATCAACGGCAATCAGGGCCTGCGCGTGGTGCTCAACGGCTCATCCGCCACCCGCACGCTGTCGGCCCGCTTCATCCACGAATTCTTCGGCTCCGGCGTCCAGCACGTCGCGTTCTCTTGCCGCGATATCTTCGCTGCGGTCGCCGACATGCGCGCGCGCGGCGCAGGCTTCCTGAAAATTCCTGACAATTACTACGACGACATCGAAGCCAAATACGGCCTCGACGCTGTGACCATGGTCGCGCTTCGCGACAACCAGATTCTCTACGACCGCGAAGGCGAGGGCGAATTCTTCCAGGTCTATACCCACGCTTTCGACGAACGGTTTTTCTTCGAGATCGTCGAGCGCCGCAACTATCAGGGCTTCGGCGCCGCCAACGCCGCGATCAGGCTGGCGGCCCAGACGCGGGAATCGCGGCCGCTGACGATGCCCAAGGCGTGACTTGCACAACAAGAAAATCAAAAGGGAAGTGAAACGATGTCGATCACGCGAGGAACCAACATCTCCGCGGCGCTGCTGTTGGCCGTCTGCTGCCATCTGACGCCGGCGCTGGCCGAGCCGTTGCCCTGCGATGACGGCATCAAGGCCGCCTTTCGTCCAGACGCTGAAACGTCGGTCATCGCGGTTCGGCTGGTGAAGAAGGGCGAGGAACTGAAAGCGCCCGACGCGGCGCAGCCCGTGACGGCGGCGGCCGATCTTTGCCTGGTGAAGCTATTGGTCGGCCCCGGCGCCACGGCGGAGAAGGACAAGACCGCGCGCTCCTGGTCGGAAGGCATCGGCATCGAGGTCTGGCTGCCGACGCATGCCAACTGGAACGAGCGCATCCGCAACTATGGCGGCGGCGGATGGGTCGGCGGTGGGCATCGCTATGCGGACAAGATCGGCAGCAAGGTGCCGGCCATCGTCAACGCCAATATCGGCTACGCGTCGGGCACGACGGATGCGGGCCAGCCCTGGTATCAGGACGGCTCATTCGCGTTTCTGTCGGACGGCAAGGTCAACGTGGAATCGCTTCGCGATTTCTCCGTGCGAGCGATGGTCGAGCAGGCCGTCAAGACCAAGGCGCTGGTCAACCTCTATTACGGTAAGGCGCCGAAATATGCCTATTACGACGGCCATTCGCAGGGCGGCCGGCAGGGCATGAAGCTCATGCAGGAGTACCCCGAACTGTACGACGGCTACATGATCGCGCAGCCGGCGCTGAGCATCGCGAAGTTTGGCGCGGCGGGGCTCTATCCCCAGATCGTGATGAAGACCGAGCTCGGCTTCACCTCGGCGAACAAGGCGGAGGCCGCAGCCTTCGCCGCAAAGGTCGCCGCCGCCAACAAGCGCGCAGTTGCCGCCTGCGACAAGGCAGGGCTTGGGTTCCTGCTCGATCCCTTTGCCTGCGACTACAATCCCGCGCGCGATGCCGAAGCGCTGTGCGCGGGAGAAGCCGGCGAGGGGGTCACCGGAAATAATGCCGACGCTGCGACCTGCATGAGCCTCAAGGAGGCGAACGCGCTGAACCGGATCTGGTATGGCGCCACCAGCGATGGAAGTTTCGATGCCGCGCAGAGCGCCGACGCGCGGGCCGGCAAATCGCTCGGCAAGAACCAGCTCTGGTGGACGTTCACCAAGAGCACCGCCATTGGAAACCAGATTACCAGCGCTTCTTCCTACGGCGTCGCTTTGGCGCTGCAGGACGTCAGCTACGCCCCCGACGCCAGCACGTCGTCAGGTGATCCGATCACGAATGGTTCGACGGGAGTACGAAATGAATGGCTTGAGCTGGATTACGCCGGGCTCGCCGACGCCGTGAACAAGGGCGTGGCGTTGCAGCCGACGCTATTCAGCGACCTCATCACGGACAAGCCAGACCTAGGCAAGCTGCGCGAGCTCGGCCGCAAGGTCATCGTCTATACGGGCCTCGTCGACGACGCGATCCCGCCCGCCGGCAACATCAATTATCACGAGCGCGTGGTGGCGGCGATGGGCGGGCACGCCGAGGTGCGGAAGTTCATGCGGATGTATTTGCTGCCGGGCTCGGCGCATAGCTCGCAAGGGAGGGCCTACACCGTCGGCGGCAAGAACGACACCGTGCCGCTGCCGAAACTGCCCGGCAATGCCAACCAGACGCCGACGCGCGAGCAGGATCAGTTCTTCACCGCGCTGGTGGATTGGGTCGAGAAGGACACCGCGCCCGGTGAAATCCTGCTGACGTCGCGCGACAACAGCGTCAGCTATCCCGCCTGCGTCTATCCGTTGCGGACGACATGGAACGGCAATGGGGATACAAAGCAGGCTTCGAGTTATAGCTGCCGGTAGCTGTCCTTGCGCCGCCGTCGATTATCCGAGGTCTCGCCCGGTTACGACGTCGTCGTGATCGGCGCCGGAGCTGCCGGTATGTCGGCTGCGCTTTTTTCCGCCATTCAAGGCGCGAAAACGCTGCTGGTCGAGAAGACCGGGTTCGTCGGCGGCACCTCCGCGCTGTCGGCGGGATCGATTTGGATACCCAATACGCGCCATGCGTCGGCGGTCGGTGCGATCGATAGCACGACGAACGTCGAAAAATATCTGCAGCAGATCGTCGGAAACCACGCCGACGTTGCGCTGCGCGCCGCCTTCCTGAAGGCGGGTCCCGCGGCAATCGAGGTTCTGGAAAATCATTCCGAAGTGAAATTGCGGGCCTATGTTCGTCATCCCGACTATCGCTCGGAGCTTGAGGGCGCGGCGCTGGCCGGGCGTGCGCTGGAGCCGTACCCGTTCGACGGGAGGTTGCTTGGCGAGGCGTTCAAGCTGGTTCGTCCGCCATTGCCGGAGTTCACGCTGCTTGGCGGAATGATGGTCGACAGGACCGATATCGGTCATCTGTTGTCATCGACGAGGTCCGTCACATCGTTGTGGCACTCCACCAAGCTCCTTGCGCGTTACACGCGTGACAAAGCGAGCTACGGCAGGGGCGCGCGACTCGTGATGGGTAATGCGCTGGTCGGCCGGCTTCTGTATTCATTGATGCGTCAGGGTGGTGTGGATATCCTGACGGATGCATCGCTCGCGAAGATCATCCGGGAGCCTGGCGGCCCGGTAACGGCTGCGATGTTGGTATCTGAGGGAGTATCGCGCGAGATCGGCGTCAATGCCGCGCTGATTCTGGCTGGAGGCGGTTTCAACCGCCATGCCGGGCGACGCATCGCCGCGCTTGGAACCGAGGCCGGCTGGTCGTCCGTTGCGCCGGGCTCGAGCGGCGATGCGCAGGACAAGGCCCTCGAGATCGGTGCGCGCCTCAGCGAGCGCGATGTCAGCCCTGCATTCTGGGCGCCCGCATCGATCCGGCGGCGCCGCGACGGATCACAAGCGGTCTTTCCGCATTTTGTGCTCGACCGTGCCAAACCGGGGACGCTGGTTGTCGACAGCAACGGGCGTCGGTTCGTCAACGAAGCGATCTCCTATCACCAGTTTGCGCTGGAGATGTTGGCAAAGGGAAAATCGGCCATCCCGGCGTTTCTGATCGCGGATGCCGCAGCTGTCAGGAAGTATGGTATCGGCATGGTGCGTCCCGGCGGCTGGGGAACAAGGGCTGCCGTCGCCGACGGATATTTGATCGCCGGACCAACGATCGAGCAGCTTGCGCGGGGGCTGAACATCGACCCCGGCAATTTGCGCGCGACGGTCGACAGGATGAATGAGCACGCACGCGCCGGCCGCGATGTCGAATTCGCCAGGGGGAGCACGGTGTATCAAAATCACAACGGCGATGCGTCAACGGGTGGGGCCAATCCCAACCTCGGCCGCATTGCGACGCCTCCGTTTTACGCCCTGCGGCTTTATCCTTCCGATATCGGCACGTCGGCGGGACTTGTAACGGATGACGCCGCCCGCGTTCTCGATGCCGGCGATCAGCCCATTGTCGGCCTTTACGCTTGCGGAAACGACATGCAGTCGATTATGGGCGGAACCTATCCCGGACCGGGGATCACGCTCGGACCGGCGATCGTGTTTGCCTTTATTGCCGTGTCCGACGCGCTCGCTGTTCGTTTCGCGAGTGTCGAGTGATGCCGTCATTCTCCCTTGCCGCGCTTACCGCGCTCGAACTTGCGCCGCCCGGATTGATCGACGTGGCCGCGGCCTGCGGTTACGATCACGTCGGAATCCGGCTTCTGCCCGCGATGCCCGGAGGCGTCGCCTATCCGCTGATGGAGGATGCGGCGGCCTTGCGGGAAACCATCGCGCGGCTGGATGCGACCGGCGTGACGGTCGCAGACCTTGAGGTGGTTGCCATCCGGCCGGAAACGGAGATCGCAGCCTTTTCAGCGTTTTTCGAGGCGGGTGCACGCCTCCGCGCAAGGCATGTTCTGGTCGCGGCATACGATCCCGATCTGCACCGGTTTGCGGATCGTTTTGCCGGATTTTGCGAGGCTGCGGCGCCGTACGGGCTGACTGCCGATCTCGAGTTCATGCCCTGGACTTCCGTGCCTGATCTTGCGACGGCCAGACGAATTGTCGAACATGTTCCGCATGCAAATGCCGGGGTTCTCGTGGATGCCTTGCATTTCGACCGGTCGCAGAGCGCGATCGGCGACATTGCAGGGATACCCGCCGGCAAGCTTCACTATTGGCAGTTATGCGACGCCCCGACCGAACGGCCGACGTCGACCGAAGAAATGATGCACGTCGCCCGGAACGAGCGAATGTTTCCTGGGGAAGGCGGTCTCGATCTCGTCGCGCTGGCGCACGCCATGCCGCCGAATATCGTTGTTAGCCTCGAAGTGCCAACCGTAACACTGGCGAAGACCATGGATGCAGCGGCGCGCGCGCGCCGCGCGCTCAGCGGTGCGAAGGGCATATTCATGGCGGCGCGCTAGATTTCCCCGCAACACTACTCGATGACGGCATGATCCGGCGCGACCGATTGGGCACGGAGGGCGACCTTGGTCGAGCCGATCATGATCGCAAGCGGGATCGCGCAAGCGGTGAAGATCATCACCATCTGGTAATCGTACGAGAACGCGATGATCTGGGCCTGCACCTTGAGCATCATGTCCGCCATGGCGCGGCCCTTGTCGGTGGCGAGATCGATCATGCCGCGCACCGCGGGCATCTGCAGCGCATGATTGAACGGGTTGATATGCTCCGAGAGGACCGCATAGGTGTAGCGCGTGCCCTGCGTCAGCTGCGAGATGACGAGCGAGATTCCGACCGAGCTTGCGACATTGCGCATCAAGGTCAGCATCGAGGTGCCGTCGGTGCGCAAATGATTGGGCAGCGTCAGGAACGCCACCGTGGAGAGCGGTACGAACACCAGGCCGAAGCCAAAGCCCTGGACCACGCTGATGATCACGATTTCGGTCACCCCGGTCTGGTCGGTCCAGCCGGTCATGTAGAACAGCGACAGGCAGGTGATGCCGAGGCCCGAGACGATCAGCGTCCGCGCCTCGATATGGCGCATCAGGCGTCCGACCAGCATCATCGCCACGAACGTGCCGCAGCCCCGGCTCGCCAATAGAAGTCCGGCGGTGATGATCGGATAGCCGATCACGTTCTGCAGGAAGGGCGACGACAGCGCCATGGTCGAGAACAGCACCAGCCCCATCACGGCCATGAATACGCAGCCGCCGACGAAATTCTTGTCCTTGAACAGCGCGAACTGGATGAATGGATGCTGCGTGGTCAGCGAATGCGCGAAGAAGTAGTAGAAGCCGATGACGGAGACGATGAACTCGGCGATAATTTCGTTGGATTCCAGCCAGCCGAGCTGCTCGCCGCGGTCGAGCGCGAGCTGCAACGCGCCGATCGCGACCGCAAGCGCGGTGAATCCGAACCAGTCGAACCGCAGCGCGACGTCCTTCCTCGTCTCGTCCATGAAGATCACGAGGCCGAGCACGGTGATGATGCCAAACGGCAGGTTGACGAAGAACACCCAGTGCCAGGAATAGGTCTCGGTCAGCCAGGCGCCGAGCGACGGACCCATGATCGGCCCCATCATCACGCCCATGCCCCAGATTGCCATCGCCTTTGCCCGCTCATGCAGCGCATAGGAGTCGAGCATCACCGCCTGCGACAGCGGCACCAGCGCCGCGCCGAACACGCCTTGCAGCAGGCGGAACAACACCATCTGGCCGATATCCTGCGCCAGCCCGCACATCACGGAAGCAACGGTGAAGCCGGCCGAACAGACGATGAAGATGCGCTTGCGGCCGAAGCGGTTGGCGATCCACCCGACCGGCGCGGTCATGATCGCGGCGGCGACGATATAGGAGGTCAGGACCCAGTTGATCTGGTCCTGCGAGGCGGACAGCGTGCCCTGCATGTAGGGCAACGCGACGTTGGCGATGGTGGTGTCCAGCGCCTGCATGATCGTTGCCGTCATGGCGCAGATCGTCACCATGTTCCGGCGCAGGCCGGGAACGGCAGCCGATGATGCGCCCGGCGTCGCCATGGCGCTATTCGTGGTCCTGGTTAGCCACCGCCGGCGACAGGCCGAGCAGGGTCGACAGCGACCGGCGATGGTTGGTGTCGATCGTGGCGTAGACGCTCATGCCGGCTTTCAGCTTGCGGACGAACTTGTCGTTCTTGTCGAAATAGATCCGTACCGGCACGCGCTGCACCACCTTGACGAAATTGCCTGATGCGTTCTGCGGCGGCAGGATTGCGAACTGCGCGCCGGTGCCGGGCGAGAGCGAGCCGACTGTGCCCTTGAACAAATGATTGGGGAAGGCATCGACCTCGAGCGTGACGGACTGGCCGACCGCGACGTAGGTGAAATCGGATTCCTTCGGATTGGCGTCGACCCAGGGGTTCGAGGTATCGATGATGCTGAACACCGGCGCGCCCGCCATCACGAAGCGGCCGAGCTGAATCTGTTCGACCTGCGTCGCGATGCCGGCCATCGGCGCACGCATCACCGTGTGGTCGAGATTGCGCTGGGCCTGGTCGAGCGCCGCCTTGGCCTGGGCATAGGGCGGGAATTCGCCGAGCGGCAGGTCGGGATTGCCGAGCAGTTGCGCTTTTGCGGTCGCAATCTTCTGCTGCAGCAACTGGAACTGAGCGCTGGCGGTGACGAGGGCGGTGGAAGCGTTGTCGAGGTCGAGCTGCGAGCCGAAATTGTTCTTCACCAGCGCCGACTTGCGTTCGACGTCGCGCCGTTTCAGATCCATGCCCTGCTGCGAAAGCTCGCTCATCTGGCCGTAGATCCTGAGGTCGGCGATCAAATTGTCATAGGTGACGTTGGCCTGCGCGAGGCTGGCCTTGGCCTGCGCCACGGCGAGGCGGAACGGCACCGGATCGATCTCGAACAGCACGTCGCCCGGAGCAACCTGCTGGCCCTCTTTCACCACGACCTTCTCGATCTTGCCGGAGATGTCGGGCGTGATCAGAACCTTCTGCGCGCCGACATAGGCGTCGTCGGTGGTCACGTAGCGGCCGCCGTTGAGATAGAACGTCACGCCGGCCACCAGCGCGACCAGCGGCAACACCACCAGCAGCAGGAAGCGGCGGTAACGTCGCATGCCGGCCATCAGCCGGCGGCGTGGCTCGGCCGCGAGCTTCGGCCGCGACAATGGCGAAGCGGGATTACCCTTCTGTTCGGGCGGAAATTTGAGTACGGGATCAGCCATAACGCTGTTCCTTTCGCGGAGGTTCGTTCGCCGGATGCTGGATCGCGTTGCGAACGTTTTCCTTGATCAGGTCGAGTTGGTCGAGCAGGCGGTGGGCGTCGGCGGGATTGATACCGTCGAGCGCGGTCGCCGTCAGTTCGGAGCGAAGGCCGGCGAGCTTGCCGAGCAACGGACGCGCGGCCTTGCGCAGATAGAGGCGGTTGACGCGACGGTCGTTCTCGTCGCCGCGGCGTTCGATCCAGCCATTGTCGCAGAGCTTGTCGATCAGCCGCGTCAGCGTGATCGGCTGCATCTCCATCTGTTCGGCGAGTTCCGATTGCTTCAGGCCTTCAGTTCGCTCGACCTTGGCCAGAACCGCCCATTGCGCGCGGGTGATGCCGTAACGCGCCGCCTGCCGGTCGGCATAGGCGCGCACCATCCGCTGCACCTCGCCTAGCGTAAACAGGAAGTTCATATCCACGGAACCGCGCATGGCCCTCGCCTCCATAAGCCTGCAATATAATAAGCTTGCTTATGAATTCTGCATGGCGAGTTAACAATGGCCTGATCCGCTTCCAGCACATGGCTGGGAACCAACGGGTGGCCGGGCTTTGGGATTGGCCGCCAAACTGCTACAAAAGTCCGAGATGACCCTGACAAAGCCGACATTTCCCGCGCCCGACCACGATCACGGCCGCTGCACTGCGGAAGCGATCGCGCATGCGGAAGAGGTCTGCGCACGGCGGGCGCAGAAATTCACGCCGATCCGGCGCCAGGTGCTGCAGGCGCTGTTGTCGAGCCACCGTCCGCTCGGCGCCTATGAGGTGATCGACGAACTCGCCAAGTCGATACCGCGGCCGGCGCCGATCACGGTCTACCGCGCGCTCGACTTTTTGATGGAAAACGGCCTCGTTCACAGAATCGAGAGCCGCAACGCTTTCCTCGCCTGCGCGCATGATCATGCTCATGACGAGACCTCGATGGTGGCGTTCCTGATCTGCGATCATTGCGGCTCGGTCGGCGAAATTCCCGCGGCCCCCGTGGCGCAAAGCCTCAATGCGGCGGCGCGCGCGTCGGGTTTCGCGCCAAAGCTCTCCGTCGTCGAGATCGCGGGCACCTGCGCTCACTGTCAAAAATAACAAGAAGGCGGCGCCAGGCCGGCCATGAGGATCGATGTCTTCCAAACCAGCAGGACCTTCCGCCGGGCGTGCGCTCACCCCGGGCGCCATCGCCTTGATGCTGATGCTGTGCCTGAGTTGGGGCTTCAACCAGATCGCGGTGAAGCTGGTGTTGCCGGACGTGCCGCCGATGCTGCAGGCATTGAGCCGCTCTATCGGCGCGCTGCCGGTGTTGCTCGCGATCGGCTGGTTTCGCGGGGTGAAATTCTTCGAGCGCGACGGGACGCTGTGGTCCGGCGTGAGCGCGGGCCTGATCTTCGGTATCGAATTCGTGCTGATCTATCGCGGCCTGCAGCTGACATCGGCGTCGCGGGCCGTGGTGTTTCTGTATACGGCGCCATTCTTCGTCGCGCTCGGCTCGTATGTCTTTCTCGGCGAGCGGCTGCGGGCGCCGCAATGGGGCGGTCTGGCTTTGAGTTTCGCCGGGGTCGCGCTGGCGATTGGCGTCCCCCAGGCCAATGTCGACGCGAAGGTCTTGCTGGGCGACCTCCTGATCGTCGCCGGCGGCGCGCTCTGGGCGACCACGACGCTGATCGTCAAGACTACCGCGCTGATCAAGGCGCCTGCGGAAAAGGGGCTCGGCTATCAGGTGGCGCTGTCGATCCCGATTCTCGCTGCTGCCGCCTGGATATCGGACGAAACCATCACCCACGTTCCCGGGCCGCTGTCGCTGGCGCTGCTGGCCTATCAGGCGTTCTGGGTGGTGGGTCTGACGTTCCTGCTGTGGTTCGCGCTGGTGAAGACCTACTCAGCCAGCAAGCTGTCAGCCTTCACCTTCGTCACGCCACTGTTCGGCGTCGCCGCCAGCTATTTCATCCTGAACGATACGCTGACGATTGCCTTCGGCGTCGCCGCGCTGCTTGTCATCGCCGGGCTCTATCTCGTGAACAAGCCGGATCCGAAGGTGGTGCCGGATCCGAACCTGCCGGCGTGACTCTTCGTCGCTATCGCTCCTCGCTATGACGCCGAGAGATATCGGTTTCAACCCGTCTCGATCGGCAGCGACGCATCCTTTGCCCATTCGCCCATCGAGCCATCGTAGAGCGTGAGGTTGTCGTAGCCGAGCCGGTAGAGCAGGAATAGGTCGATCGTCGCCGAGATGCCGCCACCGCAATAGGCGACCACGCGCTTGTCTTTCGTAATGCCCTGCGCCTTGAATTTTGCTTCGGCTTCCGCAAGCGGGATGAAGGCCTTGGTCTGGGGATCGAGCAGCGTCGCGGCCGAGACGTTGCAGCTGCCGGGCACGCGGCCGGCCCGGCCGTAGCGGCTTGGCTCCAGGCCCTTGTGGAATTGCGGACCGAGTGCGTTGACGACGACGGTGCCCCGTTCGGAAGTGGCCGCGAGTGTTTCGTGCTTGTCGACGAAAAATCCGTCCCTCGGTTTTGCCGTGAATGTGGCCGGCGGATATCCCTTCGCCGATCCGGTTTCGAGCGCGCGGCCTTCGAGCTTCCATTTGTCGAGCCCGCCGTCGAGCACCGCGGCGTTCTCGAAGCCGAGCGATGTGAGCATCCACCAGAACCGCGTCGCCCACATCGGCGAGCCGATGCTGTACAACACCACCCGGTTTCCGTTGGATACGCCGTGACGGCCGAACGCAGCTTCGAGATGCGCAACATCCGGCATCATGAAGCGAAGCTCGGTATTGGGATCGGAGAACTCGCCCTGCAGATCGAGAAAATCCGCCCCCGGAATACGCCCGGCCTCGAACGTGTGCCGTCCGGGCACGGCAAGGTAGGGAAGGTTGCTGCCTGCGGGCGCTGGTTCGAGATAGGTGGTGCAGTCGAACAGGCGCAGATCGGGCTGGTGTAAAATTCCAGCGAGTTCCGCCGTGGTGATGAGCCCGTTGCGCCCCGACATTGTTGGCCTCCCGTTATTTTGAGGCCGATGCTAGGGCCCGCATCGGGCTATGAAAAGGCGGCCGGGAAGGGTGCTCGCCCTTTCAATTCGGCGATTCCTGTCCAATATAGCGGATAACGGAAGTCGCGGTATTACTGCCCTGCTTCCGGCCGCCGTGACCGGCCTAAGCTATTGAATATACAATGCAAAAATCCGAAGCGTGACGGGGCGCACAGACCTTTCGCGCCCCCCTTGGTGAATGTCATCAAAACCTGATATTCGAGGCCCCATGAACAAGCCCGAACTAATTCCGCAAGACGACGTCGCTGGCCCCCGCGCCCGGCATAAAACCACCCAAGTCATGGTCGGCAATGTCGCCGTCGGCGGGGGGGCGCCGATCGTCGTGCAGTCGATGACCAATACCGACACCGCCGATGTCGAAGGCACGATCGCACAGGTCGCGGCGCTGTCGCGCGCCGGATCGGAAATGGTGCGCATCACCGTCGATCGCGAGGAGGCGGCCGCCGCCGTTCCGCATATCCGCGACGGCCTGCGCAAGCGCGGCATCACCACGCCCCTGATCGGCGACTTCCACTATATCGGCCACAAGCTGCTCGCCGAATATCCGGCCTGCGCCGAGGCGCTCGACAAATACCGCATCAATCCCGGCAATGTCGGCTTCAAGAACAAGCGCGACACCCAGTTCGCTGACATCATCGAGATCGCCAACAAGAACAACAAGCCGGTCCGCATCGGCGCCAACTGGGGTTCGCTCGACCAGGAGCTGCTGACCAAGCTGATGGACGAGAACACGGCGTCAGCAAACCCGCGCGACGCGCGCGCGGTGACCCGCGAAGCCATGGTGCAGTCGGCCTTGCTGTCGGCGGCCCGCGCCCAAGAGCTCGGCATGCCGAAGAACCGCATGATCCTGTCGGCGAAGGTTTCCGCCGTGCAGGACCTGATCGCGGTCTATCAGACGCTTGCCTCGCGCTCGGATTATGCGATCCATCTTGGCCTCACCGAGGCCGGCATGGGATCGAAGGGCATCGTGGCGTCGTCCGCGGCGCTCGGCATCCTGCTGCAGGACGGCATCGGCGACACCATCCGCATTTCGCTGACCCCCGAGCCCGGCGGCGACCGCACGCTGGAAGTTCAGGTCGCGCAGGAATTGCTGCAGACCATGGGCTTCCGCACCTTCGTGCCGCTGGTCGCGGCATGCCCGGGCTGCGGCCGCACCACCTCGACCACCTTCCAGGAGCTGGCGCGCTCGATCCAGGATTTCATCCGCGAGGAAATGCCGGGCTGGAAAACGCAATATCCCGGCGTCGAGACGCTCAACGTCGCTGTCATGGGCTGCATCGTCAACGGCCCTGGCGAATCCAAGCACGCCAATATCGGCATCTCCTTGCCCGGTACCGGCGAAGCGCCGGCTGCCCCTGTCTTCGTCGACGGCAAGAAGTTCCGCACCCTGCGCGGGCCGACCATCGCCGCCGACTTCAAGGCGCTGGTGATCGATTATATCGACCAGCGCTATGGCGCAGGCGCCAAGGCGCCGGAGACGACGGCGGCGGAGTAATATTTCTCTGTCGTCCCCGCGAACGCGGGGACCCATAGCCACAGGATTTCGTGGTTATGCCGCGCTGTAGCTCCAGCCCGTACAACAACAACCTCTTGTGGTTATGGGTCCCTGCGTTCGCAGGGACGACGAGCCACGTGCATTGCACTTCGTATCGCCTGAGCTACGATGATCCCAATCAAGAACGATTGGGAGAACGCCCATGTCTTCGCTGTCCGGCAAACAGGGACCGCGTTATCGCCACCTCGCCGCTGAAGCCGAACCTTACGAGACCATTGCTGTCGAAAAACTCACGCCGATCATCGGCGCGGAGATATCAGGCGTCGACATCGGCAAGCTCGTATCGGACGACACGCGCTCCAATCGCCAAATGGATGAAATCCATCGCGCGCTCGCCGAAAATCTCGTGATTTTCTTTCGCGACCAGCACATCACCCCGCAGCAGCACCTCGCGTTCGGGCGCAAGTTTGGCGAATTGCATGTGCATCCGGCTGCGCCCAACGAGGGCGACCCGGCGCTGATGAGGATCTACGCCGACAAGGATTCCCCGCGCGCCAATGGAGAGGGCTGGCACACCGACGTCTCCTGCGACGTCGAGCCACCGATGGGCTCGATCCTCTATATCAGGCGATGCCCGCCGCGCGGCGGCGACACGCTGTTCGCCAATATGTACGCCGCCTACGAGGCGCTATCGGACCGCATGAAGACCTATCTCGACGGGCTGACCGCGCTGCATGACGGCGAGCAGACCTATCGCGGGCTCTACGCCAATTATGGCGTCGCCGACCGCCCGGAATATCCGCGCGCCGAACACCCGGTGGTGCGCACGCACCCCGTCACGGGCAAGAAGGCGCTCTACGTCAACCGCGGCTTCACCCGCTTCATCATCGGCATCCCGCGCGACGAGAGCGATGCCATGCTGGCCTATCTGTACCAGCACGCGGAGAACCCGCTGTTCCAGTGCCGCTTCCGCTGGACCGAACACGCCATCGCGTTCTGGGACAACCGCTGCGCCCAACACCGCGCGATGTGGGATTATTGGCCGCACACAAGATCAGGCACGCGCGTCACCGTGAAAGGGGAAAGGCCGGTGTGAAGATGGCGCGCCGCGTGCGGCCTAGCGTCGCCATCTCGTGATCCCGGCCCCTCTTCGCCACATAAAATTCTCCTCTGTGAACTGCGTTACATTTGCCGGTGGCGCGCGCCGGTTAGGCTCGCCCCATACGCAACCATCCGTTGCAAGAGGTGTCTATCGATCCAACCCAAAGCGATATTTTTCGGGGGTGCGAAATGGCAGAAGAACGGCTCCACGTATTCATCAGTTATTCTTCCGAGGATCGGGATCTCGCCACCGCGATCGCTGAAGAGCTGCGGCGCGCTTTCAATCCCACCATTCTCAAGCTGACCATTGACGTCGAATTCTCGCTTGGCTCGAACTGGCGTGAGCGGCTGAAGGCCGATCTTGACGACACCGACATTCTGCTGGTCGTTGCCACCGGCAAACAAAAAGTGAGCCATTCGTTCACCGGCTTCGAAGTCGGCTATTTCGATGCCTCGATTTCGCATTCGCCGAAGATGGAGCATTTCCCGACCCAGGACCGGATCATGATTCCGATCGCCGTTTTCACCAAAACGCCGGAGACCATGTCCGACATTCAGGCGCTGCAGATCAATGCACCGTTCGAACCGATGGTCGTGGACCCGGCCGCCCTGAAAAATCCGGCGAGCCCGGCAGGCGGGACCAACATCGCCATGAAGAAAACTCCGATATTCAAGCTGTTCAAGCGCATCCAGGGCATCATCAATCACTCGATCCAGCTTTCCGAGGAAGAGCTCGAGGCTTTCAATGCACAATTGCTCGAGTCCTCCGCGCGCCTCCTTAACGTCATTCATCTTGAGTTGCAGAAGCGCGTCTATCAGGAGAATTTTCCTGAACGCAAGATCGTCGTTCGCACCAGCCTCGCGGCGGGCCGTCCCGGCCATGTGGACGCCTTGTCTGATGCAACCGTCGAATTCTTCGGGCGGTTCGATTCGTTCGGATTTCAGACGCCGCAAGGGGGGCCAGTTCCCTGGTCCCAGTTCGCCGAGAATATCGGAGAGGAAGACATCGCCCGCTGCTGGACTTCCACCATTCAAATGCTGGTGTCGGCTGCCATGCGCGGCGATTTCCGGGACAACCGGCAGGTCGTCACCTCGCAGGAAAAGGACCGTGCGTTCAGAATGTTCGTCGCGCGAAGCGTCATCTATTACAGCGGCGTACGCGAATTTCACATCTACATCGTCGAGATCAGATACAAGGATTACGGTGATCCGACCACAACGATGCTGCTGAAGGCGATTTCCATCGGGCTGCAGTATCGCTTCATGTTCCTTGAAGGCAAGACGAGCGAATTTTCGCCGAATAGCTTCAATGCGACATTGCAGCCAGGTCTGCGTGGAAAAATTGCCGAGATGATCCAGCAACTGGATTACCTGCTGTGGTACAGCCAGGACGCCGGCTTGAACGAGCCCGAAAGCATTCTTCAAATCCTGGGTGATCTGCCGACTGGCGAGATCGACAGGAAGTCGAGAATCTGGGAGGAACAGAAAAGCAAGCTTTATGCGGCCGCGCATAAAATGCTTGCGACCGACGACGCGCAGCTTTTGCAAAACAAGGTCGAGTTCGTAACCGTGCTGCAGGCCTTCTGTGACAGCACGCGCGTTCTAAATGAAGATTTCACCTCCAAGGTCCTGCTGGCGCTTGGCCGGATCGTCTCGGGCGAGCAACCGAAGGTCGGGCTGAACGCAGCGGCGTGACGGCGCTACCCGCTGGACCAAAGACAAGTGGGGCCGCGCGTCGCGGCCCCGCAAGACACGTTGACGCCTAGTCGCGTCTGCGCCAATCTCCGGGAAAAGCAAAACAAGAACCCGGAGGCCCCCCATGCTCCGCGCAGAAGACAACAAATTCCTCACCGAGAGTGGACCGGGAACAGGCATGGGCGAGTTGCTGCGCCGGTTCTGGATCCCCGTGCTGCTGTCAGAGGAATTGCCGGAAGCCGACGGTCCACCGAAGAAGATCGTCGTCATGGGTGAGGAGTTGCTCGCCTTCCGCGACAGCCGCGGCGTCGTCGGCGTCATCGATCAATATTGCCCGCACCGTGGCGCCAATCTCTGGCTTGGGCGCAACGAGGAATGCGGCATCCGCTGCGTCTATCACGGCTGGAAGTTCGATACCGACGGGCGCTGCGTCGACATGCCGACCTCCTATCCCGACCTCAACGCAAAAGACCTGATCCGCATCAAGTCCTATCCGGTGCGCGAATGGGGCGACATGATCTGGGCCTATATGGGCCCGGCCGAGGAGATGCCCGAACTGCCTGATCTGGAAATGGCGCTGGTGCCGGCCTCGCACCGTTATGTCTCGAAGAAATGGCAGGACTGCAACTGGGTGCAGGCGCTGGAAGGCTCGATCGACACCGCGCATTTCACCTTCGCGCATCTCTCCTTCGAGAAGGAAGAGAACGAGATCCTCGACATCAAGAAGCACTTTGTGAATCCGTTGACGCGGGTCGCGACCGATCACATGCGATGGATCGCCGAAGACCCGCGCCCGGTGATCAGGATCAATCCGCACGAGGCCGGCCTGACTGTCGCGGGCGGCCGGTTGACTGGCTCCGACAACATCTACTGGCGCATCGCCCAGTTTTTGATGCCGGTTCACGCCTATGCGCCGAGTTCGATGCCGGGTGAGAATATTTTCGGCCAGAGCTTTGTTCCAGTGACGGATACCAATTGCTGGATCTTCACCTATGCCTGGAATCCGGAACGCCCGCTGACACAGGCCGAGCGCGACGGCTACGCCCGCGGCAACGGCGTGATGGCCGTGGTCGACGAGAATTATGTTCCGCTGCGTAACAAGTCGAACGATTATCTGATCGATCGCAAGCTGCAGAAGACCCATAGCTACACCGGCATCAAGGGCGTGTCCGAACAGGACGCCGCCGTGCAGGACAGCCAGGGACCGATCGCCGACCGCACCCGCGAACATCTCGGCCCGACCGATCTCGGCATCCTGCATTTCCGCAAGCTGGTGATGGATGCCGCCCGCGCGCTGCAGAAGGGCGAGGCGCCGCCGCACGTCAAGCACCAGGATCGCTATGCGGTGCGCTCCGGCGCCTGCGTCACCAGCAAGGCCAAGGACCTCGCCGCGGTCATGATCGAGCGGTTCGGCGACGCGGCCGGCTATGTCGGTCGTCCCGGCAGGAGCGCGGCGGCGGAGTAGGCTGAACTCCAACCATCGTCATTGCGAGCCAACGGGTCGTGCCCGCCCGATGACAGGCTCCGCGAAGCAATCCATCTCACGGGCGACGAAACAAAGGATGGATTGCTTCGTCGCCTCGCTCCCTTGCGCAAATGCTTCGCGTTTGTCGCAGGCAATGACGACCTTTATAGCGGGATCTTTCGATACTCCCGGTTGCTGAGACTCGCTTCCTCCAGATCGAGGTCGCGCTCGATCCGCCGCCTGGTTTCGTCGGTGATCCTGCCGTCGCGCAGCAGGGCGTGGATGAATTTCCGTTCGGCTGCGATCAGCTCGCGCGTCAGGGCGGTGCCGGCCGCCGAGACATCGTGGGCGTCGGGATCGAGCACGTCGGGGAGCTGGTTGCTGCGGACCTCGTGCCGCGCGCGCAGCAGCTTGACGACTTCGTCGGAAAGTTCGCGGTCGTCGGTGATGGCGTCGAGCGATTTGAGCGCCGCATCGAGCGCCTCGCGGCGCGCCGCGATCTCGGCTTCATGCTCCGCCAGATGTTCGGTGCGGCCGTCCCTGGTGACGCCGAGCCATCGCGCCACCGGCGGCAATCCCAGCCCCAGTCCCACCAGCGTGATGAAGATGACACCGAAGGCCACGAACAGGATCATGTCGCGGTGGGGAAAGGCCTCGCCGCCCGGCAGCGCGAACGGCAGCGCCAGCGCCGCAGCCAGCGACACCGCGCCGCGTACCCCGGTGAAGGCGACCACGAACACGGCCTGCCAGGAGGGCGACGGATCGCGGTCGCGCGTTCGCCTGCTGAGCAGCCGCGGCAGATAGGTTGCGGGATAGACCCAGGCAAAGCGCGCGACGATGACGATGACAGCAACCAGCGCGGTGGTGAGCAGGATGTCCTGCAGCGGAAACGCCTTCGATTTCTCGAACAAAAGCCGCATCTGGAATCCGGTCAGCAGGAACAGCAGGCCCTCGACCAGAAAAATGACGAGGTCCCAGAAGAAAATGCCCTGCAGCCGGGTCGCGGACGAGATGAAGAGCGGCCCGTTCCAGCTGATGTAGAGGCCGCAAGCGACCGTCGCGATCACGCCGGAGCCGCCGAGATGTTCGGGAATCCAGTAGGCGAGATAGGGGGTAATCAGCGACAGCGTGATCTCGACCTGCGGATCCCGCGCGCGGTGCCGGGCGCGCAGGGATAGCCAGCCCACCGCCACGCCGAACAGGATCTCGCAGACGACGATCGCCGCGAACGCGCCTGTCGCCTTCGGCAATGAGAACAATCCGGTCGAAATGGCTGCCACCGCGAACCGGTAGAGGATCAGCGCGGTGGCGTCGTTGGCGAGCCCCTCGCCCTCGAGCACGACGAGGATGCGGCGCGGCATGCCGAGCTTGCGGGCAATCGCCAGCGGCGCCACCACGTCCGGCGGCGCGACGATGGCTCCGAGCAGAAAGCCTGTGCCCCAGGGCAGGCCGATCAGGTAATGCGTTGCCGCGGCAACCGCAAAGGCGGTGAAGATCACGCAGCCGACCGATAGCAGGATGATCGGGCGGAGGTTGGATTTGAACTCGCGCCAGCTCATGGCGACGCTGGCCGAATAAATCAGCGGCGGCAGTACCACAAGCAGCACCAGTTCAGGCGGCAATTCCACCGCCGGCATGCCCGGCACGAAGGCAAGCGCGATGCCGGCGAGCAGCAGCAGGATGGCCGGCGCGATATTGATTCGGCGCGCCAGCAGCGCGGTCCCTGCCAGCACGGCGAGCAGGATCAAAAAGATCTGAAACCTGGCCTCCATGATCGCCCCCATTCGCAGGGAAAAACCGCGAGGTCAATGCGCAAGCGCGCGTGCTCACGGATGACGGGCGACGCGGTTTCAGGCCGTCCCTGACAAATTTGTGACGTCAGCATCACAACCCGCCCGATCATTCGCGCGTACCAGCGAAGACCCTGTGGGCTGCAGGCGAAAGAGAGCGGGAGTATTGCGATGAAACATATTGGTCAGCATGCCATTGTGATTGGCGCCAGCATGGGTGGTTTGCTGGCCGCGCGTGCGCTGTCGGATTTCTACGCCGTCGTCACGGTGCTGGAGCGCGATGCGTTTCCACAGTCGGATATTCCGCGCAAGGGCGTGCCGCAGGGGCGGCATGCGCATGGCCTGCTGGCGCGGGGCCGAAACGTCATCGAGAATTTCTTCCCGGGCTGGACCGATGAGGTCGTCGCCAGCGGCGGTGTCAGGGGCGACATTGCCGGCGACGTGAACTGGATCGGCCATGGTGTCACGATCAAATCGGCACCGAGCGATCTGGTCGGCTTGCTGGCCGCCCGTCCGGTGCTGGAAGGTCACGTGCGCCGCCGCCTGATGGCGTTGCCGAATGTGCGCGTGATCGAGAATTGCGCCGTGCAGGAGCTGATCGCCGACGATGGCAGGGCGACGATCAAGGGCGTGCGCGCCAGAATTGGCAGCGGCGCCGAGCACAGCATCACCGCCGATCTCGTGGTCGATGCGTCCGGCCGCGGCTCGTCGAGCCCGGCCTGGCTCGAGAGCTTCGGTTTCGCCAAGCCGGAAGAAGAGCGGATCGAGATCGGAATCGGCTACACCACGCGCCTCTATCGCCGCCGCCCGACCGATCTCGGCGGCAAGCTTGCGGTCGTAGTCGCTGGCAGCGGGCCGAACTGGCGCAACGGCGTGGTCCTGTACCAGGCCGAGGACCGCTGGATCGTATCGATTGGCGGCTATTTCGGCGACCATGCCCCCGACGACGACCAGTTGTTCGCCGCCTATGCCGGATCATTGCCGACATCAGACATCTACGACATCGTGGCCCATGCCGAGCCGCTCGGCGATTTCGTCCGCTATCGCTATCCGGCGAACTTGAGGCGGCGTTACGAGCGGCTGGCGGAATTTCCAAAAGCCTATCTGGTGTTCGGCGACGCCTTGTGCAGCTTTAATCCGGTCTACGGCCAAGGCATGACAGTGGCGGCGCAGGAAGCGATGCTGTTGCGCGAATGCCTTGATGCCGGCGCGGCCGATCTGGCGCGGCGCTTCTTCGCCCGCGCCGCGGCCGTGATCGATACGCCCTGGGACATTGCCGTCGGCAACGACCTGCGGCATCCGAAGGTCGAGGGGCCGCGCCCGGCGAAGGTGCGCTTCATCAACTGGTATATCGGCAAGCTGCACATGGCCGCGCGTTACGATGCAAGGCTGGCGACCGCCTTTCTCGAAGTCGCCAATCTGGAGGCGCCGCCGACGCGGCTGCTGCAACCGGCCGTCGTGATGCGCGTGATCCGGGGCAACCTTGGCCGCAGCGGCGGCACGGAGGCTGCGCCGGCGGGGGCGCAAGCCTGAATGGATATTACTCGCGCAAATCGTAGCGGTAGGATTTCGAGACGATCTTCCAGCCGTCGCGCAGTTTCATCGCCACCAGATAATCGGTGAAATAGCGCGGCGGCAATTGGCAGCGTACCTTGATGAAGGCGGTCTGATCGTCGGAGCGGTCGATCGTGACGATGAAATCCTCGCGCGGCTTGCCTTCAGCCTTGGCTGAAGGGCGCTTGCGCACGCGATCGAGCCAGTCCGGTACGGTCAGCACCTGCAACTCGCCCTTCTCCAGCCAACGCAAATCGGCGGTGGGGTCAAAGATCGCGCCGAGCTTGTCGGCATCGCCCTCATACAGGCCATCGAAATAGTTCTTCACCACGGCTTCGACGGTCGATCGGTCGTGACTCACGGCGGTTCCTCCCGGCGAAAAGAAAATTTGTTCGAACTGAATTAAGCCACGAACCGCTTCATTGCGCTAGGCTGACCTCATCACGGTTGCGAGGAGTTGCAGGTGGCGGGTTCAACAAGATCGAATGCTCGCATTCTTGCCGGAGAATGCTATTGCCGTGCGGTCAGCTACGCCGTGGCTGACGAATTCGGCTACGCCTTGAACTGCCATTGCTCGAATTGTCGGCGCGCCACCGGTGCGGCGTTCAAGCCGTTCGCCGGCATCGCGCGCGACAAATTCAGCGTCACCAAGGGCGAGGACGATCTCATGATCTATGGCGACGAGGCCGGCCACGACGCGCATTGCCGGAAATGCGGCTCGCTGCTCTATTCGGTGGTGCGTGAAGGCGCTTTCGTCCATGTCGCCATGGGCACGCTGGTCGACGATCCCTCGATCCGACCGACCGCTCACATCTTTGTCGGCTCCAAGGCATCGTGGTTCGCGATCACGGATGACCTGCCGCAATACCGGGAGCATGTCGTGCCGCGTTGAGCGGCTCACGCTGCTCCGGGAATAGATGCTCGTCGCCGGAGGTTTATATCTGGACGGGAACCCGGCGGAAAAGGGGACCGGCCATGGCCGAACCGACGGGCCGCTGGCCCGACTAAGGATATAGCGAGGGCACAATTCACGTCAGCGTGGATCGTGACTTAACTCACAAAGCCGGGCTGTGGCTTCTGGTAGGCAGGTCGGTGTGGTAAAAAGGTACAAGGCTCCGGAGGAGTCATGATGATGTCAGGATCGCTAAAATTGCGCCAATGGGCGCTTGCAGCCGCCGCCTTCCTGCTGGTGAGCGAGCCGGCCTTTGCCGAAAAGCGCGTGGCGCTGGTGCTCGGCAATTCCAACTACCAGAATGTCGCGCCGCTGGCCAATCCGGTTAACGACAGTGCCAAGATCGCGTCGACGCTAAAGGACGCCGGCTTCGACGTCGTCGATTCCCGCCGCGACTTGCCGGCGGCCGAGACCCGTCGCGCGCTGCGCGATTTCGCCGATCGTGCCCGCGATGCCGATATCGCGGTGGTCTATTACGCCGGCCACGGCATCGAGGTGGATGGCGGGAACTACCTGATCCCGGTCGATGCGCGGCTGGAACGCGACACCGACATCTATGACGAGGGCCTCTCGCTCGACCGCATCCTGATCGCGATCGAGCCGGCCAAAAAACTCCGCCTGGTGATTCTCGACGCCTGCCGCGACAATCCGTTCGCCCGGACCATGAAGCGCACGGTCGCTTCGCGCGCGATCGGGCAGGGCCTGGCCAAGGTCGAACCGACCAGCCCGAACGTCCTGATCGCCTATTCGGCCAAGGCCGGGTCCACCGCGGCCGACGGTGACGGCAAGAACAGCCCGTTCACGGCGGCGCTGTCGCACCATCTGACGAAGCCGGGGCTCGACGTGCGCCGCGCGTTCGGTTTTGTCCGCGATGAGGTGCTCAAGACCACCAACAATCGACAGGAACCCTTTGTGTATGGGTCGCTCGGCGGTGAAGACGTGCCGCTGGTGCCGGCGCCTCGCCCGGCGGCGGCCCCTGCGGCACCCGCCCCCAGCGCGCAGGCCGAAGCCCGCCGCGATTACGAACTCGCCCTGCAGATCGGCAACAAGAGCGCGCTCAACGCCTTCCTCGCGCAATATCCCGATGGCTTCTACGCCAGCCTTGCCAAGCTTCAGCTCGACAAGATCGCCGCCGAGGAAACGCGCGTCGCCGCGACTGAAAAAGCGCGGCTGGCCGAGCAGGAGCGGGCGCGGCTCGCCGCCGAGGGCGCCCAGAAGTCGCAGCAGGTAAAAGCCGAAGCGGAAGCCAAAGCCGCCGAGCAGGCGCGCATCGCGGCTGAAAAGGCCAAGCAGGTGGCGCAGGACCAGGCGGCCGCGGCCGAACAGAAGCGCGCCACCGCCGAAAGCGCCGCCGCCGACAATGCGTCCGCTCCAGCTCCGGCTGACAAGGCGGTGAACGTTGCCGCGCTCGCCGCGGGGCCGCCGCAAGCCGACGTAACCAAGTCGGTGCAGGACGAACTGCGCCGCGTCGGCTGCCTGACCGGCAGCGCCGATGGCAACTGGAACAGCGCCTCGCAGCGGTCGCTGACGCAGTTCAACCGCTATGCCGGAACCAGGCTCGACACCAAGGTCGCCAGCGTCGATACGCTCGATACGATCAAGCTGAAATCATCACGGGTGTGCCCGCTGGTCTGCGAACACGGCTTCCGGGCCGATGGCGAACGCTGCACCAAGATCACCTGTGCCGAAGGCTCGTTCCTCAACGACGACAATGAATGCGAGAAGCGCCGCGCCAAAAAGCCGGTGGCAAGGCGCGACAGGCCGGAAGCAAGGCGCGTTCCCGAAGCAAGGCAAGTTCCGGAACCCAAGCAAGTTATCGTCAGGCGTTCTCAAACACCGACTGGTCCAGGGCTGTCGTCCACAGGCCGGCCGCTTACCGGCCAGGAACGTGCGCTGGGTTGCAACTCATACCAGGCCATAATGTCGGGAGTGTGCCCATAGCAACAGCCGCGTGTTATCGAACACGCTGGGGCCGGGCTCATCTCTGTCTTGACTGTGTGGACCGATCCAAGGCCGGGCCGACAGGGAGTCAGATCGCACTCCCGGCAATATTGACCATTAACGCGATCAGCGCGGTGTTGAAGACGAACGAGATGATGCCGTGCACGGTCGCGGTGCGGCGGATGCCCCTGTCGGTGATGCCAACGTCGGAAACCTGCGCGGTCATGCCGATCACGAACGAGAAATAGACGAAGTCCCAGTAATCGGCCTCGACATGCGTGTCGCCGCTCGGAAATTGCAGGCCGCCGGGCTTGCCGGCGCGGTAGAACTCGTGCGCGTAGTGCAGCGAGAAGGCGGTGTGAACGGTCGCCCATGACAGCACGATCGTCACCGTGGCCAGGATCAGCCCGGCCGGGTTGCCCTTCGAAGCGCCGAGCTCGATCACGATGGCGGCGAGGCTCGCAAAGGCGCCGAGCGCGGTCAACAGCAGCAACAGGAAACGCCCGTCGTCCTGCAACACCGCACTGCGCCTTATGTGGGCGACGTCACAGCGCAGCATCATGATATAGGCGAGCACGAGGTACAGTGCGGTGAATACGTCCCAGCCGACGACAAGCCGCGTCGGCAGCCGCAGCGTGCCGGGCAGCAACAGGAACGCGATGACGCCAACCGCGAGCGCGATGAAAGTGCGTGGCCTCCCGTAAACCACGCGAACCGGCAGCGGCAGATTGCGGAACCGAACAAGGTGCTCTTCGAATTCCTTGCTCATCCGCTGCCTTTACTGCCCTAGTTCTTGCGCTCCGCGACGAACCGTGCGGCTGCCCGCAATACGTCGCCCTTCGCCCCGAAGATCGAAAGTGCTGAATCGGCGCGCGCCAGCAGATCGCGCACGCGCTGCTTGGCGCCGTCAATACCGAGCTGGGTGACGAAGGTGGTCTTGCCGAGCGCCGCATCCTGCCCGGTCTGCTTGCCGAGCGCCGCGGCGTCGCCCTCGACGTCGAGCAGATCGTCGGCGATCTGGAAGGCCTCGCCAAGCGCGCGGCCGTAATCGTCGAGCGCCTGGTATTCCTTCTGCGAGGATTGGCCGAGGATCGCACCTGCGATGCAGCCATAACGCAACAGCGCGCCGGTCTTCATCTGCTGCACCCGTGCCACGTCGACCGGTTCGCGGTCGCCGAACCGCCCCTCGCCCGCGAGGTCCAGGATCTGGCCGCCGACCATGCCGCCGATGCCGGAGGCGCGCGCCAGCGCCCGCGTCAGCAATAGGCGCACGGTGGCGTCCTTATGGATCTCGTCACGGGTGACGATGTCGAACGCCAGTGTCAACAGTCCGTCGCCGGCGAGGATCGCGGTGGCGTCGTCGGTATTCTTGTGCAGGGTGGGCCGGCCGCGGCGCAGGTCGCTGTTGTCCATCGCCGGCAGGTCGTCATGGATCAGGGAATAGCAATGGATGCATTCCAGTGCCGCGCCGACCAAAAGGGCGGCCTCGCGCGGAACACCGAACACGGCCGAGCTTTCGACCACCAGAAAAGGGCGCAGTCGCTTTCCACCGTTGAGGCTGGAATAGCGCATGGCGTCCATCAGCCGCTTCGGACGTGCGATCTCGTCCGGCAAGAGCGTGTCGGAGAGCAGCTTTGCCAGCAGCGCTTCGGTATCGTCCGCGGTCTGGTCCAGGCGTTTGGCAAAATCGGCGGTGGCGGTCGTCATTAAGAATAGCTCCAGATCAAATTTGGCCCGGACAATCGTTGATGGCAAAGGCTTCGTCAATTCCATGACGTCCGTCACAAAAGCGCTGGAAAACTCCCGAAATATCATGGAGATGTCACGTGGGTGGGGCCTGTTCACCGGCCCCGGGCCGGCCTGGGCTGAACCGGAAGCATCCAATTTGCGCATTGTCCGAATTTTGCTGCTGATCCTGCTCGCGGTGCTGTTGCTGCCTTATCTGGTGACGCCGTTCTACCGAACCGGCCATCCGGTGTCGGCGCTGATGGTCTGGCGCTGGCTCAAGGGCGCGCCGGTGTCCCGGCAATGGGTCGATTTCAACGCGATGTCGCCCTACCTGCCGCGATCGGTGGTGGGCTCCGAAGACGCCAAATTCTGCAGCCATCGCGGGGTCGATTGGGGCGCGTTGCAGGATGCGATCGACGATGCCGAGGACGGTGAGCCCGCCCGCGGAGGCTCGACCATCACCCAGCAGGTGGCCAAGAATCTGTTCCTGTGGCCGGGCCGCAGCGTGGTCCGCAAGGCGCTGGAACTGCCGCTGGCGATGTGGATCGATCTCATGCTGCCCAAGCAGCGGGTCCTGGAAATCTACCTCAACATCGCCGAGCTCGGCCCGTCCGGGCAGTTCGGGGCGGAGGCCGGGTCGATGTATGCGTTCGGCCGCTCGGCCGCGACGCTTTCGGCGCGCGAGGCCGCCTTGCTGGCGGCGATCCTGCCCAATCCTGTCAGGCGCAGCGCCCGCAATCCCGGCCCCGGGGTACGCCGTCTGGCCGGGACCTATATGGCGCGGGCGGGCGCAATACAGCGCTGCTGGAGCGAAAATCGTGCTTTTTGAGCCAATTTTCGGCCCCTTTAACCGCAAGCTGGCCTAGCTTTACGCCATCCCATCCTCTATAAGCGCGGCCTTATCGGCATCGCAGGCCGCGCGCAGCGCTGGGCCGTCCGGTTTTGGACGATGCCTCCGACAACACCCCTAGAGGACCGTTATGGCCGTTCCCAGAAGAAAAACATCGCCCTCGCGGCGTGGCATGCGCCGCTCGGCGGACGCGCTGAAGAAGCCGACCTATGCCGAGGACAAGGATTCCGGCGAACTGCGCCGTCCGCACCACCTCGACCTGAAGACCGGCATGTACAAGGGCCGGCAGGTGCTGAAAAAGAAGGAATCCTGATCGGGTTCGGGGGATAAGGCGCCGCTTTTCGCGGCGTCTGCCCGAATTTGGCCAACGAGTGGGCCAACGGTTCCACACGGTGAAGCGAGGCTTCGCCCGGGGACATTCCGGTTTTCCTAGCAAGGCGCGATACCCATGGTCGGTTTTCCGCTGCTTCTGATTCCGCTCGCGATCTACAACATCATCGTCTTCCTGATGCCCGGCGTTTCGTTCACCGATCCGCTGGATCTCAAGCTGACGTTGATGTCGGGTGCGGAATGGACGGTGACGCTGAGCGACATGCTCCTTACGCTCGCCATCCTGTTGCTGCTGGCCGAAGTCATCAAGGGCGCGCGCCCGGGTGCGAAATATCTGACCGACCACCTGCTGTCGCTGATCGTGTTCGGGGCGGCGGCGGCCGAATTCCTGCTGTGGCCGAAGTTCGGCACCTCGACCTATTTCCTGATGACGGTGCTGTCGCTGGTGGATTTCCTCTCCGGCCTCGCCTTGCGAACGCGGCGCCGTGTCGTTGCGGTAGCGGCCGCGCCTGCGCCAAAAGGCGCGGAAAAAGTCGAGGCTCCGGCGGCCGCGCCCGAACCTGAACCCGCGCCGGCGGCACCACCCGCGCCTGCTGCGCCGTCGGTACCGGCGGCAACATCTGTCGCCGAATCCGTGCTGCAGGATCACCCCGAACCGAAACCGGCACAGCCCGCCGTCGCGCCCGAGGCGGCCTCGCCGAAAACGCCTTCCCTGGAAGCATCGTCACCGGAAGTCCCGTCGCCGGGAATACAGCCGGGCAGCGGCCCCCAGCCCTCGCCGGACAAGCCGGATACGCCTCAACGCTGATTCATAGCGTTTTCCAGCGAGGTGGAAACGGTTCTGATTCCATCAGAACCGAAGCTCTAAATGATTTGTCGCGTCCGGAAGCCGGTGCAGCAACGCCGGATCTGGCTGGCGCCGTAGGCCGTCTGCGCATCCGCCAGCGAAGCCCGCCGCAGGCTGCGGGTTTGCGGCGCCCGGTCGGCGGTCGCGATCAGCTGCGCGACGAAGGTTGGATCGGGCCGCGGCGCCGGTCTCGGCGACCAGTGCACGGACTGGGTCACCGGCACCAGCTCGGCGCCGGCCGGCTCGTCGAGGTTGACGAACTCGCCGTCCAAGATTTCGTCTGATCGATCGGTATCCAGCATCGCACACCGTAACCGGCTAAACTGTCACGTTTTGGGACGTTACGCCCCCACTGCGATCTGACCTCGCAAGGCCTATGCCGCTTCCTCCCGTTTCGTTCCCGCCAGGCCCGGGAAGTCCGTGAAACGTGGTTTCCGGATTATTTATGAACTTGGCCTAGCCTTGCGCTCGATAGCGCCACTATCCTCAAGGCCATGGGAATCACCCCGGCGGTGTCCCGAATCGAGGCGTCCTGATGCTCCCTGTCCCGCAAGCCTCCAGCATCCTTGCCTCGCTAGGTCAGGCGGCCTTCCTCTGGGACCTGACAGCGGACACCATCGTCTGGAGCGACAATGCCGGCGCGGTCTTCACCGATATTCCGGCGGAGGCGCTGGCCAGCGGTTCCGCCTTCGCCAGGCTGATCGAGCCCTCCCGTTCGGTCCGGACGGAGGCGCTCGCTCGATCGGCGCCGGCGCGGGGCGGCGAAGGCGTCGCCTACCGGATCGAATATGGCGTACGGGCCGCGGCCTCCGCGCCCTTGATCTGGATCGAGGAGACCGGTTGCTGGTTTGCAGGGCCCGACGGTACGCCGGTGCGGGCGCAAGGCATCGTCCGTGTCAACAACGAGCGCCACGCCCGCGACGAACAGCTCATGCGGCTTTCGCGGCACGACCCGCTGACCGGTGAACTCAATCGCACCCATCTCGTCGCGGCGCTGGCGGAAACCATCGAAGAAACCATGCGTTTGCGATCGTCCTCCGCCTTCATGCTGATCGGCATCGATCATCTGGCGCGCGTCAACGACGCCTTTGGCTTCGACGTAGCGGACGCCGTGATCGCCGAGGTCGGAAAACGCGTCCGCGCCAAGCTGCGCGGTGGCGACGTGCTCGGCCGGTTCTCCGGCAACAAGTTCGGGCTGATCTTGCGGAACTGCACCGTCGACGACACCAATACCGCGGCCGAGCGCTTTCTGGCAGGGATCCGCGACACGGTGATCCCGACCAAATCCGGCCCGGTCTCGGTGACGGCCTCGATCGGCGCGATCACCATCCCGCGCTATGCCCGCAATGCCGATGAAGCCATCAATCGCGCCCAGGAAACACTCGATGGCGCCAAGCGCCGCCGCGCCGGATCGTTCGCGCTGTGGCGTCCGAATGTCGAACGCGATGCCCAGCGCCGCGTCAACATCCGCGTCACCGACGAGATCGTCACCGCGCTCAACGAGCGCCGGATCGTCGCGGCGTTCGAGCCGGTGGTCGAAGCACGCTCGCGGCAGCCGGCGTTCTATGAGTGCCTGGTGCGGATGGAGCAGGCGGATGGGCAGGCGCTGCTGGCACCCGATATCGTTCCGGTCGCTGAGCGATTGGGCCTGATCCGGCTGGTCGACCACCGCGTGCTGGAACTCGCGGTTGCCGAACTTGCGGCGTCGCCGAACGTGCGGCTCAGCCTCAATATTTCGCCCGACACCACCATGGACCCGGACTGGTGGACTTCGATCGAATCGCTGATGCAGGCGCATCCCGGCGCCGGCGAGCGGCTGATCGTCGAAATCACCGAGACGGTTGCGATCCAGGATATCGACGACATCAGAGGCTTCATCACGCGACTGAAAAATTTCGGCAGCCAGATCGCGATCGACGATTTCGGCGCCGGCTACACTTCATTCCGGAATTTGCGCAAGCTCGGCGTCGATATCGTGAAGATCGACGGCGCCTTCGTGCAGAACATCGCACGCTCCGCGGACGATCGCGCCTTCGTGCATACCCTGATCGATCTGGCGAATCGCCTGCAGATCAAGACGGTGGCGGAATGGGTGCAGGACGAGGAAGCCGCCGTGATGCTGCGCGAATGGGGCTGCGATTACATCCAGGGCCGCCTGATCGGGCTGGCGTCGCCGGATCGGCCGTGGGCCACGCAGACTGAGACGGTATTGCCGGCGGCGGGCTGATCGCTGGCACGACGGGATCGGGCGCGCGTCAGGCCGGGGCGTGGCCGTCGGCCGCAGCCGTCGCATCCTTTTGCACCTGGCCGTCGACCACGTGAATGCGGCGATGCATCTGCGCAGCGAGATTGAGATCGTGGGTGACTGCGACCACGGTCTTGCCGTCCAGCGCGACCAGGTCGCGGAGGATGCCAAACACCTGCGCGGTGGAAACGGAATCGAGGCTCCCGGTCGGCTCGTCCGCGAGAATGACCGGCGGATCGTTGGCGAGCGCCCGGGCGACCGCGACCCGCTGGCGCTGACCGCCGGATAGCTGGTCCGGTGTCTTGCGGCGATGGTCGCCCAGTCCGAGCGATCCCAGCAATTCCTCGGCGCGCGTCAGGATCGCCCGGGGCGACAAGCGTCCCTGGGCGCGCATCGGCAACGCGACATTCTCGGTGATGCTGAATTCCGGAAGCAGAAAGTGGAACTGAAACACAAAGCCAAGCCGGGCGAGCCGAACCTCGGCCCGCTCGTCTTCCGTCATGGCCGTGGTAGAGCGGCCGTCGATCAGGACGTCGCCGTCGGTCGGCAGGTCCAGCAGTCCCAGCAAATACAGCAATGAGGATTTTCCGGAGCCGGACGGGCCGGTGATGGCAATAAACTCTCGCGGCATGATCTTGAGATCGATATCCCGGACCAGCGTCACCGGCACGACGCCGCCGAGGATCTTGGTCACGCGTCGCGCCTCAATCAGCGGCATGCTCATGTCGCGCCCCTGATGATGTCGACGGGATGAACGCGTGCCGCGGCGCGGGCCGGGAAATAACCCGCAACGAAACTCGACGCCAGCGCCACGGCGGTGGCGAGCAGATAGTGCTTCACCGAATAGATAACGGGCAGATGGTTGTAGTCGGAAAACGGCGTCTTGAATTCAAGTGAGGCGAGGCCGCGGGTCAGGAGATAACCGAATATCCAGCCGAGCGCCGCGCCGACGAGTCCAACCAGCAGAGCCTCGCAAATGAAGATTGTCCGGATGGTACGATCCCGGAAGCCAAGCGATTTCAGAATCGCGATGTCTCGGGTCTTTTCATGGGTGATCGTGGAGATGATGTTGTAGGTGCCGAAGCTCGCCACCAGCAGGATGGCGCCGACGATGGTGTACATCAGCACGTTTCGTACCGTGATGGCCGAGAGCAGGTCCTCCTGGGCTTCCTGCCAGGAGATTGACCGATACCCGGTCTGTTCGCCGATGCGCTCGCTGATCAGGCGCGCCTCCATCGGGTCCCGCGTGCGGACGCGGATTTCGTTGACGACGCCGGTCTGCTTTTCCAGAACCTGCGCGGTCTTCAGCAGGACATAGCCGGTGGTTTCGTCCGTCATCCGGAACCCGGAATGGAACGTGCCGACCACGGTGGCGCTCATGTTGGCGCCCTCGGCGGAGGCAAGCGTGATGTTGGAATTGACGCGCGCGCCGATCTTGCTCGCCAGCCGGTCGCCGAGCAGAATGGCATTGGACGCCCGATAGAGCGAATGCAGCGAGCCCTGCCGCATGTGGGTGGCCAGGTTGGAGACTTCCGCTTCAGTTCGGGGATCAATGCCGACGATCGAAACGGTGATGTTGCGGCCGGCAAAGCGCAGCACCGCCTTTGACTGCACCGAGGGCGTCAGTGCGCCGGGCACCCAGGTCTGCAGCGAGGCGATCGTGGCCATCGGGTTCTTGATGCCCGGGCGGCGCACCTCCGGCGTCAGGCCATGGAATTCCGCCGCCGCGTAACGGATGTCGGCCGGTTGCCGGTTCGGTTCGCGCAGCTCATCCGTCACCGAAATATGAGGCAAGGCATTGACCAGAGTCTGGATGAAATCGTCCTGCGAGCCTTCCATCATGGCCGCCATCATGATGGAAAAGCCGACCCCGGTCATGACGCCGGCGATCGCCACAAGGGTCTGGCGGGCGCGGTAGCGGACGTGGGTCCAGGCAATGGTCAGGATCAGGTTCACGGTGCCGACGACTCCACTGGCGTCGCGCGGACCCGGGAACCGTTCTTGATGTTGGCGGTCGCCGGCGAGGCGACCGATTCTCCTTCGCTCGCGCCCTGCAGGATTTCCACAAAGCCAGTGCCGCGGATGCCGATCTCGACCTTGCGCAGCCGTGCGCGGCCGTCCTCGATCGCGAACAGGCTGTTGTGGACCACGGCGTTGGCCGGGACGAGAACGGCGTCAGGTTTTTCGCGGCTGATGATGTTGGCTTCGACGCTCATGCCGACCCGCAGCGGCGTATCGTCGGGCAAGCCGATCCTGACGCGAAACGTCTTCGATACGGGATCGCCGGCCGGCGTAATCTGCTTGACGGTGCCGGGCAACACCTGACCTGCGAACGCATCGGTACGCAGCAACGCGTTCTGGCCGACCTTGACCCGGGGAATGTCCTCCTCGTTGACGTCGGCGACAACCCATAACGGCTTTTCCAGCCCGATGCGGTAAAGGATCGTGCCGGGTTCGACCATGTCCCCGACCTCGCCGTCCTCCTTGAGAACGGTTCCATCCATCGGCGACACCAGCTTGTAATATTCGAGCCGCTGCGCCTGTGCCGCGATCTGCGCCTTGATGCGTGCCAGGTCGCTCTCGGCCTTCTGGAACGCCTGCGAGGTTGCCACGCCACGCGATAGCAGTTGCGACTGGCGGTCGAATTCGCGCTGTTGAAAATCCTCCAGCGCATGCAGGTCGTTCAGCGTCGCCAGCGCTTCCTTGTCGTCAAGACGGGCAAGGAGATCGCCGCGTTTGACGGTCTTGCCCTCGCATCGGCAGCGCTCGATGATCCGGCCGCGAACCAGCGGTGTCGAACGCGACCATGTCTCGGGCTCGACCGCGCCGGTCGCGTAAACGATTTCAGCAGCCGCGCCACGCGTGACGCGGGCAACCGTAATCGCAGGCCCTCGCAGCAGCCACCACCCGATGGCGAGCCCCGCAGCCGCGATCAGGATCGCAGCCGCGAGCGTCCACGAAAGTCGCCGGTTTTTTTCAGGTGGCAGCCCCGCCGGGGCCGCGGTCGAGTCGATAGCCGCAACGCGCATATCCATATGCACATTGTGGCTGCGGCAGGGCTTTCCCGCTTGATTCAGGTCAATGGGAAAGCCAAATCTCTTTACGATCCGGCGGACCGGAGTCGCGACGATGGTTGCGCGGGCGACGGAAGAAGCCGGGCCTGCACGTCGCCGGTTAGTTGATGCCGCAGGGCGGCTATTCTTCCTTCTTCGGCTCTTTCGACATGCGCTCGAGGCGTTCCTGCATGTCCTTCATCTGGCGGCGAAGGTCGTCGATATTGTCTTCGTCCGGCGCCGGCTCCGGTGCCTTCTCCGGCTCGGACGACGTCGATCCGGCGCGCGGCGGCACGAACGGCTTGAACATCGAGAACGTCTGCTGAAACAATTCCATGTTGCGGCGGACATGTTCCTCGAGCGGCGCAAACGGCGTTCCACTGAAGGTGTTGGTGAGCTGCTTGCGGAATTTTTCCTGTTCGCGCGTCAGCGTGTCGATCGACTGCTCCAGATATTTCGGCACCACCATCTGCATGCTGTCGCCGTAGAAGCGGATCAACTGGCGCAGGAAAGTGGTCGGCAACAGATTCTGTCCGGCCTTGTTTTCCTGTTCGAAGATGATCTGCGCCAGCACCGAGCGGGTGATGTCGTCGCCGGTCTTGGCGTCGTAGACGAGAAAATCCTCGCCATCCTTCACCATCGCCGCGAGATCCTCGAGCGTCACATAGGTGCTGGTGCCGGTATTATAGAGCCGCCGGTTGGCGTATTTCTTGATGGTCGTAGGTTGGTCTGACTTTGCCATAAGCTCACACAATACACCGAGAGCGGGAACCCGACGGCATCGCCGACGGGCAGACGAGCAACGCAACGCAGCAAAGTAAGCATTTTCAATGCGGTTCGGCTACCGTTTTGTGCGGCACGGTTAATTCCAAGGCATGGACGCTGCTATGGAAACCCTCACGGGGATCAATTTGAATGCGCCGCGGCAGGATTTTGGCCCCTGGCCGATTGACATGGATCAACGAGGTTAAGAGGATGAGGTGAGAGACAGGCACGCCATCCGGCCGCCCGCCGTCAAAAAGAAACCTCAACCCCAGGAGATGTCCATGTCAGACGATGTCGTCATCGTCAGCGCCGCCCGCACCCCGGTCGGCAGTTTCAACGGCGCGTTCGCCACCACCCCGGCCCACGACCTCGGCGCCATCGCCATCAAGGCTGCGCTGGAGCGGGCGGGCATCGAGCCGGGCCGCGTCTCCGAAGTCATCATGGGCCAGATCCTGACCGCGGCCCAGGGCCAGAACCCGGCCCGCCAGGCCTCGATCGCCGCCGGCATTCCGGTGGAAAGCCCGGCCTGGGGCGTCAACCAGCTCTGCGGCAGCGGCCTGCGTACGGTAGCGCTGGGTTATCAGGCGCTGCTCAACGGCGATTCCGAAATCGTTGTCGCCGGCGGCCAGGAATCCATGAGCATGGCCCCCCACGCGCAGTATCTGCGCGGCGGCACCAAAATGGGCCCGATCGAGTTCGTCGACACCATGATCAAGGACGGCCTCTGGGACGCCTTCAACGGCTACCACATGGGCAACACCGCCGAGAACGTCGCGCGGCAGTACCAGATCACCCGCGCACAGCAGGACGAGTTCGCGGTTTTCTCGCAGAACAAGGCCGAGGCCGCGCAGAAGGCCGGCAAGTTCAAGGACGAGATCGTCCCCGTCACCATCAAGACCCGCAAGGGCGACATCATCGTCAGCGACGACGAATATCCGCGCCACGGCGCGACCATCGACGCGATGGCAAAGCTGAAGCCGGCCTTCGAGAAGGACGGCACCGTCACCGCCGGCAGCGCGTCCGGCATCAATGACGGCGCCGCCGCCGTGGTGCTGATGACCGCCAGGCAGGCCGCCAAGGAAGGCAAGAAGGTGCTCGGCCGCATCGTGTCGTGGGGCCAGGCCGGCGTCGACCCCAAGATCATGGGCACCGGGCCAATCCCGGCTTCCCGCGCCGCGCTGAAGAAGGCCGGCTGGAACATCGGCGACCTCGACCTGATCGAGGCCAACGAGGCGTTCGCGGCGCAGGCCTGCGCGGTCAACAAGGACCTCGGCTGGGATACCGGCAAGGTCAACGTCAATGGCGGCGCGATCGCGATCGGCCACCCGGTCGGCGCATCCGGCGCACGCGTGCTGGTGACGCTGCTGCACGAGATGCAGAAGCGCGATGCCAAGAAGGGCCTCGCCACGCTGTGCATCGGGGGCGGCATGGGCATCGCGATGTGCATTGCGCGCGACTGAACTAAAGGCAGAGTGACTGGTTGAATGATGAAAAGATCATCTCGCAACCGCGGCTCGAATTGGTAAAGATGAAATGCCCGGTCTCGCGCCGGGCATTTTCATCTCTGCAAGCGTTTCCAAGAGCGCTGCAAAACAAGAACGCTTCAAAACCTGAAGACTGAGTTTCGTCAAAAGACCGGAGCAATTCCGGCATAGAAAAAAGACCACCAAGGAGGACTACGACATGGCACGTGTTGCATTGGTAACTGGGGGGACGAGGGGCATTGGCGCGGCGATCAGCAAGGCGCTGAAGGCTGCGGGCTACAAGGTTGCGGCGAGCTATGCCGGCAATGACGCCGCTGCCGAAAAATTCAAATCCGAGACCGGCATCCCTGTCTACAAATGGGACGTCAGCTCATTCGACGCCTGTGCGGCCGGCGTCAAGCAGGTCGAGGCCGACCTCGGCCCGGTCGATGTGCTGATCAACAACGCCGGCATCACCAAGGACGGCGCCTTCCACAAGATGACGCTCGATCAGTGGAACGCGGTCATCAACACCAATCTCGGCTCGCTGTTCAACATGACGCGCCAGGTGATCGAAGGCATGCGCGCCCGCAAATTCGGCCGCGTCATCAACATCTCCTCGATCAACGGCCAGAAGGGCCAGTTCGGCCAGGTCAACTATTCCGCGGCCAAGGCCGGCGACATTGGCTTCACCAAGGCCCTGGCGCTGGAGAACGCCAAGGGCGGCATCACAGTGAACGCGATCTGCCCCGGCTACATCAACACCGAAATGGTGCAGGCGGTGCCGAAGGAGGTGCTCGAGAAGAGCATCCTGCCGCTGATCCCGGTCAACCGTCTCGGCGAGCCCGAGGAAATCGCCCGCGCCGTGGTGTTCCTCGCCGCCGACGAGGCCGGCGGCATCACCGGTTCCACGATGACCATCAACGGCGGCCAGTACATGATCTGACGCATTCCCCACGACAAACGCCAAGCGTTTGCGCAAGGGAGTACTAGCGACGAAGCAATCCAATTTCGCTATGTAACAAGGATGGATTGCTTCGCTTCGCTCGCAATGACGGCCCAATGGCTCCCCGCACCGCTACGCTGATCGGACTGACCGCGATCCTGATGTGGTCGCTGCTGTCGGTTTTGACGGTTGCGACCGGAAAGATCCCGGCGTTCCAGCTCGCCGCGATGACGTTTGCGATCGGCGCCCTGGTCGCCTTCGCCAGCTTCCTGTTCCGGCCTTCCGCCTTCGACGCGCTCAGGCAGCCGCTGGTGGCCTGGGTCGTTGGGGTCGGCGGCCTGTTTGGCTATCACGCGCTGTATTTCCTCGCGCTGCGCTTCGCGCCGCCTGCGGAAGCGGGGTTGTTGAATTATCTCTGGCCGCTGTTGATCGTGCTGTTCTCCTCGCTATTGCCGGGCGAGCGATTGGCGCCGCATCATATCATCGGCGCGCTGCTCGGGCTTGCCGGCACCGTGTTGCTGTTCGCCGGCAATGGCGCGACCTTTGCCCCCGGCCAGATACCGGGACTTGCCGCAGCCTTCGTCGCCGCCTTTGTGTGGGCGGCCTATTCAGTGATGTCGCGCAAGCTGAAGGCGGTGCCGACCGATGCCGTGGCGGGCTTCTGCCTCGCGACTGCGGTGCTGGCTGCGGTGGTCCACGGCATGGTCGAGACCACGGTGTGGCCGGAGACGATCGGGCCATGGCTTGCGATCATCGCGCTCGGCGTCGGCCCTGTCGGAGCCGCCTTCTTTGTCTGGGACATCGGCATGAAGCGCGGCGATATCCGCGTGCTGGGGGCTGCGTCCTACGCGACGCCATTGCTGTCGACGGCGTTTCTGATCCTCGCCGGCTTTGCGCAGCCGACCGCCACGATTGCGATCGCAGCGGTGCTGATCGCCGGCGGTGGTTTGATCGCAGCGAAAGATATGGTGTGGAGGAAGAATCCGTAGGGTGGGCAAAGCGTAGCGTGCCCACCATTAAATCACGTTGGCTCCCAACCCATCGGCGCCAGTTCGAAATTCGCAAATTCGAATCCCGGCGCCACGGTGCAGCCGACGAGCGTCCAGTCACCGGTGCTCTCCGCAGCCTGCCAGGTGTGCGCCGGAACGATTGCTTGCGGGATTTCACCCGCGGCGAGATCGGGGCCTAGCTTCACGCTGCGTTGTCCGGTGTCATCGGAAATCCGCAGCGTCAGCGCCGCACCTGCGTAGTAATGCCAGGTCTCCACGGCGTCGATGCGATGCCAGTGCGAGCGTTCGCCGTGCGCCAGCAGGAAATAGATCGCGGTCGATCGCGAGCGTCCGTCGGCGTCCACGCGCGCGTCGCGAAACGTCTCGCGATAATGGCCGCCTTCCGGATGCGGCTTCAGGTCGAGCCGCGCGATGATGTCGGCGGCCTGTTTCGACAGCGCCATCAGGACTTGTTCTTGCGCTCGCGCAATTCGCCGAATACCTCGGCCGCGCCGGCGCCCTTCATGTGCAGCTTTGCCGCCACCGACGGTTCGTCGGCGCGCAGGAAGACGTTGGCTTTCTTCTCCTCACCCAAGAGCACAGGGATCGTAGGCTTGTTCTCGGCACGCAGCCGCGTCACTTCCTCCGCGCGCGCCTTCAGCGCGGGATTGTCGCCGTCGACCGTGAGCGCGAATTTGATGTTCGACGCCGTGTATTCGTGACCGCAATAGAGTTTGAAATCGTCCGGCAGCGCGCGCAGCTTCAGCAGCGAATCCCACATCATGGGATAGGTACCCTCGAACACCCGGCCGCAGCCGATCGAGAACAGCGTGTCGGCGGCAAACACCGCTTTTTCGGTATCGAACACGTAGGAGACATGATCGAGCGTATGGCCGGGCGTTTCCAGCACCCGCGCCAGCAGGCTGCCCACCTTGATGACATCGCCATGGGCCGCGCGCAGGTCGACATTGGCGATCTTGGTGGACTTGTCGTTGGGGGCGACGACCCGGCAATTATATTTCTGCTTCAGTTCGGCGACGCCGCCGACATGGTCGTGATGGTGGTGGGTGACGAGAATATCCGTCAGCGTCCAGCCCTCCCGCTCCAGCGCCTGGATGATCGGGGCGGCTTCCGGCGCGTCGATCGACGCGGTGGCCTTGGTCGCGGGATCGTGGATCAAATAGCCAAAATTGTCGTTGAGGCAGGTGAAGGTGCGAATTTCCGCGGCCATGATAGCTCCGTGGTTAAGGCTTTCAGCCTCATTAATTGCCCAGAAATATGGCGTTAACGCTTGCGCGGCAATGCCATTTTCGGCGCGCCGCAATGAAACACGGTGTGGTAGATTGCGCTCATGACTATCGACGTCATCGATCTCCGCGATTTCTATTCGCAGCGCCTCGGCATCGTGGCGCGGCAGTTGATCAACCGCGGCATCCGGGCGCGCTGGCCCGATGCGACGGGTCAGCGCGTGCTCGGCCTCGGCTACCCGACGCCCTATCTCGGCCTGTTTCGCGAGGATTCCGAACGCTGCATCGCCTTCATGCCGGCAGCGCAAGGCGTGTTGAAATGGCCGACCGCGCGGCCCGCGCTGGCGACCCTGATCGACGAATTCTCGATGCCGCTGCCGGACGCCGCGGTGGATCGGATCCTGCTAGTCCACGCCCTGGAAATGTCCGACGACCCGGAGCGCCTGCTGCGCGAGGTGTGGCGCGTGCTGGCGCCGTCGGGCCGGCTGATCGCGGTGATCCCGAACCGGCGCGGCGTGTGGACGCGCACCGACAATACGCCGTTCGGTCACGGCCGGCCCTATTCGCGCGCGCAGATCACGCAATTGCTGCGGCAGACCTGGTTCACGCCGGCCTCGTGGGGCGAGGCGCTGTTCCTGCCCCCGGTCGGCAATAGCTGGTTCCTGCGCTCGGCGATGGCGTGGGAGCGTGTTGGCGCAGCGCTGTCGCTGCCGTTCGCGGGTGTCCATATCGTGGAGGCGACCAAGCAGGTCTATCGCGCGATCCCCGCGGGCCGCGAACGCACACGGCTGATTCCGTCGCTGGAGCCGGTGCTGGTGCCGTCATCGACGGCGACAAGGGATAAGGCGTAATCCTCCGTCGTCGCCCCTGCGAACGCAGGGGCCCACAGCCACCGTCAGTAGTTATTTGCAAAGGTCGTCCACCAGCGTGCCTTAAATCAAGGCCGCGGCGTATGGGTCCCTGCGTTCGCAGGGACGACGACCATGAGTGAACTACCTACTCATTCCCCGGATTGAAATCTTCGCCCGGGGCGGCTGGCGCGGCCATGTTGTCGGGACGCGGACCATGCGGCCGACGGCGCCGGCGCGGGAAACGCTCGCCGCCACGGCCCTCTTCATACCCGCCGGGCGCGCCATTCACCTGCGGCTGCGGCCCGGTGATGAAGGAGGGCAGCCGATCGACGCCGCCCGTGTCGGCAATCACCGGCTGCGGCTGGGGTTGCGGCTGAAATTGCGGCTGCGGACGATGCTCGCGTTCGCGATGGTGTTCGCGCGGCTGCTGGTCACGCTGGTAGGGCTGGCCATCGCCGCGCTGTTCGCGCGGACTGTTGTCGCGGACGAAGGGCTGCGGCTGCTGCGGGACGAAGCCCGGCTCCTGGCCGAAATGCGAGAAGCTCTCGCCGTCGTCGTCACCGTCTTCCGCCGCCTGCGTATCGGTGTCGATGCGCGGCTGCGGCTGGTTCTGCCGGAATTGCTCCTGGGCGGCGGCGATCAGGCGGAAATAATGTTCGGCGTGCTGGTAGTAATTTTCGGCCGCGACCGGGTCGCCGGATGAGCGCGCATCGCGCGCCAACTGAACGTATTTTTCCGCAACATGCGAAGCGGTGCCGCGGATCTTGATGTCGGGCCCGTTGGATTCGAACACCCGGGTCATCGGGTTCTGACCGCGCCGGCCATCGTTCCGGTTACTGCCTTGATTCCGGTTACGCATCCGCTTGTTGTTTTGACCGTTTCTCATGTCTCGCCTTTAATTCCAGCCCTGAAGTTATGCAGTTGCCGTCGTAGCCTCATCCGACTCGGCGCGCGCTCATGCGCACCAAATCACGATGCCGTTCAGATTCATGTCGTCGATTTCGCCAACCATCGCGTTCAGCAAAGACGCGTTCCCCAACCGGCCGCATTCACCTTGCACCGGACCAAATCATTCAGCCTGCCAAAACCAGCCTCATCGTCTTGCGTGACGGCTTCGCGGGACAGGCGGTTGCGTAAGTCTTCAAGCGCAATATCAGGCTTTCGTTCGCTTTACGGTCGAGAGCAGCACAGCTCCAGCTATTGCGCTCAATTCGACCTGCTTTTGGAACCTTTCACACGGCGGGCTCTCGTTTCGAGAACTCTGGCCTCACCCGCATCGTCTTACGGGGCCAACCCTGGACCGATGTTGTGAACGGAACGTAGTCGCTCCCGGGGAATATTCCAAGGGGTTTTTTTGCGTTCCAAAGGTACTTTATCGGGCCTTTTTGTGGCCCGCGAGGGCCCGCGGAATGCCCGCCAGATCGGCTTTGGGGGCTGTTGCAGGCGTTAACCCTGCGGTCGTCATCAAAGCCTCGATCTGGGTGCTTTGACCCTCCCCGGCCTCCACCACAAGGGCTGCACCCGGGGCCAGGAGGCCAGCCGCCTGGGGTATCAGCGCGCGGTAGGCGTCCAGCCCGTCGGCGCCGCCATCAAGCGCGGCCAGCGGATCGTGATTCCGCACCTCCGCCGCCAGACCATTGATGTCCGCCGAGCGGACATAGGGCGGGTTCGAGACGATCAGATCAAACGGGCCGGCTAGTCCGCTCGCATAATCGCACGCGATGAAGGTCGCGCGATCCGACAGCCCTGCGCGAGCAGCATTGGCCGCGGCGGTTTGCAAGGCGGCCTCAGAAATGTCGGTCCCGAATCCTTGCGCCGCGGGCAATTCGGACAGCAGCGCCAGCAGGATCGCCCCGGAGCCGGTGCCGAGATCGGCGATGCGCAACGGGCGATCGAGGTCTCCGCCGGCGCGCAGCAGTTCCAGCGCCAGTTCGACCACCGTCTCGGTATCGGGCCGCGGCACCAGCGTAGCCGACGAGAGTTGCAGCGGCAGACCCCAAAACTCCTTCTCGCCGAGAACGCGGGCGACCGGTTCTCCCGCGAGGCGACGGTGGGCGAATTCCTCAAGGCGTGCCGATTCGTCCGAGGTCAGTTGGCGCTGCGCTGCCGATATCAAGCCGGTCAAATCGAGGCCAAGTGCATGGCCTGTCAGAATCCGCGCGTCGAGTTCAGCGGATTCGATGGCGGCGGATTTGAGTCTCGCTGTGAGCGCGCGCCGCGCGGCCTCGACGGTCGGTGCGCTCACGCCGCTGCGCCCTGGGCTGCAAGCTGGGCGGCCTGGTGCTCGGTGGTCAGCGCGTCGATCAATTCACCCAGCGCTTCGCCCGAAATCACCTGCGGCAGCTTGTAGAGCGTCAGGTTGATGCGGTGGTCGGTGACGCGGCCTTGCGGGAAATTATAGGTGCGGATGCGCTCGCTTCGGTCGCCGGAGCCGACCTTCTCCTTGCGGTCCGCGGAGCGCGCCGCATCGACGCGCTGGCGCTCGGCGTCATAGATGCGCGAGCGCAGGATGTTCATCGCGGATGCGCGATTTTTATGCTGCGAGCGGCTGTCCTGCATCATGACCACGATGCCGGTCGGAATATGAGTGATCCGGATCGCGGATTCGGTCTTGTTGACGTGCTGGCCGCCGGCGCCCTGCGCGCGCATGGTCTCGATCCGCAAATCGTCGTTCTTGATGTCGACGTCGACATCCTCGACCTCGGGCAGCACGGCGACCGTAGCCGCGGACGTGTGAATGCGTCCCTGCGTCTCGGTGTCGGGCACGCGCTGCACGCGATGCACGCCGGATTCGAACTTCAGCTTGGCGAACGCACCACGGCCCTGTACCTCGGCGATGATTTCCTTGTAGCCGCCCATGGTGCCTTCGGAGGCCGAGATCACCTCGACCTTCCAGCCCTGGAGCGCAGCAAACCGCTCATACATCCGGAACAGGTCGCCGGCGAACAGCGAGGCCTCGTCGCCGCCGGTGCCGGCGCGGATTTCCAGCACCACGTTGCGGTCGTCCATGGCATCCTTGGGCAACAGCGCCACGCGGATCTTCTGCGACAGTTCATTGACGCGCGCCTGCAGCGTTTCGAGCTCGGCTTCGGCCATGCTGCGCATTTCGGGATCGGTGGCGGCATCCGCCAGCAGCGATTCGGCGCCCGCAATCTCGGCCCGCGCCGCGCGATAGGCCTTGACCGCATCGATCAGCGGATTGAGCTCGGCGAGCTCGCGCGTGATCTGGACGTATTTTTCGGAATTCACCTGGCCCAGCAGCTCGGCTTCCAGCGAAGCGTGGTGGGCGAGCAGGATATCGAGTTTGGCTTCGGGCAACATGGCGTGGTTCTCAGAGAGCGGATGCGGAAGGGCTGCGTTGTCGGGACAGGGCCTCGCTACAACGACAGCCCCTCGGCTTCCGCGAATTCCGTCAGCTTCTGCCGGATCGAGACGCTGCCGGCCGGTGCATCGAGTAGCGGCATGATGACAGCCTCGGCCTTCTTGGCGTCGAGATCGAGAATCATTGCCTTGACCGGCCCATGTGCGGTGGCGGACAACGACAGCGAGCGGTAGCCGAGCGCGATCAGCGCCAGCGCGCCGAGCGGCTTTGAGGCCATCTCGCCGCATAGCGAGGCCGCTTTCTTGGCCGCATTGGCCTTGCGCACGATGTCGCGCAGCGCCCGCATGATCGGCGCGGACATGGTGTCGAACCGCTCGGAAACCTTGGCGTTGCCGCGATCGACCGCGAACAGGAACTGGAACAGGTCGTTCGACCCGACCGAGACGAAATCGACCTTCTTCAGGAGTTCGTCGAGCTGATAGAGCAGCGCCGGCACTTCCACCATGGTGCCGACGTCGATGCGCTCCGGCAGGGCATGGCCGTGCTGACGCAAATAGGTCAGTTCGCGCTCGACGATGGCCTTGGCCTGATCGAACTCCGCGACTTCCGATATCATCGGGAACATGATCTTCAGGGCGCGGCCGCCGCCGGCCCGCAGCAGCGCGCGGATCTGACCGCGCAAGAGTCCCGGGCGGTCCAGCCCGAGCCGGATCGCCCGCCAGCCGAGCGCGGGATTTTCCTCGATCACGGTCTCCATGTAGGGCAGCGCCTTGTCGCCGCCGATGTCGAGCGTGCGGAACGTGACCGGCTTGGTGCCCGCCGCGTCGAGCACCGTGCGATAGAGCGCGAGCTGGTCGGAGCTGCGCGGCAGGCTCTGGCCGACCATGAACTGCAACTCGGTGCGGAACAGCCCGATGCCGGCGCTGCCGGTATCGTCGATATGCGGCAGGTCGATCACGAGGCCCGCATTGATCATCAGTTCGACGGCCTGGCCGTCCTTGGTGACGCAGGGCTTGTCGCGCAGCGCGGCATACTGCGCCTGCCGCCGCGCGCGAAACCGCACCCGCTCGGCATAGGCCGATTCGATCTCGGCCGAGGGGCGGACATAGATCGAGCCCGAAGTGCCGTCGACGATGATGGCATCGCCGGGATCGGCGATGCCGGGGGCGTTCGGCACCTCGCCGACGGCGGGAATGCCGAGCGCGCGCGCCACGATCGAGACATGGGAGTTGGCGGTGCCTTCCTCCAGCACCAGGCCGCGCAGCCGCTTGCGATCGTAGTCGAGCAGCGCCGCCGGTCCCATCGCGCGCGCGATCAGGATGGCGTTTTCGGGAAGCTGCTCGCGCGACGGCGCATGATCCTGTCCCACCAATTGCCGCATCAGGCGATGGCCGAGGTCTTCCAGATCGTGCAGGCGGTCGCGCAAATAGGGATCGGTCGAGCGCAGCATGCGGGCGCGGGTGTCCGACTGTACGCGCTCGACGGCGGCTTCCGCGGTGAGGCCGGTGGCGACCGCCTCGTGCAATTTGTGCGACCAGCCGTGGTCGTTGGCGAACATGCGGTAGGCTTCCAGCACGTCGCGGTGCTCGCCGCCCTCGGCGACGTCGCCGCGCTCCAGCATGCGGTCGAGGTCGGCGCGCAGCTTGGCCAGCGCAGCATCCAGCTTCTTGATTTCCTTCGGCAGGTCTTCGGCGATGTAGTTGGTGATGACGACGCGCGGCTCGTGCAGCACGACATGGCCGAGCGCGATGCCGTCGGAGAGGATCGCGCCGGTCTTGTGCAGGGAATGCCGCGCCGCCGGTTCCGCACCGGGCTGTGCCAGCGCCGCCAGTTCGCCGGAGGCGATCATTTCCGCCAGCACCATGGCGGTGGTTTGCAGCGCCTCGACCTCTTCCTCGACATAGGTGCGCTTGGCGCGGTTCTGAACGACCAGCACGCCGAGCGTGTTGCCGGCCCGCAGGATCGGCACGCCGAGGAACGAATGGTAGATTTCTTCGCCGGTTTCAGGCCGGAACGAGAACGCCGGGTGGTTTTGCGCGTCCGAGAGGTTGAGCGGGCTCGCCTCGCTGGCGACCAGGCCGACGAGGCCCTCATGCGCGTTCAGCACCGTCCGGTGCACCGCGTCGCGGTTCAGACCTTCGGTGGCGTAAAGTTCGAGCGTGTTATCGATGCGCAGCACGTAACAGGAGCAGACCTCGGCCACCATGTTGGCCGCGATCAGCACCACGATCTTGTCCAGGCGTTCCTGGGCCGAGACCTGCTCCGCCATGGTTTCGCGGAGCCGTCTCAACAAGACGCGGGGGCCTCCCGACGCGCTCCGCATGTGCTGGTATCCTCCCCCGCGAGTCCAGGCCGCCGGGCGGCCGGCGGCTGGCGTGAAACGCACGAAAAACAACAATTTTATTCATTCGGCGCGGTCGCAGGCACCTGATCCCGGCCGAATCGGGATCGCCAAAACCGTGGCGCAGTTTGCGGCAACCCACCTCACAGGCCGTATAGCCAATCGAGGCTTGCTTTGCCAAGCAAAACGCCTGCCAGAACCAATAACGTGTGTGTCAGAGCCGATGCTGCGCCAGCGAAGCGCATGATCCGCCAAACCGCCGCCGGTTTGGCGATCAGACCATGCGCTGAATTTGAGAGAAAATCGTTCTAAGTCTGGTCGAGCCCGTAGAGCGTGTGCAGCGTGCGCACCGCAAGTTCGGTGTAGGCAGCGTCGATCAGCACCGAAAACTTGATCTCGGAGGTGGTAATGGCGCGGATGTTGATGTTGCGCTCGGATAGCGCCTTGAACGCCTTCGCCGCGACGCCGGCATGGCTGCGCATGCCGCTGCCGATCACGGAGACCTTGGACACATCGGTGGCGCTGTCGAGCCTGATATAGCCGATCTTGCCCTTCGACGAGGTAATGGTGTCGCGGGCGCGGTTATAGTCGGAGGCCGGAACGGTGAAGGTGAGGTCGGTGGTCTTGCCGTCCTCGGAGACGTTCTGGACGATCATGTCGACATTGATGTTGGCGTCCGCCAGCGGCCCGAAGATCGCGGCGGCAACGCCCGGCTTGTCCTCGATCTGGCGCAGCGAAATCTGGGCTTCGTCCTTGGAGAAGGCGATGCCGGTGACGACGTGGTTTTCCATGATTTCCTCCTCGCTGCAGATCAGCGTACCCGGTGGCGTGCCGTGCGGGTCGATATCCCCGGGCTTGTCGAAGCTGGAACGGACGAACACGGGCATGTTGTACACCATGCCGAGTTCCACCGAGCGCACCTGCAGGACCTTGGCGCCCAGCGAGGCCAGTTCCAGCATGTCCTCGAAGGCGATCTTGTCGAGCCGCCGCGCCTTGGGAACCACCCGCGGATCGGTGGTGTAGACGCCGTCCACATCAGTATAGATGTCGCAGCGGTCGGCGCGGATTGCGGCCGCAATGGCCACCGCCGAGGTGTCCGAGCCGCCGCGCCCGAGCGTGGTGATTCGGTTGGTCTGCGGGTTGATGCCCTGGAAGCCGGCAATGACGGCGACTTCCTGGCGATCCCCGAAACGGTTGATGATCTCGGTGCCATCGATCTCGAGAATCCGCGCCGAGGCGTGGGCGTCGGAGGTCTTGATCGGGATCTGCCAGCCCTGCCAGGAGCGGGCCTGGATGCCCATGCCCTGCAGCACGATCGCGAGCAGGCCCGAGGTCACCTGTTCGCCGGACGCCACCACGGCGTCATATTCGCGCGCATCATGCAGCGGCGAGGCGTCGCGGCACCAGTCCACCAGCTCGTTGGTCTTGCCGGCCATGGCCGACACGACGACAGCGACATCGTGTCCGGCGTCGACTTCGCGCTTGACGTGACGCGCGACGTTGCGGATTCGGTCGATATTGGCGACGGACGTACCGCCGAATTTCATCACGAGGCGGCCCATGACGACGCGTGCATTCCCTGTGAGGATAAGTAAGGTGACCCGCACGGAAAGTGGAGCGCCCGGGCCGAAAGCGGCGTATACATAGCGGCGCGGTCCGGAGCAAGCAACCAGCTTTGTTTTCGGCCCAAAATGGCGCAAATGGCTGTAGTAGCGGGTTAATTCAGGGCAGGCGTATGGGCCGGTATATCGACGAAATCCTGCAACCCGGCGAGACGGTGCTGTATTCGACCAACGCGCACTGGATGTTCTACCTGCCGGCCATTGGGGCCTGGATCATTGCGATCGTTTTCCTGGTGCTGTCGCGCATGGTCGGCACCGACGCTCTGATGCTGGTCTGCCTGGCGTTCGCCGCGGGCGTCGGGCTCGCCGCCCTGTACTGGACGGCGACCGCCTGGTTCCATCGCTGGACCACAGAGACCGACGTCACCAACATGCGGATCGTCCACAAGACGGGCTTCATCAAGCGGCGCACCTTCGAGATGAGCCTCGACAAGGTCGAGAGCGTCGACGTCGATCAGAGCATTCTTGGCCGCATCATGAACTACGGCAACGTCACGATCATGGGTGTCGGCGAGGGCAAGGAAACCATTTCCACCATTGCGTCGCCGCTGGCGTTTCGTAATGCCATCACGACTCGACCGGTTGGCACTTAAATTATGGCCATGCAGCAAAATTCCTCCGCCGGCGGCTTCTCCGCTACGGGCTCGACCGTTGACCCGGCCGAAGTCGCAAAGTTTTCAAAATTGTCGGACGAGTGGTGGGACCCCAAAGGCAAGATGGCCCCGCTGCACAAGATCAATCCGCTGCGGCTCGCCTATATCCGCGACGCCGCCTGCCGCAAGTTCGATCGCAACGCCAGGAGCCTGAGTTGCCTGTCGGGCCTGCGCATCCTCGATATCGGCTGCGGCGCAGGTCTGCTGTGCGAGCCGTTCACGCGGCTGGGCGCGCAAGTGATCGGGATCGATCCGTCCGCGACCAACATCGCCGCCGCCAGGCTGCATGCCGACAAGGGACATCTGTCGATCGACTATCGCTGTACCACCGTCGAGGCGATGGACGTGCGCGAGCGCTTCGACATCGTGCTGGCGATGGAAGTAATCGAGCATGTCACCGATGTCGGCGCGTTCCTTTCCCGCTGCGCGGCGATGGTCAAGCCGGGCGGGTTGATGGTGGTCTCGACGCTGAACCGCAACTGGAAGAGCTTTGCGCTCGCGATCGTCGGCGCCGAATATGTGCTGCGCTGGCTGCCGCGCGGTACCCATCAGTGGGACAAGTTCGTCACGCCCGACGAACTCGCGCAGCATCTCGCCAGCAACCGGTTCACCATCACCGAACAGGCCGGCGTGGTCTATAACCCGCTCGCCGACCGATGGAGCATCTCGTCCGACATGGACGTGAACTACATGGTGGTGGCCGAGGGAGTGTAGAGGCCATCCGTCGTCCTGCGACGGCGGGTTTGTGGTGCACGCGCAATCCTGTCATGACGCAGCTCCGGTTGACCGCATCCGTGCCGCCCGGCACGGTGCGGCAGCTTCCTGCCGGTATTTCCGATGCTCTCCGTCGCCTCCCTCTGGATTCCCTTCACCATCATCGCCGCGCTGGGCCAGGTCGCCCGCAATGCGATGCAGCGCTCGTTGACGGGGCCGCTCGGGACCTGGGGCGCGACCAATATCCGCTTTCTGTTCGGCTTTCCGTTCTCGATCATCTTCTTTGCGGTCGTCGTGGCGGTGACCGGCGACCCTGTACCGTGGCCGACGGCGGTGTTCTGGCCGTGGTTGTTGCTCGGCGCGCTCAGTCAGATCGTTGCTACCGGTCTGATGCTGCTTGCGATGAACGACCGCTCCTTCGTCGTGACGACGGCGTATCTCAAAACCGAGGCGATCCAGACCGCGATCTTCGGCTTCATCTTTCTCGGCGATCATTTGACGCTGCTGAAAGTGGTCGCGATCGTGATCGCGACCGTCGGCGTGGTCATCACGGCGCTGCGGCCGGGCGGCGAAAAGGGCTTTGCGGAGTTGAAGCCGACCATCATCGGTCTGGTCGCCGCGGCGGGCTTTGCGCTTTCGGCGGTCGGCTTTCGCGGCGCTGTTATCGTGGTGCCCGGCGTCTCCTTCGTCACGGCGGCGTCCTATATGCTGGTGTTCGGCCTGTTCGTGCAGACGCTGGTACTGACGGTCTATCTCCTGTTTCGCGCACCGGACGTGCTCAAGAAGATTTTGACGCTGTGGCGGCCCTCGATGCTCGCGGGCTTCATGGGCGCATTCGCCTCGCAATTCTGGTTTCTGGCATTTGCGCTGACGGCGGCCGCCAATGTGCGCACGCTGGCGCTGGTCGAGGTGCTGTTCGCGCAGGCCGTGGCGTATTATTCGTTCAAGCAGCCGCTATCGGCGCGTGAATTGTCCGGCATCGTGCTGATCGTGGCGGGCGTTGCGCTGCTGGTGGCGGCTTGATTCGGGAATCGTAGGGCGGGCAAAGGCGCGTAAGCGCCGTGCCCACCATTTTAGTTACAAGCGATCATTGAGAAGTGGTGGGCACGCTTCGCTTTGCCCACCCTAGGAATCTACGGAACCGCCGCATCAATTCCGGTCGTCCGGCAGCACCGGCAGCGGGGAAACCTCGACGCCTTCGTCGATCAGCGCGCGCGCCTCGTCCGGCGAGGCCTCGCCGTAGATCGGGCGATGCTCGATATCGCCGTAGTGCATCTTGCGCGCCTCGTTGGGGAAGCGATCGCCGACATTGTCGGCATTTTTCACGATGTGATCGCGCAATTCCTTGAGCTTGGCGCGCAGCTCGCGCTCCTGGGCCATCAGGAGCGGCGTCGATTCCGATGACGCCGTTGCTTCCGCAGGCGCGGCTGGCGCAGGCGAGGCGGCCTCGCGGCCCTTCTTGCTCACGATCTGCGGGGCCATGATGGCGCGCTCGACCTTGACCGAACCGCAGGCAGGGCAGCTCACCAGCCTGCGTTTTTCCTGGCTCTCATAGGCCGCAGAGCTTTGAAACCAGCTTTCGAACGCATGGCCCTTCTCGCAGCGAAGGTTGTACCGGATCATGCCGAACCCCGGACGAGATGCAGATGCTCGGGGCCAGCCTTGGGGTCGGCGATGCCGAAGCGCCTGCCATGCTGCAGCGACGGCACGGCTTTCCGCGCCGTCTCGACCTTGGATGTATCGATCTCGGCGAGGAACACGCCGGGCTCGACGCCACCCTCGGCGAGGATTTCGCCCCATGGCGCGATGATCAGCGAATGGCCAAACGTCTCGCGCTTGTTCTCATGCATGCCGGCCTGTGCCGCGGCAAACACGAAACAGCCGTTCTCGATGGCGCGGGCGCGGAGCAGCGTATGCCAATGCGCTTCGCCGGTCTTTCTGGTGAAGGCTGACGGCACCGTGAGGAACGACGCGCCGGCCTCGGCCAGCGCGCGATAGAGCGCCGGAAAGCGCACGTCGTAGCAGATCGTCAGACCGATGCGGCCCCACGGCAGGTCGGATATCACGGCGGTCTCGCCCGGCTGGTAATTGGTGGATTCGCGATAGCTCTCGCCGCCGGGCAGATCGATATCGAACATATGGATCTTGTCGTAGCTGGCGAGCACATTTCCGTCAGGCCCGATCAGGAACGAGCGGTTGACGGCGCGCTCCGGCGAAAAGCGCAGCGCCAGCGAGCCGATATGGAGATGGATCTTCAATTCCGCGGCGAGTGCGCGATAGGCTTTCAGCGAGAGATCGTCTTCCTCGGACGCGAGATGCTCGAACAGCGCCTTGCGGTTCAGTTGCATCATGTTGCTCACCTCCGGGGTGAGCACGTAATCGGCGCCTTGCGCTGCGGCTTCGCGAATCAGCTTGATGCCCTGCTCGAGGCTCGGCTCGGGCAATAGCCCGGTGCGCATCTGCACCATGGCAGCGGTAAAGGTCGAGCCAGCGCTCATGAGGAGGCCTTTTCTCCTGCCAGCAGGCCATCGAGCTTGCCCGCGCGATCCAGCGCGTAAAGCTCGTCACAGCCGCCGACATGGGTTGTGCCGATGAAGATCTGAGGGAAGGTCGAGCCGTGGCCGGCGCGATCGTACATCTGCTCGCGATAGGCCGGATCGGTCGCCACATTCAATTCGGTGAACGCGGCATTCTTGCGCGTCAGCAGCGATTTGGCCGCGGTGCAATAGCCGCAGCCCGGGCGGGTGTAGATTTCAATGGCAGTCATGGCGCGCTCTGATTTGGCAAGTCTTTGAATTATATGGGAGCCCGGTGGCTGTCCACAACCCGCGCGAATACCAGCACGTCGACCTGCGCGGCCTTGGCGCGCAATAGCGCCCGGGCGCAGGCGTCCGTTGTGGCGCCCGAGGTCAGAACATCGTCGATCAGGATGACACGGCGGCCCTGGATATCAGCCATGCGATCGGGAGCGACCTTGAAGGCGCCCTGCACATTGCTGGCGCGCTGCGGTCGGGACAGCCCGATCTGCTGCTGGGTCGGGCGGATGCGCTGGAGCGCCTCGGTGGCCAGTTTGACGCCGCTTTGGCGCGAAATCACCCGCGCCAGCGCCCCGGACTGGTTGTAGCGTCGGCTCCAGCCGCGCCGCCAGTGCAGGGGAACCGGCACCAGCACGTCGGCCTCATCGAGCAATTCCTTACCCGCGCGGGCCATCCAGCGGCCCATCGCCGGCGCCAGATCGGTGCGGTCCTGGTATTTCAGCGAATGAACCAGCGTGCGGGCAACGTCGTCATAGCGCACCGCGGCTCGGGCGCGCTGGTAGGCCGGCGGGCTGGCGATCGCCTCCATCGACAGCAATTCCGGACCGGGATCGTAGACAAAGGGGATGCCGAGCCGCGGACAGAACGGCGGTGCGATGAACGACAGTTTGGCCCAGCATGCCGCGCACACGCCCTCGCCATCGACCGGCTCGCGGCAGGAAACGCACAGCGTCGGCAGCGCGATGTCGAGCGCGAGCTTTGGCAGATGCGCGAATGCGTCGCGGCAGGCGCTCAACGCGCCGCGCAGGTGGCTGGAGATGGAGCGTGGTGGCGATGCCTCGGCGTCCATCGGGCGAGGCTAGCGCTGGTAGGCATTGTGCTCAAGCGCAGGATTGCCAGAGACAGGGGAGCCAGCGTACCAACCGGCATGGTTTCGAACCCGATCGCCGCACCCGTTCTGTTCGACCGCGCGCTCTTGCGCGCGCGGATGGAACGCGCGCGGCGTGCCGGGCCGGTGGCGTTCCTGCTTGATCGCGTCAGGGCGGACATGGAGGAGCGGCTGCAGGCGGTGATGCGGAATTTTGCCGATGTCGCCGATATCTGGACGCCGGGCGAATTGCTGCGAAAGCCCATCGCCGATCGCTTCCAATCGATCACCCGCATCGATCCCGATCAATCGGAAACGCTGCGCTTGCAGCCAGCGTCGATCGACCTCGCCGTCTCGGCGCTCGCATTCCAGTTCGTCAACGATCTCCCCGGTGTGCTGGCGCAGATCCGCCGCGCGTTGAGGCCCGATGGCTTGTTGCTGGCGGCAATGATCGGCGGCGATACGCTGACGGAGCTCAGGCAATCCTTTGCCGCCGCGGAAGCCGAATGCGAGGGCGGGGTATCGCCGCGTGTCGCGCCGTTCGCGGATTTGCGCGATATCGGCGGCCTGTTGCAGCGCGCCGGTCTTGCGCTGCCGGTCACCGACGTCGATCGCGTCGTGGTGCGCTATGACAGCGCGTTTTCGCTGATGGCCGATCTCAGGCGGATGGGCGCGACCAATATCCTGATCGAGCGGCGGCGGACGCCGACCCGCCGCGCCACCATGTTGCGAATGGCGCGGATTTACGGCGAACGTTTTGCCGATCCCGATGGTCGCATCCGCGCAACCTTTGATGTGATTTGGCTGTCCGGCTGGGCGCCGCATGAAAGCCAGCAGCAGCCGTTGAAGCCGGGCTCGGCGACAGCGAGCCTGGAAGCGGCGGTGAAGAAGGCGAAGCGCGATTGATGCGCAATTCCCGTCAGCGAAAGTCGCGAGCGGGGTCCCATTCTACTTTGCATGGGGTTGTTTTCGCGATTTTGTGTCGTGGCCCTGCGTGTACCACCCAAGAAGCAATGCGCTGCCTCCGGGAGGCGAGATGATCGTGCTTCGCACCCACGATGAACCGATTCAACGGTGGGCCGGGCATGCTCGCCCGCATTCGGGGCACGAGCCCGCTCACATCAACAAATCGATCAAATGCGGGATCAGCGGAATGTCCGCGGGCGGCATCGGGTAATCGCGTAGCTTGTTGGCGCGGACCCAGGCCAGTTGCTGGCCCTCGCGCGCGATCACCATGCCCTCCCAGCGCCGGCAGATGTAGAGCGGCATCAGCAAATGGAAGCTGTCATAGGCGTAGCTCGCAAACGTCAGCGGCGCCAGGCACGGCTCGCTGACGTCGATCCCGATCTCCTCATGCAGTTCGCGGATCAGGGTCTGCTCCGGCCGTTCGCCGGGCTCGACCTTGCCGCCGGGAAATTCCCAGAGCCCAGCGAGCGCCTTGCCTTCCGGGCGCTGCGCGATCAGCACACGCTTGTCGGCATCGACGAGGGCGCAGGCGACGACGAGAGTGAGCTTGATGTCAGCCATGCGCCACTGTCTCGCTCACGACCGGTAATCGCCATTGATCGCGACATATTCCTTGGTGAGGTCGCAGGTCAGCACGCGGTCGCGGCCCTTGCCGAGGCCGAGGGCTACCTTGATCTGGATCTTCGGGTTTTTCATCACCTCGGAAACCTCGGCCTCGTTGTAGGACGGATCGCGCGCGCCGCTCTTTGCGACGCGAATGCCGTTGAACGAGATCGAAAGCTTGTCGCGGTTGGCGGGCTCCCCGGCCTTGCCGACCGCCATCACCACGCGGCCCCAATTGGCGTCCTCGCCGGCGATCGCCGTCTTCACCAGCGGCGAATTCGCGATCGACATCGCGATTCGGCGCGCCGAGGCCTTGGTGGTCGCGCCTTCGACGATCACCTCGACGAGCTTGCGCGCGCCTTCGCCGTCGCGGGCCACCTGTTCGGCGAGATTGGCCAGCACCTCGTGGAAGGCCTTGGCGAACGCCTTCAGGCGCGGATCGCTGGCGCGGCTGATCTTCGGCGCGCCGTGGGCGGCGGCGGTGCCGGTCGCAAAGGCGAGCAGGGTGTCCGATGTCGAGGTGTCGCTGTCGATGGTGACGGCATTGAAGGTGTCCTCGACGCCGCTCTTGAGCAGCGACTGCAGCACGGCCGACGACAGCGGCGCGTCGGTGAACACAAAGGACAGCATGGTCGCCATATCGGGCATGATCATGCCGGCGCCCTTGGCCATGCCGTTGATGGTCACTTTGGCCTTGCCGAGCTTCACCGTGGCGGTCGCGACCTTCGGGAAGGTATCGGTGGTCATGATGGCCTTGGCAGCGGCCATCCAGTGGTCGGGCGTGGCCGCTTCGGCCAACGTCGCCAGTACGCCGTCGAATTTGGTGGCGTCGAGCGGCTCGCCGATCACGCCGGTGGAGGCGAGGAACACGTCGCCGGCGGTGCAGCCGACTGCCTTCGCTGCGGTTTGCGCGGTCAGCGCCGTCGACTGCTTGCCGGTCTTGCCGGTGAACGCGTTGGCGTTGCCGGAATTCACCACCAGCGCGCGGGCCTGTCCCCGGCCGAGCTTGGCGCGGCACCATTCAACGGGAGCGGACGGGCATTTCGATTTGGTGAAGACGCCGGCAACCGTGGTGCCCTTGTCCATGACGGCGAGCAGCACGTCGGTACGTCCCTTGTAGCGGATGCCGGCGGCGGCGGTGGCGAGCTTCACGCCCGCAATCGCGGGCATCTCGGGGACATCGGTCGGGGCGAGGGGGGAAATGGTGGTGGACATGCGGGCACCTTCTTCGACCAGATCAACCATAGCCGGACCTGCGCCGGCATCGACGTCCTCAGGGCCTGCCAACCAGTCCCCGGACATGGAACGGCCGGGCGCTTCGGCCCGGCCATGACGATGGTCAATACTATCGGTCGCGCAGAAGGGACAGCGATTTCTTACTTCTTCGCCGGTGCCATCTTGGAATCCGCGGGCTTTGGGGCCTCGGTCTTGGCGGCTTCCGCCGGCTTGTCCATGCGCTCGACCTTGGCGGCTTCGCGCAGCTTGGCGACGTATTCGGCCTGGGCCTTGCGCGTCACATAGGTCTCGATCTGGGCCTTGACCTGCTCGAAGTCGGGCGCCTTGCGGGCGCGCTTTTCCTCGACCTTGATGATGTGCCAGCCGAATTGCGACTTCACGGGGTCGGAGATCTTGCCGGGTTCGAGCGTGAACGCAACGGCGGAGAATTCCGGCACCATCTGTTCCTTGGTGAAGAAGCCGAGATCGCCGCCGTCGGAGGCGCCGGGGTCCTTGGACTTCTTCTTCGCCAGCTCGGCGAAGTCGCCGCCCTTCTTCAGCTCTTCCGCGATCGCCTTGGCCTCGTCCTCGGTCTCGACCAGGATGTGCCGGGCGCGAACTTCCATTTCGCCGGTGATCTGCTTGGAGGCCTCCTCATAGACCTTCTTCATGGCCTCATCGGTGGTCGCAGCCTTGCCCTCGGTGGCGAGCAGGCTGTCCATCAGAAGACGGCTGCGCGCGAACGCCAGGCGCCTCTTAAAGTCTTCGGAGTTCTCGACCTTCTTGTCCTCGGCGGCCTTGGCGACGATTTTCAGGTCGATCAGGAAGGCCAGCACATTGTCCTTCTTGGTCGCCGGGTCCATTTGCGCGAGGCTGGGGCCGAGTTCCTCTTCCGCGATTGCGACGTCGCTCTGGCGGATCTCAACACCGTTAACCTTGGCGAGAACGGGGTTGTCCTGGGCACGAACCGGCAGGCTGGCGGCCAGAATCGCAGCCAGACAGGCCGTTGCGGCCAGGGAGGCGAGGCCGAAGCGCAGGCCGGTTTTCGTTTCCGGGAACGAGGTGGTCATGGAAAATCCTTGTCTTGAAGAAGGGGGCGGCAAAGGCGGCGGGACACTCGCCCAATCATGCGGCCTTGGCAACGCGAAAAGTCTGTCAAAATGATGAATTCCTTGACAGATGGACCCACGTTGACAAGGCCCCAACCCAGCCATATCTGTGCCGGATCGTACGGCGGCGATAGCGCTTATTTTGCTGCGTTTTTTGCCGTTGAACCTTGGATTGCTTAATTCCCACTCATTAGGCGGATGACGCCCCGGAACGGGGTATTTGCCGCGACGCGTCACGGTGAGTTGATAAGCAACTTGGTGGACCACGTCACGGCTTGCAACGCAAGTAACGGCAAAGGCAGGAATTGGCATGATCGGCGCGCTCGCCCGCAAGTTTTTCGGCTCCGCCAACGACCGGCGGGTGAAGGGATATCAGTCCCGCGTCAACGCGATCAATGCGCTTGAGCCCGACCTCGCTGCGCTGTCCGACGAGGCGCTGAAAGCCCGCACCGCCGAATTCCGCCAGCAGCTCGCCGACGGCAAGACGCTCGACGACATCCTGGTTCCAGCCTTCGCCACCGTGCGCGAGGCCGCCAAGCGGACCCTCGGCCAACGGCATTTCGACGTCCAGCTGATCGGCGGCATGGTGCTGCACGAGGGCGACATCGCCGAGATGAAGACCGGCGAAGGCAAGACGCTGGTGGCCACGCTCGCGGTCTATCTCAACGCGCTGGCCGGCAAGGGCGTCCATGTCGTCACCGTCAACGATTATCTCGCCCGCCGCGACAGCGAATGGATGGGCCAGATCTACCAATTCCTCGGCCTGACCGTCGGCGTGATCGTCCACGGCCTCGACGACGCCGAGCGCAAGGAAGCCTATTCGCGCGACATCACCTACGGCACCAACAACGAATACGGTTTCGACTATCTGCGCGACAACATGAAGTACCGGCTGGAGGACATGGTCCAGCGCGGCCATTTCTACGCCATCGTCGACGAAGTCGACTCGATCCTGATCGACGAGGCGCGCACGCCGCTGATCATCTCCGGTCCGCTCGACGACCGCTCGGAATTCTACAATACCATCGACACCTTCTTCCCCAAGCTCGACAAGACCGATTACGACGTCGACGAGAAGCAGCGCACGGTGACGCTGACCGAAGCCGGCATGGAGAAGCTCGAAAACCTGCTTCGCGATGCCGGCCAGCTCAAGGGCGACTCGCTCTACGACGTCGAGAACGTCTCGGTCGTGCACCACGTCAATCAGGCGCTGCGCGCGCATACACTCTTCAACCGCGACAAGGACTACATCGTTCGCGACGGCGAAGTCATCATCATCGACGAATTCACCGGCCGCATGATGCAGGGCCGCCGTTATTCCGAGGGCCTGCACCAGGCGCTGGAAGCCAAGGAGCACGTCCAGGTCCAGCCGGAAAACCAGACGCTGGCCTCGATCACGTTCCAGAACTATTTCCGGATGTACGAAAAGCTCGCCGGCATGACCGGTACGGCGCTGACCGAGGCCGACGAACTGTTCGACATCTACAAGCTCGAGGTCGTGGAAATCCCGACCAATGTGGCGGTCGCGCGTCTCGACGAGGACGATGAGGTTTACCGCACCCAGAACGAGAAATACGCCGCGATCCTGGCCGAGATCGAACGCGCCAACAAGCGGCTGCAGCCGGTGCTGGTCGGCACCGCCTCGATCGAAAAGTCGGAAGTACTCGCCGAGTATCTGAAGAAGCACGGCTACAAGCAGATCGATTTCGGCGCGGAATCCGGAATGGAGAAGCTCTACGCCGCGGCGCGCGCGGGCAAGCCAGCAAAATTGTTTGCGGTGCTGAACGCGCGCTTCCACGAACAGGAAGCCTATATCGTCGCCGAAGCCGGCGTCCCCGGCGCGATCACGATCGCGACCAACATGGCCGGCCGCGGTACCGACATCAAACTCGGCGGCTCGCTCGAGATGCGGATCCAGCAGGAGACCGCTGACATCACCGACGAGGCCGAGAAGGCCAAAAAGATCGAACAGATCAAGGCTGACATCGAACGCTTCCGCGAGATCGTGCTGAAGGCCGAGGACGTGGTCGAGATCGAGCCCGCCAAAGGCAGCAAGCCGGCCAAGACCGTGACCAAGCCCGGCGGGCTCTACATCATGGGCTCGGAGCGGCATGAATCCCGCCGCATCGACAACCAGTTGCGCGGCCGTTCCGGTCGTCAGGGCGATCCCGGCCGCTCAAAATTCTTCCTGTCGCTGGAAGACGATCTGATGCGGATCTTCGGGTCCGACCGGCTCGACAGCATGCTGCAGCGGCTCGGCCTGAAAGAGGGCGAGGCCATCATCCATCCCTGGATCAACAAGGCGCTGGAAAAGGCGCAGCAGAAGGTCGAAGCCCGCAACTTCGACATCCGCAAGAACCTGCTGAAGTTCGACAACGTCCAGAACGACCAGCGCAAGGTGATCTTCGATCAGCGCGTCGAGCTGATGAAGAGCGACAGCGTGGCCGAAATGGTTGCGGACATGCGTCATGACTTCATTGACGACATCGTCGTCAAGCATGTGCCGGAACACGCCTATGCCGAGCAGTGGGATGTGGCGGGCCTCAAGGAAGAACTGAAGCGCGTGCTCGACGTCGACCTGCCGGTCGAGGAATGGGCCAAGGAGGAGGGCATTGCCGACGAGGAATTGCTGACGCGGATCGAGCAGCGCGTCGACGAACACATGGCGGCCAAGGTGGCGCAGTGGGGCCCCGACGTGATGCGCTACGTCGAGAAGACCATTCTGCTGCAGACGCTGGATCACCTCTGGCGCGAGCACCTGATCATGCTTGATCACCTGCGTCAGGTGATCGGCCTGCGCGGCTACGGCCAGCGCGATCCGTTGCAGGAATACAAGTCGGAAGCCTTCAGCCTGTATGAGGCAATGACCGCGCATCTGCGCGAGGCAGTGACGGCGCAACTGATGCGCGTCGAGATCGTGCCGCCGGAAGAACAGCAGCCGGTGCTGCCGGCGATGGAAGCGCACAAGTTCGATCCCAACACCGGCGAAGACGAGATGGCCTTCGCCAGCGCCTCGCTGGTGCCCGAGACCATTGCCGCCGATCGCGATCCCAAGAATCCCGCAAGCTGGGGCAAGGTCGGCCGTAACGAGGATTGCCCCTGCGGCAGCGGCAAGAAGTACAAGCACTGCCACGGGAAGTACGCGTAGGCACAGATTTCAATAACGTTCGTGTCTTCCTCACGACATTGGCGGCAGGTCATCGCCTGCCGCCAATGTTTTAACACCGTGTTCGACAGCTGCAGGCACAGTGGCCAGAGCCGTCGCCGACCATTTAACCACCGGGCGGCGTGTACGAGCCCCGAAGCTGGGCGGCCTTTTGCCGAACTTGCGCAATTTCATCCTGCGTCCACAGGCGCGTGAGGGTTATGTTGTGGACGGCGCCGGCTGCGACCGCAATGCCGGATATCGCCGGTGCCGAGTTGGGATCGGGCACATCGAAGATGACGAGAACGCCGGGCCCGTCGGCAGCAGTGCTATACATTGAGATCAATTTGCCACCGGCAGCTTCAATCAGCTTCTTTGCTGCTTCGTAGCGATTGGTCTTGGGATTTTCCAGGATGCTGTTGAGAGATTTTGGCGTGTATTGCGCTGTCATACAAAAATGCATGATGTCCTCCTGTTGGGGCGTGTTTGATCGATGAGGCGTTAGCCTCTCTTCCGGCTCAAATGAAAAACGAACCGGCCCAAAACCTGGAGATGAAGGACTTTAGCCTCGCCGTGGGCACGATGCCGCTAATACTCCGACGGGCCTTCGGCACTGCCCGCTGGCGGCCTGTCTTCAGGCTATATTAATTTCACACCATGCGGAAGAAATCATGCCTCAGCGGTAAAGCACTCTGGTACCAGCAGGCCAGCCTGAGACAAGCACCGATGACACACGCAAAAGTTTGGGGCGCAGCGAAGCGCAGCGGGACAATGAAGAAGCGTCGTTGAGTCGCGTAACGGATCAGGCGTCATCATCCGCGGAAGCAGATGAACGAGTACACCGCGCTGTCGCGGTAAATTCACCGTCGCCAATAGCGGATGCCGCTTTCGCGGCACATGACGGCTCTTGTTGTTCTGGAGTCTGCGTAAAGCGCGTCGCGCTGCTTACTTCATCGCGCCGAAGCGGCTGTCGAATGAGTTCGGCGGCACGATCGGCGCGGAGCCGGCGACCTGATTGTCCTTGGCGGCGGGGGCCGGGTTATCCGACACGGAGGCTCTCAGCGGCGGACGGGCGGCGGCCTGTTTGCTGTCATGCTTTGGCGGCGTGCTCTTCGGCGCCGACGCCTCGGGACGGGGCGCTGTTTGCTTGGCCTCGATCACCTTCGGCTTCGAAGGCGGCGTGCTTGCGGTAGCGTCAGCCGCGCCGCCGAGGCCGACCTTGCGGGCGAGACTGGAGAAGAATCCGTCATCCTGAGCTGCCGGCGCTGCATTGGCGACCCGCGTCGGTGCTGCGGAAGGGGCAGGGGCGGCCGCCGGCGCTGCGGCCAGTTTCGGCTGTTCCGGTGGACCCATCAGCAGGTTTTCGGACGGAGCTCTCGGCGGATTCACGTGGGAGGGGATGGTGCCGGGAGCGCGAGCCATCAGCGACAGGGTCGAGGCATCTCCGGGCTCCGAAAGACCGGTGTTGCCTTCGGGTACGCGCGCCGCGAATACCCGGTGCATGCCGCCGTCGATGCCGGTGTTGATCCGCGCCACCGGTGTTCCCTTGGCGATCAGCCGCGCGGTCTCGGCGAGGTCGGTGGCCTGCTTCTCGCGCACCGCGTCGGCTACTTCGTCGGAGATCGCGTAGGCCGGGCATTTGGCCGAGGCGTCGAACACCGGATCGCGCGTAGCACCCGGCGCCTTGACCGCATCGAACACGTATTTCTTGTCGCAGAAATCGACCTTCGGCTCCTGCCGCGTCACCTCGAAATGATCATTGCCTTCCTTGATCATCTTCCAGAACGGCATGTTCGGATTGTTGCGGTGCTTGGCCATGTTGGCCGGCGTCATCTTGAACGGGTAGGCCTGCAACTGGAACGACTTCTGGCCGCCGAAGAAGGATTCGCGGCCCAGCGAATAGATTTCCGCGATCTGCTCGTCGGTCATGGCGTAGCAGCCGCGCGATGAGCAGTCGCCATGCACCATCAGCTGCGAGCCGGTACGCCCCAGCGCCTTGTCGAAGGCGTTCGGATAGCCGGTGTTGAACGAGAGATAATAGGCCGACTGCGGGTTCATCTGCGCCGGCGAAATCGCATAGAAGCCTTCCGGCGCCTGGCGGTCGCCCTCGCGGACCTTGGGGCCGAGATCGCCGGACCAGCGGCAGATCGGATAGGTTTTCAGGAGCGCGAAACGGCCGGAGCGGTCCTGCTTCCAGATCTCCAGTTCGGCTTCCTGTTTGAACAGGCGAACCAGGATCGGCGACTGCAGGTCCATGTCTTTCGCCGTCATGTCGGCGATCAGTTTTGGCGGAACCGGCTGGTTGGCCTTGGCGTTGTTGGCCAGCGAGATGTCGTCGCTGTTGCAGCCGGCTATCAGCACGCCCGCACCCGCGAGGGCAGCCGACGTGACGAGCGCGCGAACCAGCGGACGGTTAATCAAAGGTTAAGCTCCACACCCACCGGGCATTTTCGCACCCCAAATCACAGCGAACATGCCCTGAAGCCAATGCATAAAATAGTACCCTTTGACCTTCCGCGCCGCAACCCGAACGCGATGCGCCGGCCGCTTCCACGGCAGGCATGGTCAATAGAGTTTAAAGACCGGGTCTGGGCCTAATTAGGGCCGAATCACGTGATTTGACGAAATAAAGCACCAGTAAGGCGGGCGGTAACGAATGGGATGCCGGGCCGGCCGACCCCCATCCAGGGGGAAGGACAAAGGCCTATCAGCCGAGCTTGCGGCCGATATCGAGGAATTTCTGCCGCCGCAGCCGGCGGATGCCGTCCGCGTTTAGGTTGCGGAGGTCATTGAAGGCCTCGGCGATCGCGTCGCCCGTGGCCGATATCATGGCGGCGGAATCGCGGTGGGCGCCGCCGGAGGGTTCTTTCAGGATCTGGTCGATCACGCCGAAGCGCAGCATGTCCTGGGCCGTGATCTTCATGCCGTTGGCGACTTCCTGGGCCTTGGTGCCGTCGCGCCACAGGATCGAGGAGGCCGCCTCCGGAGAGATCACGCTGTAGATCGCGTGTTCCAGCATCAGCACCCGATTGGCGGTTGTAATGGCGATGGCGCCGCCCGACATGCCTTCGCCGGTGATGATCGCGACATTGGGGACGCCGAGCGAGAGGCATGTGTCGGTCGAGCGTGCGATCGCTTCCGCCACGCCGCGCTCCTCGGCGCCGATGCCGGGATAGGCGCCGGCGGAATCGACGATCGACAGCACTGGAATGCCGAAGCGATCGGCCATCTCCATCAGCCGCACGGCCTTGCGATAGCCCTCAGGGCGCGCCATGCCGAAATTGTGCTTGATGCGGCTGTCGGTGGAGGCGCCCTTTTCCTGGCCGACCACGCAGATCGCCTCGCCGCGGAATCGGCCGAAGCCGCCCACCAGCGCCTCGTCCTCGGCGAATTTGCGGTCGCCGGCCATCGGCGTGAATTCCGTCATCAGCGCGTTGACGAAATCGGTGAAATGCGGGCGCTGTGGATGGCGCGCCACCAGCGTTTTCTGCCACGGCGTCAAATTGGCGTAGAGGTCGGCCAGCGCCTGCTGCGCCTTGTCCTCAATGCGCGCGATCTCGTCGCCGATGTCGCTGCCGGACGCTGCCAGTGCGCGCAGTTCATCGACCTTGGCCTCCAGTTCGGCGACGGGTTTTTCAAAGTCGAGATAACTGCGCATCTGATCCGGCATCAAACCAATATAGGTAACAACGTGCTTTGAGGCGAAGCGGTTTCGATTCGCTTAAGGAAAGCACGCATCTTCAATGATTTAGCGTGCATCTCGGTCCGGATGACCCGGTTTGCCGAAAGCGCGCCAAACAAGGTCGCGGGCGGGAGACGGCTGTTTCAGGGGAGAAGCCGCGGAAGTCAAGGCGTGGTGTGCGATGAAGTCTACTTCTCCGCCAGCGGATGCAGGTCGCGCACCAGGCTTTTCAGCCGTTCCTCGACCACATGGGTATAGATCTGCGTGGTCGAGATGTCGGTATGGCCGAGCAGCGTCTGCACGATGCGCAGGTCGGCGCCGTTATGCAGCAGGTGACTGGCAAAGGCGTGGCGCAGCACGTGCGGGGAGACCAGCCGCGGCGCTAGGCCCGATGCCGCCGCCAGCTCCTTCAGGTCGCGCGCAAAATGCTGCCGCGTCAGATGGCCGCTCTCGCCGAAGGAGGGAAACAGCCACTTTGACGCGACGGCGTTTTTCTTCTTCTCGGGCTTGAGCGCTTCCATCGCGGCGAGATAATCGGCCATCGCCTGCCGCGACGCTTCGTTGAGCGGAACCAGCCGTTCCTTGTTGCCCTTGCCGCGGACCACGATCATGCGGGCGTCGCGCCGCGAGGCCGACAGCGGTAGCGCCACCAGCTCCGAGACGCGTAGGCCTGTGGCGTAGAGCACCTCCAGCAGGCAATACAGCCGCATCGCGCGCAGCCGCTGCTGCGGCGAAGCGTTCTCGGCCTCGGTCAATTCCTTGGCCCGTGTCAGCATGCGGTCGACATCCGCAATCGACAGCACCTTCGGCAAGCCGCGGCCGCGCTTCGGGCCGGACAGGATCGCCGCCGGATCGTCGCTGCGGATGCGCTCGTTCAGGAGGAAGCGGAACAAATGCCGCATCGCCGACAGCCGGCGCGCCACGCTGGAGGACTTGAAGCCGCGGGTGTCGAGGTCGGCGAGGTAGTCCCGCAGCGCATCGGTCCCGGCGCCGGCAAAGCTTTGTCCCTTGCGGCCGAGAAATTCGGAAAAATCCGTGAGGTCGCGGCGATAGGCGTCGAGCGTGTTGGCGCCCGCGCCCTGTTCCGCCGCGAGCATGTCGAGGAACAGGTTGGTCAGTTTCGCGTCTGTCGCCGTCTTGCTGGAACGCATTGCCCCCGGCATCCCGTCACGAGATGCCGCTCCCCGAGTTCGTCTCTCACAAATCAGACGATAGCGGCTATTTCTTGAGGAACTTGTCTGCGGGGATGGTGACCGTCATTTCCCGGGGCTTTGGGGTGACGAAATTCGCCAGCGAAAAAACCACGCCATAGATCACCCCGGCGATGATGCCGACGACCGTCAGAAAGCGGAACAAACTGGGCATAGGGGGCTCAGGGCGACGAATTAACCAATGAAATCATCCAACATGTTCCCATCCCCGTGGCAAGAGTCTCTGGCGGGGGCGTCAATGGGGGTAGTATAGGTGTCGCAGCACGGAGCAAGTCCCGCAAAACCGCAGAGTTTTTGATGTCCGAGACCGCCGTACCGGCACAAACGAGCCCCACCCCGGAGGCCGACATCACGTCGGCTCTGGGGAGGCGTTCGGTCGTGCTGGTCGGCATGATGGGCGCCGGCAAGTCGACCATCGGCCGGCGGCTGGCGGCCCGGCTGCGCCTGCCGTTTCTCGATGCCGATATCGAGATCGAGGCGGCGGCCGGGATGTCGATCCCGGACATTTTCGAAACCCATGGCGAACCGCATTTCCGCGACGGCGAGGCGCGGGTGATCGCGCGGCTACTCGACAGCGGCCCCGCCGTGATTGCCACCGGCGGCGGCGCCTTCATGCGCGAGGAGACCCGCAACCGCATTCGCGACAAGGCGGTCTCGATCTGGCTCAAGGCGGATGTCGAAATCATCATGAAGCGCGTCAAGCGCCGCGCCGACCGGCCGCTGCTGCAGACCGAGGATCCGGTTGCGACCGTCAGCCGTCTGCTCGAAGCGCGCGAGCCGGTCTATCGCACCGCCGACCTGACGATCGGCTCGCGCGACGTGCCGCACGACCGCATCGTGGAAGAATGTATCGATGCCCTGCGCGCCCGGCTGTGCGCCGGCGCGCCTTCTGCCCAGCCGACAACCGACGGGATCAGCGTTACGCCATGACTGCGCCTCTGAAACATTCCGCCGACATCACCGTCGACGTCGCCCTCGGCGACCGCGCCTATGACATCGTCATCGGCCGCGGCGTGCTGGCGTCGCTCGGCGCGCGCGTCGCCGCGTTGCGCCCCGGCGTGCGCACGGCCATCGTCACCGACCGCACCGTGGCCAAGCACTGGCTGGAGCAGACCGAGCGTTCGCTGGCGGAAGCCGGAGTTCCGACCTCACGCGTCATCGTCGAGGAAGGCGAGGTGTCGAAAACCTACGCGGGGCTCGAAAAGGTCAGCGAGGCGTTGATCGCGGCGAAGATCGAGCGCAACGATCTGGTGATTGCGCTTGGCGGCGGCGTGGTCGGCGATCTCGCCGGTTTCGCGGCGGCGATCCTGCGCCGCGGCGTCGATTTCGTGCAGGTGCCGACTTCGCTTTTGGCCCAGGTGGATTCCTCGGTCGGCGGCAAGACCGGCATCAACTCGCCGCAGGGCAAGAACCTGCTCGGCGCGTTCCATCAGCCGGTGCTTGTGATCGCCGACACGTCGGTGCTCGACACGCTGTCGCCGCGCCAGTTCCGCGCCGGCTACGCCGAAGTCGCCAAATATGGCGTGCTCGGCGACGAAGCCTTTCTCACCTGGCTCGAGGCCAACCACGCCGACATCTTCTCCGGCGGCGCGGCGCGCGAGCACGCGATTGCGACGTCCTGCCGCGCCAAGGCGGCGATCGTCTCCCGCGACGAGCGCGAAACCGGCGAGCGCGCGCTGCTCAATCTCGGCCACACTTTCGGCCATGCGCTGGAGGCCGCGACCGGCTTTTCCGATCGCCTGTTCCATGGCGAAGGCGTTGCCGTCGGCATGGTGCTGGCGGCGGAATTTTCCGCGCAGCTCGGCATGGTCTCTGACGCCGACGCCGCCCGCGTCGAACGCCACCTTGCCTCGGTGGGCCTGCCCACCCATTTGCAGGATATCGCAGGCTTTGCGCAGGAGGGGCTTAAGGATGCCGACGCCCTGATGGCGCTGATGGCGCAGGACAAGAAGGTCAAGCGCGGCAAGCTGACGTTCATCCTGCTGCAGGCGATCGGCCGCGCGGTGGTCACAAACGACGTCGAGCCCGCTTTGGTTCGCAGCTTCCTGCAACAAAAGCTCGCGGGATGAGAACGGCATCGTCCAGTCGCATTGTGGGCAACACGTCGCGCAGGCCTGGGCCCGTCGCCGCGAGGCAAACATGAGTTCGACTGCATTCAATCTGCTGCTTGCGTTCCTTCTGCTCGCCGCCAACGCGTTCTACGTGGCCGCCGAGTTCGCGCTGGTGAAGAGCCGCGGGTTCCGCATCAGGGCGATGGTCGAGCAGGACCGCTTCGGCGCACGCCTGCTGCACAGCATGATGGGCAATATCGAGGCCTATCTCGCATGCTGCCAACTCGGCATCACCATGGCCTCGCTCGGCCTCGGCTGGGTCGGCGAACCGACCGTTTCGGCGCTGCTCGAACCATTGTTGATTCCACTTGGATTGTCGGAACGCACGCTGCACTTCGTGTCGTTTCTGGCCGGGTTCCTGATATTCTCCTCGCTGCATATCGTGATCGGCGAGCAGGTGCCGAAGACACTCGCGATCAGGGAGCCAATGCCGGTCTCGCAATGGATCGCCTATCCGCTGCATTTGTCCTATCTGATTTTCTGGCCGCTGAACTGGCTGCTCAACAGCGCGTCACGCGGGATTTTGCGCCTGCTCGGTGTGAAGGAATCCTCGCAGCACGAAATCCTCACCGACTCCGAGATCGAAGGGCTGGTGGAGGAATCGGCCGTGCACGGCGGGATCGAAAGCGGCGAGGCCGAATACATTCACAATGTCTTCCGCTTCGGGGACCTCGCCGTCTCCGACGTCATGGTCCACCGTACCGCTATGATGATGATCAATGCCGACCTGCCGGCGGACGAACTGGTGCGCGAGGTGCTGGCGACCGAATACACCCGCATTCCGCTGTGGCGCGACAAACCGGAAAACATCATCGGCGTGCTGCACGCCAAGGACCTGTTGCGCGCGATCCGCGCTTCCGAGGGCGACATGTCGCGCATCAACGTTTCCGCCATCATGCTGCCGCCCTGGTTCGTGCCGGAGATGCGGCCTTTGTCCGAACAGCTCAAGGCGTTCCGCCGTCGCAAGACGCACTTCGCGCTGGTCGTCGACGAATATGGCGAGGTCGAGGGCATGGTGACGCTGGAAGACATTCTGGAGGAGATCGTCGGCGATATTTCCGACGAGCACGACGTGGTGGTGGCCGGCGTCCGCGCCCAGCCCGACGGCTCCGTGGTGGTGGACGGCTCGGTGCCGATCCGCGATCTCAACCGCGCCATGAACTGGCATCTGCCGGACGAGGAGGCAACGACCGTCGCAGGCCTCGTGATTCACGAAGCGCGCTCGATCCCCGAGCGCGGCCAGAGTTTTACTTTCCACGGCTTCCGCTTCCGCGTGCTGCGGCGTGAGCGCAACCGCATCACGGCGCTCAAGATCGCGCCGGTGCCGCGCGAAGCTGAGGGCGAGGATCCCAAGCCAAAGCGGGCGGGGACGGCGTTCTAACGATCGCGCCATGACGCCTGCGCGGCGTCTGCGCGACTGTGCCGGCCGAAGGAGATTCCACGTCAGGCCGGGATGGCGCGATTGCCGAGATAGTCATAGGCGACCGCCGCCTTGAAGCCGTCGATCCTGCCGACGATGAGCTGTCGATAGTCTTCGGCGGAAATTGAGCGATCCCGCACCAGCGTCAGGCCGCGCGATACCGGAATCAGCAGGTCGCCTGGCGTGTTGCCGCGCAAGGAGTGGATGGCCGCAGCATCTCCGCCTTGCGCGCCAAGACCGGGCGCCAGGATGATCGAGCGGGGCAGCAATTGCCGCAGGCGTCGGCCTTCGCGCGGCACTGTTGCGCCCACCACGGCGCCCACGGCATTCAGCCGCAAATCGCTGTTCGCGCTGGCTCCCATTGCGGCAATGAGATCGGCGACGCGGTCGGAAACGAGGCGATTGCCGGTCATCTTGTCCTGAAGCCAGCCCGCGCCGGGATTGGACGTTCGGCAAAGCACGAACAGGCCCTTGCCGAAGCGGGTGGCGCATTCGACGAAGGGCTCCAGCGTATCCGGACCCATCAAGGGATTGACGGTCAGGCAATCGGCTTCAAAGTCGCCGCTGCCGCCGGCGGAGGCGGGGGTCAGGTAGGCACGGGCATAGGCTGCGGCGGTCGCGCCAATATCTCCTCGCTTAGCGTCGAGAATGACGCCGATGCCTGCCGCCCTTGCTTTCCTGATTCCAGCAGAGAGCGCCGTCAGGCCCGTCAGTCCACACGCTTCGAAATAGGCCGACTGGAATTTGACGAAGCCGATGTGTCCATCGATCGCTTCGATCACGAAATTGACAAAGCGGTCGATCCACGCGCCGTCATGGTCGAAAAATTCGGGAATATCGGAAAGCGATGGGTCGATACCGGCGACGAGATCGCCAAATCTGGCGACGTTGCGTTCGACCAGCTCAATCCATGAGGGAGCTTCCATCTCCTGCCTTCCCGCGAAAGGATACCGTCACCGCTTTTGGCCGTACGTATCCGAATAGCATCCGGGCGCGACAAAGGGGAAATGAAGTTTGGGCTTCGCACCGTTGATTGCCTGCCGGGTGGAGCTCTTTCACGTCGTTGGCTGTCGCGAGGAGACTTGTTCGCTATTCGATGTCGATGGTGATGCCGCTGAGCTTCCACTGGCCGTCGGAGGGGATGAAGCCGAGCTGGTACCTCACCTTTTTGGGCGTCGTGTCGAAATGGCCCTTCAGGCGCAGCACGCCTTTGTCGTCGATCTTCGCGTCTTCATCCGGGATGACCGGGCTTGCGACGATCGCGTCGAACACGGCGTGCTTCTCGACGAGGTCCTTGAAGACGGCCCGCAGCTTGTCGGGTGGAAACTGATCGCGGAACGGCTTTGAAATCTTGGCATGGAGGACCGTGAAATTATCCGATACCACCGCATCGTTGAGCGTCACCAGAAGGCTCTTGATCAGCACTTCCTGGACAAAGGGGCTCGGCATATCCAGCGCGCGCGCCCTGGTTGGGGAGGCCGTAACCAGCAGCGCCACGGCGGCGGCCCATCTGAAGCGTGCCCAATATCGCATCGGACGACCCCATCGACCTGCGACGGCGTCAGCCCGACCCCGCGTCCGCACGGAACCTGATCCATCGCTTCGGCGATTGTTTCACATGTGCGAAGACGGTTCTACCGTCCCGGCCGATCTTCACTGGAAGCTGGCGGACGGCCTCACGCCAGATAGCCGATGGCTTCCGCGAGCAACCGTTCGGCGGGGTGCGCCGATGTATCCAGCGTCAGCCTTGCATCGGTCCAGGCTTCATAACCGGTGCGCCGTTTCTCGACCTCGGCCCACGTAATCTCGGTCATCCCCTCGATGGCGCGCATCCGCGCCTCGATGCGCCGGCGGTGCGTCGCCTCATCCACGCAAACGCATTCGATGATCGCGAGGTCCGCGCGATATCTCGCGGCGAGGTTTCGCCATGCGGCGCGCGGCGCCTCCACCGGATTGACGGCGTCGATCACGACGGACTGCCCCAGCCGCAGGTGCTCCTCGGCCAAGGTTTGTGCGATGGCATAGGCGGCAACTCCCGTTTGATCCCGGGGCAGGCCGCCGCGCCACATCGCCGCCTCGATCGGATCGACCGAGAACAACGGGAGCGAAAAATGGCGCGAAAGCCCTTCGGCCAGCGTGCTCTTCCCGGAACCCGGGAGCCCTGCCAAAATTACGAGCTTCTGCGACAGCATCGAACGCTCATATTCTTGCGGCAGGTTTGCCAAATTACCGGCCGGCGGTTTCTCCCGGCGCCTGCGCCTTGATGGCGAGCGCGTGGACGGAGCCCTTGAGTTCCGCTGCAAGCGTCGCATTTACCATACGATGGCGCTCGACCCGGCTCTTCCCTTTGAAGGCCGGAGATACGATATTGACCCTGAAATGCGTCTCGCCGCCCGGCCGGTGGCCCGCATGGCCCTCATGCAGATGAGATTCGTCCGTTACGTCGAGGCTTTCCGGCAAGAAAGCTTCACGCAACTTGTTTATGATAACGTCCCTGATGCTCATGATGCTGGCAGATAATTCTGTTGTCCGCTTTTCGTCAATGATGCATCCGAACAGAGGTATTCGCAATGTCAAGACTTGAAGCCTCGGGCATTGCGTAGTCAAAGTCAGCCATGGCAATTGATTCATCCAAGTTCTTCGACTCCATTCGCATCAAGCCCAACAAGCTGAGCGCGAAGCAGCAGGCGCAGGCGCGCGAGGAAGCCGCCATGTGCGAATGGGCGGGCTGCCAGAACAAGGGGCCGCACCGCGCGCCCAAGGGCCGGGAGAATTCCCGGGAATACTGGCATTTCTGCCTCAACCACGTCCGCGAATACAACCAGTCCTACAATTTCTTCCAGGGCATGAATCCCGATGCCGTCGCGCGCTACCAGAAGGATGCGCTGACCGGTCATCGCCCGACCTGGAAGATGGGCGCCAACACCGCCGGCAAGAAGGGTAAGCAGGCCGCCGAGGATTTTGACGGCGCCGCCGATCCCTTCAGCGTGTTCTCCGAGCTCAACGGCCGCGGTCGCTGGCGGCCCGGCCCGGGCGCCGAGGCCAAGGCCGAAACCCGGAAGGTGATGAACGCCGAGCGCAAGGCGCTGCAGGTGATGGGCCTCACCGCCGAAGCTACCCTCGAGGACGTCAAGGCGAAGTACAAGGCGCTGGTCAAGCAGCACCATCCCGACGCCAATGGCGGCGACCGCTCCACCGAGGACCGCCTGATCGAGATCATCAAGGCGTATAATTATCTGAAGACCGTGGTGCGCGGCGCGTAGTTTTGTCGTCCCTGCGAACGCAGGGACCCATACGCCGCGGCTTCTCGATTTTAATCCGCTGGTCGACGGCTTTCGCGCAATAATAAGCGCCTGTGGCTATGGGTCCCTGCGTTCGCAGGGACGACAGCGGAGATAATCTCGCCGCTGTCGCCCCTCCCAACGCTTCCGCCCTCTCACCCGGGCATCGGACCGATATACGCCGAACTCGGCCGTATCAGCCTGCCGCCGCGCTGCTGCTCGCGGGCATGCGCGGTCCAGCCTGCGGCGCGTGCGACCGCGAAGATCGGCGTAAATGCCTGCCGCGGGATTTTCAGCGCGTCGAGCAGGATCGCGGTGAAGAACTCCACATTGGTGTCGAGCGGGCGGTCCGGATTCTTGATTCGCAACGCGCTACGGATATAGGCCTCGACCTCGCCCGCGAACGGCAAATCGGCGCCTTCGCCGGCAAGCCGCTCGATTGCACCCTTCAGCACATCGGCGCGCGGATCGCGGACGCGATAGACGCGGTGTCCGAATCCCATCAGCCGTTCGCCGCGGGCCAGCGCACTGTCGACCCAAGGCTTGATGCGCTCGGTCGAGCCGATCGCATCAAGCATTTCCAGCACCGGTTCAGGTGCGCCGCCATGCAGCGGCCCGGTCAGCGCGCAATAGCCGGCGGTGACGGCTGCGAACAAATCCGCCTGTGTCGAGGCTACCACCCGCGTCGTGAAGGTCGACGCGTTCATGCCGTGGTCGCACACCGTGACGAAATAGGCGTCCAGCGCCGCCGCCTCGCGCGCGTTAGGCTTGCGGCCGAGTATCATCGACAGCGTGTCGGCGGCATGGCTCGCAGTTGGATCGGGTGCGACGGGGTCGTTCCCCTTCACGCGCTGGACCAGGGCGCCGGCGATGACCGGAAACGCGCCGACGATGGTGGCCTCGTGCGCAAGACCCGCTTCCGCACGCAGCCCTGCGATCGCCGCGCGAAAACCATCGACGATCGATAGCCCGCGCGTGATGCCGAGCAGATCCGGCAGCCGGGCGAAGGCGCGTTCGCGGCCTGCGCCAAGGGCGGCCCGCACGGCGGCTTCGCCGACCGGCTGGCCGGTTCCGCCGCTCCACAGCCGGGCGGTCACGCCCTCAAAACCGGTCTTGCGCGCGAGGTCGCCGACCCGCTCGCCGGCGATGATCAGTTCGCCGCGCTCGCCATCGACATGGCTGAGCACGGTTTCGGCGGCCGGAATCCCGTCCAGGCCGATCGGGGTCTTCGAAAGCTGCATATTCATGAGGGCTCTCCTTTGTCGCCAACAAAGGTCGGGCCTCTCGACAGATTGATCAATCTTGATTATGTAAATCAATATGAAAAAATCCGCCGGCCTTTATCTCTCGGCCCGCGAGGCCTCCGCCGAACTCGCGATCTCGCAGGCCACCCTCTATGCCTATGTCAGCCGCGGGCTGATCCGCTCGGAGCCGTCACAGGATTCGCGCAGCCACCGCTACCGGGCCGAGGACGTCCGCACGCTGAAGGAACGGCGCACGCCGTCGCCGGAGCCGCGCGGTCTGCGCAGCTTCGACGCCGATCTGCCGGTGATGGATTCGGCGGTCGCGACCATTACCGAGGACGGGCCGATCTATCGCGGCGTCAATTGCGTCGACCTCGCCGAGCGCGACACGCTCGAACATACGGCCACACTGCTGTGGGATGTCACCGGCGTCGATCCGTTCGAACAGGACAATTGCCCCGTCGTATCGGAAGAAATGCGTGTCGTGGCTGAAGCTACACGTCAGGCCAATGCGATCGATCGCACGATCGCCGTGCTGGCGCTGGCGGCCAGCGCCGATCCACGGGCGTTCACCCGGGCGCCCGAAGGGCGTGCGATGCTCGGCGGCCGCATCATGCGGCTGGTGGTCGCGACCATGCTGAACGCCAGATCCTCGGCAAAACCGCTTCATCTGCAGATCGCGCGCGTCTGGGCGCCGGAGCACAAGCACGCCGCGGATCTGATACGCCGCGCGCTGGTGCTGCTGGCGGATCATGAATTGAATGCCTCGACTTTCACCGTGCGCTGCGCGGCCTCGACCGGCTTGAATCTCTATGACGCCATTATCGCCGGCCTCGTGGCGCTGAAGGGCCCCAAGCACGGCGGCGCCGGCGTGCTGGCGGCGCAGCTTCTGAAGACGCTTGCCAAGGGTGAGGTCGCCCCCGTCATCCGCGAGCGCGTCGCGCTCGGCGAACGCTTCGCGGGCTTTGGTCATGGCGTCTACAAGCATGGCGATCCCCGCGCGCGGGCGCTGCTGGAAGCGCTGGCGCGCTCCGGCGCGGATCGCAAACTCACGCACGAAATTCCCGAACGCATCGCCGAAGCAACCGGCGAGTTCGTCAATATCGACTATGCCCTTGCGGTGCTGGTGCACACGCTGGGCCTGCCGCCCGGCCATGAGCTCGTGCTGTTTTCCATGGCGCGCACGGTGGGGTGGATCGCGCATGCCTGCGAGCAATTGCGGCATGGCCGGCTGATCCGGCCCCGCGCCCGTTATGTCGGGCCGGCGCCCGGGCGCAGTCCCAGCCGGGCCTGATCGGAAGAGGCCTTTCCGATCCGGCGGCGGCGCAGCATCCAGACGCCGAGCGCGATGATTGCCGCCGCGAACACGGCCAGCATCCACAGGTGTTTGCCAGTGTGCTGGTGATGCGGCAGTCCGGCATATTCATGCAATGCCGAGACCGCGAGCACGCCTGGCAGCACGTGCGCCAACGCCCAGGCGAGTACCGTGGGAATACTGACGCCGAAGAAGATCATCGGCGGCATCCCGAGCGCGCCCGCCGTCACCGGCACGAAGGCGCGGATCGGCGGCACAAAGCGCGCGAACAACACGGCCAGCGTTCCCCAGCGGTGGAAGAACGCCTCGCTCTGCGCCATGACGCCCGGATATCCCGACATTGGCAAGGCGCCCAGAATTTCGCGTTGCGAGCGATGGCCGGCCCAGAACGCCGAGCCGTCGCCGAGCATGGCGCCGGCGATCGCTGCCGCCAGCACGCCCCACAGCTTCAGTTCGCCACCCGGCACCAGCGCGCTCAGGGCAAGGATGAGGGTCGAGCCCGGCACCAGCGCCCCCACGACGGGGATCGCCTCCAACAGGGCCGCAAGAAATAGCGTCAGATAGGCCGCCCACGGATGGGCCGAAACGAATGCAATCACGGGATCGAGGAATGAAGTCACAATCTTGCTGTCCATAGGGGGCCGAACCAGAGGTACCAAGCCCGGGCAGGGGCTGAAAGTGCCGCCTAGCCTTCGCTTTTGAGCCTGGCGGGGCGGCCAAGGCGGCAAAAGTGCGGCGCGATTCGCAGGGCAGCCCTCCAAAAACCTGATACACAGCCTATCTCAATGATAAGGCAACGGAACTTTGATTGAGCCGCGGGCTTCTGCCAGCCCTTGCTCTCTGCTAGGTTTGCGCTAGCCCCCATCCGCAGCCATTCAACAGATCTGGTTTCGGGAACGCCCGGGACCTCGGAGGATTGATGACGACCGCCGCCATGACCAAAGTTACGGAGCCTGCCGGTTTGCCCGATATGAAGGTGTCGGTCCGGCAGGTCTTCGGTATCGACAGCGATCTCGAAGTGCCGGCCTATTCCGAAGTCGACCCGCATGTGCCGGAAGTCGATTCGGACTACCGCTTCGACCGGGCTACTACGCTCGCCATCCTCGCCGGTTTTGCCAAGAACCGCCGCGTCATGGTCACCGGCTATCACGGTACCGGCAAATCGACCCACATCGAGCAGGTCGCGGCAAGGCTGAACTGGCCCTGCGTGCGCGTCAATCTCGACAGCCACATCAGTCGTATCGACCTGGTCGGCAAGGACTCGATCGTGGTCCGGGACGGCAAGCAAGTCACCGAATTCCGCGACGGCATCCTGCCCTGGGCGCTGCAGCACAACATCGCGCTGGTGTTCGACGAATATGACGCCGGCCGTCCGGACGTGATGTTCGTGATCCAGCGCGTGCTGGAAGTCTCCGGCCGCCTGACACTGCTCGACCAGAACAAGGTGATCAAGCCGCACCCGGCGTTCCGCCTGTTCTCGACCGCCAACACGGTCGGCCTCGGCGATACGTCCGGCCTCTATCACGGCACCCAGCAGATCAACCAGGGCCAGATGGACCGCTGGTCGATCGTTACCACGCTGAACTATCTGGCGCATGACGAGGAAGTCGAGATCGTTCTGGCCAAGGCCAAGCACTATCGCACGCAGGAGGGCCGCGACATCGTCAACAAGATGGTGCGGCTCGCCGATCTCACCCGTAACGCGTTCGCCAATGGCGATCTGTCGACGGTGATGAGCCCGCGCACGGTAATTACCTGGGCCGAGAATTCCGAGATCTTCGGCGATATCGGCTTTTCGTTCCGCGTCACCTTTCTCAACAAGTGCGACGAGCTGGAACGGCCGCTGGTGGCCGAGTTCTACCAGCGCTGCTTCAACCAGGAACTGGCCGAGTCCGCGGTCAACGTGGCGCTCAGCTAGCCGATGGCGAAAATTTCCGTCGAGCGCACCATTGGAAAGACCAAGAAGGCGGTGCTCGGCGGACTCCTCGGCTACAACGCCGAGAAGATGGGGAAGCAGAAATACAAGCGCTTCGCCATCTCGCTGCGCCAAGGCGACAGGATCGTCGGCGGGATTGTCGGCGAAGTCTGGACCACGGTGCTGTTTATCCAATTCTTCTGGAATGGAGCAGAAACTGCGCGGCAAGGACTACGGGACGCGGCTGATAAAGGCGATTGAGGACGAGGCAAGAAAGTTTGGGGCCACGCGGTCCTATCTCGACACGATGAGTTTTCAGGCGCCGGGTTTCTACCGCGCTTGCGGTTATGAGGAATTCGGTTCGATCGAAGGCTATCCCGGCGGCGTCACGCGACACTGGTTTACGAAAGCGCTATGAGCACATCCAATTCCAAATTCCGCACCGGATCCAAGGAAGCCCCGACCGAGCCGTTCAAGCGCGCGGTAACCTCCTGCCTGCGCGCGATCGCAAAGGCGCCGGAACTGGACGTGACGTTCGCGGCCGAGCGTCCCGGTCTCGCGCCGGGCAAGGCACGGCTGCCGGAGCCCGCCCGCAAGATGACCAAGCGGGATGCGGCGATCGTGCGCGGCCATGCCGATTCGATCGCGCTCAAGCTCGCCTGTCACGATCCAAAAGTGCACCGCAAGCTGATGCCGGGAAATCCGCAGGCGCGCGGCGTGTTCGAGGCGGTGGAGCAGGCCCGCGTCGAGGCCATCGGATCGCGGCGGATGGCGGGGGTGGCGAAAAACCTCACCGCGATGCTCGACGATCATTTCCATCGCGGCAAGTACGACGAGATCACCGACCGTGCCGATGCGCCGCTGTCGGATGCGCTGGCGATGCTGGTGCGCGAACGGCTGACGGGGTTAGCACCGCCCACGTCTGCCAGGAAGATGGTCGACCTCTGGCGGCCAGTGCTGGAAGACAAGATCGGCGCCCGGCTCGACAAGCTCAGCCGCGTCACCGAGGACCAGGCGAGGTTCGGCGATCTCGTGCACGATTTGCTGTCGGCGCTCGATCTCGGCGACGACCGCGATGCCGACGCCGATGACGACGAAAACGACGAGAATCAGGACGGCGAGAACGACCAGTCCGGCGCCGAGGGCTCACCCGATTCCGACGCCGCGCAGGAAATGAGCGCCGACCAGGCGCAGGCTTCCACCGACGAAATGTCGGAAAGTGCGATGGAGAGCGCGCAAGCCTCCACGTCAGATACGTTCGACGACGGCGAACTCGGCGACGACGAGACGCCGGGCGAGGCGACGCGGCCGAATACGCGCGGCGCCAACGAGCCGCGCGGGCCGGAATATCACGCGTTCGCGCCGAAATTCGACGAGGTGATCGCCGCCGAAGATCTCTGCGACCATGACGAACTGGAACGGCTGCGCTCCTATCTCGACAAGCAACTCGCGCATCTGCAGGGCATCGTCGCGCGGCTCGCCAACCGGCTGCAACGCCGCCTGATGGCGCAGCAGAACCGCGCCTGGGAGTTCGATCTCGAGGAGGGTATCCTCGATCCCGCCCGCCTGTCGCGCGTGGTCACCGATCCCTACCACCCGCTGTCCTTCATGCATGAGAAGGAAGCGACCTTCCGCGATACCGTTGTGACGCTGCTTCTGGACAATTCCGGCTCAATGCGCGGCCGCCCGATCACGGTGGCGGCGACCTGCGCCGATATTCTCGCGCGCACGCTGGAGCGCTGCGGCGTCAAGGTCGAGATTCTCGGCTTCACGACGCGCGCCTGGAAGGGCGGGCAGTCGCGCGAGGCGTGGCTCGCCGCCGGCAAGCCGGCCAATCCCGGCCGGCTGAACGATCTGCGCCACATCATCTACAAGTCCGCGGATGCGCCCTGGCGGCGCTCGCGCAAGAATCTCGGCCTGATGATGCGCGAAGGCCTCTTGAAGGAAAACATCGACGGCGAGGCGCTGGATTGGGCGCACAAGCGCCTGCTCGGCCGGGCCGAACAGCGCAAGATCCTGATGATGATTTCGGACGGCGCGCCGGTCGACGATTCCACGCTGTCGGTCAATCCCGGCAACTATCTCGAGCGACACCTGCGCCACATCATCGAGGAGATCGAGACCCGTTCGCCGGTTGAACTGATCGCGATCGGCATCGGGCACGACGTCACGCGCTACTATCGCCGTGCCGTCACGATCGTCGATGCCGAGGAACTCGGCGGCGCCATCACCGAGAAACTCGCCGAATTGTTCAGCGAGACCCAGGGCGCCGCGCCCGCCACGGGCCACCGCCGCCCGCGCCGGTTGCATTCGTGAGAGCATGCGCACGCCCATAAGCCGCCGCCGGCTTTTGAAATATGCAGCGGCGGGGCTTTCGGTGACGGCCATGCCTGGCGCGGCGCTGGCGCAAACCGCCGTTCAGCGGCCACCGAAGCCGGCCGTTCCCGACGAATTTTCAGTCACCGCGCCGGTCTCGATCGAGGTCAATGCCCGGCCGCTGCCCTCGTTCGACACCCGCGACCGGTCGCGTCTGCGGTTCGGCGAACTCGAATATCGCAGCGGGCTGATTCTGACCTCGCGGTTTCGCGGTTTCGGCGGATTGTCGGGTCTGCGGCTCGACGCCAGGGGCGAGCGCTTTATCGCGATCAGCGACAAGGGCGGCTGGTTCACGGGACGCATTGTTTACAAGGGCCGCGAGATGACCGGGCTCGACGACGTCGAGGCTTCGCCGATGCTCGGTCCCGACGGCAAGCCGATCACCTCGCGCGGCTGGTTCGACACCGAGGCGCTCGCGCTCGACGGCTCGCTGGTCTATGTCGGTCTCGAGCGCGTCAACCAAATGCTGCGCTTCGATTTTGCCAAAGGTTTTACGCGCGCCCATGGCGAACTCGTTCCGCTGCCGCCGGCGGCGCGCAAGCTGCCCAATAACAGGGGGATCGAGGCGCTGGTGATGGTGCCGAAGGGCCTGCCTTTGGCGGGTACGCTGATCGCGATCTCCGAACGCGGCCTCGACGCGCAGGGCAACATCATTGGCTTTCTGATCGGCGGCAAATCGCCCGGGCAGTTCGCGGTCCGCCGCGCCGACAATTTCGATATCAGCGACGCGGTGCTGCTGCCGTCCGGTACCCTGTTGCTGCTTGAGCGCAAATTCTCCTGGCTCGGCGGGGTCGGCATCCGCATCCGCCGCATCGCGCTTGCCTCCATAGCCTCCGGCGCCGTCATCGACGGGCCTTCGATCTTCGAGGCTGATCTCGGCCACGAAATCGACAACATGGAAGGCATCGACGCGCACGTCACGCCGGAGGGCGACACGGTGCTGACGCTGGTCTCCGACGACAATTTCTCGCTGATCCAGCGCAATCTGCTGCTGCAGTTCACGCTGGTAGAGTGAAGGTGCCGGAGGCGCGGCCAGCGATAAATCGCCCGGGAGGGTTGCAATCCCGGCGGGTTGAGGAGAGGGGAGCGGCTCGCTAGACATGGCGGGTCGCTTTCCCTCCGGTCCGGATCCCTCAGCCCATGAGCGCTTTGTTTACCCCGATCAAGCTGCGCGGCCTTAATCTTGCCAACCGCATCATGGTGGCGCCGATGTGCCAGTACTCGTCCGTCGACGGCGAGGCCAATGACTGGCACTTCACCCATATCAATTCGCTGGCGCTGTCGGGGGCCGCGATCTTCTGCATCGAGGCCACCGCCGTCGAGGCGAGCGGCCGCATCACGCCGGGCTGTCTCGGCCTGTGGAACGACGCCACCGAAGCCGCCTTGAGGCCGATCCTGGCCTCGGTGCGCAAGCGCTCGAAGGCTAAGGTGATGATCCAGCTCGCGCATGCCGGCCGCAAGGCCTCGAGCCATACGCCATGGGACGGCGGGCAACTGATCCCGGTGACTGAGGGCGGCTGGCGGGCGGAGGGCCCCTCGGCGATCCCGCACAAGGAGGGCGAGACGCCGCCTTTGGCGTTCGACGCAGCGGGCCTTAAGCGGGTGCGCGAGGCCTTCGTGGCGGCGGCCAGGCGCGCCGAGCGGCTCGGCATCGATGCGATCGAGGTGCATTCGGCGCACGGCTATCTCCTGCATCAGTTCCTGTCGCCGATCGCCAACCGGCGCACCGATCAATATGGCGGTAGCTTGCAAAACCGCATGCGCTTTCCGCTGGAAGTGTTCGACGCGGTGCGCGCGGCGTTCCCGGCAGACAAGCCGGTCGGATTGCGCGTCTCCTGCACCGACTGGGTCGAGGGCGGCTGGGATCTGCCGCAGACCATTGAGTTTGCGCAGGAGCTGAAGAAGCGCGGCGTCGACTGGATCGACGCGTCCTCGGGCGGCGTGTCGCCGTTGCAGAAGATTCCGCTCGGCCCCGGCTACCAGGTGCCGTTCGCGCAGGCGATCCGCGAGGCGACCGGGCTTGTCACCATCGCCGTCGGCCTGATCACGGAAGCCAGGCAGGCCGAGGAGATCATCGCCTCCGGCAAGGCCGACATGGTCGCGCTGGCGCGCGCCATGCTCTACGACCCGCGCTGGGGCTGGCATGCCGCGGCCGAACTCGGCGGCGAGGTGTTCGCCCCGCCGCAATACTGGCGCTCGCAGCCCTCGACGCAGAAGGCGCTGTTCGGCGCGACGACGTTCGGAACGAGGTAGCGCGTTACTCCGCCGCGCGAACCTCTGCCCATCCGTTTCGTCATATCTCAGCCACGCGCGTCGCGTGCTATGCTCTCGCTTGCGCGCGACAGACGCGTTTTGAAAAAATGAACAGCGAGAGGACACCCCATGGAGATCGGATATTTCACGATGCCGTCCCATCCGCCGGAGTGCGGGTTGAAAGAGGGTCACGACTGGGACCTGCAGACGCTGCGATGGCTCGATGAGCTCGGCTATCAGGAGGCCTGGATCGGCGAGCACCACACCGCACCATGGGAACCGCACCCCGCCCCCGATCTCATTCTCGCGCAGGCGTTTTTGCAGACCAAGAATATCCGTCTCGGCCCCGGCGGCTTCCTGCTGCCCTATCATCACCCGGCCGAACTCGCCAACCGCGTCGCTGTGCTCGATCACCTCTCCGAGGGACGGCTGAATTTCGGCGTCGCGGCATCGGGCCTGCCGAGCGACTGGGCGATGTTCAACGTCGACGGCATGTCCGGCCAGAACCGCGACATGACGCGGGAGGCGCTGGAGATCATTCTGAAAATGTGGACCGAGGACGCGCCCTGGACCTACAAGGGCAAGTTCTGGACGGTGAGCAAGCCCGACACCATGTTCGACTTCCTCAAGCCCCACATCAAGCCGAAGCAGGCGCCGCATCCGCCGATCGGCGTCGCCGGCCTGTCGAAGGGCTCGGACACGCTCAAGCTCGCGGGCGAGCGCGGCTACATTCCGATGAGCCTCAACCTCAACCCGGCCTATGTCGGCAGCCATTGGGAATCGGTCGAGATCGGCGCTGCCAGGACCGGGCGCAAGCCGAAGCGCAGCGACTGGCGGCTGGTGCGCGAGGTCTTCATCGCCGACACCGACGAGGAGGCGTGGCGGCTTTCTGTCGGCGACATGATGGGCCGGATGATGGGCGAATATTTCCTGCCGCTGCTCGGCCATTTCGGCTTCAAGGACTACCTCAAGGCTACCCCCGACGTCGCCGACTCGGACGTCACCGTCGACTATTGCGCCCGCAACAACTGGATCGTCGGCTCGCCCGCGACCGTCACCGAGAAGATCGAAAAGATCTATCACGAGGTCGGCGGCTTCGGCACGCTCTTGGTGTTCGGCTTCGACTACAAGCACAAGCCCGAGGCGTGGCACCATTCGCTGCGCCTGTTGAAGCAGGAAGTGATGCCGCGGCTGAAGCATCTCGATGCGGACCTGACCAGGGCGGCGTGATCGTTCTTCCTTCTCTCTTTGTAGGAGAAGGGAGGGAGCATTCCGCTCTTTCACCGTCATTGCGAGCGAAGCGAAGCAATCCATTCTTTCATTGCGCGGAGAGGGTGGATTGCTTCGTCGCTTCGCTCCTCGCAATGACGGAAGGGGCGCGGCGCCGCCACCCCTCAATTCGGCTTCGGCGGTGCATCGGCGGCGCGGACCTGCCAGAATTTCAGCAGGCGGCGGGCATTTTCGACCGTCAGCTTGCCGTATTGCTCTTTCGCTTTCGCCAGTTCATGGCGGCCCAGGCTGCCGGAGGCGAAGCGGCTGTCGAGGACGGCTGCGACCGTCTCCCAATTCAGTCCGGCGACGCGGCAGGGGATCAGCACGCCGTCGTCGCGCAGGCTCTGCATGACAGGGCGGATCACCTCGATGGTCGAGCCGGATAACTCGGCGAGTGCTGCAACCGTCTCGGCGTATTTTCGCTCTTTCGCAAAGGCCAATAGCGCCGGCTCGTTGAGCTTGCCGTGCTTGGCAAGTGCTGCGACGAAGCGGCGGGCGGCGCTGAAATCGCGGGTGCGCGACATTTCGCGGTTGGCGCCGGCCGCAGCCAGCGCGATCGCGTTCCTGATGTCCTCGAACAGATGCGGCGGCGCGCGCGACAGCAGCCGCGTGCGCACGGCCTCGGTGGCGCTGCGCAACAATTGCTGGCGCTGCTCGGGCGGCAGGTCGATGCGAATGCCGGTCTCGATCGCAAGCTCCGGATCGCTCTCGGCCTGCTTCAGCACGATGGCATAGCCGCTAGCCGACATCCGCGCGCCGGGATTGGTGACGAGCCGCCGGCTGACGGAGGGATAATGCCGCTTCAACAGCGCATCGGTGACGACCTCGGTCAGCCACCAGCGCCCGGAGATCGCCAGCAGATGCTGCTCGCCCTTGGTTTGTGCGAGCTCGACCAGATCGTCGGCCGTCAGCCGCGCCGATTCGGTCAGCACCGGTCGCGCAATCGAAATCTCGTCATTATGCGCGAGGCGGCGGACCACGGCGGGCGGCGCCTGCTTGATGGAGGCGAGCTGCGTGCTCATTTCGGCGAGCGCAATGCGCGCCGAGACATCGGCCAGCGCGCGCAGCTCGACGGTCCGGATCAGCCGTTCCAGCACATCGCCGAACAGCTCGATCTGTTCGCCGGAATAGCCGTCGGCGGACACGAGAAACAGGTCGGTGACCTGCCTCAGCGTATCCAGATGTTTTTCCGTCGAGCCGGCCTTGATGGCCGCCTCGACTTCGTCGGCGATCGATCGTTCCAACATCGCTCGTCCTGAGCGTTTCAAGCCGGTTCTGGCGGTAGATGGGTGAGAATAGGGTTGAGAGTTGAACGATCCGTAAACCATTTGGGTCGGGAGCGGGCGGGAATGGGGCCGCAAGGTTGCGGGGGTGCTGGGCCAGTGGCCGAGCTTTTGAGCTTCGCACCCAACCATCCACACGTCGTCCCTGCGAACGCAGGGACCCATAACCACCGACCTCAGTTGTTGGAAGAAGCCGTCGACCATTTTGCCAAACCAACATCGGCCGCGGCGTATGGGTCCCTGCGTTCGCAGGGACGACGGCTGTTTTTGGATTCGGTTTTCAAAGAGCAGATCCCGTAGGATGGGTGGAGCCAACGGGTCCGACCTTCGGCCGGCCCGATGATAAACTCCGCGATACCCATCGATTGCCTCCGTTCGCTCTATCGACGTCATTGCGAGCGAAGCGAAGCAATCCATTTATCCCCGCGTTCAACCATGGATTGCTTCGCTGCGCTCGCAATGACGGCAGCCTGTTGCAAACACATCTTCACCTTCTCGCGGCGCATTGCGCCGAGCTTTGCATATCGTTTCGCCCAAAGAAGAGGGCGCAGGGAATGCCGGGTGCCGGCTAGCACCCGCGGTCTCGTGTGCAAATAGCGCTGTAGATTGCGCACACGAGCATACAGGTACAGCCGGAGCAGCCCGGCATTCCCTGCGCGATGGGTTTACGGCTTATACCGCGCTCTCCCCGGAGACGAATTCCTCTTGCCTCCGTCGCCGGCGGATTGAAGACTTTGGCGAAACCCGGTTGGATCTCTCAAAACCTCCGCCGGCTTGACGCCAGCAACGGGCGCCAGGACCACACGGCTTTGCCGTCCGCTTTTCACGCCGTCCGTCGGCGCGCGGCCTTCGCTCATGAGCGAGCTCACCCTGCGAAACTTGTTGCGCGCCCGGCGTGCCGCGGCCACCGCTCCCCGCACCCAACGTCCGTGACGATCGCGATACGCCCCTCTTGTGAGCGCGGGATGGCGGAGTTGTAGGAGTGATTTGGGGTGAACGCGAAGCGGAATATTTTTCACGCGAGGGCTGGACAGGTTTTAGTGATTTGCCCGTCGGGCAGTCACACAGGACATCACACATGCCAGACGACCTCATCCTGAGGAGCGCGCTCGCGCGCGTCTCGAAGGATGAAGGCCCGTCTGTGGCCTGCATGGTTCGAGACGGCGCTGACGCGCCTCCTCACCATGAGGGTTGAAGATTGTTCGCGCGTGACGACGTGCGAGCTCTTAGACCGCATCCGCAGAACCCGGGCGCCCCTCCATCCCACTTGGGTCGGCCATCAAGAGTTCCTCGTAAAGCGTGCTGACGTCGTCTTCTTCCAGACCTGGATCGCTGAACGCGTAGAGGGTGCCGAACGTGGCCTCGTAGGCAATGTTGCGAAGAACGAGACGCAGGTCGCGTCCGGATGCGCCAGCGGCCAGGAGCCGCTCTATCGCGGCCCCTGTGTCGCCGAAGGGGCCGTCGGGATTGCGCTTGCAATGCTTGACGATGTTGTCGAGTGCGTCATCGCGCATGACTGCGTTGATCACTTCCTTCCAAAGATGCTCGAGAAGTTCTTCTCTCGTTGCCATCTGTTCCCTGATGCCTCCATGCTGAAAACAATTGGTAGGGTGGGCAAAGCGAAGCGTGCCCACCATCATCAGCGCGTCGTGAAGGGTGGGCACGGCGCAAGCGCGCCTTTGCCCACCCTACGAATCTTCCTCCATCTCCGCGGACGCATGCACCGGCGGCACCGGCATCGGAAACTTCTCGTATTGCTTCGGCAGATTCACCGGCCGGTAGCTCGGCATCGCGTCCATGCGCAGAAGTGCGGATTCGTGGATGATGGCGCCGTCGGGAATGAGGCGCGGTTCGGCGTCGGGGATGTAATAGCCGAAATAGCTCTTGCGCGCCGGCCATTCCCTGTACCACGCGCTCTTCGGCAGATATTCGAGGATCCACCACAAGCCCCTCAGCGAGGTGTGCAGGTCGCCGCGCACGTCGGGCGCGACATAGGAGTATGGGCTGCCCTTGCGCTGGATGCCCCAGGCGAGCTGGTTGACGGTGGCCTGGTTGACCTTGAGCCCGCATTTGACCGCCTCGTCGATCATCCAGAGCAGCGGATATTTGGATAGCCCGCTTTGCTTTTCCGGATAGCCGCCGCCGATATCGGCATGCACGCCTGCGAACCACACCTGCAGAATATCCTGCGGCGCGGCGTGGACGTTGTTGAAGCGCACCGGCTTGTAGGTCTGCGGGTCATCCCACTTTTTGAGGCGGAACATGCAGCGGCGCTCGTCGATCGAGATCGCCTGCCGGAATGTCTGCACGCTCGGGTTCGCAAGCGTGAACGCCAGCTCTTCCAGGCTCGGCCAGTAAAAGCGATCGGCCCGCGGCACGAACACGCTGGCGACCGTATCCCAGACGCCGACGAAGCGAATGGTGGGCCAGCGCGACGAGGTGATGCGCGCAAATTGCGCGGCGTTGTCGAACGCCGTTTGCGGCAGTGTGTCTTCCGCGGCGGCGGCATCGACGGCCGACTTGAACTGCGCCCGCAGCGCCGGCGCCTCGTCCGAGGAGAACTGCTTGTAGGCGATCAGCCCCGAACCTGCGAGATTGACCTGCTCCGGCGTGATCAGGCCGACCTTGTGGATCAGCCCCGCCAGCACCCGCACGGTATAGGCGCCGCGGGAAAAGCCGAACAGATAGATCTGGTCGCCGGTCTGCCAGGTGTGGACCAGGAAGGAATAGGCCGCCAGCACGTTGTCATCGAGCCCATAGCCGGTGGCGAGCCCCAGGATGGCGTTGAAATCCTGCTTCAATTTGTGCCACGGGTCCGGCCGCTCCAGCGTGCCGACCCCCGGATCGTAAAACACCAGCTGCCGCGGGGACGTCTTCTCCGTCTTGCGCAGGCAGCGATAGAGCTTCAGCACATTGGAAATGTTCTCGGAAATCTCGTTGCCGGTGCCGTCGCAGCAGATGATGATGTTGCGCAAGGTATTGCTCCCCCGATGCTACCGGAGCGAGTATAGCGGAATTTGGGGATTTTGGATGACGCTTCCGGCGCCAGCCGCGCCTCGTCCACGACATTCCCGGCGCGAGGCCCGCGTCAGGCCGCCTCGGTGACCGCGCGAATCTTCAGATGCACCCCGGTCGCTTCCTGAAGCGCGCCGATGACGCCGAGCAGGTTTTCGGCGGTGGGGTTGCCGTCCGGGCCGAACATCCGCATCAGGCTCTTCGGCGATCGCTTGAGCACCTCACCCAGCCGGTCGAATCCAACCGTTGCGTTGATATAGGCCCGTAGCGCCGCGCGGCCCTCATCGGTCTCGCCCTGCAGCAGGGCCTGCACCGCCTCCTGAAACAGCGCCCTGCGGAAGGCGGGCTCGCGCTCCGCCCGCGCCCGCACCGTGTCGCGAAAATTCCGAGTCAGTTGCATGGCTTCATCCATCGCTGCGTATTTGCTTCTAGTATTCGCGCCAGCGGCTCAGCGCGGCCTCGATGTCGCTCTGCTGCCACTGCTTGGTGTCGCCGCCAAGCAGAATGACCAGCACCTTGGCATGGTTCTGCGCACATAGATCCCTCCCGTTGGTCTGTCACAGAGCAAGAGAGGTCAGTAATTTACAAGGAGTGTCCCTGCAAAAGCGGGCACGCGGGGAATACTGGGTCTAAGATCAGAACATGCTTTTTTGCTCGGGTGATTCCTACTCGCAGGATTTTTCGACTTCGCGGATACGGATACATATCGTCTCGCCATACAAAAGAGGAGCGCCATTGGCGCTGCCCCACAGGGATACTCTTCCGTACCACGATAACACCGTCGAACTGCTTTCCTTTGGCGCGGTGAATAGTCATGACGTGAATTCCACCGAGGTCTTGCGACGTTTCCAAGATTGAATCTTGGGCCAACGCGGAATCGAAGGCCGCACGAGCGCCCGCATAAGTTGCTGTTTGCATCCAACATCCCAGAAGATTAGAGGCGAGAAAGCGTCCGCGCCCAAACGCCACCAGATAATCTAAATGGCTTGCGATCTTAGCGAGCCGTCGATCATCTGAATTACGGACGGCTTCTTTGACGCGCAGCCAATCAACCCACGGGTCGCCACAGTATCCCGTCTTGTGCAGAGCCATCATTACAGAACGCATAGCGGTGGCGAGCCCCTTGTTTGGTAGCTTCTTCCCACCCTTGTACTCTTCGGCCCATCTTCGATAATCCTCAGCAGCTTTGCGTCCGCCAACGGTTCCTGCAGCTCGTTCTAAATTGCCCAGGAGTTCCAAGCCTTCAATAACATAAGACACAATCGATTCGGGTCGTTTGGGCTCTAGAAGAAAAGCTGCAAATCTGCTTGCAAGAAGCGCTTGCGCTTCGTCGAAGACGACGCGATGGGCGACTGGCCGCGAACCATTAGACAGCGCTGCTGTTATTTCCGCTACCTGCGGGCCCGTCGTTGCAAGGATTGCGCAACTTTCAGGGTTGATACCAGCTTCACGAGCCTTTCTGTAAACTATGGCGAGGGCTTTTCTTAGCGTCTTGTTTAGGTCGTGCTTTGGATGATAAGCGAGGCGCGAAACGCCTGTGTAGGCCTGACCACGCGGTCGACCGTGCATCACATCGTTCGCGAACACGGCGATTTCGGTTCCAGGGCTGCGATTGTTCTGTTGGCCCAGGTCGACTTCCATCGGAGCGAGTTCATTCAGGATGGCGTTGATCCGCTCTGGACCTACCCCCGGTAGATGGTCAAAAATTTGTTGCTCGGGATCGACTAGGCTCACAATCTGCACCCTGTCTTTCATTTCGCGAATAACTTCCCACGCGTGTTGTCCGGTGTCCTGTGCTTCATCCACAATGATTAGAGGATACTGTTGGCCAATGAGATTCTTGATGCTTGTGGACTCCCTGATGAGTCGCAGCGTCATGGGACCGAATAGGTCGAAGGCAAGCCGGCCCTCCTCGTAAAAAAGCCGTTCGCGTTCCTGCTCCCACATTGGCCAATTAGGGTCGTCGGATTTGATACCTTGCGATAGCGCGCGCTCATCATGCGGCATCAGGATATGCAATCGTCGCGGCGCGCCGAGCAAATAGGCATGGCAACCCAGTAGATTCCAAAAGAAGCTGTGAAACGTTTGGACGACCAGCTTATTGCGGTACTCTCGCGGGATCGATTGAGCCCCGGCTTCGATTAGGCGGCCTACTGCAGCACGCGAAAAGCTTAAGAAAAGAACAGCCTGCCCCGGTCCTACGCCAGCGGCGAGGTGCGTAATGGCTTTTCTAAGCGCCAGAGTTGTCTTGCCGGAGCCCGGTCCACCAGACACAAGGCAATGGCCTGAGGTAGCCAAGAAGTCGATAATCGCTTGCGGAATCGGCTCATTCACGATGAGGTGCCTGTCGCGGACTGAGCTTGAGCGGCATTTGCTTGTCCGACCTTAGCGGCCGGCGCCAAGACCGGTGGCTTCTGCGGCTTCGGAAAATGAGCATACACCTCTTGCAGGAATGTCACGATTGTCAGCGGAAGCTCTGCGTCTGCGCATAGCTCGATAAGTTGCCCGGCGTAGCCATTTCCCTTATTGGACCGAAGTGCACTGTAGATTAGCGCTTCTAGTTGAGCGGGCGCTGGACGCGCAGCCGGAATGCCGAGATTTCCTTGTGTGCCAGCATCACGAACTGCCACAAGCAAATCCCAGTGCCTGTCTGCGGGTATCTCCGCGATCAGCAATTTCTCGATGCTGTCGAAGCGTGTCTCACGTGGAATGTCGAAGTTGCTTGCAAATTCGGCATTCTTGGCGGCCGGGCGAACCTTGTGGTCGTAGAAGGCGAAAGTCTTGAGACCAAGTGCTTTGAAGAAGGCGCCAAAGGTCGGCATGTCGCCATCACCATCAACAGAGAAGATTGTTACACCCGCTAGGTCGAGCGGCCAGATCCAGGGGGCTGCGGACTCGAGCTTCGCAGCAACAGCCTGAAGCGCCGAAGATTCAGTCACGCCTTCGGCAACAATAATGCCTTTACCAAGCATCGCTTCGGCAACGCCTCGACGCGCATGACGTTTGTAATGCTTGGGTTTGAGTGCCGCTGCGCTCGCTATTGGTGTCCCAGTAAGTTTCGCTGTTGGATCGCGTCGGAGTATCTGAATCTGGTCCTGATCGAACCGTTCAATAACGTAAGGCGAGTGCGAACTAACAAGGCATTGCGCAGTATCATTGAGCAGATAATTTGCGATTCGTCGCTGGGTATGCGGCGGCAAAGCGATCTCGGGTTCTTCCATGGCGAAGATCACGTTGCCTGGCTTCGCATCTGCAATGAACGAGAGTAACGCTAAGACCAATGTGTTGAGCGTGCCCGTTCCTGATTCCTGAAAGGGTACGGGTGATTGGTCCGCATTGGTGGAGAGGAAGAACGACAAGGTCTTTCGTAAGTGCTCACGGGTCAATTGAGAAACGTACAATCCGGTAGCGCTCCCGGCTGCCTGGAGCGGGATATATTGGGCTAAACGAGCTTCGATGTTGTCGAGGACAGGAGTCAACTCGTGCGCGTCATTACCGATCGGCGGGTTCAGTTTGCGCAGGCGCGAGATGGATCGCTCCCATAGGCCGGTGCGCACTCCTTGGACTCGCAAGATAATGTCTAGGAGCGAATTGCGCTCCAAGCTAAGTGCACGAGACCCGGTCCTCAACGTTCGCAGATATATGAATCCGATCAGGCGCTTTACGGGTTTGCTCACAGTGTCGAGCGTGCCGTCGGACTTGAATACGCCGTGCGAATAGTACGTGTTCGCTTCAAACTCGTCTTCTTCCGGGTTGTATCGCCCTATCGTTTCAAGCCGAAGAGACGGCTTCGTGGTCGGAGCATTTGCGAGTTCAGCTTCGCCGCGTTGAAGCAGCCGGCGCTCGGCTTCGTGCCAAAACTCAAGATGCGCGCCGCAGGTGTTCTCAAGTTCTGGGCTAAGATCGGTGATTAGCACCTCGACCCGAAGGGGCTGTGGCTCGTCAAATATGTTGAGATACTCGGCGTTATAGAAGTCGAACTCTTCCAGCGCGGGATATTTGGAAAGGCGATCTGGACCGAGAACAAGATCAAGCGCCTCAAATACCGTCGACTTGCCAACGTTGTTTGGACCGACGAAAAGCGTATGGCCCGTGAAGTCTAAGGTCGCTGATTTGATGCTACGAAAATGACTGATCGACATACGTACGACGCGCATAATTTCCCCCGGGTCAGGGACGCGTCAAAAATCTGTTTGGTAAATAAGGATAGCTGGCGCCCCCTTGACAACCTAAGCGCGCGGTAGGGACCCTTGCAAGTTCCTTCCACGCTCTCGATGTGCGCTGTGCATCTTAGAGGTCAGACCAAAATGAAAAGCGGCCGGGTCTTTCGACCCGGCCGCTCCAAACTCCGATCCGCCGATGTAGCTAAAACTCAGCTCGCCTTCTTCACGAATACCGGTTTGCCGACCTTCTTCTCGATCGCGCGCTTCAGATCCAGCGCGCGGGGGGAGAGCAGGTCGGCCTTGGCCTTCAGCAGATACTTATCGAGGCCGCCATTGTGGTCGACGCTCTTGAGCGCATTGGTCGAGACGCGCAGGCGCACGTTGCGGGCGAGCGCGTCCGAGATGAAGGTGACGTTGACCAGGTTCGGCAGGAAGCGCCGCTTGGTCTTGATGTTCGAGTGGCTCACCTTGTGGCCCACCTGGGGGCCCTTGGCCGTCAGTTCGCAGCGCCGGGACATTTGTCAAAAATCCTCTTCCATCCCCGCCATAGCCGAGCCGCTTCGCGCAGCCTCCCGCGGGGGTCCAAAATCGCGTCCATTTTCAGGAACCGCGGACGTATAGGGGGAGACGGCCACCCGGTCAAGGTTCTTGGGGTGGTCCGGGCCGCAGAGTTCGCGGGTTTATAAGGGGTTCCAGCCACTTAGGCCATCATATAAAGGGCGCAATCCCCGCCGACATCATGGGTTTAGCAGTAAAAACACCCTGGCCTTCCGCAAGCGGCTGAAGGCAATGAGGGATAAGCGTGGTTTTCGCGGAAACACGCGTTGTTTGCCGGATATTTCTGCCTAAATGAACACCCACTCGCGCCGATCCCGGGACAAGCCATTCGTGACCGCCAAACGCGCCGTTTCGCCGCTCTCAAGGCTCGGTTTCAGCCTGTGCGCCATCGCGTTATCAGCGCTGGCGCCGCAGGCGGCCTCCGCGCAGGGGCGGCTCGATGCGCAATATGAGGCGACGCTGGCGGGCATCCCGGTTGGCAAGGGGGCCTGGACCATCGAAATCGGCGACGACACGTTTTCGGCCTCCGCCCAGGGCGGCACCGCGGGCCTGTTGAAGGCGTTTTCCGGCGGCACGGGCTCCGGCGCCAGCCAGGGCCGCGTCGTGGGCGGCGCGCTGGTCGCCAATGCCTATACCGCCACCACCACCACGCAGAAGAAGTCCGAGACCATCCGCCTGGTGCTGGCCAACGGCAATGTCAGGGATTTTTCGATCGATCCGGCGCCGCCGGTCGATCCGGACCGCATCGTCGTCACCGATGCGCACCGCAAAGGCGTGCTCGATCCCATGACCGGCTCGATGCTGCGCGTGCCCGGCAATGGCGAGGTGCTGTCGCCGGATTCCTGCCGCACCGGTGCGGGGATCTTTGACGGACGGCTGCGCTACGACCTCAAGCTCGATTACAAGCGCATGGAGACGGTGAAGGCCGAGCGGGGCTATCACGGGCCGGCGCTGGTCTGCGCCATCTACTTCACGCCGATCGCTGGCTACATCCCCGATCGCCCCGTGATCAAATATCTCGCCAACGAACGCCGGATCGAGATCGCCTTCGTGCCGATCGCGGGAACCCGCATCCTGGTTCCCTTCCGGATGACGATTCCGACGCCGTTCGGCCCGGCGATGCTGGAAGCGACGTCGTTTGTGACATCAGCGATGCCGCCGAGGGTGGCGAAGACGAATTGAGGTTTCGGTCGGCCCTCGCGCTCCGCTGTCGTCCCTGCGAAAGCAGGGACCCATATAACCACAGGCTTTCGTGATTGCGGGCGGTAGCAACTCCCACCGCCTCCAAGCCGCACGGCCGCGGCGTATGGGTCCCTGCGTTCGCAGGGACGACGGAAACAAGAGCGCAGTGACGACGAGATAGCGGAATCCGCCTTGACTCTTGCCCACTTCTGATTCGACTCCGCCCTTTAAGGATTTCACCCCAAGACCGCCGCTTGTGGAGCCCATGTAAACTTGATCTAGTGCCACCCGAAGCGCCTCAGCGCGAGATGTTGCGGTGAACGTATCGGGTTTAGGTAGGAGTCAGCGATTCGGGCGCGTTTCGTTCCAGACTCGTTCCAGACCTTAAGCCGCGACCGCATCGCCGTCGCAGAATGAAACAGATTCGGCGGATTTGACGCCGAGCGAGCAGAAAGGCTTCGCTCCTCGCAAAGAAGATACCCTCATGGTGAGGAGGCGCGATAGCGCCGTCTCGAACCATGAAGCCCGACTGGTGCCATTCATCCTTCGAGACGCCGCTAACGCGGCTCCTCAGGATGAGGTCTGGCACCTGCGATTTGAGCGACGGCATTTAAAAAAGAAACACCTGCAACACATGGCTTTCTCACCTTCCACGTTCGCGGCTGATCGCGCGCCCGGCGCCGGCGTCACCGCCGTGCTCGGGCCGACCAACACCGGCAAGACGCATCTGGCCATCGAGCGGATGCTGGCGCATTCCTCCGGGGTGATCGGCCTGCCGCTGCGGCTCTTGGCGCGCGAGGTCTACAACAAGATCGCGGATCGTGCGGGGCCTGAGAGCGTCGCGCTGATAACAGGCGAAGAGAAGATCAAGCCGAAGAACCCGCGCTACTGGGTCTCGACCGTCGAGGCGATGCCGAGGGATCTCGACGTGAGTTTCTTAGCCGTCGACGAAATCCAGATCGCCGCCGATCTCGAGCGCGGGCATGTTTTCACCGACCGCATCCTGCATCGCCGCGGCCGCGACGAGACGCTGCTGTTGGGTGCTGCCACCATGCGCCCGATCATCGAGCGGCTGCTGCCGGGCGCGTCCATCGTCACCCGGCCGCGGCTGTCGCAGCTCGAATTCGCCGGCGACCGCAAGATCACGCGCCAGCCGCGCCGCACCGCGATCGTCGCGTTCTCGGCCGATGAAGTCTACGCCATCGCCGAACTGATCCGCCGGCAGCATGGCGGCGCGGCTGTCGTATTGGGCTCGCTCTCGCCCCGCACGCGCAATGCGCAGGTCGCGATGTTCCAGAACGGCGACGTCGATTATCTCGTCGCCACCGATGCGGTCGGCATGGGGCTGAACCTCGACGTCGATCATGTCGCGTTCGCCTCCGACCGCAAATACGACGGCTACCAGTTCCGCAGGCTCAACCCGGCGGAGTTCGCGCAGATCGCGGGCCGCGCGGGCCGCGCCACCCGCAACGGTACTTTCGGCACCACCGGGCGCTGCGCGCCGTTCGAGCCGGAACTGGTGAACGCGCTGCAGAACCATACTTTTGACAGCGTCAAAATGCTGCAGTGGCGCAATTCGAAACTGGATTTTTCCTCGCTCGGCGCGCTGCAGGTGTCGCTGGCGCTCTCGCCCGGGCATGAGGCCTTGACCCGCGCGCCGATCGCCGAGGATCTGCGCGTGCTCGATCACGCGGGGCGCGACGGCGAGGTGAGGGACATGGCCCACGGCGCTTCAGCCGTGGAACGGCTGTGGGACGCCTGCCAGATCCCGGATTACCGCCGGCTGGCGCCCGCCGCCCACGCCGAACTGGTGACCACGCTGTACGGTTTCCTGATGAAAAAGGGCCGGATTCCCGACGCATGGTTCGCCGCCCAGGTCGACCAGGCCGACCGCGTGACCGGCGATATCGACACGCTGTCGGGCCGGATCGCGCAAATCCGCACCTGGACCTTCGTCGCCAACCGCCCGGACTGGCTGTCCGACCCCGATCACTGGCAGGGGATCACCCGGGAGGTCGAAAATAAATTATCCGATGCGCTGCATGAACGGCTTACGGAGCGTTTCGTTGACCGCCGTACCAGTGTATTGATGCGCCGCCTGCGGGAGAACTCAGTTTTGAATACGGAAATTGGCAAGACCGGCGAAGTGATTGTGGAAGGCCACGCGATCGGCCGGCTCGATGGATTTACCTTTGCACCCGATGCGGCGGAAGCCGGCTCGGATGCCAAGGCGTTGCAGGCGGCGGCCCAGCAGGTGCTCGCCAGCGAGATCGACACGCGCGCCACAAAACTTGCCGCCGCGCCCGACGATCAGTTCGTGCTGACGTCAGACGGCACCATCCGCTGGACCGGCGACGCGGTCGCAAAGCTCGTTGCCGCTGACGACGCGCTGCATCCGCGTATCAGGATCATTGCCGACGATCGTCTCTCCGGCGCGCCGCGCGAAGCCGTGCAGGCGCGGCTCGATCTGTGGCTGAAGACGCATATCGAAAAGCTGCTGGGGCCGCTGTTCGGACTCTCCAAGGCCGAGGACATCACCGGCATCGGGCGCGGCATCGCGTTCCAACTCGTTGAAGCGCTCGGCGTGCTGGAGCGCGCAAAGATTTCCGCCGAGATGAAGGATCTCGACCAGGCCTCGCGCGCCACGTTGCGCAAATACGGCGTGCGCTTCGGCGCCTATCACATCTATTTCCCCGGGCTGTTGAAGCCCGCCGCGCGCGCGCTGGCTTCGCTGCTGTGGGCCGAGAAGCAGGACAATGTCGACATGTCCGCGCTGTCGGGCGCGCAGCATCTGGCGAGCTCGGGCCGCACCTCGTTCCCGGTCGACAAGGCATTGCACCGCGACGCCTATCGCGTGCTCGGCTATCGCCAGTGCGGCGAGCGCGCGGTGCGTGTCGATATTCTGGAACGGCTTGCCGATCTCATTCGTCCCGCGCTGGCGTGGCGCGAGACCTCGCCCGGCGAAAAGCCGACCGGCGCGTTCGACGGCCGCGGCTTTGTGGTGACGCAGGCGATGACGTCGCTGACAGGATCTGCTGGCGAGGACTTTGCCTCGATCCTGCGCGCGCTCGGCTACCGCATGGACAAGCGTCCGCAGCTCGCCCCGAAGCCCGCGCCCGAGGTCGTTGTCGAGACCGTCTCCACTGAGACACCGCCGGTCGAGGCGAGTGCCGAGGTGGCGGCAGAGACGCCGGCGGAAGAAGTCGCCGCTGAAGTGCCGGTTGCCAGCGAGCCCGTGTCATCGGCGTCGTTGCTGCCCAACGTCACGCCGGTGGCGGAAGTGACCGAGGAGGTTGCGGCCGCCGAGACCACGCCGGCGGAAGCCGCGATCGCGGACGCGCCCCCGGAACAGGAGGCGGAGCCGACGATCAGCGCCGCGGAAGCCGCGGCCGAGCCCGCCACCGCGAGCGAAGCTTCTGCCGAATCCGAAGCTCCGGCGGAATTCGCTGAAGCCAAATCCGCTGAAGAAGCGCCTGAAACGAAATCCGAGACGCCGGCCGAGCCTGTACTCGTCGAGGTCTGGCGGCCTGGTGGCCGTTCCGAGGAACGCCGTCCGCACCACGACCGCAACCGCCAGCGCCATCACGCCCGCCCGGCCGAGAGCGCGCCAGCCGTGGCTGGCGAAGGCGGCGAGGGCGCGCCGCGCGAGCAGCGCCATCGCCGTGGCCGCCGTAATGACTTCCGCAAAGCCCGCGAGGGTGCGCCGGCGGATGCCACGGCTACGCCGGCGGCAGTTGAGGGCGCGCCGGCGACGGAAGCGCGTCAGGACCGTCCGCCCCGTGAGCGCGTCGAGGGCAAGGGTCGCGACAAGTTCGATCGCAACAAGGGCGATCGCAACAAGGGTGGTGGCCGCGACAAGGGCGAGCGCGGCGGCCGTGATTTCGGCGGACGCGACAAGGGCGGCCGTGACAAGCGCGACAGCGGGCCATCGCACCGTCAATGGGCGACCAGCGCGGCGCCGCGCGAGCGTGATCGTCCCGTCGATCCCAATTCGCCATTTGCAAAACTGGCGGCGCTGAAGGAACAGCTTGCGGGCAACCGCAAGGAGTAATCACGGAAAGATAGTTGGAGCGGCAGCGTCTCGATAAATGGCTGTGGCACGCGCGGGTGGTGAAGGCCCGCGCCTCCGCTGCCGCGCTCGTCGAGGCCGGTTACGTCCGCATCAACGGCGTGCGCGAAAAGGCGCCGGGACATTCGGTTAAGCTCGGTGACGTGCTGACGATCGGGCTCGATCGCAGCGTGCGCATCCTCAAAGTGGTGGGATTTTCCGAGCGGCGGGGCGACGCTGCGGCCGCGCGCGTGCTCTATGATGATTTGCAGAACGGCAAACCATAACTATCTGCAATGGGCGCGCGGGGACGCCTGAAAAACGGCCGTTTGCGGCCCGCAGCTTCCCTTGCGGCAGCGCACCGCATGCGCTACGCAAACCCCGGAAAACTGATCCGTTTCGGAGCCTTGTTCGGAGCCCTGGATGACTTACGTCGTCACTGAAGCCTGCATCAAATGCAAATATACCGACTGCGTTGAGGTCTGCCCCGTCGACTGCTTCTACGAGGGCGAGAACATGCTGGTCATCCATCCCGACGAATGCATCGACTGCGGCGTCTGCGAACCCGAATGTCCCGCCGACGCCATCAAGCCGGACACCGAGCCCGGCCTGGAGAAGTGGCTCGAGGTCAACACCGAGTACGCCAAGAGCTGGCCCAACATCACCCAGAAGAAGGAAGCGCCGACGGACGCGAAAGAATTCGAGGGTATGGAGGGCAAGTTCGAGAAATATTTTTCCAAGGAACCCGGTTCCGGCGACTAGCCTGTGGATAAGTTAAGGGCTCGTTGAGCCTGTTTTCGGCCCCAAGCTGAACCGAACCAGCTTGGCGGATTTAACCCTGTTCGTGGACTTATAGCGGAACCGGCCCCGTAAAGGCCCGGAACCCGGCGTAAATCATTGATTTTTGCGGAAAATGTGCTATATTGGGCACATTACAAGCCGATCCTGGCCATGCGTAGCTTGTGGCCCCGGTGGGTTCCCGTAAAAACATCGAACAGGGGCGTGGCAGTTCCGCGCGCAGGCTGTGTCACAGAAAACGCGTAAAAAGAGTGCTTCCAAGACCACGAAAAAAGCCGCTCCGGCCAGCCGCAGCGCAACCAAAGGCCGTGCCAAGGCGACCGTAAAGGTGGCCAGGAAGGTTGCGGCCACAAAGTCCTCAAAGAACAAAAGAAGCGCAATGCCAGAAAAGACTGCCAAGACCGCCGCGAAAGCGACGGGTTCGAAGACTAATGCCCCGAAAGTTGCTGCCAAGGCTCCCGCAAAGACCCCTGTGAAGGCTGCTCCTCCGAAGGCTGCCGTCGTTGCGCCGAAGGCCCCCGCCAAGCCAGCTGCCGCTGCCGCGCCGCGCGTCGAGGAGCCGAAGAAGGTCGTGACCCAGCGTCAGGGCTTCAAGGCCAACGAATTCGTGGTCTATCCCGCCCACGGCGTCGGCCAGATCCTAGCCATCGAGGAGCAGGAGATCGCGGGCGCCAAGCTCGAGCTGTTCGTGATCAATTTCATGAAGGACAAGATGACGCTCCGCGTGCCGACCGCCAAGGTCGCCAATGTCGGCATGCGCAAGCTGTCCGAGCCGGCGCTGGTCAAGAAGGCGCTGGAGACGTTGAAGGGCCGTGCCCGCGTCAAGCGGACCATGTGGTCGCGCCGGGCGCAGGAATACGAAGCCAAGATCAATTCGGGCGACATCGTCGCGATCGCCGAAGTGGTTCGCGACTTGTACCGTTCGGAATCGCAGCCCGAGCAGTCCTACAGCGAACGCCAGCTGTATGAAGCAGCGCTCGATCGCCTGTCGCGCGAAATCGCCGTCGTGCAGCATTCGACGGAGACCGAAGCGGTCAAGGAAATCGAAAGCCAGCTCGCCAAGAGCCCGCGCCGCGGCGCCAAGACTGAGGCGACCGAAGCTGACGGCGAAGCCGACGAAGCCGATGTCGAAGCCGACGGCGACGACGCTGCCGTGGCGGATGAAGCCGCCTGAAAGGGTTCGACGGATTGAGATAAAAGCCCGGTCGCGAGACCGGGCTTTTTGTTTGGGTGGCGCGAGTTTCTTGTCCTCGCGCCGCTTCCCTTCTTCTCTCTGCACCAGCACGGTCGAACTCATTGCGGCAAGATGAGCGGCCGCGGGTTAATCTCTTGTTAACCATAACCGCTCAGCATCCCGGATCATAAAGAGTCGCCAAAAGGCGGTATTCATCGTTCATCCGGGGGGCGAGCCAAAGGCTTGCGGGGGGCTCCAAGGAGTAACGCCATGTCGTTACCTGATGTACGACCCCAAGCAAATCTGCTCTCCGAGTTCGCCCTGGCTACGCTCAGCGCATTTGGCTTGGGCTTGCCGATTGCGGTCGCGATCATCTGGATCTGTTCCTGATCTCGGTGTCGCTTCTCGCGGTCGGGCGGCGAAACGATTCGCCTGCACACGCGCTGATAGATAGTTGCCGCCTCACCTCAACCCGCTGTGCCGCCGTTCGCCCGGAATGTGGCCAAATTTTCGGCCATTTGTGACCAAATTTAAGAGTGAGGCTTCTGTCCACATCTAATTGAACCGCAGGGGTGTTCAATGAAGACGCAAATTCTCCCAGTCCTTCTCGTCGCTTGCATGGCTGCTCTCGCGCCGGTTGATGCGGCAAATGCGAAGGCCATGGAATGCAGTGTCGCTCGCCCATCGAGTGCGCAAGGGTATTGGTCCTGGCGCCTGATCGATGGACGAAAATGCTGGTACGCCGGCAAGACCATGATCTCGAAATCACTGTTGCAGTGGCCCGCGAAGGCGCCGGCGCAAGCGAAAGCCGATACAGCGCCAGCGCCAGTAACCGTCACCACGGAGAAGCGCAGCGATCCACTCGACGCGCAAGCGCGGCTGCTTGACTACGCCAACAGTTTCGAAGCGCGGTGGCGCGCGCGGGCGATCACCGACTAGACTCGGTCACGAAGCCGCAGGAAAATAAGTCGGCGAATACGTGCGTCCGGCGGGCAGTGTCCGCGCCCTTGATGGGACCACCGGAGATCATCCCAGATGGCGTTTTGAGGGCTTTGACGTGGAAGCCGGCCAGATTTTCGACCTCTTATAACCAGAATAGAGGGCGAAGTTGCTCCTGCGCTCAACTAACCGCAGGGGGAGTGACCGATGAAGATGCAGATACGGCTTTTCTTTTTTGCCGTTTGCATTGCTGCGCTCGCACCGATTGGCATGCTGACCGCGCAGGCCAAAGCGCAGATCAGGGAATGCGTTGCTTCGCCGTCAAAGGCGCAAGGGCATTGGTCCTGGCGCCTGATCGATGGGCGAAAATGCTGGTACGCCGGCAAGACCGTGATCTCGAAATCATTGCTGAAGTGGCCCGCAGCGGCGCCCGCGCAAGCCAAAGCCAACGCGGCGCCCGTCAGCGTCGCCACGGAGAAACGTAGCGGCCCCATGGCTGCACAGGCACGGATGCTCGACGACGACAGTTTCGAGTCGCGGTGGCGTGCGCGTGTAACCAGCGAGTAGACCACGCCGATGATGCGGCGAAGCGTGCGGCCGCCTGGCTCGATGTGGTCGTGTTTTGGCCGATCGCGACAAAGTTGGCCAGATTGCTGGCCAACCCCAGGGCGCGGCCTGATCTTTCTGTTCCGAGCCTGGTGCCGCAGTGTTGAATGCGTCGGCCCGCAACGGACGCAACAACGTCTCACGCATCCGAACGTCGCGCTGTCACGGCTCAAGTAGTACCGTTCGTGCGACTATTTGAAGCTCAGAATGTAGTCTGCCATGTCCGCGACCTCCGCCCGACTTAGCGATATGCTTGGCATGTTCGGATGAGGTTGCAGGAGAAGAAAGGCGAGCTTGTTGGCGTTGAAGTCAGGCGTTCTCGCCAAGTAATCGAATGGTGGGGCCTGATCAGTCGCTCTTGTTTGTCCGCGTTCTACAAGGTGGCAGCTCGCGCACCAGCGCCTTGCGATTGCCTTTCCGTTGTCAGGATCGGCAGCAAATGAGGGCGTGGCTATCGCCACGATGCACCATCCGAAGAACAGTCGTCTGAACGCTTCCAACATTTCTCGGGCTCCCAGAACTTCCGTGTCGTTCTCTTCTTTGATCAAACGCCTTTCTTCGGCCTTGGTTCGAAGCTGTCGATGGCGTGTGCAGGGTTATTGGCTGTGCACGGCATTTATCACACGACGTCTTGGCGGAAGAGAATTTCAGCACATTGGCGCCGCGCGATGAGCCGTCCTGTCGTTGAAGTGACGTTTCGCGCGCGCCTCAATCCACCACGATCTTCACGCGATCACGCGGCTTGACCTGCGCGTGCTGGTCGAGGCCGTTGAGGATGCGGAAGCGCTCGGCGGGGCGGTCGATGCCGGCCATGCGGTGGGAGAGCGAGTCCACGGTGTCGCCGGGCTGCACGGTGATGACCTTGATGCGCAAGGGACGCGCGGCCTGGATTTCTTCCAGCGTCAGGCGGCGGAACGAGTTGACGGTCTCGCGCGCATTGCGTTCGCTCTCGGTGTTGCGTTGCTTGGCGGCGAAGATGAAGCGGTAGACGTCGCTGCCGTAGCGCAGCGCATAGACCTTGAACTGCCATTGATCGCCGTTTGCCGACGCCGAAGCCACCGGGAAACCGTTGATCATGAGGTCTTCGGTCGAGCCCTTGTCGACACCTTCCATCCAGCCGGAATTGAGATAATCGGCGAGCGACTGTTCGGCCGGTACCCGCACCACGTCGAAGCGCATCGCCTGCGTGCCGCCCTCGCGCACGCCGATCACGGCCTGCGCGGTGTTATCCAGCGTAAACGTATCGGGGGCTTGGAAGGTGAAACCGAGCTTCGGATGCAGGAAGCGCCGGCCGCGCACAAAGCCTTCGCTGGGATCCTCGCCATAGACGATGTTGTCGATCGCGGCGAGATAGGTCTCGCGGTCGCGCTCGGCGCTCTGCGGCGAGGTGTATTGCCGGGCGCTGGCCTGGGCATTCTGCACGCGTTCGGGCGTCGCCGGATGCGAGGACAGGAAATCCTGCGCGCGGGGATCGAGCGAGGTCTTGCCGGCCTTCATCGCCGCATTGCGCTCCATCGCGGCGAGGAAGCGCGCCGCGCCGTAGGGATCGAAATGGGCACGCGCCGCAATGCTGACGCCGATGCCGTCGGCCTCGAATTCCTGTGCGCGCGAGAAGCTCGCCATCGTCAGTTTGGTTTTCGCCAGCGCCAGCGCCGTCAGATCGGGGTCGTTGCTCATGTCGGTGACGACCCGCGTCACCACCGCCGCCTGCCGCGCCTGGTCTTCCCGGATCGAGGCGTGTTTTGCAATGACATGCGCCATCTCGTGGCTCAGCACCGAGGACAATTCGGAGGTGTCGCTGGCCAGCGCCACCAGGCCGCGCGTGACATAGAGCTGGCCGGTCGGCAGCGCGAAGGCGTTGACCGCGCCGGAATTGAGGATGGTCACCCGGTAGGCCTGCTCGGGACGGTCGGAGGCCGCGACCAGCCGGTCGACCGTCTTGCCGATCAGGGTCGCGAGTTTCGGATCGTCATAGGCGCCGCCATAGGAGGCGAGAATGCGCTCATGTTCGCGCTCGCTGGCAGGCGTCTGCGCGACGGTGCGGCTCGGCTTCGGCGCCGCCACCGTCGGCGCGGCTGTCTCGAGCTTTCCTAGATTTCCACAGGAAGAGAGTGTGAGCGCGGCGCACAACAGCGCCGGCGCAGCCAAAAGGCGGCAGCCCGTGTTTCCTTCGCGCGGTTGTGCACGATGCGTCAAATCAGCCACTGGGACCCACGATCCGATTGGGATCGTCGATCTCATCCCTTTTTTGCGTCTGATCCAAACGAAAACCGGTGCCCAGTCTTCGGATCAAGCGCTATTTCCCGCCCAGCACCTCAATTTGCCCCACCCGGAGCAGTTCGATCCGTGGTCCTCCCCGCGACGAGACAACGCCGCGGACACGAATCTTTCGATTTTCGAGCGACTTAGGTCCAAGGTTGGCGCTCTCGAACGCCGGTATGATGCGCCTTGAAATAGTCGCAGCAAAGTCCCGTGTCCAGTTCCGCCCGAAGTTCAGGTAGGTGATTGCCCCAGCCTGCCGAACGGACAGAACTCTGCCCTCGACCACCACAAAATGCCCAATCGCGGACAGAATATCGCCCGGACTTTCCGTGTTTTTTATGGCCGTGGTATCCGCCCAAATGCCCAATTTGGCATCCCGCGCCGCGCCCTCGGCGGCAACCAGTGCTGCAGCGCAATTTTTTTCGGATATATCGGCCGAAAACAGCGCCTCGCCGCGGCGCAGCAGTTCGCTTTGCACCGAGTGTTCCGAGCCGGTCACGAACACAAAGGCGCCCTGGCGGCCATAGCGATCTGGCGTGTCGTCTTCGCCATGCAGCGTCACGTCGCGACCGCCGGCGATGGCGGCCAGCGCAGCGTGGTTCCGCGTCTTGTCGGTTCCCGCCTGCTCGATTCCAACGAGGCGGACTTCGCGGCCGTCGTCGAAACGAAGGGTGCGTCCATCGATCACGGCGGCGACACGGCCTTCGCCCTGCGGCTCCAGCGCGCAATCGACGGCATCGGCCCGTCCGACGGAGGCCAGCACGAGAAGTGACGCGGCGCATGCCGGGAGCACGGCGTTGCCGCGCCATGCCGGACGGGTCATAGCGCTGCTCTCCATCCCGCTTGTTCCTGTATACTCGATAGCAGCGGCGTTACTACCTGAGATTGCCACGCAGGGGGAGACAATGGAAGTCAACGGCATTGCACATATTTTCCTCACCGCCTCGAATTACGAACGCTCCCGCGATTTTTATCGCAAGCTGCTGCCGTTTCTCGGTTTGAAGCCGGTGATCGATACAGAGACGACCTACTACTGCGTGGGCGGCCGGACCGCGGTTGGCATCAGCGCGCCGTCAGCCGAGCATGAGGGTGCGGCATTCGAGCAGAAGCGTGTCGGTTTGCATCATCTCTGCTTCCGTGCCCGCGAGCGCGCCGACGTCGATGAGCTGCATGGATTTCTGACGACGCTCGGCGTCAAGATCATCCGTGGGCCGCGCGAGGATCAATGGGCGCCGGGATATTATTCGATCCTGTTCGAAGATCCCGATGGCATCCGGCTCGAGCTCAATCATGTGCCGGGGAAGGGGTTGTTGGGGTAGTTCACGCGTCGCTTGGCACCGTAGGATGGGCGGACTCCGCATCACGGATTGCAGACAGCACAAGGTTGAATGTCCGCGTTCTTCTGCAGCCCGTTCTACAGCATCGAAAGCATTCCGGCGATTAAACGGACCATGCCACCTTCCATTCTTGCCGCTATCCGCTCTTTGAGTGCCGTGTCCATGATTGCAGTAGACGCAGTCAGCAAGATGTATGCGGCCTCGTTTGCGGTGCCAATTCTCATAAACGTAATAAACGTTCTTCCATACAGGATGTTGTCATACTCGACGGTCTCTTGTCCGGTGTCGCTCTGTTAGAACTTGCGATGGTGCGTAGGATGGGTGGACCCATCTCTCCGCGCAATGATTGATGGGTTTCGCTGCGCTTGACCCATCCTGCGCAGTGGTTGTGCAACGCTGCTTGATGCAAATCGCGCGCGCATCAAGATCCAGTTGCTGGCATCACGTCATGCGCTGCTTGGTAGTGAGCATCCGTAGCCGAACACCGCTTCGCAAGAAAAACAGAGCTAATCGCAGCCGAATCGCTGCATCAAGGCGTGCCATTCCAGCGACATTGGGATAAGTTTTTGTTGCCGTGGCCCGCCATGCGGCCTGCTGTCAACCACATATTCCGGTGGAGCCGATGCAGCAGATTTCAGACTGGCTCGCGAAGCTTGGGCTCGAACAATACGCGCTGCGTTTTGCCGAGAACGGGATCGATCTTGATGTCCTTCCCGCGCTGACGGATCAGGACTTCGACAGGCTCGGGGTCCTGCTCGGCCATCGACGTAAAATGCTGCGCGCGATCACCGAACTCAATCGAGGCGAACCGGGCGCAGAGCCGGCGCTTCAGCGTGATGCCGAACGACGCCACCTCACCGTCATGTTCTGCGATCTGGTAGGCTCCACCGCGCTCTCGGCTCGCCTTGACCCCGAGGACATGTGGGAGGTGATCCGCGCCTATCGGGCCGCCTGCGCGCGGGTGATTGCCACCTACGACGGCAGTCTCGCCAGGTTTGTGGGCGACGGGATACTCGCCTATTTCGGCTATCCCCGCGCACACGAGGATGACGCGGAGCGCGCGGTGCGGGCGGGGCTCGACATCATCGCCGCAGTAGGACCGCTTGAAACGCGCTCGGAACGGCTCGAGGTGCGGATCGCGATCGCGACCGGGCTGGTGGTGGTTGGCGACCTCATCAGCGGAGGTGCGTCAGAGCAACAGGCAATGGTCGGCGATACACCGAACGTCGCGGCCCGGCTCCAGGGCTTGGCAGAGCCGGGGGCGGTCGTCGTTGCTGCTTCGACGCGCGAGCTGCTTGGCGATCTGTTCATTTTTCGCAGCCTCGGTCTCCGAGAGGTCAAGGGCATCTCCGAGCCCATCGCGGTCTGGGCGGTCGAAGGCGGAGCTGCATCGGAGAGCCGCTTCGAGGCGGTGCGTACCGCGCGCTCGCTGGGCTTTGTCGGCCGCAAGGCAGAGATCGAATTCGCGCTCTCGCGCCAGCAACTGGCGTGGCAGGGCCAGGGCCAAATGGTGCTGATTTCCGGCGAGGCCGGGATCGGCAAATCGCGCCTTGTGGCAACGCTCTCCGAAAGCCTCGCGTTGGGGACGCACCGCCGGATACGGTATCAGTGCTCGCCCTACCACACGAACAGCGCGCTCCATCCCTTTGTCGCCCAGCTCGAGCGCGCTGCCGGCATCGGGTCACAGGATACATCCGAGCAAAAGCTCGACAAGCTTGAGGCAATGCTTGCGCTTGGAACGGACCAGGTCGCTAACACGACACCGCTCATCGCCGCGCTGCTTTCGATCCCGACCGGCGAGCGCTATCCGCCGCTCGGCTTGAATCCGGTGCAGCAGCGGCGACAGACATTCGCTGCGCTGCTCGACCAGCTTGAGGGTTTGGCGCGGCAGCAACCTGTGCTGATTGTCTGCGAGGACATGCATTGGGCTGATGCCACGACGCTTGAGCTGTTCGATCTCACCGTCGACCGGATCAGGGGACTGCCGATACTCGTGCTCATGACCTTCCGGCCCGAGTTCGAGCCGCCCTGGGCGGGTCTTGCCAATGTCAGCCTGCTGCAGCTTGATCGGCTTGACCGGCAGGACACGCGCGCTCTGGTCGAGCAGGTGACCGTTGGCCGGCATCTGCCAGGCGAAATGATGACGCAGATCATCGACAGGACGGATGGTATCCCGCTGTTTGTCGAGGAACTGACCAAGATGGTGCTGGAGTCCGGACTGCTCGTGGAAGATGCCGGACGCTATCGCCTCGATAGTCCGCTCCCGCCGCTCGCCATCCCCGCGACGCTGCAGGATTCGCTGATGGCTCGCCTTGACCGGCTGGCGCCGGTCAAGGAAGTGGCGCAGATAGGCGCTGCCATTGGCCGCGACTTCTCATACACGCTGTTGCGAAGTGTGGCGGGGCGCGATGATCTGACGCTGAGCGCCGCGCTCGGCCAGCTCGAAGACGCCGAACTGCTATCGCGCCGCGGGACGCCGCCGGAAGCGAGCTATAGCTTCAAGCATGCGCTCGTTCAGGAAGCAGCTTACGAGAGTCTGCTCAAGAGCCGCCGGCAATTGCTGCATCGGCAGATCGGCGATGTCCTGCGTGAGAAGTTCCCGATCGTCGCTGAGACCGAGCCGGAGCTGCTGGCATATCACTTCACCGAGGCGGGGCTGGGCGGAATAGCCCTCGAGTGGTGGCGCAAGGCGGGTCAGCAGGCGCTGAAGCGCTCGGCATATACCGAAGCAATCGCACATCTCGGCAAGGCGGTTGCGATCGCCGATGGGTTGCCCGATGAGCCGGGCCGGGCCATGAACCGGCTCCATCTTCAAATCGCCTATGGCCGCGCGCTGCGGGGCGGCCTTGGGCACAGCGCTCCCGAAACGGTGGCCGCATGGAAGCGCGCGCGACAGCTCGCGGCCGACATCAATGATCCGGTCGAGCTGGCGCCGATCCATTCGGGCCTGTTCAATGCCTGCCTGACCCACGGCGAGATCGCGCCGATGCGGGAGTTGACGGAGGCCATCAGGGGCGTCGCCAGGCAGCGACCGGAATCGCCGGTGGCCGCAGTCGTCGCGCATTGGACAACAGGGGTAACCTGCTGGTTCGGTGGCGACTACCTGAACGCGCGACTGCATCTCGAGCGCGCGCTTGCGATCTATGAGGCTGAGCCTGATCCGGCGACCTTCAAGGCGTCGGCGCTGGACCTGCCTTTCGTCATCATGCGGTTTCTTGCGCTGGTGCTTTGGCCGCTCGGCAGGATTGATCGATCGCGCCGGCTCGCCGCCGGAGCGGTGCGGGCCACCGGAGACAAGCCGGCGCTCTCTCAAGCCAATGCGCTCGTTCACAAGGCGGTCTTCGATGGGCTATGCGGAGGCATGTTGCAGGAAACAGAGACGATTCTGGCTCTCGGCCTCGCGCGCGAGCATACGATGCCGCTGTATGTCGCCGCCGGCAGCTACCTGAACGGCCTGGCAAAGTGGCGCGCCGGCGACCGGATGGGCGGGCTTTCGGAAATGCAACGGGGCTGGACACTGCTTCACGAGAATGATTGCTACCTCTGCGAACCATTTTGGGGGATGCAGGTTGCCGCGGCGAACGCGGAGGCCGGGCAACCTGAGGCTGGCCTGGAAATCTTGCGGGAGTTGATCTCCTCGACTGAACAATCCGGCCAGCATTGGCTCGATGCCGAACTCCATCGCAGCAGGGGTGAGCTTTTGTTGCGCCTTGGCCCGCCGAACGTTTCCATGGCCGAAGACACGTTCCGCAGAGCCCTGGAAATCGCCCGAACCCAACAAACGAAGACTTTCGAGCTGCGCAGCGCCATTGGACTTGCGCGCCTCTACCGTGCAAATGGGCGAGCCGAGGCAATACCCGAGCTGCTCGCACCCGTTCTTGTTTATTTCGACACGGAGCGAGATCTCCCCGAAATCGCAGAAGCGGAAACCCTGCTCGGGCATAGGCAATTGGCGCAGCCCGGCATCTGATGAGCGTCGCTGCGCTCCACCCATCCTACGGATCGCTGTGGGTCGCTCGGTTGGTCATTCCGTTTAGCGGAAAACGTCAGCGCCTTGCCGCTGCTGACCCCATGCGGCATGATCGCGCCGAAAATTTCAAAGCCGCAGGCAATGCGGCGCGTGAACAGGGAGGCCTCCGTGAAAAGAACAACAACAGGCATTGTCGCCGCGGTTCTGGCGATGTCGGCGACGGCGGCATTGGCGCAAGGCAAGCCGCCGCTCAAGCTCGGCGGCATCCTCGACATGTCCGGGCTTTACGCCGATATCACCGGGGCGGGCTCGGAGACCGCCGCGAAGATGGCGGTGGAGGATTTTGGCGGCGAGGTGCTGGGACGCAAGATCGAGATCGTCGCGGCCGATCATCTCAACAAGGCCGACCTTGCCGCCAGCATCGCGCGCGACATGCTCGACAACCAGGGCGTCGAGATGCTGTACGACGTGGCGGCGTCCGCGACCGCGCTGGCCGCCGGCGAGATCGCGAAAGCGCGCAACAAGATCGTGATGTATAGCGGCCCGGCCTCGATCCGCCTCAGCAACGAGGCCTGCGGTCCCTACACCGTGCATTATGCCTATGACACGTTCGCGCAGGCCAACGTCACCGGGCTTGCCACCGTCAAGTCAGGTTTTGAGACCTGGTTCTTCCTCACCGCCGACTATGCGTTCGGCCAGGACCTGGAAAAGGACACCACCAATGTGGTGGTGAAGGCCGGCGGCAAGGTGCTGGGTGGCGTCAAGCATCCGCTCAACACGTCGGACTTCTCCTCGTTCCTGCTGCAGGCGCAGAGCTCGAAGGCCAAGGTGGTGGGCCTTGCCAATGCCGGCGGCGACACCATCAACGCGATCAAGCAGGCGGCGGAATTCGGTCTCACCAAGAGCGGCGGCCAAAAACTGTCGCCGCTGCTCGCCTTCGTGACCGACATCGACAGCGTTGGACTGGAGACGGCGCAGGGCCTGCTGCTGGCGGAGGCGTTCTACTGGGACCTCAACGACGAGACCCGCGCGTTCTCGAAACGCTTTCAGGAGCGCGTCAAGCGGCCGCCGACCGCCGCGCAGGCCAGCGTCTACTCTTCCGTCGGCCATTACCTGAAAGCCGTGAAGGCCGCCGGCACCACCGACGCCGCCGCGGTCATGAAGGTGATGAAGGAGATGCCGGTCAACGACATGTTCGCCAGGAACGGCAAGATACGCGAGGATGGCCGCATGGTGCACGACATGTATCTGTTCGAGGTCAAGAAGCCGTCTGAATCGAAGGCGCGCTGGGACTATTACAAGCTGCTGGCCACGATCCCCGGCAGCGAGGCATTCCAGCCGCTGGAAGCCTCGCGCTGTCCGTTGGTGAAGAAATAGGACGCATCTTCGTAGGGTGGGCAAAGCGCAGCGTGCCCACCATTGCAGCGGCAAGAGTTGGTGGGCACGGCGCAAGCGCGCCTTTGCCCACCCTGCGACACCGCCCATCGTCATTGCGAGCGAAGCGAAGCAATCCATAGCGCAACAAGGAAAGAATGGATTGCTTCGCTTCGCTCGCAATGACGGGGTGAGGCCGGAATTCCATCTCAACCAACACCAACGAAAGCACGACACATGAGCGCAAACGAAATGGTTCTCCAGAAGCTCGACTCTGGCTTGCTCACCATCACCATGAACCGCCCCGACCGGCGCAATGCGCTCAATCCGGACATGACGCGCGGGCTGGTGGAGGCGGCGCGGCGCGCGGCGGAGGATCACGAGGTGCGCGCGGTGCTGCTGAAGGGCGCCGGCGGCACCTTCTGCGTCGGCGGCGACGTCAAATCGATGGCGGAGGGCAGGGCGCCGCTCGGCTTCGAGGCCAAGATGGCCAATCTGCGCCGCGGCATGGAAGTGTCGCGCATCCTGCACCAGATGCCAAAGCCCGTGGTGGCGCAGGTCGACGGCGCCGCTGCCGGCGCCGGACTTTCGATCGCGCTGTCCTGCGACATGCGTATCGCCAGCGCGTCCTGCAAAATCACGACAGCTTTTGCCAAGGTCGGATTGTCGGGCGATTACGGCGGAACGTACTTCCTGACCCAGATGCTCGGCAGCGCCAAGGCGCGTGAGCTTTATCTGATGTCGCCGGTGCTGAGCGCGACAGAGGCCTACCATCTCGGCATGGTGACAAAAGTGGTGCCGGATGCCGACATCGACGCCGAGGCGCATGATCTCGCGATGTCGCTGGCGCAGGGACCGTCGGTGACGCTGGGTTACATCAAGTGCAACATCAACAACGCCGAGACGATGTCGCTGGAAGCCTGCTTCGACGCCGAAGCGATCCACCATTCGCGCTCGGGCGACACCGCCGATCACAAGGAAGCGGCAAAAGCCTTTGTCGAGAAGCGCAAGCCTGTATTTCAAGGCCATTGAAAATGGCCGAGGGCATTGAGATGGCCGAGTATCTCAGGCTGCGGCAGATCTGTCTGGTGGCGCCGCATCTGGCGCCGGTGATCTCGGATATTTCCGACATCATGGGCCTCAACGTCTGTTACCGTGACGGTAATGTCGCGAAGTATGGGCTGGAGAACGCGCTGCTGCCGGTCGACACCATTTTGCTGGAAGTGGTGGCGCCGACCCAGCCGGGCACCGCGGCGGGGCGTTTTCTCGACAAGACCGGCGGGCGCGGCGGCTACATGGCGATCTTCTGCTGCGACGACCCCGATGCGCGCGGCAAGCATGCCAACGGGATCGGCGTGCGCACCGCCAACGTGATCACGCACGCACCCTATCACGGCGTGCAACTGCACCCGCGCGACTGTCGTGCTGCCTTCATCGAGTTCAACCACACCGACGGCAGCGACGATGTGCTGGGACCCTATCCACCGGCGGGTCCGGATTGGCAGAAGGCGATCCGGAAAGATGTGACGCTGGCGCTAACGGAGGTCGAGATGCAGAGCCCGGATCCGCAAGGGCTGGCCGAGCACTGGGGAAAGATTTTGGGGATCGCCGTCAGCAAGAATGCGGGCGATGAGCCTGAATTGAAACTGCCCAATGCCAGCTTCCGCTTCGTCAAGGGCGGAAGCGATCTGATGAGCGGGCTGACGTTCAAGGTCGCCGATATCGCGAAAGTGCGCGACGCGGCCAAGGCCAAGGGCTGCAAGGTGTCGGGCGATGCGTTCGATCTTTGCGGCGTGACGTTCAAGCTGGTGGCGTGAAAACGTAGGGTGGGCAAAGGCGCGTTCGCGCCGTGCCCACCATGCATCTCAAATCATGATCGAGATGGTGGGCACGCTACGCTTTGCCCATCCCACGTAGCGGACCCTACCGCCCCTTAAAATTCGCGACGCGGCGTTCCGCCGTCGCTTTGACGCCTTCCTTGAAATCCTCCGTCGCGCGGAGTTTGGTCTGCTCGGCGAGTTCGTGGTTGGTGGCGGCCATGACGCGGTCGGCGAGGCCGGCGCGCATGGTGGCGCGGGTCGAGATCAGGCCGAGCGGCGAGCATTCGGCGATCTCTGCAGCGAGCTTCATCGCTTCGGCTCGCACCTGGTCCTGCGGCACGCAGACATTGGCAAGGCCCATGCGGGTGGCTTCCTCGCCGGTGATGCGGCGGCTGGTGTAGAAGATCAATTCCGCATTGTTCTTGCCGACCAGTTCGGGAAGCGTCGCGGTCAGGCCGAAGCCGGGATGAAAGCCGAGTTTTGTAAAATTGGCGGCGAAGCGCGCTTCGGGGCAGGTGACGCGGAAGTCGGCGGATACCGCAAGGCCCAGGCCGCCGCCGATGGCGGCGCCGTGGACGGCGGCGACGACCGGCTTCTTGTTGCGGAAGATGCGCACGGCCTGAACGTAGAGATGGTTGATCGGCAAATTGGCGGCCGGGTCCTTCTGCGCGCTGGCTTCCTGCTCCTGCCGCTTCGGATCGGAGAAATCGGCGCCGGCGCAGAACGCCTTGCCTTGGGCTGCCAGCACCGAGGCGCGGATTTCGATGTCCCTGTCGAACTCTTCCAGCGCGTCCGCAATCTGGTTGATCAGCGCGACGTCGAAGAAGTTCAGCGGGGGTTTTCGGATTTCGATCAGGCCGACATGGCCGTGCTTCTCGACGCCGATATCCGTGTACTTGGTCATTGGGTTTCCTCTTTGAATTAGCGCAAACCAAGCCCGCGCGCTCAGCGCAAACCAAGCCCGCGGGCGATGATGCCGCGCAGCACTTCGGTGGTGCCGCCCTGGATCGTCAGCTTGGGCGCGGTCTTGATGGCGAAGTCGAGCTGCTTTTCCAGCGTCTCGCGGTTGGTCGCGGTTTCCTCGACAAAGGCGGCGAGGTCGCGGACGCGATGCGGCAATTGCTGCTCCCACACCGTGCCGATGTCCTTGACGATGGAGGCTTCGACCACCGGCTCCTTGCCGGCCTGCAGCATGCCGGCCACTGAAACCGACATGCGACGCATGGTGTGGACCTGCGCCACCAGCCGGCCGATGCCCTCGGCGCTGCGGGTATCCGGGTTCTTGCCCACCGCGCGGACCAGTTCGGTCAGCACGTAATAGGTTTCGAGAAAGCGTTCGGGGCCGGACCGCTCATAGGCGAGCTCGCTGGTCGCCTGCTTCCAGGCGCCGTCGATTTCGCCGAGCACGTGGTCGTCGGGAATGAAATGGTCGGTGAAGACCACCTCGTTGAATTCATACTGCCCGGTGATCTGGCCGATCGGATTCACCTGGATGCCCGGCTGCTTCATCTTGACGAGAAATTGCGTCAGGCCGTGGCGACGGTTTTCCTTGGTCGGCGGCGAGGTGCGGAAGATCGCGATCATGTAGTCGGCGATATGGGCCGAGGAGGTCCAGATCTTGGTGCCGTTGATCAGATAGCCGCCGTCGGTCTTGGTCGCGCGGGTCTTCGCCGCGAACAGATCGGAGCCGGAGTTCGGCTCGCTCATGCCGATCGCAAAGCAGACCTCGCCGCGGCAGATCCGCGGCAGGATGTCCATCTTGATGTTCTCGGGCGCGTATTTCAAAAGCACCGGCCCGCTCTGGCGGTCGGCGACGAAGAAGCGCCGTGTTGGCGCATTCGCCACGCGCATTTCCTCGGTCACGACATAGCGCTCGAGGAACGAGCGCTCGTGGCCGCCATATTTCTTCGGCCAGGTCATGCCGAGCCAGCCGCGCGCGCCGACCTTTCGGGAAAATTCCGGCACGTCGGTGTCTTCGCGGTTCGGCTTGTGCGGATCGAAGGTGCCGGCGGCGATTTCCTCGGCGAGGAAGGCGCGCACTTCCTTGCGCAACTGCTCGCATTCGCTCGGCAGGCGGATCGGATCGAAACGGAGGGCTGCGGTCATTGTGACTCTCTATGCAGGCAAATCGGTGTTGATTTCAGCGCGAGGCTACCAGCGGCCACAATTCATCGGCGCCTCTGGCGGCCACGAGCTTGCCGAGCTCGACCGCCCAGTAGCTTTCCGAGCCGAAATCGTCGCGCCACGCCAGCGCGCGCAGCGAATAGCGATGCAGGATGTGCTCGATGGTGAAGCCGATCGCGCCGTGCACCTGATGGGCGATGGCGCCGCCCTTCTCCGCCGCCTCCGCGCAGCGGATCTTTGCAGCCACCGCTTCGAGGAACACCTCGTCGTTGAAGGTGGTCGCGTTGGCAATGGCATCCGCGGCCGAGGTCGCCGCGGCCAGCGCCGCTGCCGACTCGCCGGCGAGCCGCGCCAGATTGTGCTGCACCGCCTGGAATTTCGAGATCTTCTTCTCAAAAGCCACGCGCTCGTTGGAATAGCGCACGGAAATTTCCAGCATCGATTCCAGCGCGCCCGCGATCTGCAGGGATCGCGCGACGCCGCCCATCAGCATCAGCCGGGTCTGGTCGAAACCTTGCGGGGCGGGCTTGATTGTGAGGGGCTGCACCTGGTCCAGCGTCACGGTATCCGAATTGTCGCCGCCGAGATTGAGCCCGGTCTCGATCCGGCACTTGCCAGCATCGACCAGCGCGATCGAGAAGTTACCCTTCGCATCGCTTGCGAGCACCGCGAAGCGCTTTGCGGCCTTGGCAAACGGCACGCCGCGGGCCCTGCCCGACAGGCTGCCATCGGCGTTGACGGTAATCCGGTCCTTCGGGCTCGCGGGCACCACCGTCATTTCGCCATCGGGCGAAGCGATCCTGGCCTGCGCCAGCAGCCAGCCTGCCAGCATGGTTTCAGCCAGCGGCACCGCCACCGCAAAACGTCCGGCGGCGCTCAACACGCTGAAACCTTCGGCGAGCGAGGCGCCCGAGCCGCCGCAATCTTCCGGTACCCACGACAAAGGCAGGCCGGCCTCGGTCAGCGCCTGCCAGAGCGGGGCTTTCCACGCGCCTTTATTATCGCGATTGATGGTTTGGGCGTCGGCGAGATCGGCGAAGATTTTCTCCGCGGTCTCGGCAACGATGTTGTCACTCTCCGCCACAGCGTTCCCCGAAATTGATTGGCACCCGCCGGCCTTGCGCTTTCGCCAAGGCCTCGGGTGCGGTCTTTTCTTGCGCTTTATGATGAGCAAAAGCCATAGCCGTGACAAGCGCTGTCCGCAGGGCGGCATGAGGCGGCGGCATGATGATCTTTCGCGCAAAGAATAAATTCCGCGCAACGGATTTCCCGGATTTGCACGCCGTTCATCGCGGGATATGGTAGCCGTGAAGCCTGTCCACGGGCGGTTCGAAACCCAGCCAAAAGCAACAAGAGGAAATGCGGATGTCGAAGGATGGTTTGTGCGCGATTGTCACCGGTTCTGCCTCAGGCCTCGGGGCCGCCACCGCCGCCATTCTGGCAAAGGGCGGCGCGCGCATCGTTGTCAATTATTCCAACAGCAAGGCGGAAGCTGAAGCGACCGCCGACCTCTGCCGCAGCGCGGGCGCCGAAGTCGTGGTCGTGCAGGGCGACGTCTCGCGCGATGAAGACTGCAAGAAGATTGCGGCAGCGGCCGCGCCGTGGGGCCGTCTCGATGTGCTGGTCAACAATGCCGGCACCACCAAGCACGTGCCGCATCACGATCTCGACGGGCTTTCGGCCGAGGATTTTCAGCGCATCTACGCCGTCAACACGATCGGCCCGTTCCAGATGATCCGCGCGGCGCGCGCGCTGCTCGAGGCCGGCGCAAAAGCCTCCGGCCTGCCGTCCGCCGTGGTCAATGTGTCGTCGGTTGCCGGCATTTCCGGCGGCGGCTCCTCAGTCGCCTATGCTGCGAGCAAGGGCGCGCTCAATACCATGACGCAATCGCTGGCGCGCGCGCTGGCGCCCTTGATCCGCGTCAACACGGTGTGCCCCGGCTATATCGACACGCCCTGGTTCACCAAGGGCCGCGGCGAGGCCGGCGCCAAGGCGGTGCGCGATGCCGTGGTGGCGAAGGTGCCGCTGAAGGTGGCATCCACGGCCGAGGATATCGCGCAACTGGTCTGCTTCCTGGCCTCGCCGGCGTCGAGCAACATGACCGGCGAGTTCGTCCGCATGGATGCGGGCATGCATCTGGTGTTGTGAGGGGCGCGGAATCGTGGCCCGGATGAGCGCAGCGATATCCGGGATTGACGCGGGCAGTGGCCCCGGATGTCGCTGCGCTCATCCGGCTACGGTCTAAACCGTCATTGCGAGGAGCGAAGCGACGAAGCAATCCATGCAACCGCTTGTGGCTCTATCGCTTGTGGCTCTATGGATTGCTTCGCTTCGCTCGCAATGACGGCGGAGAGAGCGCCGTCCCTATCTGTTCCCTGGATCCGAGATCACGCGGCTGGCCACCAGCCGGTTCCAGATGAACAGCACCACCAGCGCGCCGATGGTGGCGGTGATGAAGCCGGCGCCCTGTTCGGGGCCGTAATGGCCGATCGCCTGGCCGATCCAGGTCGCCAGAAACGCGCCGGCGATGCCGAGCACCGTGGTCAGGATGAACCCGCTCGGATTATTCGGCCCCGGTGAAAGCAGGCGCGCGATGATGCCGGCGATGAAGCCGACGACGATGATCCAGATAATGCCGCTCATGGCTGTCCCTCTCCGATGCGTCGATGATGAAGCAGAGCGGCGCGGACGCCGCGTTAGATTCGTGTTTGACGCGTTTTCTACCGCAGATAAGTCTACGCAATCTGCGTAAACTTGATTGCTACGCGAACCGGTATCCACTTCGCTCGAAAACGCGATGAAACATCGTCAAATCCGTCCCGACAATTCGTTCTCGTTCGGCAGCCGTCCGTCCGGCGTCAGATGATTGACGACGTCGGGCAGATACTGGCTGAGGCCTTGCAGCAATTCGTCGCGGGACAGGCCGCTCTGGGCGGAGAGCTGATCGATCTGGTCGGCGCCGAGCGCGTTGGCGAGATCGCCGGGTGCGATCTGCTTGTTGGGACCGTTGCTGACCCAGGAGTTGGCCTGATCGCCAAGCCCTTTCTGCTGGAATTGATTCAGCAGGTCGCCGAGCCCGCCGCTTAAAATGCTGCCGGCCGCGCCGCCCGCGAGCAGTCCGCCCAGGCCGCCCTTCAGCATGTCGCCAAGTCCACCACCGCCCATGCTGCCGCCGGGCATGCCGGCGTTCACATTGCCGGGCGCGGGCTGCGGCGCCGAACCGGTCTGGTTGCCGCTGAAGTGCTTGATGCCTTTCCAGGCCAGGAGTGCCAGGATCGCCATGGTCAAGGGCGACATTCCGCCGCCGCCGGATTGTTCGCTGGGGCGGCTTGGGCCGCGCGGGCCATTCTGCATGCCGTTGAGTACGTCGAGTAAACCCATGGTCGTCTCCTCTGCGTAGCCCCGCGTGAAACATAACGGCGGCGTATGACGGTTACAAGGAGCGGGCGGCCGGCGCCCTGCGATAGGCATGGTCCGTGCGCTCTGCTATTCGAAGCCGGGTGCAACGCGGTGAGTGGCGAATGGTTTCGGGCCAAACGATCGGTATTGCGGGGGCGGGCAGCATCGGCTGCTTCGTCGGCGGCATGCTGGCGGCCGGCGGCCGCCGCGTTGCGCTGCTGGCGCGTCCGCGCGTGATCGCTGAAATCGAGGCCCACGGCTTGCGGCCGACGAGTTTTGAAGGCTTTGACCAGACCATCACGCGCGATCGGTTCGCATTGTCGGAAAATCCTTCCGTTTTTGAGGATGCCGGCATCGTGCTGGTCACGGTCAAGAGCGCGGATACCGCTGCCATGGCTGACATCATCGCCAAGCACGCACCATTGGATGCCGTCATCGTCAGCCTGCAAAACGGCGTTGGCAATACGGCCGTCCTCCGCGACCGCCTGCCGGGGCGGCGCGTGCTCGGCGGCATGGTGCCGTTCAACGTGATGGCGCTCGGCAAGGGGAGGTTTCATCGCGCCACTTCCGGCGACATCGTCATCGAGCAGGACGAGGCGCGCACGGCCGAAAAGCTGTCGGTGCCGGGCCTGACGATGCGGCCGACCGACAATATCGACGGCGTGCAATGGGGCAAGCTCCTGCTCAATCTCAACAACGCGCTCAATGCGCTAGCCGACCTGCCGCTGCGCCGGCAACTCAGCTCACGTCCATGGCGGCGGTTGTTCGCCGATCAGCTGGCGGAAGGGTTGGCTGTGATTCGCGCCGAGGGCATCAAGCCGGTCTCGCCGACGCCGATCCCGCCTGCGTGGATGCCGCCACTGCTGCGCCTGCCCAACATCATCTTCGAACCGATGCTGGGACGGACGATGAAGATCGATCCCGAGGCGCGCTCGTCGATGTGGGAAGATCTGAAACACGGCCGCCGCACCGAGATCGATTATCTGCAAGGCGTCATCACCGGGATCGCCGAGCGTCGTGGACTGGAGGCGCCGCTGTCGCGCCGGATCGTGGAACTGATCCGGCAGGCCGAGCGTGACGCCAAGGGCTCGCCCGGCCTGACGCCGGAGCAGATTCGCACTGCGAATTGATTTGGCAGAGCGCGCGCGACTTGCTTGATAATGGGCTGGTCGAGCGATTTGAGGGAGCGCCGAGGGAGAAACGAATGAAACGAACAGGTCTGGCGCTAATGACGGTGGCTGCCCTGGCTGTCTGGGGGGCGCCGATTCCTGCTTATGCCGTGCCGCCGACGGCGACGCCGTCACCGGGCTATGACGCGCGGTTGCAGGAGCAGCGGGCGGCGTCACGGGCAGCTGTGGCGCCGGTCGTCAAGCCGCGTCGCGTCAAGAAGCCGCCGCGCGCGCATTGATGCTGATGTCGCCGCGTGAGCACGCCTCACCCCCACGTCGTCCTGCGAACATATTCGCAGGGACGACAGAAGTGTCAGCTCTTCTTCTGTTTGGCCGGCTGCTGCTGCTGTGGGTTGAACAGCCTTTTCAGTTCGTTGATGCTCTCTGAAAGTCGCGGCCATTCACACGAGAATTGGTTCTTGGCGCATTGGGCAGCCTTGATGCGTGCCGCCTGCTTGACCGGACTTGCCACCGGCACCGGCACCTTTTCGGTTTCAGCCAGCAGAGGAGCGGCCTGCTCGGTGCGCAGCGAGACCTGCTGCAACCCTTGCGCCGGCGGCGGCTCTGGCTGTTGCTGCTTGGCCGCCAGCGCCGCGGCGATGTGGCTGCGCCGCTCGCGCTCGAGGTAGGCGGTATATTGCTCGTCGATTTTCTTCTGCTCTTCCGGCGTCGGGTTGGGGCCTGCGATGTCGAAGGTCCGGTCCTGCATGAAATCGTAATAGGTGTAGCCGCCGCCGGGCTTGCGGCGGCCGGCGAATTTCGCGTTGCATTCGGCGAGCTTCGCCGTCTTTTCTTCCTTGGTCTTCGCCTTCTCGGCGACATCGGCGCAGGATTCGAAATCGACAGGCGCGCTGCGCCACCACTGCGCGTCGCAGCGCACCGGTGCCAGCACGACGAGGCTCCCGATGGTGGCAACAACAAACGAAGATGCACGTGAGGCGATCACGGACGGTACGCTCCAGTCGAATTCTCTAGGGAACTTTGATCGAGTCGATTGTCATCATTTTGGCAGCGCTGTCACGCCGAAATTGCACGGTTTTACCGCTATCGTTGTGACCTTACCCGGTGGATGTGACCGATGGAACACAGCGCTATACCATTGAAAATCATCAAGGAAATTCAACGGCAACGCACGCCGCGCCCAGGAAGCTGCAGCGAAGAATCACGCACCATCTGGAGGCGAGCAGATAAGCACGCCACATTGTGGCAAGAATCAGTCAGTCCCGCGCGCACGGGCCAATGTCCCCGATGCCGTTTCATGGAACGTTGCGCGATAGAGTCTTGCAAACTCGCCCATGTGATAAAAGCCGTTGGCGCGGGCGCACGACGTCACGGTGATGGCGTCGGACCCTTTCACGAGTTGTGCGCGGGCCGACCAAAGCTGCTTGAGACGCAAATAGCGATGCAGGCTCATGCCGCGAACGCTCGCCACCGCCGTGCCCAGGGTTCTGACCGACACGCCGCATTGGTCGGCGAGGTCGGCGCTGTAGATCGCCGAGGCGGCATGAAAGGCGACATAGTCGTCGATCATGCGAACGAGGCGGCAATAGCCCCTGCTCGCAAGCCGGCCCGCCAATTCCGGTGGCCGGCTGCGGCGGAACATCTCATCGATGGCGAGCAGCAGGCTTTCCTGGAAGGCAAGCGCCGAGCGCGGCTCCTGCAACAGCTCAGGTCTGGCGGAAGCCGCCTGCAAAATACCTGTCGTGACGGACCTGACCGTCGCCAGAGCGTCGGCGTCCGGCGTGAACGGGCACAGCTCGTCCGGCGTATCGAACCATTCCCGGTCCTGCAGGCCGGCGCCAAGGGTGATGATCGCGTGCAGCGATCCCCGGGGTTCGACGAACTGCAAATCCACGTTGCCGCGCATGCTGATAAACGCCGGACGGTTCACGGACATGCCGTTGACCGACACCTCGTGGCGGTCCTCGAGCTGGAACATGACGACGCCATGCGCCGCGCGGTAGCTGACATCGACAATGCGGGGAAACGAGGTGAGCACGGCGACCTGGCAGAAGGGCAGCTGCACTATCGCGCGCGCGGTATGGAAATTCGCAAGATTCAGCGGGACGCTGCGCGCATCGGCGACAAACTCGGCCGGCCGGAAGGCGTCAATGTCGAAAAATTGCGTGATCGAAAGCGCCGGTGAAGGCGAAAGGTTCTGGAACAGCATCTCGATGTGACCGGCGGCGCGAATCTTCGGTATCAGCCTCGGCCGGCCTGGTTAAGACCATGTTAAGAAGTGTGGCCGGCGTGAAGATTTCAAGCGGCTTTCACGGTCGCCAGGAACTTCGAAACCTCGTTGCGCAGCATTTCCGACTGCCGTGACAATTCGCCCGCGGCTTCGAGCACGTTGGACGCCGTGCCTCCGGATTCTTCCGCGGCGCGCGTTACCTCCTCGATATTTTTCGAAACATCGTTGGTTCCGGCGGCGGCTTGCTGGACGTTGCGCGAAATCTCGTTGGTGGCCGCGCCCTGCTGCTCGACGGCCGAGGCGATGGCGGTCGACACTTCGCTCATCGAGCCGATCACGCCGACAATGTCGGTGATGGCGCTCGCCGATTCCGTGGTGGACTTCTGGATGTCGGAGATCTGTGTGGCGATCTCCGCGGTCGCCTTGGCCGTCTGCTCGGCGAGCGACTTGACCTCCTGGGCAACCACGGCAAAACCTCGGCCGGCGTCGCCGGCCCTGGCGGCTTCGATCGTCGCGTTCAAGGCCAGAAGGTTGGTCTGGCCGGCAATGCTGGTGATCAGGTCGACGATGGCGCCGATCTGTTGGGCCGCTGTCGACAATTGCTGCATCTTCTCGCCGGCCGTATTGACCTTCTGGCTTGCTTCGGTGGAAATCCGCGCGGAATCGCTGACGCGCTCGCCGATCTCGCGGATGGAGTTCGTCAGTTGCTCGACGGCGGCGGCCACCGCGTTGACGTTTGCCGTGGCTTCGCGCGATGCCGCCGTGACGAGGTTCGATTGCGTCGAGGTTCGCCCCGTCGCCACCTGCAGCGATTGCGCCGCCGCCTGCAATTCGGTCGCCGCGGATGCGACGACATCGACCACGCCGCCGATGGCGGCCTCGAAGTTCCCGGCCAGCCCGTCCAGCATCTGCCGCCGGTCGCGGCATCCTGCGTCGATGTAGACGGTGATGGCGATATCCATGTCGAGCATGGCGGCGTTGATGACCGCCTGCTGCATGGCCGCTCTCTTCGACGCTGAACCCCGGTCCAGCAGGCGGCCCGGCACGCGAAGGGCGATCTCGCTCACCAGTGCGGACAACAATGCATTGTAGCCGCCGATATACCAGCGCGGCTCGAGCCCGAGCTTGTTATGGACTTCGCCAATACGGGTGACCGAGGCCTCATAATCGGCGTCGAAGCGCCCTTCGAGAATGATGGCCCAATGCTTCATCTGCATCGCCTTCGCGTGCATCATGTGCTCGCGGTTGCGAAAGAACGTATTCGTCTCCGAAAACCGGCCGACGTGATCGTAGAACCCGTCGAGGATGGCGGGCATCGCAGGGATTACGAACTCGCGGGCTTCCTTGAGCAGCGCAACGGTCTTTGCGTCGATATTATTAAAGGCGAGGCGGGTCGCCAGTGAGCTGGCTGTGCGCATGAAATTTCTCCGGCAAAAGAACGGGCAAAGGCAAATGTCGGTCTCCAACCGGGGAGAGGGACTGGTCAAAAATGATGCAGCATTTGTCACAATTTGTTTTGATCTATATCAAATGTGCGTAAAACTACTGAGTGATTTGAATGACTTAGGGAGAGCCTGACCCTCTGACCGTCGCGCTCCGGTTATCGGGGGCGATAGCTGCACGTTGCGCGGGTTCGCGTTTCAACGATCGGACAAGTCCGGGTCGTACGTCCTCTCCGCCTCCGGCTTATTGCGCGATCGGCGCCCGGCCGGGCACAAATCTGAGCGAAAGGCGGGCCGCCTGACCCATCCAAATCCATTATACCTGCTCAAGCGGAATGCTAATTGTTTCGCCGCGACCGAAGCCATCAAGTGGCCGCCAAACCAAAACCGTGTGCCGGCGTGCCGGAGCCGCTGGGGGAAACAATCTTTATGAGCATCACCACGGCCATGACGAGCGTGCCGAAGCCCGCGCCTGACCTGATCGAGGCATTCAGGGGGGCGCCGACCTCTGTGATCAGCGACAATCTTGCCCGGCTGCCGGGCGCCGTAGGCCTGCGCCCGTTCCATCGCGGCAGCAAGCTGGTGGGCGTCGCGTTCACCGTGCGCACGCGGCCGGGCGACAATCTCGCGATCCACCGGGCGCTCGAGCTGGTCGGGCCGGGCGACGTGATCGTGGTCGACGGCGGCGGCGACGAAACGCGGGCGCTGGTCGGCGAGATCATGAAGACCATCGCCGAGTATCGCGGCGCCGCCGGCTATGTGATCGACGGCGCGATCCGCGATGTCGCGGCTTTCGCTGCGTCCGACTTTCCCTGCTTTGCCCGCACCGCGATCCACCGCGGGCCCTACAAGAGCGGACCGGGCGAAATCAACGTGCCGGTTTCGATCGGCGGCTCGGTGATCTCCCCCGGCGACATTGTGGTCGGCGACGAGGACGGCGTGGTGTCGTTTCCCGCGGCGACGGCCGCCACCTTGCTGGAAGCTGTTCGCGCCCAGATCGCGCGCGAGGAGCAAACCATCATCTCGATCCGCGAAGGCCGCTACCAGGGCAGCTACGGCAAATCTTGAAGCGCTTGATCGATGCGCAACCGCGCTGACGGAGGAACGATGAGTCAGAAGGACGAATTTCACAATCTGGATAATCCGGCCGACGGCCTGTTTCGCGAACTCGCGTCCGGGGTCACGACGCGAATCTTCTCCGGCGAGCACGCGATGCTGTCGGTAGTGACGCTGGTGCCGCACGCGCAAGGCACCCTGCATCACCACCCCGAGGAACAATGGGGCGTGCTGCTCGATGGCTCGGCCATCCGGGTTCAGGGGGATGAGGAGATTCCGGTCGGGAAGGGCGATTTCTGGCGCACGCCGGGAAATGTGCCGCACACGATGCGGGCTGGACCGGACGGCGCGCGCGTGCTTGACATCTTCAGCCCGCCGCGGCCCGAGTACAAAAAGGCCGGGTCCGGCTTCGGCACTTAGGACAAGTCTGCGAACAACAACAAAAAAAGCGCAGCCACAATCGGGAGGAGACACTTGGTGAAGATTACCAGACGCAATCTGCTTGCGGCGTCGGCCGCGTTCGCGGTGACGCCGGCGCTGGCGCAGCCGGCAAAGAACATGACGCTGGTGGTGCCGTTCCCGCCGGGCGGCTCCACCGACGCGCTGGCGCGGCTATTGCAGTCCCATCTGCAAACGAAGCTTGGCCGCACCGTGCTGGTGGAAAACAAGTCGGGAGCGGCCGGCTCGCTTGGCGCCATCCAGGTCGCCAAGAGCGCGCCTGATGGCGCGACGTTCCTGGTGACCTTCGACTCGCACGCGGTCATCCCCTCGATTCTCGAAAAGCCGGGACTGGACGTCGAGAAGGATCTGGTGCCGGTGTTCCTGGTCGGCACCGCGCCTTACGTCGTCGCCGCGAACGCCGAGCGGCCGTACAAGACTTTTGCCGACGTCGTCGCGGCCTGCAAGGCAAACCCCGGCGCGGTGAAATATGCCTCCGTTGGCATCGGCACGCTCGGTCATCTGGCGATGACGGTGCTCGGCAAGAAGGCGGGCGTCGAGATCACGCATGTGCCCTACCGCGGCGGCGGCCCGGCGATGAACGATGTGCTCGGCGGCCATGTCGATTTGATCGTGGGCTCGGCGGCGCTGGTGACGGCGCAACTCGGCACCAACATGCTGCGTCCGATCCTGCAAATGGGACGTGAGCGGATGTCCGTGCTCAAGGACACGCAGACCGCCATTGAAGCAGGCTTCCCCGACTTCGAGACGCTGGCCTGGTGGGGCGTTTTCGCGCCCAAGGACACCCCGCCCGACATCATCGCCAGCATGGCGAAATCGGTGAAGGAGATTCTGAGCGAGCCGGCCGTGGCCGCGCAATTGCGCGATACACAGCAGATGACGCTGCTGCTCGCCGACGCCAAGGAGTTCTCGACGTTCTTCGCCAAGCAGGTCAGCATCTGGGGCCAGGTCGTGCGCGAGAACAATATCAAGGCGTAGCGGCTGCGGGACGCGCTTGGTCGCGACAGCGCCTCAGTTTTTGATCGGCTCATGAAAAAGGCCCCACCAGGGTGGGGCCTTGATCAGCCGAAGCGCCGGACGCCTCAGTTGTAGTCTGAATACTTGAACTGCGGCATCGCCTTGAGCTGCTCCTTGTTGCCGCTCATCACGGCGTGGTCGGGCGTCCAGTCGTTCGCATTACTGCTGCGTGCGGTCGTGGTGGTGGTCGTAGCCGCGCCAGTCGTTGTTTCCTTGGTCGTTGTCTCCCGCGTCGTCGTCGCGGGCGCGGTCGAGCTGGTGCGGACCGGCTCTTCGATGAATTTGAGCTTGTCCATGGAAACGGCGATGTCGTGCTCGCCCATGCCCAGGAAGCCGCCGACACCGATGACCACGGCATTGACCTTGCCGTTCTTGTCCAGGATCAGCTCATTGATGTCGCCAAGCTTTTCATTGGCTTCGTTATAGACGTCGAGGCCCATGAGCTTGGAGGCGCGCCAGTTTCCCTTGAGCATCATCTTTTCATGCGAGCCGGCGGTCGTCGCGGCCGGCGCCGCACGATCCGTAGGCTGGGCGGTTTGCGCATAGGCGGGGGCACTGAAGACGGCGGCGCTCAGGAGCGCCGCGGCTAAGAATTTCTGCATTGTATCCTCCTCCGTATTTGGTCTGTTGCTCTAGAACAGAACGCGCGAACGAATGTTCCTAAGCGTCTCGGAGAAGTTCGGAGTACGCCAGAGCTTGCGGCGCAGGAGTCCCGTGCGACGACGAGGAAATGCGTCTTTCTTCGGAAACATATTCTCGCCCCGCGCGTTGAAATGGCCGCTCATGTCGGGTGGCAACCGGCCGCAACGGAGAATGATGGACGCAGCAATTTTGCCGGCTTCTTGCTGCGACACCAACGCATCGGTACGCGCTGACATCTAACCCGTTCCCGGCATGGGCGCTCGTCGTTAGCTGTTCCCGGCGCGGGCACCCAGTCGAACCCGTCGCCCAAATTCGGTGAGCACGCCGGTTCTCGCCATCTTAGGACCCCTGAAGCGGGATGCTTCCGCGCGACCCAAGGGGGCCGCTCCGGAGGGCTGGCGATACCAGTCTTGCTTTGCTATGAAGCGTCCCAGCACCTGCCTTGCCCCGCAGGTTCGCGGTCCCGTAGCTCAGCCGGATAGAGCGACGGTTTCCTAAACCGTAGGTCGGAAGTTCGAGTCTTCCCGGGATCGCCAGCACGTTCGGGTCCACAAATGCGGATCACCCGCGGGTCCAACCAGCACATGACCGATATCGTCACGATCACTCCGAACCCGGCGGTCGATCTCTCGACGGTGGTCGACAAGATCTTGCCGGTGGCCAAGCTGCGCGGCCAATCGCAGCGGCGCGATCCCGGCGGGGGCGGCATCAATGTCGCGCGGGTCATCCGGCGGCTTGGCGGCGATGCCCGCGCGATCTACCCGGTGGGCGGAGCGATCGGAAAGCTGCTGCGGCAATTGCTCGATAAGGAGGACATTGCCAGCCACACCTGGATGATTGCGGGCGAAACGCGGGAAAATTTCTTTGTCGACGAAATCAGTGCGGGCAAGCAATACCGCTTCATTCTTCCCGGCCCGCGGCTTCACGAGGTCGAGTGGAAGCAATGCCTGAAGCTGGTTGCGGCACTCGAGCCCTTTCCTCGCTTCCTGGTCGCAAGCGGCAGCCTGCCCGATGGCGTTCCTGACGACTTCTATGCCCAGGTAGCGAGGATTGCAAAGCAGCGCGGCGCCAGGTTTGTTCTGGACACGTCGGGACCGGCGCTTGCCGCAGCGACGGCCGAAGGCGTCGATCTCATCAAGCCAAACCTGCGCGAGATGCGTGAACTGACCGGAAGCGAGCCATCGGACGCTTACGCTTGGGAAGTTGCCGCAAAGCAGCTTGTCGAAACGGGGAAGGCGACCGTCGTCGCGTTGACGATGGGCCACCTTGGCGCGGCGCTCGTGACGCGCGACGAGGTCCTGCGTGCGCCGCCGATCCCGATCACGCCGCGGAGTGCGGTCGGGGCCGGGGACAGCTTTCTGGCGGCGCTGATCTGGCGGCTCGCTTCGGGAGCATCGCGCGCAGACTCCTTCCGCCTGGCGGTCGCTGCCGGCGCTGCGGCCCTGCTCCATCCCGGGACGGAATTGTGCCGGCCGGACGATGTCGCGCGCCTTGCCGGTCAGGTGACGATCGAAACGGCATGATCGGCCGTCGTTCGGCCGGATGGCGCAACCGCTTGCTACGCGCCCTTTTCCAGCAGCGCCTTGAAATCCGCCCGCGCGCGTTGCGCTTCGCGTTTGGCGGTCTCGGAGGCTTCGCCGAGGCCGAAATAGCCGTGGATGAGGCCGAGGCCGTCGTAATAGCCGGTCGGAACGCCGGCGGCCTTTAGCGCGTCGGCGTAGGCCTTGCCCTCGTCGCGGAGCGGATCGAACCAGGCGGTCGCGACGATCGCGGGCGCAAGCCCCGCGAGGTTTTTGGCGCGCAGCGGCGACACGCGCCAGTCAGTGCCGTGCGCGCTGTCTGCGAGGTAATGGCCGCAAAACCATTCCATGGTGGCGCGGGTGAGGAAATAGCCTTCCGCGTTCTCGCTGCGCGAGGGAAAGCGCGCGTTCTCTTCTGTATCCGCGAAATTTCCGGCGACGTCGGTGACGGGATAGACCAGCAGTTGCGCGGACAGCCCGATGCCGGCATCGCGGCAGGCGATCGCGGTGGCGGCCGCCAGATTGCCGCCGGCACTGTCACCGGCGACGCCGACGCACCCCTCGTCGCCGCCGAATTCGGCGATGCGGGCGATAACGTCCCTGGTCGCTGCGAAGGCGTCCTCAAACGCGCCGGGAAACCGTACCTCGGGCGGGCGGCGATAATCGACCGAGACGACGACCGCGCCGGTCTCGATCGCCAGCCAGCGCGCCTGCCGGTCATGGGTGTCGAGATCGCCGGCAACCCAGCCGCCGCCATGGAAGAACACCACCGTCGGCGACTTCTCGCTTGAGTTTCGGTAGGCCCGCGCGTTGAGGAACCCGGCGGCGCCTTTCACCTTGATGTCCTCCGCGCTTATCACCGGCGGTGGCGGAACCGCGGCGCGCGAGGCCGCCAGCGCGCGCAGCGCATCGCGCGCGCTCTGCGGCGTCATCGTCGCGGCATCGCGCAGCGGCAGCAGCGGAATAATCTGGGCGACCACGGGATCGAGCGGTGGAATCATGCGGGGAGCGCCTCGTTGCGGAACAAGCGGCAGCATAGGTAACGGGCGCGGCCGTCGCAATCGCGGCGTTTTGCCTAAGCGGATCGGCCGATTTCCTTCAATTGATAATGAGCCCGGCAAGCAGATGCGCGTCGCGCGTTGATAGAGTCGTGCCCCGTTTACTTCTCGTTATCCGTAAACAAGCATGCGCGGGGAACGGGCCGGCGCGCTGCTCATTATTCCTAACTCCTTCCTGAGGGAGTGGTGCGATGGATCAATTTGCCGGAATGGATCAAGCGCTCGACGAAATGCTGGTGCAACTCGGCGGGATGGTGCTGCGGCTGTCCAGCCCGCAGGTAACGCGGACGCCCGAAGAGCGGCGCGCGCTGGCGTGCTCGGTCAACCAATATTCGGTGTGCGCGGCGCGCTCGGGCGATCCGCGCGTGCACCAGCTCAAGGTCGAACTGGAAGAGACGATCAAGCCGCGCTTGCGGCTGGTCGCCAGCCGGTAAGGCGGGCCGCCCGATCCATCTGTGACGCAAGCCGCGTCGGGTCATCTGACGCGAAGACGCGCTCCGCGCTTTTGCCCGGCCGTCGCGGCGTCCCTCAAAGCGTCTTCAGATATTCGATCAGCGCCTTTCGATCGTCCACCGACAGGGCCGGCCCGATCACGCCCTTGATTTCCTTGTCCTTGCTGTAGTCCTTCCTGAATTCGTGGCCTCGGTTCGAGTTGCCGCGGATGGAGGTGTCGAATTCGAACCCGTTGGTGATCGGGTCGGTCTTGTAACCGAGCTTCACGGGATCGTATTCGCGGCTGCCGAGATAGAATGTCGCCGGCCTTTTCTCGGGATCTCCGAGCAGATCGTCGATGGTCGGCACCGAACCATTGTGCAGATAGGGCGGCGTCGCCCAGACACCGTTCAGCGGACGGACCTTGTAGGCAAGCTCACCCCGGAGTTCGTTCGGCATATATCCGTCGATCCGCTTCCGCTCCGCGGAGCTCACCGGCGGCTTCTTCTGGTCGTAGATGTAGTTGACGGTCTTCTCGACCAGTTCGCCCAGTGCGAACGCGAAGCTGCTGCTCTTGATCCCGAGATTTTCGGGCACCGCGACCGTTCGGGCCAGCATGTCTGCCGCCTGTGCGGGATCGGTTCCGATATGCGAGATCGGAATATTTTCGACCTTGAGGATCGCCTCGCCGGCCTGGTTCTTGGTCCACCAGTCCTTGTTGTTGAAATCGTAGAACGCTTCATTCGTCACCGGCGGCCGGTGGCATTCCTGGCAATGGGTCTTGTAGAGGTCGGCGCCCTTGTCGGCCAGCTTCTGGTCGATCGGCGGCAGGATGTCGCCCGGCCATTTCGGAGATTGCAGGCCTGAGAATTTGTCCTTCGCGTTCGGCGGCTTATCGCCCTTGATCATCTGCTCCATGTCGTCGAGCGACTTCACATCGACGCTCGATTTGTACAGACCCTTCGACGGGTCGGTCAGATTGAGCTCCGCCGATACGCCGAGCGATTCGCCGGCGTTGCGCACCATCGGCTGCATGATGGAGCCGTTATACTGCACCCAGTCGAACCACGGCGTGTTCCAGATGCGCGGGAAATGCACCGGCGCTGAAGAGCCCCGGTAGTTTTCCGGCTTGTTCAGGTCCAGTGAAAACACCTGGTTGCCGATCCGGTTGAGCGCGTCGAGCCGTCCGTAACCTTCCAGGATGCTTTGGGAGGCGACGCGCTCTTCCAGGTTCTTGACCTGCTTGTACTGATTGAGAACCTGGTCGATCTGGGTCTTCAGCGTTTCGCGGTCGTCGAGCGTGGCGTCCGGTCCCAGGATGCGCTCGGCGAAGCGGTCGAACCGGCCGGGCCAGTAGCGCGTCAGCAAGAGCGAGATGCCCATGCCCTGCTTCATAGCGAAGAGATTGGTGAGCGCCGGTCCGCCGTCGATGACGACGGCGGTGTCCTTGTAGGTGAAGCTGCCGGTGTGGCAGGCCGCGCAGGTCAGGCCGACACTGATCATCTCCTTCTTGGTGCGCGGGTTGCGCCATACAGCGCCCGTCGGATCGAGCATCGGGGTACCTTTCGCGAACCCGATCGGAAGTGCCTCCTTGCCGGGAATAATGGTATCCGGGATAAAGCCATAGCGGTCGAGATAGGCGGTGTCGCTGAAGAGACCGACCTTGGCGAAGGGCAGCCACGAAATCGTCGGCTGCTCCAGCGCCATGAACCACTCATAGGGGAAGCCGAAGGTCCGCGTGCCCTGATCGGCGTGATAGAACCAGCTCAGTTTGTTCTTGCTGATGCCCTGGTCGAGCCAGACGGTTTTCTTCGGCGTGGGACGCTCCACGATCTTCACATGCAAATCTTCCCACAGCGCGGCGATGTCGTCCTTGAAAGCGGCATAGCCGATGCCGACGATCGCCAGCGCGATCACAATTTTCGCGATCCTCTTGCCACGCATGGCCTGCCCCTTCTCAAAACTTGCGCTGCAAGCGCGCAATATCCGTCTGTTATCAAAAAACGCCGGAGGGCGAATCACCCTCGGCGTGCGGTTGAGTATGATGCCATCTTATAGTGGCGCTAAAGACCTGTCCATAAATCCGATTTCCCGAACCATGAGGTTTCCGGCCGGTTCGGCTTTCGCCAGGCTGTTTCCAGTATAGAGTCCCGATCATGCAGTTGGATATCGGTCAGATCACATGAAGGCCGTCGAGGCGCAATCGATCCGAATCGAGACCGGCCCCGATGAAGCGGTCTCCGCCTTGCTGATCCAGCCGACGCAATCCCGCGCGTGTTACGTGTTCGCGCACGGGGCTGGCGCCGGCATGACCCATGCGTCGATGGAAACGGTTGCCGCCGGTCTCGCCGAGCGCGGCATTGCGACGCTGCGCTATCAGTTTCCCTATATGGAAAAAGGCAGCAAGCGGCCCGATGCGCCCAAGGTCGCCCACGCCGCGGTGCGGGCGGCGGTGGCGGAAGCCGGGCGACGCTGTCCCGCACTGCCGCTGATCGCGGGCGGCCGATCGTTCGGCGGACGAATGACATCGCAGGCGCAGGCGCTTTCACCCTTGCCCGGCGTGCGAGGGCTGGCGTTTTTCGGTTTTCCCCTGCATCCGGCCGGAAAGCCTTCCAGCGACCGCGCCAGGCATCTCGCCGATGTCAAAATCCCGATGCTGTTCCTGCAGGGCACGCGCGATGCGCTGGCGGAGCTGAGCCTGCTTGAGCCTGTCGTCAAAAGCCTGGGATCGCGCGCGACGCTGCATTTGCTGGACGGCGCCGATCATTCCTTCCATGTGCTGAAGAGTTCGGGGCGGAATGATCGCGAGGTGATGGGCGAGGCGCTGGATGCGTTCGCGGCGTGGGTGGATGAGGCCGTGGGCTAACTCAGATGTCGTCCCTGCGAACGCAGGGACCCAAAACCACGAATGCGCATTGTTGAAGAAAGCCGTCTCCCATCGTGCCCTTTCCGCAGGCCGCGGCGTATGGGTCCCTGCTTGCGCAGGGACGACAGGGATAGAGTTGCGCTTCGCGCGATACGCACTACCATGCGTCCATGACAAAAATCCTGATCGTCAATCCGAACACCACTGCGTCGATGACCAAAACGATCGGTGCCGCCGCGCGCGCTGTCGCTAGCCCCGGCACCGAAATATCCGCCGTCACGTCGGCGATGGGGCCGGTCTCGATCGAGGGCTATTACGACGAGGCGTTCGCCGTGCCCGGCCTTATCCAGGCGCTCATGAGTGCGCCGGACGCCGATGCGGCGATTATTGCATGTTTCGACGACACCGGGCTCGACGCCGCGCGCACCGCTGCGCGTTTTCCCGTGGTCGGCACTTGCGAGGCGGCGCTGGTAACAGCCGGACAAATTGCAAAGCGCATCGCCGTGGTCACCACGCTGCCGCGCTCGATCGTGCCGCTCGAGGAGCTGGTGCGCCGCTATGGCTTTGCCGAGAGGGTGCAGGTCACCGCCTGCGACGTCGCGGTGCTCGATCTGGAAAAGCCCGGCTCGGGCGCGGAAGCAAAACTGGAAGCCGAGATTGCCCGCGCGCTCGACAAGGGCGCGGAGGCGATCGTACTGGGCTGCGCGGGGATGGCCGATCTCGCGCAAAAACTGTCGCGGAAATTTGATGTGCCTGTCGTCGATGGCGTAGCGGCCGCGGTGAAGCAGGCCGAGGCGCTGGCCGGCCTGAAGCTCGCGACGTCGCGCCGCGGTTCCTACGCATCGCCGGGCGTGAAGAAATACGACGGCGTGTTGGCGCCATTCGCGCCAAAGACCTCAGACTAGGGTCCGAACTCACTAGTCCGGAAGTGTCTCAGCTTGAAATTGCCGTATGATGTGCAATCCTTGTTTCCTTGTCGGGAGGGAGAACGATGGATCGCACGCCGCCGCCAGTGTCGCTCGCCGCCGCGCTCGCTCTGCCACGGACGCCAGGGAGATCGTCCGAAGTGTTCGTTGACGGTGATCTTGAGGTCAGATTCGCCGCCCGTCCCACCAACGGACCGCAGGTCCCGCATCAACGCGATGAACTCTATTTCGTCGCCTCCGGAAGCGGCCATTATCGAGTCGAGGAAACGGTAACCGCAGTTGGTCCTGGCGACGTGCTGTTCTGTGCCGCGCACGCTCCCCATGGTTTCGAGGACATTTCGGAGGATTTTTCCGTGTGGGTGCTGTTTTACGGCCAGCAAAAGTAGCGGCACTCAATTTCAAACTGGTTCATTACCATTAGTCCTTCCGCCACGCGTTTTCTTTACGCGAACCGGCATCCACTTCGCTCGAAAACACTATTGTTGCGGCGCGCCGTAGATCTTGTCGCGCAGCCGGCGCATGCCGGTGAGCCAGCGGTCGCGGTTGGACGCCTTGCGCTGCATGTATTCGGCGACCTGCGGGTGCGACAAAATGAGAAAGCGTTCTTCCGCCATCGCCTCGATCACCATGCGCGCCACCTCCGGCGGCTGCAGCACGCCGTCGACCCGCGCGGCGCTCGGGCCCGGCGTCGTCATGCCGGTCTGAACCGACTGCGGGCAGAGCACGGACACGCAGATGCCGCGGTCGCCATATTGAATGGCGAGATGTTCGGCGAGCGCGACCGCCGCATTTTTCGTCACGCCATACGGCATTGAGTTCAGCGACGCCAACAGGCCAGCCGCGGACGCGGTGTTGAGCAGATAGCCGGAGCCGCGCGCGAGCATGTCTGGCACCAGGGCACGCGCCGCGAACACATGGCTCATGACATGGACGCGCCAGCTCACGTCCCAATCGGCATCGGAGGCGCTCTCCTGTCCCTTGCGCGACAGGCCGGCATTGGAGAAGAACACGTCGACCGGCCCATACTTGTCTTCGGCCGCGGCTATGAGTGCCTTGATGTCTTCTTCAAGTCCGACGTCGGCCGTGATCGGCAAGCCGTCGATATCGCCTGCGACCTTGGCCAGTCTGTCGCGCGAGGTCTTGAGGTCGGCGATGACGACACCGCGCGCCCCGGCCTCCGCATAGGCACGCGCCACCGCTTCGCCGATGCCGCTCGCAGCTCCCGTGACGACGCAGACCTTGCCTTTGACATGCATGCTCGGTTCCCGTTTCTTTTTATTGAACGGGGTCGAGAGTGATACGAGCTGCGCTGCACGGTCAATGCCGGTTTGCGCGGGCGATCAATTTTTACAAGCGCGGCGCGCGCCGCTGGCGTCAGCTTCGCCAGCATGCGATGACGGCCGCGCGGGGCAATCAGGATCGGAGAATTGAAGGATGCTCGAAGTGCGGGATGAAGTGACTGTGACGGCGCCGCTTGCGGACGCTCCGGAGTGGACGAGCGAGGCGGCCTGGTCGCTCTACCAGCTGCCGTTCAACGATCTCTTGTTCAAGGCGCAATCCATTCACCGCCGGCATTTCGATCCCAACCGCGTCCAGCTCAGCAAGCTGCTCAATATCAAGACCGGCGGCTGCCCGGAAGATTGCGGCTATTGCAGCCAGTCCTCGCATCATTCGACGGGGCTTGCCGCCTCGAAGCTGATGGACGTCGAAAAGGTCGTCGCCGAGGCACGCAAAGCCAAAACCGGCGGCGCGACGCGCTACTGCATGGGCGCGGCGTGGCGCAATCCGAAGCCGAGAGACATGGATGCCATCGTTGAAATGATCGGCGCGGTGAAAGCGCTCGGGCTCGAGACCTGCATGACGCTGGGAATGCTGGATCGCGATCAGTCGGACCGCCTCAGCGCGGCGGGGCTCGACTACTACAACCACAATATCGATACGTCGGAGCGCTATTACCCGCAGGTGACCTCGACGCGCAATTTCACCGATCGTCTCGACACTCTCGAGAATGTCCGGCAATCCGGCATGAAAGTGTGTTGCGGCGGCATTCTCGGCATGGGCGAGGAGGAAACCGACCGCGTCGAAATGCTGGTCGTGCTTGCGAATCTCGCCGAGCCGCCGGAAAGCGTTCCGATCAACATGCTGATTCCGATCGCCGGTACGCCGCTCGCCGAAGCGGCGCCGATCGCGCCAATCGAGTTTGTCCGTATCGTTGCGCTGGCGCGCATCATGATGCCGAAATCATATGTCCGCCTGTCGGCGGGCCGCTCGGCCATGACCGATGAAATGCAGGCGCTCTGCTTCTTTGCGGGGGCGAATTCGATCTTCGTCGGCGACACTTTGTTGACAGCCGGCAATCCGGAGGACGAGGCCGACCGAAAGCTGTTCCAGCGGCTGGGACTGGAGGCGCTCTGACCGGGTTTGGAACAGCAGGGCTTTCAGCCCGTGTAGAGCCCCTTGTCGCGCGCCTGGCGGATGGCGAGCGCCGCCATCATGTCGAGCATCGGCGTCGACAGTCCGGCGGCGCGCGCGAATGCGGCGGGCGCGCGGACCAGCACGTCGATCTCCATGGCGCGGCCAAGTTCGTAATCCTGCAGGATCGACGGCTTGTGATCCGGCGCGGGGCCGGAGCGCGTGACGCGCTTGACGGCGGGGAAACAGCTCTGCGCCACGCTGTTGGCCTCGTCGAGCAGGCGCGGCACGATCCCGGCGAGATCAGGATCGTCGCGCACGGCGCGCGCGGTCTGCCCGGTCAACAGGCACAGTACCGACATCGACATGTTGGTCAGGAGCTTTGACCAGATCGTCTCCCGGATCTCGGCGACATCAGGCGAGTCGATCGCAGCCTCGTTGAGCGCCGCGCGCAGCCGTGCGACCCGCTCGCTTTGGCGGTCGTCGCATTCGCCGATCAGGAGCCGGTTGCGCTCGGGCGAAAGGTTCGCAACCACGCCGGGGGCTACGACTTCGTTGGATGAAAACACCACGCCGCCGACGATAAGCTGCTTCGGGATCGCGGTGCGCAGGCGTCCGCCGGGATCGAGGAAGGCCAGATCCGGCACCGGCGGATGCCCTGGCGAGAGCCCGATATCATACCACCAGGGAATGCCGTTCTGCGCGAACACCACGGCGGTATCCTCGCCGAGCAGCGGCTGCAGCCCGTCCGCGAGGCTGGGGAGGCCCGTGGCTTTCAGCGTGCAGATGACAGCGTCCTGCCGGCCCAGCGCGGCCGGATCGTTCGATGCGCTCACCTTCGCCTTGAACTCGCCATTTCCAACACGCAGCGTCAGCCCGTTGGCTTTCACGTTATCCAGATGCGCACCCCGCACGACGCAGGAAACGTCATGTCTTGCCAGAGCGAGCCGCACCGCAAAATGGCTGCCGACGGCGCCCGCACCGAAAACGCAAATTCGCATGGGAAAGTCCTGCCGATGATGTCCGGATTAGTTTTCATAAGCCTTGTTCAGGTGCAACCGGTCCGCCGCACAGGGCGGGTTGCGGAGGGCGCGGCCTCGCTGGCGCGGGAACCTTATTGTTCAGTCGGCGTTCATCACCGTGCGGTCAAGCTCGCGGCCCAGCGATGATCGGACATGCCATGTCAAAATTCGGACTGGGAATTGCCGTCATTGTTTTTGCGACGGCGCTGTCAGTGGCGGACTTTGCCATCGCGAGAGGCGGCGGCGGTCATGGTGGCGGGCATGGGGGTGGTCACGGCGGCGGCCATCACGGTGGTGGGCATCGTGGCGGCGGTCATGGCCACGCTCATTTCGGCGGCCGGCATCATGGCGGCGGCCATTTTCATGCCAGATCGGCCCGTTCATTCTCCGCACACCGTTCATTCTCCGCATCTCGCATGAACTTTGCCGGGAGCGGCCGTGCGCTGAACTCGCGCGCGCTCGCCCGCAGCTATCGCCACACCGCCGCACTGCACAGTCCGGCCATGCGGGCCAGCGTTACCGCGGGCGCGGCGCTTGCAGGCTGGCAATACGGACGATCCAGAGGCGGCGGCTGGTGGCGACACGGCAATGGCGGATACGGCTGGGTCGGGCCGCTGTTCTGGCCGTTCGCCTATTACGATCTCTACGACTATGCGCTGTGGGGGCCGGGTGTCGGCGCGCCGTTCTGGTACTATGGCTATGACGACATTTATGCCGGCCTGTTCGGGCCCTACGACTATCAGGGTCTTGCGGGCTACCTGCCACCGCGCGGTTCTCCCGGCACCGGGCCGGACCGGCTGGCGCTATTATGCGGTGAGGATAGCCGCGAAATCGCCGGGCTCCCGATCGACCTGATCGCGCAGACGATCGAACCGACCGAGCCGCAGCGCGCAGCCCTCGACGATCTCGCTAATGCATCGGTGACGGCGGCACAGAAGATCAAGGCGGCGTGCCCGACCTCGATCGCATTGACGGCGTCCGGCCGGCTTGCGTCGATGCAGCAACGCATCGAGGCGATGATATCAGGTGTCGCGACCGTGCAGCCGGCGCTGGACAAGTTTTACGGCCTCCTGAACGACGAGCAGAAAGCGCGGCTGAACGCGGTCGCCGAAGATCAGGAGAGGAAGACCGAGCGGCGCCGTAACAGGTCGTTTGCGCGGCCCTGTGACGTCACGCAATCATCGAGCTTGCAATGGCCGACCGAGGAAGTCGAGGCAAGGTTGCATCCGACCGATGCGCAGAAGGCCAAGCTTGCCGCGCTGCAGGACGCAAGCGCCAAGGCGGCCGACATGCTGAGCGCGTCGTGCCGGCCCGAGGAAGCCGCCACACCGTCGGCGCGGCTCGCTGCCGCCGGCAAGCGGCTGGATACCATGCTGCAGGCGGTCAAGCAGGTGCGCACGGCGCTCGATGACTTCTACACCACCTTGAACGATGAGCAGAAAGCCCAGTTCGAGGCGATCGGCCCAAGGCGGGCCTCCTTTGCCGACAGGGCAGACATGATGCAGCGGCGCGGCCGAAGATAACCTGGCGGCGGTGACAATGGCTGCGATCCCGGCCTATTGTCCGGCATAACAAGATGCCGAACAAAGGGGCCGCTGAATGACTGCCAATCCGGTTTTGTGGGATCTCGACGCGCGCGGCGTCGCCACGGTCACGTTGAACCGTCCCGAGGTGAACAACGCCTATGACGCTGGCCTTATCAACGGCGTGCTCGCGGCGATGGATGAACTCGGCAGGAAACCCAATCTCCGCGTCGTGGTCCTCAAGGGCAACGGCAAGCATTTCCAGGCCGGCGCCGATCTGAAATGGATCAACGGCGTCCGGCCGAAATCGGCGGAAGAGAACGAAAAGGTGTCGCGGGCGACGTTCGAAGCCGTGCAGCGGCTGAACACGCTGCCGATTCCGACGGTGGCGCTGGTGCAGGGCGGCTGCTTCGGCGGCGGCACCGGGGTGATCTCGGCGTGCGACGTCGTGATCGCCGCCGACAATGCGCTGTTCTCGATCACCGAAGTGCGCTGGGGCCTGACCGCCGCAATCATCATCCCGCAGCTTTGCGATGCCATCGGCGTCCGCCAGGTCCGCCGCTACGCGCTGACCGGCGAACGGTTTGGCGCGGAGGAGGCGCGGCGCATCGGGTTGGTGCATGAGGTGGTGCCGCTTGCCGAGCTGGAGACTGCGGGCGCGAAAGTGGTGGAGCAACTGCTCGCCAATGGCCCCGAGGCGCTGGCGGAAACCAAGGCGCTTGCAATGGAGAGCTCGTTCGGCGGCATGGGCGTAGATGACGAGGCCTATACGCGGCTGGTGAAGATGCATGCCGCGAGGCGGCAGACTAGCGAGGCGTCCGAAGGGCTGGCGTCGTTTGCGGAGAAGCGGGCAGCGAATTGGGGGATCGCGTAAGTGTCGTACAAACGCATCGCCATCGCCGGATTGGGTGAGATCGGCAAGACTGTGGCGCGCAAGCTTGCTCAGGGGGTGCCGGGGCTTGCGCTCGCGGCGATCGCGACACGGGATCAAGCGAAGGCGCGAGCCTGGCTCGATCGCGAAGGCATCTCCTGCCCGCTGGTTGCGCTCGATGAGCTGCCCGCTCACGCCGACCTCGTTGTCGAATGCGCGCCGGCTGATATCCTCGACCAGATCTGCCGACCGATGCTGAGCGCCGGCAGGCAAGTCATGGTGCTGAGCGCCAGCGCCCTGTTGCCCCGTCCTGATCTCGTTGACCTTGCCCGGGCGCATGGCGGTCAGATCATCGTGCCGACCGGCGCCCTGATCGGTTTCGACGCGGTTTCGGCGGCTGCCGAAGGCACGATCAATTCGGTGCAGATGGTCACGCGCAAGCCGCCCGGAGGTCTCGCCGGCGCGCCCTATCTCGTCGAGAACGGAATTTCCATGGAGGGCCTGACATCCGCCCTCTGCGTCTTCAAGGGCTCGGCGCGGGATGCCGCCGCGGCGTTTCCCGCCAACGTCAATGTCGTGGCGGCATTGTCGCTGGCCGGGATCGGGCCCGATCGCACGACGATCGAAATCTGGGCCGATCCGGCGGTGACGCGCAATTGTCACCAGATCAGGGTCGATTCCGACTCTGCCTCGTTCACGATGTCGATCGAGAACATCCCATCGGAAAATCCGCGGACGGGCCGCATCACCGCGCTCTCGGTGATCGCGGCGCTGCGCAAGCTCACCTCGCCGCTGCAGGTCGGGACTTGAGTCGGCTCACTTGCCACGATAGCTAAAATGGCGCGTCGAGGGCATTATCCCCCCCATCCATCGGTCCGGAAAGTCTCATTTGCCCGCGAAAACCATCACCGAACCCGCGCGCCAAATTCCGCTCTACGGCGAATATGAAGTCGCCGTCCTCGGTGGCGGACCTGCGGGCATCGCCGCCGCCGTCGCCGCGGCGCGCGCCGGCCGCCGCACGCTGCTGATCGAGCGCTACGGCTTTCTCGGCGGCATGGGCACGGCCGCAGGTGTCACGAATTTCTGCGGGCTGCACGCCAACGTCCATGGCGCGATGCATCGGGTGGTGCAGGGCATCGCCTCCGACCTGCTCGCGCGGATCGACCGGCTCGATGGGCTCAATGCGCCCCATCTGATCCTCGGCAAGATTTTTGCGCAGGCCTACGACACCGCGGCCTACAAGATTGCGGCGGATGATTTGCTCGCCGCCCACAGGGTCGACATTCTCTTTCATGCGCTCGGCGCCGGCGTGGTGATGCAGGACGACAAGCGCATCAACGTGCTGATGGTGGAGACCAAGGCCGGGCGTCAGGCGGTGCGCGCCGGCATCTTCATCGATTGCTCGGGCGACGGCGACCTCGCGGCCTGGGCGGGGGCGCCGTTTGAAGTCGGCGACAATGCCGGCAGCATGCTCTATCCCTCGATGATGTTCCGCCTCAACGGCATCGATCCCGAGAAGGCGGGCGAGGCGTGGCGGACGATCCCGGCGCTGATGGAAAAGGCCGAGGCCGCGGGCACGCATCGCTTTCCACGCAAGACCGCGATCGTGCGGCCGCAGCGCTCGGCGATCGAATGGCGGGTGAATTTTACGCAGTTGGCGCGCGAGGACGGCACGGCGGTGAATGGCCTGGAGCCCGACGCTCTCACGCGCGGCGAGATCGAGGGCCGGCGGCAGGCGGTCCAGGCGTTCGAATTCCTGCGCACGGTGCCCGGATTTGAAAAATCCTACATCGTCGACCTGCCGCCGCAGCTCGGCATCCGCGAGACGCGGCGCGTCACAGGCGGCTACATGCTTTCCGGTGAGGACGTGCTCGGCTGCGCCTCGTTCGAGGATTCCATCGGCGTCAATGGCTGGCCGATGGAGCAGCATGTCGCGGGAGATGTGACCTTCACGTTCCCGCCTATCCCGGAATCCCGGGGCTTCAACGAATTGCCGTATCGCATGCTGGTCCCTGAGGGCATAGACAATCTCCTGATGGCCGGGCGCTGCGCTTCGATGACCCATGAGGGCCAGTCGGCGGCGCGGGTTTCCGGCGCCTGCTTTGCGATGGGGGAGGCGGCAGGCTCCGCGGCGGCGCTGGCGCTGTCGGGCAATACGATTCCACGCGACATTGCGGTTGAAAAGTTGCAACAAGCGCTGAAACAACAGGGCGCATTCATCGGGCGGGACCAGAAGGTGCCCGAAGGGCTATAAGAAGCGACGGAGGAAACGGGATGACGAAGTTTGCACGGCTCGCACTGGCGGGTTTGTTGGCGATGGCCGCGGGCGGGATTGCCTGGGCCGATGATGCGCAGAAAGCCAAGATCGGCGTGCTCCGGCTGTCGTCCTCGGCGCCGGTGTTCATCGCGCAAGACAAGGGCTATTTCCGCGAGGCAGGCCTCGATATTGAATTGAAATTCTTCGACGCGGCGCAGCCGATTGCGGTGGCGACGACGTCGGGCGATGTCGATTTCGGCATCACCGCGTTCACCGCCGGGCTCTACAATCTCGCCGGCAAGGGCACGCTGAAGGTGATCGGCGGCATGAGCCGCGAGAAGGCGGGCTATCCCCTGATCGGCTACTTCGCCAGCAACAACGCCTATGCGGCGGGTCTGAAGACGCCGAAGGACCTGGCGGGCAAGCGCATCGCGGTCACTCAGGTGGGCTCCAGCTTTCATTATTCGCTGGGGCTACTCGCCGACAAATACGGCTTCAAGCTCGCCGACGTGAAAGTGCTGCCGCTGCAATCGTTGTCGAATGCCGCGGCCGCGCTCAAGGGCGAAACCGTCGATGCCGCGCTGCTGCCGATCTCGACCGCGCGCTCGCTGGTCGATTCCGGTGGCGCCAAATTCCTCGGTTGGGTCGGCGACGAGACGCCGTGGCAATTGGGAGCCGTGTTTGCCGCGCCGAAGACGCTGGCCAACCATGCGATGGTGACCAAGCTGCTCGCCGCGCTGGCGCGCGCCGATCGCGAGTATCACGACGTGATCCTGGCTTCCGTGAAGGGCGGCAAGGCCGAGATCAACGACAAGACAAAGCCGTTGCTGGAAATCATCGCCAAGTACACCAACCTGCCGGTGGAGCAGGTGGTCGGCAATTGCGCCTATATCGATCCGGACGGCAAGCTCGACGTCAAGAACGTCGACAACCAGATCGCGTGGCTGCAGGATCAAGGCTTTGTCGACAAGGGATTTGCGGCAGACGCGATCATCGCGAAGGAGTATGTGAAGGCGGATTGATGCTCATGCTAACTCCGTCATCCCGAGGAGGCCGCGAAGCGGCCGTCTCGAAGGACGATGGCCACCAGCCGGGCCGCGCATCCTTCGAGGCTCGCTCCGCTCGCACCTCAGGATGACGGATCGAAAACGTACGCACATGGACCTGATCGCCGACCATATCAGCCACCGCTTCGGCGGACTCGACGTGCTCGATCACGTGTCGTTCACGGTCGCCTCCGGTGAGGTGGTCGCGATCGTGGGGCCTTCCGGCTGCGGCAAGAGCACGCTGCTGTCGATCCTTGGCGGGCTGCTGCGCCCGAGCGAGGGAAGGGCCGAGCTGCGCGGCGCGCCGCCGGCCGACAGTCTCAATCCGCTGACCTTCGTGTTCCAGGATTTTGCGCTGCTGCCGTGGTGCACCGTGGAAGCAAATGTCGAGTTTCCGCTGGTGCATACCGCGCTCGACGCCGCTACGCGCCGCGCCGTCGTCGATGACGCGCTGAAGCGCACGGGGCTAACCGATTTCCGCGGCGCCTATCCAAAGCAATTGTCGGGCGGTATGCGCCAGCGCGTCGGCATCGCGCGGGCGCTCGCGGTGCGGCCGGCCATCCTGCTGATGGACGAGCCATTGTCGGCGCTGGATTCGCAGACCCGCGAATTGCTGATGGAGGATTTCATCCGCCTGCTCGCCGATGGCGCGATGGGCGCGGTCTATGTCACGCATAATCTGGAGGAGGCGGTGCGGCTCGCCGATCGCATCGTGGTGCTGTCGCGCCGCCCCGGCCGCGTCAGGGAGATCGTCGACATCCCGATGACGCGCGCCGAACGCGGTGCGATCGATGCGCGCGGTAAGTTGCTGGCGCTGCAGAACGATCTGTGGTCGCTGATCCGCGAGGAGGCGATCGATGCCGAGCGCGAGGTGCAGCATGCTTGAGCGCGCGCCGCAGGACGATCGCGTAACCGAAGTGCGGCCGGTCGCATTTCGCGGCGCCGGCTTTGTACCAAAGGCGGGACGCGCCTCCGGCTGGACGGCGCTCGCGCTGGTCATCGCGCTGTGGCAGCTCGCCGGCAGTGCCGGCTGGGTCAATCCGCTGTTCCTGCCGGCGCCGTCAGCGATCGCGGTCGCACTCTACAAGCTCGCGATGTCAGGCGCGCTCTGGCAACATGTATCGGCTTCGGTCGTTCGCATCGGCAGCGGCTGGCTGCTCGGCACCGTCGCCGGTGTCATCATCGGCTTTGCGATCGGGCTGTCGACGCTGGCGCGCGGCGTCGGTATCACCTTCATTTCGGCGCTGTTTCCGATCCCGAAGATTGCGCTGCTGCCGCTGTTGATCCTCTGGCTCGGGATCGGCGAGGAGCCGAAGATCGCGACCATTGCGCTCGGTGTATTCTTCTCCACCGCGATCTCGGTCTATAGCGGCGTCGACGCGGTGCCGCGCAACCTGATCCGGATGGCGCAGAGTTTCAACGTGCCGTTCCATGCCATCGTGACCAGGGTGATCTGGCCGGGCGCGCTGCCCTCGATCCTCGCGGGTTTCCGCATCACGGCGTCAGTGGCGCTATTGCTGGTGGTAAGCGCCGAAATGATCGGCGCCCAGTTCGGCATCGGCGCCTTCGTGCTGCAGGCCGGCAATCTGATGCAGACCGATCAGTTGCTCGCCGGTGTCGTGATCCTGTCGCTGTTCGGGCTGGCGGTGGGGAAGGCGATCAACGTGCTGGAAACACGGTTGCTGCATTGGCGATGATGCACGGAGTAGGGTGGGCAAAGCGTAGCGTGCCCACCATTTCGGTCTCCGCAAGAATGGTGGGCACGTCGCTAGCGCTCCTTTGCCCACTCTACTGTATCCTCGTCATTGCGAGGAGCGATAGCGACGAAGCAATCCATACTTCGCTTGCAGCGCGATGGATTGCTTCGCTTCGCCCGCAATGACGGTGGAGGGCGCTAACCGCGCGCTCACGCATTGCCGCGGTCTTCGCGGAACAAATCGAGCTTCTGCTGCACCGGACGGTCGGAGAACGAGAACAGCACCGCGTCGGTGTCGGCCTCGTGCGTGACCCAGTGCCAGCTCGGCACCACGAACAGGTCGCGCGCGCCCCACTCGAAAATCTGGTCGCCGATCCGGGTGCGGCCCTTGCCTTCGATCGCGGCGAACACGGTGGCGTCGGTCGAGCGGTAGCGCGCAGTCTTGAAACCCTTCGGCAATAGCTGGATGAAGGTGCCGATCGTCGGCATCGCAAAATCGCCGGTCGCGGGATTGGAGAATTTCAGCTTCAGCCCGTGGCAGGCGTCCCATTCGTTGCGCGTCTTGGCCTGCTCCAGCGCCTCGCGGGTGTAATGATAGGGATAGTTGAAGATCGGCGAGGTCCTGGATTTGCGCTTCTCGTCGACCGGCAGCAGATTGTGGCCGTAGCGCGCAAAGCTGTCGCCGGCGGGCTTGGAGACCTTCTGCTGGTCCTCGTTCGATCCTTCGGCAAAGGAGGCATCGAAGAATTGCACCATCGGGATGTCGAGCCCGTCGAGCCAGAACATCGGCTCGTTCGTCTCATTGGAATGGTCGTGCCAGGTCATCGACGGCGTGATGACGAAATCGCCCGGCTCCATCGCGGTGCGCTCGCCGTCGACGGTGGTATAGGCGCCCTTGCCTTCGAGCACGAAACGCAGCGCCGACTGGCTGTGGCGGTGCGCCGGGGCGACGTCGCCCGGAACCACCATCTGCACGCCGGCAAACAGCGATGTCGTGACCTTCGACTGGCCGCGCAGGCCGGGATTTTCCAGCACCAGCACCCGCCGCTCGGCTTCCTTGGCGGTGATCAGCCTGCCGGCTTCGGTCATGTAATCGCGGATCGAATCGAATTTCCACAAGTGAGGCCGGCAGGCGCTTCGCGGCTCCGGCGTAACGAGATCGCCCAGCACGTTCCACAGCGCGGAAAGATTCTCGCCGTCGATCTTCTTGTAGAACGCCTCGCGTTCCGGGGTCTTCTGCACGGCTTCCATGGTCAGCCTCCCGTCACTCTTTATTGTTTCATGATTGACAGTATACTTACTATATGGATAGCGTCAATCACGGCCCGCCGGGGCAAACGACAAAAACCGAGGGAGGTTCCGATGAAGCTGCATGGCTATTTCCGCAGCAGCGCGGCATACCGGGTCAGGATCGCGCTGAACCTCAAGGGGTTGTCGACCGATCATCTGCCGCATCACCTTCGCAAGGGCGAACAATGCGCGCCTGCCTATCTCGCGATCAACCCGCAGGGGCTGGTGCCGACGCTGGAGAGTGACGACGGCGCGGCGCTGACCCAGTCGCTCGCCATCATCGAATGGCTGGACGAGACCCACCCCAGCCCGCCGCTGTTGCCAAAGGATCCGCTGCGCCGCGCCAAGGTGCGCGCCTTCGCACTGGCCATCGCCTGCGATATCCATCCGGTGCAGAACTTGAAGGTTCTGGCCCGGCTGCGCCAGCTCGGCGTGGCCGAGGAAAAAGTGACGGAATGGGCGGCCTGGGCCAATCGCGAAGGCTTGGCCGCCTGTGAAGCGCTGATCAAGGGCGAGAAGGGGCCGTTCTGTTTCGGGGCGACGCCGACGGTTGCGGACCTCTGCCTGGTGCCGCAGCTTGCCAACGCACGGCGCTTCGGTGTCGACGTCGCAGCGTTTCCGCGCCTGCTCGAGGCAGAAGCCGCGGCCAGGAAAATCAAGGCGTTCACTGATGCCGCACCGGACAGGCAGCCCGATGCCGAGTAAGCCATCCCCCATCACGATGGACGCGGTCTATACCGCGCCCGGCTACCTGTTCCGCAGGATGCAGCAGATTGCGGTCTCGATCTTCGTCGAGGAATGCAGCGCGTTCGACCTGACGCCGGTGCAATATGCGGCGCTGGTGGCGATCCACACCCATCCCGGCATCGACGCCACGCGGCTGTCGGCGGTGATCGCCTTCGACCGCTCGACGCTCGGCAACGTGATCGAGCGGCTGGAGAGCAAGGCGCTGATCGAACGCAAGCCGTCGCGCGGGGACAAGCGCGTCAAGCTGCTCCATTTGACCAAATCGGGCGCAGCCGTGCTGCGCGACATCATGCCCTCGGTGGAGCGAGCGCAGTCAAGGATGCTGCAGCCCTTGAAGCCGGCCGACCGCAAGGCCCTGCTGGCGCTACTGACGCAACTCGTCGATCTCAACAACGAAGCTTCACGCGTGCCGCTGCGCGCCGAAGACGCGCTGGAGCATCTGGGGAAAGCGGGGTGAGGGAGTGTTACGGACGGGGAGCTAATGCCAAAATCTCCGCCGTCGTCCCGGCCTTGAGCCGGGACCCATAACCACAGGAAGTGGTGTTAGGCACGCGGGGGCTACAGCGATCGGAACACAAGCATCAGTGGTTATGGGTCCCTGCGTTCGCAGGGACGACACCGAGTTTGTTGCCGCTACATCCTCATCAGCGCCTGTCGGTCGATCTTGCCCGTGCCCGTCTTCGGCAGTTCCGCGATGAACCGGATCTCGCGCGGGTACTTGTAGGGCAGCAGCTTTGCCTTGACGTAATCCTGCAGCGCCTTCGTCGCATCCTTGCTGTCGAACTCGCCCTTGTTCATCACCACCACCGCCTTCAGCGTCATGCGCCGATCCGGCAGTTCGGCGGCGAAGACGGCGCATTCCCGGATGTCGGGATGCTCGGCGAGGCACAGTTCGACTTCCAGCGGGTAAACCCACTGGCCTGATATCTTGATCAGGTCGTCGGCGCGGCCGCGGAAGAAATGGAAGCCGTCGCTGTCGCGGACGAAACGGTCGCCGGTGTAGATCCACCCCTCCTCACGGATAGTCTCCGCCGACTTGTCCGGCCGGTTCCAGTACAGCGGCGTATTGGAATCGCCGCGCACCCACAAAATGCCTTCCTCGTTGTCTCCGACCTCGCGGCCGTCCTTGTCCTTCAGCAGGATTTCGTAGCCGGGAACGCGCAGGCCCGCGGCGCCGAGTTTTTTGCTTTCGGGGCGATTGGAAAGGTAGATATGCAGGGCCTCCGTGGAGCCCAATCCCTCGATGATCTCGAGCCCCGTCAGCGCCTTCCAGCCGTTGAAGACTTCCGCCGACAGCACTTCGGCGGCCGACAGCGCCATCCGCAGCGAGGAGAAATCGGTGGCCGAAGCACCCTCGGCCTTGGTCAGCGAGGTATAGAGCGTCGGCAATCCGTAGAACACCGACGGCCGGTATTTTCCGATCGCCTCGAAGATCGTTGCCGGCTTCGGCTGGCCGGGCAGCAGCAGCGTCGCCGCGCCGACCGAGAACGGGAAGGTGATGGCGTTGCCAAAGCCATAGGCGAAGAAAATCTTCGGCACCGAGAAGCAGATGTCATCGGGCGTAAGCTTGAGCACGTTGCGGGCAAACGCCTGCTCGCTATAGGCCATGTCGTGCTGCAGATGCACGATGCCCTTGGGGCGTCCGGTCGAGCCGGATGAATACATCCAGAACGCCATGTCGTCGCGTTGGGTGTCGGCTTCCGGCAGATCGGTGGAGAATCCCTGCAACCATTGCTGGGCGATCAGGGTTTTCGGCACGGCGTGTTCGTCCGCCACGCCATTGACAACGATCAAGGTTTGCAGCGGCGTATCCTTGCAGGCCTCCGCATTGAACCGCGAGGTAAACTCAGCCTCCGCAACCGCCACGGCCGCGCCGGCGTCCGAGAGATAAAACTGCAGCAAATCCGGCGGCGTCAGCGTGTTGATCAACAGCGGCACGAAGCCGGACCGCACTGCGCCGAAGAACGCCGCCGGGTAGGCCGGCGTGTCGTCGAGGAACATCAGGATGCGGTCGCCGCGCTTCAGGCCGAGCGACTGGAAGCCATGCCCCCATTGCGAAGCCTCGGCGCAGAGCTCTGCGTAAGTGCGGGTGCCGCCGGGGCCGGTCAGCGCCAGCCGGTCGCCGCGGCCGTGGCTGAGGTTGTCGAACAGGATGCGGCCGGCGTTATAGCTTTCCGGAATCGTAAAGCCGATCTCACGCGCGCCGGGATTGTCGCGGGGCACCAAGTCGGAAATTGCTGACGTCATGCCTGGCTCCCGATCTTCTTTTCCGCCTCGTAGCGCGCCATGAATTCGGGCGACATCGCGCGCAGCCGCGCATCGGCGATCCGTCCCGAGCGGGTGATGTAGCTGTAGGCAAAATCCATCAGGTCGAGCTTCATGCGTTCCGGGAAATGTTCGTACCAGTCGGCGCTGGTACGCGCCGCCGTCACCAGCTTCTGCACGATCGGCTTGCGTTCGGCCTGGTAGCGGGCGAGGCCTGCGGCAATCTCCGTCTCCGCCTCCAGCGCCTTGGTCAGCGCGATCGCGTCTTCGATGGCGAGCCGGGTGCCCGAGCCGATCGAGAAATGCGCGGTATGCAGGGCGTCGCCGATCAGCACCATGTTGCCGTGCGACCAGTTCTCGTTCCAGATCCAGGGAAAGTTGCGCCACACCGACTTGTTCGAGACCAGCGAATGGCCATCCAGCGTGTCGGCAAATATCTCCTCGCAGATCGCCTGTGACTGCTCGATGGTCTTGTGCTCGAAGCCGTAGGCCTGCCAGGTCGCCGCATCGCATTCGACAAGGAACGTGCTCATGGAGGGCGAATAGCGATAGTGGTGGGCGTTGAACGATCCGAGATCGGTCTTCACAAAGGTCTGCGACAGCGTGGCAAAGCGTTTGCTGGTGCCGTACCAGGCGAATTTGTTGGTTGAGTGCGATACCGTCGTGCCGAATTCCTTCTCGAAGCCGCGGCGCACCAGCGAGTTCAGCCCGTCGGCGGCGACGATCAGGTCGTATCCCCCGAGTTCGTCCAGTGACTGGATCGTGGTGTTGTATCGCGCGGCGATTCCGGCCGCGCGCACGCGCTGCTGCAGGATGGTCAACAGTTCGAGCCGGCCGATCGAGGAGAAGCCGACGCCGTCGATCTCGACGCTCTGCCCATCCAGGTTGAGCGTGATGTTCTTCCAGCTCTCCATCCGCGGCGTGATGGCGTCGACGGTGTCGGGATCGTCGGCGCGCAGGAATTCCAGCGCCTGTTCGGAGAACACCACGCCGAACCCCCAGGTCGCGCCTTCGGGGTTCTGTTCGAACAGGTCGATCTGCACGTCCGGATGACGCCGTTTCCAGAGATAGGCGAAGTAGAGACCGCCGGGGCCTCCGCCGATGACGGCGATGCGCACGTCTTCCTCCCAATCGACAGTATACTTACTAATTTGGGCTGGAGACTAATCCGCGCCGGAAATTTGCGCTACAGAAAAATGATCAGGGAACGAAGAAGCATCCGGTCCCGACCTGCGTCAGAACCGGGCGCCAATGGCCTGTTTCAGCCCCGCCGGTTCTGTCCGCGAACGGTTGTCCGCTCTGCGGCAGCTTCGGCCAGACCGGGCCTTCGATGGAAACCCCTGGGGCTCAGGTGCAGCGGCGAACCTTCACGCCGTTCACCACCACGGTCCTGCAGGCCACGGCAGGCTTGCGGACGACGACCGCGCCACGGGCTCCGGCGCAGCCGGCGCGAACGACGCCGCGGGCGCAAACCACCGCATTGGCCTCGGTGGTTTCAAACGTCATGGTGGCGGAAAAAGACAGCACGGCGGCTGCCATCAGCAGGAAGGAACGCATGTTGGTCTCCCGGACTGGTACTGGTTGATGTTCAGGTCTTGAAAGTTTTTTCTTGAAAGTTTTTCGGAAGGTTCTGCGGATACCTGTGGCGGTTTTCGCGCACGCCGATCTCGTTTCGGTTGACGGCCGGCATGAACGCCGGCCGTCCCCTCATTTCTTCTCGGACTATCCGCAAACCAGGCAGGCGGCGTTCTTGCTTCCTGATCGCCGACCCGCTGTAGTGAAGCTCCCATTCATCGTTGCAGGGAAAACCCAATGGCGCAGGTCAGGGCCAAATGGCTGGCGTTCTATTCCAAACAGGTCGAGCCGGTCTCCAGGGAAATTTTTTCTCACGTCGAGAAGATGATCATCGGGACGCTGATCGTATCGGCCGGCGCCCATGTCTCGAGCAGTGAGCCAGCGATCGTGCTGTTCGGCTATCTGCGCCATGGTCTAATCGGCCGCGGCGTCATGCTGTTCGGCGTCATTCTCCTGTTGCTGAACTTCCTCGACGGTCTCTACAAGCTCGCCAGGCTCAATTGGCATATTGCGTACCAAATCCTGATGACGGTCCTCTATATCGCCCTCTCGGTTCGCCTCATTCAGCTGATCCTCGCCTTTCGCGGAGGCGAGTGAACGGCAAAACCGGTCAATCGTGGACAGCCATCGCCGTGCGTTCTATCGCGCGGCGAACTGGGACAGAACATCCTTGCACGCCGGCGAAAGCTGGGCGGCGTTGGTTGCAAGACATTGCACGATCCGACCGCCGCCAGCGGGCACGCCGCCGCAAATGGTGCGGACGTCGGCGCCGCAGGCCGATCGCAGCACGAACAGCTCTTCGCGCGGCCGCATCGGCCGCAGCACGATCACGGTCGGAGCCGCCGGAGCCGCGGTGGCCGCTGCCCCCGCTGCGGCCGGAGCCGCACCTGCCGCGGGGGATGCTGCTGCCGCGCCACCGCCGCTAACGGCGGCGACGGCTTTCTCGCAGCCCGCTGAAAGTTTCGCTCTGTTCTTTTCCAGGCATTGCTGCGCCGGCGCGCCGCCGGTCGGCACGCCGGCGCAGACCTTCGGATAATCGGAGCGGCACGCGCTGCGGATGGCGGACGTCTGTGCGCTGGTCGGCTGACCGGCAGAGGCGCCAGCTGCGGCCTTTGGCTCCGCAGATTTAGCCGGCGCTGCCGTTGCAGCCGCCGGCGCTGCGGATTTCGGCGTCGCGGCCTCGGCCGGCTTGGCGGTCTCAGCGGGCTTGGCCGCTTCTGCCGGCTTGGCGGGTGCTGCCGCCGGCGCTTCGACGGCGCGCACAGCGCTCTGGCAGTTCGATGAGAGGCTCGACATGTTCTTCTGCAGGCATTGCAGGGACGCCTCGGTCCCCGACGGCACGCTGGAGCAATGCGCGATGTAGTCTGAGCGGCACTGGGATTTGATCGCGTCGCGTTGCGCCTGGCTCGGCGCTTGCGCAAGCGCGGGTGCTGCAATTGCGAGTATCGCGGCCGCGATTTGAATAAATCCTTTGTTGTCGCCGGAAGCCGCCGCTTCAATCGAAGTGAAATATCGAATGCGCCTTTTGGAAAAAATCGGGATGCATCATTTTCGCTTTCCGGTTCCGCTGCAAGCGGATTGTTGCTATTTTCATGGGGTGGCGGAAAGCCAGTTTTTGAATAATGCCTTTTCCAGAACAAAAGCTATTGGGGCACGAAAATGAAGGCTTCGCGTTCGCCTGCACGATTGAGACCATACGGCACCGCCGCACAAAGAGGCGCCGCCGCCTGCCGTGCGGGTTTCGCAATTGCGGCGATGGGCATCTTAAGTGCCTGCGAACAAAATGCTTTTGTCCCGCCGCCGCCGCCGAAGGTCGAGGTCGCAGCGCCGGTGCAACGGTCCTTCACGCGCTATCTGGAAACAACCGGCAATACCGCGGCGATCAAAAATGTCGATCTCGTCGCGCGCGTGCAGGGTTTTCTGCAATCGATCAACTACAAGGACGGCGCCTTTGTGAAGGAGGGCACGTCCCTGTTCACGATCGAGCCGGATACCTACAAGCTGAAGCTCGATCAGGCGCAGGCTGCGGAGAGCGGCGCACAGGCATCGGTGAGACAGACCGAGGCGGACTTCAAGCGCCAACAAGAGCTGGTGCAGCGGCAGGCCGTCTCACAGGCTACGCTCGACAATTCTACCTCCGCCCGCGACAATGCGCAGGCGAGCCTGCTGCAGGCCCAGATCAATACCAAGATCGCGGCGGTCAATTACGGTTATACCAATGTGACCGCGCCGTTTGACGGCGTTGTCAGCGCGCATCTCGTCTCCATCGGCGAACTCGTCGGCGCCTCGTCGCCGACGCAACTCGCCACCATCGTGGCGCTCGATCCCATCTATGTGAATTTCAACGTCAATGAACAGGACGTGCTGCGGATCCGGGAGGAAGCCCGCCGGCGCGGGATGACACCGGACGATCTCAGGCAGTTGCCGGTCGAAGTGGGCTTGCAGACCGAAACCGGCTTTCCGCACAAGGGCAAGCTCGACTATGCCGCGGCGACACTCAACCAGTCGACCGGTACGCTTCCGGTGCGCGGCGTGTTGCCCAATTCGGACCGGGCCCTGCTGCCGGGATTCTTCGTTCGGGTCCGCGTTCCCATGGATCAGGTGCAGAACGCGCTGTTCGTGCCCGACGTCGCGCTGGGCAGCGATCAGGCCGGGCGCTACGTGCTGGTCGTGAACGGCGAAAATATCGTCGAGCAGCGCAAGGTGCGGGTCGGGCCGCTGGAAGGCGAGCTGCGCGTCATCGAAGAAGGCTTGAAGGCCGACGACCGCGTGATTACCGCCGGACTGTTGCGCGCGATTCCCGGCCAGAAGGTCGATCCGCAACTGAAGAAAGTCGAAGCGCAGCCGGCGTCGGCCAAGTAGGAGCCGGCCATGATTTCAAAATTCTTCATCGAGCGGCCCGTTCTTTCCAACGTCATCGCGATCCTGATGATTTTGATCGGCGGCGTCTGCCTGTTCCGGCTCGCCGTTGCCCAGTATCCCGACGTGGTGCCGCCCACGGTGCAGGTCACCACCCGCTATCCCGGCGCCAGCGCAAAAACCGTGATCGACACGGTGGCGCTGCCGATCGAGCAGCAGGTCAACGGCGTCGAGGACATGCTCTACATGCAGTCCTACAGCGGCGCCGACGGTTCCTATTCGCTGACGGTCACGTTCAAGATCGGAACCGACCTCAACTTCGCGCAGGTGCTGGTGCAGAACCGGGTGTCGAGCGCGCTGTCGCAGCTGCCGCAATCGGTGCAGAACCAGGGCGTCACCGTGCAGAAGAAGTCGACGGCGATCCTGCTGTTCGTGACGCTGACGTCGCCGAAAGCGACCTATGACAGTCTGTTCCTGTCGAACTACGCCACCATCAATATCCGCGACGAACTGTCGCGTCTGCCCGGTGTCGGCAACGTCACCGTGTTCGGCGCCGGCCAGTATTCGATGCGGGTCTGGCTCGATCCGAACAAGCTGCAGGCACGCAACCTGATGCCGCAGGATGTCATCTCGGCGATCCAGCAACAAAGCCAGCAGGTGACCGCGGGCCAGGTCGGCGCGCCGCCGGCCCCGGCAGGGCAGGCGTTCCAGTATACGCTGAACGTCAGCGGGCGGCTCGACGACACCAGCCAGTTCGAGAACGTGATCGTCAAGACCGGCAATAGCGGCGACGTCACGCGCGTGCGCGACGTTGGCTGGGTCGAGCTCGGCGCCCAGACCTACAGCCAGATATTTTCGCTCAACAACAAGCCGGCCACCGGCATCGGCGTGTTCCAGTCGCCCGGCGCCAATGCGCTCGAAGTTGAACAAGCCGTCAAGAAGAAGATGGAGGTTCTGGCGAAGGCGTTTCCGCAGGACGTGACCTACGACGCGCCGTTCGACACCACCAAATTCGTCTCGGAATCGATCAACGAGGTCTACAAGACGCTGGTCGAGGCCGGCCTCCTCGTGCTGGTCGTGATCCTGATCTTCCTGCAGGACTGGCGCGCGATGCTGGTGCCGGCGACCACGGTGCCGGTGACCATCATCGGCGCCTTCGCGGCGATGGCGGCGCTCGGCTTCACCGTCAATATCTCGACCCTGTTTGCGATCGTGCTTGCGATCGGCATCGTGGTGGATGACGCCATCGTGGTGGTGGAAGGCGCGGCCCACAATATCGAGAAGGGGATGTCGGGACATGACGCCGCGATCAGCGCGATGGACGCGCTGTTTGCGCCGATCATCGGCATCACGCTGGTGCTGATCTCGGTGTTCTTGCCGTCGGCGTTCCTGCCGGGATTGACCGGGCGGATGTATTCGCAATTCGCGCTGGTGATCGCCGCAACCGCCCTGCTCAGCGCCATCAACGCGGCGACGCTGAAGCCGACGCAGTGCGCCTTGTGGCTGCGCCGGCCCGCGCCGCCGGAACAGCGCAACTTCTTCTACCGCGGCTTCAATGCGGCCTATAACCGCCTCGAAGCCTGGTATGGCCGGCTGATCGGCCGGCTGGTCGCGCACAGCAATGTATCAGTCATCTGCGCGCTGATCCTGATCGCGATCGGCGGTTATGGCCTGTCGCGGGTGCCGACCGGCTTTATTCCGATCGAGGACCAGGGCTATCTCCTGGTGGCCGTGCAACTGCCCGACGGCGCTGCGCTGGATCGTACCCAGCAAGTGCTCACGCGGGTCAGCGAAATCACCGGCAAGGCGGCAGGCGTCGAGCAGGTGATCACCATTGCCGGCATTTCCGCGCTCGACAATTCCTCAAGCCTCGCCAATGCCGGTGTGGCCTATCTGATCCTGAAGGAGTGGAGCGCGCGCGGGCAGGGCGAGGATCTGCGCTCGCTGTTCGTCGGCTTGAACGAGAAGCTGTCCGTGATCGAGGAAGCGCGGATCCTGGTGATCCCGCCGCCGCCGATCCAGGGCATCGGCAACGCCGCCGGCTTCGCGATGCAGGTCCAGCTTCGGGACGGCAATTCAGATTTCGGCAAGCTGCAGGCGATTGCCGGCGCGATGGTATCCAACGCGTCAACGCAGAGCGCGCTGCAGCGCATCAACTCGCCGTTCCGTTCGATGGTGCCGCAGTTCGACGTCGAGGTCGACCGGGTCAAGGCCCAAACCATGCATGTCACCACCGACCAGATCTTCTCGACACTGTCGTCCTACATGGGGTCGAGCTACGTCAACCAGTTCAACAAGTTCGGCCGCACCTTCCAGGTCTATGCACAGGGAGACGCGCAATTCCGCCTGACGCCGCGCGACATCGAAAGGCTGACGGTGCGCAACAGCCAGGGCGACATGATCCCGCTCGGCGCGGTGGCAAAGATTACTCCCGCCGTCGGTCCGTCGCTGATCAGCCTGTATAATCTCTATCCGTCGGCCACCATCATCGGCCTGCCGGCCACCGGCTACAGTTCCGGCCAGTCGATGAACCTGATGGAAGAGATCGCCGCAAAGACGCTGCCGCCGGGCACCGGCTTCGAGTGGACGGCGATGTCGTACCAAGAGAAGGTCGTCGGCGGCCAGATCTACTGGGCGTTCGGCCTTGCCTTGCTGCTGGTGTACCTCGTGCTGGCCGGACAATATGAAAGCTGGTACGCGCCGATCTCGGTCATTCTCGCGGTGCCGTTGTCGCTGCTCGGCCCGATGGCGGTGCTGACGGGCTTGAGGATCGAGAACAACCTCTACACCCAGATCGGCATCATCCTGTTGATCGCGCTGTCGGCCAAGAATGCCATCCTGATCGTCGAGGTCGCGCTGGAATTGCACGTGCGCGACCGCAAGCCGCTATTGGAATCCGCAGTCGAGGCGGCTCGCGCCCGGTTCCGGCCGATCCTGATGACGTCGTTCGCCTTCATCCTCGGCGTCGTGCCGCTGGTGCTCGCGACCGGCGCCGGCGCCAATGCGCGGAAGTCGATCGGCATCACGGTGTTCTCGGGCATGCTGGCCTCGACCTGTCTGGCCGTGCTGTTCGTGCCGACGTTCTTTGTCGTGGTGCAGCGGTTCGAGAACTGGCTCAAGGAGCGGAAGGTGAAGAAGGCCGGGGCGCAGGCTGCGCAAGCGCCCGCAGCCCATTAAGAGTCTGTAGGGTGGGCAAAGCGAAGCGTGCCCACCATCTCACAGCGCGGTCGGGGATAGATGGTGGGCACGTCGCTTAGCTCCTTTGCCCACCCTACCGATTGCAATCTACACCTTCACCATGCGCTTGCCGCGGTTTTCGCCGGCGAGCAGGCCGATCAGGGCTTTCGGCGTGTTCTCGATTCCGTCGATCACGTCTTCCTGCACCTTCAGTTTGCCCGAGGCGACCCACGACTGCAGGTCGGCGAGCGCCGCAGCGCTCTGGTCCATGTAATCCATCACGATGAAGCCCTGCATGATGAGGCGCTTCACCACGATCAGGCCGGGCACGCCGCGCGGGCCATGGGCCGACGGCATGCCGTCATATTGCGAGATCGCGCCGCAGCAGGCGATGCGGCCGCGGTTGTTCATCAGCGCAAGGCAGGCTTCGAGAATGTCGCCGCCGACATTGTCGAAATAGACGTCGATGCCCTTCGGCGCCGCGGCGCGTAGCGCCTTGAAGGTGGCGCCGTCCTTGTAATCGACCGCGGCGTCGAAGCCGAGTTCGGAAGTGAGCCAGTGGCACTTGTCCTTGCCGCCGGCGATGCCGACGACGTGGCAACCCTTGATCTTCGCGATCTGTCCGACGATCGATCCGACCGAACCGGCGGCCGCCGACACGACGACAGTCTCGCCTTCCCTGGGCTTGCCGACATGCAGGAGACCGAAATAGGCGGTGAGGCCGGCGATGCCGTAGACGCTGAGCAGATGCGTCATCGGTTCCATCTTCGGCATCTTGGTGAGATGCTTGGCGGGCACCGCGGCATAATCCTGCCAGCCGGTGTCGCCGAATACGATATCGCCCGGCGCGAGGCCTGGGGCCTTCGAGGCGACGACTTCAGCGATGCTGCCGCCGGCCATCACCGTGTTGGCTTCGACGGCTGCGCGATAGGTGGCGCCGTGCATCCAGGCCCGGTTGGCGGCGTCGAGCGAGATATAGCGCGCCTTCACGAGCACCTCGCCGTCCTTCGGCTCGGGCACCTTGCCGTTGACCATCTTGAAATGCTCAGGCCCAAGCTTGCCGATGGGCTTCTCGACCAGCAGGATCTGACGATTGACGGTGTCGCTCATGATGTTTCCCTTCCCTCGGGGTGTCGTATTTTGAGCCCCCCGGATGCATGCACCGCTGAGGAGCCGTTTAACTGCGCGGATTGTGCGCCACGTTCAGAAAAACTCCAAATCCTCGGCGCGGCCACCTTTCGCGATGGTGGCATATTCGATCGCGAGGAACAGTCCGCCCGCTACATAAATTCTTCGCTGTTGTGCGCTCGCCATCTCCTGCGAAAGCCGCACGGCCTCCCCGATCGACGCGGCTGCATGAACAGCCGCCTTGGGATTGGCGTGCTGTGCGGCCGCCGCGATGCCTTGCACGTCTGCGCCCTTGTGGTGGGCTGCCGTGCAGATGATCGTGTCGAAGGAAGGCGCCAGCGCGCCGACGATTTCGTCCGACTTCTTGTCGCGCGAGGCACCGGTGACGAGGATCCAGCCGCCGGTGCCATGAATCGCGGTGAGGCTTGCGAGCGATTGCCGGATGCCATCGGGGGTATGGCCGACGTCGATCACGGTGAGCGGGTCCTGCTGGATGACTTCGAGACGGCCGGGCCAGCGCGCCGCGCGCAGTCCGGTGCGTATCGCGGTCTCGATCCGGTCAGGAGCCCTGCGGGGTTGCTCGCGTTGCAGCCACATCAGAAAAAGCGTGACGGCGATGGCTGCATTGTTGAACTGGAACGCGCCGGGCAGGCTCACTTCGAGGCGGCGAAAATCGTGATATCCGAACTGGAAATCGAAATGCTGGGCGGACGCCGCTGTCACCTCGTTGTCGATGAGGATATCATCGCGGACGAACAGCGGCGTGCAGCCGCGCGCGCGATTGTATTCGACCAGATGCGGCCGCAGGCCTCGGCAGTTCTCGCCATAGACGATCGTGCCGCCGGCAGCGCAGGCGTCGCTCTTGTCTGATACGATCAGTTCAAGCGAGTTTCCGAGCAGTTCGACGTGCTCGTAATCGACCGAAGTGACGCCAGTCTGGTGCGCGCCGACGAGGCGGACCGGATCGTAGCGTCCGCCGATGCCGGCCTCGAACACGGCGAAGTCGCATCCGCTGTCCTGGAAGTGGAGACAGGCGAGCGCGAACAGCGCTTCGAAAGCGCCGAATTTTTCGCCGAGACGCTTCGAGACATCCGCAATGGCTGCCTCGACCTGGCGCCTGAGGTGGGCGAACGCGGCATCGGCGATTTCTTCGCCGTCGACCTGAATCCGTTCGTTAAAACGAAAGAGGTGCGGGGAAGTGAACAGGCCGGTTCGCAGACCATAGGCGCGGCCTATTTGAGCGCACATCGCCGCCGTGCTGCCCTTGCCGTTCGAGCCGGTCACCACCACCGAGATGCGCTGCAGCCGCGCGCGATCGACGCCAAGCGCTTCCAGCAACCCGGCCATGCGCGCGAGGCAGATGCCATCGCCGTATTTCGGCAGGTCGAACACTACAGCAGCCCCATGGCGGCGAAGGTGTGATGCCAGATCTTCAGGATCAGGTCGCCGCGATCGGAATCCTCCAGCAGCCGGATCGCCGGGTTGGAGTTGACCTCGATGATCTCGTTTGCATCCGGCTTGCCGCCGATATCGACGAACATGTCGATGGCCGCGACGCGAAGCCCGATCGCACGGGCGGCTTGCCGCGCCAGGATGATGGCCTTTTCGGATGGTGCATCCGCGAGCATCATCGTGCCCCCCGCGCTCAGATTCATGCGCCCCGGGATCTCGCGACGTTCGCCCTTTGCCGGTACGGCATCCAGGGACGGATCGCGATCCGGCAGCGAAGCAGGCGACAAGCCGCGGGCGCGCAGGGCGTCGTTATGGACGGCGAGCAGTTCACGAACGGTGTGTACGCCGTCGCCTGTGACGGACGGCGGATATTTTCGCGCGCAATAGAGCACATCATCGTCGAGCAGAAAAACGCGATACTCTGTCCCTTCGACGATCGGTTGGATCAGGATCGCATCATAATACTTCACGACGTCATCGAGATACCGAACCAGCGCAGCTTCGCCGTGGACGGGCTGCGCGAAATCGCCGCGCGATCCCGTGAGCGGCTTGACGAAGGCCGCTCCGCCCAATCTCCTGAAACAGTCGCTCGCGTCGCTGCGCTCGTGCCCCGCGGGGCGATGCGCGCGGTGGCGCTCGTGCAGGAAGAAATATTCACCGCCGAGCGCGGGCACGCCGGCTTCTCGCAGGATCCTGCTTGCAAAGTGCTTGTCGGATGCAAGCGTCGAGGCGGTCGCGCTGTTCTGCGGATACCAGGAGCATCGGCCGGCGCCGAAATGCAGCAGCTTGGTGCGCGAGGCGACGCTGAACAGCAGTCCCGACCCGCCGTCGAGATCGCGAAAATGGAGCCCAAATTCAGCGCAGGCGAATTCGGCATAGACCGATTGGTCCGGATAGAAGCCCGGTTTTCCCTTTCGAAACTCAGTTGGGCTTCGCATGCGATCTCTTTTGAAACGTTCTTAATTTGACGTGGTCATTTATTGCCAGATCGGCGCCGAATTCAGCAAGTTAATTGCGCGAGAAAGCGTTAACGAAGCCAATCGAACCTTTTTGCAAAATAGACCGACAGCCATTCCGAGTTCTCAATTGTGCTGCAAGTCATATTGACTATGTGTGTCCCGTGCGCAAATGAAGCGCCAAATCGCCAATGATTTCGCTGATTTTTGGCACTTCGAGGCCCGAAAACCGAAACGTTCTACATCGAGACGTCAGGAAAAACGAAAACCCATGAGCGCATTCTATAGAGAGAAGGTTCTTTCTGTCCGCCACTGGACCGATACGCTTTTCAGCTTCCGAGCCACCCGCGATTCCGGTTTCCGCTTCCAGAACGGCCAGTTTGCGATGATCGGCCTCGAGGTCGAGGGCCGGCCGCTGTTGCGCGCCTACAGCATGGCGAGCGCCAATCACGAGGAAGAACTCGAATTCTTCTCCATCAAGGTCGCGGACGGGCCGCTGACCTCGAAGCTGCAGAAGATTCGCGAGGGTGACGAGATCCTGGTCGGCCGCAAGGCGACCGGCACGCTGATCACCGACAATCTGATTCCGGGCAAGCGCCTCTTGCTGCTGTCGACCGGCACCGGCCTCGCGCCGTTCGCGAGCCTGATCAAGGACCCCGACGTCTATGAGCGGTTCGAGACCATCGTGCTCGTTCACGGCTGCCGTCAGGTTTCCGAACTCGCCTATGGCGAGGAGCTGGTCGCCAAGCTGCGCGACGACGAACTGTTCGGACCGCTGCTGTCGGAGAAGTTGCTGTATTACCCTACGGTGACCCGCGAGCCGTTCCGCAACCGCGGCCGCATCACTGATCTGATCTCGTCCGAGCAGTTGTTCAACGACATCCATCAGCCGCCGCTCGATATCGAGACCGATCGCATCATGATGTGCGGCAGCCCGGCGATGCTGGACGAACTGAAGCAGATGTTCGAGTCCGGCGGCTTCCTCGAAGGCAGCCACAACACGCCCGGCCATTTCGTGATCGAAAAGGCGTTCGTCGAGCGCTGACAAGTTCGCCGTCATTCCGGGGCGATGCGAAGCATCGAACTACGATGCGCAATTGCGCATCGGAGAATCTCGAGATTCCGGGTCTGGTCCTGCGGACCATCCCGGAATGACGACTGCTTGAGTAGCCCGCCCCATCCCTCCACTGCTATAAACACTCCCGTACGTCGCGCGGCCTGTTGCCGATGCGACGATGAGGGAGTGGGTGCGTGTCGGTACGCGATGAGATCAGTCCGGCAAAGACCGCCTTTGTATTTGCAGGCGCCGCCGGGGCGGTTGCCAACGCGCCGCGAGTATTTCGTGGTGCCGCCGCTATGTCGGCTGGTGGGCTCACCCTACGATTTCTCCCGAACCGCCGATCATAGCGACCGCGCCATTCTCTCCACCGACGCGTGGCTGGCCCAGCATGGGCTGCGGCAGGGCAAGATTCCGCACGAGATGCGGCTGCACAGCCACTGACCGGCCCACGCCGCGCCATTACGCTGCACTGCAAAAGCGATCGACCGAACCCGCAAATATTTTTGCCGCCCGTTGTCACTTCCGCGATCGTCGGCCCGTATACCGTATGGGCTTGCCGCATCGGTTGGACTAAGCTGCCGGCCGGCAAGGATAATTTGGCTGAGGGTTCTATGGACACGCTGCTGCTGCCGTTCTCGCCACGCTTCATTGTGCTGACGATCTGCGCCGTCGTAACCGCGTTGCTGGTCGGCATCGGGATTTTCGACCACAACCCGAAGGCGTGGGAAATCCTGCTGATCCCGATCATGATTTTCGGCGCGCTCACGCTGCTCGGCGTTCGCGATCTGCTGCAGAAGAATCATGCCGTTCTGCGCAACTATCCGATCTCCGCGCATATCCGTTTCCTGCTCGAAGAGATCAGGCCGGAGATGCGGCAATACTTCTTCGAGAGCGAGAAGGACGGCATGCCGTTCTCCCGCGACACCCGCGCTCTGGTCTATCAGCGCGCCAAGATGCAGCTCGACAAGCGGCCGTTCGGCACCCAGGAAGACGTCTATCGCGAGGGTTACGAATGGATGCATCATTCGGTGGCGCCGAAGGCTCGTAGCGGCGCGGAATTCCGCGTCACCATCGGCGGCCCGGATTGCACCAAGCCGTATTCGGCATCGGTCTTCAACATCTCGGCGATGAGTTTTGGCGCGCTCAGCCCCAACGCCGTGCGTGCGCTGAATACCGGTGCCAGGAAGGGCGGCTTCGCGCATGATACCGGCGAGGGCGGTGTCAGTCCCTATCATCGCGAAAACGGCGGCGACATCATTTGGGAGATCGGCTCCGGCTATTTCGGCTGCCGCAACCGTGATGGCTCGTTCAACCCGGAAGAATTCGCCCGCGTCGCGGCCGACGACCAGATCAAGATGGTCGAACTCAAGATCAGCCAGGGCGCCAAACCCGGACATGGCGGCGTGCTGCCGGCAGCCAAGGTGTCGAAGGAGATCTCCAAAATCCGGGGCGTCGCGATGGGCGAGGATTGCATTTCGCCGGCCACCCACCGCGCGTTTTCGACGCCGCTGCAGATGATGGCGTTTATCGGCGAGATGCGCAGGCTGTCGGGCGGCAAGCCGGCCGGGTTCAAGATGTGTATCGGCCACCCCTGGGAATTCCTGGCGATCTGCAAGGCGATGCTGGAGACCGGCATCTATCCGGATTTCATCGTCGTCGACGGCAATGAGGGCGGCACCGGCGCGGCTCCGCTGGAGTTCATGGATCATCTGGGCATGCCGATGCGCGAGGGCGTCAGTTTCGTCCACAACGCGCTGATCGGCATCAATGCGCGCGACCGCATCAAGATCGGCGCCGCCGGCAAGATCGCGACCGCCTTCGACATGGCGCGCGCCATGGCAATCGGCGCCGACTGGTGCAATTCCGCGCGCGGCTTCATGTTCGCTCTCGGCTGCATCCAGTCCTTGAGCTGCCACACCGACCGCTGTCCGACCGGCGTGACCACGCAGGATCCTTCCCGCGCCCGGGCGCTGGTGGTGCCGCTCAAGACCGAGCGGGTCTTCATGTACCATCATGCCACCCTGCACGCGCTGTCCGAGCTTCTCGCCGCCGCCGGCCTCGACCACCCGCAGCAGCTGCGGCCGATCCACTTCTCGAAGCGAACGTCGAGCACCGAGGTAATGCCCTTCGCGAAGCTCTATCCGCAACTGCGTCCGGGCGAGTTGATCGAAGGCACCCAGGATCCGCGCTTCCGCGACGCCTGGGCGATGGCGCGCACGGATTCGTTCCAGCCGGTGGGATGAATAGCCCGGCGGTTTCCCCACGCTCTGTTGAATCGTGCCAGGATGGCTTCCGGCAAGGTTTCCGGATTGCGGCAATTTTGGGGGCCTCAGTTCCGGATTGTCGCATCTGCGATAGTTCGGCGTTGTGGGATTTCGTCCGACTATCTATATGTATGGTGATGAACGCCCCTCGCAGGAGGCCGGGGCTGGCCGGGTTTCGGTCACGCTGGCTGGCTCTAGTCTGTATCGCGCTGACCCTGTCGTTTGGCGCGAGCGCGGCCGTGTCCGCGAGCGAGAGCGCTCATCATGAGGTCGAAGTCGCGCAAGCCTCGCCGCTTGTTGCGACGATTATCTGCCTGGGTAACGACCGTTCCTGCGGCCTGCCCGATCACGACGAGAACCAGGTCATTCCGCATCTTCACACGATCGATATCGGATCAATCGGACTGCTCGCCGTGGACGCCCCGGTCACAATCCTTGAACTGCGAGGGAAGAGTGTTCCTCTTCCAGCATTCCGGTCCGTCGACGGGCTGACGCAGCCGACCCCCGAACGTCCCCCAAGAACCACCTGCATCTGAAGCGGCTGGCGCGTCTGCGCCCAGCGAATGGATTCGAACGGTGTCCATGCGCCGCGTCGGTCGTCGGCATATCCGCCACGACTCGCGCAGTGCGAGCTTTTCTTGCAGGAACGATCTAGATGTCGATATCAAGGAAGTTGTCAGCCCTCGGCTTGGGGTTTGGCTTGGCGCTCGGCTTGGCGTGCATGCAGCCGGTCTCGGCTGCGCCTGAAAGCCAGCCTGGCCGCGAAGGCCTCATCAAACTGTCAACCGAACAGATCGCCGCCTTGCGCATCGAGGTGGCGCCGGTCGGGCCGGGCACGCTCTCGCGAACCGTGCGCGTCCCGGGCAACGTCACCATGGACTCCGATCGGATCGGTCATGTGCCGGCGAAGGTGACCGGCACCGTGGTCGAGTTGCGCAAACGCCTCGGCGATGTGGTGCAAAAGGGCGAGGTGGTTGCCTTCCTGGAAAGCCGCGAAGTCGCCGACGCCAAGAGCGAATTCCTGACGGCAGGGGCCAATCTCGAGCTGCAAACGACTCTGTTCGAGCGCGAGCGGTCGCTGTTTGAGAAGAAGATATCCGCCGAGCAGCAATTCCTCCGCGCCGAGAACGCATTCTCCCTGTCGAAGCTGCGGCACGATCTGGCGCGTCAGAAACTCTCGGCGCTGGATGTCGACGAGGCGGAGATCGCAGAGCTTCCGAAACAACCGGTCGCGAACCTGCGACGCTATGCGCTGCGCTCGCCGATCGCCGGCCGGGTGATCGAGCGGCGGGTCGATCTCGGCGCGCCGGTCGGCGGCGACCAGCAGGAGAAGGAGATTTATGTCGTCGCCGATCTGTCGTCGGTCTGGGTTGAACTCGTCGCCTCGGCGCCGGACCTTGCGCTGCTGAAGGAGGGCGATGCCATCGCGATCGAGGACTCGGCGCGCGCAAAGGCGGTCGGCAAGACCATCTTCATCAGCCCGATGGTGAGCAAGGAGACGAGGACGACGCGGGTCATCGTCTCGCTCGACAACACGGACGGACGCTGGCGTCCGGGATCTTTCGTCGGTGCAAGCATTCCGGTCGACCGGCGCTCCGTTCCGCTGCTGCTGCCGAGAAGTTCGATCCAGACCGTTGATGGAAAGCTGACGGCATTCGTGCAGGTGCCGGAGGGGTTTGAAGCCCGTGCGGTGCAGGCGGGCGCCATGACCGAGGATGCTGTCGAGGTGCTGGGCGGCCTCAAGCCGGGTGAGATCGTCGCCGTCCTCAACACGTTTGTCCTGAAGTCCGATCTCGGAAAAGCAAAGGCGGACGAGTGATGATCGAGAAAATCCTCGACCTTTCGGTCCGCAACCGCTGGTTCGTCGTGCTCTTGACCGGCGTCGCCTGCGCCCTTGGCGTCTGGTCGCTCAACAAGCTGCCGATCGACGCCGTGCCTGACGTGACCAACAACCAGGTGCAGATCAATGCCATCGCACCGGCGCTGACGCCGGTCGAGATGGAAAAGCAGATCACGTTCCAGATCGAAAATATCCTGGCCGGCACGCCGACCCTCGAATACACGCGCTCGTTCTCCCGCAACGGCTTTGCCCAGGTGACGGCGGTATTCAGCGACAAGACCAGCATTTACTTCGCGCGGCAGCAGGTGAATGAGCGTCTGCAGGAGATCCGGCGATCGCTTCCGCCCGAGGCCGAGGTCAGGCTCGGTCCGATCTCGACGGGACTGGGCGAAGTATACTGGTGGGCGGTCGAATACCAGAAGCCGCCAAAGGATACGCCGGTCGCCGATGGCAAGCCGGGTTGGCAGAGCGACGGCAGCTATCTCACGCCGGAAGGCCGGCATCTGCGCGACGATTTCGAGCGCGCGGTCTATTTGCGCACGGTGCAGGACTGGATCATCCGCCCGCAGATGCGGACGGTGCCGGGCATCGCCGGGGCCGACGCCATCGGCGGCTATGTCAAGCAGTATCAGATTGCGCCGGATCCGGCCAAGTCGGTCGCCTACGGCATCTCGTTCGCCGACATCGTCAAGGCGGTGGAGGCCAACAATGCCAGCCGCGGCGCGAATTATGTCGAGCGCAACGGCGAGAACTATGTCGTGCGGGCCGCCGGGCGCATCGAAGATATCTCCGAGATCGGCGAGATCGTCGTCGCCACCCGCGGCGACACGCCGCTGCGGGTGAAGGATCTGGCCGAGGTGTCGATCGGGCGCGAACTGCGGACCGGCAGTGCCAGCCTCGACGGGCACGAGGTCGTGCTCGGTACTGCGCTGATGCTGGTCGGCGGCAACAGCCGGACGGTGTCCGCCGCCGCGGCTGCCAAGATCGAACAGATCAGCAAGGCGCTGCCGCCCGGGATCGTCGCAAAGACGGTGCTGAACCGGACGCAACTGGTCGACGCCACCATCTACACGGTGGCCCAGAACCTGTCGGAGGGCGCGCTCCTCGTCGTCGTCATTCTGTTCGCGCTGCTCGGCAACTTTCGCGCGGCATTGATCACGGCGCTGGTGATTCCGGCCGCGATGCTGTTGACGGTCACCGGCATGCTGCAGGCCAGGGTCAGCGCGAACCTGATGAGTCTCGGCGCGATCGATTTCGGCCTGATCGTCGACGGCGCCGTCATCATCACCGAAAATTGTCTCCGGCACCTGGCCAACCGGCAGCACCAGCTCGGCCGCCAGCTCGATGTTCCGGAGCGGCTGGAGACCGTGCGGCTCGCCGCCAAGGAGATGGTTGCGCCGTCCGTCTACGGGCAGGCGGTGATCATGCTGGTCTACGTCCCGCTGCTGACGTTTTCCGGCGTCGAAGGCAAGATGTTCGAGCCGATGGCGCTGACCGTCATCATCGCCTTGCTCTCGGCGTTCGTGCTCTCGCTGACATTCGTTCCGGCAATGATAGCGATCGCCGTCACCGGACGTGTGCAGGAAAAGCCGAACAGGCTGGTGCGCGGGCTTGCCGATCTTTACCGGTCGGCGCTCACGCGGTCGTTGAAGGTGCCGGGCCTCGTGCTGGCTACCGGCGCGGCGGTCTTTGCGCTGAGCGTCATGGTGTTTCTGTCGCTCGGGCAGGAGTTCAACCCGACGCTCGACGAAAAGAACATCGTGGTCGAGGCGCGGCGGATTCCCAGCGCCTCGCTGGCCCAATCGCAGGCCATGCAACTCGATCTCGAACGGTCCGTTTCGAAGTTTCGCGAAGTGGCATTCGTGTTCTCTCGCGTCGGCACGCCCGACATCGCCGCCGATCCGATGCCGCCGAACGCGGCGGACGCTTACGTCATCCTGAAGCCGCAGGCGGAATGGCCCGATCCGTCGATGACAAAGGCGGAGCTGATCGAACGTTTGGAATCCGAACTGCAGAAGCTGGCGGGCACCAGTTTCAGCTTCTCCCAGCCGATCCAGATGCGCTTCAACGAGCTGATCGCCGGTGTTCGCGAGGATATCGCGGTCAAGATATTCGGCGACGAGTTCGAGCCGATGCTGAAATCCGCGAACGAGGTGGCCGGCGTGTTGCGGGGCATCGGCGGCGCCCAGGACGTCAGGGTGGAGCAGGTGACGGGGCTGCCGTTCATCGAAATCGGCATCGACAAGAAGGAGATATCGCGGCGGGGCCTGAGCATTGCCGCCGTTCAGGACGTGATCGGTACCGCGATCGGCGGGCGGGAGGCCGGGCTGGTATTCGAGGGCGACCGCCGTTTCCAGATCGTGGTCCGGCTACCGGATGCGCTGCGCGCCAATGCCGACGTGATCCTCGGCCTTCCGGTGCCGCTGCCGGGCGAGGGCGGGGCGCCGTCGCGCATGACGATTCCCCTGCGCGACGTGGCCTCGCTGACGTTCACGGAGGGGCCCAACCAGGTCAGCCGCGAAAACGGAAAGCGCCGCGTCGTGGTGACGGCGAACGTGCGCGGCCGGGACATCGGCTCGGTGGTGCGCGAAGCCCAGGAGAAGATTTCGCAAGGCGTAAAGCTTCCGCCCGGATACTGGATCGCCTGGGGAGGGCAGTTCGAGAACCTCACCTCGGCGCGGCAGCGCCTGGCTATCGTAGTGCCCGCCTGCTTTGCGATGATCTTCCTGATCCTGTTCGCAGCGCTGGGCTCCGGGCGCGACGCGCTGCTGGTTTTCAGCGCGGTGCCGCTCGCGCTGTCGGGAGGCATCGTGGCGGTCTGGCTGCGCGGCATGCCGTTCTCGGTCTCGGCCGCGGTGGGCTTCATCGCATTGTCCGGCGTTGCCGTGCTCAACGGGCTGGTGATGCTGACCTTCATCAAGCAGCTCATCGAGCGCGGCCAGCCTGCGCGGGAGGCGATCATCGAGGGCGCGGTCACGAGGTTGAGACCGGTTGCCATGACGGCCCTGGTGGCCTCCGTCGGTTTCATCCCGATGGCGCTGGCCACCGGCACCGGCGCGGAGGTTCAGAAGCCGCTGGCAACCGTCGTGATCGGCGGGCTGATTACGGCGACGTTCCTGACCCTGTTCGTGCTGCCGGCGCTCTACCGTCTGGTCGGTGCGGAAGCGAAAAGTGCGGGGCCGGGAAAGCCTACCGTTTCAGAGATGGATGCCGAACCTGGCGAGCACCCAGGCGGTGATGAAGTAGAGGATCACCGTTACCGCGCAGCTCGCCGCTAGGCTGGGCCAGAAGCCTGCGCCCGCCCTCAGCATCGCCGGCAATATCAGGAACAGCGGCAGCGACGGCAGCACGTACCAGAACGTCGTTTCCGCGACACCGGCAATGCGCTCCGCATCGCCGGTGTCACGCCAGAGCCAGAGGAAGCTCAACAGCGAAAGCAGCGGCAGCGACACGACGAGCGCGCCGAACGCCGGGCTGCGCTTGGCGATTTCCGACACCGCCGCGATGATGATGCCGGACAACGCACATTTGATCACAAAATACAGCATGGGGTGCCTCAGGGGGCACTAGAACTCTCCGTGCAGCCTCCCGGAGAACACATGGACCGGGCCGCGGTCGGCATTGTACGCGGGATTGGTGACGAACTGGTAGTCCGCCGTCAGTGTGATCTGCTTGTTGAGCGCATAGGCGTAGTAGGTTTCTAGGATGCGTTCCTTGCGGTAATTGAGCTGCCCGTCGCCGATCAGCGGGCCGAGCCCGCCGGCGGCAAGGAAGTCACGATGATCGCGCGACAGTGCGTTGACCGCGCCGGCCAGTCCGATCACGTCGTCCGGGCGACCCCATTTTGTGCCCTTGATCGAGGTGCCGAGCGACAAGGACGCATCGATGTCGGTGAACGACATGATTTCGGTCTTGCCGTCGTTCCAGCTCCAGCGGCCGAACAGGCCGATGTCATCCGTGACGGACTGCTCGACGTTGACGACGTAGCCGTATTTGGGGCGGCCCGTGCGCGTCAGCGAAATATCGAGATTGAGCGCCGGATCGTTCAGCGTGTCGCGATAGCTGCCGGAATTGGCGCTGCTCAACCAGCCGATGGTGCGCAGCTTGCCCGGACGGGAGAACAGCGTGTACCGCGTCTCCAGTTCGGCCACATACTGGCCGCGGCGGAATACCTGCGTATCGAAATTGTTGGAGTTGGATACCGCGCCCATCAGGAAATAGCCGCCGCGCAATGCCCAATTCTTCTGGTTGAGCTCGGCGGTCATGCCGTAGGTGAGCCCGAGCTTGTCGGCGGCATAGTCGAACGCGCCGGGGGCCCAGATCGACCAGTTCATGAAATCCCGGCGGGTATCCTTGGCATAGGCGTTGCCGTCAAAGACATCGCCGACCGAGAACTTGCCCGCCTGCAGCGTCAGCCTGTTGACGTCGACCTTGCCGGCAAGCTGTTGCTGCCCGCTGGCGAGTTCTTCCTGCTCGCCGCCAAACCCGAAGGTCTGGCGCACGTATAGCCGCGAGGTGTTGTAGTGCGGGTAGGGGAAGTTCGACTTCTGCGCCTCGCCGCTGGAAAATCCGGCAAGGCCGACGGTGTCGCTCAAACCGAACCCCTGCAGCAGTTCGGGATTGTAATAGACCTCGCCGCCTTCCCAGAGCCGGGCGTTCAGATAGAGGCTGTTGCTCCAGGTGGCCTGATACTGCCGCGCCGGGGTCAGGCTGTTGGTGCCGGTATAGGGCGCGCGGAATGCCGGATAGCCCTGACCCAGATAGGTGGTCTGGCCATGAATTTCCCAGCGGTCGGATTCGGTATCGGTCAGGTCTGTCTTCGGTGTCCAGCTCTTCGATCCAGCCCAATCGACCTTGCGATTGAGGCCAAGGCGAAGCGACTGGAAGTCGAGTGTCGAACTGAACTGCGTTCCCGACGGAAGGCGGACATCGGCTTTTCCGAACTGGGCGTAGAGATATTCAAGCCTCACGCTCCAGTGCGGCGCGAACGCATATTCCAGTCCCGCGCCGGCCGCCCACCCCGGCCGGACGTTGATATGCTTTTCCTCGACATCGACGCCGGCCGGTATGTTGAGGAAGCGTTCGCCGGCCCAGGCGAATCCACCGGTGGCGTAAGCGAGCCACGGCCCGCTGGCGTAGCCGACGCGGCCGCGCACGGTGCCGACATAGTCCCATCGCTCCTCGGCATCCGAGCGCGCGGTTACGAACTTGGAGACCACATGGTTGGACGGCAAATAGTTTGGGAAGGTAAGATCGGCTTCGACGCCGAACAAAATCCCTGAGGAGAGGCGATAATTATATCCGGCCTGCACGCCGCCGATCAGGCCGCTGACCACGCTGTTGGTCGTCGTGATGGCGGGGTCGGTAAGCGTCGCGATCGACGAGCCGCGGTGGTAGCCGGTATGCCCGCCGATGTAGAAGCCGCTCCAGTCGAACGCTGGCCGAAGATAGGGGGCCTTGAGCGGCATGTCGGCCGCAACAGCCGGGCTGCCGAGCGCCAGCGCGCCGAACGCGGCGCCGGCCAGCGCATGTTCCAGAGATCGGCGCTTGCGGTTCACAGTGCGGACATTCCCGGTGCGACCCATGTTGTCGCAGCTTGCCATCACGGCAGATTCGAGTGCCTGCCGCCACCCAGCTAATGAAGTCATCAACCCCGTCGCCCCCGATCGGATTTCCTGCGGTCCCCCGGTCAGCGCCAGACCGGGATCATTCCGCCATTTACGCCTCGATCCTTATTGCAAGTAATTCGCAATAGCAAGAAGGGGCCGACCACAAATGGTTAGATGGCGCCAGCGCGTGACGTGGCTGCAACATTCAGCCCGGCACGTGGGCGCCGCAGCAGCTACCGTTCGGACAGATCGCTGACGGGCGTTCGGGGGCATCGCGGCCACTTCGCGACGCGTCGGCTCTGCGGCCGGGCCTCCACCCCCCAAAAAGTTGACCCGCCCGGGGGGACAACCGGGCGGGTCGGTTCAGCACGGGGGTGGATGAGGCGCCCGTGCCGGACGCAAATCCACGACAGAAGCGTTTTCGAGCGAAGTGGTATTCCGGTTCGCGTGAAGAAAACGCGTCAAACAAGAAGAAGCGTTTTCGAGCGAAGTGGCATTCCGGTTCGCGTGAAGAAAACGCGTCAAACAAGAAGAAGCGTTTTCAGGGTTTGAAGTGGTTCGCTTGAAGAAAGACGCTTCTCAAACAGCAACCAAGTCAGCCGCAGAAATCAGTAACCGCAGGTCCGGACGCGGCCGATGTAATTGCCGAAAGCGTCGAACTGGCGAACCCAACCGCAGCGGCGATAGCCGTCGTAGTAGTAACCGTCGTTGCTGGCGGCGATGGCGGTACCGACAATCGCGGCGCCGACGAGGCCGGCTCCAATGCCCCAGCCGAGCGGCTTGGCCTGCGCCTGGGTGGTGGATGATGCAATCGTGCCGGTAACGGCAAGGGTAGCGAGAGCGAGAGCGGCGAACTTGGTCTTGATCGACATGGAAGTCTCCATCCTGCGTTGAGCGGCCATTGTGGTCCGCATGCCCAGTTGGACGGAGCGTGTTGGAAAGCGGTTCGAAAACGCGCTTGGAAATATGGTTTCGTCATTTATTTCTTAGATATTACAAATAGTTAGCTCAATTCCTTGGCCTGCGAAGAAACAATTCCGGATCGAATTTGTCGACGTCGTCGAGCAATTCGCAGAACGCGCGCGCGCCGTGATCGAGCAGTCGTTCGCCTTTTTCCGCGGAGGCTTTGGTGGCGTCGCCGACCGCGCCGCTTTCATGCAGGTCCTGCGTCTGCCACGCGAAGGGGACCGGCCGATGCGCGGAGAGCCAGCGAAATTCTTTCTCCATCGCGATGCTGGCCGGATGAAAATCGGCGATCGCTTCTGTCCGCACGGTGTGCGGATAGCGCGCCAGCATGATCGAAGTCTCGACCGCGCCGCCATGGATGCCGTGACGCAGCTCTTCCGCGGAAAACAGTCCATCCGGCGCACCGAAGCGCGACCAGCTCGTGGTGACCACGAGAAGCCCGTGATGCGCGCGCAGATCCTGCGCCACCAGCGACATCGCCGCGCTGTTGCCGCCGTGGCTGGTCACGATCACCAGCTTGCGGATGCCGGCTTGCGCAACGCGCTCGCCGATCGCCATCCATTCTTTCAGCGCGACATCGGTCGGCAGCGTCAGCGTACCCGGATAATCGATATGCTCGGTGGAAATGCCGACCGGCTCCAGTGGCAGAAAGGTGACGGGAAGCGCGACAGGCAACAGTTCGCGCACCCGCGCCAGATAGGCCTCGCCGATCAGGACGTCGGTTTCCAGCGGCAGATGCGGGCCGTGCTGTTCGGTCGCCGCCAGCGGCAGCACCGCGATCCAGCGCGCGGCGTCCGCCCTGGCGATGTCGGGCCAGTGGATCTCGGTCCAGTCGCGGGGCGGAACGGTTGAAGCCATCGAGCGAAGCGTTTCTTTGGATGAATTTGCGGGGTAGTTTGTTAGATATTCCGGGGATGCTATCCGCGCCTTGGATAAACCCCCGAGGGACGTGATCCACGTCCATAGCCTCCCATCATGGGCCAAAACGATCGACGGAGTCCAACCATGAACCCGGCCTTTTTGTCGCGAGCGTTAACCGCAGGCCTTCTGGCGCTGGCTGCGGCGCTGACGCCGGCGCGTGCGCAGACCCTCGACAAGGTGTCGTTTGGAACCAACTGGGTCGCGGAGGCCGAGCATGGCGGCTTCTTCCAGGCTGTTGCCGACGGCACCTACAAGAAATATGGCCTCGATGTCACCATCGTGCCGGGAGGCCCCAACACCAACAACCGCATCCTGCTGACCGCCGGCAAGCTCGACTTCTTCATGAGCGCGAACACGCTGCAATCGTTCGACGCGGTCGCCAACAACGTGCCGCTGGTCGCGGTCGCCGCCATCTTCCAGAAGGATCCGCAGGTCTTCCTCACCCATCCGGAAAGCAAAATTACAAAACTCGAAGATCTCAAGCCGCTGACGCTGCTGGTGTCCAAGGAAGGCGTCACGAGCTATTTCCAGTGGCTGAAGTCCGAATACGGGTTCAGCGAGAGCAAGGTGAAACCCTACACCTTCAATTCGCAGCCCTTTATCGTGAACAAGCAGAGCGCGATGCAGGGCTATGTCACATCGGAGCCCTACGCCGTCGAGAAGGCGGCGGGCTTCAAGCCGGGCGTGATCCTGCTCGCCGATCACGGCTTCAACGCCTATTCGACGCTGATCGAGACCCGCCGCGAGATCGTCGACAAGACGCCCGACCTCGTGCAGCGCTTCGTCGATGCTTCCGCCATCGGCTGGTACAATTATCTGTACGGCGACAATTCGGCCGGCAATGCGATGATCAAGAAGATGAACCCGGAAATGACCGACGAGCTGCTCGGCTACTCCGTCGCCAAGATGAAGGAATACGGCATCGTCGATTCCGGCGATACCTTGCGCGACGGCATCGGCGCCATGAACGACGCGCGGGTGGCGAGCTTCTTTGACAAGATGGTGCGGGCCGGCGTGGTTCGCCGCGATATCGATTACCGCCAGGCCTATACGCTTCGCTTCGTCAACAAGGGCGTTGGTGTCGATCTGCGACCGAAGAACTGAGGCGAGATGGCCGAGCCCGCTGTGTCCGAGATGGATATCGATGCGGCGGGCCTTGCAGTGCGTCTGCGCGCCGTTACCAAGATCTATGATAACGGCGTGGCCGCGCTCGGGCCGCTCGATCTCGATGTTGCAAAAGGTGAATTCGTCTCGTTGCTCGGGCCGTCCGGCTGCGGAAAATCGACCGCGTTGCGGCTGATCGCAGGGCTCAGCGCGCCGAGCGCAGGGACGGTGAATGTTTCGCACCGCGCCAACAGGAAGGATGGGCGGCATCCCATCGGCTTCGTGTTTCAGGAGCCGACGTTGATGCCGTGGGCAAGCGTGCGCGAAAACGTTCGCCTGCCGCTGAAACTTTCGCACGCGCCGGCGACTGACGCCGACAGCCGCATCGAGGAGGCGCTGGCTCAGGTCGGTCTTGCCGAATTTGCCGATGCATACCCCCGCGAATTGTCCGGCGGCATGAAGATGCGGGTCTCGCTGGCGCGCGCGCTCGTCACCGACCCGGATATTCTGCTGCTGGACGAGCCGTTCGCGGCGCTCGACGAGATCACGCGCTTTCGGCTCAACAACGACCTGCTGGCGCTGTGGCGCAAGCTGCACAAGACCGTCATCTTCGTCACCCATTCGGTATTCGAGTCGGTCTATCTGTCGCAGCGGGTGCTCGTGATGACGGCGCGGCCGGGCCGCTTGGCAAGCGCGTTTCGCATCGCCACGGTGGAGCCGCGCGGTGAGGAGTTTCGCACCTCGGCCGAATATGCCGGCTATTGCCGCGAGGTCTCCAGCGCGCTCGCGCCTTCCTATTCCGGGCAGCGCAGCGCATGAGCTCCTTCCAGAATATCGGCCGGATGCTGATGCCCGCAGCCGTGTTCGCCGCGGGCCTGGGCTTCTGGGAACTCGTGGTGCGCGTCAACGACATCCAGCCCTACGTGCTGCCGAGCCCCTTTGTCGTGTTTCAGACGCTCGTCGGCGACTGGCCGGTGCTGTCGGAATCGCTCGGCGTCACCTTGCTCACCACGCTGGAAGGATTTGTCGCCGCGGCCGTCGGCGGCGTCGCGCTGGCGCTGTTGTTCAATCAGTCGAAATGGCTGGAATATTCGCTGTTTCCCTATGCGGTGATTCTGCAGGTCACGCCGGTGATCGCAATTGCGCCGCTGTTGCTGATCTATCTGCCGCAGCAGACCGCGGTCATCGTCTGCGCCTGGATCGTCGGTTTCTTTCCGGTCCTGTCCAACACCACGCTCGGGCTGAATTCGGTGGACCGCAATCTGGCCGGGCTGTTTCAGCTCTATGGCGCGTCGCGGCTGCAGACGCTGCGGTTCCTGAAATTGCCGGCGGCGCTGCCGTATATTCTCGGCGGCTTGCGGATCGCGGGCGGCCTGTCGCTGATCGGCGCCGTGGTCGCCGAAATCGCGGCGGGCACCGCGGGCGCCGGCTCCGGCCTTGCCTTCCGGATCGCCGAGTCCGGCTATCGCCTCAACATTCCCCGAATGTTCGCCGCGTTGCTGTTGCTGTCCGTGGCCGGGATTGTCATCTATGGGCTGCTGGCGCTAGTTTCGCATCTGGTACTACGGCGCTGGCATGAGAGCGCGCTTGGAAAGGAAAATTGATGGCTGCCGCGAATATTTCGTCCGAAAAGATCGATCTCCTGATCTACGGGCCAATCCGGCCGATCCTGGAAAACGGCTTTTCGGATCAGTTCGTCCTGCATATGGCGGAGAGCCGCGCCGACCTTGAGCGCTTGACGCCCGATACTGTGGCGAAGATCCGCGGCATGGCGGTGACCTATCACACGGTGCCGGCCGATGCGAAGGCGCTGTCGCAATTTCCGAAGCTCGAAATCGTCGCGAGCTTCGGCGTCGGCTACGACCATGTCGATTCCGCCTATGCGCGCGAGCACAACATTGTCGTCACCAACACGCCCGACGTGCTGACCGAGGAGGTCGCCGACGTCGCGATGGGCTTGTTGATTTCGACCCTGCGCGAGTTCGTCAAGGCCGACCGCTATCTGCGCTCCGGCCTGTGGCAGACCCAGAACTATCCCCTGAGCGTCGGTTCGCTGCGCGACCGCAAGATCGGGATCGTCGGCATGGGCCGCATCGGACAGGCGATCGGACGCCGGCTCGATGCCTCGCGCGTGCCGGTGTCCTATCACTCGCGCAATCCCTCTTCGGCGGTCTCCTACAAGCACTATCCCGACCTGATGGAAATGGCGAAGGCGGTGGACACGCTGATCGTGATCGTGCCCGGCGGCGCTTCCACCGCCAAGATGATCAATGCCGACGTGCTGAAGGCGCTCGGTCCGCGTGGCGTTCTGATCAATGTCGCCCGCGGCTCCGTCGTCGACGAGCCGGCGCTGGTCGCGGCGCTGAAATCCGGCGCCATCCTCGCGGCCGGGCTCGACGTGTTCGCCAACGAGCCGAACGTGCCGGACGAATTGAAGGCCATGCAAAATGTCGTGCTGTTGCCACATATCGGCTCAGCTTCGGTGGTAACGCGCAACGCCATGGATCAGCTTGTCGTCGACAATCTGAAAAACTGGTTTGCCGGCAAGGCGCCGTTGACGCCCGTTCCGGAAACCCCGGTGAAGGGACGCTGATGTTGTCTGGGCGTTCGGGCATCACGGTGGCAGCGCTGACGGCGCTGCTTGCGCTTGCACCGCAGGTCGCGGCGCAGGATGCCTCGACCCTGAAGAAGGACATGATCGGGCAGTGGGAGCTTGCCACCACCGAGCGCAGCAAGACCTGCGTCGTCACGCTGAAGGGCGATACGTCGCCGCAGGGGCTCAAGCTCGAGCTTGAGCCCGGCTGTGCCGCCGCACTTCCGTTCACCAAGGAAATCACGGCCTGGAATATCAAGGGGCTGGATATCGTGCGGATGCAGGATGCGGCAGGCCAGCCGGTGATCGACTTCACCGAAGTCGAGAGCGGCATCTTCGAGGGCTTGCGGACCGGCGAGGGCGTCTACATCCTGCAGAATCTCGCCGCCGCCCGCTCGCTCGCCAAGTCGATGGACCAGATGATCGGCGACTGGTCGATGGTCCGTGGCAACGGCCAGACGATCTGCGGCCTGACGCTGACCAATACCGAAGCCACCGGCGATAATTTCCAGGTGTTTTTGAAGCCGAAATGCGATCCCGCGGTCGCAGCTTTCGCGCCGAACCAGTGGCGGCTTGATCACGGCCGGATGCTGCTGCTGTCGGCCAAGGGCGACATCTGGCAGTTCGAGGCTGACGACAATGCGCAGTGGCGGCGGGTGCCTGACGCGGCCGATCCGCTGATCATGATCCGGGGACAATAGTCCGGCGGCCGTGTCTTAGCGGCCAATGACTCCGGCGACCTGAGAAGCCACATGCTCGGCGAGCATGTGGTAGCCTTCCGGCGTCAGATGCTGGCCGTCGGGTTGATGCGGCAATCCCCTGAACGTGCCATTGGCGATCATGATCACCGGTATGCCCCGGGCGCTCAGCCGGCTCTGAATGTCCGATGTTCGATCCGGCGAGCCCTTGCGCCGGTCGTTGCCGCCGGGCTGCAGGATGACGGCACTGGTGCCGTTCGGCACGACACGTTCAAGGCGCTGCAACATGCCTTCCGTGGTGTCGCCGTTGATGCCGGCGTTGACGACACGGACGTTGGCTCCCTTTGCCCGCAATATCGCCTCGAGTTGTGCTGGATATGCCTGATTGCGCGCGACCCCCTTGCCATATGTGTTGCTGGCGCCAAGCGCCACGATGGTGGCGGCGCCGGCGGGCGCGGATGTGAAAATGAACATGGCCGCCAGGATCGACAGGAAACCCAGGACGCCAAATCGATAGCCGCGCGATTTCATGCTTGCCCCCGATGAGCACTGATTCCGGGAGCCTACAGCGCCGGCATCCCCGGTTGCAATCATCCGGCCGGCCGATTTCCTGCAAGCGGCCCGCGAAAATAATTCCAAAACTTCTGTCGATCCGGCGCCATCCCGTTCGTCGTCTCCCATAGCGAGCCAGTTTTGCGGGCGATCACCGCCGCAACTCGCCTTAACGGGAGTTCCGCAATGCGCTTCATGTATATCGTTACCTCGTCCCAGCCCATGCGCGGCCCGACGCCGGCCTTGATGGAGGCGATGGCCAAGCTGGCCGACCGGGAGATCAAGGCCGGCCGCATGATCGACAGCGGCGGGCTGATGCCGGTCTCGCTGGGAGCTCAGGTCAAGATAACCGATGGCAAGCTCAGCGTGGTCGACGGACCGTTCGTCGAGACCAAGGAAATGATCGGCGGCTACGCGATCTTCGAGCTGCGCGACAAGGAAGAGGCGGTCGCGGCCGCGAGGGAATTCATGCAACTGCATCTCGATCACATGCCGGGCTGGGATGGCACCTGCGAGGTTCGTTCCTTTGCGACGCCGGGCGTGGATGGTGCGTGCGAGGTCGATGTGCACGCGCACGCCTGATGCGAGCGTTCGGCAAGTGCAGTCGGCGGCGATGACGGCCGCCGACGTCCATCGCACCATTCTGGCGGTCTGGCGTATCGAGCAGCCGCGCCTGATCACCGGCCTGTCGCGAATGCTGCGCGACGTGCCGCTGGCCGAGGACCTGACACAGGAAGCGCTGGTGGCGGCGCTCGAACATTGGCCCGCCAATGGCGTGCCGGAAAAGCCCGGGGCGTGGCTGATGGCGACGGCCAAGCGCCGGGCGCTGGACCAACTGCGCCGCCGCCGCATGCTCGATCGCAAGCACGAGATGCTGATACGCGACATGGAGCAGGAGCAGCAGGCGATGCCAGATCCGGATGCTGCGCTCGACGACGATATCGGTGACGAGTTGCTGCGGCTGATATTCACCGCCTGCCATCCGCGACTGTCGCGCGAGGCGCGCGCAGCCCTTGCACTCAGGATGATCTGCGGCCTGACGACGGAGGAAATCGCGCGCGCCTTCCTGCAGCCGGAGGCGACCATTGCCCAGCGCATCGTGCGCGCCAAGCGCACGCTTTCGGAGTCCGGCCTGGCCTATGAGACCCCGCGCGGCGCGGCGCTTTCGGAGCGGCTGGCCTCGGTGCTGGAGGTCGTCTACCTCATCTTCAACGAAGGCTACACGGCCGCGCGTGGCGACGAGTGGCTTAGGCCGCAGCTCTGCAACGACGCGCTGCGCATGGGCCGCGTGCTGACGCTGGTCGCACCGCAGGAAGCCGAAGCCCACGGGCTGCTCGCGCTGATGGAGCTGAACGCTTCGCGCATTGCGGCGCGCACGGATGCGGCTGGCGATCCGATTCTTCTGATGGACCAGAACCGGATGCTGTGGGACCGGCTTCAGATCCGCCGCGGATTACTGGCGCTGGCGCGGGCGTACGAACTCGGCGGCGGGCGAGGATTCTACGTGCTGCAGGCGGCGATCGTCGCTTGTCATGCCAGAGCCGCCACACCTGATGACACGGAGTGGCCGCGCATCGCAGAGCTCTATAGCGAACTCTCAGGCCTGGTGCGCTCGCCGATCATCGAGCTCAACCGCGCGGTGGCGATCGGCATGGCCGAAGGCCCGGCGGCCGCGCTTGCGATGGTGGACGGATTGGCAGGCGAGCCCGCGCTGAAGACCTACCATCTCTTGCCAAGCGTCCGCGGCGATCTGCTTTGCAAGCTCGGCCGCCTTGCGGAAGCGCGGGCCGCGTTCGAGGTCGCGTTAGCGCTTGCGACCAACAAGCGCGAACGCGAATTGCTGAAGCGGCGAGCCACCGAGGCTGGCGGTGGCTCGCCGGAGCCTTCCTGACTCAGATGAAGCGGAACTGCTGCCGCTCGCGCCTGGCGAGTTTTGGGATCGCCTGGCCGACGATGATGTTCTTGAAGTGGTCGGTCTGCTGATGATCGGCAAACGCCGCTTCGCCTGCGAACACCTCGTAGAAGAAGAATTCCCGCGGCCTGGCGACATTCTGGTGAATCTGGAACTCCTTCACGCCCGGCTCGCGCTGCGCCTGCGGAAGAAAGTCTTTCAGAAGTGCCGCGACCGCACCTTCCTCTCCGGAATTGACCTCCCAGAATGCGGTGACGATCAGGTGCTGGTTTGCAGTGTCGGTGGTTGCCATGGTGCTCTCCTGTGAAGCCGGCGCCGATTTGATGTCCGATCAGCGACTGAAGATCATCATGCCCGCTTTGATGACATGAATGCTTCGATACAAGACGAAGTATCGTATCCGTGATGTGGAACTTCGGCGGCAATCGAAGCGTTGGCCAGAGCTATCTCCCACTTCGGAATGGAGCAGGCACATGAGGAAAAAAACCGTGCTCGCGATCGGTATCGAGCCTTCCCTGGTTGACTTCAGCGCCTTCCCGGGGCTCACGGCCGAACTGGTGACGAGCTACATCAAGGCGCAAATCGAGAAGCTTCGCGCGATGGGTTATGAGGCCGATAGCTGCCTGATCGATCTCGGTGATACGGCCGAAGCCGTCGTTGCGGCGGCGCTGGGCGCAAAGCATTACGACTGCGTGGTGATTGGCGCCGGGCTGCGCGAGCCGAGAGAGCGGCTGCAGCTATTTGAACGGATCATCAATCTGGTTCACCTCGGCGCGCCGCAAACCCGCATTTGCTTCAACACCACGCCCGCCGACACGGCCGAGGCGGTGCGGCGGTGGATCGAGCCGTGAGGCGGGCGCTCAAGCTGTACGAAACGAGCCGAGCAGACTGCCGATGATCTTTTGCCCGCGCGCCCGCAGCTTCTTCGGATTCTCCGCACCCGGCAGCAGCAGCGCCACCTCGCAGATCATCGCATCGACCATCCGGTTCAGCAACTCGATGTCCTCGAAATCGAGTTCGCCCTGGCGCTTCAGCGCCGCCAGCGTCGCGGTGAGCAGCGCCATCGGATGGGCCCCGAAACGGAACATCGGTGACGGCCCGCTCGGCCTTCGCATCCTGTTCGGCGCGGCCGGCGGAACCTTCGAAGGCCCAAGGCTGCGCGGCGAGGTGGTGCCTGGCGGCGGCGACTGGGCGCTGTTTCGTGCCGATGGCGCCATGTCGCTGGACGTCCGCCCGACGCTTCGCACCCATGACAGCGCGCTGGTGCAAATGACCTATGGCGGCCGCTGGATCACGCCTCCCGAATTGCGGTCGAGATGGCCGACCCCGCGAAGCGATATCAGGTCGACCCGTCGCGCTATTACTTCCGCACCAATCCGCTGTTCGAAACTAGCGCAGCGCAATATGCCTGGATGAACGACATCGTCTGCATCGGGTCGGGCTATCTGGTCGAGGGCGGCATCGCCTATAACATCTGCCAGATCGTCTGAAGATGTCTTGCGGATTGCGCGACGCTACCGTCGCTGTCGCGCGGTATGGCAGTCGAGGCGCTCGGCATCGGCTTTCTACAGGATCTTTTCGAAGTAATAGCGACGAATGCCACCTCCCAACGTCTTGTTGCTCGCTTGCTCGGCGAGGGCCTCGTTCAGCAATCGATATCCCGCGCGCCTGTACAATTCGAGCGCAGCCGGCTGCAATTCAGACGTGCTCAATTCAAGTCTTCGCATGTCAAGCCGACGGCATTCGGCTTCTGCAAATTGCAGCATCAACCGGGCGATCCCGCTACGTCGGGCGGACGGGTCGACATACATGCGACGCAGCTCCATGGCGTCAGGCGCTGCGGGTTCAAGGCCGAACATGCCGACGACTTTCTCCTTCCTCAGCGCGACCCAAAACCCGCCGCCTCGCTCACCATAATAAGCACTGACGCGATCCATTTCCTCGGTCAATGAACGAGCGATGTATGCTTCAAAGGCATCGCGCATATGTGGTGGCGACAGCAGGCGGTTGACGATGATGAATAACCCGCGCACTTGAGATGCGTCTTCCTCCCGGAACGGCCGGATGGTTACTTCGGCGCTCAAGTTCGGTTCTCCTTCATGATACGGCCCTCTGCCGGATGATCGTCCAGATCCAGGCGGCAGTGGCGAGCGCCAGGGTGGCATGAAGAGCCCAGGCTTGCGGCTCTCCCATCGTGCCGAGGGTTAGGCCGCTCAGGAGGCACCAGAGAACGGGGATCGGCAGCAGCACTGGCAACAGTCTGCCGCGGGCGAGGAGCAGAACGCCGAGCGTCGCGATCGCCGTTGGATCCGGCGCGATGCCAAAGACCTCCGACGAGGCCCAGTTGCGTCCCTGCAGCGGCGCAAGCAATGGCTGCCCGGCGAGCGCGAAGGCAAGGATGAGATATCCGATCCAACCGGCAAGCCCGCGCCGGTCGAAGGCGAGGCCATCGCGCAGAGACACGATGAGAAGCAGCACGCCTTCAACGGCGAAAGCCGGTGCGACATAAGCGACAGCCCAGTTGATGGTCGCGTAACGGTGCCACAGGAAGGACCACCCGACGAAGACCCATGCGATCGCGAGGATAAGTGCGAGCCAGCGTACCCAGGAGCGCGGCCGCCACGCGATGAGCAGGATGATGATGAGGCTGGCGGCGAGCGTCAGCAGGTGCAGAGGCCAGAGCGCCGCATTGTGCAGTTCGAACATGCGCCAGTAGACGCGCGGCGAAAACAGCAGGAAATCCTCGGCCCGGTAGGTCCACCACTCCGACATCAAAGAGCCTTCACGTGGGCCGAGATGCGCTGCCGCATCGCGCGATCCGGCATGGGGCCGGCAGCGGCCGAGAGGTTTTCACGCACGTGGTCGACACGGGTGGTCGCCGGAATTGCGACGGTGACGGCCGGGTGGGAGAGGATGAATTTTAGCATGAGCTGCGCCCAACTCGATGCGCCGAGTTCGGCGGCCCATTCGGGCAGCGGCTTGCCCTGGAGCCGCTGGGTCAGCGCGCCTTGCCGGAACGGCCGGTTGACGATCACGGCAATGCCGCGCTCCGACGCCAGCGGCAGCAGCCGTGCCTCCGCCTCGCGATCGACGACGTTGTAGGAGAACTGCACGAAATCGATCGGCTCGTTCCGCATGATCTGTTCGAGGAGATCATGCCGGCGGCCTTCGGACGTGGTGATTCCGACGTAACGCACGGCGCCCGCCGCCTTCATCTGGAAGAGCATCGGCAGATGCGCCTTCCAGGCGAGCAGATTGTGAACCTGAACGAGATCGAACTTCGGCACACCCCAGAAGCGACGCGATTGCGCGATCTGGGGAGGACCTGCCGCTGCCGAGGACGTCCAGACCTTTTCGGCCGAGAACAGCGCGGAGGGTCGCCCGAGCTTTTGCAGGCCGTAGCCGATCACCGGCTGCGACGAGCCATACATGGGAGAGGAATCGATCATGCGGCCGCCCGCCGCGAAGAAGGCGGCCATGACACCAGCACACTCGTCCCGGAGCACCGGATCGTCGCCGACGTTGAAGGTGATCCAGGTCCCCAGCCCGACGATCGGAATCTCCTCGCGGGTCGAGGGTATCGGTCGGCGGGCGGGCTGGCCTTGCTGGGCATGCAGAGAGATCGGCAACAGCGCAGCAGCGGCCGTCGCCAAGGAGGCCTGCACGAACGTTCGGCGTGTCGTCCGCATCCGATGCTCCATCATCGCGGCAAATGCGCGGGGTAACGGAACGCCACCGCCAGCTTTGCACGACGAAATTGCCGATTAAGACACTGGAGCAAATATGCAGTCAGGCGCCGTCCTCAATCTAAGACGGACAGCTGAACATCGCTAGATGAGCGTCGGTCCCCTCAAACATGCGTGACCTATCGCATTGATGCTGTTTGATTTTGGAATGGAGCGATCAGGATTGGGGTCGGTACGAAATGCTGGTCTTGCGATTGTCTGGCAATCTCACGCTCCTTCCCAGGGAGCGATTTTTCGAACACGCCGGATGACTGTTTCTACGCCCGCCTGTCCTCCATGGAGGCGAGAAAGCGGACATCGAAGGACTTCCGGGCTGGGTCCAGAAGCAGACCTGTTGCAAGCCGGCGGACGGCTGACCTGCTATCGCAATTTGCCTATTTGGGGCAAACATCCACTCCATTTGGCCCGGTGCTGACTTGTTTCAACGGCTTTGTGCCATCGCACCCGGCCAACAACAATAATAGGCTAAAGCACGATGGCGGTTCGACCGTGCCATCGCGCTTTAGTCGCCGAATCAATCGAACAGCACCTTGGTTCGCGCCTCGTTGCGGGCCAAACTGTTGATTTCAGCCAGCGCCATCGCGCCCCTCAGTTCCTCGAGCCAGTCCAGAAATTTGTCGATCATGTGCTCCGGGCTCATCGAAAGAGCCGCGACCCTCATCCGCTCTGCTAGCTGATTCATCATCGATCCCCTCTCATTCGAGAATGAGCTACCCCCCTCTCATCCCGATGAACCACTCTCTCACGCGTTCGCCAAAGCGCGAAGCGGATAGTTAATAGATGGTAAATGCAGGCGATAACTAGATCAGCTTCAGTCCTCTCAAGCTCGCATGCCCGTTCTTGCCGACGATGATGTGGTCGTGGACGGAAATCCCGAGCGGGGTGGCGATCTGGACGATCGCCTTGGTCATATGGATATCGGCCTGCGACGGCGTCGGATCGCCGGAAGGGTGGTTGTGCACGACCCTGCTCTTCTCGAGTAACATATTGAAAGTAAACGAATTGGGAGAAGTAATTGACCTGCGAGGGGACGGCGATTGGGGGCGGCTTTGCGTGCTCCTCCGTGATCATCACGCTTCTTCACCATCATCCACGTTGGGTCTCGCTGAAGCTCGGCAAGAGACCGTATTCTTTTGATCCCAAGCATCAAGTTCATTCGTTGGGTACAAAACAGCCTTGCCAATTTTGACGAAGGTTGGTCCGATCCTCATCGCTCGCCAATTTCGAAGAGTGCCAACTGAAACGCTGCCACGATATCTTTCGGAGACCTCTTCGGCGGTCAGAAATTTATTGTGAGACATCAACTTCCCCTACGCTAGCGACAAAGCGATCACATTTAGAAAGGCCATAGAGCTTCCAATCATGCTCGTGCACGGTTTGGTGCAACGGCCGCGCATCTGTTGAAAGGAGAGGATTGTCGCCGTCGCGAAAACGGATGTCGCGGGATAGACAAAGGAAGGGCTGTTTTTCGCTACTTAGCCTTGTGCGTGCGCTCGAAGATCGCCACTTTCTACGAGATCCAGACTACGAATCTGGGGGTCAGGAGTTCGAATCTCTTCGGGCGCGCCATCTATCTTCTTCACACGTCTTCGATTTTCAGAACGGCCTAAAATGCGCCCAGACTAAAATTTGCGTTTAGTCTGGGGTTTAGTCTGGGGAATTTTTTTGCCGCCGACTCCGCCCGCTGCCTTTCTGTTCCGAATTGGAAGTGCGACCGCTACCAGCCCGCCTTTGTCTGCTTGGAGAGCTCAAACCGGGGCGGCGTCAGGCGGTCAAGGCCGGCGCGTCAGCGCCGCCGCGCAGCGGCTCGGCCTTGAGGGGCTGACGCCGGTCTGGTCCCATGGCTCGCCACCAGCAAAGGGAGCTGCTGCTGCCGCTCTTATTGGACTTCATCTAACGCGCGTTTCGGGCGCCATGCGACGGGATCGGCGATCCAGCGGTTGATGTCGGACTCATGCCAGCCGCTCCCGTTAATGCTGATCTTGATCTGCGGCGGGAACGTGCCCTCGGCGATCTTGCGGTAGATGGTGGACCGGGACAGCCCGGTCCGGGAAAGAACAGTTTTCAGACGGATGATACGGTCTGGTTCGCGCATGGCCACGCGGCCTCCTGCTGGCTGTTTCTGACGGCTGCTGAGACCAGACAGGACAAGCAGTTGCGGGTGGGCAAGAGGGGTGTTCGACTCGTCATAGTGTGGCGTAGAGACGGCGGCAGATGGATGGATCAAATTCCGATGCCCCGGCCTCTGCCGAGGTCGATGCCGTGAATGAAGGCCAATTCCTGGCCGAGCCGGCGGCCTGATTCAAACGCGATGCCGAGTTCCTGCTTGCGGTTGGCAAGGATGGATTCCAGTTGCGGATCGCGTTCCAGGCTTTTTGCCATGTCGCCCATCGCCGAGCGCGCCGCCTTGTAGCCGGCGATGTCGCCCGCCTGATACTGACGCTGGCTGGTGTGGTCGAGCTTCTGCCAGCGCTGCACGAAACGGTCGGCGCGGCGGCTCGGATTGGTGCGCAGTTCGGTTTCGAGCTGGAGCGCGCGGATGGCGCGGGTGGAGTTGCCCGAACCAGCTTCATGGGCGATTTCCCTGTTCTTCTTGTAGGCAGCTTCGGCGTCGTGCGAGCCGTAGGGCCGCACCTCCTCGAAGACCTTGCGGGCCTCCTGCAATTCCTTCACCTGCTCCGGGCTGGCCTTGGCGCCCCGCTCCTGCATATCGAAGATCGCAGCCACGGCCCGGGCATGACGGCTGAGAGCCTCCGTGCGGGCCTTGCGCAACGCCGCTTCCGGATC